>NZ_BJFL01000032.1 GCF_005405885.1 Gandjariella thermophila
ACACTGATCAACTGAAGCCCTTGGTTGTGATCTTCCATCTGGCGCAAGAGGAATGATCAACCAAGGGCTTCATCCATGATCACCCGGGGGTCGGGCCGCGCCACCCGGAGGTTAAACAACAAGCTCAGTGCCTGTTCCGGAACGCGCGCCGCGATCGCGTCGCCGGGGCGCGACAGGGACATGACTCCGGTTATTCCTGACGGGGCGCCCCGCCCCCGCGATCTCGGGGCTTCGCCCCAGCGCGTTCCCCTACTCGTCATCGCAGGTCCGTCCAGTTCCGGACCAGGCCGTCAGAGGCCGCCGAAGCCGCATTCGACCAGCGCGGTGCGCAGCTCGGTGGCCACTCCCGGGGCGGCCGCCATCAGGGTGTGCGCGCCGATCCCCTCGGGATCCGTGCCCGGCAGCCGCACCACCGCGCCGGCCTCCTCGGCGATCAGCGCGCCGGCGGCCCAGTCCCACCGGTGCAGGCCCTGCTCCACGTAGCCGTCCAACCATCCGGCGGCGACCGCGCACAGGTCCAGCGAGGCCGCTCCGGCGCGGCGGATGTCGCGCACCCGGAACAGCAGCTCCGCCACCGCGGCGGCCTGCCGCTGCCGGCGGGCCGCCTGGTAACCGAACCCGGTGGCCACCAGGGCCGTCTCCAGGCGGGTCGCGGCGGAGGCGCGCAGCGGCCGGCCGTCCAGCTCGGCGCCGAGTCCCCTGGCCGCCGTCCAGACCCGCCCGCTGGGCGGCTCCACCACCGCGCCGGCCACCGAGACGCCGTCCACCTGCGCCGCCACCGACACCGCGTACCAGGGGAAGCCGTAGAGGAAGTTGACCGTGCCGTCGATCGGGTCGACCACCCAGCACAGGCCGGCGCCGGCGGAGTCGTCCCCGCCACCCTCCTCCTCGCCCAGCACGGGTTCGCCGGGGCGCAGTTCGGCGAGACGGTCGCGGACCAGCCGCTCCGCGGCCCGGTCGGTCTCGGTCACGACGTCCGTCTCGGAGCTCTTGGTGTCGACATCGCCCACACCGGTCACTCTGCGGGTGCGGACCAGCTCGGCCGCCTCGGTCGCCACCCGGGCCGAGACGGCCCGCAGATCGCGCAGTTCGGACCCTGACAGTTCCGCATGCTCGACTCGCACGGGACTATCGGACCACACCGAGCTAGCCTCTCGGCACACCACGGACTGAATCGAGTAGGAAGGGACCACGGGGATGGGGACTACCCGCGGGTTCGGTGTTGACATCGGCGGGTCCGGTATCAAGGGCGGCCTCGTCGACCTGGAAGCGGGCGTGCTGGTCGGTGAGCGGCTGCGCGTGCCCACCCCGCAGCCCTCGACGCCCGACGCGGTGGCCGACGCGGTCGCCGAGGTCGTGGAGAAGTTCGGCTGGGACGGCCCGGTCGGCATCACCCTGCCCTGCGTGATCAAGCAGGGCACCGCGCTCACCGCCGCCAACATCGACACCAAGTGGATCGGCACCGACGCCGCCGCGCTGTTCGCCGCCCGGCTGGGCCGCCGCCCGGACGACGTCACGATGCTCAACGACGCGGACGCGGCCGGCATGGCGGAGATGCGCTTCGGCTCCGGCGTGGGGCGGGGCGGCGTCGTCGTGCTGCTGACCTTCGGTACCGGCATCGGCAGCGCGCTGTTCCTGGCCGGAAAGCTGGTGCCGAACACCGAGTTCGGCCATCTGGAGGTGGACGGGAAGGACGCGGAGAAGCGCGCCGCCGCCTCGGTGAAGGAGGAGAAGGACCTCTCCTGGGAGGAGTGGGCGCAGCGGGTGTCCCGGTACCTGCAGGTGCTGGAGAACCTGATCTGGCCGGACCTGGTGATCGCCGGCGGCGGGGTCAGCAAGAAGGCCGAGAAGTGGCTGCCGCTGCTCAAGGTACGCACCGAGGTGGTGCCCGCCGCGCTGAAGAATGACGCGGGCATCGTCGGCGCTGCCGCCGCCGCGGCGGCCGGAATCCCGCAGTGAGGCGCCGGGTCCGGTTGCGGTGATCGGCGACGGTCTTTCGCGCCTGGCCGCCGCGGGCTGGCGAGCGTGCCCTCTTTCGATTCGACGGCCACGCGTCTAGCTGCGGGAACGCCGGCCGTCACGCCATCGCGGCGCGCTCGCCACAACCGGACCCCGCGCACGTCGTTACAATGGAACGGTGCCGCCGGCTCAAGGCCGGCCGGTGCTCCCCCGAACGCTGGCGGCCGAGGTTCGCGCCCTTCGGCCTGCCGTGATCGACCGTTGCGAAAGGGCGTACGTGGCAGCCGCAGAACCCGCAACCCGACGCTCCAGCACCGTTGCGAGCGCCGCGAAGACAGCCAAGGCCGCCTCGGGTAGCAAGACCCGGGCCACCGCGGACACCGAGGACGCCGTGCAGGCGGCCCCGGCTCGCAAGACCGCTGCCAAGTCGACCGCTACCAAGACGGCTGGCAAGTCGAACGGGACGAAGAAGTCGGCCGGCACCAAGACCTCCCGGTCGCCGCGCAAGTCGAAGACCGGGACGGCCGGCAAGTCCGCCACCCCCACACCCAAGGTCGCCAAGGTCACCGAGACGGTAGAGCCCGAGGACATCGAAGACGTCGACGTCGACCTGGCCGACGTGGAAGTCGATCTGGTCGAGGACGTCGCCGCGACCGAGGAGGACGAGGCCGCCGCCGAGGACGCGGACTTCGTCTGGGACGAGGAGGAGTCGGAGGCGCTGCGGCAGGCGCGCAAGGACGCCGAGCTGACCGCCTCCGCCGACTCGGTCCGGGCGTACCTCAAGCAGATCGGCAAGGTCGCGCTGCTGAACGCGGAGGAGGAGGTCGAACTCGCCAAGCGGATCGAGGCCGGCCTGTACGCCGCGGAGCGGATGCGCAAGGCCGAGGACGAGGGCGAGAAGCTCAACCCGCAGCTCCGCCGCGACCTGCGCTGGATCATCCGGGACGGCGAGAAGGCCAAGAACCACCTGCTCGAGGCGAACCTGCGGCTGGTGGTCTCGCTGGCCAAGCGGTACACCGGCCGCGGCATGGCGTTCCTGGACCTGATCCAGGAGGGCAACCTGGGCCTGATCCGCGCGGTGGAGAAGTTCGACTACACCAAGGGCTACAAGTTCTCCACCTACGCCACCTGGTGGATCCGCCAGGCGATCACCCGCGCCATGGCCGACCAGGCCCGCACCATCCGCATCCCGGTGCACATGGTCGAGGTGATCAACAAGCTGGGCCGGATCCAGCGCGAGCTGCTCCAGGACCTGGGCCGCGAGCCCACCCCGGAGGAGCTGGCCAAGGAGATGGACATCACCCCGGAGAAGGTGCTGGAGATCCAGCAGTACGCCCGGGAGCCCATCTCGCTGGACCAGACCATCGGCGACGAGGGCGACAGCCAGCTCGGCGACTTCATCGAGGACTCCGAGGCCGTGGTGGCCGTGGACGCGGTGTCGTTCACGCTGCTGCAGGACCAGTTGCAGTCGGTGCTGGCCACGCTGTCCGAGCGGGAGGCCGGGGTGGTCCGGTTGCGGTTCGGGCTCACCGACGGCCAGCCGCGCACCCTGGACGAGATCGGCCAGGTGTACGGCGTGACGCGGGAGCGTATCCGGCAGATCGAGTCCAAGACCATGTCCAAGCTGCGTCACCCGTCCCGCTCCCAGGTGCTGCGCGACTACCTGGACTGAAGCGAACACGCGTCGACGGCCCCCGATCCGCGTCCACCGGGTCGGGGGCCGTTCGCGTGCCACCGGCGGTGGTCGCCGGCCGCCGCGGACCGCGGGAGCGGCCGGAGCGCGGCTCCGGCTGCGGGCCGAACGTCCCTGGGCGAGGCCGGCGGTGCGCCCCTACGGTCGGTGCAGACGCATCCGGCGTCGCAGCCGCGCGAGGGGGTGGCGCATGGCTACCTTCATGGACGTCCACCACGGCATGGTGGGCATCACCGAGGACGAACTCCGGCAGGCCCACGAGGCGGACGTCGCCATTCAGGCGGAGGAGGGCGTCACGTTCGTGAACGCGTGGGCGGACCCGGCCACCGGCACCGTGTACTGCCTGTCCGAGGCGCCCTCGGCCGATGCCGTGCAGCACGTGCACCAGCGCACCGGGCACCCGGCCGACGAGATCCACGAGGTCCCGCTGCAGGTCTGACCCGCCGGTCGGGGCATCCGGCCACGAACAGCGACGTTCACCCTGCGCGAACCCCTGTGGGGGCATGGGTGGCCCGGGAGCCGGCGTTATGTACGGTTGAGTGCACGCCGTCCGGTTCTCTTGTCGGCAACATCACATTCACCCCGGCGTCAGTTGTGCTGCATCCGGGTGTTTCCGGTGTGATGGGCATTGCGGTCGGCATGGGAACACTGACGACCGCGCAGGCGTCTGCAAGAGTGGAAGCAGCGAGCACTGCAGACCAGCCAGGCCGCCGTGGTCGCAGCCGGATCGAGGGCACCGGGCCCCGGTGCCGGGACGGAGGGAGAGACACCCATGACGCCCACACTCACCCGCCCCGAACTGACCGCTGCTGACCGCTGCGACCGCTGTGGGGCCGCTGCACGCGTCCGCGCCATCCTGCCGTCCGGCGGCGAACTGCTGTTCTGCGGGCATCATGCCCGGGAGCACCAGGGCAAGCTCCGTGAGCTAGCAGCCGAGTTGCAGGAAGGCTGACGGCGCGGAGCAACTCGGATCAAGACATTGGCGGGCGGGAACCCGGAAGGGTTCCCGCCCGCCGCCGTCCGCGGGTCCGGCCAGCGGTCGGCGGGTGTCCCGGAACGCGGCCTGGCGCGTTCCCGTGCTCGTCACCGCCGGCCAGTCCAGAACCGGCTGTCAGATGGCGCTCAGCACGGGTTCGAAGGCCAGCTCGGCCGCGCCGATCAGCTTGGCGTCCCGGCCCAGTGGCGAGGTGACCACCCGGGTGCCCCCCACGGCGCGGCTGACCAGGCTGCGTTCCCGTACCGCGTGCCCGACCCAGTCGACCACCGCGGCGGGCAGCACCGCGAACAGGTCGCCGAGCACCACCAGTTCGGGACCCAGCAGGTTCACCACGTTCACCAGACCGAGGGCCAGCCACTCGGCGAACTCGCCGAGGCGGCGCATGGCCACCTCCGGATCGGCGGCCAGCTCGCGCAGTTCGGCCACCACCGCACCGCGCGGCGAATCCTCCGGGATGGCCAGCGCGCGGCACAGCGCGGCCTCCCCCACTTCGGTCTCCCAGCAGCCCCTCGAGCCGCAGTAGCACGGCCGCCCGTCCGGGCGGATGGCCATGTGGCCGATCTCCCCGACGTAGCCGCCCGCGCCGCGCAGCGCCGAGCCGCTGGAGATCACTCCGCCGCCGACGCCGACGTCCGCCGACACGTACACCATGTCCGCGGCGTCCCTGGCCGCCCCGCGCACGTGCTCGGCGAGCGCGCCGAGTTCGGCGTCGTTGCCCACCTTCACCGGCAGATCGAGCACGGCGGAGAGCCGTTCGCCGAGCCGCACCCCGGTCCAGTGCAGGTTCGGTGCCTCGTGCACCAGCCCGTCGGACTGGCGCACCACGCCGGGCACGGACACGCCGACGCCGACCACGTCGGTGGCCAGTTCCTCGGCGAGCGGCCGGAACGAGTCCGCCACCCGGGTGATGACCTCGGTCGGGTGACTGGCCCCGCGCCGCAGGCTCCAGCTGCACCGGCCGAGGATCTCCCCGCCGATGCCGACCAGCCCCATGGCCACCTGCTCCACCCGGATGTCCACCGCGAGCACCACGGCGGCGTGCGGCTGGGGCAGCACGAGCAGCGAGGGCCGGCCCGCGCCGCTGCGCTGCACCGGCAGCCGCTCGGCCACCAGGCCGGCCGCGGCGAGGCCGTCCACCAACGCCTTGATCGTGCTCCGGTTGAGGCCGAGTTCGGCGGCCAGCGCGGCGCGCGTGCAGGGCCCGGCCACGTGCAGCCGGCGCAGCAGCGCGGTGCGGTTGTGCCTGCGGACGTCGTCCGGTCGCGTTCCCGCGGTCGGCGTGCTGGTCACCTCACTCCCTCGGTCTCGGTGCCTGTTCCCGAACCCTCCTCACCGTGGGTGCCCCGGTTCGGGAACAGGCTCGCGGCTTGTCCACTCACCGGCCGGCCGCCGCCCGCCGCCGGGAGAGCGCGTCCACGCTCGCCGCGAGCAGCAGCACCAGACCGGTCACGATGGACACCACCGCGGCGCCCTGGCCGAGCAGGCCGAGACCATTGTTGATGACGGCGATGACGGCGCCACCGATGACCGCGTCCCGCACCCGTGCCTTGCCACCGAACAGGGACGTTCCGCCGATCACCGCCGCGCCCACGGCGAACAGCAGGGTGTTCCCGTTACCGGCCTGCGGGTCGACCGAGCCGACCTTGGACGAGTAGATGATCGCACCGATGGCGGCCACCGAGGAGCAGATGACGAACACGCTCATCCGCGCCTTGGCCACATCGATACCGGCCCGGCGGGCGGCCTCCCGGTTGCCGCCGACCGCGTAGAGGTGCCGGCCGTAGCTGGTGCGGTCCAGCACGAACGTGCCGAGCACCAGCAGCGCGAGCACGATCGGCACCACGTACGGCACGCCGCTGATCACCACCGACGGGTTGTGCGAGCGGTTCAATGTGAGCAGGTAGGTGGCCACCGCGCCGAGCACCAGGATCGCTGTGACCTTGGCGAGCACCAGACCGGTCGGCGGGGCGACCAGGCCGCGCCGCAGCCGGCTGTAGTGCCGGTTCAGTACCACCGCGAGGTACCCGCCACCGGCGGCCACGAACAGCACCCAGCTGCCCAGCGTGGACAGGTTGCCGTTGGCCACCGCGAACAGCACGTCGTTGCGCAGGCCGAGGGTGCCGCCCTCGCCGATGAACTGCAGCACCACGCCGCCCCAGGCGAGGAACAGCGCCAGGGTGACCACGAAGGAGGGAATGCCGACCTTGGCCACCAGGAACCCGGTCAGCGAGCCGATCGCGGCGCCGACACACAGCGCGAGCAGCATCTCCAGCCACGGGTTGGCCGGCAGGCCGAGCAGGGAGATGAGGATGGCCACGGCGGCCATGGCGGCGCCGGCCCACATCCTGGCCACCACCGCCAGCACCACGGCGAGCAGCAGGCCGGCGATGAACAGGGCGAACACCATGCTGCCCATGCCGCCAAGCAGGTTGCCGTCGCGCACCAGGTGCAGCGCGAGCACCGCGGCGGTGACACCGGACGCGGTGCCGGCGGACAGGTCGATCTCGCCGAGCAGCAGCACGAACACCAGGCCCATCGCGATCACCGTGGTGCCCGCCCCCTGGGCGAGCAGGTTGGCGATGTTGCCCAGGGTGAGAAAGTCGCCGGACAGCACGCTGAACACGACGACCAGCGCGAGCAGGCCCAGCACCGCGGGCAGCGAGCCCAACTCGCCGCCGCGCACGCGGGCCAGGTAGTCGCGGACCGCCTCGCCGCTTGACCGGGAGGTGGTGTCGATGCCGAAGTCGGAGATCGCGCCGGACGGCCGGGACGGGCCCGGGGCCTGGCCGGCGCCACGGGCCGCGCGGTCGTCGGGTGGGGTGCCGGTGGCGGTGCCGGCGGGAATGTCGGTCATGCTCTCGTCCTCGCGGAGAAGCGGTCCTCGGCGCGGGTCGCGCGCCGGTCCGAAGTAGACAATGAAGGGGCGGTCATCAAACGGTGGCAGCTTCCGGTCGGGCCATGCCGAGGTCGCCGGAGCGTCCGGCGGTGATCAGCTCGACCACCTGGCTGTGGGTGACCTCCTTGGCCGGCAGTTCGGCGACCATGCGGCCCAGGTACAGCGTGGCGATCCGGTCGGCCACCTCGAAGACGTCGGCCATGTTGTGGCTGATCAGCACGACGCCGAGGCCCTGCTCGGCGAGCCGGCGGACCAGGTCGAGCACCTGGCGGGTCTGCGCCACGCCGAGCGCCGCGGTCGGCTCGTCCAGCAGCACGACCCGGCTCTCCCAGAGCACCGCCTTGGCGATCGCCACGGTCTGCCGCTGCCCACCGGACAGCGCCGACACCAGGGTGCGTACCGACTTCACCGTGCGCACCGACAGCGAGGCCAGCGTCTGCCTGGCCTTGCGCTCCATCTCGGCCTCGTCCAGCAGCCCGCCCCGCAGTTGCTCCCGGCCGAGGAACATGTTCTGCACGATGTCGAGGTTGTCGCACAGGGCGAGGTCCTGGTAAACGACCTCGATGCCGAGCGCGGCGGCCTCGCGCGGGCCGTGTACGTGGACCGGGCTGCCGGCGAACCGCACCTCGCCGGAGTCCATCGAATGAATGCCGGCGATGCACTTCACCAGCGTCGACTTGCCGGCACCGTTGTCACCGACCAGTGCGGTGACCTCGCCGGCCCGCACCGTGAAGTCCACGTCGTGCAGCACATGCACCGGACCGAAGCTCTTGTTCACGCCACGCAGTTCGAGGATCGGCTCGCCCACGGGACATCTCCCTCCTTCGTTCGCGAGTCGCGCCCTGACACGGTGGAAACCGCGGCGGGGCTCTCGTCGACGCTGACGAAAACCCCACCGCGGCAGACCATCGGCGGGCGCCGGGATCAGCTGGCCGGAATGCCGGCGGCCTGGCAGAGCTGCGCCACGTCACCGGAGCACACGTCGCTGGCCTTGACCTCGCCGGAGTCGATCACCTGCTTGACATCCTGCTTCTTGATCATGATCGGGTCGAGCAGCACCGACTTGACATCGCGGTTGCCCTGCGGGTCGTGCGAGCTGGCCTTGGCCACCTGGTCGGCGGCGGACCTGTCACCCTTGGCCAGCGCGATCGCGATCTTGGCCGCGGCCTCGGCCTCCTGCTTGATCGGCTTGAACACGTTCACGCACTGGTCGCCGCGCAGCAGCGCCTTCAGCCCGTCCACGGTGGCGTCCTGGCCGGTCACCGGCACCTTGCCGTTCAGCCCGTTCTTCTGCAGCACGGTGATCACCGCGAGGGACAGGCCGTCGTTGGCCGCGACCACACCGTCCACCTTGCCGCCGTTGGAGGTCAGGATCTGCTCGAAGAGCTGGCCGCCCTTCTGGTTGTCCCACTGGTCCACCGGCTGGCTCTGCACCAGCTTGTAGTCGCCGGAGTCGTACTTCGGCTTGAGCACCTGCTCCTGGCCCTGGTGGAACAGCGTGGCGTTGTTGTCGGTGGGCGAGCCCTCGATCTCGATGATGTTCGCGCCCTTCGGGGCGTTCTTCGCGCTCAGGCAGTCCACCAGGCCCTGGCCCTGCAGGTGGCCGACCTTGACGTTGTCGAAGGACACGTAGTAGTCGGCGGTGCCGCCCAGGGTCAGGCGGTCATAGTCGATCGTGGGAATGCCGGCGGCCTGTGCCTTCTTCTCCACCGCGGCGCCGCCCTCGGAGCTGAGGTTGACGATCATCAGCACCTTGACGCCCCGCTGGATCATGCCGTCCGCCAGGGTGGCGAACTTCTGCGGGTCGCCCTGGGCGTTCTGGATGTCCGCATCCACACCGGCGGCCTGCATCGCCTGCTGCAGCAGCGGCTTGTCGAAGCTCTCCCACCGGGCCGACGACTTGGTGTCCGGCAGGATCACGCCGACCTTCGGGCCACCACCGGCCGAGGCACCGTTCGAACTGCCGCCCGCGGCGCCGCCGCCGCTGTTGTTGCCGCACGCCGCGAGGGCCAGCACCGTGCCCGCACCCGCTGCGACGAGGGCGAGGGTCTTCCTGCGCATCCGCGTCCCCTTCTGGTGAACTCCCCGGCTCGCGGTGGACCGCCGTGGTCTGCGTCACCGGGAAATGTTGTGCGCCACAACTTAAGTCGACGGCAAGGTCATGAATAGCCGACTGAATCGGTACAGGACCGCCTCTTACGACACAATGCGGCAACGGACCGGTAACCAGCCGAGACCGGACATCCCCGGCTACTCCGAACAGCCGCACACCGCTCGAGCGCCTCGACGGCGCCCCGGACCCCGGCGGCCCGCGTTCCGGCTGGTGAGCGCGGGGGTGGCGGGCGGGATCACCACGAGCGCAGCGTGGCGATGCGCTCCTCGAGTTGCTCCACGCTGGCCATCGCGGTGGGCGGTCCGCCGCAGTACTTGCGCAGCTCGCTGTGGATCACGCCGTGCGGCTTGCCCGTTCGGTGATGGTGCAGCGCGACCAGGGTGTTCAGCTCGCGGCGCAGCCCGGCCAGCCGCTCCTGCACGGACGCCGGGCGCGCCGGCGCCGCCGGGGCCGGTTCCGGCTCGGCCTGCTTCCGCCGGCTCGCCTCGGCGAGTTGCTGCTCCTGGCGCTGCCTTAACAGGGCCCGCACCTGCTCCGGTTCGAGCAGGCCGGGCAGGCCGAGGTAGTCCTGCTCCTCGGCGGACCCGGAGAAGGCCGCGGTGCCGAACGAGTTGCCGTCGTAGATGACCTGGTCCAGTTCGGCGGAGGCGCCCAGCGCGGTGAACGCGCGCTCCTCCTCGCCGGGCTCGTCCTTGGTGCGGTTGGCGTCGGCGAGCAGCTCGTCGTCCCAGCCGGCCTTCTCCCGGTGCGGTTTGCCGAGCACGTGGTTCCGCTGCGCCTCCAGCTCGCTGGCCAGCTGCAGCAGCACCGGCACGCTGGGCAGGAACACGCTGGCGGTCTCCCCGGCGGCGCGGGCACGGACGAACCGGCCGACGGCCTGGGCGAAGAACAGCGGGGTGGACGCGCTGGTCGCGTACACCCCGACGGCCAGCCGGGGCACGTCCACGCCCTCGCTGACCATCCGCACCGCGACCAGCCAGCGCTCGTCGGAGTCGGCGAACTCGGCGATCCGGTCCGAGGCCTTCGGGTCGTCGGAGAGCACCACGACCGGCTCGTGCCCGGTGGTGCGCCGCAGGATCTGCGCGTATGCCTTGGCCGACTCGTGATCGGAGGCGATGACCAGCCCGCCGGCATCCGGCATGCCACCCGCGCGGAGCTGGGACAGCCGCACGTCGGCCGCGTGCAGCACGGCGGGGATCCACTCCCCCGCCGGGTCCAGCGCGGTGCGCCAGGCCCGCCCGGCCTGCTCGGCGGTCATCGGCTCGCCCAGCCGGGCGGAGAACTCCTCCCCGGCGCTGTTCCGCCAGCTCGCCTCGCCGGAGTAGGCAAGGAAGATCACCGGCCGGACCACGCCGTCGGCGAGCGCGTCGGCGTAGCCGTAGGAGTGGTCGGCGCGGCTGCGCAGCACACCCTCGCCGTCCGGTTCGTACTCCACGAAGGGGATCGGGTTGTCATCGCTGCGGAACGGCGTGCCGGTCAGCGCCAGCCGCCGCACCGCCGGGGTGAACGCCTCGCGCACCGCCTCGCCCCAGGACTTGGCGTCGCCGGCGTGGTGGATCTCGTCCAGGATCACCAGGGTCCTGCGGTTCTCGGTACGGACCCGGTGCAGGCTGGGATGCGCGGCGACCTGCGCGTAGGTGAGGGCGACGCCGCGGAAGTCGCGCGAGGTGGCGCCGGTGGTGTTGCGGAAGTTCCCGTCGACGGGGATACCGTGCGCGGCCGCGGCCTGCGCCCACTGGTGCTTGAGGTGCTCGGTGGGGGTGACCACGGTGACCGCCTCGACGGTGCGGTCGGCCAGCAACTCGGCGGCCACCCGTAACCCGAACGCCGTCTTCCCGGCCCCGGGAGTGGCCGCGACAAGGAAGTCCTTCGGCCGCTTGGCCAGGTACTTGGTCAGCGCCCGGCGCTGCCAGGAGCGCAGCGGCCGGGACGCGGGGCTGGCCGTCGGTTCGGTCGGGGCCAGGGAGTCGGGCTGGGCCACGGACTCTCCGCTCCTTCCTGGGACGCCACACCGGATGTCACGCACACGAACGCCCCCACCGCTGGGCTGCCGAGGGTGGCAGCGCCCGCGTTCGTCGCGGGTACCCGGTGAGGGCGGTGCTGCCCGCCGCCGCGCCCGGCGCGCCGGCGGGGACACCGAGCCTACCCGGTGCGACCCGCCCGCACCGCGCACGCCACGACATGTCGGCGGGATGTGGGACCCGTCGCACGCGCGGCCTCCGAATGCGACATGCTTGGCCCTGAGATGGGTGCGCAGCGTGACGAGTCGGGGTCGAGCACGCCGCCGAGTGGTGAGTCCACCACCCGGAGGCGCGCCCGCGACCTGGTCGTGCGCACCGTCCTGAAGGCCTGGGACGGGAACATCTTCTCCGAGGCCGCCGAGGCGGCGTTCTGGCAGACGCTGTCCCTGCCGCCGCTGCTGCTCGCGCTGCTCGGCTGCCTGGGCTTCGTGGGCGACTGGTTCGGCCCGGTGGTGGTGCACGCCGTCCAGGACCGGATCCTCGACTTCTCCCGCACGGTGTTCAGCCGCAACGTGGTCGAGCAGATCATCGCGCCGACCGTGGCGGACATCCTCACCAAGGCGCACAGCGAGATCATCTCGCTGGGCTTCATCATCTCGCTGTGGGCCGGGTCCTCGGCGATCGCCTCGTTCGTGGACGCGATCACCGTCGCCTACGGCCAGTACGGGGTGCGGCATGCGGTGCTGCAGCGCTTCTTCGCGCTGGGCCTGTACCTGGTCGGGCTGATCGTCGCGGTGGTGGGTCTGCCGGTGCTGGCGCTCGGCCCCGGCCTGCTGCCCCGGGTGTTCCCGGACTCCTGGCAGCCCACGGTCGGCGTGCTGATCGGCACGTTCTACTACCCGGCCACCGCGGTGCTGCTGGTCCTCGCGCTGGCCACGCTGTACAGGGTGGCGCTGCCGAGGAAGCTGCCCTGGCACCGGGGGCTGCCCGGGGCGGCGCTGGCCATGATCGTCTTCCTGCTGTCCAGCATCGGGCTGCGGCTCTACATCGGCTGGATCACCACCACCGGCTACACCTACGGCGCGCTGGCCACCCCGATCGCGTTCCTGCTGTTCACCTTCTTCATCGGGTTGGCGATCGTGATCGGCGCCCACTTCAACAGCGCGATCGAGGAGATGTGGCCGGCGAAGATGACCCGGCGGGAGCGCCGCAGGTGGCAGCGGCTGGAACGGGCCCGCGCCGCCCAGCGCGACCGTGCCGTCCGGGCGGTGCCGCCGCCCCGCGACCAGCCCACGCGGGAACGGCGCCCGGCGGAGGGCGCGGACGGCAGGACAGGCGACGAGCGGAACCGGACCGCGCCGGACGAGCCAGGCAACGAGCGCCGGGCGCCCTTACCCCCGGCAGGAGGCCGGCAGCCGACCGCTCCCGGCTCCGAGACACCGCCCTCGAACCACCGCGACCCAGGCCACCGGCCGCAACGCTGAAAGAGCTCAGTGCCTGGTCAACGCGTGCCGTGACCACGTCGCCGGGATGCTCGGCTCAGCCGTCCCCGCCGCCCGGGGGCAGCATCTCGTAGAAGCTCTTGCGCGCTTCCTCGGGCTTGGTTGATCAACGGCGCCGACCAGGCGAGATGCGCCCTCACCAGGAAGAACGCGCCCGCCACCGCGTTCGAGGGTCCGTCACCGTCTGTGTCCGTCTGGCAGTGACGGGCAGCGTCCACGGGACAGCCACGGGACAAGTACAAAGCTCCTGACCTGCAGTAATGCCACCCGACGTCCGTCCAGCGTGCCCGGTGTCCCGAAACGGCGCAAGGCCCACGGGACGCGGAGTCCGTGGGCCTTGCTCGCCACCGACACTGGATCATTGGAGCGCATCGTCAATCTTCCGGTTGATGTGCTCGCGCTGCCCGTCCATGCACTTCGCATAGACGTTGAGCAGCACGGCGACGGAGTGCCCCGCGCGAGCGGCAACCTCGGTGACCGGGACCCCGGCGTTGAGCCACGTTGACACCGCGGCATGGCGGAGGTCATACGGTCGCCGAGCGAGGGGTGACGCGGCCTGCTGGGGTGAGAGGCCGAGTAACCGCGCGGCGTGCCACACACGGTGGTAGGCCGAGGCCGGGACCACTCCCCCGCGTGTCCCGGAGAACAGCCGGCCATCCGCCGCTGTCCCGTACCGGTCCAAGTGTTCCCGCAGGATCGCGACCAGGGCCGGGGGAATCGGGACCGGCCGGACCTCCCGGTCGGCCCGTCGCTTGAGCGAGCGCTGCTCGTGAACGGCACCGTTGTTCGTGTACCTGCTGTTCGTGGCCGGCAGCGACCGCCAGAGCAGAAGCTCACCCCACCCTTCGCTCGGGAGGTCACAGTCCGCCTCGCCCAGGGCCAGTGCCTCAGCCGGACGCAGGCCCGCGTAGTACAAGCACGCGAAGAACCCGAGTAGCCGCCGACCCCGGTCCGGGTCCCGGGTACCGACATAGGTCACTGCGGCGAGCAGTTGCCGCGCCTGGGCAGGGTTCACCACGACCCGTGGGTCCACCACGTCGGTGACATGCTCGCGCTGCACCTTCAGCCCGGCCAGCGGGTTCGCGTCGAGTAGGCCCGCCTCCACGACGTACTGAAGCAGCCCGTACGCATTCGCCCGCCGAGAACGCACCGTGGACGGAGCCGCCGACCGGCCGCGCGTGGTCAGGCTCAACGATCGAAGGAACTCGCGAGCAGTTGGCTTGTCCGTCAGGTCTGCCACCGGCCGTGACGCCGACTCCAACCAGTGCGCGGCCGCAGCCAAGTCGCCGGTCAACTCGCCGTCATCGCCCGACGGGGGCAGCAGCCGACTCACCAACAGGTGCCGCAGCACTGCGAACTCAGGCCCGCTGTCCGGATCGCGGACGAAGGCAGCAAGCGGCCCCGCCAGCGAGTCCACCACCGTCTTCCGGGTCGTCGGCGGAGCGTCCGCCCAGAGGCCGGCGACGTACTCACGTGCGACATCCAGCAGGGTTCGGTCCGATTCCTCCCGGACCATCGACGCGGGTAGGCCAGTGTCCACGTCGAACGGTTCGCCCTTTCGGGCAGCCTGGATCAACTCAGAGCGCCGGCTGTTCGCCAGTGCTTTGGTCGCGTACCACTCCTGGTGCTCCCGGCCAGCCGTGATCCACCGCACGCCGTACGGGCGACGACGGTTCTTCTTGGTTTGAATCTCCCAAAAGCGCACGTTGTAGGTCAGGTTCACGCGGCATCACTCCGCAGGCCATCCAGCCAGTTGAGGAAGTCACCGCGCCGAATCCGCAACTCGCCGTTGGGCAGCCGGAACGCCGGCGGAGCCACGCCGAGCTGGCGCCAGCGGTAGAAGGTGTCACGCGACACCGTGCCGCCCAACTCGTCCAGCACCTCACGAACTGTCATCAACCGAGAGCGATCAACCGCCCACGGGCTTTCCTTCGCGCTCATCTCTCCCCCAGTGATCACGCCGCATGTGGAATTGCCGAAACATCGGCGTCGTCCGGTGGCCCGGCAGCGGCGAGTAGCGCGCGGTCGTACTCGGCGCGCCACCGGATGCGTTCGGCGATCGCGTGCAGCAGCAGATGCGCCCGAGGCGGGACCTTCGGGTCTCCGGGTTGGACCTTGGTCCAGATCAACCGGGAGGTGTCCCGCTGCGGCTTGGCGATCCCTACGGCGGCGAGGGCGTCCAGGACGAACCGTTTGCGGTCGGCCTTGTGGTCGGCCAGCGTCTTGCCCGACCACTTCCGCGAGACGAGGACCCGCCGGCCGGGCAGGCCGAGGGTTTCCCTCCGGTGCGCGCGGCCTTTGCAGTGGCCCGGCGTCATCCGGGAGTGCGCGCCCCTGGGTTGGATGCCGTAGAGCAGCCAGACGGGGCAGCGTTCCGAGCACGGGGTGATGGCCAGTTCGGCGTGCAGCCGGTCCGCGTGCTGGTATTGGGCGGCGGTGTGCTGTTCGACCACCTCGCCGATGGACTTGGTGAGGTATTTGGTCAGGTAGCCGATGTGGCGGCCGGCTTCCTCGGTGCCGCCGAGGATGCCCTTGGAGTGCACCTGCGCCCCGAAGACGACCGTGTGGGCCGGCTCGTCGAGGTCGGCTACCGCGTCCTCCCACGCAGTCAACGCCTGCCGGATGTCCGGGTCCACGAAGGCGCGCCGCTCAGGGTCCCAGACGGGCATCCGGTCGCCGGAGTAGACCAGCTCGTCGTGCGCCGGCCACCACACCTGGTGGTAGGTGGCCGCGGTGACCTGGCGGATCACCTCGTGCGGGATCGACCCGCGCAGCGCGGTGTGCAGGTGGGGTGCGCCGCGGCGTTGGGGTTCGACGGCGGCGAAGTACTGCACGTCCCAACCGACAACCCGGCGGAGGTTCTGCCACCACCGATCCACCAGCGAGGCGAAGTGCACCGCATCCCGGGCCGCCCGCCGATAGTCATAGCCGGCCGGATCGGCGGGTGTGCCGTCCTCGCGCACCCGCCCGTAGGAATCCAGAGTGAGGGTGACGAACATCGACGGCCGATACTTCCCGGCGTATTCGCGGCCGATGGTGCGCTGGGCCACTCGCCGCCGGGGCAGGTTCGGCGCGTCCTGCCGCCGACGCGTGGACCGCCGGGGCGGCCGGGTCGTCGGGGCGTCGGGGGAGGGCAGGTGGCCGCGGACGCCGAGTTGCCGAAGTTCCGCATCCGCCTCGCGGATGGCCTCCCGCAGCTCGTCGGCGTGCCCGGCTTCGCCGTCTCGTTCGGCCTGGCGGTAGAGCTTCACCAGGTCGGCCCGGTAGGCGACCATGGCCGTCTGTTCGGCGTTCGGCGGTTCCGGGGTGAAGTCGGGTTCCTCGGCCAGGTGCCAGCCCTCCCGGCATTGGGCGATCCGCAGCGCCCGCGCCTTCCGGGCACACGGCCCACAGACCGATTCGACCGTGGACCCGCAGGGCACGGCCACGTAGCGCACCTCGTAGGTGTCCGGGTCGGCCACCTCCATGGTGAACGGCCGCACACACACCCCGTGCAGCTCCGCCGCCGCCTTGGCCACGTCCAGGGCGAGGGGTTGGCGCATCCGCTCGGCCCGTGTCTGCCCGGCCACATCGCCGGGCAACGAGCCCACCACGGTTGGGGCAGCGGTGTTGGTCATGCCGCCGCACCTCCCCACCGGCCGCGCAACCGGTCGAGCGGGAGCGCCTGGCGGTCGCCGGGTGCCAGGCCGGGGAAGATGGCCGGGTCATAGGCGACGGCGCCGTATATCCGCACCGCCACCGCAGCCGCAGCCCGGCCGTTGATCAGCAGGTGGACGCTGTTGCCGTGCGGCACCCGCCACGCTTCAGCCGTGCAGTCGGTGAGGGTGTCGGCCCAGGACAGCAGCCCCTCGGCCACGGCAGACAACCCCGTCTCGCCGAGCTGCACCGACACCAGGCCGTCGAAGACGTCCGCGCTGACGTTCACCGGCGCGGCCACCGGGTACGCGGCCAGGTGCGCCCGGATCACCTCCAACAAGGCCAGCATGTCCCGCATCCGCTGGCAGTGGGTGATCGTGGTCATGCCGCCGCACCCCCCTCGCTGGAGTCGGCCGACCCAGCCGGGAGAGCCAGTGCGTCGCTGGAATCGCCGGTGACGAAGGCTTCCAGTGCCTTGATCGTGTCGTCGGGCACCCAGCCCGCGCGGACCCGCAGCGGTTCGCGCACGCCCTCGCCCCAGATGTAGCCGACCCCGGCTTCGGACTCGCCGATCCGGTTCGCCCAGGCTCCGCGCTCGTACGCGCCGTCCCCGAGCGCCATCCCCACGTGGGACTTGGCGGTGACCCGCAGGCAGATCCGCCGGGGGAACAGCTCCCGCACCGGCACCGTGTCCTTGGTCGGCTCCTGCACATAGCCCCGCACGGTGAACCCGAGCGCCCGGCCCTGTGTGGTCAACAGCGCGACCCGTTCGGTAATGGCCTCGCGCGTCTTCCGGTCGGCGTACTTCGTGAGCGCGCCGATCTCGTCGAACTCCACGATCTCCAACGGGTGGTCCGGGGAGATCGGCACCGAGCGGACCCGGCCGGCGAACTTCGCTTTGCGCTTGTCCATGGCGTCGACCAGGTCGTCCAGCACGGCCAGGGCGTCGCGGCCGGTGACCGCGTAGCGGGTGAAGATGCGCCGGCCGTAGGCCATCTCCATCCCCTTCGGATCAATCCCCGACAGGCGCACCAAGCCGTCGCGGATGGCCGGGGCGATGGAGACCAGCGGGCACCACATCACCGAGTTCTTGCCCGCCCCCGTCGCCCCGGCGGTGAGGGTGTGACTGGCCGCCCCGGCCAGCGGCAGGTGCCAGGCCTGGCCGTACTCGGTGCGCCCGGCGAACGCCCGCCGCAGGTCCACCGCCGAGCCCGCTACGCCGGCCAGGTCGTCGAGGTCGAGGCAGGCCACCGGGTCGGCGAGCAGGTTGCGCCGCTGAAAGTCGATCGACACCACATCGGGTGCGATCTCGCGGACTTGGCAGCGGGTCACGCGCCGGGCCGAGGCGAGAGCGCGGGTGGCTTCGTCGTAGTCCTCCGGCTTCTGTCCCGGCACCAGCCGCACCCGCACCTCATCCCACGACGGGCCGGACCTGACGCCGACGACCTTGGGCAGCCGCACGGCGGTCGCCGGCCGTTCCCGGCGAACCTTCCTGCGGCCCACCAGGTTGACCGTCACCATCAGTGGCGCGGTGTCCTCGGTGAAGGACAGGCCGCAGGCGTGCAGCCAACCAGGCAGCTTGGGGGCGTAGACGGTCCAGCGCTGCCACCACGACCGCAGCCGGTGGCCCGCCCACCGGTCGAACGACACCACGTCGGCCCGCCACCACACGGCGAGCACCATCGCTACCGATCCGGCCGTAGCGGCGAGGGACGGCCAGCCGAGCCAGTGGCACCAAGCCCCGAGAACGACGGCTGTCCCGGTTGTACGCGGATGTGTGACGAGCTGGCGCACCAACCACATCACGCCCTTGAGCAGGAACCACAGGGCGAGGAAGACGACGGCGACAGACGCCAGGGCTTCGGCCAGGCTCAGCAGGGCACGGCCGATCTTGTGCAGAACCCAGATCACGACCGCCAGTGCGGCACCGCCGAGCAGCAGGACGCCGAGGGTGTGTCCGTCCATCACCGCTCCGCTCCGACCAGGGCGACGGTGACCGTGACGAACACCAGCGGCAGCGCGCCGGCGCAGCGGTCACAGACGACGGAGTTCGGCGCGAAGGTGCCGAACCGTTGGCACCGCGGGCAGCGGCGTGCCTTTCGGTGGGATGGGGTTGCGCTTGCCCCCGTACGAGGCTCTAGGCTCATCGCTGTTCACTCCGCATCGCGTGGTGGTGAACGGCGCAGAGGCGGCGGGTCCCAGCCAGCACCGCCTTTGCGCCCTTCGTTTCCCGGCACCGCAATGGGCACGCGTTTCCTCGCCACGTGACCCCTTTGCGGTTTCCGTGGTCTTTCTGTCGCTTGTGGACTTGTTGCGGGTGGGGCGGCCGGGTTCCCAGCCAGCAACCGCCCCGACCCGCGTGTCAGATCAGCGCGTGCAGCGCCCGAGCCAACCGGGCCGCCGTGTTCTCACCTCCCCGTCCGCGCCGGTCTCGCTGCCAGGCACGGCACCGGTCACGCCGCCGGCGGCAGTCCCGGCAGAGCGTGTCCTGTGCGGGCATCCAGGTCGTCTGCCCGCAACTCCCGGCGCAGACCCGGAAAACGATCCGCAGCCGCAGGGGCCGCAGTTCGGCGTAGGGGTCCGGTCCCTTCCGCCGGCCGAGCAGGGTTCGTAGCCTCACGGGCACCACTCCCTCGCGGGTGGGTGGCGCGGGACGGGCCACCGGGGCGACCAACCAACGGACACCCGCCCCCGCGCCGACTCAGACACCACCGCCCGGCGGCGTAGGCGGGTAGGACAGCGTCGCCCGGATCAGCTCCGCCGCGCGGCGGGCGCAGTCCTCGCCGATGACCAGGTGAATCGGGCCGCACTGGTCCCGGAAGCCGAGCACCAGGTAGCCGCACTCCCGGCCCAGCAGCTCGACCGTGGCCTCGCGGCGGACCGTGGCGGCATAGGCCCGGTTGGTGACGTCGCGGAAGACCTGACCCATCACCCCACCCCCGGTCCCGGCTCGTCCTGCGTCATCAGGGTGTGCCGGCCGGTGTTCTCGCTCGGCCAGGCCGGGTCGAGCAGGTCCGCGAACCGCGTGGCCTCCCGGGCCAGTTGCCGGCAGAACCGCGCCAGCACCTTCGGCCCTTCCGGGAACGGCGGGACCTGCACCGCCACGTTGACCGGGTCCAGGTAGAGGATCAGCGCGTGGATTCCCGGCGCGACCTGTACCATGCCGGCCTCGGCGTTGTGCCCCGGCGAGCACGTCACGTTGAAGCCCACCAGCTCACCCCCGTTCCTTGGACTGCGCGTCCAGCTCGTCCCGGCCGGTCTGCAAGACCTCGATGAACCGGTCGAGCGCGGCCCGATCGACCAGCAGCGCCACCGGGAACGCCTTGCCGAAGCGCACTTCCACGCGGTCGGCGAACCCCAGCGACTGCAACCGGATCGGCACGTCCTGGGAGACGTGCACCTTCACCAGCTCCCGCATTGCCGGTCACGCGGCCTTTGCCGTGGTCTTGGAGGCGCCACCGCTGTTGCTGACCGGCTTCATCTCGCGCGCCCGCAGGCTGTAGCCCATCCGCGCCCGGCAGCGGTGCTTGTCGCCCGGCCCGGCCGGGCGGCACGCCTTGTCGTCGATCCACGGCGTGACCGTCAGCCCCTCGAAGACCACCGGCCGCAGGTCCGTGCCCGGGATCGCCTCCGGCGGCACCGGCTGGTGCGGCGCGGCGATCTTCACTGTGACCACCGCGTCGGCCTTCCGCTCGGCGGACTGGTCGATCACCGTGACCGCCCACAGCCGCTCGCCGGTCTCCTTGTCGGTCTCCTGCTCCTGCACGCGGCCCCGCGCCCGATCCTCGGCGGTCTGGAACCGCATGACCGGCTCCACGCCCATCACCAGCGCGCCCTTCGGAAACACCTGGTCGTGCGCCACAGGGAACCGCGCCCCGCCCGGGATTGCCATCTCGTTCTCCATGTCCTCGGTGTCGGCCGGGACCTTGTGCCCGGCGTTGTCGACACCCACGACTTTCGGCGGAAATCGAGGACACGAGCACCGCATAGCGGGACATCTCGGGACGTCCTCTGTTAGCTTCCAGACGTCCCAAGTCGTCCCGGGGGTGGGGAAGTGCCGAACGAACGGCTACGAGACGCGTTACTGCGCAACGGATTGGACCTCGACCAAGTGGCCAAGGCCATCGGCGTGGACCCCAAGACCGTCGAGCGGTGGATCACCACGGGCCGCACGCCCTACCCGCGCCACCGCCACGCCATCGCCGCGATGGTGCGCGAGACCGAGAACTACCTGTGGCCCGACGCCGTGGCCCCGGAACGGGTCGCCGAGATCGGCGGCTCCGAGGTCGTGAAGGTCTACCCGCACCGTCACTCGGTGCCGCAGGACCTGTGGTCGCGCCTGCTCGAGCAGGCCGCCGAGCACATCGAGGTGCTGATGTACTCGGGCATGTTCCTCACCGACAACCCCACGCTGATCAGGACGCTGCGGCCCAAGGCCCAGGCCGGCGCGAAGGTGCGAATCCTGGTCGGTGACCCCGCCAGCCGGGAGGTCGCGCGGCGCAGCGAGGAGGAGGGGATCGGCAAGACCACGCTGGCGGCCAAGGTGCGTAACGCCCTGGCGTTCTACCGGCCGCTAGACGGGGAGCCCGGGGTGGAGATCCGGTGCCACCGCACCACGCTCTACAACTCGATCTACCGCTTCGATGACGAGATGCTGGTGAACACGCACGTCTACGGGTTCATGGCCGCACACGCCCCGGTGCTGCACCTGCGCCGGCTCTCCGGCGGCGACCTGTTTGAGACCTACTCGGAGAGCTTCGACAGCGTGTGGAACACGGCCAGCCCGCCGAGGTGGTAGGCAGGAAGTCATGGCGCGCGTGGACTACTACCAGGACCCCAACGCCCCGAAGGCGAACAGCATCGTGGTCGCTGTGACGGCGTTCGTGCAGGACGATGCCGGCCGGGTGCTGATGATCCGGCGCACCGACAACGACCTGTACAGCATCCCCGGTGGCGCCCAGGACCTCGGCGAAAGCATCGGCCACACCGTCGTGCGCGAGGTCAAAGAAGAGACCGGGATCGACGTCGAACCCACCGAGATCATCGGCGTCTACACCGACCCCGCCCACGTCATCGCGTACTCGGACGGCGAGGTGCGGCAGGAGTTCTCGATCTGCTTCCGCGCCCGGCCGGTCGGCGGCGAGCTGCGCACGAGCAGCGAGTCCAAGGAAGTCCACTGGGTCGAGCCCGGCGACCTGGGCGCGTTGAACATCCACCCGTCGATCCGGCTCCGCATCGAGCACGCCATGCAGAACCGACCCAGCGCCTACTTCACGTGGTGACCAGCCCGGCCGCGCGCGCCCGTGCCTCGGTGCGCTCCACCGCGGCCACCAGCTCCGGCTTCGCCTGGCGAATGAACCAGGTCACCAGGTCATCCGGCCCGTAGCGACTCTGAATCTCCGCGATCCGCTCGTGCACCGTCAGCCGCTGCCCGTCCGGCCCGGTCGTCATGTCCGCCCACCACAGCGCGTCCCGCAGCGGCGTCTCTTCGTCGGTGAACTCCGCCAGCTCCGCCGACAGCCCCCGCAACTCCGCCTCGCGGTAGGCGCACGAATGGTGCGCGACCAGGTTGACCAAGCGCGCCGGCGCGTCCGTCGTCCGCAAGAAGCGCGCCCCGTCCAGCGGATGAAACCCCGTCACCGCCAGCTCCGGCGCGTACCCCACGTCATGCAACACGGCCGCCGCCACGAGAAGGTCAGCATCCTCCGCGAACAGCTTCGCGACCTCCGTCGCCCTCTCCGCCACCCCCTGCACATGCACCCACCGGCGAGGCAGCGCCTCCGCCAGCCGTTCGCTCGCTACGTCATGCGCCCATGCCATGAGGTCCACGCACCTAACCCTAGGTACCGCGTCGACCCACCACACCCCGACCGTCACTCTTGCATCCATGACCCCAGAGGACCGAGTGCAGCGCCGACACCAGCACAGCACTGATCTAGCTGCTGCCGAATCCAGCTCTAGAGGATCAAGGCGCGCCGCCGCCGGCGGCGCGCGTCCCGCCCCTCACGCTGGCACCGGATCACCACAGCACCGCCCGGCACACCGGCCTACCGCTCCGCTCCCGGCCGGCGGCCGGGCGAGCAGGCACCGCACCAGCCCGGCTGGGGAGCGCCGGCCGCCGGCGGCGCGAGAACCGTCAACGCCACCGGGCACCAGCGCGTCACCAGCGCCGCGCCCCTCTCGCCCGAGATCGTTTAGCGCCGGGCCGCCGGCATCAAGGGCGCCTCCGGCGTCGCTCCGCGATGGGCGCAAGCGCCCACCCTTGACCCCGACGACCCGGCGCTAAGTGCGGCAAGGGCGAGGGAACGGCGGCGACCGGCCGCCGATCTTCAAACCGGCGGGGTGTCAGGAGGCAGCGGTGAGGCGAATCAGCCGTAAGCCGGGACCGAACCAACTCGCCCTGTGGACCCGCGCAGAACTGATCAACCTGGGCGCAGTGCCGGCCCGACTCGATGCCGTGGCAACCGCCGGCCGAGGGCGGGTCCTGCGAGAGAGGTTCGATCGTCTACTGATCGCCGTGTCCAGGGGCGGCGTTGACCACGTGCGGACCTGGGGCAGCATCTCGACCGGGTACGGACGCAGCCCGCCGGACAGGCGCGGGACAGCCACGGGACAAGCCGCGTCGGCCCGGCATCTCACGGAACCGTTTGCGCAGGTCAGCTATCGCCGTCGCCGCCGGGTGGCAGCATCTCGTAGATCCGCTTGCACTCGGGGCAGACCGGAGAACCCGGCTTGGGTGAGCGGGTCACCGGGAACACCTCGCCGCACAGCGCCACCACGTGCGTGCCCATGACCGCGCTTTCCGCGATCTTGTTCTTCCGCACGTAGTGGAACATCTTCGGGGTGTCGTCCCCGGTGCGGTCGGTGCCCTCGGGACGAGTGTCGACGTCGGGCAACGTCTGGGTCGGAGAGCTCATGGGTCCATGATGCCGCACACACCCTCGGGCCCACGAGCGATCCACCGCACCCACGGGTGGCGGCTCATTCCCCGATGACGTGGTGTTCCCGCGCCTCCAGTTCCCGCGCCCGCAGCCGGAACCGGTTGACCTTCTCGGACCTGCGTGGCGGCCGGTCGTTGGCGATCAGCACCGCCATCCACGGCAACGGCACCGACAGCAGCACGAACAGCACCGCCAGCCACCACGTCTGGTAGAACACGCCGGCCAGGATCAGGCACGGGATACGCAACGCCATCATGATCGCGTACTTGCGCCGCCGCGCCGCATGCTGGTCGTCGAAGGAGGGCGCCGCCTCGGTGATCAGGACCGGGGTGCCGTCCCGCTGCCCGGCGCCTTTCACGACACCACCTCCGCCTCGGACGTCTGTGCCTGTTCCCGAACGCGCGCCGCGATCACGTGCCCGTCATCGCGGGTCAGTCCAGTCCCGGAACAGGCTGACGGGTCCATCGTCCCACCACGAGGCGACATCCGACAGCACGGATTCGGCTTCGATCGCCAAGTCGCCCTCGTCAGGCCCGGGCCCGGTCCCCAGGCCCGTCGCGCAACCAGGCCAGCGCGGCCGCCACCAGCGCTCGCACCCCGGTGGCGATGGTCGGGTGCGGCACCGGCGCGAAGTGCGGCGAGTGGTTCGACGGCACGTCGGTCTCCAGTCGCCCGGTGGCCTCGGCCTCGGCGAACGCGGCGGCGTCGATGCCGCCGACGAACCAGAACACCGAGGGAGCCCCGCACGCGTCGCCGAGCACCCCGAAGTCCTCGCTACCGGTGGCGAGCGGCGCCTCGACCACCCGGTCCGCCCCGAAGTGGTCGGTGAACGCGGCCGTCAACCGGAGGGTCGCCGGCTCGTCGTTCACGGTGATCGGGAAGGAGTTCGTGACGGTGATCTCCGGCTCGCGCGGCGCCCCGGAGGCCGTGGCCTCGGCCCGCACGATCCGCTCCACCGCGGCCAGCGCCCGGCGGCGGACCTGCTGGTCGAAGCTGCGCACGTTGACCCGCAGCTCGGCCTCGGACGGGATGACGTTGTCCTGGGTGCCCGCGTTGATCGCGCCCACGGTGACCACGGCCGCGTCGGTGGCCGCGATTTCCCGGGACACGACCGTCTGCAGCCGCAGCACGGTGGCCGCCGCCATCACCACCGGATCCACCGTGGTCTCCGGCCGCGACCCGTGCCCGCCCCGGCCGAACAGCCGGACCAGCACCGAGTCGCTGGCCGCCATGATGGTGCCGGCCCGGCACAGCACCATGCCCGCCGGTGCCGGCGCGACGTGCTGGCCCAGTACCACGTCCGGCACGCCGACCAGCTCGAACAGCCCGTCGTCGACCATGGCCTGCGCGCCGCCGCCGAACTCCTCGGCCGGCTGGAACACCACGGCCACGCTGCCCCGCCAGTCCGCCCGTGCCGCGGCGAGCAGCCTCGCGGCGCCGAGCAGCCAGGTGACGTGCATGTCGTGGCCGCAGGCGTGCATCACCGGCACCCGGCGGCCGTCCCCGTCGATCGCGGTGGCCGTGCTCGCATAGGGCAGCCCGGTCAACTCCGCGACGGGCAGCGCGTCCATGTCGGCGCGCAGCAGCACCGTGGGCCCCGGCCCGTTGTCGAGCACCCCCACCACCCCGGTCCCGCCCACCCCGGTGGTCACCCGGTAGTCGAGCCCCGCCAGCCGCTCGGCCACCCGCGCGGCGGTGCGGATCTCCTGGTAGGACAGCTCCGGGTGGCGGTGCAGGTCGACGTAACACTCCTCCAGGTCACCGAGCATGCCGTCCAGCCCGCCGAGTACCCCGTCCGCCAACCCCGTCATGGTCTCTCCTTCGTGGCCGCGAGCCTGCGACTCCCACCGACGGGCCGCCGATCGTCACGCTGGCAGCGTCCTCCAGGGTGCGCGCGTCACGCGCGCGTGGCATCCCGGCGCCGCAGACGGGTCCGGCCAAAGCCCTGCGTGACGGTCGGTGGCTACGATCGGCGCGATGGCGGTTCCTCCTGGTCGGCGAGGTTCGCGTGGTCACCCTTGACCGGCTGGTCGACGTGCTGGGCAGCCTCGGCACGCACCTGTGTTGCGCCCCGCGTGGCCGGGCGGTGGAGCTACGCGGCGTCGCCCTGCACGATCCGGCGGAACCCGCGCCCGCCGCCGCCGACGACGTGCTGCTCGGCCTGGGCATCGGCTCGGTGAGCGGGGCGGCCCGGCTGGTCGGCGAGACCCAGGCGGCCGCGGTGCTGCTGCACGGCCAACCCCCGCTGGACGAGCGGGTGTGCGCAGCCGCCCGCCGCTCCGGGGCCGCCGTGCTGCTGGTGGAGCGGGACGTGCCGTGGGCGCAGGTGGCGAGCGCGGTGCAAACCCTGGTGCTCGGCGGTCACCAGTTCTCCACCGAGGCGCCCGGCGACCTGTTCGCGCTGGCCGACGCGATCGCCGCGGTAGTCGGCGGCCCGGTCACCATCGAGGACCAGCAGTCCCGGGTGCTGGCCTACTCCTACCGCCAGCAGAACGTGGACCCGGCCCGGATCAGCACGATCATGGGTCGCCGGGTGCCCGAGGACGTGCGCCGGGCCCAGGAGGATTACGGCGTGTTCCGGCACCTGGCCTGCTCGGACCAGCCGCTGTTCGTGCCGCAGCTCACCGAGGCCCTGGGCGCCCGATTGGTCGCCGCGGTAAGGGCCGGGCGGGAACTGCTCGGCTCGGTGTGGGTGGAGGTGGACGAGCCGGTCAGCGAGCAGCGGGCGGCCGCGCTGGTGGACGGCGCGCGCACCGCCGCGCTGCACCTGCTGCGCGCCAGGGCGTCCAGCGACCTGGAACGGCAGGTGGAGGCCGACCTGGTGATCAGCCTGCTGGACGCGGCGCCGGGCGCGTCGGCCGCGCTGACCCGGCTGGGGTTGCCCGCGACCGATCTGCGGGTGATCGCCGTGCAGGCGCACGCCGGCGAGAGCGAGCACGGCGCCGCGCTGCTCGCCTTCCAGCGGGCCACCGCCGGGTTCGGCTGGTCCCGGCCAGGCCGCAGCGCCCTGTTCGGCAACGTGCTCTACACCGTGCTGCCCTGCGGCGACGACCCCGAACCGGCCCGGACGTGGGTGCTGTCGCTGGCCCGGGAGCTGCCCGCCGAGGCGGAGCTGCGGGCCGGCGTCGGCGGTCCCGCCGACGCCGCCGAGCTGCCCACGTCCCGGCGGGAGGCGGACGAGTGCCTGGCCCTGCACGCGGCCGAGGACGCCGGCGCCGCCCCCGTGGTCTACGACGAGTCCTGGTCGCGGGTGCTGCTGCGGCGGCTGGTCGCCGCGGCCGACGCGGGGCGGGTGCCGACCAGGGGCCCGGTAGCCGACCTGATCGCGCACGACGTCGCGTACGGCACCCGGTACGCGGCCACGCTGCGGGCCTGGCTGGACGCGCAGGGCGACGTGCGGGCCGCTGCCGCCGCGCTGTCCGTACACCCGAACACGCTGCGCTACCGGCTGAACCGGATGGCCGAGGTCACCGCGCTGCCCCTGGACCGGGCGCGGGACCGGCTGGCCATGGCGCTCGCGCTGGCGGTGGCCGAACTCCGCGGCGAGTTGCCCGGCTGACCGCCGCCCGTCACGGAGAGCGAACCCGGCCCGGGCGTGCAAGCATTCTCCCGTGCTGCCGGATCTTTCCGCGGATGTCTGCGCCCGCCTCCGGGACGCCTTCCGCGCCGCCCGCTACGACGCCGACGGGGTGGTCGACCTGCTCGGCCCGCACGCGCACGCCGCGCTCGGCCGCGGCGAGCCGGAGCCGGCCTCGCGGGCCACCAGGGACGCGGGCGAGCTGGGCACGCTGATGCGGCTGTTCCTGCTCGGCGACACCGAACCGGAGCCGGCCGTGCGGGCCGCGCTGCACCCGCTCGGCGTGGAGGACGCGGTGCGGGCCGGGTTGCTGCGCCGGAACGGGGACGGCTACCTGGCCGCGCTGGACGTGCGGCCGCACGGCGACGAGCAGGGTTCCTGGTGGGTCGTCTCGGACCTGGACCCGGAGCCGCGGCGCGGCCGGGGCGAGCTGGGCGAGGTCCCGCCGGACTACGTGCTCGGCGTCGGCCACGCCTCGATGAGCCTGATCCGGGCCACCGCGCGACGGCCCGTGGGCACGCTGCTGGATCTGGGCACCGGCTGCGGGGTGCAGGCGCTGCACGCCAGCCGGCACGCCGCGCGGATCACCGCGACCGACGTGTCCGAGCGGGCGCTCACCCTGGCCGAGGCCACCTTCCGGCTCAACGAGCTGGACGTGGAGACGCGCCGCGGCGAGTGGTTCACGCCGGTGGCCGGCCGCCGGTTCGACCAGGTGGTCACCAATCCGCCGTTCGTGGTCGGCCCGCCGCGGGTGGACTACGTGTACCGGGACTCCGGGCTGGCCGGGGACGACGCGAGCGCGCTGGTCATCCGGCAGCTCCCGGCGTTCCTCACCGACGGCGGGGTGGGCCAGTTGCTCGCGTCCTGGCTGCACGTGCGCGGCCAGGACTGGGCCGACCGGGTGACCCGGTGGCTGCCGCCGGGCGGTGGGGTGGATGCCTGGTTCGTGCAGCGGGACATCGCCGACCCGGCGATGTACGTGGGCACCTGGCTGCGCGACGCCGGCGTGGACCCGGTCTCCCCCGAGGGCCGGCGCAAGGCGGCGGCCTGGCTGGACTGGTTCGCCGAGCAGAAGGTGGACGGCATCGGTTTCGGGTTCGTCACGCTGCGCCGCACCGGCGCCACCGGCGGCGAGGTGGTGTGCGAGGACCTGCGGCACGCCTACGACGACCCGCTCGGCCCGGAGACCGCCGGCTGGCTGGACCGGGTCGCCTGGCTGCGCGACCACGGCGCCCCGGACGAGTTGCTCGCCACCCGGTTCGTGGTGCCGCCCAGCGTGATGCTGGAGGAGGTGTCCTCCGCCGGTGACGAGGGGTGGCGCCCGGTGGTGCGCCGGCTGCACCGGATGGACGGCCCCGGCTGGCAGCACGAGGTGGACGACCTGGTCGCCGCACTGCTGGCCGGGTGCCGCGGCGCGCTGCCCCTGACCGACCTGCTGGCGCTGCTCGCCGCCGGGCATGACGCGCCGACCGAGGAGTTGGCGCGCACCGCGGTTCCGGTGATCCGGGAGCTGGTCCGGCACGGCATGCTGCTGCCCGCCCCGCTCGCCGGCTGATCCCGGCGGTGCGCGACCCTGAAGAGCCGCCGGGGTGTGGCGCACGGTGAGGAGGGCGACGGGGATGCGAGCGGTGGCCGCGCGGGTGAGCCGGGCCAGCGTCCGGGTGGACGGCGAGGTCGTCGGGGCGATCGACGAGCCGGGGCTGCTGGTGCTGCTCGGCGTGCACCGGGACGACACGGTGGAGCAGGCGGAGACCATCGCGCGGAAGCTGCACGAGCTGCGCATCCTGCGGGACGAGCAGTCCTGCGCCACGGCCGGGGCGCCACTCCTCGTGGTCAGCCAGTTCACGCTGTACGGGGACACCCGCAAGGGCCGCCGGCCGTCCTGGACCCAGGCCGCCCGGCCGGAGCAGGCCGAGCCGCTGGTGGAGGCCGTGGTGAAGGCGCTGCGGGCACGCGGCGCGCGGGTGCGGACCGGGCGGTTCGGCGCGATGATGGCGGTGGAGAGCGTCAACGACGGCCCGTTCACGGTGCTGGTCGAGGTGTGACCGCCGGCTCCGGCCGAAGCCGGAACCTCCACACGCGGGACACCCGAGCGGCCGGACGTTTTCCGTCTCAGCAAACACTCAGCTCTTCTCAGGTGATCCTCAGTTTCTGACCGCAACCGCTGTGACCGCTGCAACGTCTTGCTGGGTGAGGAACTCGGGAACGAATTCGGAATCGCACTCGTTCCCCACAGTGTCCAGCCCGAAGGCGGCGGGTATCCCCTCCTGGATGGCCCCGCCGTAAGGCTCGCCGCGCAGCGCCGCGCCGGTGTGTGACGCGCCCGCACGCCCGCGACAGGGGAGGGAGCACCATGACCGTCCCGCAGAATTATGACCCGGAGGTCACCGCCGAGGCTGATCTCGACGCTCAGGGGCCCGCCGCCGACCTGGTACGGGTCTACCTGAACGGGATCGGCCGGACAGCCCTGCTCACCGCGGCGGAGGAGGTCGACCTCGCCAAGCGGATCGAGGCAGGGGTGTTCGCCCAGCACATGCTGGAGACGGCGAAGCGCCTCTCCCCCAAGCGTCGCGACGAGCTGGAGCAACTCGTCCGCGACGGCCAAGCGGCCAAGAACCACCTGCTGGAGGCGAACCTTCGGCTGGTCGTTTCACTCGCGAAGCGTTACACCGGTCGGGGAATGCCGCTGTTGGACCTGATCCAGGAAGGCAACCTGGGTTTGATCCGCGCGGTCGAGAAGTTCGACTACACCAAGGGCTACAAGTTCTCGACTTACGCCACCTGGTGGATCAGGCAGGCCATCACCCGCGGAATGGCGGATCAGGGCCGGACCATCCGGCTTCCGGTGCATCTGGTGGAACAGGTCAACAAGCTGGCGCGGGTGAAGCGGGACCTGCACCAGCAGCTCGGGCGCGAGGCCACCCACGAGGAGCTGGCCAGGGAGTGCGGCCTGCCGGCGTCGAAGGTGGCCGACCTGCTGGACCACGCGCGGGACCCGGTGAGCCTGGACATGCCGGTGGGCACCGACGAGGACGCTCCCCTGGGCGACTTCATCGAGGATGGCGAGGCCACGGACGCGGAGAGCGCGGTGATCTCCGGGTTGCTCCAGGACGACCTGCAGCGGGTGCTGGCCACGCTCGACGAGCGCGAGCAGGCGGTGATCCGGCTGCGGTACGGCCTGGAGGACGGTCAGCCCAAGACGCTGGACCAGATCGGTAAGCGGTTCGGCCTGTCGCGGGAGCGCGTGCGGCAGATCGAGCGCGAGGTGATGGCGAAGCTCCGGCAGGGCGACCGGGCGGAGCGGCTGCGCGCGTACGCGAGCTGACGAGGCCGCTGGACCATTCGGCCCAGCGAAGTAGTTCCGTTCGGCCGCATTGACTTGTGTCGCGGGTCACGGCACGGTCTTTGGCGGACAGACGACGCGACGCGGGCTACCCATCACGCTCCGTGGTCGCCTTCCCCGGGAGGTCGGGACGGTCGGGGGCCGGCCCGGCCTCCCGACATGTTCGGGGTCGCTCCGGCCGTCGCGGGACCGGTTGGACGGGTCGGCCTTGTGGCGGTCGCGGCCCGGCGGGTCGCCGCCGTCGGCGGCCCGGACAGGGATCACATCTCGCCTTCCGTGGCGTGCCGGCCGGCGCGGGGTACCGTCCTTCCGTACCTGACCGCGTGCGAGGGAGCCCGCGAACGTGACCGCCACGACCACGACGTTCCAGTACACCGACGTGCTGCCGATCGGCCCGGACAACCACACGGAGTACCGGTTGGTCTCGCCGGACGGCGTTCGACTCGTCTCCGCGGCGGGACGGCAGTTCCTGGAGATCGAACCGGCCGCCCTGAGCCGGCTCGCCACCGAGGCGATCAGGGACATCCAGCACCTGCTGCGCCCCTCGCACCTGGCCCAGCTCCGGGCGATCGTGGACGACCCGGAGGCCAGCCCCAACGACCGGTTCGTGGCCACCGACCTGCTGCGCAACGCCTGCATCTCGGCCGGCGGCGTGCTGCCGATGTGCCAGGACACCGGCACCGCCATCGTCATCGGCAAGCGCACCGAGACGGTGCTCACCGGCGGCGCCGACGAGCAGGCGCTCTCCCGCGGCATCTTCGACGCCTACCAGCAGCTCAACCTGCGCTACTCGCAGATGGCGCCGCTGAACTTCTGGGAGGAGCGCAACACCGGCACCAACCTGCCCGCCCAGATCGAGCTGTACGCGGCCGGCGGCACCGAGCCGCGCTACGACTTCCTGTTCCTCGCCAAGGGCGGCGGTAGCGCCAACAAGACGTTCCTGTATCAGGAGACCAAGGCGGTGCTGAACCCGAGCCGGCTGGCGCGGTTCCTGGACGAGAAGCTGCGCTCGCTGGGCACCGCGGCGTGCCCGCCGTACCACCTGGCGATCGTGGTCGGCGGCATGTCCGCCGAGTACAACCTCAAGGTGGCCAAGCTGGCCTCGGCGCGCTACCTGGACACCCTGCCCACCGAGGGTTCCCCGCTCGGGCACGGCTTCCGGGACGTCGACCTCGAGCAGCAGGTGCTCGAGATGACCCGCCAGTTCGGCATCGGCGCGCAGTTCGGCGGCAAGTACTTCTGCCACGACGTGCGGGTGATCCGGCTGCCCCGGCACGGGGCGTCCTGCCCGGTGGGCATCGCGGTGTCCTGCTCGGCCGACCGGCAGGCCAAGGCGAAGATCACCCCGGAGGGGGTGTTCCTGGAGCAGCTCGAGCGGGACCCGGCCCGGTTCCTGCCCGAGGTGCACGACGAGCAGCTCTCCGACGACGTGGTGCCGATCGACCTGACCCGGCCGATGGACGAGATCCGGGCGACGCTGTCCAGGCTGCCCGTGAAGACCCGGCTGTCGCTGACCGGCCCGCTCGTGGTGGCCAGGGACATCGCGCACGCGAAGATCAAGGAGCGGCTGGACGCCGGCGAGCCGATGCCGCGGTACCTGCGCGACCACCCGGTTTACTACGCGGGCCCCGCGAAGACCCCGGACGGCTACGCCTCCGGCTCGTTCGGGCCCACCACGGCCGGCCGGATGGACTCCTACGTGGAGCAGTTCCAGGCCGCCGGCGGGTCGCTGGTGATGCTGGCCAAGGGCAACCGGTCCCGCCAGGTGGTCGAGGCGTGCCGGAAGCACGGCGGGTTCTACCTCGGCTCGATCGGCGGCCCGGCGGCCCGGCTGGCCCAGGACTGCATCCGGAAGGTCGACGTGCTCGAGTACCCGGAGCTAGGCATGGAGGCCGTGTGGAAGATCGAGGTGGAGAACTTCCCGGCCTTCGTGGTGGTCGACGACAAGGGCAACGACTTCTTCGCCGAGTCCGGCCAGCCGACCCTGCAGATCTCCTTCCGCCGCTGACCCGACCCGTCCCGCCGCCCGCCGCTGGTGTGCCGGCGGGCGGCGGCCCGCGTCACCGGGTCTCGCTGCGGGAGGTCAGTACCACGGTCCGGTCGCCGAGCGGCGCGGCCAGGGCGGCGGTGACGGACACCTGCCGGACGTAGTGCGGGCAGAACTGGTGTGTGGTGGTGGTGCTCACCAGCACCAGCCGCACCTGCTGCGGGTTCTGGTCGACCACGTCGAGGCGCAGCGTGGTGCAGCCGGTCTGCTCCTCCTGTATGCCGACGGTCCGCCCGCCGTCCGCGGTCCACACCCCGGTGCGCTCCGCCGGCGGTAGGCCGTTGGCGTCCACCCGATCGGCCGGCACCGGGCTTCCCCCGGCGGCCGGTGGGACGCCGGGGGGAGCGGGAGCGCCGGTGCCTACCGGCGGCGGGATCGGCGCGGGGCTCGTCCCGGTGCCGGGCGGGGCGCTCGGGATTCCGGTGCCCGGCGCACCGGTGCCGGGCGCGCCGGTCGGCCCGGCGCCCGGTATCCCGGACGGCCCGCAGCCCGCAGCCAGGACCAGTAGCGCACCCGCGGCAAGCACTGTCCAACGTCTCATGCCGGAAGGACGGAGCGGACGGCGCCGAGGTTGTCCGCGGCGCCGGCTCGGCGCCGTGCCGCCGGCACGCGGGGCGGTGCCCCGCCGGGGGCCGGCGGGGCACCTGGGGGAGGGGACATGGCTCACGGGTCCGGTTCCGGAAAGGGCTGTCAGACCTTGTCGGTGCGGGATTGGAGGACGACGGTGCGGCTGCCGAGCGGCTGGTCCAGCCGCACGGTCAGCGGCGGGTAACGGAGGTCCATCGTGCACGGCCGGTCCACCTTGGGCACCGTCTCCACGAAAACGATCCGCACCGTGGTGGCGCTCTGCTCGGCGAGGTCGGCGCGGACCTTGCCGCAGCCACCCTCCTGACCGTACGCGACAAGGGTGCGGCCGTCGCCCTCGGTCCACACCTTCCTCGGGTACTCGGCGGGGAGTGCGGCGGCGTTCACCTGGCTCTGCGTGACGGGCACGCCACCGTTGGGCGCCGGGGGTACCGCCGCCGGCGTCGAGCTGCTCGACGGAGGAGCGACCGGCAGTTGGGCTCCCGGGCCGACCTGGCCGCCCTGCCTGCCGCCGCAGGCACCGACCAGCACGGCGAGCAGCACGGCTGCCACGCCGGCCAGGATGCCCGCGCGGCACTTCCCCGGCGCGCCACCGGCCGTGCGGGTGCCTGGTCGGCGGGAGCGAAACCGCGTGACGTCCACATCATGCCTGAGGCGTCTCATGCCGAAAGGACGCGACCGGGGCGCCCCGGGGTTGCACGCCGCGGCCGTTACCCGGACAGCGAGGCGCCGATACCGGCGACCGCGTCGCGCATCGCGACCAGCTGGGCGGGCTCGGCCAGCCCGGCGTGGTACAGGTGGAACTCGGCGACACCCGCGTCGGCGTAGCGGCGCATCTCGGCCAGCAGTGCCGCGCCGTCCGCCGGGCGCGGCGGCAGGGCGAGCAGGTAGCCGGCGAGGCGCGCGTCCGGGCCGGCCACCGCGCGCAGCGCGCGCAGGCCGGGCAGGCTCTGCTCCGGCCCGGTCCAGCAGGTCGCGGTGAGCACGTCCACCTGGGCGTCCACCGCGGGTGCAACGGTGGCGAACGGCCCGGTGGCCCACGGGTCGGCGCTGGCGTGCAGCACGATCCGCGTGTCGGGCGCCAGCCGGCGGATCTCGCCGACCAGGAGCCGGCGCAGGTCCCCGGCAAGCCCGGTGCGCACCGCGGAAACCGCCGGGGTGAGCGTGCCGAGCGCGGCCGCCACGTCCGTGGCCCCACCGTCCACTCCGGACCGGATCGCGGCGCGCAGCTCGGCCACGTCGATCCCGGCGCCCGCGTACCGCGCCGCGCAGCCGGCGCAGCAGCACAGGGACAGCAACTTCTGCTGGGCCGGGGTCCATTCGGCGCCGTCGGTCTTCTCGTGGTGCCCGCCGTGCACGAAGCCGAGCGGCCCGCACGCCTCCAGCACCATTCCGTCCGGCTGTCCGATGTGGATGATCTCGCCGACCAGCGTGGCGCAGTACTCGGCCACGTCGCCGTTGGCCGGGCACAGCGCGTACGGGTAGCGGTCACCGAAGGCGTTGCGCACGGTCAGCTCCGGGTGCGCCACGCCCAGCCGGCTCGAGTGCGTGAGCACCGTCCACGCGTACACCGGCAACCCGGCGGCGCGCAGCGCCGAGGCGGCCGCGCCGAACGGGTCCGGACCGTCCACCCAGGACGGTGCGGCGGGGACCAGCCGCCGGCCCCGCCACGCCTCCTCGCGCACGGGCAGGTAGAACGCGGCGTGCCGGGCGTCCACCACGCGGTGCGCCGGGTGCAGCGGGGTGGCGGCCCGCACGGTGTGGTAGGACGCGGCGAGCGCCACCGCGTCCACGCCGAGCCCGGCGATCCGCTCCGCGGCGGCCGGGTCGCCGACCAGGTCCCACGGGTAGGCATGCGCCACCGTGCTTACCACCGCGGCCGTTTCCTCGCGTAGCTCGGGTCCACGGTGCGCATGTACCCGGTGTCGTCCCGGGTGCGCACCCCGCAGGTGCGGTAGTTCTCCGCCAGCCGGGCCAGGGTGTCCCGGTCCAGTTCGACGCCGAGGCCGGGCGTGGTGGGCACCGGCACCGCGCCGCCGGTGAAGGTCAGCGCGCCGGGCCGGACCACGTCGTCCGCGCGGTTCCACGGGTAGTGCGTGTCGCAGGCGTAGTCCAGGTTCGGGGTGGCGGCGGCCAGGTGGGTCATCGCGGCCAGGCTGATGCCCAGGTGCGAGTTGGAGTGCATGGACAGCCCGATGCCGAAGGTGCGGCAGATCGCGGCAAGCTCGTGGGAGCGGTGCAGCCCGCCCCAGTAGTGGTGGTCGGAGAGCACGACCTGCACCGCGTTCCGGGCGACCGCGGGCGGCAGGTGCTCGAAGGCGACCACGCACATGTTGGTGGCCAGCGGCATCGGGGTGCGCCTGGCGACCTCGGCCATGCCCTCGATGGTGGGTGTCGGGTCCTCCAGGTACTCCAGCACCCCGTCCAGCGCCTCGGCCACCTTGACCGACGTCTCGACCGTCCATGCCGCGTTGGGGTCCAGCCGCAGCGGGTGGTTCGGGAAGGCGTCCCGGAGCGCGTGGATGGCTTCGATCTCCTGCTCCGGCGAGAACACCCCGCCCTTGAGCTTGATCGAGCCGAATCCGTATCGCTCCACCATGGCCCGGGCCTGGGCGACGATGCCGTCCGGGCCCAGCGCCTCGCCCCAGGTGTCCGGTTCGGCACCGGGGTGGCCGGCCCACTTGTAGAACAGGTACGCGCTGTACGGCACGGCGTCCCGGACCGCGCCGCCGAGCAGGTCGCACACCGGCCGGCCGAGCGCTTTGCCCCGGATGTCCAGGCAGGCCACCTCGAACGGGGAGAACACCCGGTCCACCGTGCCGGCAGCGGTGATCTGCCCGGTCAGCCCGTGCATGTCGTGCCCGGTGGCGCCGCCCAGGGCCGCGGCGACCCGCGCGTGCATGGCGTTGCCGGCGAACACGTCCAGCCCGACCAGGTGCGGCGCGACGGCGCGCAGCCGGTCCAGGTGTTCCTGGTCGCCGTAGGTCTCGCCGAGGCCGCTGATGCCCTCGTCGGTGTGCACCTCGACGATGGTGCGCAGCGCCCACGGCTCGTGCACGCCGGCGGAGTTGAGCAGCGGCGGGTCGGCGAAGGCCACCGGCGTGAGCACAACGTCCCGGATCTTCATGCGTGGTCCTCCACGAGTCGCAGGCCGCGGGCGATCAGGCGGTCCAGCTCGGCCAGGTGTGCCGGGGTGGGATCGATCAGCGGCGGGCGGACCCCGCCGACGTCCAGGCCGCGCAGCCGGACCCCGGCCTTGACCAGCGAGACGGCGTAGCCGGGCACGGTGTCCCGCAGCTCGACCAGCGGTCGGTAGAACTCGGTGAGCAGCCGCTCGGTGGTGGCGGTGTCGCCAGCGGTCACCGCGCGGTAGAAGGCCAGGGACACCTCGGGGACGAAGCAGAACGCCGCCGACGAGTACAGCTCGACGCCGATGCCCCGGTAGGCCGGCACGGTCATCTCGGCGGTGGGCAGGCCGTTGAAGAACGGGAACGGGCCGCCGACGCGGTCGCGGACGGCGAGCACGATGCGCTGCATCAGGTCGAGGTCGCCCAGCCCGTCCTTGAAGCCGACCACGCCGGGCAGTTCGGCCACCTCGGCCGCGGTGTCCGGGGTGAACACGGCGTTGGTGCGCTGGTAGACGATGGCCGGCAGGCTGGTCCGCCCGGTCACCGCGGTCACCCAGCGGACCAGCCCGGCGGGCGGGCTGGCCACCAGGTACGGCGGGAGCAGCAGCAGGCCGTCGGCGCCGGCCCGTTCCGCGGCCTCGGCGAACCGCACCGCCAGCGGCAGCGCCCCGCCGGCACCGGCGAACACCGGCACCCGGCCGGCGGTGGCCTCCACCGCCACCCGCACCGCCCGCTCGAACTCCGCCGGCTCCAGCGCGTGGAACTCCCCCGTCCCGCAGGCCACGAACACCCCGCCCGGCCCGGCGGACACGCCGTGCTTGACGTGCTCGGCGAGCGCGTCCTCGGCCAGCTCACCCGCCGCGTCGAACGGCGTCACCGGGAAGAACAGCACCCCGTCGAATCGCATACCCGATATCCCCGTCCCGGCGATCATCCCTTGATCGCCCCCGTGGTGATCCCCGCGAGGAACGACTTCTGCAGCGAGAGGTAGACCAGCAGGCTGGGCAGCAACGCCAGCAGCGCGCCGGCCAGCACCACGCCGGGACCGACCTGGTCGTCGGAACGCAGCGAGGCCAGCGCCACGGTCAGCGTGAACCCGGAAGGGTCGGTGGCCACGATCAGCGGCAGCAGGTACTGCTCCCAGATCATGGTGAAGCCGAACACCGCGATCACCCCGAGCGCCGGCCGGCACAGCGGCAGCACGATGCGCGCGAAGATCCGCAGCTCGCCCGCGCCGTCCACCCGGGCGGCCTCCTCCAGCTCGACCGGGATCTCCTTCATGAACTCCGTCATGACGAAGATGGCGAACCCCCAGGCGCCGAGCGGCAGGATCACACCGAGCAGGGTGCCGCGCAGGTTGGCGTGTACCACCGGCACGTCCCCGAGGACCAGCGATAGCGGGATCGCGATGACCTCCTCGGGCAGCATCATGGTGGTCAGGATGGCCAGCAGCACCAGCGCCTGGCCGCGGAACCGCTTGCGCGCCAGCGCGTACGCGGCGAACACGCTCACCGCGACCTGCAGCAGCAGCGCTCCCCCGGCCACGATCAGCGAGTTGGCCAGGTAGTGCCAGATGCCCCTGGCGCCGGCCACCCGGAAGTTCACCAGCGAGGGGTGGCCGGGCAGCAGGGACAGCCGGGTCGGGTCGATGGTGTTGTCGAAGGCGCCGGAGAACACGGTGACCAGCGGGCCGCAGAACACCAGCACCGCCACCGCGCACAGCAGCGCCCGGCCGGCCACCGTGACCCGGCCTGCCGACCAGCCCAGCGCGGTGTCGCACCGCTTCGCCGCGCCGCTCACCGGACCGTCGCCTCCCGCCGGCCGCGGTAGATCCGGATGATCACCGTGAGCAGGAAGGTGACCAGGAAGAGGACCACCGAGCCCGCCGAGGCCACCCCCAGTTCGTTGCGCTCGAAGCCCAGCGAGTAGATGCGGGTCATCCACACGTCCGTGGACCCCGCCGGGCCACCGCCGGTGAGCACGTAGACCTCGGTGAACACGCGCAGCCCCCGGATCGCGGCGAGGGTGAGCAGGATGGTCACCACCGGCCGCAGCGCGGGCAGGGTGACGTGCCGCAGCCGCTGGCCCACGGTGGCGCCGTCGATCGCGGCGGCCTCGTAGAGCTGCCGGTCGATCCCGGCCAGCCCGGCGAGGATGAGCACCATGTCGTACGGCGCGCCCTTCCAGATGCCGACCGCCATCACCGACCACAGCGCGGTGTCCGGGCTGTCCAGGAACGGCCACGGGCCCAACCCCACCCAGGACAGCAGCGAGTTGAGGAACCCGTTCGGCGCCGGGTAGTACAGCAGCCGCCAGATCTCGCCGATCACCGCGGTGGCCGCGACCACCGGAAGGAACACCGCGGAGCGCACGAACCACAGCGACCGGGCGTGGCCCTCCAGCAGTACGGCGAGCGCGAACCCGATCAGCATGGAGCCGAGCGTGGTGCCGGCGGCGAGCAGCAGGGTGTGCCCGACCGCGTCCTGGAACCGGGGATCGGTGAGCACCGTGCGGTAGTTGGCCAGGCCCACCCACTCGTCACCGAGGTAGGGCCGCACGTCGTACAGGCTCAGCCGGATGCCCTCGCCCATCGGCACGAACTTGAACAGCGCGAACAGCACCAGCGCCGGCACCAGGAACAGCCACGGCGTGAGGGTTCCCGTGAGGCGGCGCACGAGGCGCCGCCTCACGGGGTGGGTGTCGACGGCGCCGCCGCCTTGAGCCGTCGATCCCACGCCGGGAGTGTCGAGGGTGGTGCTGGTCACTGCGTGATCCCCTGGTCGCGCAGTTGCTGCCGCAGGCTGGTGGCCAGCTTGCCCAGCTCACCCGACACGTCGGTGGTGCAGGTGGCGAAGATCTTGTTCAGTGCCTCCGAGGTCTGCTGCCGGAAGGGTTGGAAGTTCGGCACGTTCGGGAAGGTGCGGGACGCGATGGCGTACTGCTGCGTGGTCAGGTCCCAGCGCGGGTCCTGGTAGACGGCGTGTACGTCGACGTTCTTGTTGACCGGCAGCCGGACCACGGGCTGCGGGTCGCCCCGCATGCCCATCCGCTGCGCCTCGGGGCTGATCAGGAACTCGGCGAGCTTCTTCTGGTCGGCGGGCCGGGCCGAGCCGGCCATCAGGTAGATGTCGTCGCCCTCGCCGAGCACCGTGGTGCCGGCCGGGCCGGCCGGGGCGGGCACCACCTCGTACCTGTCCTTGCCCAGGGACTTGTCGAACCGGCCGAACATGTACGGCCCGGTGAGGTAGATGCCGGCCTTGCCGCCCTCGAAGTAGGGGTGGGCGTCGTTGGTGCCCAGGGTCAGCGCTCCCGGGTTGACCACCCTGCTGTCGCAGAACAGCCCGCGCAGCCACTGCACGGCCCGGGTGGTGGCCGGCGAGTCGACCGCGACGGTGTACCGGCCGCCGCCGGCGTCGGCGAGGATGTCGCCGCCGCCCTGCCACAGGTAGGAGGAGGCCCACCAGGCGAGGTAGCCGCGGTCGGTGGTGCCCGGTACGAGCATGCCGTAGGTGTCGGGCTTGCCGTCGCCGTCCGGGTCTCCGGTGGTGAACGCCTTGGCCAGGTTGACCAGGTCGTCCCAGGTCTTCGGCACCGGCAGGCCCAGCTTCTCCCGCCAGTCCCTGCGGATCAGCGTCATCATCGCCTGGGTGGAGAACGGCACGCCGTAGTACCTGCCATCCGAGCCGCGCACGTTGTCCCAGGCCCGGTCGACCACGTCGGTGCCGCCGGCGATGGCGTTCCGGTCCACCTGGGTGGCCAGGCCCTGGGTGCGGAACACGCCGACCGAGCCGGAGTCGGTGATCACGATGTCGGGCAGCTTGCGGGCGGAGGCGCGCTGCTGGATCTGCTTGTCGAAGTCGGTGAAGACCGGTTTGTAGGTGATCTGGATGCCGGTCTTCGCGGTGAAGTCGGCGAAGATCTTCTGGTAGACCTTGGCGGTCGTGTCCGTGCTCCGCGTCCACACCTCCAGCGGAGCGTGCGGGTCCTTCTGCGCCGCCGGGTTGGTGCTGGCGCAGCCGGTGACCATGGCCACCGCACCGAGGACCGCCAGGGCGGAGGCAAGCGAACGGGAGAACCAGCCGCCCATGTGACCCCACTCCTCCGGCATTTCATATATGTGAACTTGTATCATCCTTGTGAACGACTGCGCAGGACTGTAAGAATCGGCACACGGGCTGTCAAGAGCGGATCGCCGCGCGGTGCCGAGCGGAGCCGAGGCGGCGAGCCTGGGCGGACGAGCAAGGAGGACCAGGTGGCTGAACCGGTGCGGGCGGAGTTGACCGAGCAGGCGGCTGCCGGTGGCACGCCGCCGTCCGTGGCCGCCGGGGAGACGCCGGCCGTCTCGGGCGCGCCGGCCCGCCCGGCGGCGGTGAAGTCGGCGGACCGGACGATCGAACTGCTCGAGGTGCTGTCCCGGTCGGACCGCCCGATGACCCTCACCGACCTGCACCGGGCGCTCAACTACCCCAAGTCCAGCCTGTACATGCTGCTGCAGACGCTGGTCAGCCGGGGCTGGGTGGAGATGGACCCGCAGCGGTCCAGCTACGGCATCGGGGTCCGCGCGCTGCTCGTCGGCACCTCCTACCTCGACCACGACCCGGTGGTGCGGGTGGCGATCCGGGTGATGGAGCAGCTCCGCAAGGATGTCAACGAGACCGTGCACCTGGCCCGACTGGACGGCTCCGACGTGGTCTACCTGGCCAGCCGGGAGTCCGAGCACCACCTGCGGGTGGTGTCCCGGGTCGGCCGGCGGTTGCCCGCGCACGCCACCTCGCTGGGCAAGGCGCTGCTCGCCGAGCGCGACCCCGAGGAGGTCGACGCGCTGCTGCCGGAGCGGCTCGACCCGCTCACCCCGAACACCGTCACCGACCGCGCCGCGCTGCACGACCAGCTCACCCGGTTCCGCGCGCAGGGCTACGCGCACGAGCGCGAGGAGAACACGCCCGGCCTCGGCTGCTTCGCCGTCGCGCTGCCCTACCGCACCCCGGTGATCGACGCGCTGAGCTGCTCGGTACCGGTCGCCCGGCTGGACGGCGAGCACGAGCGGCAGATCGTCGCCGCGCTGCTGGACGCCGCGCGCACCATCACCGACCTGCTCCGCCAGCTTGCCCGCTGACCGCCGGGGTCACCGGGAAGCCGGCGCGTGGCCGCGACCGGCCACCCGCCCAACGCAGGAGGGTTCCGAGACGTGACCGCACGCATCCTGATCACCGGTGCCGCCGGCGGCGTGGGAACGCTGATGCGCCCGCGCCTCGCCCGAGCGGACCGGGTGCTGCGCCTGCTCGACATCGCCGCGGTGCCACCCGCCGCGGACGGGGAGCGGGTCGAGACGGTGCAGGCGTCGATCACCGACATGGCCGCCATGGAAGGCGCATGCTCCGATGTGGACGCGGTGATCCACCTCGGCGGGCACAGCCTGGAGCGGCCGTGGCCGGACATGCTGGAGACCAACATCAACGGCACCTACACGGTGCTGGAGGCGGCCCGGCGGCGCGGCGTCCGCCGGGTGGTGCTGGCCAGCTCCAACCACGCCGTCGGCTTCGTGCCACGGGTGGAGGGCCAGCGGGCGAGCGACTATCTCTTCCCCCGGCCGGACACCTACTACGGGGTGAGCAAGGTGGCTGTGGAGGCGCTGGGCAGCCTGTACGCCGACCGGTACGGCATGGAGATCATCTGCATCCGGATCGGTTCGTGCTTCGAGCGTCCCAAGGACGTGCGGATGCTGGCGACCTGGCTGTCCCCGGACGACGGCGCCCGACTGTTCGAGGCGTGCCTGGCCGCGCCGGCACCGGGGTTCCGGATCGTCTGGGGCGTGTCGGACAACACACGTCGGTGGTTTTCCCTGCGGGAGGCCCGGGCACTCGGGTACGAGCCGCAGGACGACGCCGAGCGGTTCGCGGCCGAGATTCTGGGCGAGCGCGGCGTGCCCGACCCCGCCGATCCGGCGCTGCGTTACCTTGGCGGCGTCTGGTGCGGTCCGGACTTCGACACCGCGGTGAAGGAGTGTCAATGACCGTGCAGGGATACGACCCGAGGACGGGGCAGCCGGTCGGCGACCCGGTGGAGTCCACTTCGGACGACGGGGTGGACGCGGTCTGCCGTGCCGCCGCCGAGGCGGCCGGCCCGTGGTCGGCCCGCTCGGCCGCCGAACGCGCCACCATGCTGAACCGCGTGGCCGACGCGCTGGACGACGCGGCGGACGCGCTGATCGCGGTCGCGGACACCGAGACAGCGCTCGGCCGGCCCCGGCTGACCACCGAACTGAAGCGCACCACCAACCAGCTCCGGCTGTTCGGCGAGGTGCTGCACGAGGGCAGCTACGTCGAGGCCACCATCGACTCGCCGAATCCGGACATCGTCCCGCCGCGCCCGGACCTGCGGCGCATGCTGCAGCCGCTCGGCCCGGTTGGGGTGTTCTCCGCGAGCAACTTCCCGTTCGCGTTCTCCGTAGCCGGTGGGGACACCGCGTCCGCGCTCGCCGCCGGCTGCCCGGTGGTGGTCAAGGCGCACCCTTCGCACCCCGGCACCTCTCAGGACACCGCCGACGTGGTGGCGAACGCGCTACGGGCGGCCGGCGCTGCGGACGGCGTGTTCGGCATCGTGCACGGCGTCGAGGCCGGCAAGCGGCTGGTGCGGCACCCTTCGATCAAGGCGGTCGGCTTCACCGGTTCATTCAGCGGCGGCAGGGCGCTGTTCGAGCTGGCCAACTCCCGGCCGGAGCCGATCCCGTTCTACGGCGAGCTGGGCAGCATCAACCCGTGCGTGGTGCTGCCGGACGCCGCCGCCAGGCGCGCCGGCGAGATCGCCGCCGGCTACGCCCAGTCGCTGACCATGGGCGTCGGCCAGTTCTGCACCAACCCCGGCCTGCTGTTCGCCCCGCCGTCACTGGTGGACACGCTGGCCGAGGCGGTGCGCGGCAGCAGCGGCGGACCCATGCTGGCCGAGCGGATCCGGGACGCCTACCAGTCCGGTGTGGACAGTCTGGGCTCCAGCGACCTGGTCGAGCTGGTGGCCACCGGCGCGCAGCCGGACGGCGGCTGGTCCGCGACACCGCGGCTGTTCCGGGTGGACGCGGACACCTTCGTGGCGAACCTGGAGAAGCTGACCGAGGAGTGCTTTGGACCGGCCGGCATCGTGGTCACCTACGACGAGCCGGAGACCCTGCTGGACGTGCTCGGCCGGCTGAACGGCACGCTCACCGGCAGCGTGCACGCCGAGCCGATCGAGCACGACCTCGCCGGGCGGGTGGCCGAGCGGCTGCGCCGGATCGCCGGGCGGCTGATCTACAACGCCTGGCCGACCGGCGTCGCGGTGGCCTGGGCGATGCACCACGGCGGACCGTGGCCGGCCACCACCAACCCGCTGCACACCTCGGTGGGCGCCACCTCGATCCGCCGCTGGCTGATCCCGGTCAGCTACCAGTCCTGGCCGCAGGAACTGCTCCCGCCGGAGCTGCGGGACAGCAACCCGCTGGGCATCCCCCGCCGCCGCGACGGCGTGCTCGGCAGCCGCTGAACGTCGGGCCGCACCGGTCGCGCCCGGCGGGCGGTGGCCGCCGGGCGCGACCGGTGCGGCGCGGTCCGGGCCCGGCCTAACGGGCCTCGAGTGTCAGAGGCCGGTGTCCCGGCCCGTCCCGTAGCACACGTTGCATTTGCGGGTTCCGCGGCAGATCACGCAACCGCCGGTGCCGCCGTTGTTCTTTCCGGTGCCGCCGCACAGGTAGCACCTTCCACTGCCGCGGCACATGCTGCATTTGCCGGCCATGCCGACCCTCCTCAGTGCTGGAACAGGCTGTCAGTGACCTGTGTTCGCTCCACCGACTCTGGTGACGCGCCGGACCGCGCGCCCGTGGTCGTCGGTGATCGCCCGCCACGGGGACCTCGGCATCTTCATGACCAGCCAGAACAGCAACACCGCCGGCCACACGAACATCTTCGCCAGGGTCAACGCGAAATACGGGATATTCGGCAGCAGGAACTCGCGCCAGTCGACTCCCTCCCGGGATTTCAGCTCACCGAAGCCGGCTCGCTGAAGATAGACGAGCCCGCTCGTGACAATTCCGGCCAGGTACACAAGGCCGAGTACCGTCCCAATTCCCACGCGTGCCACCACTTCGGGAGGATCCACCGACGACCGGTGAGGTTGCCGACGTTCTTGCGCTCTACATCGGGCGCGAACGAGACCTCGTGACGCTCACCCGGCCAGACCACCCGATCAGCCCAGTGCGGCACCGCAGCAACCCGCGAGGGGCTGTCACACCCGCTCGAGGCGGCGGTGCGGCGGGTCGGGCAGCTCGACGTGGATCGGGTCGCCGGGGCGGACCTCGCCGCCGGCGAGCACGACACCCATGACGCCGGCCTTGCGCACGACGTTGCCCTCCTCGTCGCGGTCCAGCACGGCCGCCAACAGGCCGCGCTGGAACCGGTCGAGCTGTACGCACGGGTTGCGCAGTCCGGTCAGCTCCACCACGGCCGTCTCGCCCAGCCGCAGCCGGGTGCCGGTGGACAGCGCCAGCAGGTCCAGGCCACGGGTGGTGACGTTCTCCCCCATCTCCCCGGCGGACACGGCGAATCCGGCGGCGCGCAGCTCGTCGTGCAGTTCGGCGTGGACCAGGTGCACCTGGCGCAGGTTCGGCTGACTCGGGTCGCGCGCCACCCGGGAGCGGTGCTGAACGGTCTTCCCCAGGTGCGCGTCGCCCTCGACGCCCAGGCCGGCCAGCAGCCGGATCACCGGCTCCGTCGGCTTGCTGAAGGTGTGTTCCGCGCTGCGGCTCACGGCCGTCACGATCGCGCCCATCCCGCCCCCTTCGTCGGCGAGCTCAGGCGTAGTAGCGGCCGAGCCCGTCGCGCAACAGGTTAAACGCCTGATCGGCGCGGGCGACGGCGTCCGGCTCGGCCGCATCGGCGGCCTGTCGCCCGCCGCCATTCGCCGGACGTTCTCCTCGGCCAGGATCCGCTGGACGGCGACGATCTGGCCGCCCCGGACGGGGTACGTCTGATGGGCACGGACGATTCGGGGGCCACGCTGCCGGATGCGCTGTCCCGTTGGTTCGGTCCCCGGCGCCCCGGTTCGGCGAAAGACCAGGACGGGGGCGAAGCGCGCGCTCCCCTACTGACGGCATATCGCACGTCGGCGGTTGGTTGACCTCCAGTGCGGTCGAGGTCCGAGACTGGCGGAGGCCCCGCCCCGGCACAACCGCGCCAGTGACGGTGCCGCCCCGACCGGAGGAGGAAACGTCCATGGAACACACGGTTCCACAGTCCACATTCGACACCGCCTACGCGGACGGCTCCCCGCCGTGGGTGACCGACGCGCCGCAGCCCGCGATCGTGGCGCTGGAACGGGGCGGCTGGATCCGTGGCGCCGTGCTGGACGCCGGTTGCGGCACCGGAGAGCACACCATCCACCTCGCCGGCCTCGGTTACGACGTGCTCGGCGTGGACTTCGCGCCGCACGCCGTGGAACGGGCGCGGGCCAACGCGGCCGCGCGCGGGATCGCCGCCCGCTTCGAGGTCGCGGACGCGCTCGACCTGGGCGGCGCACCGCGGTTCGACACCGTGGTGGACAGCGCGCTGTTCCACGTGTTCGGCCCGGAGGACCGAGCCCGGTACGTGCGCAGCCTGCATGCCGCCTGCCGCCCCGGTGCACTCGTGCACGTGCTCGCGCTCTCCAACGCCGAACCCGGCACCGGGCCGCGGATCAGCGACTCCGTGATCCGCGACGCGTTCGCCGTCGACGGGTGGGAACTGGACGACCTGCGGCCGAGCCGGTACCGCGCGGTGGTCTTCGACCCGGAGGACGCCGCATACCTGCGCGTCGAGGTCGGCGCGCACGCCGACATGCTCGCCTGGCTCGCCCGCGCCCGGCGACTCTGACCGGACCCAGGCACACCTGACGCCCCGGGCCGGAATCCGCCGCGGCAACCGCCTGACACCATCCGAGAGCGGGGACACCGCCTGCTTCCTGAGCGACCTGTTCAGGCGATGCGGTGTCCCCGCTCGCACAGCACGGTCACACCCCGCTCGACCGCCTCCAGCGCGGCCGCCAGGCGATCGGCCAGCAGCGGCTTCACCTTGTCACGGGCCTCGCCGAGCGTCTGGACCTCGCGGAGCGGATCTCGCCGTCCGGGAACACCATCGCCGCCAACTCGACCTCGTCCAGCATGCCGCCGTCGAAGACGAACACCACGCCCTCCGGGCGCCCGTCCTGCGGCCGTACATAGTCCACAACCAGTAGCCGCCCCAGCGGCCCGCTCCAGCCCAGTTCCTCGGCCAGCTCCCGGACGGCGGCGGCCCAGGGGACCTCGTCGGCCTCCAACGCGCCGCCGGGCATCTCCCAGTTCGGCTTGTAGGAAGGCTCGGCCAGCAGCACCCGACCGCGAGCATCCCGGAACAGCACCCCGGCGGCCACGCGTTTGCGGGCCAAGGTGGCCACGTACTGCTCCACGGGCAGCACGCCGGACCCCGTCGGCGTCGTAGGTCGAGACGTCACCGGCAGCACCCCAGCCACTCCGCCGGCACGGGGAGCCGGAGTGACCAGCGCGTCGTCAATTCTTCGGCCGACTGGGCAGGACACGGCGGCGACCACGCCGGTCGACGCTGCGGAGTGACCGGACGACCGATGCCTACAACGCGCGCCCGTCCCTTCTGATTGAGCGTGGACCGCGTTGCAGCACCAGCATCGTGACGACACTCACCGCGAGCAGCGCCACCACGTATGTCGGCAGCACGAGGCGAGTATGCCGGCTCAGTTGCTCGAAGAAGGGGGTTGTGCCGCCGAAGGCGGCAACCGTGAGGCCGTATGGCAGGCCCTGGCCGAGGGTGCGATGTTGCGGTGGAAACAGCCGCGCCAGCACCGCGGGTAGCACCGAGCACACGGACGCCAGGCAGATGGAGGCGATGATCAGGACCAGCCAATACACGGAGGCGCTGGCCTGATCAAGTAGCAACCGCAGTGGCATTGTCAGCGCGCCCAACGCCACGGTGCCGCAAAAGAACACTCTGGCCACGCCGACCCGGTCCGCGATCCAGCCGAACAACGGAAGAACCAGTGCGAAGATGGCCGTGGAACTGGCACCGGCCCACAACACCACAGTGTCGCGGAGCTTCAGCACACTGAGCGCGTGACTGGTCGGCGCCGCCGTCCACAGATAGTAGGCGGCGGTGACGCCGACCGTGAGTCCACAGACGGCGAGCATCGGCGGAACGAGACTGTTCCGCCGGGCAAACAGGCGCCGCAGGTCGGATCGGCTGGAGGGGATCACCGTGTCAGGCAGTCGCAGGCGCAACACGAAGAACACCGTTGCTGCCACGCCACCGCCCGCGAACGGTATCCGCCAGGCTCCATCCACCATCGCCTGTGGTCCGAACAGCGAGGCCAGCGCGGCGACGGCCAGGCTCGCGGTAAGCTTCCCGAGACTGCCGAAGGTGTAGAACATGCTGGAGAACAGCCCGCTGCGCCTGGGTGGCGACATCTCGTACAGATAGGTCTGCGCGACCGGCATCTCACCCCCGTGCGCGACGCCGAGCAGCAACCGCCACAGCAGCATCAGGATTGCCGCGGCCGGCCCAATTGCCTGCGCATCCGGGGTGAGCGCCATGCCGTAGGATGCGACAGCGGCTGCGGCGATGCACATCAACATCGCGACGCGCCGTCCCCGCTGGTCGGCCAATCCACCCAGCACCACTCCACCCAATGGCCGGGCGACGAAGCCTGCCGCGAAAACGCCGAATCCGTAGACCAGGGACCGCTGCACTTCTCCGCCGAAGAACGATGGCGAGAGATAAGACACGAGCAGCGCGTACAGCACCCAGTCGTAGCTCTCCAGTGCCATGCCCGCGCAGACAACCCAGGGCCGAGGTGCGGCGTGGTCGGCCATGTCCCCCTCATTTTCGACCGGCGACCTACGAGAAGACGCTCAGTACGGTGGTTTTCGGCAGTCCTGGTAGTGCGATCCGTTCTCGGGTGGGCGCGGGTGCGAACCCGCGCACCACAGCGTCGGGCAAGGATTCAGGTGGCCCTGACAGCCACGACTGGACATGACCAGAATCCACATGAACGAAAGCCGGATGCCTCTTTCCGACCACGTTTCGCAGCACGTCGGCGGCTATGAAGTCACCGCGGTCGACGACATAGTCGCTAATCTCCTGGGAAATTCCGTGCAGTTGAAGACGGCCGTCTGAACGGGCACCACGGAAGGCGTAACGTATCTTTGCCGGCAGACCGTTCGGCCGGCGCATCAGCCATTCTCCGGTTCCGGCGCGGCCCTCCTGCGCATCGGCAAGGACGTGCAGCACCTGCGCAATTTCAGAGATGTCGGCGAGGGTGGACAGCAGGTCCGTAACCGTCGGATCGAAATCGCCCGGAAATCCATAGAACTCGGCGGTGCCCGGATGCGGGACTGTCCGTGGTCGGCCGGGGTCGGCAAGGTCCCAGGTCCACCCAATCGCCTTCGGTGGCGCTGGCGGGTTCTCGTCCTTGGTGCCTAACCACACCATGACGGCGTGGACCTGCCGGCCAGGGCCGAGAATCGGCCGAGCATACGCCAGTTTGGTGCCGTGCGTGAGGTCGACCAGGGATTGTGAGTCCTTGAGATTGTCAACCACCACACCGACGAGTTTCTCGACCATCGTCAACTGTGACCCGCGAAACACGTTTCCCAGCGGCCGCCATTTGCGTGCTCGAGAGCCGGCCGCCACTACCGTGGGCGAATTCGACAGCGTGTCGACAACCAGCCATTCCTTATCAGCCACGGTTACTCCCCCAGAGGAACCTACCGTTCCACGGTAACACACGGCCGATTGGTGACCCACCGGTTACACCGCTGCTCAGCCCTTGGAAGCGGGTTCGGCCGGTAGCGTGCTGGTGCCGAACCAGAAGGTCAGCGCCGATACCAAGCCTGCCGCTTCTGAGTCACCCTGTTCCTCCCGCTGATTTCCGGACCAGGCGACGTACCCGTCGGGGCGGATCAGCACAGCACATGGCAGGTCGTCGGGCAGTCGCTCCACCTCGACCAGGTCAACCAGTGGATGGCGCAGACCTGCCCCATATGCGTCCCAGCCGCTGCGGGCCATATCGAGCAGGAGCACACCACGACCGGCGACCAGCAGGTCGCTTACCGTACGCGGGCCCTGGTCAACCGTGGTCACGGTGATGTTGGGGAAGAACTGTCCTACCCATTCCCGATCGGCCGGTGTGGTGGGGTAGCTCACCGCGTTGTCGTTGATGATATCGGCCACGCGGTCGTGCGCGTCGGGGCAGGACAGCAGTTCACGGATGAACCCGCGCAGTGGGTCGTACGCGGTGGTCGGGTTCATCAGCATGGCCTGCACCCGAGTGTTCTCGATCACCTTCGCGGCCACCGGGTGTCGTTCTGTCGAATAAGTGTCCAGCAGGGCGGGGTCGGCGCTGCCGCGGAGTACCGATACCAGCTTCCAGCCCAGGTTCACCGCATCCTGGAGTCCGGTGTTGAGGCCCTGGCCACCCAGCGGGTAGTGGACGTGTGCGGCGTCGCCGGCCAAGAACAGCCTGCCGTCCCGGTATTCGGTGGCCAGCCGACTGAAGTCACTGAATCGCGAGGTGTTGTCCAGCTCCTCAAGATCGACGTGGTGGCCCACGATGCGGTCAACGGTGGCGCCGAACTCCTCCGGGGTGATCGGCCGGTGCCGGTCGGGTTCCGGTCCATCGAACTCGAAGGTGATGATTCGGCTTGGCCCGAAGCGGTTGAGGTTCAGCAGGGTCCACCCCCGAGGGGTGGGCTGCCATCCCGGCCGCATCTGTTCGGGATGCGGTAGCCGCGCTGTGGCGAGCATGGCACGCATGGTGGGCGGATACTCGACGGTCGGGAAGTTCCCGGATTCCCGAACCACGCTGCGTGCGCCGTCGCAGCCGATCGCGAACTCGGCCCGCAGCGTGCCGGTTTGGGCGCCGGCACGCACGGTCAGTTCCACGCGATCGTGTTCCTGCCGTACCCCGGTGACGGTGTGGCCGCGCCGCACTGTTGCGCCGAGGCGAACTGCCCGTTCCCCCAGTGCGCGCTCCAGATCCGCCTGCGCGAGTCCGATCATCACCGCCCCCTCGACAGCGCGGGTGCGCAGGGTCAACCAGGGATATCCGGCGAACTGAAACGGCTCTCGAATAATCTCGTGATGGTCCGCCTCAATGCGCGGAAACCGCAGGATGCCGCGCCGGGCCAGCGTCTGGATCGCGCGCGCGTGATAGGTGCCGGCTTTCGGCTGGTCACTCACCTCGGTGCGGGTCTCCAGCACAACCACATTGACGCCGTGCAGGGCCAGTTCCCCGGCCAGCAGCATCCCGACCGGGCCTCCCCCGACCACCGCCACCTCGCACTGCTGCATCATCACGCCATCCTTTCCGACTCAGCCGCTCCGTCGCGGCTCAATGCAGGACCACCGGCAGCGCGGACGGCCGTCGCAGTCCGACCCCGAAGTCCCACGGCACCCGTGAAGGCTCGATCGCGAGCGCCGCGTCCGGGTACCTCGTGAAGACCAGCGTCAACACGGTGATCAGCTCCATCTGGGCCAGTGCCGATCCCATGCACCGGTGCATGCCGTATCCGTACTGCAGGTGTTTGCGCGGAGGCCGGTTCAGATCGATCATCAATGGCTCGTGGAACACCGAGGGATCTCGGTTGGCGGCGTTCACCCATGGATACACAATGGTCCCGACCGGCAGGGTGCCCTTCGAGGTCTCCAACGGGTTCAGCAGCAGTCGCGGGAAGGTCCCCGGCGTCCCCAGGGGCATGAGTCGGAGAATCTCCTCCACGAGCTTCGGCACATAGCTCTGTGGATCGGAGGCCACCAGCCGATACAGCGGCGGATGCGCCAGCGCCGCATACGCCGTCTTGGTGAGCATGGTCGCGATGTTGTTGTCGCCGCCCAGCACGATGCCCATCACGGTTCCCTGTAGCAGGGAATCGTCGATGTCGGCGTATTCGGGTTGCGCGGCACGGCGCTTGTACACGGCGAGGAGGCCGGTGTCGTCATGTTCGCTGCTGTCGGAAATGAGCGAACCGACCCAGTCCCACAGTTGCAGCCACGCCGCCTCGATACCCGGGATGTCGTCACGGTCGGCGTACTGCACGATGCGGCCCTGCTCGTTCATCCACGCGGCCCGGTCTGTCGGCAGTCCGAGCAGGGTGAGCGTGGTCTGTGCGGGCACCACCCGAAACACCCATCGCACAAGGTCGGGCTCGGCGGCGCGCTCCAGTTGTTCACATGCCGCGATGGTGAGTTTCTCGACGGTAGGAGCCAAGCCGGCGAGTGAGTGTGCGCTGAATTCGTGCGCGACGAATCGACGCACCAGGCCGTGCACCGGGTTGTCCAGGTTGATCAGAACTTCCGGCGCCCAGGTGGTGGGCATGAACGACGGGCCGCCGTCGACATTGCACAGCTCCCGACTGGCGGTGGAGTCGAAGAGCACGGTTCGCACATCGGCATAGGACGTGAGGCACACGGCGGTGTGCCCGCTGGGTAGTTCGATCCGCTCGAAGCCGTCGGGCTCAGCCGGCAACCGGCGGACGAAGGGCTCAGGGGTGTCGAGGTTGGGGATATCAGCGATGCTGATTCGAAGGGACTCGGCGGCGAGCGTCATGACACTTCCTCCGCTTTCGGCCGCAGCAGCACCGCGACCAGGACAACGAACACGAGCGAGATAGCCGCGAGCGCCCAGAGCGTGGCGTGGACGGCCGCGTTGTAGGCACGGGTGAGGACGGCGGTGTCGACGCCCGATGCGACACTCGCCAGATCGCCGGCGGCGGTGGCCGACGCCGCCTTGTCGATCAAGGCCGTACCGAGCGAGGGGGGCAGCAGCCTGTGCACCTCGCCGCTCACGAGCGTGGCGAGCACGGAGCCGTAGGCGGCGACCACAACCGCCTCGCTGCCCAGCCGCACGGTCGACACCAGGCCGGAAACCATCCCGGCCTTCTCCGGTGGCACCGATCCGATGGCCTGGCCGTCGACCAGGCCGACACCCAGCCCGAACCCGGCGCCCAGCAAGATCAGCGGACCCGCGATCAGCGCCACACTGCGCTGAACGTCGGCGATGGTCAGCCATGCCGCCCCCAGTGCGTAGAGCGCGACGCTGACCGTCAGGATCACCCGAGCCGACACACCCTGGTTGGCCAGGCGGCCGGCAAGGATCGGGGCGATGATCACGGGCACGGTCATGATCAGCATTACCAGACCCACGGTGGTGGTCGGCATCGTCCACACCACCGTCAGGAAGGTCGGAAAGTACGTCAGCAAGGCAACGAATCCCACCGCGCCCGCGACCGGGACCAGTAGCAACCCCACCAACATCGGGTCGTGTAGCAGAGTCAGATCGAGCAGCGGGTTTGCCGTGCGCCGCTGCGCCATGGTGAAAACACCCAGAATCCCGACGCCCAGGACCGCCAGCGCGAGGGTGCCAGGCGCCGTCCACCCCCAGGTGCCCGCCTGCACCACACCGGCGATCAGCAGCGCGAGGCCGGACGCGAACAGCATCGCTCCGCGGTAGTCGATCGGCGGCCGCCTTTCCGGCCTGCTGTCGCGGACTCCGCACGCCGCCGCCAGCGCGAACGCGACCAAGATCAGCGCTCCGTTCACCATGAACATGCCGGGCCAACCCACCAGACCGATCGCCGCCGCCGAAATCGACGGTCCGAAGCCCAGCCCCACACCGGCAGTCGTGCCGAACAGGGCGAATGCCCGGGTACGGGCGGAGCCTTCGAACTTCGACGACAGCAACGCGCCACCGCAGGCGAAGATGGTGGCCGCGCCGAAGCCAGCCAGTGCTCGCGCGGCATCGAGCACGATGATTGTCGGCGCCACCGCGCTCAGGACCGCGGCCCCGAAGAAGAGCGCGGTACCGGCGAGGAAGCCCCGCCGCAGCCCCAGATGGTCCGCGATCGAACCGGCAACCAGGCTGAATACCGCAAAGGTTAGATTGAACCCGTTGACCACCCACTGGAGCGGAGCAGGCGCGTTACCGAGATCCTCCGCGATGCGCGGCAATGCCACCCCAGTACCCGACACCCCCGTCGGAACCACTAGCACGGCAACCAGCACGGCGGCCAGAAGCAGGCGCGGCCGCTCCGTGGCCACCCGCGGGGCCACGGGTGCGCCAACCACTCCACGTACTTCGGCCATCAGTGCCCTCTCTCCCCATGGGCGGCCGAGGACGCCCCGACTGATTCAGTTCTGTCCAGAAGTTCGTTCAGTTCTGAAATCGCCTGTTCCGCACTGTGAAAGCGGACGGCTCCCCATCCGGCGGCCTCTGCCGCCACGCAGTTTTCCGCCAGGTCGTCCACGAGCACACAATCACCCGCCGGGAGGCCCGTGCGCTCACGCGCGATCTCGAAGATCCTCGGATCGGGCTTGCGGACGCCGACACGACAGGAATCCACGATGTGGTCGACGACGTGGTCCAGGTCGACCATGCGCCGCCAGATCGGCTCCCACTCGACCACGTTGTTGGTGAGAATGCCGACCTGATGACCCCGGTCCCGCAGATCGAACACCAGCCGTCGCACGGTTGGATTCACCTGGTGACCCGCGAACCACTGGCGACCGAAATCGCGCTCGCTGCGAGACACGTCGAACGCGGGACACCAGCCCTCCGAGGTGATTTGACGGACGCCGCGGTTGCCGAGGCCCGACGCAGGGCAGCGGCAAACATCAAGCAGAAACGGCGAACCAATCAACGGTCTCGGGCATGGAAGGCAGAGACAGGGCCGTCCAGCGACTCGCGATCGGTAGTTGCCACTCTACCCGCGTGCCGCGACGGCGATCAAGTCGTGGCGCGGGTGTGCGCCATGGCTCACATCCCCAGGATCTCCGGTGGCCAGCCGGGTCCATTCATCGCTGGTCGACCGCCGCGGAATGGCCCGGGTTCGGTGCGGTCGCGCTGTTCGGTGCACGGCGCCGGTGGTGCCGTGCTGACGATCAGCCGCGGCGCCTGGGGATCGTGCGGTGGCGGCAGGTGCAGCAGACCACCGACCACGTCGGCCAACGTGCCGGACCGCTCCCACACCCCGTCGATGCCGGCCGAGTTTCGCGCACGGCCACGGCGTGTCCGGATGTCCTTTGCTTCAGCGGATGAGCTGCACAGGCACGTCGAGGTCCAAGGTGTCCCACGCCTTGTCGGCGGTGACCGCCACTCCGCCCGGGATGGCCGCGGCAAGGGCAAGGCAGGCACGGTCGCCGAGTGACAGTCCAGCCGTGCGGGTTTCCGACCACAGCAGCGCTGCCCGGCGCGCGTCGCTGGCGGTGAAGGGGACGACCTCGACGCCGAGAGCGCGCACCGCGTCCACGGCCGCGTCCGGAGCGGGGTGCCCGCGCTGGACGAGTTTCTGCACGATCTCCGACCAGTTCACCGCGGATATCACCGCACCGGAGAGTTGCTCCGCGACATGTTCATGGCCGCGTTCCCGGTAGAGCAGCGCCAGTACGGCGCTCGCGTCGAGGACGGACGTCACGCCCGCGGCCCTTCGAGGCTTTCGTGGGCTGCTTCGGCACGTCGCTCGGAGATCAGCTCGTCCACGGCGCTGCCGGTGTGACCGGCGGCCGCTGCCGCAGCGATCGCCTCGTCCTGGATACGGGCGAGGAGGTGCCCCCGCTCCTCCAGCACCACCCGACCATTCTCGACATAGACGACCAGTCGGTTCCCCGGCTCGATCCCGGCGGCTCGCCGGACCTGCACAGGGATCGTCACACGGCCGTCGGGCCCGGCGGACACTTCAGCTCTTGGCGCTTCCTCGTGAGCTATGGACATGGAGCTACCATACCGCCAGGTTGGCGCCGGGTTCGCCATGGACGACTCGCATTTGGCGAGCCAGAGCATCTTCCGCCACGTGGTGGCTCGACCCGGCCCCTCGATGTCCACCTCGTCGTCGGGGTTTCCAGGCAGCCTCATCACGTCGGCCAGCCAGCGGGAAGCTGACGGACGCGGGGCCGGTGTCGTTCGGCGGAGACGCGCGGGCAGCGACAGGCCCCGGCTCGGCCGGGTCGCCGCGCGCCGCAACCGCCGCCTACGCCGAACGGCGCGCGGCGCTCGCTGGCGAAACGAGCCGCGCTCACGAAGCCTCCTCGCGGCGCACTCGATCGGCAATTTCAACAAGCGATCCCTCACCAGGGACAAACCATCGGCTCGTGCCTTGGACAGCGGTAGGCGGATACCCACGTGCCTGCTCAAGCATGACGGCAACGAGCCGGCTCGGCGAATAGCGCCTACCGTCCGCAGTCCACAGCAGCGGACGGTTGCTGTTGTTCACCCAGTTCGCGCGACCACGACGGGGATCCTCGGCCAGCCAGTGAGCCAGCGCTTTGCGTTCCGGACCCGTTACCGGTCGGAACTCGAGGGTCGTGCCATCCGCAATTCGTTTCGCCTCCACGAGAACCTTCACCGCAGGTGTGGCGCGCGTCGTAGTCTCGGGCGCGACAGGCCGATACTCTGGCGGAAGCTCCGGAACGGAATGCCCCGCGGCCACGTCCTTCAGCACCGCGTCCGCAAGTTGCCGACACTTCGCCGCATTCTTGAAAACCGCGACCGGATAACTTGTCGGCCCAAATTGAGCGTCGACGTGGTGAATCAACCAGTCCAACGCCGTGGCAGTCAACTGCGGCACCCGAGTAACCACGGAATCCCAGTCGCAAGCCGGGTCATCGAACTGCTCCGGCCCGAGCTGACGGAACACGGCATGCGCCACCATCAGGTCGCCGTGTGTGGCGATGGCAACCGCTCGACCTTCGTGATCTTTCTGGAGCGTGGCAAGCGATTTACGAACCTCGCGCGAGATCAGGACGCATCGCCACACGCGGTACGCGTTCGGATTGTGGCCGAACACCGAAGCCAGCGTGTCGCCCTCCCACAAACGGTCCTGCTTGACCCGAACTGACATTTCGGGGTTTCGATGCGCGCAGGCCAGCGCAACCGCCGCCTCGCTGATGGAGCAACCTGCATCGGCTGCCGGCTTCTCCTCACCGCGTTTCACCACGTAAGATTTGCCTAGCGACAGAACGAAGTCGTCCCGCAGCCTCGCCTGTGTCTCGTCGAGCGCCGCGAAATCCTGGCCTTCGACTCTGTTCTGGGTGTTGGTCGCGCGAGTCACATCTGTGGCGAACCCGTTTGGACAGTTCTCCAGGGAGATCAGGCGAACCCACACCCGCGCTGCCCCCGCCGTGTCCGGAGCCTGCCGCATCCCGGAGTGGATACTTGCCACCGTTTGCGCTCCGTTAACAACGCTCGCCCCGGAAAGCTGGAGTTCGACGGGGCCACCGATCGTGGTCGCGTTGCGCGCGCTTCGCTGAACCGAGTCGCAGAGCACCGTGATACCGTTATTGAAGTACCAGAAGTGCTCGGGCTCCGTCACAAGTGTCTGCACGAGGCTTCGATTAACTTCAGTCAATCCCAGCGAATCACGAATGTTCTGACTGAATAGGCGAGTGCCGTGCTGAGAGTACCATTCCGCAACCTGCGCCACCGGTATCGTTCCGTAGTACGCACGATACGGCTCCTGAATGTGGCTGAAATTCTCCAGCAGGACGTTCAGGTTAGCCTTTCGCTCCGCGATACCCAGCCGGACCATTCGATGGAACTCGGACAGACCCACCACCGCATAGTCGAGCATCGGGACGTCGATGTTCAGGTCATCGCACGCCTTGTCCAAAACCTCTTGCGCATGCCGATCGAGGGTGCTCTTCCCGCACAGAGCCAGCACCAGGGTGATCCTGCACTGCGCATTGTCGATTACGCCGTCGACACGCTCTGCCAGCGCTTGGAAGCGCGCATTGAACTTGCTGTACCTGCCGCTCAAGATGTGGTCGAGGCCGTCCCGCAGCTTGAGGGCGCTGCCCTGGTCGAGTGCGGCCTTCCCCTTGTCGCTCCACTTGGCCTGGACCAGCCACAGGTGGGAACCACCTTCGCTGACGGCGACCGCGTCGATACCATGATCGTCCTGACCGTCGATCACTCCGGCGGCCGCGTGCGCAGCGTCGAGGCCCGTAAGGTCGCGGAGCGCCAGGGCGGCCAACGCCCGTGACAGGAAGGCTTGCTCCTGCTCCTGCTGCGGTCGGTTGGCGATGTCGTCCAGGTTGATATGGTCCGTGAACTCGCGGACGAGGGCATCTTTGACGTGACGTACTTGCGGCGGTATCACACTGACTCCTGACAGCGACAGTTCCCCCACTGATCTGCCACGGGCACGACGGTGCGAGCCCCGGCAGCCAAGCGCGTGTCCTAATTCGTATCTGGCGACTTTCCGGGGCGGTTGGCGAGGGCTTCGGCGACGGCGGCGAACTCGGCGAGGGCGGCCTGCAGGTCCTCCACGATCTCGGCGGCGATCATCTCGGGTGGCAGCAGCGAGTCCGCGTCGTCCTGCGATTCGTCCTTGACCCAGCCGATCAGATCCAGGTTGACCTTGTCACGCGCGATCAGTTCCTCGTAGTCGAAGACCTTAACGCGGTCGTTGGGCTTGCGGTCCTCGGGACGCTCGCCGGACAGGTACCACTCGACGAAGTCGTCCAGATGGTCCTTGCGCAGCGCGTTCTGCTTGAGTGTGAAGTGCTGGTTGGTGCGGAAGTCGTAGACGGCCAGCTTGTCGGTCCACGCCTTGCCCGGCCGCCCAGGCTTGGCATCGAAGAAAAGCACGTTCGCCTTGACGCCACCGGCGTAGAAGATGCCGGTGGGCAGGCGGAGCAGCGTGTGCACGTCGTACTCGGTGAGCAGCTTCCGCCGGATCGTCTCGCCCGCGCCGCCCTCGAACAGCACGTTGTCCGGCACAACCACTGCCGCCCGGCCCGGAATGTCCAGCGCCTTGGCGATGTGCTGCACGAAGTTGAGCTGCTTGTTGGTCGTGGTGACCCAGAAGTCCGTGCGGCTGTAGGAGATGTCCTCCCGGGTGGCCCGGCCGTCCTCACCGATGATCGTGATGGACGACTTCCGGCCGAACGGCGGATTGGCGAGCACCACGCTCGCCGGCCTGCCGGGCTTGGCGAGCGCGTCCTCCACGCGAATGAGTTGCTTGCCGTTCCACGAACCGATGCCATGCAGCAGCAGGTTCATCGCGGCCAGCCGCGCGGTGCCCTGAACCAGTTCGGTGCCCCAGATTCCGCCTTCGGAGATATGCCTGCGCTCGTCCGGATCGAGGCCGCCGCGCTGTTCCGCCTCGGCGACGATGTAGGCGTGGGCGGCGAGCAGGAAGCCGCCCGTGCCGCAGGCCGGGTCCGTGATGGTGTCTTTCGCCGTCGGACGCACACAGCGCACCATCGCGTCGATCAACGGACGCGGCGTGAAGTACTGGCCCGCACCGGACTTGATGTCCTCCGCTCCCCTGGCCAGCAACTGCTCGTAGGCGTCGCCCTTGACGTCGGTTCCCTGAATCGACCAGTTCTCCTTGCCGATCAGGTCGTTGATCAGCTTGGCGAGGTTGGCCGCATTCTGAATCTTGTTGGTGGCCTTGTTGAAGATCAGGTGTAGCGGACTGCCCTCGGGCTGGTTGCCGAGGTCCTCCAGCAGGTCCTGGTAGCGATGCTTCAGGTCCTCACCGCTCTTACCGACCAGCTCCTGCCATCCCCGGTTCTTCCATCCCGGCCCGTCCGGAAGAATCCGCTCGGGGGCAAAGGGGCTGTTCTCCTTCTCGTGCGCGATCTTGAGGAACAGCAGGAAGGTCAACTGCTCCACGTAGTCGATCGTGGAGACACCCTCGTCGCGCAGCAGGTTGCAGTAGTTCCACAGCTTGTCGACCAGCCGTCGCGTCTCGACCGCAGTCTGCCCCGCGCTCACAGCCCCAACTCCAGTTCACTCTGAGTGCCATTCGGTACCGGCGCCGGCATCGGCCGATCAGGGTCGATCCGCCGCCCGTTGCCCTGTGCAGCCGTCACTTTCGACCTACGCCCCCGCCTCCTCTTCGGCGCCGCGTCCCGCTCCGCCCGGATACGCTCCAACAACACCAACGCCGGCTCATCGTTCGAGTCCTGCGGCACCAGACGGCCCGCAAAAGCTTCCCTCAGCAACGCGTACCGAAGATGTCCAGAGCGGACGCTTGCTACGCCCACCGACATATCCAGCTTTCGAACAGCATCCAACTCGCCCGCCAAGGTAGCGGCAACTTCTTGTTGCACCGAAGGCGGAGGAATTGGTATTTTCACCTCGCCGAGCGCCTTTTGTGAAATGTTGCGCATCGAGTCCTTTGTGCCGGTCGCCTTGCGCGAGATCTGATCACGCACAAACGGAGATGACAATGTTGATATCAGCCAGCTTCGGTCGACCTCCGGCCGCGGTACGAGTCTCAGACTCTTGTCACTGAGAAGCAGCTGCTTACGGCAGTTTCCCACCAACACTGGCGCGCCAACATACTCCCTCGTGTTGGCACGACTGACGAGGAGCGTTATTCAGAGCCCTTACCAGCCAAGTCGGTAGAACTCCAGTGCGGTGACGATTCGGATGACATTCGGAAGCTCGGCGAGGCGCCCTCGAAAGCCGGTGGCAAGTATCTTCCAGTTCTTG
>NZ_BJFL01000033.1:0-13809 GCF_005405885.1 Gandjariella thermophila
GCCCTGCGGCCGCGGCAGCGACTCCACCCCAGACAACGTCACGGCTGGGCACCGTACCGGTCACCACGACCCTCGTCAGCTCACCACGCTGACCAGCACACATGCCTTATCTGAACCGCATTGGACCCGGACAGGAGCTACCCCCAAGACAAGTTCGTAGCCGACCATGTGCCCTTCTATATCGCCGCGAAGTCGCCCATGTTGTTCGCCGTCACCCGGGGCCATATAGATTACAACGGAGGCGACGACCAGCTCGTCTTTCTCGGTGTCTCACTTGGGCGTATCGCCGAGTCTGACCTAACATGGTGTGTAAGCGACCAGAACGCTGCGTGTGATCTTGTGAGCTTCTCGCGGGAGGTTGATCAATTAGGCGGATTCGTCGACTTCGACCTACTGTGCCAGCGAATGTGGAACAAGACGCCTGACGATCAACACAGGCCGAGCCGGCGAGCAGCAGAGGTGCTGGTGCTTGATCGAATGCCGCTTACGCTGGTCAGCCACGTGATCGCGAAGACGCGGGTCACGCTGAGCAAGGCCGAGGAAGCACTCCGGACTGTCGGTGGGACCAGGCAGTATCGCGTCGAACGAGACTTCTACTACAGCTAGGGGGACACGATGATCGTCAACGGCGAAGGTGATCTCCTTACGGCCGACGTCGACGCGCTGGTCAACACCGTCAACTGCGTCGGGGTCATGGGCAAGGGCATCGCGCTGCAGTTCAAGCGTCGGTACCCCGAGAACTTCAGGCTGTACGAGGCCGCCTGCGAGCGTGGCGAGGTCCAGCTCGGCCGAATGTTCGTTACCGATCTTCACTCGATCAGTGGTCCTCGCTACATCGTCAACTTCCCCACGAAGGGTCACTGGCGTGCACGCTCGCGGATAGCGGATATCCGCGCCGGCCTCGATGACCTTGTACGCGTCATCCTTGATCGCGAAATTCGCTCAATAGCGGTACCTCCACTCGGCACCGGCAACGGCGGCTTGCCGTGGCGGGAGGTCGAACCGCTCATCAGGGAGGCCCTGGGTAACCTTCCGGACACCACCGTGCACCTCTACACTCCGTCGAATGCGGCGCGTCATCTCGCACCGCAGCCAATCAAAATGACGTGGGGACGCGCGACCTTAGTCGAACTGGTCCGGGAGTACGTCAACCGACGCCTGAGTATCGAGCCGTGGGAGGAACTGAACGGCGCCTCGCATCTGGAAATACAGAAGTTGATGTACTTCGCCCATCTCGTCATGCCTTCCTTGCGGCTGGACTTCGCGCGCGGGCGCTACGGGCCATACAGTGAGGAGGTACGCCATCTTGTCAAAGATATGGAAGGTGTATTCCTCGAAGGTTACGGCGACGGAACGTCGCCGGTGCAAAAGCTGGACCCGATAGCGCCCACCCCGGACGGGCTGGTGGAGCTAGAGCGTTACCTCCATGGATCGAAAGACGGCGGCAAGGTCCGCACCGAGATCGTGGCTCCTGTCATGAACATAATCAACGGATTCGAGAGTCCCTACGCGATCGAGCTTCTCGCCAGCACTCACTGGGTGGCCTGGCGAGAGTCGTGTCGTAGTCCTTACGACGCGTGGGCAGCTATTCAGACGTGGACGCCACGCAAGAGTCGACTCTTCACCGAACACCACGTATCTTCCGCGTGGCGGAAACTCCGCGACGTCGGACTGCTCCCGCTGGAGGAGCATCAGACTCCTGGCGAGCGCCCTTGACACGCCGCGGCGTGCGAGTCGAGCCGCGAGTTCCAGCGCCGAGAGGTGTGCTGTGCGGGTGACCGCGTGGAGTAACGGCAACCCTCGCCCTTCCGGGGCCGGCTACGGAGTGCGCCTCTCCGCAGCGGACCGCGATCGGCATTTCGACAGGAGCTGGACCAGCATCGTTCTTGATCTCGGCGCGGGAGAAGTCACGGTCGTCGCCCTGTCAGCGTCGTTCTGGCGGCGATGCGCTGAGCTGCGGAGTGCGTCCATCGGACGGTGGCTCCTTGGTCGTGGCCTCGCCCCATGGCCGAAGGGCCAGCCACCGAGGCTCGTTCTCAGGCACCTGCACGGCGACCGGTTCCAGCTACGCCATCCCGAGAAGTAGGGCCGCCCCAGACACCGGTGCCATGTAGCGGGATCACGACCGCGGGGCCATCCTCGCGCCGGTAGACGGCGTGGCTTCCCTTGGTCCGCGCGTAGACGAAGCCGGCAGACTCCAGGGCGCGAATGACCTTTCGGACGGGTAGGTCGGAAAGTGCCGGGCTCACGCCGCTCCTGGAACCCTGAACGACGTCACCAGCGGCGTGGCGGGGATGTGCTCTTGAGGGTCGGGTACCTCGGACAGATAGAGCTCCACGGCCTCGGCGAGGTTGGCAAGGGCCTCCGCGATCGTCTGGCCCTGGCTGGCCACGTCGACCTCCAGGCACTGCGCGACGTACCAGTCCTCCTCCTGGTGCAACGCCGCCGTGAACGTCCGGGGTGTGTCCATACGCCTAGTTTTGCACCCTCGGCCCTGCCGCGTCTGCGGTTCGGCGGCCGCGAGCACACTCTCGTGGCTCCAGGAAGCGTCGTCGAGCGCGGCCCACCCGATCAGACTCTTGACCGGCCAGACTGATCGTCGCCCAATCGAGTGTGGCGCTACGTCACACAGGGGAGACAATGGGTGATAACGGCTGGTCGTACGTGCCGATTCTGAAGAGCAAGGCGGCCGAATTCGAGGCCCTGAAGCACCTCCGCCGGGCCACCGTGGACATGATCATGCCGTTGATCGACGTGGTGTTGCCGAACCCGACGAGGAGCAAGCCGCCTGCGACGCGGCCCGACCCGGCGGCTCTGGCTCTGGACCTCCTCGGCAACTGGCACCTTCGCCGCCGTATCGCCGTGGACGTCGGGCCGCTCGGCCAGACCGACGCCGGCCCCGCGCTGATCGTCGAGATCGCACGCCGTACCCACGGCTACCAGCTCCGTGTGGTGCCCACCGTGCATTTCTCCGATCCACCGGACACCGTGGACGCGTTGCGGGAGGCCGCTCGGTTACTGGGCCACGGCGCGTGTCTCCGCGTCACCGCGGAAGACCTTTACCAGCACCCGGGAGATTTGGCGGTCTGGACGGATGGCCTGCTGGACGATCTCGAAATGCAGCCGGACGAAATTGACCTGGTGTTCGACGTGGGTACGCTGAGGAACGACACCCAGGTTGACCAGTCAATAACTACGTGCCGAACTCACCTCGGCTCGCTGGCGCACACCGACCGGTGGCGATCGATCACCGTGGCCAGTGGCGCCTTCCCGCAGGACCTCTCCGAGGTTGAACCGTGGGAGGTGACCGAGCTGCCACGCCGCGAAATCACGCTGTGGAGCGCGCTACAGGACCCGCGTCTTCCATTACGCCGCCGACCGGGATTCGGTGACTACGGGATCGACCATCCGCCGCGCAGGCAGCCTGTACCGGCCCGCCCTGCGCCAAACGTGCGGTACGCCGTGGACGGTCGCTGGCTCGTGCTGCGCGGGACCAGGACGGACCCGGATGGAAACGCCCAGTTCCACAAGGTGTGCGGAGAACTCGTCCACCTGCCCGAATGGTGTGGGGACGACTTCAGTTGGGGCGACGGCCAGATCGCCGCGTCGGCGCGCCGAGACATCGGTCCGGGCATCGCCCGGAGCTGGCGGTCGTACGGCACCAACCACCACATCGAGTTCGTAGTGCATCGGCTCCGGACCACGGGCCGACCCTGATCGCCTTCTCGGCGCGCAAGCCGGGGGATGTAACGGACAGTGCCGTCACGGCGCACTACTGTCGTGGACACTGTCGGCAGGCGACATGACGAGGGAAGTGAGCACGTCGTGACACAGCCCGGCGCAGGGACCAGCCAGCCGCCGCTGCTGCGCGAGCTGATCCCCATTCCGGAGCGTATCCACCGCGGCGACTTCGTGCTGAAGCTGACCGAGGGCGTGGAGCACCGGGCCGCGACGCTGGACTCCTATGTCGTCACGCCGCAGCTCCTGGTGGCCTTCGACGAGGCCCTCGGTGTGATCGGGTCCGCCCTGGCCGAGTCCAGCTCCAAGGCCACCTACCTGCACGGCTCCTTCGGTTCCGGGAAGAGCCACTTCATGGCGGTGCTGCACGCCCTGCTGGACGGTGACGTCGCCGCCCGGGACAAGCCCGGCTTCGGCAAGCTGATCAGCCGGTACGGCTGGCTGGGCGAGAAGCGGTTCCTGCTCGTCCCCTACCACCTGACCGGCTCGGAAAGCCTGGAAGCCGCGCTGCTCGGCGGCTACGTCGACCACGTCCGCCGGCACCACCCCGACGCCGCGCTGCCGCCGGTCTACCGGGTGCAGGGGCTGCTCGACGACGCCCGGCAGCTCCGCGATCGGATGGGCACCGAGGAGTTCCTGAAGGGACTGGCCCCCAGCTCGGACCCGGGATGGGGAACCCTGTCCGCGCCGATGACCGCCGACGAGCTGGATCACGCGTTCGGCGCGCCGGTCGGTTCCCCCGAGTCGGACGACCTCATCGCGAAGGTCATCGAGGCGTACTTCCCGAACTACGTGGACTCCGTGCGTGGCGCGGCGAACGCGTTCGTCCCGATCGACCAGGGCTTGGCCGCGATCAGCCAGCACGCCCGCTCGCTCGGCTACGACGCGGTCGTGCTGTTCCTCGACGAGCTGGTCCTCTGGCTCGCCGGCAAGATCGGCAACCCGGAGTTCATCGCCCGGGAGACCGAGAAGGTCGCCAAGCTGGTCGAGTCCGGTGACGCCCGCCGGCCGGCGCCGATCATCAGCTTCATCGCCCGCCAGCGTGACCTGCGGGAACTGGGTATCGGCGCGGAGCGGACCGGCGCGGAGCTGCAGTCCTTCCACGACCACCTGAACTACTGGGACGGCCGGATCGGCCGGATCACCCTGGAGGACCGCAACCTCCGCGCGATCGCCGAGCAGCGGGTGCTCAAGCCGTACCCGGGTAAAGAGCAGACCATCCGGCAGGCGTTCGAGCGCACCGGCGCGCTGCCCGCGGGGGTGCGGGACGTCCTGCTCGGATCGGGCGACGCGGACGCCTTCCGGCAGACCTACCCGTTCAGCCCCACCTTCGTCGACGTGCTGGTGCACGTGTCCTCCGCGCTGCAACGCGAGCGGACCGCGTTGCTGCTGATGAAGCAAATCCTGGTGAACCGGCGCGACGAGTTCCGGCTCGGCCAGCTCGTACCGCTGGGCGATCTGTTCGACGCCATCGCCGACGGTGCCGACCAGCCGTTCACGGACAAGCTCAAGCACGAGTTCGACCAGGCCCGCAACCTCTACCAGCGCACGCTCCGGCCCATCCTGCTGCACGACCGGGGCCTCAACGACGACCAGGTCGCCGGGCTGGCCGAAGCGAACCCGGCCGCGATCAAGGCGTTCCACAGTGACGACCGGCTGGTCAAGACGCTGCTGCTGGCGGCGCTCGCACCGGACGTCCCGGCACTGCGCGACCTGACCGCGCGGAAGCTGGCCGCGCTCAACCACGGCACCATCACCACGCCCATCCCCGGCCAGGAGGTCGGCGAGGTGGTGCGCCGGCTGCGCCGCTGGGCGAGCCGGGTCGCCGAGCTGCAGGTGGGCGAGGGCGCCGACCCGAGCGTCCGGCTCAACCTGGTGGGCGTGAACCTGGGCGCGATCCTGGAGCGCGTCACCCACCTCGACAACCAGGCCGGGCGGCGGCGCCTCATCCGGGACCTGCTGTTCGAGGAGCTGCGGGTCAAGGACACCGGGACGATGTTCGTGGAGCATCGGGTGGCCTGGCGCGGCAGCCAGCGGACCGTCGAGATCGTCTACGGCAACGTCCGCGACCGCCAGGAACTGCGGGACGAGATGTTCGAGCCCTCGCAGAGCGACCGGTGGCGATTCGTGATCGACTTTCCGTTCGACGCCGAGACGCACTCGGCGGCCGACGACCGGACCCGCGTGCTCGGCCTGCGGGAAACGCTGGGGCACACCCAGTGCGTCGCGTGGCTGCCCGCCTTCTTCACCGCCGACACCCTCGACAAGGTCAGCCGGCTCGTCCGCGTCGACTACCTGTTGGACGCCAACCACCTCGACGAGAACGCCGGCCATCTGGGCGCCGAGGACCGGCAACGGGCCAGGGACCTGCTGCGCAACCTGCAGGGCTCGCTGCGGAGCGAGCTGAAGGATGCGTTGCGGAACGCCTACGGGCTGCTCGCCCGGCCCCGGGAGGAGGTCGTCCAGGACTGGACCGACCACCTGGTGAGCCTGGACCCGGGCGTCACCCCACGGCTGGACGTCGGCCGGCCCTTCGCCGACGCGCTGGTGTCGGTCGTCGACCAGCTCTACGCGGCCACCTACCCCAAGCACCCCGACTTCGACCCGCACCGCAAGGGTGAGGTGCTGAAGGACGGGGACCTGCGGACCGTGCTGGACGTCGTGCGCCAAGCGGCGGACGCCCCGGAGAACCGGGTCGAGGTGGACAAGCCGTACCGGGATGCGCTGCGCCGCATCGCCCACCCGCTGCGGATCGGCGAGGAACACGGCGGCCCGTTCGTGCTGGACCGCCACTGGGAGAGCGAGCTGGAGCGGATGGCCGCCCGGGAAGGCATCGCCGAGGGCACCATCCCGGTGCGCCGGGTGCGCCACTGGCTGCGCGAGTACGGCCTCGAACGGCGGGTGGAGAACCTGCTGATCGCCACCTACGCCGAGCTGACCCACCGCGGCTGGATGCGCAACACGCAGACCATCGAGGCACCGTCCACTCCGGACGCCGTCACCGACGAACTGACGCTGCACCGGCAGGTCCTCCCGTCGGCCGAGGACTGGACGCTGGCCTGCGCCCGCGCCGGCAGCCTGACCGGCGTGGACGTCCGTACCACCGTCATCTCGCCGCGGGCGGTGGCCAGGTTGGCCCGCGTGGTGGGCGACAAGGTCGACCAGCTCCGCCTGCCCGCCGTCGAGCTGGTGGAGATGCTGGAGGAGTACGCGGACCGGCTGGGGCTGGACACGTCGGCGAGCACCGGCCGGTACGCCACCGCGGTCACCGGCAGCCGGCTGCTCACCGATCTGTACCAGGTCAACGACCCGACGGAGCTGGTGGCCGCGCTGGCCCGCGCCGACCTCCGCGGCATCGAGCCGGTGGTGATCAGCCGGTCGTTGGAGAGCGCCCGGGCGGTCTCCGACGCACTGCGCCGCGCGGATTGGGACGTGCTTGACCACCTGAAGGACCCGCGCGCCGCCGACGTCCGGGAGACCCTGCGGCGCAACGCCAACGCCAACGAGCAGGCCGCCAGCCTGGCCCGCGCCCTCGACACCGCCAAGCGGGAACTGATCAAGATCCTGTTCACGCCGGAGCCGCCACTTCCACCCCCTCCGCCGCCTCCGCAGGGCCCCGAGGGCTCCGTGACCGGGACGCTGGACACCGTGCTGGCCGCGCTGCGCAGCTTCGCCGAGGAGCACCCGGGTGCGCGGATCGAGGTGCGGTACCGCGCCGTGGGGCCTGAGGAATGACGGCGGCGAGCCTCGCGTCCGCCACCGAGAACGCCGTCGTCACCCGGGTGAGGCGGCTGCTCGCGGACGTCGAGCCGAGCAGCCGGCGGGGCGGACCGGTGGTCATCGGCATCCGGACCAGGGGTGTGCCCGAATGGGCCGGCGACGAGGTGGTCACCATCGACAACCGTCGAACCCGGTTCGTCGCCTGCCCGTCCGTGCTCGCCATGCTGGACGCCCTCGCCGAGACCAGGGCCGAGGACGACGCACTGGTGGTGTTGACCGACCGGGACCCCGGCGAACTCGGCGACGCGGTCATGGCCCGGCTGTACCGGGAGAAGCTCTACGACGTCAGCAAGTACACGCTGCTGCACGACCTGCTGCAGACCAAGCAGCTCGATCCGCGCATCCGGGCCAGCGACCAGGCGTGGCTGGTGGATGCGCTGGTCGGGCTGGCACAGGGGGTGGGGCTGCCGGCCGCGCACGGCACCGTGCTCAGCCGGGAACTGGCCGTGGCGCACGTACTGCGGGCCCGGCTTGGCGTCGAGCCGGACACCCTGGACCTCGTCGGCCTGATCGGAGCGCTGGACGACGCACCGACTCGGACCCTGTGGCGGTCGCTCCCCGAGGACGAACGTCACGGACTGACCGAGCGGCTCGTGGAGATGCTGGGCCGGCCCGCCGAGGTGGTCACCAGGCTTGCCCGGTCGCGGGACGACCTGCTGGCCGAGCTCCTGGTGGCCGACGTGCTGACCGCTGCCCCGGCGACCGACCCGGTGGCGGCCGAGCGGTACGGCGGGTTCCGCCACTCGCGGTTCGGGTCGTACGAGCCGGCCCGAGCGGACGTGCGGACCGCCGCCCAGCACGCCGTGCGGTTCGCCCTGGACAACGACTCCGAGCGGGTCCGGCACCAGATCCGCCGCGCGGACATCCTGCTCGCGGAGCTGAACGGGGTCGGGTTCGCCCAGCACAGCCGGGTGCTGCCGAGCGGCTTCACCCAACGGCTCCAGCGAGCCGCGCAGTCGTCGGACGGCGCCGACCTTGCCGCGCTGCGCGAGCATGCCCTCGCCGAGCAGGAGGCAACACACGTCCGCCGGGTGGAGGCCGCGGTGCGGTTGCGGCGGTGGCTGGATGCGACCCCAGAGGCGCGCCTGGCCGGGATCGACGACGCACTGCGCCGGCACGCCCGCGAGCTCGCCTGGGTCGATCGGGAGCTCACCCAGGTCCGGCAGGGCTCCGCGGACGACAGCGTGGCGGCCGCGCTGGCCGACGTCGCGGATCGGGCCGGCCGGCGCCGTGACGAGTTCGACCGCGCTTTCGCCCGGCTGTTGCCGGACGCCGCGCACGCCGTTCCGGACGACGTCGTGGGTGTCGAGTCGCTGCTGCCCGAGGTCGTCACTCCCCTGGTACGGCGTCATCGCGTGCTGCTCGTCGTGGTCGACGGCATGTCCGGCGCGGTGGCCGCCGAGATCGTCGACTCCGTCGTCCAGGACGGCAGGGGCGGATGGACGGAGGTCGTTCGCGCCCCGGACGGTGGCCGGGACGCCGTGCTCGCGGCCTTCCCCACGGAGACCAGCTACTGCCGGACCAGCCTGCTGGCGGGCTCGCTGCGCAGTGGTACCCAGGCCGACGAGCCGCAGGCGTTCACCAAGGCTCCGTTCTGGCCGCCGAACACCCGCGCCGTGCTCGTCCACAAGTCCGGGGTCGGGGGCACCGCGGGCAGCGACCTCGGGCCGGAGCTGGACGAGGCGTTGAGCGCGGAGCGGGAGCGGCAGGTCGTCGCGGTCGTGCTGAACGCGGTCGACGAGTCGCTGCCGACCAGTCGCCAGTCCCACGATCCCGCGTGGACCTACCGGGACGTCCCCGGCCTGCCGCAACTGCTGGAACGGGCCGCCACGGGACGCTGGATCGTCGTGCTCACCAGCGACCATGGGCACGTGCTGGAACACGGCTCGGAGCGCCGGCCGGACGACACCGGCGGTAGTCGCTGGCGCCAGCCCGAATCGCCGTCGCGCCCGGGAGAGGTCGCGCTTTCCGGGCCCCGCGTGCTGGCACCGGGAGGCAGCGCCGTTCTCGCGGCCAGCGAGCGCCTGCGCTACGGCAGGCGGGCGCACGGTTACCACGGCGGCGCCACCCTCGCCGAGGTGGCCATCCCCCTGGTGGTGCTGGTTCCCCCCGGCGCCGAGTCGGAGCGGGCCGGCGGCGAGATCCTCGACGGCTGGGCCGTGCAGACCATGGGACCGCCGGACTGGTGGACCGGCCGTCCCACCACCGCCACGCCGCTCGCACCGGCCGCGCCGGAGCGGCCACGGAACCGGCGCAAGCCCACGCCGCCCCCGGCCGAACCGGACCTGTTCACGCCGGACCACGGCGACGGCCGTTCACGCGGGGACCGGCTCATCGCCTCGGAGACTTTCCAGGTCACGCACCGTGGCCAGCCCAGGAACCGGGTGCCCGCGCCCGAGGTGTTCGCCGCCGTGGTGGACGCACTGATCGCGGCGGGCGGCCGCCTGCCGGTGGCCGCCGTGCTGCAGGCTGCCGGCACACCCGGACGCAACCCGCGCGGCGTGGTGACCGCATTGGCCCGGGTACTCAACCTGGACGCCTACCCCGTGATCACGCTGGCCGACGGCGACCGTACCGTGGTCCTCGACCAGCACCTGCTCGACGAGCAGTTCCCGCCGGAGGACGGGTGATGGCGGAGATCAGCGCGGCCCGGCGGCGATCCGTCCTGGCCGCGCTCCGGCGGGGAACGGTTCCGGAGAGCGGTCTGGACCTGTTCGCGGTCGGCATGGAGCGCTTCGCTCCGGCGTTCGACGAGGAGCTCGACCGCTGCGTCGCGGGGGAAGCCGAGTTCAAGGCGGTACGCGGGGAATACGGCTCGGGCAAGACCTTCCTCGCCCGGTGGCTCGCCGAACGGGCCAAGGCGCGCGGCATGGCCGTCACCGAGGTCCAGGTGTCCGAGACGGAAACGCCGCTGCACCGGCTGGAAACCGTGTACCGGAGGCTGTGCGAGGGCCTGACCACGGCCACCACTCCGGCGAGCGCCTTCCGGTCGGTGCTCGACGGCTGGCTGTACGCCCTGGAGGAGGACGTGCTCGCCGAGGGCAGCGTACCCGCCTCCGACTCGGAGGCGCTCGGAGCCGCGGTCGACGCACTCCTCGCCCAGCGGCTCGGCGACCTCGCCCGCACCACCCCCGGCTACGCGGCCGGCCTGCGTGGCTACCGGCGCGCCGTCGCCACCGGGGACGTGGACACGGCCGACGGTCTCAGTGCCTGGCTGGCCGGTCAGCCGCACGTCGCCGCCAGCGTCAAGCGCGCCGCCGGGGTAAAGGGCGACATCGACCACTTCCTCGCACTGGGGTTCCTGCAGGGGCTGCTGACCGTGCTGCGCGACGCCGGTCATCCGGGGCTGCTCGTGGTGCTGGACGAGGTGGAGACGCTGCAGCGGGTGCGCAGCGACGCCCGTGCCAAGGCCTTGAACGCGTTGCGACAGCTCATCGACGACGTGGACACCGGCCGATTTCCCGGGCTGTACCTCATGGTCACCGGCACGCCGGCGTTCTTCGACGGTCGGCAGGGCGTGCAACTGCTGCCGCCGCTGGCGCAGCGGCTGCACACCGACTTCTCCACCGACGCGCGCTTCGACAACATGCGCGCCCCGCAGGTTCGGCTCACCGGATTCACCCTGGACCGGCTCGTCGAGCTCGGCCAGCGAATCCGCGACCTCTACGCCGCCGGGTCGCCGGCCGCCGACCGCGTCCGGTTGCTCGTCGACGACGCCTACCTGCGGACGCTCGGTCAGGCGGTCGCGGGCGGGCTCGGCGGCCGGGTGGGCGTGGCACCCCGGCTGTTCCTGCGCAAGCTGGTGGCCGATGTCCTCGACCGCGTCGAACAGTACGAGGACTTCGACCCCCGCAAGGACTACGCGTTGACGATCAACGCCACGGAGCTGACCGCCGCCGAGCGCGAAGCGGCCGCGGCCACAGCCGACGACGTCGAGCTCGATGTCTGACCGTTTGGCCGGGGTGGCCTCCCTGCACCCGGTGATCCAACACCACCTGGTCAACACCCTGCATTGGCCGGGCCTGCGTGCCCTGCAGGAGGCAGCCGTCGCTCCGGTGCTCGAAGGCACCGACGCCCTGCTGCTGGCACCGACCGCAGGCGGCAAGACCGAGGCGGCCATCCTGCCGCTGCTGTCCCGAATGGCATTCGAGGGTTGGACGGGCACGTCGGTGCTCTACCTCTGTCCCCTGCGTGCGCTGCTGAACGACCTGCGGCCTCGGCTGCACGGTTATGCAGCCTGGTTGGGGCGTTCGGCCGAGGTCTGGCACGGTGACGTTGGCCAGTCCGCCCGGCGACGCATCCTGCGGGATCAGCCCGACATCCTGCTCACCACGCCGGAATCGCTGGAAGCGATGCTGGTTTCCACCACCGTCGACGCCCGGCATGCCTTCCGGCACCTGCGCGCGGTGGTCGTCGACGAGGTACACGCCTTCGCCGGTGACGATCGCGGCTGGCATCTGCTGGCCGTGTTGGAACGCCTTTCCCGGATCGCCGCGCGTCCGCTGCAGCGCATCGGACTCTCCGCGACCGTGGGCAACGCCACCGAACTGCTGACCTGGCTACAGGGCGCGCACACCGATCGTCCTCGAAGCCTGGTCGCCCCCCACGTCTCCGACACGCCGGACACAGACGTCACCGTCGACCACGTCGGAACAGTGGACAACGCCGCCAAGTTGCTTTCGGTCCTGCATCGCGGCGAGAAAAGGCTGGTCTTCGTGGACAGCCGGCGAAGGGCCGAAGAACTCGCCGCGGCTCTGCGCGCTCGAGACGTCACCACCTTCGTCTCGCACTCGTCGCTGTCGGCCGCCGAACGCCGCAGGTCCGAGGACGCGTTCGCGGAGTCCCGGGACTGCGTCATCGTCGCCACGTCGACTCTGGAACTCGGCATCGACGTCGGCGACCTCGATCGCGTCGTCCAGATCGACGCGCCGCGGACCGTTGCGTCGTTCCTGCAACGGCTCGGCCGTACCGGTCGTCGGCCGGGCACCAGCCGGAACTGTCTCGTCCTCTGCCTGGACAAGGCCGCGGTGCTCCCCGCGGCGGGACTGCTGCGGCGCTGGTTGGACGGTTGGGTGGAACCCGTCACCCCGCCACCACATCCTCGGCACATCGCCGCGCAGCAGATGCTCGCGCTGGCGTTGCAGGAACACACGATCGGGTTGAACACGTGGCGCGCATGGTGGGGAGATCTCTCCCTCTTCGACCGTAGCGCACCGGCGATCATGCGACATCTCGTGGACTCCGGATACCTGGAGCGCGACGGCGACCTCGCCTTCGTCGGCCCGGAGGCGGAGCGACGGTTCGGCCGCCGATACTTCGCCGACCTGACCACGGTTTTCAGCGCGGCGCCCGAATTCCTGGTACTCGCCGGTCGGGAAGAGATCGGCCGTGTCGGCGACGACGCGCTCATTGCCGACGTGCCCGCCGGCCAGCCCCGCGTGTTGCTGCTCGCCGGGCGCGGGTGGCAGGTGAATCACCTCGACTGGCAGCGCCGCCGCTGCTACGTCGAGCCAAGCGAGTTGCCCGGCCGGGCGTCGTGGCTCAGTTGGGGTGATGGGCTGTCTTTCGACGTCACCAGGGGCATGCGGGCGGTTCTCCTCGGAGCCGAACTTCCCGGTGTCGCACTCACCCGCCGGGCGTCCGCGGCCCTGAACGACCTCCGTGAGCAGCACGCCAGCCACGTCACCCTGGAAGGCACCCTCATCACCCGGTCTGGAAAGGGCGACCTGCGTTGGTGGACGTGGGCCGGCACCGCCGCCAACCGCACCCTGCACGCCTCGCTGCCCGCTGTCGTCGACGAACGCCAGCGCATCGGCGACAGCGCCCTGCGCCTGCGACCCGACCTGTCCCTCGACGACGCGGCCCGTATCCTCCGTCAGCCGTCGGACCTCCGACTACCCGACATCAACGAGAAGGCCCTGGCCGGCCTGAAGTTTTCCGCCGCGCTTCCGGAAGACTTGGCTCGGGAGACCGTCGCGGCCCGACTCGCCGACACCACCGGTGCAGCAACCGTGCTCGATGAGCCCCGCAAGTTCGTTCACGACGCCGCTGGGTGATGTCTCACACGTGCCGCGGCGCAGCCGCCGGACGTGCAGGCCTACCTATCGGTCATGGGGTCGTCGCGGAGTTCGGCCTTGCGCTTGCGCCAGCGTTCGAGCATGTCGGGGAGTTCTTCCTGGACGAACTCGAAGAACGCGACGGACTCGGCGAGGCGGGTGCCGGCGGGGGTGTCCCGGCCCAGCGTGTCGACGCCCTCGCGCATGACGGCGTTCCACCGGTCCATCATCCGTT
>NZ_BJFL01000033.1:13908-53452 GCF_005405885.1 Gandjariella thermophila
AGTTCTTCCTGGACGAACTCGAAGAACGCGACGGACTCGGCGAGGCGGGTGCCGGCGGGGGTGTCCCGGCCCAGCGTGTCGACGCCCTCGCGCATGACGGCGTTCCACCGGTCCATCATCCGTTCCCGGCGCACCACCGCCTCGTACCAGGCGTCGTCGTAGACGTGGTAGTGGTCGCGGCGGGAGCCCGGCTCGCGCTGCCGGCTGACCAGGTTGACCTGAGACAGGTAGCGCACCGCTCCGGAGATGGCGGCCGGGCTGACCTGGAGCACGTCGGCCAGTTCGGCGGCGGTGAGCCGCCCGGAGTCGGTGGCGAGCAGGGCCACGAACACCCGCGCCGGCATGCGCGGCACCCCGGCCTCTACCAGCACCGAGGCGAACCGCTCGATGAACCGCTGGACGGCCTGCTGGTCGCGCTGTGGTGTGGGGTCCTCGCTGGTCACCACCTGATCCTCTCGCCTGTCCACCCTCGCCACCAAGTTTATACGGTTCCTTAACTTCACACGTTTGTGAAACACGTGTAGCTTCGCCGGCATGGCGACTGCGATCTCGGTGTCCGGCCTGCACAAGTCCTTCGGCCGGACCCACGCGCTCGACGGCCTCGACCTGACCGTCAACACCGGCGAGGTGCACGGCGTCCGGGTGGACGGCGACCGGGTGCGCTGCGAGGTGGACACGTCCGCCATTCAGCCGCATACAACAGCAGACTGAACAGCCACGCTTCAGCTCTGTCGCATGGTGCAGTTCAGCTACGTGTCCGCCCGGCACCAGTCGGCGACTCATCATGCGTGCGCGTTACTACGCCGACCTCGACGATGATCGACAATGGGCACAGGATTCGACGGATTGATGCACGAGCCAACTTCCGAATCGGCCGACAGTATAGCGTTGGCCTGCTCAAGTTCGTCGATGATGCTTTTCACCAGAAGGGGATCCGATTCGACGAAAAAGACGTGATACCGCTCGTCACCACTCCTCATTCGATCAAGGACATGAGGGAACATGTACACCAGCGCACCAAAGATGTTTGGATTGTGCGACCGGAGATCGGCAAGCCCGTCGACAACGACGACGTGCCCTGGATATTGGCCTAGCCACTCCAGATCGGACATCCAGTCAATGGCGCCGTGATCGTTCACTACCGGAGTCGGAAACTGGAACTCACGGCCAAGCAGAGCATAGTACTCAGCGGGAGTATGCACGTCGACGAGGTGCAGTTGGTGGCAGTCATAACCCGATGCCCGCGCGACTTCGAGCACATGCTGCGCGAGCGCACGCCCCACCCCGACATGCGCTGCCACGATCTCGTCCTCGAATATCGACGAAAGTGTCGCTGGGTAGCTCATGGGTAGATCCTAATGTATTCGACTCCGTGATCCCAGTAGTAGATGACGTCCGGGTTGGCGGGATCACCACCGATGATGATCCGATGTGCGCCACGCTTCATCCCCGGTCGTGCGACTGTCCACTCCCTGTAGTAGCCGGCAGGTTCGTCCGGCAAGGGATGGGTTCCTGTCACCCTGTCATAGTTGTCGAAGATCTTGCCATCGTGCTTCTGAAATATCGCCTTACCATCCTTGGCGCGTTGAATCGTCTCATCCACCATCTGCCGGGTGTCGGGATCGAGATCCCTGAGGCGTTGTCCCCCTGGCGGTTCGTTCGTTGAGTCGGCCACCCGCGCGGCTTCGGTGGCTTCGATGTTGGGGTCCGGGGTACTGCTGATCGCCATGGCGAGGCCGGCTGCGGCCTCGGCAGTCCCGGCGATGGCGATCGAGCCGCCGAGGGCGGTGAGTAACTGGCCGGCGACAGCGGCAAGGCGGGCGGTGACGCGGCTGAGGACGAGTTCACCGCCGGGGCCGGCGAACAGCGAGGCCAACCCGCCGGTCAGTAGCTCACCGACGATCGCCAGGGCCGCCGCGCCCAGCACCTCGACGGCAACTTCCTTGACAGCGTCGAGCATCTGCTCGTGCGTCTGCTGGATCTTCTCGCTGTAGTCGGCGAGTGCCCTGCTGATGGCGTCGAGAGCGCGCGGCAGGGCCGAGAGGATCGCCGAGTCGGCTTGGCCACCGACGCGGTTCCAGAATTCCTCCAGGGCATCCAGGTCCTCGGAGCAATTGTTGGCCGCCAACGTCTTGAGGTGGTTGTGGAGGTCGGTCGCCATCTCCTCCAGCGACTGCTTCGCGGAGTCGAAGGCGCGGCTGAGCGCGTAGAGTCTGTCGCGATCGCCGCTGGGCCAGTAGCGCTGCAGGACAGCGGGTATCCACGACTCACCCGGACCCACGAGCGTGGGCACGTCCGGTACGTTGACGGCATCGTTGGTGACCACCGGGCTCCAGGTCGGCGACTCGGCGCTCCCAGGAGTCGACTCGGCATCGGCCTGCCAGTGATTGCCCGCCGAGGTGTCCAGACCGCGAGCGATCCCGCCGAGTAGGTGGTGAAGCGTGGCGAAGGCGCTGACCACCTGCCGCGCTGCGGACTGGTACGAGTCGTTGAACCGATGTGCCGCATCGTCACACCCGGCTGCGCCCACGTTGTCCCTGAGCACCTGGAGCAGGCCGCGCATGACCACGTAGGTCTCGCCCTGCGCGTTGGAGAAGCGCTGCGCCACGTGGTGGTAGTCGTCGGGACGCACCCGGACCGGGGTGGCCGGCCCCGGCTCGGGCGCGGCGACCAGGGGCGTGGACATCGCCGCTATACCCGCCAGATTCGGGTGTTGGTCCGCACGGCGGTAGCGTGGTTGCCGTGGGCGGTGACGAGGAAGCGGTGTAACTCGGCCAGCCGCTCCTGCAGATCCCTCGCGGCCTCCTGCCAGCGCCGATGCGCCTCCCGAAATCCTTCGGCGGCCTCCCCCTGCCACACCTCGGTCAACCACGTGAGCCGGTCGGCCAGGTAGGCCAGGCGGGCGTCGATCTCGCGCACCGTGGTGCGCAGCGTCGACTCCGCCGCCTGCAGTTCGGCGAAGTCCACCACCAAGTCCGGCATCCACCCCCCCCATTGACACCGAGTGTGTTCGGCCGGTTCGTGACGGTGACACAATGCCAGCCGGACGACAACCACGTCCACGGCATCGGCGCCGAGTTGTCGGCGCGGTGACAACCTCGACGTGGTGATCGTCGATCGCCGGTACCGTGGAGATCAGCGGTCCCGTGGCGGGGAGGCGGAGCCATGGACGAGGGACATGAGATCGGTCGGCGGCTGCGGGAGATCCGGCACTGGCGCCGCCTGTCCTTGAGCGTCGTCGCCGGCCTGTCCGGCATCTCGATCGGCCACCTCTCGCGCATCGAACGTGGCGAACGCCCGGTCACGAAACGTCGCACCCTCGAAGCCCTGGCCAACGCGCTGCGTGTCTCCCCGACTGAGCTGACTGGACAGCCGTTTGCGCCGGTTGATCCGTTGTCCAACGAAGCACACGCCAGCATTGCGGCTGTGGAGACCGCCCTGGATGCCTACGACCTGGGCACCGATCCAGGCGTCCCCATGCGACCATGGCCAGAGCTTGCGGCCGCCGTCTCACATCTGAACGAAGAACTCCGCGCCCAAGCGGACTACGCGGCTCAGGGAAAGGTGCTTCCGGGCCTACTAGCCGAGTTGCACGCCGCCTACGTTCGAGCCCCGGAGCACCGCCGAGACGCCCTGGAAGGCCTGGTGTATGCCTACCGAGCCGCCGCGTCGGTAGGCAAGAACCTCGGCGCCCGGGGCCTGCCGATGTTGGCTGCTCGCCTGGCGCAGGTCTGTGCCGAGCATCTTGCCGCCCCAGAATGGATCGGCTTCGCCACGTATCTGCGGGGCATCATGGGCGGACAGCACCACCGATCACACCAGTACGCGTTGTCCACGCGCACCATCGACCAGATCAGTGGCAGCCTGTCGACCCCCTCAGTGACGCAGGTGACCGGCACTCTGCACCTCAACGCGGCATTGGCATCCGCGGCGCAGGGCGACGCCGAGCGGACGCGGGACCACCTCGCCGAAGCCGCCGACCTCGCCAACCGGCTTCCCGGCCAAGGCGAGAACTTTGCGGGCCTGTACTTCGGCGCTGTCAACGTGGGGCTTTGGCGGGTATCGCTGGCCACCGAACTCGGAGAGGGCGCGAGGGTAGCCGAGTACGCCCATGACCTGCGTCCGGAGACCATCCCGCTTCGATCCTGGCAGGCGACGTACTACATGGACCTCGGCCGTTCTCTGGCCAGCGAACGCCGGACTCGCGAGCGCGGAATCCAGAACCTGATGCGGGCTGAACGCATCGCGCCGCAGTTCGTGAGAAACAACGTGTTCGCGCGAGAGGCCGTGTCCGGCCTGCTTCCCGCCGCTCGCCGCGACGCGGCCGGACGGGAGTTGCGTGGCCTGGCGTATCGGATGGGTCTCGCCCCGACCGGGTGACTTTGCGTTCCGCGCAAACCCGTGGCACGGCGGGTTCATAGCGTCGCGGGCGTGATTGATCAAGAACCGCACGGCCCCAACGCGCGGCCGCGCCGCGGCACTGGCCCGCCGTCCACCGGTCACTTTTCGGGGGTGGTCCGGTGACGTACCACCGGCTCCTCGTCCACGCCATCGCCGACTCGGTGGCGCTGGCGGCCGGGATCGGGCTCGCCTGGGTGATTCATCTGGTCTTCCCGCACCACTGCCCGTGGCGGATCAGTCAGCGGGCACGGCTGCGCCGATGGTTCCGGCGACGCCACCGCGCCGGCCGGGACTGACGGAGCCGCGATGCGCCGCGAGCTCCGGGAATTCCTCGTCCATTTCCGGCATCTGGTCCATGAGATCGGCGCGCTCACCGTGGAACTCGCCGGTGAGGAGATGCCCTATGAACGGCAGATCGCCCTTGCCGACCATCTCGTCGCACTGGGCCGGGAACTCCGTGCAATCGCCCGCGACTCGGACGCTGCGGTGATCGATGGCCACGTCGTCGCCGGCCAAGCTGACGCAGAGGACCACATGTGAACGGCTGCCACCGTGGAGACCTTCGATCCGGGTACGTTCCCGCTCCCCTGGTACTGCGCCATGTCCCGGAACTCGCCGACCTCAACCCGGCGCCTGATCAGTGGCAGTGGTGGGCGGTTCCCAGTGCTTCGGGCATGGCCGCCGCCATCGTCGGCGTGCATGTCGCGGCTGGCCGCCTTCGCGCGCTTCACGTCTACGGATCACACGCCGCCGGCGCTGTCGAGGTGGACACGACCCGGCTGCCGTCCCGCACCGTCCGCGACATGCACGGCACACTCTCCGAGGCCCTCACCGCCCTGGCGGCGGCCAGGGCGGTGAGGGCCTCGGAGAGCCATCACGATCCCGCCCTGTTTGACATCGATGCGGGCCATCTCATACACCTTCGGTCATGCGGCGACCGCGGAATGGCCGCCAATCGCTGTGTCCGGCCGTCACATGACGTCCGCTGACCACGGCGCGGACGCTAACCGCGCGTTGGTGAGTCACCGGCACTCGGGTCGTCGCGGAGTTCGGCCTTGCGCTTGCGCCAGCGTTCGAGCATGTCGGGTAGTTCTTCCTGGACGAACTCGAAGAACGCGACGGACTCGGCGAGGCGGGTGCCGGCGGGGGTGTCCCGGCCCAGCGTGTCGACGCCCTCGCGCATGACGGCGTTCCACCGGTCCATCATCCGTTCCCGGCGCACCACCGCCTCGTACCAGGCGTCGTCGTAGACGTGGTAGTGGTCGCGGCGGGAGCCCGGCTCGCGCTGCCGGCTGACCAGGTTGACCTGAGACAGGTAGCGCACCGCTCCGGAGATGGCGGCCGGGCTGACCTGGAGCACGTCGGCCAGTTCGGCGGCGGTGAGCCGCCCGGAGTCGGTGGCGAGCAGGGCCACGAACACCCGCGCCGGCATGCGCGGCACCCCGGCCTCTACCAGCACCGAGGCGAACCGCTCGATGAACCGCTGGACGGCCTGCTGGTCGCGCTGTGGTGTGGGGTCCTCGCTGGTCACCACCTGATCCTCTCGCCTGTCCACCCTCGCCACCAAGTTTATACGGTTCCTTAACTTCACACGTTTGTGAAACACGTGTAGCTTCGCCGGCATGGCGACTGCGATCTCGGTGTCCGGCCTGCACAAGTCCTTCGGCCGGACCCACGCGCTCGACGGCCTCGACCTGACCGTCAACACCGGCGAGGTGCACGGCTTCCTCGGCCCGAACGGGGCCGGCAAGTCGACCACCATCCGGATCCTGCTGGGCCTGCTGCGCGCGGACGCCGGGCAGGTCCAGCTGCTCGGCGGCGACCCGTGGCGGGACGTGACCACGCTGCACCGCCGGCTCGCCTACGTCCCCGGCGACGTGACGCTGTGGCCGAACCTCACCGGCGGCGAGGTGATCGACCTGCTCGGCCGGCTGCGCGGCGGGCTGAACCCGCGCCGCCGGGCCGAGTTGCTGGACCGTTTCGAGCTGGACCCCAGGAGGAAGGGCCGCGCCTACTCCAAGGGCAACCGGCAGAAGGTCGCCCTGGTCGCCGCGCTGGCCTCGGACGCGGAACTGCTCATCCTGGACGAGCCGACCTCGGGCCTGGACCCACTGATGGAGGCGGTGTTCCGGGACTGCATCACCGAGGAGCGACGCACCGGCCGCACCGTGCTGCTGTCCAGCCACATCCTCGCCGAGGTGGAGGCGCTGTGCGACCGGGTGAGCATCATCCGCGGCGGCCGCACCGTGGAGAGCGGCACCCTGGCCGAACTGCGCCACCTCACCCGCACGTCGATCTCCGCCGAGCTGGCCGGCCCGCCGGACGGGCTGGCCACGCTGCCCGGTGTGCACGGCGTCCGGGTGGACGGCGACCGGGTGCGCTGCGAGGTGGACACGTCCGCTTTGGACGGTGTGCTGGCGCACCTGGCCAGGACCGGCGTGCGCAGCCTGGTCAGCCAGCCGCCGACGCTGGAGGAGCTGTTCCTGCGCCACTACCAGGACGACCCCCACCACCAGGACGACGGGGCGGGGGTGGCCCAATGAGCGCCCTGGTGGGTACCGGTTCGCTGGTGCGGCTGGCGCTGCGCCGTGACCGGGTGCTGCTGCCCGCGTGGCTCGCGGTGTTCGTGCTCATGGCGGCGGGGTCGGCCGGGGCGACGGTCGGCATCTACCCCACCGCCGCGTCCCGCGCGCAGGCCGCGGCGAGCATCAACGACACGCCGTCCCTGGTCGCGCTGTACGGCCTGGTGTACGACCCGACCTCGCTGGGCGCGGTCGCGCTGATCAAGATGATCGCCTTCGGCGCGGCGCTGGTGGCGGTGCTGTCGGTGGTCGTGGTTGTCCGGCACACCCGGGCCGAGGAGGAGGCCGGCCGGCTGGAACTCGTCGGCGCGACGGTGGTCGGCCGGCACGCGCCGCTCGCCGCCGCGCTGCTGGTGGCCGTGGCGGCGAACGTCGTGCTCGGCCTGGTCACCGCGGCGAGCCTGGTCGCGGCCGGGCTGCCCGCGCCGAGCTCGGCGGCGTTCGGGCTGGCCTGGGCCGGGGTGGGCATCGCGTTCGCCGCGGTGGCGGCGGTGGCCGCGCAGGTCACCGAGAGCGGCCGGGCGGCGATCGGTACGGCCTGCGCCGTGCTGGGCGCGGCCTACGTGCTGCGGGCCATCGGCGACACGTCGGCGGCCAGCGGCAGCGGGCCGGGCTGGTTGTCGTGGCTGTCCCCGGTCGGCTGGGGCCAGCAGGTGCGCCCGTACGCCGGGGACCGCTGGTGGGTGCTGCTGCTGCCGGCCGGGTTCGCCGCGGTGCTGACCGCGGCCGCGTACGCGCTGGTGCTCCGCCGGGATCACGGCGGCGGCCTGCTGCCGGACCGGCCGGGGCGGCCGACCACCGCGCCGAGCCTGCGCGGCCCGCTGGCGCTGGCCTGGCGGCTGCAGCGCGGTTCGCTGCTCGGCTGGACCGCCGGGTTCGTCCTGCTCGGCGTGGTGTTCGGGAACGTGGCCTCCGGGGTGGGCCGGCTGGTGACCAGCCCGCAGGCCCGGGAGATGATCAGCAGGCTGGGCGGCGAGCACGCGCTCACCGACGCGTTCATGGCCACCGAGCTGGGCTTCGTCGGCGTGCTCGCGGCGGCGTTCGGGGTGCAGGCGGCGCTGCGGCTGCGCACCGAGGAGACCGCGCTGCGCGCCGAGCCGCTGCTCGCCACCCCGGTGCGGCGGCTGGCCTGGGCCGGCAGCCACCTCACCGTCGCGCTGGCCGGCACGGCCGTGCTGCTCGCCGGCGCCGGTCTCGGCGCGGGGCTGGCGCACGCGGCCGGCACGCACGACGCCGGGCAGGTCGGTCGGGTCCTGCTTGGCGCGCTGGTGCACGCGCCGGCGGCATGGGTGGTGACGGGTGTCGTGGTGGCCGCGTTCGGCTTGGCCCCGCGGCTGGTGGTGGCCGGCTGGGTGGCACTGGTGGCGTTCCTGCTGCTGGGCGTGCTGGGGCCGGTGTTCCGGCTGGACCAGTGGGCGATGGACCTCTCGCCGTTCACCCACGTGCCCCGGCTGCCTGGGGGTGAGCTATCCGCGACGCCGCTGGTCTGTCTGGTGCTGGTCGCCGCCGCGCTGGTCGTGGTCGGGCTGGCCGGGTTCCGCCGGCGCGACATCGGCTGAACCGGTCGCGCCGGCGGAACGGGGACGGGTCAGGGTGTCGCCGGGTAGGGCCGGGGCAGCGGCATGTGCCGGTCGGCCATGACCCGCCGCAGCCGGTCCGGGTAGTCGGTGATGATGCCGTCGACGCCCGCGTCGATCAGGGCGTTCATCGCCGCCGGGTCCTCGACCGTCCACGGCACCACCGGCAGACCGAGCCGGTGCGACTCCCGCACCAGATCCTCGGTGACCAGCGCCTGATCCGGGGAGAGGATCTGGGCGTGCACCGCGCGGGCGGCCGCGGGGACGTCGCCGTGGTAGTCGTCCACGTCGATGCCGGCGAGCCACGGCGACGGCCCCGGCTGGCCCACCTGCGCGGTGGACGCGTCGATCAGCGCCACCCGCCTGAGCCGGGGCGTCAGCCGCTCGGAGATCCGCAGGGTGCGCCAGTCGAAGCTCTGCAGCGTGGTCCGCCACACCGCGTGGTGCCGCTCGATCACCTCGGTCACCTTCCGGGTGAAGGTGTCCGGGTCCACCGTCTGCGCCGGCTGCGTCGGATCGATCTTCGTCTCGACGTTGAGGTGCACCGCGGTCGCGTGCGCCCGCTCGGTGAGCGCGTACACCTCGTCCAGCGTGGGGATACGGGTGCCAGGCACCGGCTGCTGCGTACCGACGAACGAGTCATGCGCCGGGTCGGCCGGGCGGCGGGTGCCGCAGTCCAGCGTCTTGATCTCCGCCAGGGTCTGATCACCGGCTCGTACGGGACTCGCCGCGTTTCCTTCCGGGGATGGCGAGGGTGTCGGCCTCGACGGCGGGGGCCTGCCGCTGACTACACGGCCTTGGGACTAGCGGAGAGGTGAGTAACTCGGCATCGGGCGTGCGTGTCATCCAGGGATGCCCAGTACGTGGGCTAGGCCTTTCCGGCCGGCTTGAGTGATCTGCAGTGCGCGGGTGTTGGGCAGGGGACGGAGCCAGTTGCGGTCGAGTAGGGAGGCGAGTACGGCTGCGCCGAGTGCTCCGCCGAGGTGGTGGCGCTGCTCGATCCAGTCGGGGCAGGCGAACGCGAGCTTGCGGCGTCGCGAATCGAGGGCGGTGAGTCCGACGCCGAGGGCGATGAATGTCTGCTCTGCGTGTGGGCCGAGTGCGATGGTCTCCTGGTTCGCGTCGATGGCCCGGTGTGCAAGGAGCCGCTCGAAGAGTTGCACGCCGATCTTGCCGGCGAGATGGTCGTAGCAGGACCGGGCATTGATCAAGTTTTGGTCGATCTTGTCGCCGATGTGGCGGATCGTCAAGCTCGTGCCGACCGCGGCGTGGAGTTCTCCGAGAAGCTCCTGGGTGCGGGCCGATGCCAGGTGATAGGTGGCGTGGCGCCCCTCGCGGGACACGGTGACCACACCTGTCTGACGCAGCCGCGAGAGGTGGTTCGACAGGGTCGTGACCCTCATGTCCAAGGCGGCAGCTATCTCGCTGACCCGGATGGGTCCCTCGGTTGCCAGCAGGGTGAGGATGCGCACCCGAGCGGGTGAGCTGAGCTGCCGGGCGAGTTCCGCCACGGCCTTGGCTGCTTGTTCGTGGTCCATTCCTGCCATCACGTCTATTCGCGGCCTCGCTGCCACGACTGTAAGGCGTGCCACTTAGTAGCTGACAGGCCACTGATCGTGTGACTAGTGTCCCTCCATAGTTCACGGGATCGTGAACTATGGAGGTTGACCATGGGGGATGACTGAGGGGGGACCTTGACTGATCAGACCGTGTCCACACAGGACTTTCTGGACCTTGCCGAGCAGACGCGGGCGTGCGTGCGCGACACCCTGACGCAGGTGCTCGGGGGCTTCCCGGACGGTGAGGAGCTCGACCTGACCGCGCGGCGGGCGGTCCTGCGCGAGTTGGGCCGCCTGCGGTGGATCGGTATGGCCATCCCGCAGCGGTGGGGCGGACTGGGGCAGGGCCACCTTGCGCGCGTGGTGGCGATCGAGGAGGCCGCACGCCTGCGCCCTGCCGTGGGAGCCACCCTGAGCGCGGCCGCGTTAGGTACCGGCCTGCTGAGTGAGTTCGGCAGTCGGGAGCAGCGTGCCCGGTGGCTTCCGGGGCTCAGTTCGGGCCAAGACGTGATGACCATCTGCATGACCGAGCCCGAGTCGGGTTCGCACCTGCTGGGCATGGAAACCCAGGCCCGGAAGGTTGACGGCGGTTGGGAACTGTCGGGACGCAAATGGTTTATCGGCAATTCGAACCTTGCCAGTCTGCACGGCGTTATCGCTCGCACTGGCACCGAGGGTGACTCGCGAAGCCTGACCGCATTTGTGGTCGAGGCATCCCGCGAGGGGGTGAGCGCCGACACCGAGCCTCTACCACGCCGCGTCCCGGCTGGACGCTCGACGGACCCACGACCTCGGTTTGATCGTTGGCAAGCTGTTGGCCAGCGAGACAGCGGTGGATGCCGCGCTGGCGGCGACACGTCTGCTGGGCGCGCGCGGAGTACATCCGGAGATCGGTGCGGTGCAACTGGTCAACGACGCGCTGATGACGCTGTCACCGTCGGGCACATCGGAGGTCAACCGCAAGCGCATCGCGGAGATCGCACTCGGCCGTTACCACGCCGTGGTGCCGCCATGGGACGAGCAGCAGGAACGAGAAGGGATCATGGGATGAGGACCGGTCTTTCCGTTGGGGATGTGCAGACGCTGGAGTTCGTGGTGCCGGCCACGAAGACCATTCGCCACCTTTATCCCGAGTCGGAGGATTACCAGCGAATGCCCGAGGTGTTCGCGACCGGCTTCATGGTCGGTCTGCTTGAGTGGAGCGCCATCCTCGCTCTGCGACCGTACTTGGAGGACGGTGAAGGCAGTGTGGGCACCCGGGTCGACATCAGCCACACCGCGCCGACCCCGCCGGGCGCCAAGCTCATCGTCACCGCCTGCTGCACCAAGATCGAGGACAACTACATCGAGTGGGACGTCGAGGCACGCGACGAGGACGGGGACGTCGCCGCCTCGGGGCGGCACGGCCGCCACATCATCGACATAGAGCGCTTCCTGCACCGCGTTGACGCCAAAACCAAGCGGCTGGTAGGCCGGGACGTGGCGGCTGCGCAGCCAGCATGACGTCCGGATTGCCCACTCGCCCGGGCACGGCGCCGGCCGCACCAGCATCTCCCGCGGTGCTGGCCGGCGCCGTGTTCTGGGCGCTGATCTGGGCCGGGGCCTTCGTTGCGACAAAGGCTGCGTTGCGGTGGGCGCCGCCACCGGTCGTGGTGTCAGCGCGCTGCATCATGGCAGGGGGCGTTCTGCTTGCCGCGGCCGCGCCCCGCGCCGGCCGACCAACCCGGAGAGTGCTGGGCCGGCTCGCCCTGCTCGGCATGCTCAACAACGCCGCCTACCTCGGGCTGATGGCGTATGCCCTGCCCTCCATCTCCGCCGGCACCGCCGCCATCCTCTCCGCGAGCACTCCCCTGCTAGTGGTCTGCACTGCAGCCGCACTCGGCCAGGACAAGCTCACCGCAACCCGGACGATCGGGTTAGCCCTCGGCTTCGCCGGCATCGCGGCCACCTCACTGAGCCGGCTCAACGGAGCCGACCGCCCGGAAGGCGTGTTGCTGGGCGTCGTGGCTGTACTCGCATTGGCCACAGGCACCCTCCTCACACCCCGACTCACCCGCGGCGTGGACGCGGCGACAGCCACCGGATGGCAGGCGATCATCGGTGGAGCGTTCCTATTCGTGCCGGCGCTGCTCACTGCGCGGATGCACACCCTTCACCTCGGCTGGCAACTGGCCGGCACGCTGCTGTTCCTAGGGGTTGGTGCTTCGGTACTGGGTATGACACTGTGGCTAGGCCTGATCCGTTGGGTCGGGCCTACCGCTGCCAGTCTTGCGCAGTTCATGCCGCCGCTCCTCGGCATCGCCCTCGGCCATCTACTGCTCGGTGAACCCATAACGACCTTCGAGTTGCTCGCCACGCTCCCCGTCGCTGTCGGTATCACCCTCGCCCTCCGCAGGCCGCCCCGCCGTCTCTAACAGTCCTCGTGAGCGCGGGCACAGCCAAGTGCCCTCGGCAGGTGCCAGCGTCCGAAGTCGCCTGGCACTGGCGTGATGCGTGAAGTCGTATCGCCACATCACGTCCACATCGAGCCGTTCCAGCCAGGCGCCCGCTTGTCGGTCGCGGCGTGCGCCAGACACAGCCCGACCGAGGTCGCCGACGGCGCCTCCAGCGTGACCACCAGGCCGACCACGCACCGGCTGCACACGTCGAACCAGCTGTGACGTACGGGCGGCCGATCGGCAGCCGGTGCCGCTCGCCCACCACGATCACGTCCACCGGGGTGTGGTCGATCTGCACCTGCTCCAACAGCCCGGTGACCTCCGGCGGGACACCACCGGCCGACCGGCGCGACCGGGCCGCGCCCAGCTCACCCGTGCAGACGACTTCGGACATTCACACCCGGGATAACCCGGCTGCGGCCGGGTCCGGGGCGGCGGACGCGGCAGGCGCCGCGAGGGGCGCGACGGTCACGGCGGCGAGCGCGGCGATGGCCAGGGCCATGATCCTTCGTTGCGTCATGGCCGGCACCCTACGGCCTATCCCTTGCCGCGGCGGGCCGTCGTGGTGGAGGCCTTCCCGCCGCTGCGGGACGCCTTGGTGGCCCCGGCCGCCGGCTTGCTCCGGCGGGTGGCCGGCTTCGGCTGGCGGGACGCCGCCTGGCTCCGCGTGGCACCGGATGTCGCCCGGCGCGGGCCGGCCTTGGTGCCGGTGGTGGACGGCCGCGCCGACGACCGGGCAGCCGGGGACGAGCGGGTGGCGGGCGCCGCGGCCGGGAGGATGCTGGGCCGCGCCGTCGCCGTGCTCCGGGACGAGCCGTTGGAACTACGGCTCTGCTGCGCGATCCAGGCGACCCCGGCGACGGCGGTCGCCACCGACCGTTCCAGGACGCGGACCACGCCGAGCAGCCCGGCGCTGGCGTTGGCCGCGGCGCGGCGGGTGCCCGGCGACACCCGGCCGACCGCGTCCAGCGCCTGCCGGGGCAGGCTCACCGCGATGCGACCACCGGGCACCGCCTCGACGGCGGTGACCGCGGCGTCCCAGGAACGCTCGATCATGGAGGGGACCCGGGTGCGAACCCGGCGTGCCTGTGCCTGTGGCTCAACCATTGCCCCAGCATGCGGTCATTCCCCGGAGATCGCGCGGCGATGAGCGTTTTCCCGCCTACTGGTGGGACAAGGGGAACGCGGTTCAGCGACGGGGTTCACGCACCGTGCCGGTTTCCGGGTCCAGGTTGACCGCGGCGAGCAGGGTGCGGGCGCACATGTCGCGGAGTTCCTCGCGCGGGATCGAGCGGCGTTCCAGCCAGTCGAGGCAGACGCCGACCACGAAGGTCAGCCAGCCGCGCACGGCGATGCCGGTGGCCGGGGTGACCTCCATTTCCCGGCTGAGCGCGGCCAGGATGCGTCGCTGCTGGACGCCGATGTTGTCCTCGCAGATGCGGCGAATGCCCTCGTCCACCGCGACCGCGGCGCGGTGCAGCACCCGGTACCCGTCCCGCCGCTGCTCCACGTAACCGAGGTAGGCGTCCAGGCCCCTGGTCAGCTGCTCGGTGAGCGGCAGCGACGGGTCCGGCTCGGTGATCCGCAGCAGCTGGTCGGCCTCGCTGCGCACCACGGCGGCGAAGAAGTCCCGCTTGGTGGCGAAGTAGTGGTACAGCAGGCCGCGGGAGACCTGGGCGATCTCCGCGACCTCCTCGATCCACACCTCGTCGTACGGCCGGGACGCGAACAGCTCGGTGCCGATCGCGAGCAACTGCTCGCGACGTTCCTGGGTGCTCAGCCTGGTCCGCATCAATCCCCGATGTTACTTGACATCGGTTCAACAGGGGCCGCATGCTGACACTATTGGAGACGGGTTCAATAACGTTGGGAGAGGCCCGTGGACACCACCGGCATTCCGCACCCGCCCCGCCGCGTCCCGCTGCTCGGCGACGTACGCGGCGTCAGCCCGCGCACGCCGGTGCAGGACGCCATCCGGCTCGGCCACGACCTCGGGCCGATCTTCCGCCGCAAGTTCCTCCGCCGGGAGATCGTCTTCGTGACCGGCGCGGAGCTGGTCGGCGAGTTGGCCGACGAGTCCCGGTTCGCCAAGCACGTCGGGCTGGGCGTGGAGAACCTGCGGATGATCGGCGGCGACGGGCTGTTCACCGCGTACAACTGGGAGCCGAACTGGCGGCGGGCGCACGACATCCTGCAGCCCGCCTTCTCGCTGGCCGCCATGCGGGACTACCACCAGACCATGCTCGACGTGGCCCGCGAACTGATCGGCTGCTGGGACGCGCGGGTGGGCGGCGCGCCGGTGGACGTGGCCGCCGACATGACCCGGATGACGCTGGAGACCATCGGCCGCACCGGGTTCGGTTACGAGTTCGGCTCCTTCCAGCGGGACGAGCCGCACCCGTTCGTGGCGGCGATGGTCCGCGTGCTCCGCTACGCGCAGCAGCTGAACTTCCGGCTGCCGGTGATCGGGCGGCTGCGGGAGCGGGAGGCGGCCCGGCAGAACGCCATCGACGTCGAATCGATGAACGCGGTGGTGGACGAGGTGGTCGCGGCGCGGCGGGCGAGCGGCGACACCAGCACCAGAGACCTGCTCGGGCTGATGCTGAACCAGGTTCACCCGGACACCGGCGAGGCGCTGGATCCGGTGAACATCCGCCGGCAGGTGATCACCTTCCTGGTCGCCGGGCACGAGACCACCTCGGGCGCGCTGTCCTTCGCGCTGTACTACCTGGCCAACCACCCCGAGGTGCTGGCGAGGGCGCAGGCCGAGGTGGACGAGATGTGGGGCGACGTCGCCGACCCCGAGCCGACGTTCAAGGAGGTCACCAAGCTCCGCTACGTGCGCAGGGTGCTGGACGAGGCGCTGCGGCTGTGGCCGACCGCCCCCGGCTTCTCCCGGGAGGCCAGGGAGGACACCGTGCTCGGCGGCCGGTACCCGATGCGCCGGGGTGACTGGGTGATCGTGCTGATTCCCGGGCTGCACCGGGATCCCGCGGTGTGGGGGCCGGACCCGGACGCCTTCGACCCGGACCGGTTCGCCCCCGGCCGCGCCAGGCAGCGGCCGGCGCACGCGTACAAGCCGTTCGGCACCGGGGAGCGGGCGTGCATCGGGCGGCAGTTCGCGGTGCACGAGGCCACCCTGGTGCTCGGCCTGCTGCTGCACCGTTACCACCTGCGGTCCGACCCGGCCTACCGGCTGCGGGTCGCCGAACTGCTCACGCTCAAGCCGGAGGGCTTCGCGCTGCGGCTGGAGCGGCGCCGCCCGGCGGCCCACCCGGTCGGGATAGGCTCCCCCGGGTGGTCGACGAAGGCGTTGTCCTCCAACACACCTCACGGATCGCGGTGACGCTGCGGGAGAACACCGCGGAGCTGACCGCCGAGCTGATCGAGCGGTACGAGCGCGACATTCCCCCGCTGCGCGACGACGAGCGGATGATGGCCCTGCTCTCCTCCAGCGTGTTCCAGAACCTGGAGACGGCAATGTCCATTCTGGAACACAGCATCGACATCGAGGAGACGGAGGCCCCCGCGGCCGCGAACGAGTACGCCCGCCGGCTGGCCCAGCGCGGCGTGTCCGTGGTGGACCTGATCCGCGCCTACCACATCGGGCAGACCGCGGTGGTGGAGCGACTGCTGGCCGAGGCCGAGCGGCAGATCGAGGACCGCGCCACGGTGACCGCGGTGATGCGGCACCTGGTGGACATGAGCTTCGGCTACATCTACCGGGTCACCAAGCAGGTGGTGACGGCGTACGAGGACGAGCGGGACCGGTGGCTGCGCGGCCGCAGCGCGGTGCGCGCGGCGCGGGTGCGGGCGGTGCTGGACGGCGACGGGGTGGACGTGGACGCCGGCCAGGCCGCTCTCGGGTACCGGCTGCGCGGCACGCATCTGGGCCTGGTCGCCTGGCAGGCCGAGCGGCCCGAACCCCAGGACGCCCTCGCCGGGCTGGAGCGGTTGGCCGCCGCGGTCGCCGAGGCCGCCGGCTGCACCGGCCCGCCGCTGTTCGTGCCGTGTGACGAGGCCAGCGCGTGGGTGTGGCTGCCGCTGGCCGAGCCGGCGCTGCCGGCGCGGGAGGTGTTCGAGCGGGCGGTGGCCGACACCGGCGGCGGCATCCGGGTCGCCGTGGGCGAACCCGGCCGGGAGCTGGCCGGGTTCCGCCGCACCCACCGGCAGGCGCTGCGGGTGCAGGCGCTCGGCCTGGCCGCCGGGCCGGAGTGCGACCCGGTGATGTGCTTCGCCGAGGTCGGGTCGGTGGCCCTGATGGTCTCCGACATCGACTCGGCGCGGGCGTGGGTGGCCGACACGCTCGGCGCGCTGGCCACCGACGACGCCCACCACGCCCGGTTGCGGGAGACGCTGCGGGTGTTCCTGGCCGAGGGCAGCAGCTACACCGCGGCGGCGGCGCGGCTGGTGATGCACAAGAACTCGGTGCAGTACCGGGTGCGCAAAGCCGAGGAACTACTCGGCCGCGACATCGCCGCCAACCGTCTCGACCTCGAGGTCGCCCTGGCACTGTGCCGGTGGCTGGGCTCCGCCGTGCTTCCCACCGGTTAACGGGTTTCGTTCTTTCGGACCAGCGACGCCGATCAACCTTGGGTCGCCGGCACGAGGTGGACGCCGGTCGCCCGCTCGTAGCCTCCGGGCATGGCGGAGCGTGGTGACCCGACCGGCCGCACGGCCACCTACTGCGTGATCGGCGCCGGCAGCAGCGGGCTGGCCGCGGTGAAGAACCTCCGGCAGTACGGCTTCGACGTGGAGTGCCTGGAACGCGCCGAGGACGTCGGCGGGAACTGGAACTTCGGCGGGCCGACCAGCCGGGTGTACGCCAGCACGCACGTCATCTCCAGCAAGCCGTTCACCCAGTACCCGGACTTCCCGATGCCGGACCGCTGGCCGGACTACCCGCACCACAGCCAACTGCACGCCTACTTCCGCCGCTACGCCGAACACTTCGACCTGCTCCGGCACATCCGCTTCGGCCACGAGGTGGTCGACCTGCGGCCGGTGGACGGCGCGGCGGCGTGGCAGGTCACCGTGCGCACCGCGGACGGCGTCGAGGAGACCCGGCACTACGCCGGCGTGGTGATCGCCAACGGGCACAACTGGCAGCCCAAGTGGCCGCGTTACGACGGCGAGTTCGCCGGGGAACTGCTGCACTCCATGCACTACAAGGGACCGGATGTGCTGCGCGGCAAGCGGGTGCTGGTGGTCGGCGGCGGCAACACCGGGTGCGACGTGGCCGTGGAGGCAGCCCAGCACGCCGACCGGGCGCTGCACTCCACCCGCCGCGGCTACTGGTACGTCCCCAAGTTCACCTTCGGCCGGGCCAGCGACCAGGTGAACGACCTGCTCATCGGGCTGCGGGTGCCGCGCCGGCTGCGGCAGTGGCTGTTCCGCGCCACGCTGCGGGCCACCGTCGGCGACCTCACCCGGTTCGGCCTGCCCGAGCCGGACCACGACATCCTGGAGACCCACCCGATCGTCAACAGCCTGCTCGTCTACCACCTCGGGCACGGCGACATCACGCCAAAACCCGACGTGCGGCGATTCGACGGCTACCGGGTCACCTTCGCCGACGGCAGCGAGGACGAGGTGGACATGGTGCTGTGCTGCACCGGCTATCTGGCCACTGTGGACTTCCTGGCCGACCCGCAGCGGCTGAACTGGGACGGCGACCGCTTCCACCTGTACCAGCACGTGTTCACGCCGCGGCACGACAACCTGTTCGTCGCCGGGCTGATCCAGCCGGACAGCGGCCAGTTCACCATCGCGCACTGGCAGACGGTGGCCATCGCGGAGTTCCTCCGCGCCCGCGAGCGCGCACCGCACGCCGTCCGGGAGTTCCTGGAGACCGCGCGGCGGAAGCTGGACCACCGCTACACCGCCGGCGTCGACTACGCCGACACCACCCGGCACTACTACGAGATCGCCCACCACGACTACGTGCGTGGCCTGGAACGCACCATCAACCGGCTCCGGAGGGCTGCGTGCACAAGGTGAGGGCCTACCGGCCGCTGGAGTGGGCGTTGCCGCCCCGGCCGGTGGAGCGCGAGGTGATCAGCCGGCTGCCGGACACCGAAACCGGCCGGCCGCCGCTGCTGTTCGTGCACGGCATGCGGCACGCCGCGGCCTGCTTCGACGAGCACTGGCTGCGCCACGCCGCCGAGCGCGGTTTCCCCGCGCACGCGGTGAGCCTGCGCGGCCACGGCGGCAGCGGCGGGCGGGACCTGCTGCGCCGCGCCACCCTGCGCGACTACGTGCACGACGTCATCCAGACCGCCGTCGCCCTGCCCCGCCAACCGGTCCTCATCGGACACTCGATGGGCGGCCTGGTGGTGGCCATGGCGCTGGCCCGCTACCCGGCGCTGGGCGGGGTGCTCGTCGCCCCGGTGGCGGTGGACCACGGGCTCGGCTCCGCGCTCGCGCTCGGCCGGCACGGCCCGCTCGCGCTGCTGCGCGGGCTCGCCGGCCGCACCGTCCCGCTCCGCCCGGAGTGGCTGTTCGCGCAGCTCGATGGGGACACCGCCACCCGCCACATGGCCGGCCTCGGCGACGAGTCGCCGCTGGCGCAGTACCAGATGATCCTGCACGGACCACCGGGCCGGCCACTGGGCGGGGCGCCCGTCCTGGTCGTGGGCGCCGGCGAGGATCGGCTCGTCCCGGCCGGGGACGTGCGCCGCACCGCCCGTTACTACGGCACCGAACCGGTGTTCCACCGCGGCTTCGGGCACGACCTGATGCTCGAGACGCGCTGGCGGGAGCCGCTCGACCAGATCCTTTCCTGGGTGGCGGAACTGCCCCAGGTCACCCGGTGATCCGGAATACCGGGTGGTGGGGGGCGATGCGGCGCAACTCGGTGTCCGGGGCGTCCGGGCCCACGCCGCCGATCTGTTCTCATTCGAGAGCACCGCTCTCGCCGAGCAGGGAGAAGATAGTCGAGGGTCAAGAGCACTGCTCTCGAAAACGAGCAGCGATCCGATAAACTGCGGCGCATGAACGCCAGCCGGACGGCCCGCGAACGGGCCAGGGCGGAACTGTCCCGGGAGATCAGGGACGAGGCACGGCGCCAGCTCGCGGTCACCGGGGCGGACGGCCTGTCCCTCCGCGCGGTGGCCCGCGAGCTGGGGATGGTGTCCTCCGCGCTGTACCGCTACTACCCCAGCCGGGACGACCTGCTCACCGCGCTGATCATCGACGCCTACGACGCGCTCGGCGCGGCCGCCGAATCGGCGGCCGCCGCCGTGGACTCCGCGGACTTCCGTGGCCGGTGGCGGGCGATCACCACCGCGGTGCGGGAATGGGCGCGGGCGCACCGGTACGAGTACGCCCTGATCTACGGCTCCCCGGTGCCCGGCTACCGCGCACCAGAGGACACCGTCGCCCCGGCCAGCAGGGTGGCGCTCGCCCTGGTCGCGGTGCTGCGGGACGCCTGGCAGGCCGGGGCGGTGCGGCCCGCCCCGCCCGAACGGCCGCTGTCCGAGCCGCTTTCCGCGCAGGTCCAGACGCTCGCCGCGGCGATCGCCCCGGAGCTACCCGGTCCGGTGCTCGCCCGGGCGCTGATCGCCTGGACGCAGCTCTTCGGCATGGTCAGCTTCGAACTGTTCGGGCAACTCGTCGGCGACGTCGACCCGAGCGACGAGTTCTTCGCCCACGCCGTCGACCACATGGCCGACTTCGTCGGGCTCCCAGCCGAAACGTAGGTCGCCGACCCGGCCGAGGGCATCATGCCTCGAGGATCGCGGTGACGCCCTGGCCGCCGGCGGCGCAGATGGAGATCAGACCACGGCCGCCGCCGCGCTCGTGCAGCAGCTTGGCCAGGGTGGCCACGATCCGGCCGCCGGTCGCCGCGAACGGGTGGCCCACCGCCAGCGAGGAGCCGTTGACGTTGAGCCTGTCCCGGTCGATCGCGCCGAGCGGGGCGTCCAGGCCCAGCCGACCCTTGCAGAACGCCGGGTCCTCCCACGCCTTGAGGGTGGCCAGCACCTGCGAGGCGAACGCCTCGTGGATCTCGTAGCGGTCGAAGTCCGAAAGGGACAGTCCGGCGCGGGCCAGCATCCGGGGCACCGCGTAGACCGGGGCCATCAGCAGCCCCTCCCGCTTGCCTCCCCGGGACTCCGCACCGTGCACGAAGTCCACCGCCGCGGTCTCGCTGTGGGTGAGGTGGGCGAGCACCGGGAGCCCGCGCTGCTCGGCCCACTCGTCGCTGGCCAGCAGCACCACCGCGGCGCCGTCGGTGAGCGGGGTGGAGTTGCCCGCGGTCATGGTCGCCTCCGGCCCGCTGCCGAACACCGGCCGGAGCTTCGCCAGCTTCTCCGCGGTGGAGTCCGGCCGCAGGTTGGTGTCCCGCTCGACGCCGCGGAACGGCGTCAGCAGGTCGGTGAAGAAGCCGCGGTCGTAGGCGGCGGCCAGGTTGCGGTGGCTGGCGGCGGCCAGTTCGTCCTGCTCCTCCCGGCCGATCCCCCATTCCAGCGCGGTGATCGCGGCGTGCTCGCCCATGGACAGCCCGGTGCGCGGCTCCCCGTTGCGCGGGATCTCCGGCACGATGTGGCCCGGCCGCAGCTTGGCGGCCGCCCGCAGCCGCTCGCCCAGCGTCCTCGCGCGGTAGAGCTCCAGCAGGATGGTGCGCAGCCGCTCGTTGACGCCGATCGGCGCGTCGCTGGCGGTGTCCACCCCGCCGGCCACGCCGACCTCGATCTGCCCGAGCGCGATCTTGTTGGCCACCTGCAGGATGGCCTGCAAACCGGTGCCGCAGGCCTGCTGGATGTCGTAGGCCGGGGTTTCCGGCGCCAGCCGGCTGCCCAGCACGCATTCCCTGGTGAGGTTGAAGTCCCGGCTGTGCTTGAGCACCGCGCCGGCGGCGACCTCGCCCAGCCGCTCCCCGGCCAGGCCGAACCGGTCAACCAGGCCGTCCAGCGCGGCGGTGAGCATGTCCTGGTTGGACGCCGTCGCGTAGGGGCCGTTCGAACGCGCGAACGGAATGCGGTTCCCGCCCACGACTGCCACGGGACGACCGTGCGTCGCCATCTGGTCCTCCTACCTACTCGCGAGTAGTCTTACTGGCGAGTAGGATACGACTGGGAAGGCGGACATGACAGATCGGTACCTGCGATTCGCCAACTCCGGGCTCGGCGGCGTCCTGGTGCGCCGGCTCGGACTGCCCAACCCCACCCCGCTGCGCCGTTACCAGCCCGGGCAGCCTGTGGTCGACGGCCCGGTGCTGCTCGGTGGGGCACCCGGCGGGCGGCTCGTCGACCCGGTCGGCGCAGTGCTCAAGGCGGTACAGGCCGACGTGCGCACCGGCTCCGGAGCCGGCTCCGGAGAACGCCTCGGTGCGCTGGTCTTCGACGCCACCGGCATCGGCGGCAGCGAGCAACTGGCCGAGCTGTACGAGTTCTTCCACCCGGTGATCCGCAACCTGCGGAGCTGCGCCCGGGTGCTGGTGCTGGGAACCCCGCCGGAGGACTGCACCGAGCCCGGCGAGGCCGTCGCGCAGCGCGCGCTGGAGGGCTTCGTCCGCACGGTCGGCAAGGAACTCAGGCGCGGCGCCACCGCCCAGCTCTGCTACGTGGCCCGCGGCGCGGAGCACGCCGTCGAGTCCACCCTGCGGTTCCTGCTGTCCGCGAAATCGGCGTACGTGTCCGGACAGGTGGTCCGGGTGGGCGCCGCCGAGGTGACCGAGCCGGCCGAATGGGAACGGCCTCTCGACGGGAAGGTGGCCCTGGTCACCGGCGCGTCCCGGGGGATCGGCGAGGCCATCGCCGAGGTCCTCGGCCGGGACGGGGCGCACGTGGTCTGCCTGGACGTGCCCGCGCAGGAGGCGGAACTCGCCAGGGTCGCCGAGCGGGTCGGCGGCTCGACGCTGCTGCTCGACATCACCGCCGAGGACGCCCCGGAGAGGCTGGTCGAGGAACTGCGCGCCCGGCACGGCGGCGTGGACGTGGTGGTGCACAACGCCGGCATCACCCGGGACAAGACGCTCGGCCGGATGGACCGGAAGCGGTGGGACGCGGTGCTCGCCGTCAACCTGACCAGCCAGGAGCGGATCACCGAGCGGCTGCTGGCCACCGAGACGCTGCGCCCCGGCGGCCGGATCGTCGGCGTGTCCTCGATGTCCGGGATCGCCGGCAACGTGGGGCAGAGCAACTACGCCACCTCGAAGGCCGGTGTGATCGGCACGGTGCGGGCGCTGGCGCCGAAGCTCGCCGAGCAGGCCGGGACGATCAACGCGGTGGCGCCCGGGTTCATCGAGACCCGGATGACCGCGGCCATCCCGCTGACCATCCGCGAGTTCGGCCGGCGAGCGAACAGCCTGTCCCAGGGCGGGCTGCCGGTGGACGTGGCGGAGACCGTCGCCTGGTTCGCCAACCCGGCCTCGGCCGGCGTGAACGGCAACGTGGTCCGGGTGTGCGGGCAGAGCCTGATCGGCGCCTGAGGGGGCTTCATGGCAGACCATCTCGGGGCGACCGTGCGGGAGCTGGCCGGCCCGCCGAACCTCGCCCTGCTCTACCCGAAGGCCCTGCTCACCGCGTTCGGCCGGCGCGGGGAGGGCCTGCCCACCACCCAGTACCTGCGACGCCCGGTCACCGTCGACCCCGGCCACCTGGCCCGTTACGCCGAGGTCTGCGGCTTCACCGCCGGTGACGAGCTGCCGCTGACCTACCCGCACGTGCTGGCCTTTCCCATGGCCATGCGGCTGATGACCGACGGCGACTTCCCGTTCCCGCTGCCCGGCCTGGTGCACGTCGGCAACCGGATCACCCGGCGCCGGCCGCTGCGCGCCGGGGAGCCGCTGGAGCTGCGGGTGTGGGTGGAGAACCTGCGGCCGCACGAGAAGGGCCGGCAACTCGACGTGGTCAGCACGGCCAGTGTGGCCGGCGAGGAGGTGTGGACCGACGTCAGCACCTACCTCCGGCGTGGCGGCGGCAGCTCCGCGGCGGGCTCCGGCGAGCGCGCCGAGCCGCCCGCACCGACCGCGGTGTGGCGGGTCACCGACGACATCGGCCGGCGGTACGCGGCGGTGTCCGGTGACCGCAACCCCATCCACCTGCACCCGCTGACCGCGCGGCTGTTCGGCTTCCCGCGGGCGATCGCGCACGGCATGTGGACCAAGGCGCGCTGCCTGGCCGAGCTGGCCGGCCGGCTGCCCGACGCCTGCACCGTGGACGTGCGGTTCAGGGCGCCGGTGCTGCTGCCCGCCACGGTGCACTTCGCCTCCTGGGCGGAGCCGGACGGCTGGGGGTTCGCCGTGCATGACGCGGCGACCGGCCGGCCGCACCTGGAGGGCACCGCCGGCCACGCCTTGTCCGACTAACCTACTGGCGAGTAGACTTACTCACGAGTAGATAGCGAGGTTTGCCATGACCAACACCGAGTTGACCGCCGCGAACCTGAGCCAGCTCAGCCCCGCGCGGCTCGTCGATGCGCTGCGCGCGGTCGATCCGGCGGCGCTGGGCGATCTGGACATCGACGCCATCGCCGGCGCCGTGGACCCGAAGAAGCTCGGCAAGCGGGAGTTCGCCGACCTGCTGGCCGTGATCACCGAACTGGCCGACCGGGCGCCCACCCTGCGGCTGGACGGGCTGAGCGCGGAGAACTTCGCCCGGCTGATCTCCCGCGCGTCCAAGGACGGCATCGATGCCGCGCTCGCCGAGCCGGCGGTGCGGCGCAGGGTGCTGGACGAGGTCTTCCGCCGGATGGAGGTGCACTTCAGGGCCGACCGCGCCGGCTCGACCAGGGCGGTCGTGCACTGGCGGATCTCCGGCGGCTCCGGCGAGGACGGCTATGACCGCTACGAGACGGTGATCGAGAACGGCACGTGCCGGGTGAACCGGGAGCCCGAGCGGGAGCCGCGGTGCACCGTGACGCTGTCCCCGGTGGACTTCCTGAAGCTGGTCACCGGCAACGCCTCCGCGCCGCTTCTGTTCATGAGCGGCAAGTTGAAGGTGGCCGGGGACCTCGGTTTCGCCGCCGGGCTGACCAGCCTGTTCAACATTCCCAAGGCATAGACACGCGATCCGAAGATCCGAAAGAGGAAACGCCGCATGGCTGGTTTCTCCCTCGAGTTGAACGAGGACCAGACCGATCTCCGGGACTGGGTACACGGCTTCGCCAAGGAGTACATCCGCCCCGCCGCCAGCGAGTGGGACGAGCGCGAGGAGACCCCCTGGCCGATCATCCAGGAGGCCGCCAAGATCGGCCTGTACGGCTTCGAGTCCCTGGCCACCTGGTTCTCCGACCCGACGGGCCTCTCCCTGCCCATCGCCACCGAGGAGCTGTTCTGGGGAGACGCGGGCATCGCGCTGTCGCTGATGGGTACCGGCCTGGCCGCCGCGGGCATCTTCGCCGGCGGTGACCCGGACCAGCTCGCCGAGTGGGTGCCGCAGTGCTTCGGCGACGAGAACGACCCGAAGGTGGCCGCGTTCTGCGCCTCCGAGCCGCAGGCCGGCTCGGACGTCGCGGGCTACCGCACCCGCGCCCGCTACGACGAGGCCACCGACGAGTGGGTGATCAACGGCCAGAAGGCGTGGGCCACCAACGGCGGCATCGCCAACGTCTACGTGGTGATGGCCGTGGTCGACCCGGACCTGGGCGCCCGGGGCCAGGCCGGGTTCATCATCCCGCCGGGCACACCGGGAGTGCGGCCCACCAAGAAGATCAAGAAGCACGGGCTGCGCGCGTCCAACACCGCCGACGTGTTCTTCGACGACGTCCGGGTGCCCGGCCGCTGCGTGCTCGGTGGCCGGGAGAAGCTGGAGGCGCGGCTGGCCAGGGCGCGCGAGGGCAAGAGCTCCGCGGGCCAGGCGGCGATGGCCACGTTCGAGACCACCCGGCCCACGGTCGGCGCCATGGCCGTCGGCGTGGCCCGCGCCGCGTACGAGTACGCGCTGGAGTACGCCAGGGACCGCGAGGCGTTCGGCCGCAAGATCATCGAGAACCAGTCGATCGCCTTCGACCTGGCCAACATGAAGCTGGAGATCGACGCGGCCCGGCTGCTGGTGTGGCGGGCCGCCTGGATGGGCCGCAACGACGTGCCGTTCACCGCGGGCGAGGGCTCGATGTCCAAGCTCAAGGCCGGCGAGGTCGCGGTGTGGGCCACCGAGCGGGCGATCCAGATTCTCGGCGGCGCCGGATACACCCGGGAGCACCCGGTCGAGCGGATGCACCGGGACGCCAAGATCTTCACGATCTTCGAGGGCACCTCCGAAATTCAGCGCCTGGTGATTTCGCGGCTCATCTCGGGGATACACATTCGTTAGAAACCAGTAAGGACGGATGGGCGCCTGGCTCGTTAGCCCGATAGGACGAATCCACGCGACGTTCCAGGCGAGTGCATCAGGCATCGCCGGCCCGCGGGGTTCCGGATCGGAAAGGAGACCGCGCTGGTGAACTCGTTCTCTCGGGCCCTCCGCGGGTCGGCGCACGCGATCCACGGCGTCCGTGTCCTGTCCCGGGCGGGCCTGGTGCGCCCATCCCACCTCGGCCAGGCGCTGTCCCGACTGACCGAGGTGCGCCGGTGGGGACCGCTGGCCGGGTCGGTGCGGCGGGCGGCCCGGATGGCACCTGACACCGTGGCCCTGATCGACGAACTCGGCTCGTCCACCTACGCCGACCTGGACCGGCGGTCGAACGCGCTGGCCCGGTCGCTGCGCCGATGGCGGTTCCGCCCCGGGCAGACCATCGGAGTGCTCTGCCGGGACCACGGCTGGATGGTGGAGACCCTGGCCGCGTGCGCCAAGCTGGGCATCGACGCGCTGCTGCTCAACACCGGGCTGGCCGCGCCGCAGCTGGCCGACGTGGTCAGGCGGGAGAACGTGGGACTGCTGATCCACGACGAGGAGTTCTTCCCCGCCCTCGGCGAGGTGCCCCCGACCCTGCCCCGGGTGCTGGCCTGGTCCGAGACGCCGCGGCCGGGGTGGCCGACGGTGGAGGAACTGATCGGCAAGTCGCCCGCCGACGACCTGCCGGAGCCGGAACGTCCCGGTTCGGTGGTGTTGCTGACCAGCGGCACCACCGGACGGCCCAAGGGCGCCCGCCGGGAGCTCAAGTCCGGCCTGGTCGCCGCCGACTTCCTGGACCGGGTACCGCTGCAGACCGGCGAGCGTTACTTCGTGGCCGCGCCGCTGTTCCACGGGGTGGGCTTCTCCCAGTTCGTGCTCACCCTGGCGCTCGGGTCCACGCTGGTGGTGCGCCGCCGGTTCGACCCCCTGACCGTGGTGCGCGCCCTGCACAACCACCGGTGCACGGCGCTGGCGCTGGTACCCACCATGCTGCAGCGCATCGTCGACCTGGGTCCGGACACCCTGGCCGGGTTCGACCTGTCCAGCCTGCGTATCGTGCTCACCTCCGGCTCGGCGCTGCCCACCGCGCTGGCCACGCAGGCGATGGACGTGCTCGGCGACGTCCTCTACAACCTGTACGGCTCCACCGAGGTGGCGGTGGCCAGCGTGGCCACCCCCGGAGAGTTGCGGGCGGCGCCGGGTACCGTGGGCCGCCCACCGGGCAACTGCACGGTGCGGCTGTACGACCGGCAGGATCGGCCGATCCGGGATCCCAACACCGTGGGCCGGATCTTCGTGGGCAGCGACCTGGCCTTCGGCGGCTACACCGGCGGCGGCCGCAAGGACGTCATCGACGAGCTGATCGGCACCGGGGACCTGGGCCACTTCGACGAGAACGGGCTGCTGTTCATCGACGGCCGGGAAGACGACATGATCGTCTCCGGCGGGGAGAACGTGTTTCCCGGCGAGGTGGAGGACCTGCTCGCGAAGCACCACAAGATCAAGGACGTGGCGGTGATCGGCGTGCCGGACCCCGAGTTCGGCCAGCGGTTGCGCGCGTTCGTGGTGCCCATCCCCGGCGCCCAGGTCGACCCGGAGGGGTTGAAGCGGTTCGTGCGCGCCTCGCTGGCCCGGCACAAGGTGCCCCGCGACGTGCTGCTGGTACCGAGCATCCCGCGCAACGCCACCGGCAAGATCCTCAAACGCAAGCTGGCCGAACGGGCGTAACCGGCCGGGGTGTCGCGTCCGCCACGGCGAGCGGCGGAAACGGCACCCCGGCTACCGATGCCGGCGCCGTCCAGGCACGATCGAGGCATCATGACGCTCATCGACCAGTTGCCGGACAACCCGGACCCGGACGCCCTCTTCGACGCCTTCTCCTCCTGGGCGGAGAAACAGGGTTTCACCCTCTACCCCACCCAGCAGGACGCGCTCATCGAGATCGTCTCCCGGTCCAACGTCATCCTCAGCACCCCCACCGGGTCCGGCAAGAGCATGGTCGCCACCGGTGCGCACTTCACCGCCCTCGCGCACGGCCGCCGCACCTTCTACACCGCGCCGATCAAGGCGCTGGTGTCGGAGAAGTTCTTCGCGCTGTGCGAGGTCTTCGGCCCGGCCAACGTCGGCATGCTCACCGGCGACGCCAGCGTCAACGAATCCGCCCCGATCATCTGCTGCACCGCGGAGATCCTGGCCAACATCGCGCTGCGGGACGGCGCGGATGCCGACGTCGGCCAGGTGGTGATGGACGAGTTCCACTTCTACGCCGAACCGGACCGGGGCTGGGCCTGGCAGGTACCGCTGCTGGAACTGCCGCACGCGCAGTTCCTGCTGATGTCCGCCACGCTCGGCGACGTCACCTTCTTCGAGAAGGACCTGACCCGCCGCACCGGCCGGGTCACCACCACGGTGCGTTCCGCGGAACGCCCGGTGCCGCTGCACTTCCGCTACGTCACCACGCCGCTGCACGAGACGCTGGAGGAACTGCTCGCCACCCACGACGCGCCCGTCTACGTCGTGCACTTCACCCAGGCCTCGGCGGTGGAGCGGGCGCAGGCGCTGATGAGCATCAACGTGTGCACCCGCGCGGAGAAGGACGCCATCGCCGAGGCGATCGGCGGCTTCCGGTTCGCCGCCGGGTTCGGCCGAACGCTGTCCCGGCTGGTGCGGCACGGCATCGGCGTGCACCACGCGGGCATGCTGCCCCGGTACCGGCGGCTGGTGGAGCGGCTGGCCCAGGCCGGCCACCTGAAGATCATCTGTGGCACGGACACCCTGGGCGTCGGCATCAACGTGCCGATCCGCACCGTGCTGTTCACCGCGCTGACCAAGTTCGACGGCACGCGCACCCGGCACCTCAAGGCCCGCGAGTTCCACCAGATCGCCGGCCGCGCCGGCCGGGCCGGCTACGACACCGTGGGCAACGTCGTGGTGCAGGCGCCCGAGCACGTGATCGAGAACGAGAAGGCACTGGCCAAGGCGGGGGACGACCCGAAGAAGCGGCGCAAGGTGGTGCGCAAGAAGCCGCCCGAGGGGTTCGTGTCCTGGGGCGAGAAAACCTTCGAGAAGCTGGTCGAGGCCGAGCCCGAGCCGCTGACCTCCAGCTTCACCGTCACCCACGCGATGCTGCTGAACGTCATCGCCCGGCCGGGCAACGCGTTCGAGCACATGCGCCACCTGCTCACCGACAACCACGAGAGCCCGCCCGCACAGCGGAGGCACATCCTCCGCGCCATCGCCATCTACCGGGCCTTACTGGCCGCCGGGGTGGTCGAGCGGATCGACCCGCCGGACGAGCAGGGCCGCATCGTCCGGCTCACCGGCGACCTGCAACTCGACTTCGCGCTCAACCAGCCGCTGTCGCCGTTCGCGCTGGCCGCGATCGACCTGCTGGACCGGGAAGCCGCCGGTTACCCACTGGACGTGCTGTCCGTCATCGAGTCCACTCTGGACGATCCACGGCAGGTGCTGTCGGCGCAGGAGTTCAAGGCCAGAGGCGAGGCCATGGCCGAGATGAAGGCCGAGGGCATGGAGTACGAGCAGCGGATGGAACTGCTCGACGACATCAGCTACCCCCAGCCGCTGGCCGAGCTGCTGGAGGCCGCCTACACCACGTACCGCCGCGGCCACCCGTGGGTGGCCGACCACCGGCTGTCGCCCAAGTCGGTGGCCCGCGACCTGTACGAGCGGGCAATGAACTTCCCCGAGTACATCCGGTTCTACGGGCTGGCCCGCTCCGAGGGTGTGGTGCTGCGCTACCTGGCCGACGCGTACAAGGCGCTGCGGCAGACCGTGCCCGAGGAGGCCAAGACCGACGAGCTGAACGACGTGGTCGAATGGCTCGGCGAACTGGTCCGCCAGGTGGACTCCAGCCTGCTGGACGAGTGGGAGCGGCTGCTCGACCCGGAGGCCGCGCCGAGCGCGGACGTGGTGGACCAGGGACCGCCGGCGGTGACGGCGAATCGGCGGGCGTTCCGCGTGCTGGTGCGCAACGAGATGTTCCGGCGGGTGCAGCTCGCCGCCCGGCGGGACTACCAGGCGCTGGGCGAACTGGACGCGGACGACGGCTGGGACGCCGAGCGGTGGGCCGAGGCCGTGGAGCCGTACTTCGACGAGCACGAGGAGATCGGCACCGGGCCGGACGCCCGCGGCCCCGCGCTGTTCCTGGTGGACGAGCGGCCCGACCGGTGGGAGGTGCGGCAGATCTTCGCCGACCCGGCCGGGAACCACGACTGGGGCATCAACGCCGAGGTCGATCTCGCGGCATCCGACGAGGCCGGCGGCGCGGTGGTCCGGATAACCTCCGTGGGCGAGCTCGGCGGGGGCTGGCAGGACGGCTGACGCGGACATCACGGGGGGGACCATGACGAAGGCGCTGATCATCGGTGCGGGTATCACGGGCGCGGTCACCGCGATGGCGCTGCGCAAGGCCGGCATCGAGGCGGTGATCTACGAGGCGTATCCGACCGGGGCCGACGACATCGGCGCGTTCCTGACCATCATGCCCAACGGCCTGACCGCGCTGCGGGCCGTCGAGGCCGACCAGGTGGTGCGGGACAACTCCTTCCCCGCCCGGAGCATCGAGGTGTTCCGCGGCGGGAAGCAGGTGGGCGCGCGGCCGCTGGGCGGAGGCGCGGATGGCCCGCGCACGCTCAAGCGCGCCGGGCTGTACCGGGTGCTGCACGACGAGGCCGCCCGGCGCGGCATTCGCCTGGAACACGGCAGGCGGCTGACGCGCGCCGAGGTCACCGTCTCGGGCGGCGTGGTGGCGGGCTTCGCCGACGGCAGCACGGCCGAGGGCGACCTGCTGGTCGGCGCGGACGGCATCCACTCGACCACGCGGACGATCATCGACCCCGTCGCGCCACCGCCCCGCTACACCGGTCTGAACATCCTCTACGGCTACACGCGCGCCACGTCGTTCCCGCCGGCGAGCGACGCGTACCGGATGATCTACGGCAGGCGGGCGTTCTTCGGTTACACCACCGCGCCGGACGGCGAGACCTGGTGGTTCGCCCGGCTGCCCGGGGCCGAGCGGGGCAAGGACACCACGGGTGAGCAGTGGAAGCGACTGGCGATCGAGGCGTTCGCCGGGGACGACTCCCCCGCCGTCGACATCGTCCGCGCGACCGGGGACGACGTCATCGGCGGCAACTCCTACGACGTTCCCTCCACGCCGAACTGGTACCGCGGGCCGCTGGTGCTGGCCGGCGACGCCGCGCACGCCGCGTCCCCCGCGGCCGCGCAGGGCGCCTCGATGGCCGTCGAGGACAGCATCGTGCTGGCCAAGTGCCTGCGCGACCTGCCCGGTGTCGAGGAGGCGTTCGAGACGTACGTGCGGCTGCGCCGGAACCGGGTGGAGCGGCTCGTGGCGGCCAGCGCGGAGCAGGCCAGGAACGCGAGTCCCGGCCGCCTCCGGCGGATCCTCCGTGGACTCCGGCTGCCCGCGGTGTTCAATCGGAACCGAGGAAACCCCCGTGGCTGGCTGTACGACCACCACATCGACTGGGACACACCGGTCACGCTCGGCGCCGAGTGAGGTGGCCGCCGCCGAACGAGCGAGGGGAACCGATGGACGCGAACACCTCCCGGCTGGAATCCTTCAGCGACGGCGTGTTCGCCGTGGCGATCACCCTGCCGGTTCTCCAGATCACGGTGCCGGAGGTGGAGTCGGGCCACCGGGCACGACACCGAGGTCGCCGCGGCCACGCTCGGCGTGGCGATGACGCTCATGGGAGTCAGCTTCGCCGCGCTGTGGACCTACGCGGTCCGGCATCCACGGCTGCCGCAGCCGGCCGTTGACCTGGCCAAGGCGCGGGCCACCGTTCCGCGATTCGCTGGCTGCTCACTTACGAAGGCGCCCTGCCGCCTACCCTCTTCCCGATCGAGAACGTCGCTCCGTGAGGGTGGCGCCTTGGCCGCCACCGCGCGGCCGTCAGCCCACCGCCGTCGCGTCGGAGCGATGGTGTGTGGCCAGCGGGGCAAGCTCGGGCGTGTAGCGGGCAAGGATCTGGCGCACGCGGTGTTCCGCCAGCGGACCGAGGGCGTCATACGTGGAAACGAACAGTTCCCGGGCCTCCGCCCGTGGCCATCCTTCGGGCAGCAACTCGTCGGGCAGTTCCGGATCCAGGCCCGGGAAGCTCCGCCACTGGTTCATCACCTCGGTGCGGGCGACCAACGCCTCGCTCGGCGACACCGTCCCGGCGAGAGTCCGTTCCCGCAGCGCCCGCGTCCGCGCGATGAAGGAGTCGTACTCGGCCCGCAGCACGTCGAGGTCCCACGCGTGCTGTGGCAGGCCACCGTCGGGCATCCCGGGCACCGTCGTCGCCCGGAACACGGTGGCCGCGTCGACGCCCAACTCGGCGAGCCGCTCGGTCGCCTCGGCGGTGTGGTCGCGAGGCGACACCCAGACGCCGTCGTACAGCGGCGCGAAGCCCAGCCACCGCAACTGTTCCCGCAGCAGATGGCGGGACGCGCGGCTGTGCTCCGGGATGGAGAACGCGACCACGCTCCACATGCCGTCCCAGTCCGGTGTGGACCGTCCGAAGGAGAAGATGCGCCGCGCGCCGTCGTCCAGGATCGCGGCCGCGCGGTCGCTCAGCCGGTGGAACGTCCGCCGCCCCTGCTTCGAGGTGACCAGCAGGCCGTTGCGCACCAGCCGGCTCAACGCGGCCCGCGCCGCCGCGTCGCTCACCCCGAACTCGGCGAGCAGGGTGACGATGCCGGCCGACGGCAGCGATTCGGTGCGCCGCCACCAGTAGTCGCCGAGCAGGGTCAGCAGCAGCCGAGGTGGCCGGCGGGCCGAGGCACCACTGGCCAGCGCCGGGGCGTCCCGCCCTTGGAGGTTGACCTCGTCCTCGGTCACCGACAGGTCGACAGTCACGCATTGAGGGTACGTCGCGGTGCCGTGCGGTCCCCGGCCCGCGCGGCAACATATGACATCTCCGGTTACACGCGTGCACCGACTCGTCAGAACAGTCGCCCGGGCGGCGCGGGGAGCGGGCCGCGAGGCCGGTTCCACCCGGCGAAAGCAGGCCGGGCCAATGATCTCACGAGCGGTGGACCAGCAGCGGCACGAGTTGCTCGTCCGCGGTGAGCGAGCCGTGCTGGCCGAGCATCCGGGTCAGGATCGGCTCGACGGCGGACCGGACGATTCCGGTACGGCCCCGGCAGGCGACCACGAGGTCGCCGATGCGCTGCCGGGCGTGGTCGGCGACCTCCGGGCCGAACCAGCCGGCGTCGACGGCCTCGTCGCGGGTGAGCACCCAGGCGCGGTCGCCGAGCACGTCCCGCCAGGCGGCGTGCACGTCGGCGGTGGCGCCCGGTTCGGCGTAGACGTGCCGCACCCGTACCTCGCCGCCCACCAACCGGACGCCCTCGGTCAGCGCCGGCTCGGTGTCGACGTCGACGCGGTTCTCCTCGGGCACGGTGACCATGCCGTGGTCGGCGACCACCACCAGGGCGGCGTCCGCGGGCAGTGCCTCGGCGATGGTGGCGGCCAGCCGGTCGATGTGCTCCAGTTGCAGCCGCCAGGCCAGCGATCCCGGGCCGTAGACGTGCCCGAGCAGGTCGAGATCGCCGTGGTAGGCGTAGCAGAGCCGGCGCCCGTCCGCGTCGAGTGCCGCGGCCGCGGCCACCGCCAGGTCGCCCAGCGCGAAGACCCCGCTGGTCTCCCCGCCGCGGAGCGCCGCCCGGGTGAGGCCGCTGCCCTGGAACTGGTGGGGCACCGCGAGCCGCACGCGCACGCCGTCCGCGGCGGCCCGCTCCAGCGCGGTCGGTGCCGGTTGGGCGTTCTCCGGCACGAACTTCTCCCGCAGGTCCACCTTCTTGCCCTGACCGTGCGTGGTCCAACCGAGGACGTCCAGCAGGTCGCCGTCCGGGGTGCGGAACGTGTAGCCGACGATGCCGTGCGCGCCGGTGGGCGAGCCCGTGCCGATCGCGGTAACGCTGGTCGCGGTGGTGGCCGGGAACCCGGCGGTGATCGGCTCGCGGCCCTCGGCCAGCTCGGCCAGGAATGGGGCGTGCGCGGCGTGCTCGCGCAGCAGCCGCCAGCCCAGCCCGTCGACGAGCAGGACACAGGCCGCGCGCAGCGGGGCCAGCCCGAGCGGGTTGCGCCCACCGGGTACGCCGAGGGCGGCGAGTACGGAGGGCAGCACGTCGGCGAGCGCGCCGTCGCCGTAGCGGGGCACCAGTGGCGTGTCCGTCACGCCGCGAACGTAGGCGCGGCCCGATCCGCGGTCAACGCGGCGGCTCGGTCCGCGCGCTCACCTGTCGAGCAGGGGCCGGCCCTCGAAGCGGCCGAGTTCCTCGCGGTAGAACTCGATGCCGACGCCGTTCGGGTCGCGGATGTAGAGGCTGTTCTCCACGCCGCGGTCCGGGCCGAGGTACTCGATCCCCTCGGCGTCCAGCTTGGCTTTGATCTCCGCGAAGTGCTCTGCGGAGGTGGACAGCGCGATGTGCTGCACCGCGCCGATGGTTTCCATGAAGTCGGGGTGGTCGTGCCCGGGGAAGTCGAAGAACCCGAGCAGGTTGCCGTTGCCGATGTCGAAGAAGAAGTGGCTGGAGCCCGCGTAGTCCCGGTTCTCCACCAGTTCCACCAGCGGGAAGCCGAGAAACTCCTGGTAGAACCGGATGGTCCGCTCGACGTCCCGGCAGATCAGCGCGATGTGGTGGACGCCCCGCACCGGCGTGGCCGGCCGCGACTCGGCCGGTCGCAGGTACTCCGCGCGCAGTTCCTCACGCCGGGCACGGACCCGCTCCAGCTCGGCTCCCCGTGGTTGCGGCATCGGGCACCTCCTCGTGGATGGACTACCCACTCACGCGGCTGACTCCTCATCGGCAGGTCGGCGACCCCAGGCGTAGATGGTGACCTGAGGGATGTCCACGAAGGCCGGATCGTCCAGCAGAGCGAAGAAGCCGTCCAGGTCCGCCTGGTCGATCAGGCCGTCCTCCACCATGGCCGGGCCGGCCTGGCTGATCAGCGGCCGCCACCGGTCCCTGGCGCCGTTGCCCATGCAGGCGAGGTTGCCGGTGAAACCGACCTCGGTGAGGCCGCTGCGAGCCAGCACCGCGGGCAGGCCGCGCGCCCAGGTCAGATCGGCCCCGTGCGCGGCGTACTTGCGCTGGTAGGCGGCCATGAGCCGGCGGACGAGAGGGAACGGCGAGGTCTCCGGGGCGAGCTGGTAGGGGTCCGCGACGACCAGCCAGCCGCCGGGCTTGAGCCAGCCGGCCGCCCTGGCGATCACCTCGTCCCGGCCGGGCAGGTGGCAGAACAGGTAGCGGGCGTGGATCAGGTCGAAGCTGCCGGGCCGGTAACCGCGGTCGGTGATGTCGGCCTGCTGGACCTCCAGGTTCGGTGCCCGGTCCGGGGCCAGGTACCGGGTGTCCACGTCGACGGCCACCACCCGCCCGCCCGGACACTGCCCGGCCAGCCAGTAGGCGACGGACCCGGCGCCAGCGCCGAGTTCCAGGCAGTCCCAGGACTCGGTGATCCCGAGGTCACGGAGTATCCCGGTGGTGTACGCGTCCACGCTCCGCTGGATGGACGCCAGCCGCTCCCGCTCCCCCGGCGAGTCCTTGCTCAACATGCTGGTCTGGTACGTGCTGGTCGCCCTGGTGCCGTCGGCCACCGCGCTGCTCCCCCTGTCGTTTCTCGGCATTCTGTTCGCTCGGGTCGAAGGACGCCACCGCCGCGCCACCGCGGGCACGCACCACGGCCAGCAGGAACGCGATCTCCGCGGGCAGGTCGTCACCCTGCGGGGCGGTACGCGGGTGCGGACCGGGCCGGGTGTCCTCGCCAGCCGCTCTGGCCCGGCTGGCGAACTGCAGCCAGCAGGCGGTGACGGCGGCTTCGATCTCGCCCTCCGGCACGCCGTGCGCGGCGACATGGGCGCGGGCCCGCTCGACGGTTTCGGTGTCCACGTGGTCGGCGAGGATCAGGATGGCGTCCCGGATCTCGATCACCCGCCGGTACAGCCGAAGGTAGGTGGTGCGCGGACCGCCGAACAGGTCACGGACCCGGACACCCGGCGGGCTCAGCGCGACGTGCGGAACGGTGCGCACCAGGTCCCGCCACAGCGGCCACAGCCGCCACAGGGCGGCCATGTTGCCGGTCCACCGGCGGGCCTCCAGGACCAGCGGCAGCGAGGCGCCTGCCGTGGTCAGCCACGCGGTGACACCGATGTTGAGCGGGAACAGCGCGCCCAGCCAGGCCGGGCGGGCCAGCAGGAAGCCGAGCACCACGGTCCAGAACGCCGCCGAGGAGGTGAAGCCGGCGGCGAGCAGCGCCAGGCCGGCGCGCAGCGGCCGGTCCTCCCTCGCCCGGTACGCGTACCGTCCACACAGGACGGCGCACGGGATGACCGCGACCAGGTGCGCGGCGATCAGCAACCACCAGAACGGGCTGTACCACGGCACGAACCGCGAGGTGACACAGCCGGAGTGCGGCGCGACGGTGAAGTTGAGGGTGACCAGCGCGGCGATCGTGGCGGCCATCAACCCGTAGACCGTCCACGGGCGACGGTCCGCGGTGGCGGCCAGCACGAAGTCCAGGATGAGCGCGGCGCTGAACACACCCCACGCGTTCATGAACAGGCCGCAGCTCTGCGCGAACACCAGGTTCCGGTTGATCAGCGCGGTGACCGGGTCCAGGTACACCGTGATCGAGCCGGCCAGACCGATCACCGCGAACAGCAGCATGCGCTGCTGCCGGGACCGCAGCGCGCCGGGCAGCCGCAGGAAGATGACCACCCACATCGCCGCCGCGCCGGACAACTCCACCTGGGTGCCGGCGTGGTAAAGGGACGCGATGTTCACGCCGCTACTCCCGGATTCCGAGGGCGATCTCGAGTTCCCCGCGCACGCCGGCCGACGGCGGTGGCGCGAGCGCCGCCGCCGCGGTGCGGATGAGGCTGGCCACGAGTTCGGCCTCCTGCTCCTGCTCGCTGGTGTAGTTGGTGCGCCCCAGGATCCGGCTGATCAGCGCCGGGCTGAGGTCCGGAAGCAGCTGGCGGATCGTGCCGTGCTCGTCGGAGTGGCCGGCCTCGTGCTCGCAGAGCATGTGGCCGATCTCGTGCAGCACGATGTGTTCCCGGTGGAACGAGGAGGTGTTCTCCTCGACGAAGATCTCGTCACGGGTGGCGGTGCCGATCCACAGGCCGCAGGCGCTGCCGGCGGCCCCGGCGGGCAGCACGCGTAGCTCGATCGGCCGGCCGCGGCGCTCGGCGAGTTCGGCGACCAGGGCCTCCACCGTGAAAGGCCGCGGTAAGCGAAGCCCGTTGACCAGCGCCCGGCATCTCCTCCGGACCTGCCGTGTGGTCATGTCCTCGCCGTCATCCCCCGTCCCGCAGCGGTGGAACGCGTGCCGAGCAGTATGCCGGATGGTCAACCGTCCGATCCCGGCCGCTCACGCTCGCCCTCCAGCGGAGGCAGCTTCTCGATCTTCCGCGCCTGGCTGAGCATGGTCAGGATCGAGTCCAGCGTCTCGTCCGACAGCCCCTCGGCTCGCAGCGCGATCGAGCGCACCTTCTGGTTGCGCAGCGCGAGAGCGAGTTCGAGCTGGCTGTCCACCCGGGCCGCGACCTCGTCGTTGAGAAAGTACTCCCTGGGCACCCCGAAGAACTCCGCCAACGTGGTCAACGTGCTCTGCGTGAGGTTGTGCTTCTTGCCGGTCGCCAGCTCCCAGAGGTACGTGCTGGAGATGGCCGACCCGGTGGTCTCGCGGATCTTCTGCGCCAGCTTGGCGAACCCCGGGCGGGTGCGCTCGTCCGGGTACAGCGTGGCGATCAGGTGGTTGATCTTTCGCGCGAGCTGGCCCTCCGCTGGGCGGTGCGCGCGCTGACCGAGATCCATGGCGGGTTTCCTTGGGGTCGACAGGCGGTCCGGAACACGGTTCCGTCCGCCATGGCGAACCATGGCGGTCGCCCAATTGTCAATGAGTTCGCCATAGTTGACAAGCACCGCCAGCAGGAGCTTATGATGATGGTGCGAGATCGTCCGCTTCAGCGGACAACCGGGTCTGAGGGTACCTGGGGGCTACTCAGCACCGGGGAACTCCGTCGGCGGGGGCCTCGTACCTGGGCGAACGTCCAGGTCGAGGTCCCCGCCGACGGTTCCGGGACGGCTCAGCCGGGCTGCGCCTGACCGGTCCCCAGCAGGCCGCTTGCCCCGCTTTCCGCCGGCTTACCGGTGTTGGGCGGCGGCGCGCCGGTCCCGGTGGTGGCCGCCGGGCTTCCGCCGATCCGCAGTGGACCAACGGTGAGCAGGTAGTCGTGGCACTGCGCGTCGGTGCGCAGGCCCAGCTTCACCGGGTCCAGGCCGAGCGCCCGCAGGTCGGCCAGGCACCGCGGGTCCAGCGGCGCCGGCCCCGGCGGCGGGTTGCCGCCGGGCCGGTCGCCGCCCGAGCCCCGCGGTGGCGGCCGGTTGTCGCCGGCCGGAGGCGGCGGGGGCGCCGCTTCGGCGGCCGGGGCCGGGCCGGGCGGCGCCGCGGGGCGCCCGTCGGCGGCCGCGACGGCCAGCGTGCCCACCGGGGCCACCGCGATCCCGGCCGCGTACAGCCGCATCCACAGCAGCACGGCCTGCACGTAGGCGGCCGACGGGTTGTACCGGTAGGCGGCCGCGGCGAGTTGACCCGGGTCGTTCAGGTCGGGCCCGCCGTCGCACAGGTAGCGCGCGGCCGACATCGCCGCGTCGAACACGTTGTTCGGGTCGGCCACCCCGTCGCCGCTGCCGTCCGCGCCGAACCGCCGCCAGGCGCCCGGGATGAACTGCATCGGCCCGACCGCCCGGTCCCACACCCGGTCGCCGTCCAGCGCGCCGCCGTCGGTGTCCGGGACCGCCGCGAACCCGTTGCCGCCGTCCAGCCGCGGACCGAGGATCGGCGTCAGCGTGCGGCCGGACGCGTCGACCCGACCGCCCCCGGCGTGGTTGCTCTCCACCCGGCCGATCCCGGCGAGCATCCACCAGCGCAGGTGGCAGCGCGGCTGGAGAAACGACTCCGCGCGGTCCGCCGACTGGTAGGCGGCCAGCACCGGGGCCGGAATGCCGCTCGCCGAGCCGGCGGCGATCGGGCTGGTCGGGGCGCCAGGCTGGGCCGGATCCGGAGGCTGGGGCAGCGGGTACGGCCCGCGCGGATCGGGCGCGGCGGCCCGAACCTCCGGGGCGCGCGGGTCCGGATCGCCGGCCGCGGCGAGGCCGGCCCTCGTGCCGCTCTGCGCCGGTAACAGCGGGACGGTGGACACCAGCACCGCGCCGACCGCGGCCGCGCGAGCGCCGGAACGCCAGCGTCTCGCCCGCCTTGCCCGCCTCGTCTTCTCCGACCGCCGGATTTCCACGTCACCTCCACGATCGCGGTTTCCCCGTGTCCGCTGAGGACAACGGGTGTACGGCAGGCTCAACGACCGGACCCCGCATCCAGTGGCGGGGTGTTTGCCGCTTTCCGTCAGCGGGCCGACCGTCGCGGTGTTCACCTCGGCGGGAGGTAAGGCGGAGCGCAGGTACTTCCGCGCACCGGAATAACGGTGATCAAACGGAAGAATTGGCCAGCGTCGCATCCGCCGGCCCATAGCAGAATGTTCGCCGCATCATCTCAGAGCGTTATTCAGAGCCCTTACCAGCCAAGTCGGTAGAACTCCAGTGCGGTGACGATTCGGATGACATTCGGAAGCTCGGCGAGGCGCCCTCGAAAGCCGGTGGCAAGTATCTTCCAGTTCT
>NZ_BJFL01000034.1 GCF_005405885.1 Gandjariella thermophila
CAACCGCGTCGACAAGGTGGTCAAGGACAGGGCGAATCGGCGATGATGACGCGGCAGGCATGGTCCCTCGTGACGATCAAGGCGTAGGAAACCTTCATGATCATCACGAGGGCCGTGCCGCCCGAGCATCTCCACGGCGTGTCGCCACCAACATCACTGGTCACGAAGGTCTACAGACGACTTTGCCGGAGCCCTGTCCCCAGCGTGGGCAGCCTGATCAATGAGTGGAGCAGCGCGGCTTCGAGTTCGAGAAGAATGGCGGCTGGAGCGCGACGGCGGGCGCCGCGCGGATCGCGCTGCTGCCCTCGCCGTGAGACCAAAGGGAGAGCGCGATGACCACGCCCGGTGCCGAACCTGCCGGGGACCGGACACCCGACCCGCGGGCCGCGCGGGTGGCGAACCTCAGCCGGCAGCTCGGGGACCAACTTCTGGCTGGGCAGACACCGCAACAACAGGCGATCGCCCGCCGTATCTTCGACGACATGCGTGCCGGAGCCGAGGTCGACCAGGTCAAGGACCTCATCGCCGAGTTGAGCCGAACCGCGACCGAGGACCAGCGCCGCCGCGACGGGCAACCGGCAACCCAACCACCGCGCATGCCCGCACGGAGTCCCCAGGCAGCCGCGGAGAACGAGGAGGAATGGGTGTGGAAATGGGACGGAAACGGTAGGTAGTCTTCATGATCCAGTCACTGACCTCGTTCACCGTCACCGCCCACTACGGTCGCGATGACACCACCTTCGACGTCCGGAGCGGCGACGGGTCCGGACCGGTAGCACGGGCGCACAAGGCCAGCGCTTTCGACAGCCGTGCCCCTTACCAGGTGCTCGTCGGCCCCCAACTCGACCAGCCCGCCGGGTTCGTCAACGCCTTCGGTGCCTGGACCACGGAGCGGACAAAGATCGGTACGGTGACCTCTGAACGTCGGCTGCTGGGGCGCAAACGGTGGCAGGTCAACCAGCACGACCTGCCTTCCCTCACCGGTGAGCCGATCGGCGCCAGCGCCGTGCGTTACAGGTTCCCGTTCTCGCTGGTGCTCACCAACACCGCCGCCGACAACGTCCTGCCCTTCAAGCTCACCTTCATCGCCCCCGGCTCGGACGGGTTCGTCGTCGCCCGCTCGGCCGGCGTGCGCGCACGCTTCACCGTCACCGTGCGCGACCCACGCCTCGACCGCCGGGTCCTCCTTGCCTGCGTGATCGCCCTCAGCCTCTACGAGTCCGCCGACCTCCGCCAACAAGTCGCCGACTTCACCGCAAACCCCTTCAAGGAGTAGCCAGTCGTCGCCACGCTAACTACAGATGACTCCGGCCGGACCTGATGCCAGCGCTGTGGCTGGACCAGGACGTGCTGAGGTCGTTGCCGGTCGCGCCGAGCAGCGTCCCGTCCCGTTCACCGTTGTCCGGACCGAGGAACCGTGAGCCGTCGCTCGACGTCGGAGCGTGTGACGAACCAGTAGGTCCAACCGACCCTTGCGGAGTCGGCGAGATTGCTATCCTGAGCCCGCGGCAACACGGACAGCGACCGTATGGCGTCGAGCAGCACGGAGGGGGCCGGTCGTGACAGCAGCAGGTGGTGGCTACCGCTTCGACCCGGACAAGGTCCAGACAGCGATCAACGAACTGAGGGCCATCCAGCACGGCTTGGAACACGAAGACATCCCCAAGGCGCAGTATTTACTGCAGACCAAGCCGCCGGGGACCGATCCGGCCACGCTCGCCTTCCAGTCGAAGATGCAGGAGTCTCACCAGCACCACTTGGGTGAACTTCGCAGCCTTTCGCAAAAGGTGAAGGTGCAGATCGAAAACCTCGAAGCCGCCATGCGGCAATATCACGAGACGGAGACGAGTAACCGGCAGGCGTTCAGGCAGAGGGGCGCATAGGTGCGTGTGAAGACGATGACCGCAGCCGCTTTGGTGGGAGCCGCGCTCGTGGCGGCGGGCTGCTCTTCAACGACGACGCCAGGCAGTGCGCAGCCCACTACGTCGAGTGCGGCGCTTCCTGCTGGGACGCCAAATGTGGCGCATCCGTTGGATACCACCAGATTCCAGAAGGACCCCTGCAGCCTGCTTACTCCCACTCAGTTGCGGCAATTCAATATGGGCGGTGCCACCGGCGAGGTCACACCCAATGCCCCAACGGGGCCTGCCTGCAGCTGGGGTAACACTGACGGACCGTCGAAGATGTCGATCAGTGCCGCGATCCTCACCTCAGGTCATGGTCTGGTGGATGTCTACAGCCAGAAGGACACGTACCGGTTGTTTCGGCCGCTTCCTGACATCGAAGGTTACCCTGCGGCCATCGCCTCGAGTGCTGATCCAGGCAGCGGTTACTGTTCCATCGTAGTCGGGGTGACCAACGAATTGGCCGTGAGCACTATTGTTCAGATCGATAACAGTTCGCCGGACTTCTCGAACCCATGTCCTCGGAACCAGCAGGTTGCTACGGACGTGGTGCAGACGTTGAAGGGGGGATCGTAGGTGGGGTTCGAAGACGCGTACCGTTCGGTCGTCGGCACGATCGACCGCGGGCTGAACCGGGCGGGGCACTGGGCCGGATCCGCGATCGGTCACGGATACTCGTTCGTCACGGGGGACAGGGCGGGCGGGCAGGCGGTCGAGCGTGCGATCGATCGCGCGTCCGACGTCGTGTTCTTCGACGGGAAAGTCGCTGGACTCGACCCTTGGCAGATCTATGACTGGTACCACGGTAAGAACGCGCGGGGTACGGGCGATTACGGCCATGCCGAGGCCGACCTGCGTGCCCTTGCCGACAAGTACCGGCAGTACGAGGATCACGCGCGCAGGGCGCAGGCCGCGTTGCAGGAGGGTTGGACCGGTCCGGCCGCCGAATCGGCCAAGCAGAGCGTCGCGCCGCTCGCGGCCACCTTCGCCGGTTTGCAGCAGCACGCGGTGACGCGACAGTCCGCGTACGGAGCGCAGATGCCTCCGTGGGAGCACACGAAGAACAGCGTGGTGGAGGTGCCGAAGCAGCCGCCGCAGGCGAATCCGCTGCTGCTGAACCCGGCGGTGCCGGCGGGCGTGGTCAGCACGATCGACACCGACCGGCAGATCGTCACCTACCAGCAGAACGCGCAGCAGAACCAGCAGGCGTTCACCGCGTACCAGCCGCCGACGCAGCAGAACGCCGCGTCGATTCCGCAGCAGGCGAACCCGGTCGATCCGGGGCAGAGCAACACCGGCGTGACACCGCCGCCCACCGGTGGTGGGGTGCCGACCCCGAGGCCGGTGTCCTGGCAGCCGGGTGCCGGCGGGACGGGCCGGACGTCGAGCGGGCGCAACACCTACTCGGGTGGCGCGGGCGGCGGAGCACCGCTGCCCGGCACGGCGGGCTACGGCGGTCCCGGGGACAGCACCAGCGCGGCCGGTTACCTGCCGCCGACGCAGGCCCCGGCCGCCACAGGTTTCGGTCCCGGTGGCGGCGCACCCGCAGGCGGCGGGGACGTCGGGCCGGGAGCCGGCTTCGGACCCGGGTTCGGGCCGGTCGGCGGGTTCGGCGGTCCGGTCGGCGGTGACGCCGGTTCCGACGGATTCAGCGGGCGGGGCGGGCGGCTGCCCGGTGCCGGCGGTGGACGACTCGGCGGCGGCGCGGGGAGCGGTGCCGGCGGTACCCGTGGTCCGGGGAACGCGGCCGGGCTGGCGGCCGAGGAGGAGGGCGTGCTCGGCCGTGGCGGTGCGGCGGGAGCCGCCGGCCGAGCCGGGGCGGCCGGACCGGCCGGCATGGGGGCCGGTGGCCGAGGTGGTCGCGGCGAGGAGGACAAGGAGCACCGCGCGGCGTCGTATCTGTCCAGTGAGGACAACGGCAACGAGATCGTGGGTGACCTCCCACTGACCGCTCCGCCCGTCATCGGCGAGTAACGCACGACCGTTCGGGGGGACTGACATCGCATGGTGGTGCGCCACCGGGTGACCATCTCCGTGCGCAGCTATGCCGCGGTCTGGGCCGCCGAAGAGCTGGGACCGCAGCATCCGGCGCTGCTCGCGCCGCTGCACACGGACGAGGTTCCGCCGCCCGAGCGGGTCCTGCAGGCCGGGGCGGAGCTGTCCCGTGCCGGGCTGTTCGACGAGCGGGCCGGCGGGCTGCACCCGGACCTGCGGCACACGTTCCGGCTGCTGGCCCGGCCCAGCGTCGAGTTCTACGGTTGGATCGTCACCCAGCGGCCGGCGGCGAACCTCTCCGCGCTGGCCGCCTGGGACGGCGACGGCGCCGTCCTGGCCGTGCTCGACGGCGACACGCTGACCCTGAGCCCGGTGCGGCCGGCCATGCTGGCCGAGGCGCTGGTCGACCGGCTTCCGCAAACCCCGCCCGCGCACGGCCGGTCGGTCACCGCCCCGGCGAACGAGCTGGAGACACAGCACGAGCCGGGCGCCGCGTTCGCCGGCACGACCGGTTCGAAGACGAGCAGCCCCGCCGCCAGGGCACTGCAGCGGCTCGCCGCGGCGCCGCGCACCGCGGCGGCCCAGCTCTACGTGGCCGCGCGGGACGGCGCCAGCCGCCGCGCCCGCAACCCCTACCCGTTGAACGTGCTCGATCTGCCGGACGGGCGCTGGTTCATGCAGCACGCGAACACATCCGGCCAGGTGTGGGTCACCGCGGCGCCGGCCAGTACGCAGTCGCTGGTGGCCCGGCTCGGCGAGATGCGCCGCGCCCTCAACTGACTGCGGGCGGGCGGAACACCGGCTGGGTGGGGATGTCCGGTAGCGGGATCGCCACGCGGAACACCGCGCCGGACTCGCCCGGTGGTGGCGCTTCGCAGGTGAGGTCGCCACCGTGTGCGCGGACGAAGCCCAGCGCGATGGCCAGGCCCAGCCCGGAGCCGCCGGAGCGGCGGTCGCGGGCCTGGTCCAGCCGGACCAGCCGGTCGAAGATCCGTTCCCGGTCGGCCTCGGGCACGCCCGGCCCGTTGTCCGCGACCACCATCTCGGCGAACGACCCGGCGCGGCCCACGGTGACCCGGATGCGGCCATCCGGGCCGGTGGCCTGGCGCGCGTTGTCCATCAGGTTGGCCAGCACCTGCGTGAGCCGCTGCGGGTCGCCGACCACCTCGACAGGCTCGCCGGCCACCTCGATGGTCATGCCCGGAGCCAGCAGCTTGGTCCGCTCCGCCTCGTTGTTGGCCAGCGTGAACAGGTCCACCCGCTCGTGCTGCAACTCCAGGCCGGCGTCGATCTTGGCCAGGGCGAGCAGGTCGTCGACCAGCCGCCCGGCCCGCTGCGCCTCCCGCACCAGCAGCAGCACCATCCGATCCCGCTCGTCCGGGTCGGCGTCCGGTCCGGACTGCAGTACCGCGTCGGCCACCGCCTGCAGGCCGGCGATCGGGGTGCGCAGCTCGTGCGCCGCGTCGGCGACGAACTGCCGGGTACGGGCCTCGGAGCCGCGCGACTGGGCCTCCGCGGCGCGGGCCTGTGCCTCCGCCGACCGCGCCTGCGCCTCGGCGGCCCTGGCCTGCCGCTCGGTGCCCTCCAGCGCGTCGAGCATGTCGTCGAACGCGGCGGCGGTGCGGCCCAACTCGGTGTCGGTGCGGCTGGGCGACAGCCGGCGGCCGCGATGACCACCGGCGATCGACCGGGCCAGGCTGGTCATCGCGTCCAGCGGGGCCAGCGCCATCCGCACGGTGAAGACCAGCACCGCCGCGGTCACCACCAGCGCGCCGATTCCGGTGGCGATCAGCACCCGGCGCAGCCGGACCTGCGCGTCGGAGATCACCGTGGTGTCGGCGGCCAGGGTGACCGTGTCACCGACCAACTGCCGGCCGGTGGTCACCACGAACTGCCGGGTCAGCGGGGGTGTGCCGGCGTTCTTCTCGGGCAGCGAACCGAACACCTCGCCGGTGGGCGTCACCACCTGCACCTGCACGCCCCGGCCGCGCAGCCGCAGCACGAACTGCTCCGGCGTGATGTTCTGCCTGGCCACTTGCTGGGCGGTGCGCACCCGGTCGTTCAGCACGGCCTGCGCGTCTCGGCTGGACTGCGCCGCGAAAACCTCGTCGACCAGGAAGAGCAACGCGACCAGCACGACGCCGAGCACGGCGATCACCGACACGGTGACCCGGCGGCGCAGCGACACGGTGCGCAGCGCATCGGGCCGGGCCCCCTCACGGCGCCGGCGGCGGATCACGTCTCACCGGGCCGCAGCACGTAGCCCAGGCCGCGCACGGTGTGCAGCAGGCGCGGCCCGTGCGCCTCCAACTTGCGGCGCAGCGCGCTGACGTGCACCTCGACCAGGTTCGGGTCGTAGTCCTCGTAGCCCCACACCGCGGTGAGGATCTGCGCCTTGCTGACCACCCGCCCGCGCTGCGCGGCCAGGTAGTTCAGCAGCCGCAACTCGGTGGCGGTGAGGTCGACCTTCTGGTCCCGGTAGAGCACCACTCCGGAGTCGGCGTCCACCACCAGGTCGCCGATCTGCACGGTGCTGGACGCCCGGCCCAGCCGGCGGAGCACCGCCGCGACCCTGGCCACCAGTTCGGCCAGCACGAACGGCTTGACCACGTAGTCGTCCGCGCCGCCGGACAGCCCGCGCAGCCGGTCCGGCACGCCGTCCCGGGCGGTGAGCACCACCACGCCGGCCTGCGTGGTCCGGCGCACCACGTCGAGCAGAGTGAAGCCGTCCCGCCCCGGCAGCATGAGGTCCAGGATGACCAGGTCTGGCCGGAACCGGGCCAGGTCGCTCTCCAGTTGCTGGCCGTCCGGCCGGCCGAGCACCTCGTACCCGGCGTCGCGCAGCGCCGAGTGCACCGCCGCGCGGATCGCGTCGGCGTCCTCGACCACCAGCACCCGTGCCGCCGTGCTCACGCGCCCCATTCTGCGTCTCTCCTGCTGAGGGTTGCCTGAAGGTCTTCGAACGTCGTGCCCCCTCCGGGCACCCAGCCTGCCAGCACCCGCGGCCCCGAGCGGCGGCGGCGTCCCTTCGGCCGGGGAGTTCTGCGACTATCGGGGGGTGGCAGTTCGACATGGTCCGCGCCGCTGGCTGATCGCGCTGGCGGTCGCGCTGGTGGCGGTGGGCGTGGCCCTGGTCGTGTGGTGGCCGGGGTCGGGCGGCGCGACGCGAACCCGCACGGTCAGTGCCACCGTGGTGGCCGCCTCGTCCTGCCAGGGTCCGAACGCCTACGACACGGTCGAGCTGACCATCGACGGCCAGAAGAAGCGCGCCCGGCTGGACGGGTGCGGCCATCGCGAGGGCGATGTGCTCAACGTGGACGTGCCCCAGTCGTCCGGAGGTGACCTGCTGGTGCAGCCCAGCGGCGCCGCGCCGGTCGGCAGCGGGGTCTCCGGTCGGCTGAGCGCGCTGCTGGTCAGCGTCGCCGCGCTGGCCGGCGCCGGCTACGTGCACCTGCTGCGCCGCCGGACCGCCGCGTAGCTAGCTCACCCAGCCGTCCGGCGCCTTCCACGTGTTGCACTCCGCGGTCCGGTTCCGCCGCGCGCCCTGCAGGATCCAACTCTGCACGTGGGCGCCGCTGCCGTGGTCGGCGCTGGCGGCGATGCCGTTGTCGTCGCCGCGAGCGGCGCCGTCCCGCACGGCCTCGTCCAGCATGGTGCGGCTGACCGAGCCGCGGCCGGCCGCGGCGGCCCAGAACATGCCGGCGAAGCAGTCGGCCTGCAGCTCGATCCGCCGGGATATCCGCAGGCCCTCGACGGTGTCCGGACCGGCGTCGTCCCGCTGGTCGTGCGCCGCGCCGAGCACCCCGGCGAGTCGCTGCACGTGATGGCCGTACTCGTGGGCGAGCACCGAGAGGTAGATGCCGGGACGCGCGCCGTACTGCTCGGTCTGCAAACCGTCGAACGGCAGGTAGACGGTGTCGTCGGCGCCGCAGTAGAACGCCGCCCACTCCTCCGCGGTGCCTGATCCGCAGGCGCTGTGCCACTCCCGGCCGGTCGGGAAGGCCAGCTTCGGCTCGTTGAACGGCAGGTTCGCGGCGCGCAGTACCGGCTCCCAGGCCCGGTTCAGGCAGGGCAGCGCGGCCTCGAAGAACGCCCGCGCGGTGGCCGGGTCGCTCCGCCAGCGGGGTAACACGCAGGTCACCGCGGGGAGCTCGTGGTCGCCGACGAACAGCGGGTTGTCAGCGGTGGCGGGCACCGGGGTCGGCTCGGCCGGCGCGGGGTCGGTGGTCGCCGACGGCGTGCCGCGCGACGGCCGCGCGACCGCTCCCGGCGCGCCGGACGCGGAGCCCGACGGCGCCGAGGACGGCTCCTGCGGGACCGGGGAAGTCTCGGCGGTCGGCCGGAAGATCGGGCGGCCGGGGTCGGCGGCCTGGTGGTGCGCGGCCGTGGCCAGGCCGGCCAGCCCGGCGAGCGCGGCACCGATCAGCACGACCGCGCACAGCCCCACCGTGACCAGCGCGCCGGCGGTGCCTCGTCGCCGCGGTGACCGGGACCGCGCCGCCCGCCACTCCGGCCGCGGCGCGGGCGGTGGCGGTGTGGGTGTGGATAACGGCATCCGGCGGGTCGGCGGGTAACCGGGCGGCGGCTGCGGCGGAGGCGTGGCCACCGGGCCGGGCGGCGGAACCGGCGCGTGGTGCGGCCGCTGCCCCGGCGCCGGCCGGCGCGGCGGCTGGTTCACCCGCCGCCCCCGCACACCGCCGCGGTTCGCCTCATCGTCCGCGTACCCCCCGTCACGCCGATCCCCCGACCGCAACCGATCCGACCGCCGAGCATATGCCGGTTCCGTCGCCGACCGCCCGGCCTGTCCGGAAACCGCTGGCCGTTTGCCGTCTGGGCACGGCGGCGCCGCAGCCGTGCGGCATAACGGTGATCAGCTCACCGCGTCCGGTGCCGCGGCCCAGGTGTTGCAGTCCGCGGGGCGGCCGGAGACGAACCCGCGGTCCGCCCACTCGCCCTGGTGCTTCGGGGATCCGTGGGTGTTGTCGCCGGCCGGTTCGGCGACGGCGTCGTGGAAGTCCCGGTCGGCCTGCTGTGCCAGGGAGCGGCTGATCGACCCGTGCCCGCCGGCTGCGGACAGGAACACCCCGGCGAAGCAGTTGGCCTGCAGCTCGATCCGCCGGGTGAGTTCCAGCCCCGTGGCGGAGCGCTCGCCGGTGCCGACGATCCGCTGGCTCGCGGTGGTCAGCATGCCGCTGAGCAGTTGCACGTGGTGCCCGTACTCGTGGCTGAGCGTGGCGAGGTGGGTGGGTGCCTGGCCACCGCCGTTGGCCAGCCCCCGGCGCGTCGACATGTAGATCGTCTCGTCGCGGCCGCAGTAGTAGGCCACCGCCTCCGCGTCCGGGGCGCCGCCGCAGGCGCTGGCCGGCAGGTCGGCGGTGATCCGCAGGTTCGGCGCGCGGAACGGGATGTCCGCCGCCCGCAGCACCGGCGCCCACGCGTCGTTCAGGCAGCGCACCACGGCCTGGTAGTAGGCGGTCAGCCGGTCGTCGGAGCGGCCGAACGGCGGTAACGCGCAGGTCACCGGGCTGGCCGCCAGGCCGGCCGCGAGCAGCGGGTTGTCGCCGAGCGGCGCGGCGGTGCGGGGCGGCGCCGACCCGTGCGGACCGGCCGGCGCGGACGGGTTCACCCGCGCGGTGCCGGCGACCCGCGCCGGCTCGACGGTGCGGCCGACCAGCCCGACACCGAGCACCACGGCGAGCACCGCGAGCAGCGCCACCGTGATGCCGACCGGCGTGTTGCCCGTGCCCGCCGGATGCGCGGCGTCCTCCGGTGTGTCCAAGCGAATCCTCCCCCGGGGGTCCCCCGAGGGGACCGGTTTGCGCCTGTGGACGGTCTATAGGAGTACTCCGGGGAGCCGCCGGCCACCAAACGCATACGCAAGGACCCCGCGGGGCATTTTCGTCCGGAGTCCGTTCCGGCGTGGGCCGACGGATCGTCGCGGCGAGGCCGTAGGCTGCGGACATGGCCGCACCCGCACCGCAGAGGTTCACCCTCCCGAATGGACTGCGCGTGGTGCTTGCTCCGGACCGCAGCGCACCCGTGGTCGGCGTGAGCGTGCACTACGACGTGGGCTTCCGCTCCGAACCCGAGGGCCGCACCGGCTTCGCTCACCTGTTCGAGCACCTGATGTTCCAGGGCAGCGAGAGCCTGGAGAAGCTCGCGCACTTCCGGATCGTGCAGTCCTCGGGGGGCACCTTCAACGGCTCGACCCACCCGGACTACACCGACTACTTCCAGCTTCTGCCCGCCGCGGCGCTGGAGCGGGCGCTGTTCCTGGAAGCGGACCGCATGCGGGCCCCGAAGATCACCGAGGAGAACCTCCGCAACCAGATCGACGTGGTCAAGGAGGAGATCCGGCTCAACGTGATGAACCGGCCCTACGGCGGTCTGCCGTGGATCCTGCTGCCGCCGATCCTGTACCGGACGTTTCCCAACGCGCACAACGGCTACGGCGACTTCACCGACCTGGAACAGGCCACCGTGGACGACTGCGCGGCGTTCTTCGACGCCTACTACGCGCCGGGCAACGCGGTGCTCACCGTGACCGGCGACTTCGCCGTCGAGGAGGCCACCGCGCTGGTGGAGAAGCACTTCGGCGACGTCCCGGCCCGCGAGGTGCCGCGCCGGCCGTCGTTCGCCGAACCGGCGCCCACCAGCGAGCTACGCGGCGAGCACGCCGACCCGCACGCCCCGCTGCCCGCGCTCTCGGTCGGATACCGGCTGCCGGACCCGGTCACCGACCTGCCCGGCTACCTCGCCTACGTGGTGCTTGCCGGGGTGCTCACCGACGGCGACGCGTCCCGGCTGCAGCAGCGCATGGTGCACCGCGAACCGCTGGTCACCGACGTGAGCGCGGGCTGCGGGCTGTTCGGCACGCCGCTGGACGCCCGCGACCCGGACACCTTCACCTGCACCGCGATCCACCCGCGGGAGGTGCCGGTCGAGCGGGTGGTGGCGGCGCTGGACGAGGAACTGGATTCGCTGGCCGCGGAGGGCCCGACGGCGGAGGAGCTGGCCAGGGTCACCGCGCGGTGGGCGTCCAACCTGCACCGCGAGCATGACCGGATCATCTCCCGCACCCTGGCCCTGGGCTCGTTCGAGCTGCTGCACGGCCGGGCCGAGCTGGTCGGCGAGCTGCCCCGGCTGATCGCCGGGGTCACCGTGGACGCGGTGGCCGCCGCGGCCAAGAACATGCGTCCCGACACCCGTGCGGTGCTCACCGTTTCCCCCGCCGGAGGTGCCTAAGTGACGGACTCGACCGCCGACACCGCGACGCGGACCCACCGCGGCGCCGAGGAGATCGGGCGGACGCCGCTCGGTCCCCGCGAGCTGCCGCCGCTGGGCGCGCACGTCGCCGCCATCGAGCCGCCCACCGTGGACGTGGTGCTGCCGAACGGGCTGCGGCTGATCGCCGTGCAGCGCTCCGCGGTGCCCATGGTGGAGCTGCGGCTGCGCATCCCGTTCGCCGGCACCGACCCGCTGCACGCGGCCAGGGCGGAGCTGCTGGCCAGCACCATCCTCACCGGCACCGCCCGCCGCAGCCGGGTCCAGGTGGACACCGACCTGGCGCTGGTCGGCGGCGAGTTGGACGCCGCGGTCGACCCGGAGCGGCTGAGCGTCGGCGGGCACGCCCTGGTCAGCGGGTTGGACACGCTGCTGGACGTGCTGGCCGACACGCTCACCGGCGCCGCGTACGCGGACGAGGAGGTGGACCGGGAGCGCAGCCGGCTGCTGGAGCGGATCACCGTGGCCCGCTCGCAGCCCAGCGTGATCGCCCGCGAGGCGCTGCAGCGGCACCGCTACGGCGACCACCCGTTCGCCAAGGAGATGCCGCAGGCCGAGGAGGTCGCCCAGGCCACCGCCGAGGACGTGCGGGAACTGCACCGGGCGGCGGTGCTGCCGCGCGGCTCGGTGCTGGTCCTGGTCGGCGACATCGAGCCGCAGCGGGCGGTGGACGTGGTGGGCTCGGCGCTGGCCGGGTGGAGCGCCGACGCGTCGGCCAGCGTGCTGCCCCCGCTACCGCCGATCACCGGGGGTGACATGCTGCTGGTGCCTCGGCCGGGCGCGGTGCAGTCGCAGCTCCGGCTGACCGCGCAGGCGGTGCCGCGCACCGACCCGCGCTACCCCGCGGTCCAGCTGGCCAACCTGGTGTTCGGCGGGTTCTTCTCGTCCCGGCTGGTGGAGAACATCCGGGAGCAGAAGGGCTACACCTACAGCGCCCGGTCCTACCTGGAGTTCACCCCGGACGGCGCGACCGTGCTGATCGACGCGGACACCGCCAGCGAGGTGACCGCGGCCGCGCTGCTGGAGACGCGCTACGAGCTGGGGCGGCTTGGCCTGGTCCCGCCGACCGAGTCTGAGGTGGACTCCGCCCGCCGGTACGCGACCGGTTCGCTGCTCACCGCGACCGCCTCGCAGACCGGTCTGGCCGCGACCCTGGCCGGGCTGGCCCAGGTGGGGCTCGGTCCCGAGTGGCTGCGCGACCACCCGGACCGGCTGGCCAAGGTCACCGTCGAGCAGGTCGCCGAGGCCGCGCTGGAGTTCTTCCCGCCCAGCGCGGTGACCGGGGTCGTGGTCGGCGACGCCGAGCGCCTCGCCCCGCAACTGCGTGCCCTCGGCGGGGTGCGAATTCCGTGACCCGCTGCGTCGAGGCGACGCCGTTCGAGCTGGGTGCGCCGCCGGCGCTGTCCCGGTCCACGGTGGACCGCCAGGAGCCGCTCCGGGATGACACCGCGCACCTGGGCGAGCTGTGGCGCGAGGGGCGGCTGGTGGTGGTGGACCCGAAAGGCCGCGCGCCGGCGCGGGAGCGGCCCGGCGCCGTGGGGCTGGAGTTCCGCTCCGCCGCCGAGTTCGCCCCGGAGTTCGACCCCGCGACCGCGGTGTTCCTGGGCGAGCAGGACGGCGCCGGCTTCTGGGCGGTGCGCACCGACCAGGAGCACCCGGACTGGCCGGAGCTGCGGTTCGGCGGGCACCTGCTGGACGACACCGGCGCCGGCCTGCTCACCACGGCCGTGGGCCTGCTCAACTGGCACGAGCATTCGCGGTTCTGCGCCGTGTGCGGCGCCCGCACCGAGGCGGCCCGGGCCGGCTGGGCGAGGGTGTGCACCGGGTGCGGCCGGGAGGAGTACCCGCGCACCGATCCGGCGGTGATCTGCCTGGTGCACGACGACGACGGGGTCAACGGCTCCCGGGTGGTGCTGGCCAGGCAGCCGTCCTGGCCGCCGCGGCGGTACTCGGTGCTGGCCGGGTTCGTCGAGGTCGGCGAGTCGCTGGAGGCCACCGTGCGGCGGGAGGTCGCCGAGGAGGTGGGCATCTCGGTCCGCGCGGTGCGCTACCTGGGCAGCCAGCCGTGGCCGTTCCCCCGCTCGCTGATGGTCGGCTTCGCCGCCGTCACCGACCGGGACGCGCCGCTGCACCCGGCCGCGGGCGAGATCGAGGACGCCCGGTGGTTCACCCGCGACGAGGTGCGGGCCGCGATGCACCACCCGACCTCGTCCGACCTGCGGCTGCCGATGGGCTCCTCGATCGCGTGGCGGATGCTCGAGTCCTGGGTCGCCGCCTCCTGACACGCATTCAGCGGGCTCAACGGGCGTTCGGGTGTCTCCGAAATCCCCGTTGAGCCTGCTGAACGGCAGGGAAGGCTCACAGCACGAGGCCGAGCAGCAGCACGCAGACGAGGGAGACGACAGAGATCACCGTCTCCATGATCGACCAGCTCTTGATCGTCTGGCCGACACTCATCCCGAAGTACTCCTTGACCATCCAGAAGCCGGCGTCGTTGACATGCGAGAAGAACAGCGAGCCGGCGCCGACGGCCAGCACGAGCAGCGCCGCGTGGGTCGGGCTGAGCCCGGCGGCCAGCGGGGCCACGATGCCGGACGCGGACACCGTGGCCACCGTCGCCGAGCCGGTGGCCACCCGGATCGCCACCGCGACCAGCCAGCCCAGCAGCAGCGGCGAGAAGTGCGCGCCGTGGGCCAGGCCGACGATCACGTTGCCGATCCCGGCGTCCACCAGGACCTGCTTGAACCCGCCGCCGGCGGCGACGATGAGCAGGATGCCGGCGATCGGCGGCAGCGAGGCGGCGATCGACGAGGACAGCTTGCCCCGGTCGAAGCCGGCCGCCCGGCCCAGCGTGAACATCGCCACGATCACCGCGATGAGCAGCGCCATCAGCGGCGCGCCGACGAAGTCCAGCACCTGCCGGACCGCGCTGCTCTTGCCGAGTGCGATGTCGGCGATCGCCTTGCCGAGCATCAGCAGCACCGGCAGCAGCACGGTGATCACCGTGACCGCGAAGTTCGGCCGCCGCTCGGTGTTCTCCGTCCGCCACTCCGCCATCAGGTTCTCCGGCGGTTCGGCGTGCACCCAGCGCGCGGCCACGCGGCCGAACAGCGGGCCGGAGATGATCACGGTCGGGATCGCGACGACCAGGCCGAGGGCGAGCGTGATGCCGAGGTCGGCCTTGAGCGAGCTGATCGCGACCAGCGGTCCCGGGTGCGGCGGCACCAGGCCGTGCAGCACGGACAGGCCGGCCAGCGCCGGAATGCCGACCAGCATCAGCGGCTGCCGCGAGCGCCGCGCCACCAGCAGGATCACCGGGATCAGCAGCACCAGGCCGACCTCGAAGAACATCGGCAGGCCGATCAGCGCGGCGATCAGCGCCATCGCCCAGGGCAGCAGGCGGGTGCCGGATCGGCCCAGGATGGTGTCCACGATCTGGTCCGCGCCGCCGGAGTCGGCGAGCAGTTGGGCCAGCATCGAGCCGAGCGCGATCAGCGCTCCGACGCTCGCCGCGGTCGTGCCCAGACCGCTGGAGAAGCTGTCCACCAGCTTGGTCAGCGGCATCCCGCCGACCAGGCCGAGCACCAGGGAACCCAGCAGCAGCGCGAGGAACGCGTGCACCTTGAACTGGGTGATCAGCACGACGATCACGGCGATGCCGAGCAGGCCAGCCACGACCAGCCGGGTGTCGTGCCCGGTCCACGCTCCCGCGGTGCTGGCCGCGGCCAGCGTGCCGGCCGAAAGCAGAGTCACCGCAGCGCTCCTTCCCTCGGGCCGCACAGCGCGGCCCATGCCGTCTCGACGATGTCCATCGGGGCCAGCGCGGCGTCCACCACCAGACCGGGCTCGTCCGGTTGAAGCGGTTCCAGGGTGGCGAACTGGGAGTCGACCAGCGCGGCCGGCATGAAGTGGTCCTCGCGGGCGCCCACCCGCGAGGCGATCAGCGCACGGTCCCCGGCGAGATGCAGGAACCACGCGGGGGTCGCGGCGCGGAGCCGGTCCCGGTACCCGCGCCGCAGCGCCGAGCAGGTCACCACGCCGCCCACGCCGGCGTGCGCGGACATCCAGCCGGCGATGGCGGCCAACCAGGGCACCCGGTCCGCGTCGGACAGCGGCCGGCCGGCCGCCATCTTGGCGATGTTGGCCGCCGGGTGGAAGTCGTCGGCCTCGGCATAGGCGACGCCGAGCCGTTTGGCGAGTAACCGGCCGACCGTGGTCTTACCGGACCCCGCGACACCCATCACGACCGCGATCTGCGCTCCTGACACGCCCCACCTCCTCGTGGCGGCGGTCACTATAGGGTGAATAGGTACTACCTTTTCAAGGGGTCGTCCCTGAAAGGTACGAAGTACGCTCGCCGAGGGGGGAGTGACCATGACGGCTCAGGGCCTGTACGGCAGAGTGCTGGCCACGCTGGGACCCGAGATCGCCTCGGGCGAGCACGCCAGCGGCACGGTGCTGCGCATCGAGGCGCTGGAGGAGCGCTTCGGCGTGTCCCGCACCGTGATCCGCGAGGCGGTCCGGGTGCTGGAGTCGATGCGGCTGGTCGTCAGCCGTCGCCGGGTCGGCGTCACCGTGCGGCCGAAGACCGAGTGGAACCTCTACGACCCGCTGGTGATCCGGTGGCGGCTCGCCGGCCCGGACCGGCCCAACCAGCTCCGGTCACTCACCGAACTGCGGCTGGCGGTGGAGCCGGTGGCCGCCGCCTTCGCCGCGCAGCGGGCCACCCCGGACCAGTGCGGTGAGCTGACCGGGCTCGCCATCCAACTCGCGGCCACCGCGCGCGCCCGCGACCTGGAGGCGTTCCTCGGCCACGACATCGCCTTCCACCGGCTCGTGCTGGAGGCGTCCGGCAACGAGATGTATGCGCGGCTCGCCGATGTCGTGGCCGAGGTGCTCGCCGGCCGGACCCACCACCACCTCATGCCCGCCGAACCGGCCCCGACCGCCGTCCGGCTGCACGCCCAGGTGGCCGAGGCGGTGCAGTGCGGTGACGCGCGGCGCGCCGAGGAGTGCATGCGGGAGATCGTCACCGGGGCCGGCGCGGAGATGCGTGCGCTCCTGGAGTAGCTCAGCTCGTGCGGTAGGGGGCGGCTGCGTGCTGCGCGGCATAGCGCAACGCGGCGTTCATCTTCGGCCAGAAGAAGCTGGCCTGGCACGAGTACGGCGGCAGGAAGCCGTCGCAGCCACGGCCCTCGTTGTCGCCCACCTCGATGGTGAAGCTGGCCACGCCGAGCTTGTCGTAGGTCCAGTCGTCGGTGCCCCCGGAGGCGTTGTAGAGGATCTCGCCGGCCTGCCCGTACCGGTAGCCGGTGATCTGCCCCATCTGCTTCGCCAGGGCGCGCAGCGCGGCGTCGTTGCCGGTGTGCACCCTGGCGTTGTACTCCCACGGGAACAGCACCATGCTGGCGTCGCTGTGCAGGGTGATCATCATTCCCCTGGTGTCCGCGGGCGCGGCCGCGGCGTCACCGGAGCCGCGCACCGCGGGGTAGAGGTCGCGGAACAGTTGCTCCAGCGCGGTGTTCTCCACCTCGGAGTCGGCTTGCGGGCCGTCGTAGACCTCGTTGCACGGGTTGTGCGAGATGCCGGTGGTGTCCCAGTGCGTGCCGGCGTTGCGGTTGAGGTCCACGCCGATCTGGCCGGTGAGCGAGCAGTTCCTGCCGTTGCCGTCGTCGGCGTTCTTGCGTTGCAGGTTCGGCGAGTCGCCGCCCTGCTGCACGATGTCCACGCCGTCCGGGTTGGCGATCGGCACCACCCACAGTTCGGTGGAGTTCACCAGCGAGGTGATCGCGCTGTCGCTGCCGTACCTGCCGACCAACTCGTCGATCCACCGCCAGGCCACGTCGCCCGTGGTGATCTCGCGGGCGTGGATCTGCGCCATCAGGAAGAACCGCGGCCGGGTCGAGTTCGGGTTGCGCCGGCAGGCGCCGTCGCCCTGCTTGCTGATGCAGATGGCCCTGAGGTCGTAGCCGCCGGAGACGCCGTGCTGCTTGCGCCAGGACTGGCCGTAGGTGACCACCGTGGCGAGGTCCCTGTGCTGTGCCGCCACCTGGTCGAGGTGGGCGTACTGCGCGTTGACCGTGTGGTAGCCGCCGTAGTAGGTCTCGTTGACGTCGCCGGCGCGCTGGACGGTGTTGTCCGCCCGCCGCGCCGGGGGAGTCCACTTCGGACTCGGCAGCGCCCTGTCGACCGTGGCGGTGAAGCCGGCCTGGCGGAGCCGGTCGCCGGCCGCGGCGTCGCCGAGCACGAACAGGTCGTCGCCCTGCCGCTGCTCGAGCACGTCGAAGCCGTAGCCGACGAGGGTGTCCGCCTGCGGCGCGGCGTGCGCCACCCGGTAGACGAACAGCGGAGCGTTCAGCCGCGTGGACGCGGCGGTCACCGCCGGCCGCACGCCGGCCTGCGGCACCAACAGGAAGGCCGTCGCCGCCAGCGTGGCCGCGACGAGTGCGGTGATCGGTCCGGGTAAGCGCATCCTGGCCATGGCGTTCCTCCCGCAGGGTAAGAGGATCACCTCGAAGCTAGACCGATCGTCACCGTGCGGTAACCCGCCGTCAGTCGGGTTGTTCGGTGCGGTTGGTAGTGGCGAGCCGCCACCGCAACCGCTGGTCAGAGCGCGGCTTGGTGCCGGTTCGATCACCATCGTTCACGTGCTGGTCGCCTTGCCGTCAGGCGGTGCTGACAGTCTCGGCGCGCTGTCGCTTGCGCGGTTGGCCGGGCGGACGGAGAGAAGGAGCATCATCGTGCGGAGATGGCATCGCGCGGCACTGGCCGCGGCCGCGGTCGGCGTCCTGACCACCACCGTCGTGGCGTCGGGACAGGCATCGGCCTCGGCGCCCGCCACCGATGACGCCTACACCTTCGCGGTCATCGGCGACATCCCGTACGGCGACGCCGAGATCGCCAACTTCCCGAAGGTCGTCGCCCAGATCAACACCGATCCGGCGGTCCAGTGGGTCGACCACCTCGGCGACATCAAGAACGGCTCCTCGCTCTGCAGCGACGAGTACTTCCAGATGATCAGGGCGGACTTCGACGGGTTCACCGATCCGCTCGTCTACACCGTCGGCGACAACGAATGGACCGACTGCCACCGCCCCAACAACGGCGGCTACAACCCGCTGGAACGGCTGGCCAAGATCCGCCAGGTGTTCTTCCCCCAGCCCGGATACACACTCGGTCAGCACCCGGCCCGCGTGCTCTCCCAGGCCGACCAGGGCATCCCCGAGGACGTCCGCTGGGAGCGCGCCAACGTCGCGTTCGCCGCGCTGCACATCGTCGGCAGCAACGACAGCCTGGCCCCGTGGACCGGTCAAACCGCACCGACCCCGGAGCAGACCGCCGAGGTTCTCGCCCGCACCGCCGCCGTGCTCCAGGAGATCCACGACACCTTCGCCGACGCCCGCGCACACCACAACCGGGCCGTCACGCTGCTGACGCAGGCCGACATGTTCGACCCGACCGTCGCCAACCCGACGTTCACCGACTACTACGGCTTCCAGCCGATCGTGACCGCGATCGCCCGGGAGGCCAACGCCTTCAACGGCCCGGTGTACCTGTTCAACGGCGACAGCCACGTCTACAACAGCGACAACCCGCTGGCCGCAGGTTCGAAGTGGCTGCCCTTCTACGGCGTCGGCAACCCGGTACCCAACCTGTCGCGGATCACCGTCGACGGTTCCAGCAACGCGAACAACTACCTGAGGGTCACCGTGCACCAGCGCGGCCCGCAGGTGCTGACCTGGACCCGCGTCCCGTTCACCTCCTAAAGCCGCCCCCGGCCGAACGCCGGCGTGGTGCCGGCCGCGGACCCGGCGGCCGGCACCACACCGGTCACGGGTCGTCGCGGGCGAGGGCGGCGCCGTCCCAGGTGGTGTGGGTGCACGCGACACCGCGGCCGGACTTCGGGCGTAGCACGTCGTAGATGTGCATGCGGGGGATCTTCGACGACACGCCCCAGCCGCTGGGCCAGGTGATGATCCAGTCCATGTCCAGCTCGACCAGCAGGCCGAGCATGCGCGCCACGGTCGGATCGTCGAGCCGTTCGAACGCCTCGTCCAGCAGCACCAGCCGCAGCGGGTCGACGCCCTCCGAGCCGGTGCCGACCGCGTCGTAGAACGAGGCCGCCGCCGCGAACAGCGTCACGTAGGAGACCAGCCGCGTCTCCCCGGAGGAGAGCTGCCGCAGCCGGCGCACCCGCGGCTTGCCGTCCGGGCCGGTGTCCCGCACCCGCACGGTGAACGTGTGCCACGCGCGGTAGTCCAGCGCGCGGGCCAGGATCTCCGGATAGCTGGCCGAGTTGGCGTCCCGCTCGGCCTCGATCCGCTCGGTGAACGCGCGGCGCAGCGTGGCGTCCTGCTCCGCGGTCCGGTCCGCGAACGGCATCCGCACCAGGGTGAGCGCCTCGCGGGTCTGCTCGTCCAGCGCCGCCGACGGCTCCCACTCCAACTGCACGTGCACGCCCTGGCTGGACCGGGCGTGGTCGAGCACGCCGTTCATCCGCCGGCAAAGGTCCTCGGCGACGGCGATCTGCGCGCGCAGCCGCTCGGCGAGGTCGCGGATCAGGTAGTCGGCGAACACCCGCTGGTACTGCTCGTTGAGGTAGCCGCGCTGGGTGGCCAGCCGCTCGGACACCCTGCGGGCCGTCTCGGCCACCGGGCGCGGGCCCTCCTCCCCGGTCACCAGCACGGTCAGCAGCCCGGCGTGCCGCTCGGCGGAGATGTCGTGGCTGCCGGACAGCGAGGTCTGCAACGCCTGCAGCCTGCCCAGCACGGTGCTCTCCGAGGCGCCGTTCCTGCTCCCCGCGGCCCGCACCGCGGCCCGCGCCGCGGCCAGGTCGTCGGAGTCCACTTCGGACTCCGGCAGGGCGGCGGCCAGCACGCCCGGCGCCGCGACCGCGGCACGGAACGCCTCGGTCGCCTCGCGCGCCGCGGTCTCCCGCTCCGCGAGCTGAGCGTTCCTCGTCTCCAGCAGGGTTTCCAGCTTCACCGCCTGCTCGCGCCGTTCGGTCACCCGCTCCCGCGCGGCCCGCAACTCGTCGCGCAGCCGCCGGCGGTCCTGTTCCAACCCGGCCAGCTGCTCGGCGATCTGCTGCGCCTCCCCGCCCACCGCCGCGGTCAACTGCTCCAGCCGCGCGGCCCGATCCGCGTACTCGGCGCACCGCTCGCCAGCCGTCCGCTCCGCGTCCTCGCGGTCCGCCACCGCGGCGTGGTACCGGTGCACCGCGTCGACGAGGTCCTCGACGGTGCCCCGGCACCGCTGCCGCAGCGCCTCGCCCAGCGCGGCGGCGTCCCGCTCCACCTCGGCGGCGGCCTGCTCGGCCACCCGCAACGCGTCGACCTCGGCCGGCAGCCCGGCCGCGGCGGCGTCGCGCACCAGTTCGGCGTGCCGGGCCTGCCAGCGCCGCTCCGCCTCGTCGTGCCGCTCGCGCAGCTCGGCCACCCGCCGCCGGGCGCGCTCCGCGGCCTCCTCGGTGCCAGCCACCCTGGCGTGCGCGGCGATCGGCTCCTCGTCGTCCGGGTAGCACTCGACGTGCCGCTCCCAGGCCACCAGCAGTTCCCGGGTCGCCGCCAGCTCCTCCTCCGCGCCGGCGAGGTCGCCGCGCAGGTCCGCCAGGCCCTGCTCCAGCTCGGCGATCCGGCGCTGCCGGGCGGCTTCGCGCGCGCCGGCGCCGACGAACTCGGCGGACTCCTTGCGCCACGCGCCGGCGAGCGTGCCGGCCCGCCAGCGGCCCCGGACGGACACCGCCATGCCGCCGCCCGCCGCGTGCGGTTCGTCGGCCAGGGCCACGGACGCGAGCAGGTCGGCCACCACGGCCGCGGGCACCGGGCAACCCGGTTCCGGGGCCGGAACCAGCGCGTCGGCCAGTGACGAGTCGTGCCCGGACCCGGCGGCCGGAACGGCCAGCACGTCGGCCAGGTCCGGGTCGGCGACCCGACCCTCCCGGGTTACCCACGCGTCCAGCAGCCCGCTGGCCTGCAGCGCTGCCTCCAGCCCGGCGCGTTCCGCGTCGCCGAGCGCGGGCGCGAAGTCGACCAGCCGGTAGAACGGCGCACCATCCGCGTGGTCCCGCTCGGCCGACCCGTACGGGTGCCGCGACGGGACGCTCTGCGCGCCGGAGCGCAGCGCGGCCAGTTCGGCGTCTCGGTCGCCGATCAACCCGGCCAGCTCGGTGCGCCGACGCTGCGCGGCCTGCGCCACCTCCCGCACCGCCTGCACATGCGGCACCGCCCACTGCCGGGTCACCTGGGCCGCGGTGCGCGCGGCGGACCGGTCGGCGACCAGCTCCTCGACCGTCGGCGGCTCGGGTGGCTGCGGCGCCTCCGGCTGGGCCAGCGGGCCGGTGCCGTTCCACTCCTGCACCCGGTCGATCCACGTCTCGGCCACCGCGTGCAGGTCCTGCACCGCCTGGTTGCGAAGGCCCGCCGCCTCGGTCGCGTCGAACTGGGCCTGCCGCACGGCCCGCCGCAGCTCCTCGACGTCGTGCCGCTCGTGCTCGGCCTCCGTGGCGCGCTGGTGCAACGCCAGCAGGAGCGCCCGCCGCCGCCGCGCCTCGTGACCGGCCGCACCGGCGCGCTCGGCCGCCTCATCCAGGATGGCCAGCAGGGTGTCGGTGTCCACGGTGGGCGGCAGCCGGCGCTCGATGGTCAGCGGCTCGGCCTCCGGATCGGGCTTGGCGTGTACCCGGTCGACCACCGTGCTCGGCTCCCCGCCGGGTGCGTCCGGCAGGGCGGGAACCAGCCCCGTGTCCAACCCGGCGGCCCGCAGCGCCGCCCGCAGCGGTTCGGCGAGCCCGCGCGCCGCGCCGAGGTCGTCGTCCAGCCGGCGCAGCGGCCGCAGCACGCCGTCCACCGCGGCGTCCTCGGCGGCGCGCTGCTTGCTGGCCACCTCCAGCGCGGCGGTGGCCGCCGAGCGAGCCGCGGCCACCAGGCGTTCCCGGTCCTGCAGGTCCTGCAGCCCGCGGTAGGCCGGCAGCTCCTTGAGCGCCTCGATGCGCGCCTCGACGCGCTGCTCCTCGGCTTCTCGCTCGGCCACCGCGTGCTGGGCCTCGGCACGCTGGGCGGTGGCCGACTCCAGCCGGCCGGCCAGCTTCCTGGCCTCCTCCCGGCCCTTGCGCAGCGCGTCCTCGGCGGCCGCCGCCTTCTCGGCCGCGGTGCGCAGCCCGGCCAGGGCGTAGTCGGTGTAGCTGGCGAGGAAGGTGCCCAGCGCGCGGTCGGCGGTGCGCAGCCGGGAGATGTTCTCCCGGATCGACTCCAGGTCGTCGAAGGAGGTGGCGAGCTGCTCGACCAGCGAGGTGTCCAGCGGAGGCAGCGCGTCGGACAGGATCTGCTCGAGCTGGCCCTCCAGCACCTTCAGGCCGACGTCCGGGTTGCGCAGCGTGCGTTGCAGGTGCAGCAGGTCGGCGTAGCGGGCGGTGGGCATCCCGTAGACGATCTCGGCGATCCTGGCCCGGAACACCGGTTCCTCGAGCACGCAGTCCGCGCCGATCGCCTCGCGTAGCTGCACCGGCCCGAAGGGAACCCGGTCCGCACCGACCAGCTGCACGTCCACCCCGATCCGGGACTCGGTGATGAACCGCCACGAGTCGGTGATCTGCTGCGAGGTCTTGGAAGCCTTCACGCCGATGCCGCAGGTCAGGTACTCCTCGCCGGCCGGGCCGTCGCGGTGCAGCTCGATCCAGGCGTAGCCGATCCGGTTCGGGCCGCCGTCGTACTCGTCCAGCATCAGCCGCCGGATGCTGACCGTGTCGAAGCCCTTGGAACCGAGGTGCCGCAGGTCGCCGTCCAGGCACAGCGGCAGCAGCAGCTCCAGGGTGCGGGACTTGCCGGAGCCGTTGGTGCCCTGGAAGATCGCCCGCCCGCCAGAGAAGTCGAAGGTCTGCTCGGCGTACTGCCAGACGTTGACGATGCCGCCGCGGTGCAACCGCCAGCGCGCACCCGGCGTCCGGACGCCGGTGCTCACCCGCTGGTCGGTCACTCGTCCCCCTCCCTGTCGGTGCCTGTCCCGGGCGCCTCGGGACCGTTGCCGTCGAACAAGGACCAGCTCGGCTGCTCGGGGGGTGTGGTCGCCGGCTGCTCCCGCTCCGGCGCGCCGTCCGGCTCCGGCAGCCAGCGGTGCGCCGCCGGGCTGAGCAGCCACCGCCCGTCACCGTCCGGCCGGGCCAGGCGGATTCGCCGCAGCAGCCCGAGCACCTCGCCGACCAGCCGGTCGACGTCCTCGGTGACCTGCCGCGACCACGCCGCCGGGTAGGACTTCACCAGGTCGGCGCACACCCCGCGGACCTCGTTCACGGTCACCGGCACCCGGCCGTCGGCCCGCTCCGGCGCGGAATCCGCGCCGTCCGCGGCATCCTCGGCCCCCTCCAGCAGCCGGGGCAGGGCGAGCAGCGCGATCCTCGCCACCGTACTCGTCCCGGGAAACAGCACGTCGGTGAGGTAGTCCTCGGGGTCGCTGGCCAGTATCCCCTCCAACCGGGTCTCGGTGCGCAGGTTGAAGCAGCGTTCCAGCACCACGGACTCGCGGCGGTGGTTGCGCCGCAGCCAGTCGGCCTGCTCGGCGGGCAGCTCGGCGTGCAGCACCACCGGGTCCTCCACCAGCCGGCGGCGCACCGCATGTGCCACGTCCAGCGGGCCGGGCCGGGCGGCCAGCTCGACCAGCTCGTCCGGGCTGCCGGCCTCGCCCACCGGCCCGGCGAGCAACTGGCCGAGCAGGTCGGTGTCGACGGTGATCAGCGCCTCGGCGGCCGGGCTGGTCACCCCGTCCGCTGCGGTGGCCACGGTGCCCTCGGTCTCGGTGAGTACGCCGATGTGCACGAGGTGGCGCAGCGCGGCGGTGAGCGCGCGCCGGTCCGCGGCGTCGTCCGGAGCCGGCACGCCGGCCTCCACCGCGGCCGCGCGCACGTCGGCCACCAGCCGGGACAGCAGCATCTGCCGGCCGGCGCCGGTCAGCACCGCCATGGTCAGCGCCAGGTAGGCGTACGCGTGCGGGGTGAGGTGCGGCTCGCCACGGGTGTCGTCGGCGCCCGGTCCGGCCTTGTACAGCCGGGCGAACCGCCGCTCCACCACCAGCCGGTAGCCGAGCAGCCGGGCGAACAGCTCCTGCAACGTGACCCGGTGCCGGTACACCAGCGGCAGGAGGTCGCCGTCCGGCCCGCCGGCGCGCAGCAGCGGCCGGCGCAGCAGCACCCGGGCGCAGCGCGCGACGTTGGCCGCGTCGATGTCCGGCAGCTCGTCCAGCAGGTCCAGCACGGCGGTCATGACGCCGCCTCCGCGGGAGCGAGTACGTCGGCGGTCATGATGCCGCCTCCGCGGGAGCGAGTACGTCGGCGGTCATGATGCCGCCTCCGCGGGAGCGAGTACGTCGGCGGTCATGATGCCGCCTCCGCGGGAGCGAGTACGTCGGCGGTCATGACGCCGACACCGCCACGACCGTGTCGTTCAGGGTGAGCGTCCCACCGGTGGAGGCGATCCGCGTGGTGTGGCCGGCGCGGTGCTCGATCAGCACGCGCAGGCCACGCACCGGGTCGGCGGTCACCCCGCCGTCCTCCACCCGTTCCCGCTGCGCCATCGCCATGGTGAGCAGCTCGCATAGCACGCCGAGCGCGTCCGGGGACAGCACGGCCGACTCCAGCCGGCCCGCGGCCGAGGCAAGCTCGGCGACCGCCTCCGCCCGCCGCCGGTCCGCGTGCCGGGCCTCGGCGAGCAGCGACTGCTCGGTGATCGGGTCGTCCACGATCCGCGAGGTGCGGCCGCGGGCGCCCCGGTCACCCCGGCTGCGCACGCTCACCGTCACGTCCGTCACCGGGCCGTCCCGCCACGGGGTGTGCTCGTCGTCCGCGTCGTGCTCCGGAGCCGGCAGCAGGTGCCGCGCCGAGTACAGGCCGAACGCCGCCGCGTACAGCCGGTGCGCCCGCGCCGGGGTGGCCGCGTCGAACCAGCCGGCCAGCTTGAGCAGGTCGGCCCGCCGGCCGGGCAGCGGACCGCCGCCGGCCGTGGCCCGCTTAACACTGGCCAGCAGCGCGCCGATGGCCCGCGCCGTGGCCTCGCGCAGCGCCGTGACCTGGCTGGGCCGGCCCGGACGGTCCACGAACCAGTCCGTCAGCTCCTGCCAGTCCGCCGCCGACCGGCCCCGGGACCGCTCGACCCGCTCGTCCGCCGACTCGCCGGTGAACGCCGGCGCGCCGAGCAGCCGCAGCAGCTCGCTCCGGCTGCGGGCCAGCGTGGCCAGCGTCTCGCCGATCGCCGGGGTGTACCGCAGCACATCCTCCACGACCATCTGGATGTACTCGACCAGCAGGTTGCGGAACCCGGCGATCTCGTCCGGGTCGAGGTGGTGCCGGGTGACCACGTGACCGAGGTAGGCGTAGAAGTCGCGGACGGTGGCGGCCAGCTCGGCGTGCTGCAGGAACAGCGTGGTGACCTGCTCGGCCAGCGCCTCGGTGGCCCGCCGCGCGGAGGCCGGCCCGTGCCGCTCGGCCATCACCGCCTCGGACAGCGTGACGCCGAGCTGGCGCAGCCCCCGCTCGATCGCGGGCAGCAGCTCCCGGGACACCTCCCGGGCGCCCTCCGGCACCCGCAGCAGCTCGTCCACGTCCCGCTGCACTCGCACGGCAAGCTTGCTGACCTGGTACCGCACGCTGCCGTGCTGGAACTCGGTGATGCTCGAGGCCACCACCTCGCGCCGGCCGTGCACCAGGTTGCCCCACTCGACAAGCTGCTTGAGCCGGGCGATGACGTTCTCCACCCGCGACTCGCCCTCGTCGATCCGCCCGTCCCGCTCCGCGGCCGCCAGCGCGCTGGCCACCTCACCGGCGGACAGGTCGGCCAGCAGCGTCGCTGTGAACAGCCGCATGATCTCCAGGTAGGTGCGGTGATGCTCACGCGGCTGGAGGTAGGCGTACAGGTGCAGCCGCCGCTCCGCCGCCCCCTCACGGCCCCTGGCTTGCTGCTCGGACTCCACGAGTCGCCACGATAGCCACGGCCACCGACACTATGGCCGCGCGCTCGGCGCGGGGCCGCCCACGATCGGGTGACACCCAGCCGATAGGGTCCTCGATCCAGCGGGCGATAGCGAAGGGGGATCTCGCGGGTGGGCGTGGCGCGCGCGATCGGTCTGCTGCTCGGCATGGCCGCCGACGGTGCCCTGGGGGACCCCCGGCGCGGGCACCCGGTCGCCGCGTTCGGCCGGCTGGCCGGCCGGGTGGAGCGGGCCCTGTACCGGGATGACCGGCTGGCCGGCGCGGCGCACACCGCGCTGCTCACCGGTGCCGCGGTGCTGCTCGGAGCGGCCGGGCAGCGGTTCGGCCGGCGCGGCCCGGCGCTGGAGGCGGCGACCACCGCGCTGGCCACCTGGGCGGTGCTGGGCGGCACCTCGCTGGCCGGCGAGGGCGTCGCCGTGGGCCGCGCGCTGGACGCCGGCGATCTGGCCGCCGCGCGGGAGCGGCTGCCCGGCCTGTGCGGTCGCGACCCGGACTCCCTGGACACGAACGGCCTGGCCAGGGCGGCGGTGGAGTCCGTGGCGGAGAACACCTCGGACGCGGTGGTGGCGCCGCTGCTGTGGGGTGCGGTGGCCGGGATTCCCGGCTTACTCGGCTACCGCGCGGTCAACACGCTGGACGCGATGATCGGCCACCGGTCCGCCCGCTACCGCCGGTTCGGCTGGGCCGCCGCGCGCCTGGACGACCTGGCCAACCTGGTGCCGTCCCGGGTCGCCGCGCTGATCACCGCCGGGTGCGCCCCGGTGGTCGGCGGGTCGGCGGCGGAGGCGTGGCGGGCGTTCCGGCGGGACGCCGCCGCGCACCCCAGCCCGAACGCGGGCCAGGTGGAGGCGGCGTTCGCCGGCGCGCTGGAGGTGCGGCTCGGCGGCCGGACCGTCTACCCGTACGGCGTGGAGGACCGGCCAGTGCTCGGCGTCGGCCGGATGCCGGATGCCGGCCACGTGACCCGCGCGGTGGAGCTGTCCCGGGTGGTCGGCACGGTGGCCGCGGCCATCGCCGCGCTGCTCGCGCTGGTCTTCGGCCGGCGGCGGGCCCGCCGCTGAGCGGTCAGCCCGTGCGCTGGTGGGCCCGGTCCCGGTCGCGCGCGTCCTCGTCCGCCGCCTGCCGCTCGGCGCGCTCGGCCGCCTCCTCCTCGGCGATCATCTCGGCCACCGACCTGCGCCGGCTCGGCGCCGGATGCTCGGTGAGCACGCCGCCGGGCTGCAGCTCGCGCCAGGTGAAGTAGATCCACGCCAGGATCGCCATGGTGCCGAAGGCGATCCACTGCAGGGCGTAGGAGAAGAACGGGCCGGAGTCGAGCTGCGGCAGCGGCAGCGGGTTGAGCACCCCGGGCTGGTCGGCGAGCAACTCGAAATATCCCGGCCGGATGGCCAGCCCGGCGGCCTGGCCGACGATCGCCGAGTTCACCGCGTACACCTGCCGGTGGCCGTCCCGGTCGAACGCCGGCCGGTTGTCCGGTTCGTCCTGGCGCACCCGGGCGCTCACGGTCACCTCGCCGCCGGGCGGGGCGGCGAACGCCGGGATGCTCACGTCGCCGACCGGGCGCACGTAGCCGCGGTCGAGCAGCACCACCCCGCCGCGCTGGAGCTGGAACGGGGTGAGCACCTCGTACGCCGGCTCGCCCTGCACCGTGCGCAGCCGGGCCAGCGCCTCGCCGGACGGCAGGTAGTGGCCGGTCATGGTCACCGGCCGCCACTCCACCGCCGCCGGCTCGCCCGACCCGCTGACCAGCCGGTCCAGCGGTACCGGCGCGGTCCGCAACGACGAGGACACCGCCGCGTTCTGCGCCACCCGCTCGGCGTTCCTGCGGAACTGCCACGGCGCGAGGATCGTGTAGCAGGCGGCGGCGAACAGCAGCACCGCCAACGTCAGCGCCAGCCACCCGGGCCGCAGCAAGAACCGGAACCGCACGCCACCACGGTAATGCGTGACCGGCGAGACAGGGCGGTCAGCCCAAAGCCGAGCCCCGGCCCCGGCCGCCTGCGCCCAGCGCTGCGCCGGGCCGCCGCGGCCGTCCTGAGTCAGCCCGCGGCAAGGGCTGTGCCGATGCGCCGCGGCCGTCTTGATTCAGCCCGCGGCAAGGGTTTCCCGCGCGGCGGCCACCGCCTGGGCGCCGTACCCGCCGCCGAACAGCACGGTGTGTACCAGCAGCGGGAAGAGTTGGTGCAGCGGAACGCGGGCGTGCCAGCCGTCGGCCAGCGGTGCGGCCTCCTGGTAAGCCGCGAGCACCCGATCCAGATGTGGGCAACCGAACAGCCGCAGCATGGCCAGATCGGTCTCCCGGTGCCCGCCATGGGCGGCCGGGTCCATCAGCCACGCCCGGCCGTCCGCCGCCCAGTGCACATTGCCGTTCCACAGGTCGCCGTGCAGCCGGGCGGGCGGCTCGGCCGGACCGGCCAGCTCTCCGATCCGCGCGCACACCCGCTCGATCACCTCGGCGTCGCCCCGGTGCAGGGTTCCCTCGTCCACCGCGCGGCGCAGGTAGGGCCGGACCCGGTACTCGGCGTACCACTCCGGCCACGCCGGCCCCGGCTCGTTGCGCATCGGCGCCAGGCCGATCCACGCGTCGGCCGGGCCGCCCGGGGGAGCGGCGCCGAACGCGTCCGCGCCGGCGGCGTGCAGCGCGGCCAGTTCTCGGCCCAGCCGCTCCGCCGCCGTGGGACCGGGTCGTCCGCCGGCCACGTACGCGGTGACCAGCCAGGGCCCGTCGTGCCCGAACACGGCGGGCACCGGCACCGCGTCCGCATCGGCGAGCCAGGACAGCGAGGCGGTCTCGGCGGCCGCGGCGCTGGGCTCGGGATGCCGCTTGGCCACCACCCGATCGCCGCCGTCCAGGTCCACCGCGTAGACCACCCCGCCGAGCGGGCGGGCGTTGGTGGCGGGCGCGCCGGTCAGCCGGGCGGCGACGGCAACCGCCTGCTCGTGCGCCGCGGTCACAGCCGTTCCCGCACCCAGTCCAGCAGGCCGGGAACCGCCGCCTCGATCATCTCCAGCACGTCGGTGAACCCGTGGTCGCCGCCGTAGTAGGGGTCGGGCACATCGAGGTCCCCGGTGGCGTCCGGGTCGAACGAGCGGAGCAGCCGCACCCGGTCCGGGTCGCCCACCACCCGCCGCAGCGAGCGCAGGTGTCCCGAGTCCAGCGCGACCAGCAGGTCGGCGTCCAGGTGGTCCGGGCTCACCTGGGCGGCCGTGTGGTCCACCGGGTAGCCGTGGTCGGCGAGCACCTTCGCCGCCCGGTCGTCCGCCGGCTCTCCGACGTGCCACGACCCGACGCCGGCGCTGCTCACCCGCACGCGGTCGCCGAGTCCGGAACGGCGCAGGTTTTCCTCGAACACCGAGGCGGCCATCGGCGAGCGGCAGATGTTTCCGGTGCAGACGAAGCAGACGTGCACGGCGGGCCAGGGTAGGTCGTCCGCCGGCACCCCTGCCACCGCACGCGCCCAAGGTCACCGTGGGCCGCGACGCTGCCTAGACTCGCCTGCGATGGCCGGCCGGGACGGGAACGACGAGCGCGCGCTGCTGCGCCACCACGGAGACGTGGACGCCGCGCCGGGGCTGCTGGACTTCGCGGTGAACGTGCGCCTGACCCGGCCGCCGTCCTGGCTGCGCGACCGGCTGGCCGCCGCGCTGGACCGGCTGGGCGGTTACCCGTCGGCCGCCGAGGACGCCGCGGCCCGCCACGCCGTCGCCGAGCGGCACGGTCGCCGGCCCGAGGACGTGCTGGTGCTGGGGGGCGCCGCGGAGGGGTTCGCGCTGCTGCCGGTGCTCCGCCCCACGCTGGCCGCCGTCGTGCACCCCTCGTTCACCGAGCCGGACGTGGCGCTGGCCGACGCCGGCGTGCCGATACACCGTGTCCAACTCACCGCCGAGGACGGCTACGCGCTCCGGCCCGAACTGGTCCCGGAGGCCGCCGACCTGGTCGTCCTGGGCAACCCGACCAACCCGACCTCGGTGCTGCATCCCGCCGACGCGATCCGCCGGCTGGCCCGGCCCGGCCGGGTGCTCGTGGTGGACGAGGCGTTCGCCGACGCCGTGCCCGGCGAGCCGGAGTCGCTGGCCGGGGCGGCGGACGTGCCCGGGCTGATCGTGCTGCGCAGCCTGACCAAGACCTGGGGGCTGTCGGGGCTGCGCGCCGGCTACGCGCTGGGCGCGCCCGAACTCCTCGCCGCGCTGGCCCGCCACCGTCCACAGTGGCCGGTGAGCACGCTCACCCTGGAGGCGGTGCGCGCGTGCAGCGAACCGGCCGCGGTCGCCGAGGCCGAGCGGGCCGCCACCGAGGCCGCCGAGCACCGGCAGGCGATGACCGCCGCGCTGCTCGGCGTTCCCGGGGTGACCGTGCACCGGCCGGCCGCCGCGCCGTTCCTGCTGCTCCGGGTGCCCGGCGGCGCGCGGCTGCGGGCCGCACTCCGGGAGCGTGGCATCGCGGTGCGCCGAGGCGACACGTTTCCCGGGCTGACCGCGGACCACCTGCGTGTCGCCGTCCGTCCACCCGAGACGTCCGCCATGCTGATCGCGGCGATGCGCGCGGTACTGGCCGGAACCAGCAGCGAGGAGGTCGCTTGACTGTCACCGTCGGTGACGTGGTCGGCGCGCTGGAGCGGGCCTACCCGCCGGAGCTTGCCGAGTCCTGGGACGCGGTCGGCCTGGTCTGCGGCGACCCGGTCGAGCCGGTGCGGCGGGTGCTGGTCTGCGTCGACCCGGTCGACGCCACCGTCACCGAGGCGCTGGACCTCGGCGCGCAGTTGATCGTCGCGCACCACCCGCTGCTTCTGCGCGGCGTGCACGGGGTGCCCGCGGACACCGCCAAGGGGCGGCTGGTGCACCGCCTGGTCCGCGCCGGAGCCGCGCTGTTCTGCGCGCACACCAACGCCGACTCGGCCAACCCCGGGGTGTCCGACGCGCTGGCCGCGGTCCTGGGGCTGGACGTGCTCGGCCCGCTGGTGGCGCGCACCGAGGAGCCCGGCCAGGGGCTCGGCCGGATCGGCCGGCTGCCCGCGTCCGAGCCGTTCGCCGACTTCGTCCGGCGGGTGGCGGCCGCGCTGCCGGCCACCGAGTGGGGCGTGCGCGCGGCCGGCGACGCCGACCGGGCGATCCGGACCGTCGCGGTGTGCGGCGGCGCCGGCGACTCGGCGCTGGACGCCGCCGTGCGGGCCGGCGTGGACGCCTACCTCACCGCCGACCTCCGGCACCACCCGGCCAGCGAGCACTTGGCGCGCGCCGACGTGCCGGGCAACCAGGTGCCGGCCCTGGTGGACGTGGCGCACTGGGCCAGTGAGTGGCCGTGGTGCGAGCAGGCGGCCGGCGTGGTCCGCGCCGCGTTCGGGGGTACGGTCGAGGTCTCCGTCTCCACCCTTCGTACCGACCCGTGGACCCTGCGGGCGTCCGCGACGACCACCGCCTCCGGGAGGGCCACCGAGTGAAAGCCGACCCCACCGTGCAGCGCCGGTTGCTCGACCTTGCCCAGGTCGACGCCGAGTTGGCGCGCGTCGGGCACCGTCGCAGGACGCTGCCCGAGCTGACCGAGGTCACCGAGGCCGAGCGCACCCTGCAGGCCAGACGGGACGCGCTGGTCGCGGTGGAAACCACGCTCGGCGACCTGGACCGGGACATCAGCCGGCAGGAAACGGAGATCGAGCAGGTGCGGGCCAGGGAGGACCGGGACCGCAAGATGCTCGACTCCGGGTCGGTGGCCGCCAAGCAACTCTCCGACCTGCAGCACGAGCTGGGCACTCTGCAGCGCCGGCAGAGCGCGCTGGAGGACGACCTGCTGGAGTTGATGGAGCGGCGCGAGGCACTCGACATGGACCGCCAGCACGCCCGCGCCCAGGCCAGCAAGGCGGAGGAGGCGCTGGCGGACGCGTCCCGGCGGCGTGACGAGGCCCTGGCCGACCTGGAGGCCACCGAGTCGAAGCGCACCGCGGAGCGCGAGGCGATGGTCAAGCAGTTCCCGGCCGACCTGCTCGCCCTCTACGAGCGGGTGCGCGCGCAGCGGGGCATCGGCGCCGCCCTGCTGCGGTCCCGGCGCTGCGAGGCGTGCCGGCTGGAACTGGACCGCCACGCGCTGGTCAAGGTGAAGAACGCGCCGGCGGACGAGGTGGTGCGGTGTGACGAGTGCGGCGCCATCCTCGTTCGGACCGGGGAGTCGGGCCTGTGACCCTCCGGGTGGTCGTCGAGGCGGACGGCGGCTCACGGGGCAATCCCGGACCGGCCGGGTTCGGGGCCGTGGTCGTGGACGCCGGCACCGGCGAGGTGCTCGCCGAACGGATCGGCGGCCTCGGCCGGACCACCAACAACGTGGCCGAGTACCAGGGGCTGATCGCGGGCCTGCGCGCCGCTGCCGAACTGGGCGCCGAGTCCGTCGACGTGCGGATGGACTCCAAGCTCGTGGTCGAGCAGATGTCCGGCCGGTGGAAGGTCAAGCAGCCGCACCTGCAGCCGCTGGCCCGCCAGGCCCGCGAACTGGCGGCCTCGTTCGCCAGGGTGACCTACCGGTGGGTGCCCCGCGAGCGGAACCGCCGGGCGGACCAGTTGGCCAACGACGCCATGGACGCCCAGGCCAGGGGCGCCCCGCCCACGCTGGAGGAGCACACCGCGCCGCCGCCAGAGAAAGACCCGGAACGTGACGCCGGCGGGCCGAGCCAGGCCGCGCTGATCGGGATCCCCGAGGACAACGCCGCCGAGGCCGCGCAGACCGCGCCGCCCGCCGCGTGGTCCGGCGCCACCGGCACCCCCACCCGGCTGCTCCTGCTGCGGCACGCGCAGACCGAGCACTCCGCCCAGCGCCGGTATTCCGGCCGCGGCGACGTGCCGCTCACCGACCTGGGCATGCGCCAGGCCGGGGCGGCCGCACGGCGGCTCGCCGCGATGGACGACATCGTCACCATCGTGTCCTCGCCGCTGCGGCGGGCCAGGCAGACCGCCGACGAGGTGGCCGCGGCCACCGGCGCCGAGATCGTGCTCGAGGACGGGTTCACCGAGGTCGACTTCGGCGCCTGGGAGGGGCTGACCTTCGCCGAGGCCGCGGCCCGCGACCCGGACCTGCACCGGCGGTGGCTGGCCGACCCCGCGGTACCGCCGCCGGGCGGGGAGAGCTTCGCGGAGGTGCACCGGCGGGTGCGGCGGGCCAGGGACACGCTGATCGCCAAGCACGGCGGCGCCACCCTGGTCGTGGTCAGCCACGTCACCCCGATCAAGACGCTGCTGTGGATGGCGCTGGACGCCGGGCCGTCCGTGCTCTACCGGATGCACCTGGACCTGATCTCGCTGTCCGTCGTGGAGTTCTACCCGGACGGCCACGCCTCGGTCCGGCTCGTCAACGACACCTGCCACCTGGAATAGCCGGCCATGATCCTCCGTACACTAGGGGTGGCGGACGAGTCGACGGGCGGCCGCGTCAGCGGGACCCCCGCTGTCGAGGAAAGTCCGGACTCCACAGGGCAGGGTGGTTGCTAACGGCAACCCGGGGCGACCCGCGGGACAGTGCCACAGAAAACAGACCGCCTGGGCGCGCGAGCGCACCAGGTAAGGGTGAAACGGTGGTGTAAGAGACCACCAGCACCCCGGGTGACCGGGGTGGCTCGGTAAACCCCACCCGGAGCAAGGCCAAGAGGGCGCTGCGGCGCCTGCGCAGGCGTTCGAGGACGGCCCGTCCGATGCCTGCGGGTAGGCCGCTTGAGCCTGCCGGCAACGGTAGGCCGAGATGGATGGTCGCCGCCCGGGCCGCCGCAAGGCACCCGGGCACAGAATCCGGCTTACATGTCGACTCGTCCGCCGCTCCTTTTCCCACCTGCGGCGCTGGCCGCGCCCTGGGGCATCTACCAGCGAAAACACGTCTCGACAGTTCTCCGCTGTTCTCGCCGCCGCCCGCCGTTCCACGGCCTGCTGACGGCCTGATCTTGGTCTGCCTGCTTCCGGGCCATCGCCCCGACACGATACCGATCACACGGGCGGTGGTGCCGCTTGGTCGCCGGGAGCTGGAGTTGGTCAGCCTGGTGCCGCGTGATCTGGCGGATGGCACAGTTGGTGAAGACCTATGCTGACTTGCCGCTGGGCGCGGTTGACGCTTCGGTGATCACGGTCGCCGAACGGCTGGGCATCTCCCGCGTGGCGACCCTCGATCGTCGGCACTTCACGGTGGTACGCCCCAAGCACGTGCCGGCGCTGGAACTGTTGCCATAACCGCGTCGGCCGGCGGCGCGAAGGGTGGCCGGGCGTCGATCGTCGCCGAAAATCCTGTGCGGCCGCGGAGCGTGCGCAGGTGCACGCCCCGCGGTCCGCTTCGCCACGGCACGGACCTTCGTCCCCGGGTGGTGGGCGCGGACGACCCTTCAGGACGCCGGACGGCCGGATGCGATGGTCGGTTGTGGACCCGTCGAGTCACCGACGCACAGGGGGAGCCGATCATGTGCTCGACGTTCGACCGCCGACCCCGCCCACCGAGAACCATGCTGGCAGGGTTGGTGATCGCGCTGGCCGCCGCGGCGTGCGCGTCCCAACCGCCCGCCCCGCCGGCCGCCAGCTACCAGCTCGAACCGGCGGCGACCAGCGGTGTCCCGCCGTTCACCCCGCCGGTCGGCACCGACCAACCCGTCCTCACCAGGCCGCCACAGGCCCGCGGAAGGCTGACCGGCAACACACCAGGCCTGTACGGCGGCAGCCGCAACAACGCCCGCTGTGACCCGCACGCCCTGGTGGCGTTCCTGCGGGCCAACCCGGAGAAGGCGGCCGCGTGGGCGGGGGTGCTCGGCATCTCTCCGGCGCAGATCCCCGGTTACGTGGACGGTCTCACGCCGGTGCTGCTGCGCACCGACACCGCGGTGACCAACCACGGCTTCGACAACGGCCGGGTCACCACGGAGGCGGCGGTGGTGCAGGCCGGCACCGCCGTGCTGGTGGACGGCCGCGGCGTGCCGGTGACCAAGTGCAACTGCGGCAACCCGCTCACCCCACCGCCCACCTCCGGGCAGGGCAGCTACCGCGGTGCGGCGTGGCCGGGCTTCTCCGCACAATCAGTCACGGTGATCCAGCAGAGCACCACCGTGGTGAACGACTTCGTGCTGGTCGAGCCCGGTGCCGCCGCGGCATTCATCCGTCCGATCGGGACGGTCGGCGCCGAGGACGCGCCCACCACGATGCCGCCGTCACCGGGCACACCGGCGCCGAGTGGTCCCGCGGCGAGCCGGGGCCGCGCCTCCTGGCAGATCACCGACTGCCTGGTGGACCGCGCCAACAACGAGTTCGCCCTGCGCGCCAGGATCTTCGTGCGCAACGAGGATTCGAACGTCACGCACAACTACCGCTTCAGGCTCCTCTTCGGCACGACTGGCGACCGGTACGCGGAACCCACGGAGACCGTCTACGGCGTGCCACCTGGGCAGAACCGCGCCCAGAACGTCAGCCTCGGGCCGTCGTACGTCTCCGAGTCCGCCAAGGCGTTGCCGGCGGGACCGGTGCGATGCGAGATCACCCAGGTGCTGGACGAGAACAACGCGGAGCCGATGCCGGGGTCGCTGCCGGCGCAGCCGCCGGCATCGTCACCGACCGGAAGCCCGGGCCCGGCCACGACCAGCCCGGGGCCGACCGTGCAGACACCGACCACCGCCGAGACACCGACGCCCGCCACCACGTCGACCCAGAGCTCCGGCGGCACGCCGGCACGCTAGGACCGGTCCGGACGCGCGTCGCAGCCGGCTGACGTTACGGCGTGCCGCCACGGCGCCGCGGCCGGTCCGCGGGTGGCGGAGCGGGCTCGAAGTGGCGCCATACCACGGAATCGGTGGTTCTGCCGATCGAGTGACATGGGCGGCCCAGCGGAACCGGCGCGGCGGGCGAATACTCCCTCTTGTCTGCTTTCGTCCCGGGGAATTCCGGGGAAGGGGGCTGGACGGGATATGGATTGGCGGAACGTGTGGTGGGTGCGGCCCGCGCACACCACCGAGCAGCACGCCGTGGACGGCGAGCCGGAGGTCGGTGTCGAGCTGCGCACCACGGCGCTGTGCGGCCAGGCCGTGGTGATCCCCGTGCGGCCCCGGTTCGTCTGCGTGGACGTGCGGGTGCCGCCGCGGCGCTGCCCGCGCTGCGCGGAACTCGTGCGGGTGGCCGAGGGCCGGCCGCGTCAGGGCGCGCCCAGGGAGTGGGTCTCACGCATGCGCTGCCACCGACGGTAGCGCGACCAGCGCGGCGAGCAGGGTGTCCGCGAGCCGGTCCACGTAGCCGGGCGGCATCCGTTCCCTGCTGACCATCAGCCGCCAGTAGAGCGGGCCGAACAGCAGGTCGAGCGCCAGGTCGGTGTCCATGTCCGGCGGCAACTCGCCGCGTTCCACCGCGCGCTGCAGCAGTTCGGTGGCCCTTTCCCGGCGGGGCCGCTCCACCACGTCCGCGAATACCTGGGCCAGCACCGGTTCCCGGGCGCCCTCGGCCAGCAGGTCCGGCACGATCTGCGAAGCCAGCGGGTGCCGCAGCAGCTTCGACGTGGCACGCAGGTAGGCGAGCAGGTCACCGCGCAGCGACCCGGTGTCGGCGATCTCCGCCAGCGGCACGCCGACCTGTGCGCTCAGCGCCACCACCATGTCCTGCTTGGATGTCCAGCGGCGGTAGATCGCGGCCTTGCCCACCCTGGCGCGCTTGGCCACCGCGTCCATCGACATCCGCGCATACCCGGTCTCGGCCAGTTCGGCGAACGCCGCGCGGAGGATCGCCGAGGTCACACTCTCCTGGAGCACCGCGGCCCCGGCCGGCTTGCGCTTCCCCTTGCCGTTCTCGTCGGGCACTTCGGTCACGGCCCGCGACCCTAGCACGCAACGGAACGGTTGCGTTCCGACGCCGATCCGGTATACGGGGCCTGACGGGTGGGTGCGCGGTGTGCATTCGGCGGCCGGCGCGCCGCCGTCCGGCGCCGGAGCATGCCCGCGGCGCCTCGGCCGGTGTGGTGGCGGGGCATGTGAACCGCACAGGGTCGCTGAATGACGCGAACGGCCGAGTGAGGCACTGTGATCAATGCCGCCCATGTGCCGCAACCCACTACCTCGGCGCGTGACGCGGCCGGTAACCTGATCTCGCCCGGTTGCGCGCGGCGGATCGCCCAGCGGGTGCGCAGGGTGTCAGTCCAGTCGGCTGGAGTGAGGCCGAGCGGGTCACGATGGGTGCGGTGTCGATCTGGAGGACGATCAGCGCTCGTACTGAGCGTGACCGGCGGGCTCGCGGGCGGGTGAAACACTCGGGCGATCGGGAGAATTCCGCGTCTCCGGTTCACGGATGCACGCGGCGCCGCGATGATGGCCGTGACCGGGTTCGGTGCAGTCGCGGTCGAGGGGATCGTCGATGACCGTGTCAGGCCGCGGCGGCTCCACGACGTACTGGGCGCGCAGACTCGCGGAGAAGACGACAGCCGATGGTACGTACGGCGCTTCGACCACTACACCTCGTGATGAAGGCATGTTCTACTCGATAGCGCCAACCGGAGCGGGCCTCCCCGCCCCGCGCCGGCCCGGAACGCTCCTCGCACTCAGGAGTACGAGATGATCGCGATGGCCCTGAACACACTCGCGGCGAACGGCCTGGGCACCAACGGGATCCGGGGCTGGATCCTGGACAACCTGGTGCCGCTGCTGCTGCTGACCGTGGCCCTGCTGCTGCTGTGGCTCGGCGGTGGGAAGGGCGACAACGCCGGGGTCATGCGGCGGGTGATCGGCGTGTTCGTCGCGCTCGGGCTCATCGGTCTTGCCGTCACCGGTGCCGGCGTGAACATCGGCACCTGGCTCGCCGGCCTGTTCAGCGGGTGATCGCGTGCGCATCCGCACCGACGACGAGGTCTACCGAGTCGACGCCGTCTGGCTCGGGCCGCCCAAGGCGACCTTCCCGTGGCGGGCCCGGTACGTCGCCTGGGGCGTTGGCATCGCGATCTTCCTGCTGACCATGACCGTGGAGCGGCGGATCGGGTTCGGGTTCAACTTCTTCAACACCGCGTGGGCCGTCGTCATCACGATCGTGCTCACCCGGCTGATCTGCTCGCGGATCAGCCACGAGCGACCGCTCGGGTCGGTCGCGGTGATGTGGCTGCGGGAGCTGACGGCGCCCCGGGAGAAGACCTCCGGCCGGGGTGGTGCGGTCACCGCGGCCCGGTTGCGGGTGTCCCGCAACCGTCCGCGCCCCAGGAACGCGCCACCGGCCCGCACGCCGCGGCGTCGCCGCTCGAGCCAGGCTCGTACCCGTGTTTGAGTCCAAGGAGGTTGGCCGTGTTCGGACGCCGGCGAAGCCGTGAGCGGCAGCCGTACCACGTGGCACAGCACGCCGCTCCCGACGCCTCGGCCGGACAGGCCCACCGCCGTCGCGGCCGGCGGCTGCCCGGCGAACAGGCCATCCCCAGCTACACGCCGTCCATCGCGGCCCGCAGCATCGACGGCCACCTGCTGCGCACCGGCCAGGACGTGTACGCCTGGTACCGGCTGGCCCCGCAGCGCTGGTCGTTCCGCTCCGACTCGCAGCGCCAGGACCTGATCGCCGCGATCGCCGGCCAGTACGCCGAACTGCAGGGACGCTGGCTGCACCTGCGGGTGACCGCGCGGCCGTACCCGATCCGGATGTGGGCCGAGGCGCATGTGCACAACGCGATCAACCGGCTGCCGGACACGCCGGGCACGCTGTCCTTCGACGACTACATGGTCGGCGAGCAGCACCAGTTGATGGGCCGGTCGATGGCCGAGAAGGAGGTCTACCTCGGCGTCCAGGTGCAGACCCGGAACATGGTCGACCTCGCCGTGGAGCGGGCCGCTCCGGTGCTGCGCAGGATCCTGCCCGAGGCGGTGGACGCCGAGCTGGTCGCGCTGGACAGCGAGGTGGAGCACCTGGACCAGGTGATCGGCTCGGCCGGGCTGGAGGGTCGGCCGGCCACCGCCGAGGAGATGTCCTGGCTGATGCACCGGTCCTGCTCGCTGGGCCTGCCCGCGCCGCGCAACCTGCCCGCGGTGCCCGGCGCCGCGTGGGAGCCGGAGGACCTGGCCAGCTTCACCGACGCCGCCGACTTCCACCAGGAGCCGTACGCGCCCACCGTCACCGTGCGCGGCCGCACCGGGTCCAACGCCGGGATCAAGCGGCACGTCTGCGTGCTCACCGTCGGGCTCATGCACGGGCTGCAGATTCCCGAGGTGGACGACCCGTGGGTGCAGCGCTCGGACCGGCTGCCCGCCTCGGTGGAGTGGTCCGCGCGGATCTACGTGCGCCGGCCCGAGGAGGTCTCCGGCGAACTGCAGCGGCAGATGAACAAGGTTCGCTCCCAGGTGCGCCATTACACCGAGGAGCACGAGCTGGAGCCGCCGCAGTCGCTGGCCCGGCAGGCCGCCCGGGTGCTGGAGATCGACGACGAGATGACCTCCGGTTTCACCGCGCTGGCCACCCGGGTGCGGTCCTGGTGGCGGCTGGCGGTGTCCGGGCCGAGCGAGCGGGACGCGTTGCGGCTCTCTCAGCAACTGCTGGACCTCTACAAACCCAAGGTGGCCATCGAGCATCCGGAGGCGCAGTACGCGCTGGCCCGGGAGTTCATCCCGGGCGAGCCGCTGGCCTCCAGCGCCTACATGCGCCGAGGGTCGGTGGTGTGGGCGGCGTCCGCGGTGCCCACGGCCACCGCCGAGGTGGGCGACCGGCGCGGCATCCTGCTCGGCGAGACCTGCACCGCGACCCGCCGCCCGGTGGCCTGGGACCCGTGGATGGCCCAGGAGGTGCGGGACGCCTCCGGCCTCACCGCGATGGTCGCCGGCCTCGGCGGCGGCAAGTCGTTCCTCGGCGGCGGCGTGGTCTACAAGACGCTGCGCGCTGGCGCGTACTGGACGCTGCTCGACCCGTCCGGCCCGCTGGCCAAGCTGTGCGACCTGCCCGAGCTGCGGCCGTACGCGCGGCCGATCAACCTGCTCAACGCCCAGCCCGGCATCCTCAACCCGTACCGGGTGGTGGCCGAGCCGCGGCTCGAACACTTCATGGACGAGGAGGACCCGGAACGCGCCTGGCGCCGGGAGCGGGCGCTCGCCGCGGCCACCCGCCGCCGGCTGGTGCTGGACGTGCTGACCGGGCTGCTGCCCTACGAGGTGTCCCGGATGCCGCAGACCCGGATCGTGCTGCTGCGCGCGGTGCGCGCGGTCGGCGGCCGGCCGGACGCCAGCCCCGCCCAGGTGTTCGACGCGCTGCGCCGGGACGCCAGCGAGCATCACGAGCACGCCGTCGTGGTCGCCGACTTCCTGGACGAGATGCGCGAGCGGATGAGCCTGCTCATCCCGGAACGCGACGCCGACCCGTACTCCGAGCAGCGCGATGACCGGCTCACCGTGCTCACCATGGCTGGGCTGACCCTGCCCAAGGACAACGTGGGCCGCGAGCACTGGACCGATGCCGAGGCGCTCGGCGTGGAGATGCTCAACCTGGCGGCGTGGCTCACCCAGCGGTCGATCTACGAGAAGCCCAGGGACCTGCGCAAGGGCGTGTGGATCGACGAGGCGTTCTTCCTCTCCGAGGTGCCCACCGGCCGGGTACTGATGAACCGGTTCGCCCGCGACTCCCGGAAATGGAACGTGCGGGTGCTGCTGTCCTCGCAGATCCCCGCCGACTTCCTGAAGATCCAGGGGTTCGTCGCGCTGCTCGACTCGGTGTTCGTCGGCCGGCTGGACGACGAGCAGGCCCAGGAGGACGCGCTGCGGCTGCTCAAGGTCCCGATCGGCGCCGGGTACGAGCAGGTGATCGCCAGCCTCGGCCGGCGGCCGGGCGGCGACCGCGGCACCACCGAGCGGGACCGGGCACCCCGCCAGTTCATCTTCGGCGACGGCAACGGCGGCGTGGAACGCATCCGGATCGACTTCAGTGGGCCGCACCTGGAGCACCTGCGGGCCGCCCTGGACACCACCCCGGACGCGCTGCGCGACGGCGCCGGTCAGCCCCGGGGCGAGCTGGCCGCTCCGGACAAGCCGCAGTTGCCCAGCGCCGCCCCCGCCGAGCGGGGCTCCGGCAACCACGCGGCCGACTACGACGCACTGCCGGAGGAGGAGGTTGACGACGAGCTGCGGGAGGACTTCGCCGAGCTGGAGGCCGGGCTGACCGACGAGCTGGTCGGCGCACACGGCCCCCGCCGGCCAGACCCGGACGGCACGGGCGGCGGTGGTCGCCCGAGCGGGGAAGAGCGCTGATGGGCGGCCCCGCATCAGGTGGCCGCGCCCGCGCCGTGCTGCTGAGCACCTGGCGGCTGCTGCGCGGCCCGTTAGGAGGTCCCTCGCTGCCGGCGCTGCTGCGCTGGTGGCGCACCCGTGACCGCCCCGCGCGGCCGAGCTCCCCGGCGCCTTCGCGAGAACGATCACGCCGGCTGGGTTTTCTGGCGCCTCCGCGGGAACGATCACGTCGGCGCGGGACGGTGCTGCTCATCGTCGCCGGGCTGCTGGGCGCGCAGGCGCTGGTCGGCATCCCGGCGATGGCGTTCGACTGCGCCGACGCGCCCAACCCTGAGCGGCCGGGCGCCGGCATGGTCGGCGCGATCGACCCGCCGGCGATGGACCACGGCGAGCCGGGCAGCGTGTACGACGAGGTCGGCTACGCCGGCCTGGTCTGGCACGTCTACGACGACAGCTGCGTGCTGTCCAAGGGCGTCACCGACCCGAACGCCACGATCGACACCTGGGCCGGCAACGAGCTGTTCAACGTCGGCAAGAACATCGTCGGCGCGACCAGCTCGCTGCACTACGCGCTGCTGTCCGGGGACCTGGTCAAACCGCTGGACGACCTGGTGATGACCGGCACGGTGGCGCTCTACAACAGCGTCTACGCGCCGTGGTTCGGGCTGTTCGCGCTGCTGCTCGCGGTGATCGTGTTCCGGCACATCTGGAAGGGCGACCTGGCCACGATCAGCAGGCGGGGCATGTGGGCGCTGGCCGGCATGTGGCTAGCCGCGGCCACCTACCTCACCCCGCTGCTCTACACCCACGTGCTGGACGAGATCCTGATCACCGGCACCTCCCAGGTGCAGGCCGGGTTCCTCAAGCAGGTCGGGGTGGACGAGCGGAACGCGCTGCCCACCGTGCTGCACGACAACGTGGTGTACCGGAACTGGCTGCGCGGCGAGTTCGGCTCGCCGGACGCGCCGCAGGCCCAGCAGTACGGCCGCGACCTGGTGCGCGCGCAGGCGTGGACCAAGCAGGAGGTGGCCTCCGGGGCGGACGCCGGCTCGCCGGACGCGAAGAAGCAGCAGTACAAGGACATCGCCACCAAGCTGGGCAGCGCCAGCGGCTACTTCAAGGGCACCGAGGGCAGCCGCACCGGGGACGGTTTCCTGGCCCTGTTCCAGGGGCTCGCCTACGGCCTGTTCCAGTTGCTGGCCAAGGCCGGCATCCTGCTCGCCCAGGTGCTGCTGCGGGTGCTCATCCTGGCCGGCCCGATCATCGGCCTGGTCGCGCTGATCTACCACGACGTGCTGCGCAACGTGGGCCGGGCGGCCGGCGCCGCGCTGCTCAACGTGGTGGTGATCGCCGCGCTCGCCGGCCTGCACACGCTGATGCTGACCTGGCTGTTCAACCCGGCCCGCGGCCTGCCGCTGCTCACCCAGATGCTGCTGGCCACCTTGGTCACCGTGGTGTTCTTCCTGGTCGGCAAGCCGGTGCGGCGGATGTGGCAGATGGTCGAGCTGTCCGTGGGCACGGTTGGCGGCGCGCTGCCCTCCTCGCCGGGCCTGTTCGCCCGGTTCCGCCGCCGGCCGACCGGACCCACGCCGCAGGACGAGTTCTGGGAGCAGGTGCGCGCCGGCGACCCGGACTACGACGAGGTGGTGGTGCCGCAGCGCGGCCGTCGCCGGGTCCGGCCCGAGGCGGGCAACCCGGCCACCGGCGCCGCGTACCGGTTGGACCGCGCCCCGGTGGCCGGCGAGCTACCGGCCGCGGCGGGGGACCGGCCGGACGGCGCTCCCGCGCTGCCCCCGGTGACACCCCGGCGCGGCTACGGCGGCCCGGTGGCCGCACTGCCCCCGGCCGGGTCCAGCCGGCTGGTGGACACCTCGCCGGTGGCCGACCGGTCCTGGGAACGGCACGCCGAGGACGCCGTGGTGGTGCCGTCGGAGATCGCCTCCGCTCCGCAGCCCGAGTCGCGCGCGGTGCCCGGCCCGCGGCGGGCGGACCTCGAGGTCGTCGCCGGGCGGCCGGTGTTCGTGCTGTACCGACCGTCCCGCGGCCTCGAGGTCGCCGACGGCGGCGAATCGGGCTGATCCGGAAGGGGGGACCAGGTGCCGATCCGCACCAACCGCGGCCGCGCCGCGGTGTACCGGCGGCTGTGGGGCTGGCCGCTGCGCTCGCCGAAGCACCTCGTCACCGCGCTGGTCGCGGTGGCTGTGCTGGCGGTCGTGGTGAGCGTGGCACTGAACAAGGCGGGGGTGCACCGCGTCCCCCCGCCCGGCCCCGCCGGGGCGCAGCGGTTCGCCGGCGCGCCGTCCTCGGCCACCACCACCTCGCCGCTGCCGACCCGGCTGGAGAGCCCGCTGGCCGCCCCGACGTCGGCGCCGCCCGACCCGGCCGCGCTGGCCGTCGCCGAGGCGTGGGGGAAGGCGTGGGCGAACCACCCGGCCGGGATGACCACCCAGCAGTGGTTGGCCCAGCTCGCCCCGTACACCACCGACGAGTACCTGCCCGTGATGGCCTCGGTCGACCCGGCGAACATCCCGGCGCACCGGGTCACCGGCCGGGCCACCGCGGTCAACTCCTTCACCAGCTCCGTGCAGGCCAACCTGCCCACCGACGGCGGCACGCTGAGCATCACCGTGATCATGACCCCGCAGGGCTGGCGGGTGAGCGGTTACACGAAGGCGGGTTGACGGGCTGTTCCGGAGCTGGAGGGGACTGCGATGAGGAGTTCGGGAACGCGCCGGGGCGAAGCCCCCGCTGTCGCGGCGGCGGGGCGCCGCATTCCGTGCAGGGCCCAGGCACCTGCGACGCGATCGCGGCGCGCGTTCAGGAACGGACACTGACATGCGGATCGCGTTGGTGGTCGGCGTGGTGGTCGCCGCCCTGTTCGCCCTGGTGCTCGGCACCGGCGCGGTGAGCACCGTGATCGGGGGCACCGAGCAGCAGCAACTCGCCACCCGCAACCTGTCCTGCGACGCCGCCCTCGGACCCTGGGAAGGCGCCAGCGCGGCGGCGGGCAGGTCCGCCGGCGGCCGGCTGGACGGCCAGCAGCGCGCCATGGCCGGGTTGATCATCGGCATCGGTAAGCAGCGCAACCTTCCGCCGCTGGCCTGGCAGGTCGCGCTGCAGGCGGCGATGACCGAGTCCGGGCTGCGCAACGTGCCCTACGGCGACCGGGACTCGCTCGGCCTGTTCCAGATGCGACCCAGCCAGAACTGGGGCAGCGCGGCCCAGATCCTCGACCCGCGGTACGAGGTGAACAAGTTCTACGACGTGCTGACCTCGGTGCCGGACTGGCAGCAGCAGCGGCCCGGGGACACCGCGCAGGACGTGGAGCGTTCCGCGTTCCCGGACCGCTACCACCAGTGGGAGGCGCTGGCCGCCTACCTGGTCTCCGACGTCGGCGGGGTGGCCGACCCGACCGGGTGCGGCGAGGGCTTCGGCAACCTGCTGCCGAACAGCGAGGTCGCCGCGCACGCGATCAGGTACGCGCTGGGCGAGCTGGGCAAGCCGTACGTGTGGGGCGCCACCGGTCCGGACAGCTACGACTGCTCCGGGCTGATGCAGAGCGCGTTCAAGACCGCCGGGATCAGGTTGCCGCGGGTGGCGGCCGACCAGTTCCACGCCGGCGCGTGGCTGCCCGTCCGCCAGGCCCAGCCCGGTGACCTGCTGTTCTGGGCCAGCGACCCGAGCAACCCGGCGACCATCCACCACGTGGCCATGTACCTGGGCAACGACCAGTACGTGGAGGCGCCGGACGTCGGCGAGGTCGTGCGGGTCAGCAAGATCAACTGGAACGGCCACGAGCTGGTCGCCGAGGCCGTTCGGCCAGGAGTCTGACGGAGGAACATCATGTTCACCCCCGAGCCCATCCCGCGCCCGCCCGGCCCTCCGGCATCCAGCACCCCGCTGCGGGACTACCTCACCGGCGCGCAGCCCGGTGTGGACCAGGGTTACGTGGTGCTGCCCCGGTCTCTGGCCGAGTCCATGCCGCTGCCCTGGCAGCGCCAGATGACCACCCTGCTGGCCGAGTTCCACCAGGCTTTCGGCCACCTCAACTGGCCGATCTACAAGGTGGTGCCGTCCCGCCGGGAGCGGCTGGCCGACCTGGACGAGGACCAGCTCGCCGAGGTCGGCCTGATCGTGGAGATCGACTCGGACGGTGAGGTGGTCTACCGGGACCGGGCCGGCCGGCTGGTGAACGACCCGGAGGGCACTGAGGTGCTGGTGTCCTGCCTGGACCCGATCCCCGGCCAGCAGGGCGGGCACGTGCCGCCGGCCGCGCCGGCGGCACCGTGGTGACCGCTGGGCGAACCCGCCGACCGGCCTGACAGGCGGACGAACGCGTTCGTGCCCGCGCCGGGACGTGACCCGGCGTGAGGTCATAGGGTGCCCAGGTGGCGTCGATGCCGTTTCCCGCCGGCGAGGAGGCGCTGGACTTCACCGAGGTCCGCGCCGAGTTCGGGCTGCGGGTGGAGTTCCCCGCCGGGGCGATGGCCGAGGCCGAGCGGGGCGCCCTGGACGGCCGGGCCCGCCTGCGCAACCGGGTGGACGCCACCGACCTGCCGCTGGTCACCGTGGACCCGCTCGGCTCAGCCGACCTCGACCAGGCGCTGCTGGTGCGGCGCCGCGGACCGGGCTTCCGGCTGTACCACGCGATCGCGGACGCCGCCGCCTTCGTCCGCCCGGGCGGGCCGCTGGACGCCGAGGCGCGGCGGCGCGGCCAGACGCTGTACCTGCCGGACGGCCCGGTGCCGCTGCACCCGACCGTGCTCTCCGAGGGCGCGGCCAGCCTGCTGCCCGGCCAGGTGCGCCCGGCCGCGCTGTGGATCATCGACTGTGACCGGGACGGCGAACCGGAACGCTGCCGGGTGCACCGTGCCCTGGTCCGGTCCGTCGCCCGGCTGGACTACGACACCGTGCAGGCCCGCTTCGACGCGGGCGCACCGCACCCCTCGCTGGCCGCGCTGCCGGAACTGGGCCGGCTGCGCCGCGAGCTGGCCCTGCGCCGCGGCGCGGTGGAACTGCAACTGCCCGAGCAGAAGATCGAGCCGGACGGGGACGGCGGCTGGCGGCTGGCGGTGCGGTTGCGCCGCGAGGCCGAGGAGTGGACCGCGGAGATGTCCATCCTCACCGGCATCTGCGCCGCCCGGCTGATGCTGGACGGCGGCGTCGGCATCCTGCGCACCGTGCCGACGCCGGAACCCGAGGCGGTGACCGCGCTGCGCCGGATGGCCCAGGCCCTGGACATCCCGTGGCAGGACGGGCACGACCCGGCCAGCGTGCTCGCCGGCCTGGACCCGGATCACCCGGCCTCCCTGGCGCTGCACCTGGACGCCACCCGGCTGCTGCGCGGCGCCGGCTACACCGCCTTCGACGGGTCCGAGCCCCCGGTGGCCGGCCACGCCGGCATCGGGGCCCCGTACGCGCACGTCACCGCGCCGCTGCGGCGGCTGGTCGACCGCTTCGCCGCCGAGGTATGCCTGGCCGTCTCCGCCGACGCGGCGGTACCGGAATGGGCGCGCGCGGCGCTGCCCGGGTTGCCCGCGCTGATGGCCACCTCGGACGCGCTCGCCGCCCGGGTCGAGCGCACCTGCCTGGACCAGGTGCAGGCGTGGGTGCTGGCCGACCGGGTCGGCGAGGTTTTCAACGCCGTGGTGCTGCGCGCCGAGGCCACCGGCGCGGAGGTGTTCGTCAACCCGCCCCCGGTGATGGCGCGCTGCGACGGCGAGGGCCTGCCCGACGGCGAACGGATCCGGGTGCGCCTCGCCGAGGCCGACCCGCTCCGCCGCCGTGTCCGTTTCGAACTGCCGTGAGTCCGTGAGGTGAACCGCAGTTGGCGCGCGGGCGCCGCCCGGCATACCACGATGGGTGGCTGACGCACAGTGAGAAGGGAACGACGTGACGGACATCCGTGAGTTGACGATCGGCGTGCTCGGCGGGACCGGCCCCCAGGGCAGGGGTTTGGCGTTGCGCTGGGCCATGGCCGGGCTGAACGTGGTCATCGGGTCGCGGGACGTCGCGCGTGCCGAGACCACCGCCGCCGAGCTGCGTGAGGCCGCCGGGGTGGCGCACGTCACCGGCCGGGCGAACGAGGACTGCGCGCGGGCGGCCGATGTGGTGCTCGTCGCGGTGCCCTGGGAGGGGCACGCCAAGACCATCGAGCCGCTGCGCGAGGCGCTCGCCGGAAAGATCGTCATCGACTGCGTGAACCCGCTCGGCTTCGACCAGCGCGGCCCGTACGCGCTGCCCATCGAGGAGGGCAGCGCGGCGCAGCAGGCCGAGGCGCTGCTGCCGGACTCCCGGGTCACCGCGGCGTTCCACCACGTCTCCGCGGTGCTGCTGGGTGATCCCTCGGTGACCGAGGTGGACACCGACGTGCTGGTGCTCGGCGACGACCGGGAGGCCACCGACCTGGTGCGGGCCCTCGCCGATGCCATTCCCGGGGTGCGCGGCATCTACGGCGGCCGGCTGCGCAACGCCGCCCAGGTGGAGGCGCTGACGGCCAACCTCATCGCGGTCAACCGGCGCTACAAGGCGCATGCTGGTCTCAGGATTACGGACGTGTGAGGGCGGCCAAGGGGGTGTGATGGGCTGGCGTGTGGTCGGCGACGACGATCTGGGTGAGCCGGTGTGGCTTCGGCACACCCCCACCCGGGTGGTCTCGCTGGTGCCCTCGCTCACCGAGTCCATCGAGCGCACCCGGCCCGGGGTGCTGGTCGGCGCCACCGACTACTGCACCCATCCCCCCGACCTCGAGGTGGTCCGGGTCGGCGGCTCCAAGTACCCGCGGGTGGACGACGTGCTCGCGTTGCGGCCGGACCTCGTGGTGGCCAACGCCGAGGAGAACCGGCCGGAGGACGTGCAGCGGCTGCGGGCCAACGGCGTGCCGGTGTGGGTGACCGCCGCACCGCGCAGCGTGTTCGCCGCCCTCGGCTCGCTGCGCCGGCTGCTCACCCAGTGCCTGGAAGTCGTCGACCCGGACTGGCTGCTCGCCGCCGAGGAGGCGTGGTGGCACGGCCGGGAGGTGGTGGCCACCGCGGTGGTGCCGGTGTGGCGCAAGCCGTGGGTGGTGCTCGGCCGGGACACCTTCGCCGGCGACCTGCTGCGCCGGCTCGGCATCGGCAACGCCTACGCCGCGCACCCGCAGCGCTACCCCCGGCCGTCCCTGGAAGAGCTGCGCACCGTGCTGGAGAGCGGCGCGGCCGACCTGGTCGTGCTGCCGGACGAGCCGTACGCCTTCTGCGCGGACGACGGTCCCGAGGAATTCCCCGACGTGCGCTGCGCCCTGGTCTCCGGGCGCCACCTCACCTGGTACGGCCCGTCCCTGGTGGAGGCCCGTGACGTGCTCACCCCACCGCTCGACGCGGCGCTCGCCTGAGCCGCATGGTCCGGGACCGGCGACGCTCCGTGACACCGTCCGGGCCGCGGTTCACTTTGGTGTGAAGCCAGATCACCGCCCTGGTCCGGTTGTCCGCCCCGTCCTTAGACTTTTCGGATTAGCGGACCCAGACCCTGCCCGCGTGGACGACGCAGCGGGAGAAAGCCATGCCTGACGGGGTCCGGCTCGAACTGGTTCTGGAACTCACGCGACTGCTCAAGACGGCGGGTACCGACGAGCGTGCGGCCACGGCGGGCTTCCACGAACTCGTCGCCACCCACGGCCGAGACGATGTCCGCGCGGCTCTGGTGGTCGTGGCCGCCGAGTACTTCGCCACCGAGGCGGCCTGCGCGCGCGGGGACATGGCCACCTGACCGGCACCGCGAGGCGGCACCTCGATTTGTGACGCGGCGGGGACGAGCGGCCCGCGCGCAGGTCAGCGGCTCCTTCCCGGACTGTCCCGGATCGCCCCCGGGAGGCTGAGCCGCGACCCCGCGCGAGGTACGGTTACGCCACAGTGTGGTCGGATGCACGGGCCGCGGCACCGTTCTTGTACCCCGGCCGTCACCGAGCCGGGCCGCTGGCCGAGGTGGCGGACACCCTGGTGGTTGCCGACGCCGTGACGCTGGCGCTGCTCCAGACGCGGGCCGGCGACAGCAGGCGCGGTGAAGCCGCCCTGGCCGACTTCGCGGTGGCCAGCCGGGTCCACCAGGCCACCGGGATGATCTCCGCACAGCTCGAGATCAGCACGGGGGAGGCGTTCGCCCGGCTACGCGCCTACGCGTACCGGCACGGCCGATCCCTCGACGAGATCAGCGCCGGTTCCCCGACGAGGACCGGCGGCCACCAGAATCCCGCCATACCGAGGAGCACACGTGATGAGCACGGGACCGACGATGCGCGAGCGGGCAGTGGTTTCGGCATTCGTGGACATGGCCGACACCATGGTCGCCGACTACGACGTCGTGGACCTCTCGCACCGGTTGGCCCGCTACTGCGTCGGCCTGCTTCCGGTGGCGGCGGCCGGTGTGCTGCTCACCGACGAGCACGGTGACCTGCGGCTGCTGGCCTCCTCGAACGAGGGCGCCCGCCTCACCGAGCTGGTCCAGTTGGAGAACGACCAGCCGGGACCCTGCATCGAGGTGGTCTGCACCGGCCGGGCCGTCGTCGTGGACGACCTCACCGGGTATGCCGAGCGCTGGCCGCGCTTCGTCGACGAGGCTCGCCGGCAGGGCTTCCGGTCCGTGCATGCGCTGCCGATGCGGCTGCGGGCGGAGATCGTCGGCGCGCTGAACCTGTTCGGCGCCGCGGCGACCCGGCTGTCCGAGGACGACCAGCGGCTGGCGCAGGCGCTGGCCGACGTCGCCACCATCGGCATCCTCCAGCAGCGTGCGCTGAGCCGCCGGGAGACCATCGTCGAGCAACTTCAGGGCGCGCTGAACAGCCGGATCATCATCGAGCAGGCCAAGGGCGTGCTGTCCGAACGTGGCCACGTCGACGTTGACACCGCGTTCGACCTGCTGCGCGACCACGCTCGCGGCCACCAGCAGCGGCTCAGCGACCTCGCCCGCACCGTGGTGAACGACCGCACCGAAGCCCTCCGCGTCCTCGAGGCCCGCCGCCGCTGAGCCGGGCCCTACCGCGCCGCGAGTGGTGCGTCTCAGCCGGACGGCGGGAGAAGCGAATCCGCGTGCCGGCGCAGCGGCTCGCCCAAGTCCGGATGGTCACCCTGCTCGACGCGACGCAGCAGCCGCGCGATGACGCAGAGCTGCGCGACCCGCCCGGCCGCGGTGTCCAGCACGTCGGCGAACGTGTCGTGGACCCGCCGCGCCATACTCGGCGTGCGCAGGCTGTAGCAGTACAGGGTGGCCGCGTCGGTGCCGGCGGGACCCCGACCCCATAGGTCCCAGTCGAGGATGCCGAAGTCTGGCCGGAGCAGGTTGTTCCAGTGCATATCCCCGTGCACCGTCTCCCAGCGCAGTGCCCCGAGGTCCACTCGGTCGCCGAAGAACTGGCCGAGCCGCTCCCGCACCTTCACCCCGTCTGAGTTCACTCGCCTTGTGGGCGTCGCCGCAAGGACGTCCACGCAGCGGCGCAGCTCCGCCCACCAGGCGTTGGACAGCTCGATCTCCTGCCGCAGCACGTCCGTCGGCGAGCAGACCTCCCCGGGCATGAATGTCATGAGTTCCGCGCGTTGCCGGCGCGGGCCTTCCTCCCATTCGGTCACGGTAAGAACGCGGGGTTTCGGCAGACCTGTGAGGTCGTTGGCGTCGGCGTTTCCGGTCCATACGTCGCCGTGGGCCCACTGGCGCTGCTCGGCGAGGACCCGAAGCCAGTACCGTCCAGCGGACCCTTGAACGACGGCGCTGATGGAACGGAGCCGCCAGCCGTCGTGTGCAGGGCCATCGATCGTCACACCGAAGTGTTCGGCCGCACGCGCGAGATTCTCCCGCATCCACGCGCGGTACTGAGCGTCGGCGTCGTCAAGTCGTGTCATGACGCTCAGGAGTCGGCGATGTGTCGGAGGTAGCTTGCGGGGTTGTCCAGGTAGCGACGCCAGTGGTCGACGAGTTCGAGTTCTTCCCATTTTGTGCGCCGATAGCCGTGCTCGCCTACCTCAATGATGTCGGCGTCCGGGGTGGCCGCCAGGATTGGCGAGTGGGTGGCACATACTACCTGCGCCCCAGTCTGACTGAGTTGGTGCATCAGTGCCACAAGACGCAGGCAGGATGTGAAAGAGAGTGCGGCTTCGGGCTCGTCCATCACGTACAGCCCACGCTCGCGGAACATCGTGTCGAAGACGGTGAAGAAGCCCTCTCCGTGGCTCATTCGGGTGGTGTCTTCGTCCCAGTAGCCTCGCATGCCACTCACCGCCTCCATGAGCCCGAACGCCGTCTCGGCGCGGAGGAAGAAGCCCTTCTTCTTGGTGCGTGGCCCTGCCAGCATTCGTGCTCCTGCCGTCGTGGTCTCCAGTCGGAGCACCTCGCCGAGCGGAGTCTTGGGACGGGCGTTGCCGTACTTGCGCCCTGCCCGTCCGCCGCGCGCATCCAGACCGAAACCCTCCGCGATTGCCTCCACGAGAGTGGACTTACCCGAACCGTTCTCGCCGACCAGAAAGGTCAGCGGCCGGTCGAAGGTCAGGCCCTTCGCGGCCAGCTCCGCGACGCATGGGACGGTGAACGGCCACGCGTCGCGTTCGTCCGGCGTCCGAGGGCGGAGAGCGTCAGGGATGTACGCACGGCGGACGAGCATGAGACGCGGCTTCCTATGAGGAGTAGCGGGGAGCGCAGTTACCCGAGGGAACACAGTTGCCCGCCGGTCGGCATGATGGGCTACAGGATGGCGAGTGTCGGCGGCGGGTGAAAACTGACCCCTGCGTGGCATCCGAATTTTGACCCCTTTGTCCGGTGATCCTGGCTCCTATCTGGGGAGTCAGGAGGGACGGAGAGGGTGTTGTCCGTGGAGGATTGGGCTGAGATCCGCCGGTTGCACCGGTCGGAGCGA
>NZ_BJFL01000035.1 GCF_005405885.1 Gandjariella thermophila
GCGGCCACTCCGCCCGAACCCACGGCCACGGAACTGGAATCCAACCGGATCGCCGGCAACCTGGGATGCTTCGGAAACACCGTCAACGGTGTCGTGGTGGCCAACAACCCGACCAACGACGGTAAACCGAACATCGTCGTGGGTACCCGCAGTGGGCAGTGCGTGGGCCTGTAGCTGAGGCCATTCACGCCAACTGACCATGTCCTGCTGCCGGTCTCCGGTGGCCAGGTGTACAGGTCGCACCTCGGTCACCGGAGACCGGCACGTCCGTCAGTCCGCTCACCCCTTCGCATCGGTCGTCCAGTCCGGAGGGCGCAGCGGGGCGAAGGACGGTGCGCGGCGCTCCCGCACCGCCCGCACCGCCTCGGCGAAGTCGGGCCGGTGGAACGACTCGAGCATCAGCGCCACCGACTCCTCGGCGGCCTCCGCCGCGGTCTGCCGGAGGCTGGCCCACACCTGCCGCTTCATCACCGCCATCGAGGTGGGCGAGCAGGCGGTGGCCAGTTGCCTGGCGTAGTCCACGGCCATCCCGACCACCTCGCCGGCCGGAGCGACGTGCTGCGCCAGCCCCATCCGCACCGCCTCGGCCGCGCCCACCTTCCGCGCGGACAGCAACATGTCCAGGGCGTTCGCCGCACCCACCAGGTGGGACAGCAGCCACGCCGAGCCGGTCTCCGCGATCAGCCCGAGCCGGCTGAAGGCGGTGCACAGCACGGCGTGGTCGGCCAGGAAGCGGACGTCCGCGTGCAGCGCGTGCACCAGACCCAGCCCGGCCGCGCTGCCGTTGACCGCGGCGATGATCGGGGTTTTCAGGGTCAGCGGGAAGTGCGGCGGGTAGCCGAGGCCGTCGACGAGTTCCCGCTGGGTCTCCGGCTCGCGCAGCGCGTCGAGCAGCGCGGGATCGGCGCCGGCGCAGAAGGTGCGGCCCGCCCCGGTGACCACCACCGCCCGAACCTCGGCGCTCGCCTCGGCGTCGGCCAGCGCGTCGTAGTACGCGCGATACATCGCCAGGTCCATCGCGTTGCGGCGCTCCGGCCTGGTGAAGGTGATCAGCCGCAGCTCCTGATGCCTGCGTCAAACCGCGGCAGCCGACTCGACCACGTCGCGCGGCATGTTTCTGCGGGCGTTCGCGTCATGCGGCAGCCCGTGCGGTTGTCCGGTGTGTCGCCGCACCGGCCGCTCGCACGGGCCTGGCGGCCTGTGGTCGCTGGGCCGGTTCCGCATGACGCTCACGGAGCCGCCAGGCCCCGCGATCACGGCGGCAGGGCGCCGTGCCGCAGGACGTGACCCGCGCGCATCCGGTGCGCCCTGGCGATGCGATCCCGGTCGCGCGCGAACTCGCGGAAAGGAAGGCAACGTGAAGCTGCGAGCACAGGTCGGTCTGGTCGCACCGACCGCATGGCTGCCGGAGACCACGGTGGGCGTCGCGGAGGCCGTGGCCACCGGCCGAATCGACCAGGACACGGCGGACGAACTGGGCTACGCCGCGCTGCCCGAGGAACGCCGGCTGGCCGCACCGGAGATGGCGGTGCGGGCCGCGCGCGCCGCGCTGGCGGCCGGCCGCGTGCCGCCGGGCGAGGTGGGCATCCTGCTGCACGCCTGGATCTACCACCAGGGCCACGACCTGTGGTCCCCGCCGCACTACCTGGCCAGCGAACTCGGCCTGCCGGCCGCGCTGCCGATCGGCGTGCAGCAGATCTGCAACGGCGGGGCGGCCGCCCTGGAACTCGCGGTGGCCCGGCTGTTCACCGAACCCTCCCTGGGCCATGCCCTGGTCACGACGGCGGACCGGTTCGCCGAGCCCGGCTTCGACCGGTGGCGCGGGGACTACGGCATCGGCTACGGCGACGGCGCCACGGCGGTGCTGCTCCGGCCGCGCGACGACCGGCCGGTCGACCTGGTGTTGCACGCGATCGCCACCGAGGCCGCCGCCGAACTGGAGCGCATGCACCGGGGGAACGACCCGTTCAGCCCGGCGCCCCGCTGGCACAGTGACCACGTGGACATGCGCCGGACCAAGAAGGCTTTCCTGGCCGAGCGGCATGGAGCCGTTCGCCAAGGCCAGCCGGGAGAAGATCCACGCGGTGCTGCTGGCCGGCCTGCGGGACGCCGACCTGCGTCCCGGCGATCGGCGGCTGCGCTACGTGCTCACCCCCCGGCTGGGCCGGAAGGTGCTGCGGGACGCCTACCTGCCGGCGATCGCCGAGCTCACCCCGGCCGAGGTGCTGGACCTCGGCGCCGACACCGGGCACCTCGGCGCCGGCGACGCGGTGGCCAACCTCGCCGCACTCCATGAGGACCGGCTGCTGCGCCCCGGCGAGTACGCGCTCGTGCTCAACGCCGGCGCCGGGTTCACCTGGTCCTGCCTGGTGGTCGGCGCCGGCGACTGAAGCTCGGTGAGAACCGTCGTGGCACCGTCCGTTCCGGACGGACCGTGGCGGCCCCGGGGAGCATCGGGGCCGCCATTGGCTCCGATCAGGACGGTGCCGGCTCGACCTCGGCCCTGGCCGCGTTGGACATCTCCTGGTGCCAGTACGGGTAGGGCAGCGCCGGCCGGCTGACCGCGTCCAGCGCCGCATGCTCCTCGCCGGACAGCGACCAGGTCGTGGCCTCCAGGTTGTCGTCGAGTTGCGCCACGCTGCGCGCGCCGAGGATCACCGAGGTGATCCCCGGCCGGTCGAGCAACCAGCGCAGGGCCACCTGAGCCGGGGTCACGCCGCGCTCGGCGGCGATCTTGCGGAGCAGGTCGACCACGTCGAAGGCGCGGTCCGGGTCGGTCGGCTCGAAGTAGCCGACCGAGCGGCGGGTGCCGGCCGGTGGCCGCTCGCCGCGGTTCTGGTGACCGCTGAGCAGCCCACCGGCCAGCGGGCTCCAGCAGGTGACGCCGATGCCCTCGGCCTGCGCCATCGGGATCAGTTCCCACTCGACCTCGCGGCTGAGCAGGTTGTACTGGATCTGATGCGAGACGAACCGCTCCAGCAGCCACCGCTCGCTCACGCACAGCGCCCGGGTCAGCTGCCACGCGGTCAGGTTGGACGCGCCGAGGTAGCGGACCTTGCCGGACCGCACCAGGTCGTCCAGCGCGCGCAGGGTTTCCTCCCACGGCGTGCGGCCGTCCCATCCGTGCACGTAGTACAGGTCGATGTGGTCCGAGCCGAGCCGGCGGAGGCTGGCCTCCGCCGACCGCACGATGTGGTGCCGGGACAGCCCCTCGTCGTTGGGACCGCCGGAGCCGTCCGGCATCCGCCACCGCACCTTGGTGGCCACGATCGCCTCGTCCCGGCGCCGGCCGAGCGCGCAGCCGAGGACCTCCTCCGACTGGCCGGCCGAGTACATGTCGGCGGTGTCGAAGAAGTTGATCCCCGCGTCCAGGCAGCGCAGCACGATCTGCCGCGCCTCGTCCACCCCCAGGTGACCCATGTGCTGGAACCCGTGCCGGCCGCCGAAGGTCATCGTGCCGAAGCCGAGTTCGGAGATCCGCAGCCCGCTGCGACCCAGGTACCGCGTCCGCATCGTGGTCGCCTCCCTCGTCACCGCGCCGCCGGCGACGCCTCCGCCGGCTCCGCCGCGACCGGCGCGCTGCGCTGCCGGAGGAACAGCACGGCGATCACCACGCCGGCCAGCAGCACCGCGGCGTCCACCAGCAGGCCGGCGTGCACGCCGCCGAGGATGGAGCCGGCCGCCGTGCCGGTCGCGCCGAGCGCGGCGATCCGTGCGGCGGCGACCGTGCTCAGCACCGGGGTGCCGACCGTGAGGCCGACCTGCTGCGCCGTGTAGGCCAACCCGGTTGCCAGACCCTGCTCCTCGTTGGGCAGCCCGGACGTGGCGGTGATCATGTAGCCGACCACGGCGAGCAGGTGACCGAACCCGGCCGCGGCGGTCGCGACGAGGAACAGCGCCAGCCCGCTGTCCAGGCCGAGCAGGAACAGCGCGCCGGTGGACACCGCCTGCAGCAGCAGGCCGAACACCAGCGTGCGCGGCACGCCCAGCCGGCCCACGATCTTCGCGGCGAACGCGCCGCCGGTCACCGCGGCCACGCCGAGCGCGGCGAAGCAGAAGCCGGTGGCCAGCGGGCTGAACCCGCGCACCCGCTGCAGGTACAGGGTCAGCAGGAACACCATCGCGGTCATCATCGAGAAGGTGATCAAACCGGTGAGGTTGCCCCAGCTCACCGTGCGGCGGCGCAGCACCCGCAGGTCCACCAGCGGCGCCGCCGCCCGCGACTCGATCAGCAGGAACGCGGCCAGCAGCAGCACGCCGGCGGCCAGGATCAGCAGCATGGTCGGGCTGCCCCAGCCGAGGCGCTCGGCGGAGGTGACGCCGTAGATGATGGCCAGCAGCCCGCCGGTGACCGCGACCGCGCCCGGCACGTCCAGCCGCGGCGCCTGCGCGTTGCGGCTCTCCTTGATCAGCAGCGGCGCGGCGATCACCGCGGCGACACCCAGCGGCACGTTGATGAACAGGGTGAACCGCCAGTTCAGCGCCTGGGTGATGACGCCGCCGAGCACGACGCCGCACAGGAAGCCGAAGGACAGCAGGGCCCCGTTGATGCCCAGCGCGCGGTCCCGCTGCGGCCCCTCCTCGAACGACGTGGTCAGCAGCGACATGGCGGCCGGGGTCAGCATCGCGCCGGCGAAACCCTGCAGCGCCCGACCGACCAGCAGCATCCACGGCGCGGTGGCCAGCCCCGCGAACAGCGACGCCGCGGTGAACAGCGCCATGCCGGCGATGAACCACCTGCGCCGCCCGTACAGGTCGGCGGTGCGGCCGAACAGCAGCAGGAAACCGCCGGACGGCAGCGCGAACGCGGTCACCACCCACTGCAGGTCGTTCAGCGCGAAGCCGAGATCCTTACCGATCACCGGCAGGGACACGCTGAGGATGGAGAAGTCGAGGGCGAGCATGAACTGCGCGCCACACAGCAGGATGATGATCAGCCACTGCCGGGTGGTCAGTCAACCCACCACGGCCGGCGGTGCACTCGTTGTCATGCAACACAATCTGGGCGAACCGCCGGTGCGGTGGGGAGACGGTGCCTATGCTGGTGGTGTGACCACCAGCCACGGCACGTCCGCCGCGCAGCGCATCCGGTTGCGTGACGAACTGCGGCACTTCCTGCAGACCCGGCGGGCACGCCTCACCCCGGAGGAGGTCGGCCTGCCCAGCGGCGGCCGGCGGCGCACCCCGGGGCTGCGCCGCGAGGAGGTGGCCGTGCTGGCCGGTGTCGGCGCGTCCTGGTACACGTGGCTGGAACAGGGCCGGGACATCAAGGTGTCGGACAGCGTGCTGGACGCGGTGAGCCGGGCGTTGCGGCTGGACGAGCACGAGCGCGCCTACCTCTACCGGCTGGCCGGGGTGAGCCCGCCGCAGCCCTCGGCCGTCGCCGAGGCGGAGGTCACCCCGGAACTGGAGCGGCTGGTGGACGGCTGGCTGCCCAACCCGGCCTACGTCATCGGCAAGCACTGGAACGTGCTGGTGATGAACCAGGCCGCGCGGGCGGCCTTCGGGTTCACCTCGGCCGACCGGAACTGCCTGGTGTCCTTCTTCACCAACGAGAAGTACCGCGCGCGCTTCCGGTACTGGGAGGAGACCGCGCCCACCCTGGTGGCGGAGTTCCGGCGGGACGCCGCCCGGTACCCGGACGACCCCGAATTCCACCTGCTGGCCGACGAGTTGCGCTCGCGCAGCACCGAGTTCGCCGCGCTGTGGGCACGGCACGACGTGCGGAGCGAGGCGCGCGGCACCAAGGCGATCGAGCACCCCACGGTCGGCTGCCTGGTGTTCGAGCACGCCACGCTGCACCTGCCGGACAGCCCGCACACCCGGCTGATCCTGCACACCCCGCTCGCCGGCACCGACACCCGGGCGAAGCTGGAGCGGCTGGTCGAGCGGGAGGCGCGGCGAAACGCGATCTCCCTGGTCGAGGCCGGCTGAGCGACGCCCTTCCTGCCATCTCGGGCGGAAACACGCCCCCGCACCGGGATCTTCCGTACACTGCGTTCTGACAGAGCCCTGTCGCTCGCCCCTCGGATGACAGGGCCCTGCCACTTCACTGGGGACGGAGGATCATGAGCAGCCTGCGCAAGATCTTCGTTGCCGTGCTGAGCGGCGCCACCATTCTTTCCCTGTCCGGGGTCGGCCAGGCGGAGCCGGCCGGACGGGCACCGAAGCCGCCGGTGAGCAGCGAGACCCTCGCCCAGGGCACCACCTCGGCGCCGTTCACCATCACCGCCGAGACGGACCGGACGATGTGGTACCGCAGGGCCGTCCTGCGGCCGGGTGCCACGACCGGCTGGCACTACCACGTCGGCGAGGAGATCGCGGTGGTGAAGAGCGGGGTGCTCACCCGGTTCGACGCCACGTGCACGGCGAAGGTGTACCGCGCGGGCGACGCGCTCGTGGAGCCGGTCGGACCGGACACCGTGCACATCGGCGCGAACCTCGGCACCGAACCGGTCGAACTGTACGTCGTCGACGTGCTGCCCACCGACGCCACCGCACCCACCGTGCCGGTGCCCGACCCGGGCTGCCCGCTCCCGCGCTGACCGATCCGCGCCCGGGGCCGGGTGACCGGTCCCCGGGCGGGCGGTCTTTCCTTATGCCTCATCGCTGCCCAGCACGGCGATCGCCCGCTCCAGGTAACCGCGGAACCGGGACAGTTCGGCCTCGCTGAACTCGGCGGCGAACCTGCCCTCAACCCGCAGCGCCGCCCGGTCGGCCTTGCGCAGCAGCGCGCGGCCGGCCCTGGTAACCCTGGCCACCAGCACCTTCTGGTGCAGCGTGGACTGCCTGCGCTCGATCAGGCCCTTGCCCTCCAGGTTGGCCAGCACGGTCGCCATGGTCTGCGGGGTCACCAGGCAGTCGCGGGCAAGCTGGGCGGCGGACATGCCGTCCGAATGCGACAGCCGCAGCAGCGCCGCGTACTGCGGCACGGTCAGATCGAACTCGCGCAGCGCCTGGGTTTTCCGCGCGATCAGCGCCTGCTCGGCCCGCTTGACCAGGTGCCCGAGCCGGTCCGCGCCGACCGGCTCGGGCGAGGTGGCACCAGGGGGCCCGGACGCGCTCGCCGCCGCTCTCGGTTTGGCCATGACTCGCCTCCGACCGGACCAGTCCGGACCGCGCGTTCGTCGCAGTCCCCGTCGAAGAAGTGTACGACGTCCGCCTTCCGGCAGGAGCGCACCGTGTGACAGGGTTCGAAGTGCCCCGACCGAGACGAAGGTTGGCCGTGACCTCAGGGGGAGGCGACCACCTCCGCACCGTGGTAGAGCACGTGGCTGTGCGCCGTGCAGGCCGGTCGCCGCTGGCCCTCGACCTCCACGGTGACGCCGATGACGGCCTCGACGTAACCGCGCAGGCCCGGGGTGGCCGAGACCAGGTCCGCCGCCGCGCGGACCAGGGAACCAGCCGGCACCGGCCCGCGGAAGCGCACCGCGTCCAGCCCCTTGTTGAGCGCCATGTCCACCCCGTCCACCCGGAAGATCTCGTCCAGCATCGGGGTGAGCAGCGCCAGCACCAGGTAGCCGTGCGCGATGGTGCCGCCGAACGGGCCGGCGGCCGCCCGCCGGGGGTCCACGTGGATCCACTGGTCGTCGCCGGTCAGCTCGGCGAACCGGTCGATCTGCGCCTGCGCCACGGGGCGCCACGCGCTGACCCCCAGCCGCTGTCCCGCCGCGCCCGGCAACTCGGTCGGGCCGGCGAACACCCTCACCGGACGGCCCTGACCAGCTTGCGGCGCACCGCGCAGGTGAGCCGGGCGGTGCAGGTGCGGCGGCCCTGCTCGTCACTGATGACGATCTCGTACGAGGCGGTGGCCGCGCCCCGGTGCAGCGGCGTGCACACGCCGGTCACCAGGCCGTGCCGCGCGGCCAGATGGTGCGTGCAGGACAGGTCCAGCCCCACGGCGAAGCCGTCCGGTTGGACGTTGAGCATCGCCGCCACCGAGCCGAGCGTCTCGGCCAGTACCGCGTTGGCGCCGCCGTGCAGCAGCCCGATCGGCTGCCGGTTGCCGGCCACCGGCATGGTGCCGACCACCAGATCCGGCTCGCAGGTCACCAGTTCGATACCCATCCGGGAGACGAGCTGCTCCGCGGCGTAACCGGGCAGCACCTCGTACGGTCCCAACATCATCGAGGTCACGGAGTTTTCCGTCCAGGTCCTTGGGTGAGCGTGGTCAGCTGGCGTTGACGCGCAACCGGCCGCGGTCCCGGCCGGGCGCGTTCAGCGCGGGATCCGCGGCGAGGATCGACCGTTGCAGGTGCAGCAGTTCGGCGGACGGTTCCAGACCGAGTTCGTCCACCAGCCGGCTGCGCAGCGCGCGGAACACGGCCAGCGCCTCGGATCGCCGGCCGCAGCGGTACAACGCGAGCATCAGGTGCCCGTGCAGGCTCTCGTGCAGCGGGTACATCGCGGTCAGCTCGAAAAGCTCGCCGACCACGGTGTGGTGCGCGCCCAGCCGGAGATCGGCGATGATCCGGTGTTCCTGCGCGCACCGCCGGGACTCCTCCAGCCGGGAGATCTGCGCCTCCAGCAGCGGCCCGGCCTCCACGTTCACCAGCGCCGGCCCGTGCCAGAGATCCAGCGCCCGGCGCAGCAGCCGCGCGCCCTCCTCGTCGTTGCCGGCCCGCACCGCGGCCACCCCGAGCAGGTCCAGCCGGACGTACTCGGAGAGATCCAGCGACAGCATCTCGGTGGACAGCGCGTAGCCACCGGTTTCGGTGACCAGAACCCGGTCGACGACCTCGGTGACGTCGATTTCCAGCGCGGTGGCCAGAACTCTCCGCAACTGGCCGACGTAGGTCTGCAGGGTGGTCATCGCGGTGCGCGGCGGTGTCCCGTCCCAGAGTTCCCGCAGGAACGCCGAGGTGGGCACCACCTTGTCGGCATGGGTCACCAGCAGTGCCAGAACCTGCCGGGGCTTTGGCACGGTGGGTAACGGTCTCAGCCGCCGGTCCGTGACCACCAGCGGTCCAAGAATATGAATATTCAAATCTCTATCCCCCAGATAGAATCCGAGCGCCAGAGCGCACACGTCGCCCTATTGAGACGCTCGAACTGACGAAACCCTATGGACTCGCGTTCCAGGCAGGCAATTGTTGGTGTCCCGTATCACAACGGCGGCGACCAGGAGTCCTCTCCGTCGAGAGACAGGACACTGACACTCTGCTGTACTCTGTCATCCGAAGAGGGCGGCGGGATGAGCATCGTGCAACGGCCGTGTTGACGGGGGCCCGGGCTACCGCCTTCTCGGGAAACATGCCGGCTACCCGGGCCGTGGTGGCACCCGACCGCCCGGGACGACCACACGAGGTGGCAGATGCGCGCAACAACCCTCGGTCCGGGCGGGCCACGGGTCAACGTCGTCGGGCTGGGCTGCATGGGCATGTCCTGGGGTTACGACGAGCTCGGCCGCGACGACCGCACCTCGATCGAGGTGATCAACCGCGCCATCGACCTGGGCTGCGACCTCATCGACACCGCCGACCAGTACGGTCCGTTCCACAACGAGCGGCTGGTCGGCCGCGCCATCCGCGGCCGGCGCGACGAGGTGGTGCTCGCCACGAAGGGCGGCCTGGTGGTGGACGGCAGCCGGAAGACCTACCGCAACGGCCGCCCCGAGCATCTGCGCGCGGCGTGCGAGGCCAGCCTGCTGCGGCTCGGAGTGGACCACGTGGACCTGTACCAGTTGCACCGCATCGACCCGGCGGTGCCGGTCGAGGAGAGCTGGGGCGCGCTCGCCGAACTGGTCCGGGAGGGCAAGGTCGGCGCGATCGGGCTGTCCGAGGCCAGTGTCGAGGAGATCCGGCGGGCCCAGGCGATTCACCCGGTGGCCAGCGTCCAGTCCGAACTGTCGCTGTGGAGCCGGGAGCCGCTCGGAGACGGCGTGCTCGCCCACTGCGCCAGCAGCGGTATCGCGTTCATCGCCTACGCGCCGCTGGGACGCGGTTTCCTGTCCGGTCGCATCGGCTCCGCCGGCGACCTTCCGGAGGTGGACGGCCGGCACCGCACCCCGCGCTTCCAGCCCGACGCCATCGACGCCAACCAGGCGATCGTGGCCACCATGCGCAAGGTGGCCGACGGTCTCGCGGTGACCGTGCCGCAGCTCGCGCTGGCCTGGGTGCTGGCCCAGGGCGAGCACGTGGTGGCGCTGCCCGGCACCAAGACCCCGCGCTACCTGGAGGAGAACGTCGCCGCGGCCGGGGTCACCCTGCCGGGCGCGGCGCTCGCCGACCTCGCGAACCTGCCCGCCGCGGTGGGCACCCGCTACTGAGCGCCGATTCCACAGGCACCGCCGTCCCGACCCGACAAGGACACGTCCCGTGCTGCTCCACAGCTTCCCGGCAGGATCCTTCGGCACCAACTGCTACGTGCTGGCCACCGCCAGCGGGCAGGCCTGCGTCATCGTCGACCCCGGCCAGGACGCGGCCGAGCCGCTGCACGACATCGTCACCCGGTACCGGCTGGAACCCGAGGCGGTGCTGCTCACCCACGGGCACATGGACCACACCTGGGACGTGCTGCCGGTGTGCCGGCGCTACGGCGTGCCCGCCTACATTCATCCGGACGACCGGTTCATGCTCGACGCCCCGGCAAGGGGCCTGCCGGAGACGTTCCCGCAGCACGTGCTGGCCGGGCATCCGAACGCCGAACCGGCGTCGGTGCTGCCGCTCGGCGCGGATCAGCGACCGCTGCGGCTGGCGGGCCTTTCGATCGTGGCCCGGCACACCGCCGGGCATACCCCGGGTTCCGTGGTGCTGGAGTGCACTGTGGACGATACGCTGCTGTTCACCGGGGACGCGCTGCTCGCCGGGACGCTCGGGCGCACCGACGGGCCGGGCGGCAGCGAGCCGGTGCTGCGCGACGCGCTGGCCCGGATCTGCGCACCGCTGGACGGCTCGACGGTGCTGCTGACCGGTCACGGGCGGCGCACCACGCTCGCCGAGGAGCGCCGGCTGCACCCGTTCCTCGGCGGCTGACCGGCGCCGGCCAGGGCCGCGGCGGCGCGGACCGGGCCGCTCCCAGCCAGACCAGCGCGGTGAAACCGTCCCTGGCGACAGCCGGCCAGCCGGCGGCGGCCGTCCCGGCCGGCGCGCCGAGCAGCACCGGCAGCCGGCCGCCCACCGGCACCGGTCCCCGGCCACGGCCGGGTGCGGGGCCGTACCGCACGTCGAGCTGGCTGAGCTGCGGGGCCAGATACCGCTGCGCGACGCCGGTCAGGTGGGCGCCGCGGGCCAGCGCGTCCCGGACGCCGCGCCGGAACGAGCCGCGCACCACACCGAACCTGGTCTGCAGCGCGGTGCTGCGCGCCACCCGGTCGGCCACCTGGCGACGCTCCGGGTCGTAGCTGTCCAGCACCGCCTCGGCCAGCTCGCCGCGCAGCACCCCGGCCAGCTTCCAGCCGAGGTTCACCGCGTCCTGGATGCCGATGTTCATGCCCTGGCCGCCGGCCGGGCTGACGATGTGCGCGGCGTCGCCGACCAGGAAGCAGCGGCCGGCGCGGAACGTGTGCGCGATCCGGCACCGCACCCGGAACGTGGTGCTCCAGTTCAGCTCGCCGACCACGTTGCGGCCGGGCGCCCGCTCGTCCACCACCCGCTGGAACAGCTCCCGCGGCGGCGGGACACCGTCGTCGCTGTGCGGCACGGTGACCGCGAGCCGGAACACCCCGCCGCCCAGCGGTCCCATGGCCAGCCCGCCCCGCGGCGAGTAGCAGTAGTAGGAGCGGTCGTCGGGCAGTGCCGTGGTCAGCGGGGCGTCCGCGATCGCGAAGCTGACGTCCACCGGTTCGCCGTCGAAGCCGATGCCGAGTTGCTTGCGGACGGTGCTGTGCGCGCCGTCCGCGCCCACCAGCCAGCCGAACCCGGCCTCCTCGACGTGGCCGTCCGGGTGCTCCAGCTTCACCCGGGGCGGCCCGCTGGCCGCGTCCAGCCCGACCAGCCGCACGCCCTGCTCCACCGTGCCGCCGAGCGCGGCGAGCCGGCGCCGCAACACCTGCTCGGTGACGCTCTGCGGGATCATCAGCGCGAACGGGTACGGCGTGCCGCGCAGCCGGCGTAACCAGACCGCGCCGAGCGGGCGGCGGTTGGAGTAGTAGGCGACTCCGCCGATCCGGTGGCCGGCGGCCAGCAGGTCGTCGGTGACCTCGATCCGGCGCAGCAGTTCCAGGTTGCGCGACCAGATCACGTTGGCCCGCGAGTGCGGGGTGAGCAGCCGCTCCGCGTCGACGATCCGCACCGGCACGCCCCGCTGGAGCAGCTCGCAGCCGAGCACGAGACCGACCGGGCCGGCGCCGACCACCAGGACCGAGTCCACCATGGACGGTAACCTCCTTCGCTTGACGCTTCGCGGGACTCAGTCCCACATGAGGCCGCCGTTGACCTCCAGGACGTGACCGTTGACGTACGAACTGTCCTCGGTGGCCAGAAACAGCGCGGCGGCGGCGATCTCCTCCGGGCGCGCCAACCGGCCGGCGAGCAACCGGGGCCGGTAGGTCGCCCACACCTTCTCGTTGGCGGCCACCGCGCGGCCCATGCCCTCGTCGACGTAGCCGGGCGCGAGGCAGTTCACCACGATCCCCTTGGGTGCCAGCTCCACCGCGGCGGACCGGCTGAACATCTCCACCGCGGCCTTGCTGGCGCTGTACGCGGCGGCGCCCACGGCCACCCGGGAGGATGTGCACGAGGTGACGTTGATGATCCGCCCGCCGCCGCGCGCCGCCATCGGCTCCACCACGGCCTGCGTGCACAGGAACACGCCGGTGAGATTGGTCGACACGGTCTCGTTCCAGTCGGCCACGGGTAGCTTGCGGATCAGCCCGTCCCGGCTCACGCCGGCGTTGCACACCAGCACGTCGATGCCGCCGAAGGTGCGCGCCGCGGCGTCGACGAGTTCGCGCACCGACTCGGCGTCGCTGACGTCGGTGCGCTGGTACACCACCCTGCCCGGGTGCTCGTCGACGAGTTCCTTGATGTCGTAGGGGTTTCTGGCCGCGCACACCACCGAGGCGCCCCGGTCGATGTCGTCCAGGTCGAGCCCGCAGTCCCCGAGCGCCTGCTCGATCACCTTGCGCAGGGTGGTGAGCGCGTAGTCCTTGACGGCGCGACCGTCCATCCGGAACAGGTGCTCGCCGGCCCGCCGGGCGCGCTCGTCCAGCGGGATGCGGGTACCGCCGGCCGGCACCTCGACGTAGGGGTGGTACTCGCCGTCGGTGAGCAGCCGGCTGGCGAGGACACCGTAGCCGTCCGGCACCTGGCCGAGCAGCACCGCGCCCGCGCCGTCGCCGAACAGGCTCACCGTCCTGCGGTCCGCGCGGTCCATGATCGTGGAGAACATGTCGGCGCCGACGACCAGCACGTAGCCGTCGCCGAACCGGCCGGACACCATGCTCTCCCCGACGGTCATGGCGTACAGGAACCCGCTGCACACCGCGTTCACGTCGAACGCGGGTACCGAGCGCAGGCCCAGCTTGTGTTGCAGGATCGCCGCGGTCGCCGGCTGCGGCACGTCCGGCGTGCAGGTGGCCACGATGATCGCGGTGAGCCGCCCGGCCGCGTCCGGGTTGGCGTCCAGGACCTGGCGCGCCGCCGGCACCGCCAGGTCCGAGGTGGTGGTGCCGGGCTCCGCGTAGCGCCGCTGGAGCACCCCGGTGCGCTCCCGCACCCAGTCCTCCGACGCGCCGGTCCACCGGCTGATGTCGGCGCTGCTGATGACCCGGTCCGGAACGTGCGAACCAAGTCCGATCACACCTACGGGCATGGTGGGCTCCCTCCCCTTCTCCTGCCCCGTGCCTCAGTGCCCCATGCCGAGCCCGCCGCTGACCGGCAGCAGGGCCCCGGTGACGTAGGACGCGTCCTCGCTGGCGAGGAAGCGCACCACCGCGGCGACCTCCTCGGCCGTGCCGGCCCTGCCCAGCGGGGTCATGTCCAGGAACTCGGCGCGCCGCCGCTGCGGCAGTGCCGTGGCCATGCCGGTGTCGATCAGGCCGGGGGCGACGACGTTGGCGGTGATGTTGCGCGGCCCCAGTTCCCAGGCCAGCGATCGAGCCAGGCCGACCTGCGCGGCCTTGCTGGCCGCGTAGTTGGTCTGGCCGCGCGAGCCGACCATGGCGATGGCCGAGGAGATGTAGACCAGCCGCCCCCACCGGGCGTGCACCATGTTCGGTAGCGCCCGCCTGGTCACCCGGAACACGCCGGCCAGGTTGGTGTCCAGCACCTCGTCGCGGTCGGCCTCGGTCATCCGCAGCAGCAGGGTGTCCCGGGTGATCCCGGCGTTGGCGACGAGCACCTGCACGTCCCCCTGGGCGGCTTCGACCTCGGTGAACGCCCGCTCGACCTGCTCGGGGTCGGTGACGTCGCAGCGGACCGCGGCGAGGTCGGCGGGCGGTTCGCCGGACCGGTACGTGACGGTCACCCGGTCACCGGCCTTGGCGAACGCCCGCGCGATCGCCAGGCCGATGCCCCGGTTGCCTCCGGTGACCAGCACGGATCGGCTCACGTCAGGCTCCGGTGACCACGAGCACGGCGTTGTGCCCGCCGAACCCGAACGAGTTGCTGACCGCCGCGCCGATGGCGAGCGCGCGGGCGTCCTTGGCCACCACGTCCACCGCGATCTCCGGGTCCTGGCTGTCCAGGTTGGCGGTGGGCGGCACCGTCCCGTGCTGCACGGCGAGCACGGTGTAGGCGGCCTCCACCGCGCCGGCCGCGCCGATCAGGTGGCCGATCGCGCCCTTGGTCGAGGTGACCGCGGGCCGCTCGCCGAACACCCGGCGGATCACCCGGGCCTCGGTGACGTCGTTCAGCGGGGTCGACGTGCCGTGCGCGTTCACGTGCGCCACCTCGTCCGGGTCGATGAGCGCGTCCGCGAGGGCGGCGCGGATCGCCCGCTCCGCACCCGCGCCGCCCGGGTCCGGCGCGGACGGGTGGTGCGCGTCCGCCGAGGCGCCGTACCCGCTGACGTGTGCCCGGATCCGCGCGCCCCGGGCCCGCGCGTCCGCCGCCCGTTCCAGGACGAGAATGCCCGCGCCTTCGCCGGCGACGAAGCCGTCCCGATCCGCGTCGAACGGGCGGGAGGCCCGCTCCGGCGCGTCCACCCGGCGGGACATCGCCCCCATGTTGGCCAGGCTGGTCAGCGTGGTCGGGGTCATGAAGGACTCGGTGCCGCCGGCGATCACCACGTCGCACACGCCGGCCGCGAGCCACTGCCGGGCGGTGCCGATCGCGGTGGAGCCGGCCGCGTAGGCGGTGGACACCGCCATGTTCGGGCGCGCCGCTCCGACGGCGGCCGAGCACGACTTCCACGCAGCTCAACGGCTACTCAAGAACGATGCGACGGCGACTCGCGCGGCGCGGCAGGATCACCCCGGCGGCGGCTGGCCGCCCACCGCGGTGCCACCCGGGAAGATCGGCCGCCCGGTCACCACGGGTGCTTCTTGACGTAGCGGGACAGCCGGTCGCGGTCCCACGCGGCGTCGGCGACCACCATCCGGTAGCGCAGCCGCAGGGTCTCCCCGGCGGGCAGCTCGCGTGCCGAGGAGAACGCCAGCGACGGGTTGACCCCCGGGTACGGGGTGGTCCGCACGAACCAGTGCGGCGGCTCGCCGCCGGCGAGGAACAGCAGCGTGGCGGATCGGTCCACCTCGTCGTGCGTGCCCACGTAGGCCAGCCACCCGGCGCGGCGGCCCATCATCTCCGGCCCGCCACCGCCGTCCGCGGCGATCACCGTGCCACCGGTGAACGAGCGCGGCCCGCGCCAGAAGAACCCGCAGTAGCCGGCCAGTTCGCGGCCGAACACGGTGGGGCTGCCAAACTCCAACGCCGCGCCGCGCACGTTGCGCAGTTCGGTGGCGAACTCCAGCGCCCAGGAGCCGTCGGTCGGATCCACGTCGCGCACGGCGAAGCGGCGCACCTCCTCGATCCACCGCTGGCCACCGGCGGTGACCCAGTCGACGTGCTCGGTGAACTCCGGCCGGCCGCCGGGCGCGAACTCGGCGAACCCGGTGTGCTCCAGCCGCCCGACGTTGGGCAGGTCGACGTAGCCGTTCCCGGGCGCGCCCGGCGTGTACGTGCCACCGCCCCAGAAGTTCTGCCCGGACAGGTGCGTCGCGGTCATCGCCAGCCCCTTGTGCCAGCGGTGGTCGTGCGGCCGGTGGCCGGTGACCACGTCCCCGGCGAGGCTGCGCAGCGGGTGGAAGTACGGGCAGGGGCACTCGGACGCGGGCAGCACCGGGCGGTAGGTGTAGCGGAACAGCTCGACGCCGTGCACGGCGACGGTCAGTGCCCGGCCGACCTCGTGCACCACCGAAACCGCGGTGAGCTGCCCGACGGTTTCGGTCATGCTGCGGCTCCTCGCGGTGTCCCAACCCGGCGGGTCTGCGTGCAGGCGATGGTAGATGGCGCCGTCCGGGCGGGGTGGCGCCGGCGCACCCGGCGCCGCTCGGCGAGCGGGTGCCTCTCACGTACGCTCGGGCCGTGAGCGACGTCGTGATCTGCGAACCGATCCGCACTCCCGTCGGCCGCTTCGGCGGAGCGCTCGCCGGGGTGAGCGCGGCCGAACTGGCGACGACGCTGCTGCGTGAGCTCATCCGGCGTACCGGCCTGCAGGCCGGCGACGTGGACGACGTGGTGCTCGGCCACTGCTACCCCAACGGCGAGGCGCCCGCGATCGGCCGGATCGCCGCGCTGGACGCCGGGCTGGGCACCGAGGTCCCGGGCCTGCAGATCGACCGGCGCTGCGGTTCCGGTCTGCAGGCCGTGCTCTACGCCGCGGCGCAGCTGGCCACCGGCGCTGCCCGGCTGGTGGTCGCCGGCGGCGCGGAGTCGATGTCCACTGTGGAGCACTATGCGCTGGGCCTGCGCTCCGGTGTCCGGCAGGGTGGCGTGGCGTTGCTGGACCGGCTGGACCGGGCCCGGGAAACCGCGGGCGGAAAGCACCACCCGGTGCCCGGCGGGATGCTGGAGACCGCGGAGAACCTGCGCAGGGAGTACGGCATCGGCCGCGCCGAGCAGGACGAGTTCGCGCTGCGCTCCCACCGGCGCGCCGTCGCCGCCCACGACCAGGGGCGGTTCGCCGAGGAACTGGTACCGGTCACCGTGCCGGGACGGCGCGGCAAGCCCGACACGGTGGTCGACCGCGACGAGCATCCCCGCCCGGAGGTCACCCTGGACGATCTGGCGAAGCTGCGGCCGGTGCGGCTCAAGCTCGACCCGGAGTCCACCGTCACCGCCGGCAACGCCAGCGGGCAGAACGACGGCGCCGCGCTGTGCGTGGTGACCACCCGGGACGAGGCGGAGCGGCGTGGCCTGCGCCCGCTGCTGGCCCTGCGCTCCTGGGCGGTCGCCGGGGTCGGGCCCGAGGTGATGGGCATCGGGCCGGTGCCGGCCACGGCGGCAGCGCTGGAGCGCGCCGGTCTCACCCTCGACGAGATGGACGTGATCGAGCTGAACGAGGCCTTCGCCGCCCAGGTGCTGGCCTGCCTGCGGGAATGGCAGCTCGATCCGAAGGACGACCGCCTCAACCCCAACGGCTCGGGCATCTCGCTCGGTCACCCGGTGGGCGCCACCGGCGCCCGCATCCTCGCCACGCTGGCCTACGAGATGCGCCGCCGCGAGGCCCGCTACGGGCTGGAGACCATGTGCATCGGCGGTGGCCAGGGCCTCGCCGCAGTGTTCGAGGCGGTGCGATAACCACGCTGCGGTCGACGCCGACGTCACCGAACCAGCGCGGCGACCGCGTGCCCCGGCTCATCGAGCCACACGGTGTGCTCGCCGTTCGCGGTGACCGTCAGCCCGAACCGGTCCCACCTAGGCGCGCTGGTTTGGCACGCTTCCGTCGATAACCCGCCACTTGCCGCGCAGGGCGCGCACCACCGCAGTAGGCGGTCAGCGACTCGGGAACCTCGCCGGTGGCTGGGAACGGCACGATGTGCACCACGCGGGCACGCTCCCCAACCACGCCGCGCCGCAGGCGGACCAGCACCAGCACCGGTGCGGTCACGCCGCCCCACGGGGAGAGCACGGTGCGGCCGGCGGTCGGAGACACCGGCCCACCGTGAATAGGGCCCGGCCGCCGACGAGGGCGAGCGATCGACATCGGCCACGACGATCACCTCCACCAGGAGGGTCGGCCGTTGGCTCATGCGCCGGGAGAGGTCAGCCCATGCGCCTTGCTATGCGCGTAGCTACCAGCTCAATCCGCCACACGGGCGGCTTCGAGGGCTTCGCGGTACTCTCCGGCCCATTCCGCGTTGCGCAACTGCGCGGGCATGTCCGCCAGACCGGATGTCAGCAGCTCGACCGCTTCCGCGTGCCGGCCGAGGCGGTACAGCACGACACCGTGTTGGGCCTGCAAGAACGCCGGCGTGTACCAGTACATCCCAGGCGGTGCCTCGGTGCTGTCCTCGGCGGCTTGGCGGCGAGGTCATTCGCTTCGGCAAGGGTGCGGAACGCGCTTCGCCTGTCGCCTTCCATCACAAGGGACTGGGTCTCCTGGTAGGCGTCGTAGGCCCGCAAGGGGGCGAACACCCGCCGGTCCCGGCGGGACGCTGCCGACAAGCTGGCCGTCGTGCCCGGCTGCCCGTCCAGCAGCGCGGCGTACCCCTTGAACGACAGGCCGTGAGCCACGAGGGTCGGATCGTTCGCCTCGGTGCCGAGGCTGATCGCCGCGTCGAAATGTGCCACGGCCTGCCCGCGGAGTCCGGTGGCGATCAGCAGCCACCCGAGGTACTGCTCGCAGTCCGACGCCAGCCCGGCGGCGGCCGGCCGCACCGTCGACCGCGCCTCGGCGAGCACGCCGCGCACGGTGACGAGCTGCTGGCGCACCATCGGCAGTACCGCGGCGGCCGAGGTGGCGTCCTCCGCCCGGCGGGTGGCGGACAGCACCTCGGTCAGCGCATCCACGGCAGCCTGGTCGGCGCGGGACGGGTGGGCGACGGCGTGCTCGACGGCCTGCCGGTTGTGCTCGTAGCGGGAGATGGTGGTCTGCGAGATCGGCACAAGCCGGGCGAGCCGGGGCTGCGACAGGCCGCCGGCTTCCCGGAGCCGACGTAACGCCTCGCCGAACGTCTCGGTCATGGTGGACCTCTTCGCGGAGGGGCCCTCTTCGCGGAAGCCCCCGGTGGCCAACCGGGGGCACGACCTCCGCGAAGAGATCGTCGTCCAGGGTACGGAAGCGGCCCCGGCCGCCACCCGGCGGTAACGTCCTTCGGGGTCATGTCACGGCGTGCTGCCGAGACCGACCGCGGCGGTCGCGTACCGCGCCGGCCACCAGCACCGCGGCGTAGACGAGGGCGGCCGCGGCGAGGATGGCGAAGCTGGGCGGCGTGTGCGGGATCGCGTAGCTGAGCCCGAGGCCCGCCCACATCTCGGCCACGGCCAGCCCCGCGGACAGCGCCAACGCCAGGAACGGGCGGTGGGTGAGCCGCTGCGCGGTGCCCGCCGGCGCGGCGAGCAATCCCAGCACCAGCAGCGCGCCCACCGCCTGGGTGGCTTCCGCGGTGCACGCACCGACCAGCACCAGGAACCCGTAGCCCAGCAGCCGCACCGGAACCCCGCGGGCCGCGGCGACCGCCTCGTCGACGCTGGCGAACAGCAGCGGCCGCGCGATCAGCAGCATCCCCAGGCACACCGCGACCGCGACCGCGGCGGCGACGCCGGCCTGCGCGCCGCTCAGCCCAAAGATCGATCCGAACAGGACGGTCACCCCGGCGGCACCGTTGGCCGTGCTGCGGGTGGTGGTGTACAGCGTCAGGAAGAACACGCCCATGCCGAGAATCCAGGCGAACACGCTGCCGATCACCACGTCGTCCGCCCGTCCCCGGCGGCCGAGGGCGCCCATCAGCACCGCGATACCGATGGTGGCCGCGAACAGGCCGACCCGCGCGTCGAGCCCGAAGGCGAGTGCGGCCAGCGCCCCGGTGAACGCGACGTGACTGAGCGCGTCGCCGGTGAACACCTGGGCGCGCAGCACCAGGAAGTAGCCGACCAGGCCGGCGGCCGCGGCGATCGCGGTTCCGGCCAGCAGCGCGTGCTGCAGGAACGGCGGACCGAGCAGGGCCGTCACGTCGCACCTCCGGCCAGCCGGGGCCGGGGCAGCCCGAACCGGCCGGCCCGCGCGGCGTGCGCGAGCAGGTACCCGGCGAACGCGACCGTGGTCACGCAGAACCCGATCGGGTAGGGCGAGAAGTAGGCGATGCCCAGGCCGAGCCAGGTCGCGACGATGCCGATCAGTACGGTCAGCGCGAGGCTCGCCACCGGGCGGGCGGTGAGCCGCTGCGCGGTCGCGGCCGGCATCACCAGCAGCGCGAAGACCAGCAGGGTGCCGGTGATCTGGCTGGCCTCGGCCACCGCGGCGCCCAGCAGCATCAGGAACACCACCGACAGCGCCCGGACCGGAACCCCGCGGGCGGCGGCCACATCCGGGTCGACCGAGGCGAACAGCAGCGGCCGCCCGACCGCGGCGAGCACCGCCAGGGCGACCACCGCGACGGCGAGCAGCGCCAGCACGTCGTCGTCGGTGATGCCCAGGAAGTTGCCGAACAGCAGCGCGTTCACCCCGCCCAGGAACCCCTTGTACAGCGCGATGAACAGGTAGCCGCAGGCCAGGGCGAACGCGTTCACGGTGCCGGTCACCGCGGACTCCTCGCGGTAGCCGGCATCCCTGCCGCGCGGCAGGGCCGCGATGACCGCCGCCGCGGCCAGGCAGAACCCGAAGTAACCGAAGACCGGCGCGACACCGAGCAGGGTGGCGCCCGCGGCGCCGGGAAAACCGGCCACGGCCACGGTGTGGCCGGCGAAGGACTGCCGGCGCAGCACCATGAACCAGCCGATCAACCCGGCCAGCACCGCCACGATGGTGCCGGCGCGGAACGCGTTCACCATGAACGGGAACGACCACAGCAACTGCAGGTCGATGATCGGGTTCCAGGACGGCCCTGGCTCACCGGGAACCATCGCGGGCTCCCGACGGTCGATCGGCGTGCCGGTCGGCGTGCACCGCCGGCGGCTCCGGGGCACCGACCACCACCAGCCGGCCGTCCGAGGTGCACAGCACCTCGACCGGGCTGCCGTACAGCCGGCTCAGCGCTGGCCCGTTGATCACCTCGTCCGGGGTGCCGGTAACCGCCGCGCCGTGCGCCAGGTACACCACGCCGTCGAGGTAGGCCAGCAGCGGGTTGACGTCGTGCGCCACGATCATCACGCTCACCCCCTCGGCGTGGGCGACGTGGCCGAGCAGTGCCGCCACCGCACCCTGGTTGGGCAGGTCGAGGCTGTCCAGCGGCTCGTCCAGCAACAGTAGCGCCGGGCGGCGGACCAGCGCCTGCGCGATCAGCAACCGCTGCTGCTCACCGCCGGAAAGCTGACCGATCGGCCGGTGCGCGTAGCCCGTGGCGCCGACCAGGTCGATCACCTCGGCCACCCGGGCCTCGGCTGCCCGGCGCCGCCGGGCGAACCGGGCCGAGCCCGGCAGCGGGATTCCCCAGCGGTCGCCGTCCAGCCCCAGCCGCACCACGTCCACGCCGCGGATCCGCAGCGTGGCGTCGAAGCCGCGGCGCTGGGGCAGGTAACCGATGCGGTGGTTGGCCCGCCCGGGGCGGCCGCCGAGCACCCGGACCTCGCCGGCCGCCGCGGGCTGCAGCCCGAGGATCGTCTTGACCAGGGTGGACTTGCCCACCCCGTTCGGGCCGAGTACCGCGACGAACTCCCCCGCGGCCACGGAGAGGTCCACGTCGCGCCACAGTGTCCGGCCACCCACCCGCGCGGCCGCTCCGCGCAGGCAGACCACCGGATCGCCGGTGGACGGCCAAGCAGGCGGAGCGCTGGGCTGCACCGCGTCATCGAGTCGGGTCAACGGTGTCATGGTCACCTGCCAGTGGCCTGGGTCAGTGCCTGCTCAACACCCTGCAGTTGGGCGGTCTGCCAGTCCTGGAACGTGGCGCCGGCCGGGATGAGCGTCTCGGTCACCGTCGCCACCGGGATGCCGGCCGCCCTCGCCTCGTCGACCTGGGTCCGCACATCCGGGGTGGAGTTCTGGCTGTTGAAGACGAAGACCTTGATCTGCCTGGACCTGATCTGCTCGTCCACCGTGGCCTTGTCCTGCGCGGTCGGGTCAGCGCCCTCGCTGATCGCGTCCAGGAACGCGGCCGGGGTGAGCAGCTTCAGCCCGAGCCCCTCGGCAAGCGGGGCGACGATCGACTCCGACGCGCCGATCGGGGTGCCCGCGTACCTGGTCCTGATCTCGTTGACGAGCTGGTTGTACCTGCCGAGCCCGGTGGACTCGTACCGTTGCTTCTGCGCCTCGAAGTAGGCGGCGTCGGCCGGGTCGAGCTTCTTGTAGTCCGCGGTGATCGCCTCGATCACCTTGTGCACCGAGTCCGGCGAGTACCACTGGTGCGGGTTGCCGCCCTGCTGGACGCCGACCAGGTCGCCGACGGTGAGCACACTGCGGTTCGGGTTCGGGTTGGCGTCCACCAGCTTCGGCGCCCACCCGTCGTAGCCGGCACCGTTGACGATCACGTACCGGGCGGAGGCCACCGCGCGCCCGTCCGCCGGGGTCGGCTCGTAGTCGTGCGGGTCGGCGTCCGGGTTGTTGACCACGCTGGTCACGTTCGCGTGCTCGCCGCCGAGCTGGGCGGCGATGCTACCCCAGACGTTCTCCGCGGCGACCACATTGATCTTGGTGCCGCCGCCGGAGTCGCCGGGGGGCGCCGGAGCGGAGGTGGCGCAGCCCGCCAGCGCGGTGCTCACGGCGGCGGCCAGCGCCACGCCGGTCGCGGCCCGCCGGCGGGCGTGGCGGGATGCTCGGAGGTTGCTCACGGATCGTCTCCTCGAACCAGGTCAGCACCCCCATGCGCGGGGTGCCTCGGTGGGGCGGTCGCGCGCCGCAACCCGAAGGCTAGATGGAAATGATTACCGATACAAGGAAAGTTGGCGAGGCAAACGACATTCGTTTTCTTGTTGTGACAGGAGGTCTACGCTGCGTGTGCGCAGGCCTGCCGCCCGAAGCGGCGCGGCGCACGTCCGTCGCGACGCGCGCCGCGGCACGCGTGGGTAGCGCCCCGCCGCACCGCGCTACCCACGCGCTCCCGCCGCGGGCTAACCGGCGGTGTCCAGGGTGGCCAAGAGCCGCCGCAGCAGGTTCCGGAGCAGGCGGCGCAGCCGCGGGGGCAGCGCCGCGCCGGCCGCGTGCCAGCCGGACCGGGCCGGCCGCCGCGCCCAGGCGCGGGCCAGTTGCGCCCCGACAAAGGCGAGCATCAGCGTGGCGAGCACGATGACCTCGCTGACGCCCGGACGGGGATGCCGCGCGGACGCCAGCGGCGCGGCCTGCCCGGTCATGTCGGTCGGGTGCACCGACAGCCCGTTGCCGGGGGCCCTGATCCCGCCGGGGACGGTCCACGGCTGCGGCAGCGGGCCCGAGTTGTAGACCATGACGCCCTCCGGCGGCACGCCAGCGCCGGAGCCGCCCGGCACCTGGCCCCACACCGTGGCCTGCTCCGGCGGTACCCCGCCCGCCGAGCCGGAACCCGGTGCCTGCCAGGGAGCGGAGCCCCCACCGGCGGGCGCCGGGGCGGGCCGGCCACCGGCCGAACCCCCGCCGCTCGAACCCCCTCCCGGACTCCCACCGACGTTTCCACCGCCGGGTGGCGGGGACGCCGGTGGGGGTGCCGGCTGCTGGCCGCCGGTGAGCGGCGCGACCAGCGGGCCGACCGGCTGGACCGCGACCGCGCAGCCCTGCGCGACCACCAGCCACACCCGGGGGGCGAGCACGTCGATCACCGGTGCGACCGCCGGGACGGTGCGCAGCCGGTCCACCACGGCCCCGGCGATCGCGTCGCCGGGGATGACGCCCGCCACGCTCGGGATCGCGCCGACCGGGATCGGTGGCAGCGCCGGCCACGACTGGCGGAACGCCGACCCTGTCGTGCCGAGCGGGTCCAGCGGGGTGAGCGCGTCGCCGATCGGTTGCAGCACGGCGGCCGGGGCGAGCGTCACCTGCTGCCCCGGCGCCCCCTGCACCGAGGCCAGGCAGGTATCGAGCGCGCCGTGATCGTCCGCGGCCGCGGTGCCGGCCCCGGCGCCGAGCACGGCGATCCCGGCGGCCACCGCCACCGCCACCGCGCCGGCCGCGGCGCGACCTGCTTTCCGTGTGCGCACCGGCGCTCCCCCTTACGGCTGGATCACGCCGGAACAGGACACGGTGGCGTACTGGCCCGGCGCGGTGTTCTCGTTGACGACGTGGCCGTCGATGCTGACCGAGCAGGAGATCGCGTCGGACTGGCCGTTCGCCGCGAGCACCTGGACGATCGCCGGTCCGGGACCGACGGTCATGGTGAACTCCTTGCGCCACGGGAGCGGCACGCCCGCCACCTTCTCGGTGTTGTTGGTGCCGTCGGTGACGTACCTGATCTCCGGCGACTTCGACGGCCCCCGCACCTCGTAGCTCACCGTGTGCTTCGTGATCGGCAGTTGCCGGCGAAGCTGCTCCTGCGGCGTGCGCGGCGCGTCGGAGCCGCCGAGGGTTGTCACGATCACGCCCACGCCCGCCACCAGCACGGCGATCCCCAGCAGCCAGGGCAGCCACCACGTGCGGTCGACCAGCCGCCGCGCGGGGCGGATCGGCGGTGCCGTCCCGCCGGTGCCGTTGGCGGTGCCGGCGGACTCCGGTGGCGCGGCCGACTCGGTCGCCGTGGTGGCCGGGACAGCCGCCGCGGCATCGGCCACCGGTTCGGTTTCCGAGTCCGCCGGTTCGGTTTCCGGCGCGGTCCTCGGCTCGCTCATCGCCTCGCCCTCCCGATCGCCGGGCGCCGCCGAAGCGGCCGCCGCGAACAACAGGCGCCCGCGATCCCGCGCGGGACGGACAGCCACAATGTCATGACATTTTCGCTTTCTTTCCCGGACGCCGGCGGTCCGGCGGCAGCGCGGCCGGCGCGCGGCGAGCAATCCTGTCCGAGTGGCCGTTGCCCCCGTACCTCACCCGGCCGACCGGCGCGTTCCTGTACCCAGATTTGACACCGCGCCGGGCACAATCAGCATTGACGTGCTCGCGCGGGAGCGTTGTCGCGGCACATCCTGACATTTGTCGGCCGGCTTGGCTAGGACCCGACGAACTGTGCCGACCGGCACAGGGGATCCCGTTCACCGTGGTGAAACAAATGGTTCGACGGGCCGGCGGGCAAGGTATTCGCGCAGCGTGCGGCGAACGTCGTTGGGTAGTCCGGACCAGCGTGACCCGCCGTCCCGGCGAACCCGGACGCTCATCCGAAACCCAAACAGCGGACTCCACGACATCACCTTTCCGGACCGTCAATAAGGCGTTTCACCAGTGACGACGTCGCACAGCGGGTCGCCTGCGAGGCTTCGCGAGCCATCAGCCGAATACTTGCCGCAAAATTCGAAAACGTTCCATAAAGAACCAGATATCACAACTCGAAGAGTTCCCAGTGAAATGGATTTCACGGTCGAGTAACCGTCGAGAGATGCCACCGACATGGCTCCGCGTTGTATTGATCCGCACTGTCACGGGGATACGGATCCCCTGGCCCACCGCGGATATGAACGGGAGTCCGCATGGTCGAGTTTCGTCGCAGCGCAGCGGTTGCCGGCGAGGTCGAGTTCGTGCGCAACAGGGGTCCCCCCGGCGTGGCCCGATGACACGATCTTCACCACCTTCTTGGAGCAGTTCCGGGACTGGGCCCCCTGATCGCTGCACAACCTGACAACTGATTATCACGTCGAAGTCTGTGTGTCCCCGGGCCCACCAGCCACCGCCTCCGCGGTGGCTTCTCCGCCGCTCGGGCCCACGACGAGAAGGGAAAAGTGTGCGCTCTCCCTATTCACCGCGCATACCCGCGTCCCGGAGATTCCGGATACGCCGGCTCCGGTCGCGCCTGGTGGCGGCAGCCTCGGCAGTCGCGCTCAGCGTGCTGGGCGTCGGCCTGGCCGCACCGACGGCGTCCGCCGCCACGCAGACGGTGTCGATCCAGAACCTCCAGTACAACCCGCCGTCGATCACCGTGAATGTCGGCGACACCGTGGTCTGGTCCAACGACGAGACCTCCAACACCACGCACAGCGTGACCGGAGACCCGCTCAACTCACCGGACCTGCCGCAAGGAGCGAAGTACTCGTTCACCTTCACGTCACCGGGGACGTACGGCTACCACTGTCGCTTCCATCCGGACATGCAGGGCCAGGTGGTCGTCAACGGCGGTGGCGGCGGAACAACGACCACGGCTCCACCGCCCACGTCCACGGGCACGTCGGCGCCGCCGACGTCGACGACCTCCGCCACCACCGCGGCACCGCCCACGACCACCGGGGGCGGCAGTGGCGGCGGTGGCAGCACCTCCTCGCCGACCGGTGGTGGGCTGCCGGTGGGTGCCGGCCCGGCGCCGGTGTCGTTCCAGCTCACCGACAACAACGGGTCCTGGTACGACACGCACCTGAACCTGGGCCCGCTGGGTGGGCAGTCGCTGGCGGTCGCCGAGCTGCCGAGGGTCAACCTCAACCAGACCACCGGTGGTGTCGGCGGGATCAACCCGACCGGCATCGTGCCCAGCTCGAGCACGCCACCGACGTCCAGCTCGAGCACCGGTAGCGGCGGGCTGCCCGGCCTGCCCGGGGCCGGCTCGGGGTCCGGCGGCGGGTTGTCCCTCGGCGCGGCCTCCGGCGGCACGGCATCCAGCGGCTCGGCGCCGGCCGCGCCGGGTTCGACCGGGTCGCTGATCGGCTCAGTGCTCGGCGGCGGCAGCCTGCCGTTGCTGGGCGGCGGCAGCGTGCCGGTGCTCGGTAGCGGCCTGCTGGGTGGCGACGCGACGAAGGGGCTGCTCGGCATCGGATCATCGTCTCCCGCCTCGGCGCTGGGGCTGAACGTGGCCGCGATGCGGACCGCGATCAGCCAGTTGCTACCCGCCGGCGACCCGAACATCGCCCGGTCCAACGCGATCCTCACCGAGTTCAGCAAGGAGGTGGCGGCCCAACCCGCCGGTGTCCCGCTCAACATCGGCTCCCTGCCGATCGGTCCCGACCTGCAGGGTCTGCTGGCCGACGCGCAGAAGTGGGCGACCAACACGGTCAGCCTGCCGGTGACGGCGAACTTCGAGATCAAGGCGCCTCAGGCGGCGTCAGCGCACACCATCACGAGCCTGATCTGGCCGGAGGGAGCCAAGGGCTTCCCGTTCGACGAGCCCGGCGCGTTCGTCGGCCAGACCAGCGTGCAGTTGACCGAGCCGGGCCTGTACGCCTTCGCGTGCAAGATCCACCCGTACATGCTCGGTGCCATCGTGGTCGACGACCCGCTCACTCCGGGCCTCGACTTCGGCAAGAAGCTGCGGGTGAACAGCAGGGCGCTGGACGTTCCCTCGAACGCCGACGTGATCATGCAGTTGGTGGACAAGTTCTTCACCATCACCGTGCCGAGCAACTGGCAGCACTTCAGCGACACCCAGGACACCACATGGGATCCGTCGTTCCCGCCGGCACCGATCCTCACCTACAACTCCGACGGAAACCCGGAGCTGATCCCCAGCCTGGACCAGTTCTTCAAGGGCAAGTTCCAGACCCCGAAAACCCTGCCGGCCACCAAGACCCGGCCGGCGACACCGGGTGTCGGCGAGGTCTGGATCGACACGGAAATGGAGGAGTACGCGCACAAGACCAAGGTCGGCGCGGTCACCAAGATCAATACCCAGAACTGGGACGTCGAACGCAAGGTGGCGTTGCCGCAGGTCAACATGAACAACCCGCACAACAACTGGACCGACAAGAACGAGAAGTACATCTACGTCAACGAGTGGTTCAACAACAAGACGGACGTCTTCGACCGGGCCACCGGCGCCTTCGTCCGGCAGATCGAAGTCGGGCCTGATCCCTCGCACGTGATGACCCGGACCGACACCGACCAGCTCCACGTCGCGATCAACGGTGGTAGCGCGGTGATGGAGTTGGCGCCGGGCGCCACCAAGATCGATCGGCGAATACCGGTGCAGGGACCGGGCGAGAAGATCGCCCACCCGCACGCGCACTGGATGACCGGCGACGGCAAGACGATGATCACGCCGAACGTCAACACCTACGACGCCACCGTGGTGGACATCCCGAGCGGCAACATCCGCAAGGAGCAGACCAGTGAGTTGCCGATCGCCTCGGGAATGACACCGGACGGATCGAAGGCGTACGAGGCGGACTTCCTCGGCATGTCCGTCTCCTGCATCTCCCTGCAGGCCAACGCCTGCGTGGACGGCAGCTCGAAGGTCCACCACAAGGAGATCGACCTCTGGAAGAACTACGACCCGGTGAAGGGAGCCAATGGGCCGTTCGGTGGCCTGGACATCCAGATTCCGGTGGCCCCGGACAACTCGGCGGTCCTGGTCGCCAACACCCTGACCGGCAACATCACGGTGATCGACCCGAAGACCGACGAGATCGTCAAGTGGCTGCCCTGTGACGCCGGCTGTCACGGCATCAACTTCGGGGCGAAGAAGGGCGGCGGCTACTACGCCTACGTGACGAGCAAGTTCTCCAACGCGATGGAGATCATCGACACCGACCCGAACGGCGACGGCGACCCGTCCGACGCCACGGTGGTCGGCAAGATGACCGTCTCCGGTGGTCCCAACACCCAGACGGACGACCAGATCAGCAATTACGCGGGATACGGCGGCATGGGTGTGCTGCCCATTCCGCTGGCCTACGAGGGCTGGGTCGAGAAGGCACCGAGCAACCCGATCAACGACCAGCTCACCTGCCGCCAGCGGAACCCGGTGAAGTACCAGCAGGTCTGCCAGTGACGGCGACCCTTCCGGCGGCATCCACACCGTTGTCGACGCCGCCGGCACCGGTTCCGCCGCTCACGGCCGGCTGACCGGGAACCGAGCCGGCGAACGGTGGTGGGGAAGCGTCCCACCCGGGGCGCTTCCCCATCCCGTGCGGGCCATACGAAGGGAAAGTCATGCGTTTTCCACAGCGACGGCGCGCGTTCTTGGTTCGGATGTTCCGCCGGGGCGACCCCAGGACCCCACGGCTGATCGCGCTGGGCATGGCGTTCGTGTTCGCCACGGCCGGGGCCGGCGCGCTGGCACCGGCGGCGTCCGCCGCGGTCCACACGGTGCCGCTGAGCAGCCTGCGGGAGCACCCCGGCACGCTGAACGTGGCCGTCGGTGACACGGTGACCTGGGTCAACGACCTCGGCGACGGCTCGCCCCAGTCCGTGACCGGCGGCGTGCTGAACTCGCCGGAACTGCCGCAGGGCGCCACCTATTCCTACACGTTCACCGGGCCCGGCACGTACGCCTACCGGTCCCGGTTCGCCCAGGACCTGCTCGGCCAGGTCGTGGTGGCCGGAGCCAACCCGGCGACCGGCGTGCTGCCGCCGAACATCCTGTCGCCGCCGAACCTGCCCGGGGTGGGCGGTATCGCGCCCGTCGCGGGCGGCGACGGCCAGGCCAGGGATCTCGGTGACGGCACGCAGTTGGCGCCGTACCGGGTGGTGGACGGGGTGAAGGTGTTCACTCTGGACGCCGCGCCGATGAACCTCGAGGTGTCGCCCGGCAAGGTGCGCCAGGCGTACGCCTTCAACGGACTGGTGCCCGGCCCGGTGATCCGGGTGAACGAGGGTGACCGGATACGGGTCGTCGTCAGGAACCACCTGCCCGAGCCCACCTCGGTGCACTGGCACGGCATGCAACTGCCCAACGACCAGGACGGCGTGCCCGACCTGACCCAGCAGGCGATCGAGCCCGGCCAGACGTACACGTACGAGTTCACCGCGGTGAGTCCCGGAACGCACTGGTACCACTCGCACATGGACGGCGACCAGGAGGGAAGGGGGCTGTACGGCGCACTCGAAGTGGTGCCGAGGGGCGGTGACATCCCGGCCGACCGGGACTACCGCCTGATGATCGGCGACGGTCCGCTCGGGTTCGTCTTCAACGGCAAGAGCTTCCCGTCCACCACCCAACTCGTCGCGCGGGTCGGCGAGCGGGTGCACATCCGACTGATCGGAACCGGGCCGGAGATGATCCACCCCATTCACGTCCACGGTGGCTACTTCACCGTGGTCGCGCAGGACGGGCGGCCGCTGAAGGTGCCACAGGAGATGGACACCGTGAACGTCGGTGTCGGGCAGACCTACGACATCATCTTCGTTCCCCAGAATCCCGGGAAGTGGATGATCCACTGCCACATCTTCTCGCATTCCGAATCGGCGCAGGGGATGACCGGGCTGGTCACCATCCTCCAGGTCGATCCGGCCGCGGTGCCGGTGCCGACGCTGCCCTCACTGCCGCCCATCCTGCCGGGAACCACCGGGCAGGGCTGACCGGCGGGCGTGCGGCGGCGTCGACGATCGCCGCCGCACGCCAGGCAACCAGGAAAGGACCGAGATGTCACAGCGTTTCCTGCCGAGTCGCGTTCCGGCCGGCCGGCGGTTGGTCGGCGCGGTGATCGGGGTCGCGGGTGCGTTCCTGCTTCAGCCACTGGCCTGGGCACACGTCACCGTCAACCCGAACACCGCCGTGCCGGGCGGCTACGCCAAGGAGTCGTTCCGGGTGCCCAACGAGCGGGACGACGCCTCCACCGTGCAGGTGGAGGTGGTCTTCCCGACCGATCATCCGCTGCCGTCGGTGTCCGTCGCCGACGTGCCCGGCTGGACCTCGACGGTGCAGAAGCAGAAGCTGCCCGCTCCGGTGAAGACCGACGACGGGGAGGTCACCGAGGCGGTCACGTCGGTGATCTGGCGCGGCGGGGCCGTGGAACCCGGGCACTTCCAGGAGTTCTCCGTCTCCGTCGGGCCGATCCCCGAGGACACCGACCGGCTGGTGTTCAAGGCGCTACAGACCTATTCGGACGGTTCCGTGGTGCGGTGGATCGACGTCCCGCAGGGCGGCGGTCCCGAACCCGAGCACCCCGCTCCCGTGCTGGAGGTGCATGCGCCCGCGGCACCGCCCGCTCCGCCGGCGCAACCCGATGTGCTGGCCCGCACCCTCGGCGGGGCCGGCATGCTCGCCGGGCTCGGCGCGCTCGCCTGGGTGGTGCTCGGCGGCTCCCGAGCACCGCGCCCGCCGCGGACCAAGCCGGAACCGCACGCCGGCAAGGTCAAGGTCCGCACCTGAACCGGCGGTGGCGCCCGGCCTCCCCTCCCGGCCGGGCGCCACCGCCCACCTCCGTCGTCCCGACCGGCTCGACCGTCCCGAATGGAGGGACCCATGCCACGCAGCGGCCGCGCACGGAAGCTGATCGGAGCGTTCCTCGCCGTCCTGCTGGCCGGGCTGGCCATGACCGTCACCGCCGCGCCGGCCTCCGCGCACGCCATCGTGGTCTCCACCGACCCGGCCAACTACCGGGTACTCGACTTCTCGCCGCCCGTGGTGTCCATGCAGTTCAGCGAGCCGATCGAGGTGGGTCTCGCTGGGCTGCGGCTGATCGACCCGCAGGGCACGGACATCAGGATCGGCCAACTCGGCCACGCGAACGGCAAATCGGAGACCATCGCAGCGGCCGTGCCGGACGTGCTGGAGAACGGTACGTACACGGTGGTCTGGCACGTCGTGTCCGCGGACACCCACCCGGTGCAGGGCGCGTTCACCTTCAGCGTGGGCGAGGCGTCCGCGTCGGGCGCGCCCGAACTGGCCGGAGGCGGCGCCGATCCGGTGCTGGCCACCGTCTATACCGCGGTGCGCTGGGTGGGCTTCGCCGGCCTTGCCCTGCTGGTCGGGTCCGCGTTCTTCGTGGCATGGTGCTGGCCCGGCGCCGCCGACCGCCGCAGGGCTCGCCTGCTGTTCTGGTCCGGATGGGGCGGTCTGCTCGCCGCCACCGCGGGCACGCTGCTGCTCTACGGTCCGTACGCGGTCGGCCGGTCCATCGCCGCGGTCGCCGACCCCGCGGCGCTGGGCACCGCGCTCGGCACCCGGATGGGCCTGATGCAGGTCCTCCGCGCGCTGCTGCTGGGCGTCGCCGCGGCCGGGGCGCTGTGGTATCCGCGGGCGTCCCGGCGTCGCCAGGACGCCGGGGCGAAGCCCCCGGACCACCGGGACCGCATTCGGCCGGCGGCGGTGGTGCTCGGCTTCGCGGTCGCCCTGGCCGCCACCTGGAGCCTGGCCACGCACAGCGCGGCCGGCGCGCAGGTGGCGCTGGCGCTGCCGATCGACGTGGTGCACCTGGTCGCCATGGCCGTCTGGTTGGGCGGGCTGGCCGCCGTCGGCGCGGCACTGCTGCCCTCCGGCGACCTGGCGGCCATGCGGCTGGCTCTGCCCCGGTTCTCCCGCACCGCGCTGGTCTGCGTCGGGCTGCTCCTCGCCACCGGGACCTACCAGGCGTGGCGCGAGGTGGGCACGCCGTCGGCGCTGTTCGGCACCACCTACGGCAAGGTGCTCGTCGGCAAGGTGGTGCTGGCCGCGGTGCTGGTGGCGCTCGGTGCCGCCGCGCGGCGCTGGGTGCGGCGGCACTACGGGTTCGCCATCGTCACGATCAGCGACAAGCGCCGCGCCCGGCGCGGCCCCGGTGACGCCGAGGTGACCCGGTTCCGCCGGGTGGTCGCGGTGGAGGCGGCGATCGCCGCGGTGCTGCTCGGCCTGACCGCCTTCCTGGTCAACGCCGAGCCGGCGCGCGCCGAGCAGGCCAGCGAGCGCGCCGCCGTGCAGGGCGGCGCCGCCGGTGGGCCGGCGAACCTGGCCGTACCGTTCGACACCGGCGGCGGACCGGCCGGGCGCGGCCAACTCGCCCTCGTGCTGCTGCCGGGCCAGGTCGGCCCGAACGAGATCCACCTGTCCGTGCTGGACGCGGACGGCGGCCCGAAGAGCGTTGCCGAACTGCGTGTCCAGCTTTCCCTGCCCGACCGCCGGATCGGCCCGCTCCCGGTGCCGTTGCAGTACGCCGGTGCGCCCGGCCACTACGTCGGCGGGGGCGTGCGGATTCCGCTGCCCGGGAACTGGGAACTCGCGCTGACCGTCCGGACCTCGGAGGTGGACGAGACCACCGTTCGCGTCCCGGTGAGCGTCAGATGACCCGGATCAGCAGACGTGCGGCATCCGTAAAACGCCGGCAATGGTGGTGAAAAGGGAAGGCGGTTGAGTACCCTCGTGATTCACCGAGACGGCAGAAAATTCCCGGTCAATACCCTGGAAGAGCTGAGGCGGCTCGCGATCGAGGCGGTCGAGTCGGGGATTCCGCAGGCGGATGTCGCCCGGGTTTTCGGCGTGTCTCGGCAGACCGTCGGGGGCTGGGTACGCACCTATCGCAGCGGCGGAGCCGAGGCGTTGCGGCTGCGGCGGCGCGGCCGCCGGCCGGGCGAGCAACTCGCGCTGTCCGTGGCGCAGCAGAGCTGGGTGGTCGACACGCTCGTCAACTGCGCGCCCGAGCAGGTGGGGCTGGACTACTGGTTATGGACCCGCCAGGCGGTGGCGGAGCTGATCGGCCGCGAGTTCGGGATCAACCTGCACGACTCCTCGATCCGGAACTACCTGATCCGCTGGGGCCTGGTCACCGAGGGCCGGCTGCTGGACAGCGTGCGCGCCCGGCACGCGCCGGTGCTCGACGGGATGTCGCCGGTCGCCGCCCGGCCGGGCAGCGGAGGGCACTGGATCAGGGGTGCCCAGGTGCTGTGGGTGGACCGGCTGCGGGCGAACCGGTCAGCGGCCGTGTCGGGACCGTCCACGGCGCACGCCGGAACACCGGCGGCGGGGACCGTTCCGGGCTTGTTTCCCGCCGAGGTGCCGCCGGCCGTGCACGTGCTCTTCGCGCTGTCCAACCGGGGATCCATGTACTTCCTCGTCCGCGCCGACCCCGGCGACGGCGCGCAACTGCGTGACTTCCTGGTGCGGCTGACCGGCCAGATCGCGAATCCGGTCAACGTCGTGGCGGGCTGGCGGCCGGACCGCCATGGCGATGACCTCCGGACCTGGACGGACAGCAATCGCGACACGGTGGCGATCCGATTCTCGACCGGATAGGCCACCGCGCCGCGGGGCAGGCTCGGAAACCACAACGCCGAGTTTACCGAAGCCACCGTAACCAACCCGCTGGACATTCGTTGGCACCGTCCGCGTCGAATAATTCGAACACCTGGCCGCGGTCCCGCGGTCGCTCTCTTTACGGATTCCCGACCATTTCGCCGGGGAAGGACGCAGTGAACGGATCATCACGTCATGCCGGCTGGCGTCCGCGCGGTTCTGCCGCCGCGCCCCCGCCGGTTCCGGTACCACCGGTCTCGGCACCGCCAGCTTCGGTCCGGCCGGCTCCCGTGTCGCCGGGTCGGGTACGGACGCGCCGCCCGTCGCGGGCGACCCGCGCCGGGTGGTGGCGCGCCATCGTGCTGTGCGGCGCGGTCTCGGCGGGCTGCGGCTCGGCGGGCGGAACACCGCCACCGACCGCCCCGCCGACGCTGCCCGAACCGGCGAGGCACGGCGACGGGCAGGGCGCCACCTCCTTCGCCTCGCACTGGCTGGACCTGGTCGACTACGCCTACCAGACGCTGGACGCCGGCCCGCTGCGCGACCTGGGCCTGCCAAGTTGCCAGACCTGCGCGCAGTTCGTGGCGCAACTGGACACCGACCGGGCGGCCGGAGCGCGCTACCGGGGTGGCCGCGTCCACTTCGTCTCCGCCGATCCCAGCGACGTGCAGCAGGACCGCCAGGCCACCGTCACGGTCACCTTCGACCAGGACGACATGCGGGTGATCGACCGGGCAGGCCGGCAGGTGGACGCGGTGCCCGCCGGCCGCACCGTGTTCGTCTTCGACCTTCGCTGGACCCCGGCCGGTTGGCGGGCGGCCGCGGTGCGGTTGGGCGTCGCGGACAGCAGCACGCCCACGCCCACCCGTTGACCGGCGGTGGAAAACATCGGCGCGGCGGCGGAGTTCTCGGCGGCGGGGGGCGGCAGCGTCCATGGCATCCACGGTGCCGGCGGAGCCGGCAGGCCGCCGGAACCGTCGGCGCGGCGGCGTCGGGAGCCCCGGACGCCGGCGGGGCGGCGTCCACGGCGCCGGCCGAGCGAGCAGACACAGCAACAGGTACGCGGTCGCGGAGGACACATCCATGGAACTCTTCGGTGACACCGCCACGCCGGCACGGCTCCCGGGACTCGGGCCGTGGCGGCCGGACGACGGGCACACCCGCCCGCTGTTCCTGCTGACCCGCCGCCGGCAGCAGCCGCCGAACGCGCCGGCGCCGGCCAACCTGGTCAGCCGGCGGGACTGGCTGGCGCATGCCCGCCGGGCGCTGCGGCTGCGGGCCCGGTCCGCGCATCACCCGGTGGTCGCCGTCCTCCGCACCGCGGATCGGGACAGCCTGTCCCGCCGGCTGCGGCACGGCGAACTCGCCCACCTGCACGCCGATCTCGCCGCCGCGGCCGCCAACGAACTCGGGGACCGGGCGCTGGTCGCGGTCAGCGGCGGCGACTGCGTCCTGGTGCTGCTGCGCGGCAGCCCCGCCGCCCGCGCCGGCGAGATGCTGGAAAACCTGCTCGCCGCCCTCGGCCGGCGCGCGCACCCGGTGGCCGGCGAGCCGCTGCTGATCCATCCGGCGTGCGGCTGGGTCAGCGCCGCCGACCTGCGCGGGGTCGGTGACCCGCACGTGCTGCTGGAGTGCGCCACCACGGCCACCGAACTCGCCGAGGGCCACCTCGACCTGGTGCCGCGACGGTGGGTGGCCGACGGCACCACCCGGCCGCGCGGCGGTGCCCTGCGCACCCGGCTGCGCCGCACGTCCGTCCAGATCGGACTGACGGTGCTGCTCGGCGTCGCCGCCCCGTACGGCGCGCTCACCGCGCTGTACCTGCTCGGCGTCGACCTCGCCGAGCCGGCCTACCTGACGGTGATGTTCGCGCTGGTGCTCACCGCAGCGGTGGTCTGGGCCGAGGGTCTGTACGCGCTGGATCCGATGCAGCCGCCGGCCGAGCCGACCGCGCCCTACCCGCCGGCGGCCGCGGTGATCGCCGCGTACCTGCCCAACGAGGCGGTGACCATTGTGGACACCGTGCGCGCCTTCCTGGCGCAGCAATATCCCGCGCCGCTGCAGGTGGTGCTGGCCTACAACACGCCTCGCCGGCTGCCGGTCGAGGACGAACTGCTCGCGATCGCGGCGGCCGACCGCCGGCTGACCCTGCTCAACGTGCCGGGTTCCACGTCCAAGGCGCAGAACGTCAACGCCGCGCTGCGCGTGCTCCGCGGCGCGTTCGTCGGGGTGTTCGACGCCGACCACCATCCCGCGCCGGACGCGTTCCGCCGCGCCTGGCACTGGCTGTCGCACGGCGCGGACATGGTGCAGGGGCACTGCGTGATCCGCAACGGCGACGCGTCGCCGGTGGCCCGCACGGTGGCGGTCGAGTTCGAGTCGATCTACGCGGTCAGCCATCCCGGGCGGGCCAGCCTGCACGGCTTCGCGCTGTTCGGCGGGTCCAACGGGTTCTGGCGTACCGAGGCGCTGCACGCCGTCCGCTTGCGCGGCTGGATGCTCACCGAGGACATCGACTCGTCGATCCGCGCGCTGCTCGCCGGCTTCCGGATGGTCTACGACCGCACGCTGGTCAGCCGGGAACTCGCGCCGCACACTCTGCGCGCGTTGTGGCACCAGCGGGTGCGCTGGGCCCAGGGCTGGTTCCAGGTGTCCCGCAGGCACCTGCGGGACGGGCTGCGCTCGCCCGAGCTGCGCCCGAGGCAGAAGCTCGGGCTGGCCTTCCTGCTCGGCTGGCGTGAGATCCACCCGTGGCTGTCGCTGCAGATGTACCCGGTCATGGTGTTCCTGGTCTGGCGGGCCGGCGGCGCGTCCCACCTGGATTGGCTGGTCCCCACGTTCGTGCTGACCAGCCTCTACACCCTGTCCGTGGGGCCGGGGCAGGCGCTGCTCGCCTGGTGGACCGCGGTACCCGAGCTGCGCGGCCGGCCCCGCTGGTTCCTCCGCTACCTGCTCTGGGCCCCGCTGTACGCGGAGTGGAAGAACCTGGTGGCCCGGGTCGCGCAGGTCAAGGAACTCCTCGGCCAGCGCGCCTGGGTGGTCACCCCGCGGCAGACTCGATGGCGGGGGCCGGTGTGAGCGGCCGGGCCGCCGGCGGCGGTGAGCGGCTGAGCTACTTCGAGGGTTACCGGGCCATCGGTGCGGTCGTAGTGGTGATCTTCCACGCCTACCAGCACAACCGTGACCCGGTGACCTGGCACTGGCCGCTGGAGGGCACCACCTGGCACGATCTGCTGCGTGCCACCGACCTGGTGGTTGATCTGTTCTTCGTACAGTCCGCGTTCCTGCTCGGCCGGCCGTACCTGCGGGCGTGCCTGGACGGCGAGCGGCGGCAGCACGCGCGCGCGTTCCTGGTCCGCCGGGCCGCGCGGGTGCTGCCGCTGTACTACACCGCGATCCTGCTGGTGTGGGCGATCTCCAACCCGATCCTGCCCGGGGACTGGCCAGACCTGCTGCTGCACGTCACGTTCACCCAGACCTTCAGTCAGGCGAAGATCTTCTACACCAACGGCCCGGCTTGGTCGCTGGCCGTGGAGATGCAGTTCTACCTGCTGCTGGCGGTGCTCGGGGCGCTCGCCCAGCGGATCTGCGGGCGGCTGCGGCACCGTTCGGCGCGGCTGGCCGTGCTGCTGCTCGGGATCGCCGTGCTGGCCGGCGCCTGCGACGGCTACCGGTTGCTGGCGGTGTCCGCGTGGCGGCTCCCGGACACCTACTGGCCGGCGTGGTTCGGGCTGCCGGCCAAGCTGGACGTGTTCGCCGCCGGGTTGCTCCTGGCGCTGCTCGCGGCCGGCGGGGTGCGGCTGCCCGGCGCCGCCGCCCGGCGGCTGGTCGGCGCCGCGGGGATCGCCGTGCTGGTCGGCGGCAGCGTGGTGCGGCTGCGACCCGGGTTCCCGGAGACGTTCGTGCACGGCGTCTACGGCGCCGGCTGCGCGCTGGTGCACGGCGCCTCCGTGCTCGGCGGGTCGCACGGGCCGCGCTGGGCCAGGGTGCGGTGGCTGGTGGCCCTCGGCGGCATGAGCTACAGCCTGTACCTGTGGCACGAGCCGGTGCTGCGGCTGCTGGACAGCCACGGGCTGCTGCCCGAGCGCGGTACGGCGGCCGGTTTCGGGTTCACCGCCGTCCTGCTGCTGGCCGTCAGCCTGCCGGTGGCCTGGCTCAGCTACCACGCCGTGGAGCGCACCGGCCAGTTCGTCGCCAGGGCGTTCGACGGCGAGGGCCGCCGCCGGGAGTACTACCGGCCGCTACCGGACCTGCCTGCGCCCCCGCAGATCCGCGACGTCACCGAGGTGCTGTCGCTGCGTGGCCGGCTACCCGCTGGGACATGGCCGACCAGGGACTGATCAGCCTCGCACCCGACCGGACCGCGGCACCGATCCGCACGCGCGCCGGCATCTCGTCCTCGAGGGACGGCTGCTGCTGCGCCTGACGCACCCGCACATCGTGCGCGCCTACGAACTGCTCCGGCCACGCTTTCCGCAGCCGCCGATGCTGGTGCTGGAAACGCTGACCGGCGTCACCCTCGGCCACATCGTGGACCACCTGGAACAGCGGCTTCCCGAGCAGGCGCTGGGCCATCTCGGCCGGCAGCTCTGCTCCGCGGTGCGCTACCTGCACAGCCAGGGCTACCTGCACCTGGACATCAAACCCGGCAACATCATCTCCTCCGGCGGGCGGGCCCTGCTGATCGACCTCGGCGTGGCCCGTCCGCCCGGACCCTGCCGGCGCGGGCCGGGCACCCCCGCCTACATGGCCCCGGAACAGATCCGCGGCGGACATCTCGGCCCCGCCGCCGACGTCTGGGGCATCGGTCTGGTGCTCTACCACGCCGCCACCGGCCACCAACCGTTCGACCTCGCCGGACCGTCCGGTTCGGACGGTCGCGAGACCGCCACCGGCGACCTTCCCGGCCGCTACCCGCAACTGGCCCGGCGCGCGCCCCGGATCCGCGCGCGCCGCCGGCTGCCCCGCCCGGTGGCCGAGGTCATCGACGCCTGCCTGTCCCCCGATCCCGGCCGGCGTCCCACTCTCCAGCGGCTCGACGGCACGCTGGCCATCCTCACCGGCGAAGCCGAGACCGCCGTCCGGTAACGACCGCGGTGCGCCGGCGGCGTTGCACCGGGCCGTGGCACGGATCAGGCGTCGGCCTCGCCGAAGAGGTGCCGGCGCACGAACGGGCTGCGGAACGCGCCCTCCGGGTCGAGCCGCTCGGCGAGCGCGCGGAACTCGGGCAGCTTCGGGTAGCCCGCGAGCGAGGCGCCGTGGAACAGCTTTCCCCAGTGCGCCCGCACGCCGAACGGTGCGAGCCGCTCCTCGATGACCGGTAGCAGCGCCTCGACCTCGCGCTGCCGTGGCCGCCAGGTGAAGTGCATGGCCACCCGGTCCCCGCCGTGGAACGGGCTCAGCCACAGGTCGTCCCCGGCGACCGTGCGGATCTCCGAGGTCAGCAGCACCGGGGCGAGCTTCTCGCCGAGCCCGCGCAGCGCCTCGAAGGCGGGCACGGCGTGCTCGCGCGGCACGAAGTACTCCGACTGCAACTCGTTGCCCGCGCTCGGGGTGAACGCCAGGCGGAAGTGCGGCAGCCGGTCGTACCACGGGCCGGGCACGCCGAGTTGCTGCGTGCAGTTCTGCACCGGCATTCCGGCCGCGTGCGCGGGGTGGCGGGGGCCGTCCGCCGGCACCGCTCCGTGAAAGTCACCCGGGGCGTGGAACGGGCGGCCGGGTTCGACCCGGTTCTTCAACCAGACCTGGTCGATCGCGTCGTTGGCCCAGTTGGTGAACAGGCTGACGCTGTAGCCGGCGTCCTGGATCTCGTCGAAGTGCTGGAACGCCGCCTCCCAGGGCAGGCCGTCGAAGACGTCCTGGCGCACGTCGAACGCGGGTACCAGGTCGAGGGTGAGCCGGGTCAGCACGCCCAGCGCCCCCAGGTTGACCACCACGCCGGGGAACACCTCCGGGTCCCGGTCGCGGGAGTACCCGCGGAGCTGTCCGTCCGCGGTGACCAGTTCGACGGCGGAGACCGCCGAGGCGAGGCTCTGCTGCCGCCGGCCGGAGCCGTGCGTGGCGGTGACCACGCTGCCCGCCACGGTGCAGTGCGGCAGCGACGCCAGGTTCGGCAGCGCGAATCCGGCGGCATGCAGGCTCAGGGCGAAGTCGCCGAAGCGCGCCGCGGCGCCGACGGTCACGGTCGACGCCGCGCTGTCGATCTCGATCGGCGTGTCGAGCCCGGCCAGATCGATCTGCACGCCGCCGGGGAAGTCCGCGATGTCGTTGAAGCAGTGCCGGGTGCCCAGCGGCTTGATCCGCGAGGCCGCGGCCACCAGTTCCTGGACCTCCGCCACGGTGCGTGGGGTGACCACCCGTTCGGCGGCGTAGCCGCGATTGCCCGCCCAGTTCCACTCCGCCATCGCCCTGTCCTTCCCGTCGCCACGCCGACCGCTGCCGCATGTCTACCGAGCCGACCCGCCCAGGGCCGGCGGGAGACCGCGGTCACCCGGCAGGGTGACACGGCGGCGACCGGAGGCGAACCCATAAGGTGAGGCGAACGATCGCGGCGGCCCACGCATGCCGTCGCGTCTCAGCGCGCACACCCGGGTCCAGGAGGATGGTCGTGACCGACGAAGGCGAGCTGATCGCTGGCCGCTACCGGCTCGTCTCCCAGGTCGGTTCGGGTGCGATGGGCCTGGTGTGGCAGGCCCACGACGAGTTGCTGCACCGCACCGTCGCGGTCAAGCAACTCGTGCTGCGCGCCGGCATGAGCGAGCGCGAGACCTCCGAGGCCAAGCGACGCGCCATGCGGGAGGGCCGGATCACCGCCCGGTTGCACCATCCGCACGCGATCACCGTGTACGACGTGGTCGAGCACGAGGGGCAGCCGTGCCTGGTGATGGAGTACCTCCGCTCGCAGAGCCTCGCCGACGTGCTGGCCGCCCGGGGGACGCTGCCCGCCGAGCGGGTGGCGGCCATCGGCGATCAGGTCGCCTCCGCGCTGGCCGCGGCGCACCGGGCCGGCATCGTGCACCGGGACATCAAGCCGGGCAACGTGCTGCTCACCGACGACGGCACCGCGAAGATCACCGACTTCGGCATCTCCCGCGCGGTGGGCGACGGCACCGTGACCGCCAGCGGCATCCTCGCCGGCACCCCGGCGTACCTGGCGCCCGAGGTCGCCCAGGGTGCTGACGCCGGGTTCCCGGCGGACGTGTTCTCGCTCGGCGCCACGCTCTATACCGCGGTCGAGGGCGGCCCGCCGTTCGGCCTGGACGACAACGCCATGGCGCTGCTGTACCGGATCGCCAGCTACGAGTTCCGGCCGCCGACCCGGTCCGGCGCGCTCACCCCGGTGCTGACCCGGCTGCTGGCCCGCGACCCCGCGCAGCGGCCGACCATGGCCGAGGCACGGGACGCGCTGGCGGCGGTGGCCGGCCATGGCCCGGCCGTCACGGCCGATCCGGCCGGGCCCGCGGGCGACGCGGTCCCGTTCCCGGCGGCGTCACCGCCCGCTCCCCCGGCGGAGCCCGCCGCTTCCCCAGCGGGGCCGGCTGCCGCCGCGGGGCTGCCCGCTCCCCCGGCCGGGCCGGCGGCCGCCGCGGCCGATCCGGCGGTGACCGCGGCGGGCCGGTCGGACACCGGCGGGACCACCCAGGCGGCGCAGCCCACGGAACGCATCCGTGGTGGCCGCTTCCGGCGCGGCCGTGCGGCGGCCGTGGCGGTGGTGGCCGTGCTCGTCGCCGCGGGTGTGGTCGCCGTCGTGCTCGCCACCCGCGGAGCGAGCCGCCAGGGCGCCACGGCGCCCACTACCTCCGCGGCGACGCAGGCTCCGCCCGCACCGGGCTCGTCAGGCGCCGCCGCACCGGCCACGACCGCCGTCACCACGCCGGCGCCCACCCCCGCCACGACGCCGCCACCCGCCCCGCTGAGCATCGCGGACCAGCTTCGGAACGCGATCACGTCCTACTACGCGATGATGCCCGGCAACCTCGCCGAGGGCTGGAACTGGATGACCGCCGACTACCAGGCCAACCACGCCGGCGGGTTCTCCGGGTACCAACGGTTCTGGAGCGCGATCGACCGGGTCACGCTGCTCGCAGTGTCCGCCACGCCACCGTCTACTGTGGACGCCACAATCGACTACTTCTACCGGGACGGGCACGTCGTCGAGGAGCAGACCCATTTCGTCATGGTGCAGGAGGGCGACCGCTGGAAGATCGCCGGCTCCACGGTCAGCAGCAGCCGCACCAGGACCGGCTGATCCCGACGGCGTGTCGCCCGACAAGCTCGTCCACGCAACCAATCTGGTTCTCCGGGCAGAAGCAAGATCGGGAGCACCGGTTCCACCCGAACGGTGGTTGTGCCACGCAGCCACAAGATCACTTCCGCGCCGTCGCGCTTCTGCTGCACCGAGCGGCATGCGTTCAGCACCTTGCCGCCCGCGAGACCGCCTGCTGCCTCCGCGCGTTTCCGAATCGACCCGGGAAAGCCTTTCACGCCGTGCGTCGTCCCGGGCAGGCCGGCGACGTTTCGTCGATTCTCGGTAGGTAGCCGGTCGGCGAGTCGTCGATCGACCATTCGACACGGGCATTCGGGTCTGGCCACATCAGCCGGGTGGGCAGCCCTTCGGCGGCGATGCGCTCGATCAGTTCCGGGACGGTGACGCCCCACTCGTTTCCGGTTTGGTAGGCGTGCTGGGCCACCCCTCATGCCTCCCGATCCGGGAGTGAGACGAGGAGGGGAATGACCTTTTCCGGCCGCCCCTCGACGTTGAGCACGAAATCGCCGGCCCGTTCGCCGACCAGCCGTGCCCGGGCGACGACCACGCGGTCGTGGGCGATGATGCGGACCACGTCGATGTGGCTGCCGTCGACGATGCGGATGCCCTGGATGGCCGTGACCTCGCCGGCCGCGTCGCGCTTGTGCCGGAACCGCCAGCCCGTGTCGGCCCGCTCGCACAGCGCCAGCAGCGGTTCCAGCACGGGGTACTCCTCGACGGCGGCGTACGGGTCGACGGGCGGGTGCGGCGGCGGCCCGGTCACCGCACCTGTTGCTGGCGTCGGTGGTGGTTGTGGCACTATGCCCTCGGCTCTCGACATGGACACCTCCCGACGTGCGTTCCACGTACACCATCGGTGTTGCCGAATTGGCCACACCAGTGCCCCAAAGGGGTGACTGTGGCCGCTATCACGCGTTAGGATGTGTTGCCATGGGTGTGAACAGTCCGTCGCCACGAGCGAGGGCCTTATCCGCCGCCCTGCGCGAGGCGCGAATGGCGCGCGGAATCGGTGTCCGCGAACTCGGACGCCTGCTGTCGATCTCACCCAGCCAGATTTCGCACTGGGAAAGCGGCGACCGGGTACCGAACCTGGAAACCGTCGCCACGATCCTGGGGGCCATCCGGGTCCCGCCGGAGGACCGGAGGCACATTCTCGAACTGGCTCGCCAGGCCAGCGAGCCGCACTGGCTGTCCGTCGGCGTGAACGGCATTCCGCAGCAACTGGCCGCGGTGGTGGAATGCGAGCGCGCCGCGTGCGCCATCGTCGATTGGGTAGCCATTGGCATGGCGGGGTCATATGATCAGTGCACCACGTGCTTGGTAAGATCATAGCATTCATTTAACGGGCCTGCCGGAAAGGAACTATTGTCGCAGTGCGGGGTGTCGAACTGCGCCAGGACGAGCGAGAAATCATTTCTCGTGAGCTGGCGAAGGGGCAATCGTACCGGGCGATCGGGCGACTGCTGAAGCGGGATCATTCGGTTGTTTCTCGAGAGGTCAGCAGAAACGGTGGTCGGTC
>NZ_BJFL01000036.1 GCF_005405885.1 Gandjariella thermophila
ATGCGGCTGCTGGCCGAGGCGGGCGCGCTCGTCTACACCTGCGCGCGGAACTACATCGAAGCTGGCGCTGCCAGCTTTGGCGAAGCCCTGCGAGCCGGGACGCCGGTCATCGCACTGGCCTGGAACCCAGGTACCTGCGCGGAGGCCGCCTTATGCGAACAGACTGGGCTCGTGGTCCAACTCGATCACGACGACGATGACGAGATCGCGGCGAAAGCGCTCGCGGACGCGATCGAGCAGGTAACGCCCCTCCGGGCGGCCGAGGTACAGGAAATCGGACTTGCCCGGTTTGACCCCGTCCGGCATTTCCAGACACTTGCCGCGCGGCCATGCTGACGGGACGCCCCTTCGAACTACTGGCCGCGCTCCGGCAAACCTTCCCCCGATGGGACTGCACCCTCGACGGTGACCACGTCACTCTCACCTACGGGCGAGGCTCCTCCGCCTATTACCCGCCGCGGTGCCCGCCATCGTGGTCCGAGATGATCACGACTCTGGCGGACGTCTGCGCCGCCCACGGCGTCCGACGAGGAAACCTGCTGCCCCTGCATGGCTTGGGCGACGCCGAGCTGACGTTCTCGGCTATCCAAGTCCTCGACCCGTACCTCAAGCACGGCCACCGCCACGTGCACTCGCACGGGTTTGTCCCGCAGCCGGTCGTGCGGTTCACAGGCCAGCGCGATGAGCACGGCACGTTGTTACCGGGCTTCGCCACATCGTTCGTCAACGTCTCGATCGTCGAGCCGATCAAGACCGTTCCCGAACATGCGGCCCTGATCGACACATGGATCAGCGCGCTCTCACGTCTCGGTTTCCATGCCCAGCACCTCACCATCAGCGGCAACCTGGTTGTCTGGCAACGCACCCCAGTCGCGGGGATCACCCTGCGGTTCCATCACGAAGGCCGCGAACTTGGCGACGCCGTGCTGCTGTGGAACAACGAGGACCCATCGAAGCTAGCCACCGACATCGGTTCCGGCCTCGAACGGCTGGCCTGGCTACTCACGCGTCGAACCTGGGCCAACGTCCTGTACGGCGACTTGGACGGGCAGGCAGATCTTCGCGTCCTCGACGCCGTACGCACCGCGACCCTCATCGTCGGCACCGGTATCCGCCCCGCATCACGCGGCCCCGGTCACGCCGTTCGCCGCCTGCTCCGTGCCGAAGCGCAGCGCACCGGCGGCCTTGGACTCAGTCGGATCGTGCGGTGGGCACACGAGTACTGGAGCGGAATCGAACCGCTACTGGTGCCGTGGCCGGAAGTTTGTCGCATCCTCGACACGGAGGCCCTTGATCACAAGGAGTACACGGATCGCAAGTCGGTGGTCAACTCAGCGGGCAACTGGGTGGTCAACTTATGAGTTGCCTACCGAGTTGCTGCTAACAAGGGAACAACATTGCTGGTCACGCCGCTGCAAGAGCGGGAATGCTCGTCCCCCAACTTCCTGGGGATAACTACCCCGCATAGGGGTCAAGAGGTGCGAGTAGCGCGAGGCCCGGAGTCCCACGACGACGCGGGCGCACCGGGCTCACTTCCAGCCGTATCCGCAGATCGACTAGCACCGGCGAGCCTAACAAGCTGCACTGCTCCGGCCGAGCGAACTTTCAAGCGTCGGTGTCCAAAATCGGCCGTCAATTGCCTCTCCTGTAGTGCTTGGGTTCCTGGCACACTGGAGGAGGCCGATTGATCATGCTCGCGCGGCGGGCGATCGGCAGTCACCACACCATCAGACCCAAGCGTGTTATTGGTCACATTTTTCTTGATCGCGTCCCATGAGGGCCGTTTTTCCGGACTTCAGGGGCGTCCAGGGTTCCTCTGACCGATGGGTGGTGTTGATGGCTGACCGCAGACACAACGAGGCTCACCGTCGCGCGGCTCGCGCGGCGGGTGGTGCTGCGGATGGGGCGACGGGTGCGGTGCGTCCCAGGGCCGCAGGGGCATCCGCAGGGGGCCTTGTCCCTCACTCCGCAGGTCGGGGCGGGGACAAGGCGCGCGGCGCGGGTGTCCGACTGATTGGTCACAATCAGTCTCATTTCACGTCTGCCGCGCGGGGGCGCAGCCGCACAGCGGCGGGCGGAGAGCCGGACGGGGCGCTGTGGGCGAAGCTGACGCCTCGGGATCGTCTGGTATTGGAACTGGTTGCTGAACATCATGTTCTGACCACCGAGCAGCTTCGTGCGCTGGTGTTTCCGTCGATCTCGCGCGCACAGCATCGCTTGCTGCACCTGGCTGATCTGGGCGTGTTGTGGCGCACGCAGCCGTATCGCGCCGAAGGTGGCTCGAAGCCGTTTCACTACCTGCTGGGCTATCGCGGCGTCGAGCTGCGCGCCGCCCACAACGGCACGAGTCCGCCGCGCCCAGCGGCGCACGCGGATCGGCTGCGCCGCATCCTCGAATCCCCGCGCCTGGGTCACCTGTTGGGGGTGAATCAGTTCTTCGCCGATCTCGCCGATTACGCCCGCCGTAGCGGGCTCGGCGCGTTCGCCGCCGATGCGCGGGATTTCGCCCGCGAGGGCTTGCACACGTGGCGCTCCGAGGAGTCGATCACCGAGTTCTACGGCAACAAGATCACCCCGGACGGCTACGGCTGCTGGCACGAACACGGCCGGTGGCTGGGGTTCTTCCTGGAACACGACACCGGCACCGAACCCCTGCGCCGCGTCGCGGACAAGATCGACCGCTACACCGGGTCCGGCAAGCCCTACACCGACCGTCTGGATGTGGCGCAGCGGTTGGCGGGCATGGTGCTGATCTGGACCACCAGCGCCCGCCGCGAACAGGGCTTGCGGAAAGCCTTGCAGGCCAAGCATTCCCCCGTCCCCGTGGCGACCGCGTCCCGCAAGCACGGCCACCCGGACGGCCCGGCAGGCGAGGTGTGGTCCGTGGTCACCGCCGTGCCCGAGCAAGCCCGGCGGGTGCGATTGGGCGAGCTGCCCACCGTGATCGGCGGCACCACCGACGACGGCACTCCCAGGGTGCTCGCCGAGTTGGCCACACGCCCGCCGTCGCCGCTCGACGATGACGACGAGGGCGCCTACCTCGACGGCGTCACCGACGAGATGCGCGAGGCCAACCGACACGGGCTCGACATCGGAGACCTCGTGCTCACCGACCCCGATCCCGACGAGGACACCACGAGCCACGGGACGCCCACGCGGCAACCGTGGCAGCGGCGGCGTCCCGCCTGACTCCTTGACAACTCGACACGATCGTCTGTGCTCTCTGGTCGACCCGCCCCGTGTCTCGCCCCGCGCGAGACCCCAGCCGAGACCATGATCGAGACCCGAGACCGGGAAAACGAGACGAGACACCGAGTCTCGCCCCGGTCTCGCCGGTGGTCTCGCTGATCGTGGGCGGTGAGAGCCCAGAACTCCGGCCGGTGATCGCTGGCCCCGACGGGTGCCCGAGTGCAGTCGGGGAGTCGAAGCCCACCGGCCTTGTTCAGCCTGGCACCGCCAGCCACCACAGCGCGCGTCATGGCGCGTGCCCGCACCCCTGGAAAGCCTGACACGGCACGGGGTTCGGGTGATCCGGCTGGCGTTGTGCCCGCTGCGTCGACGGTTACCCATGCTGCCGACCAGCGCCCGCGACCTCCCGCCACGAGCGGGCTCGCGGGCACCCGGAGGTGCCCTATGTGCCCCCACAACCCCGAAAACCGCCACGAGCACACCGACAGCGCTGGTGATGCGAACGGCAACGTCGTGCCGCTTCGCCGCAGCACAGCCCGCGCCGGCGTTACGGTCGAACGGATCGACACCGAGCCGATGACCGCCGAAGAATACCGCCGCGCGGTCATCGCACTCGCCGCTTTGATCAATGAATGGATACAACAGGAAGACACCCCGCCAGACGACGAAAAAGCCGCCTAAAACCAGACATATAACCTTCCCAAGATGACCACGACGAGGGATAATACAACCATGCGCGACACCCGCTGTGACCTGCGGTGTTAGTCGGTTCTTAGTCAGCTCTTGTCACCAGAAAAACAGTTTTGTTCACGCCCGATCCGGGCCAGCAAAAAATGGCCCGGATCGGGCATCGAAAAGGAACACTGAGGGAGTCTTTTCATGGGGCGATCGAGCACCGCGCGACGCACCAAGAATGCGGCGATGACGCTGGATGATCTCGACACGGTCCGGGTCGGGGTCTACATGCGGCGTTCCACCGACGACGAACACCAGCCCTACTCCATCGAGGCCCAAGACGAACGGTTGAAGTCCTATGTGGAATCTCAGCCCGGCTGGCATGTGGCCATGCGGTTTTCCGACGACGCCTCGGGCGCGACCACCGAGCGGGATGACCTGCAACGGGCACTGGCCGCCGCGCGAGCGGGGTTGATCGATGTGCTGCTGGTCTACCGAGTGGACCGGTTCTCCCGGAACCTGCGGGACATGGTGACCCTGCTCGACGAACTGGACCAGTGCGGCGTGGTGTTCCGCTCCGCCACGGAACCGTTCGACACCTCCACGCCGATGGGGCGGATGCTGGTGCAGATGCTGGGCATGTTCGCCCAGTTCGAACGCGACACCATCATCGACCGCGTGATCAACGGCATGGAACGTAAAGCCGCCAAAGGGCTCTGGAAGGGCGGCAGGCGGCCGTTCGGCTACACCGTCGCCCAGGACACCCACCGGCTCGTGCCCCACACCGACGAGTCGCCGATCGTGCGGTTGATCTTCCGGCTCTACACCTACGACCGGTTGGGCTCCAAGGTCGTCGCTCGCGTGCTCAACGAGCGAGGTCACCGCACCACCACCGGCGGCACCTGGTCCGCCTACCAAGTCCTGCGAGTGCTGTCGAACCGGATCTACATCGGCGAACTGTCCTTCCGGGAGATCACCGTGAACGACTGCCACACACCCCTGATCGACACCGAGACGTTCGAGGAAGCACAACGCCTGCTGGCCGAACGCGGCGAGGACCACGCCCACCGCCGGGCCAACGGCTCCGACTACCAGCTCACCGGGCTCATGCGCTGCCCGAAGTGCGGCAAAGCCATGATCGGCACCCGCGCGACCGGCAAGAACAAGGTCTACCGCTACTACACCTGCTTCACCCGCTCCCGCTACGACACCGCCAAGTGCGACGGGCACCGCATCAACGCCGACGCCGTCGAGCAAGCCGTGCTCGACGCACTGGCGAGCTTCTACCGCGACCACCACGCGCTCATCGCCGACGCGGTGGCCGAAGCCCAGCGGCAACACCGCGCCGGGCACGACACACAACAAGCCGAGTTGGCGAGCGTGGAGGCCAAGATCACGGAGACCAACGGCAAGATCGACCGCTACCTCACCGCCTTCGAAAACGGCACCCTCGATGAGGAGTTGGTCGGCCAACGCCTCGCCGAGCTGCGCGCCACCAGCAAGCAACTGCACGCCCGCCGTGAGGAACTCGCCGCCGCGCTCGACGCCGAGCCCACCGTCCCCGAAGCGGCCACCCTCGCCAAGATCGCCGATCACATCACCAGGGTCATCGACCGGGGCAGCGACCAGACCCGCAAAGCCCTGATCGAAACCCTCATCGCCGAAGTCAAGATCACCAGCCCCAGCACCGTCATCCCCAGATACCGCATCCCCCAACCCCACGCACACGACACAACAGCAGACACAAACAAGGCCCTGACCAGCGACAACACGCCAGCCAGGGCCTCGAAGGAAGGTGTTCGTGCAATGACTAATTTGGTGGAGGTGCCGGGAATCGAACCCGGGTCCTCTGGCGCCTCGCCAGGGCTTCTCCGTGCGCAGTCCGCTGTGCCTCTGCTCGGCCCCACCGGTCACGCGGACGAGCCGGTGTGACGGGCCCAGTCGCTGTGGGTGTCCCGTTCAGCCCCCGCGACCGGGGCTGACGGTGAGCCTCCTAGCTGATGCCGGCAAGCCGGGACGGAGGCGCTCCCGGGCCGACAGAGTCGCACTCGCTCAGGCGGCGAGGGCGAACTCAGCGCGATTAGTCTTGGCGCTTGTTTTTTTCGCGACGACGCTTCAGGTGGTCGGTCGCCTGCACCTGCACGCTTCCCCTGACTCAACGTCCAGAGTCGAAACCGTTCACCCCCTCGTCAGGCTCCGTACGGTCGTCCGTACGCATCAAGGATAACGTCCGGGGCCCACGGGATCATCCCGGTTACCGGGCCACCTGTGACGCGGGTGACCGGTTACGCACGAACCTTGCCCTTCAGGGCGCGGCCCGCCGCCCTGGTCATCTCCCGCTGCGCGTCCCGCTTGGCCAGGTCCTGCCGCTTGTCGTAGGACTTCTTACCGCGGACCAGCGCCAACTCGACCTTGACCCTGCCGTCCTTGAAGTACAGCGACAGCGGGACCAGGCTCAGCCCCTTCTCCCGGGTCTTGCCGATCAGCCGGATGATCTCCTTGCGGTGCAGCAGCAGCTTGCGGGTCCGGCGCGGCTCGTGGTTGGTCCAGGTGCCCTGGGTGTACTCCGGGATGTGCACGTTGCGCAGCCAGACCTCACCGTCGTCCACGGTGGCGAACGCGTCGACCAGCGACGCGCGGCCGGCCCGGAGGCTCTTCACCTCGGTGCCGGTGAGCACGATGCCGGCCTCGATGCTGTCCAGCACCGCGTAGTCGTGCCGCGCCCGGCGGTTCGACGTGATCAGGTTGCGACCGCGCTCCTTGGGCATGTTCTCGACCTTACCTACCCGGACCAGCGGTTTTCCCGCCGACGCTAGAGGCGCACGTACAGCCGCAGCGTCACGTAGCCGGTGAATGCCGAGATGGCGGCGGCTACCAGGAACAGCCACGGTGACACGTAGACAATATCGAGCATACCCAGTTCTGGAATGACGCCGGACTGGATCGGAGCCTGGAGCACCTTGTCCAGGAAGGCGATCTTGGCCACCACCAGCAGGACCACCGCGAGCACCGAGCCGATCAGCCCGGCGACCACGGCCTCCAGCAGGAACGGCAACTGGGTGTACCAGCGGGTGGCGCCGACCAGCCGCATGATGCCGACCTCGGTGCGCCGGGTGTACGCGGACACCTGGATGGTGTTGGAGATCAGCAGCAGCGCGGCGAGCGCCTGGACCAGCGCGACCGCGAAGGTGGCGTTCCGTACCCCGTTGAGCACGTCGAAGAATCGATTCAGGAACTGACCCTGGTCATCGACGCTGCGCACGCCGGGTTTGCCGGTGAACGCCTTGATGATGACGTCGGAGCGGGACTGGTCGGTGAGCTTGACGTGGAAGGAGGCGGGCAGCGCCTCCGGCCGGGCGAGCTTGATCAGCTCGGGCTGGCTGGAGAAGATCTGCTTGAACCGGGCGTACGCCTGGTCGCGGTTCTCGAAGGTCACCGACTCGACGCCGGAGGTCTGCGTCAGCTCGTCGCGCAACCCGGCGCACGGCTGCTGCGAGCAGTTCTTGTCGTTCGCGCTGACGTCGTTGGTGAGGTAGACGGAGACCTCGACCTTGTCCGAGTAGAGGGTCTGCATCTTGTCGATCAGCCGGACGACGAGCAGACCACCGCCGAGTAGGCCGAGCGAGATCGCGGTCGTGAGGATCATCGCGATGGTCATCGTGACGTTCCGGCGGAGGCCGGTGATGACCTCGCTGAACACGAAGCTGGCACGCATCGGGGTCGGCGTTCCTTGGGGTTTCGGGGTGGCGGTGGGGTCGGGGTGGGAGCCTCAGCGGCCTACGCCGTAGACGCCCCTGGCGTCATCCCGGATCACCCTGCCCTGGTCCAGCTCGACCACCCGCCGCCGCATCGAGTCGACGATCGAGTGATCGTGCGTGGCCATCAGCACCGTCGTGCCGGTGCGGTTGATCCGCTCCAGCAGCAGCATGATGTCCTGGCTGGTGTCCGGGTCGAGGTTTCCGGTCGGCTCGTCGGCGAGCAGGACCAGCGGGCGGTTCACGAACGCCCGGGCGATCGCGACCCGCTGCTGCTCGCCGCCGGACAGCTCGTGCGGCATGCGGTTGGCCTTGCCCTCCAGGCCGACGAGTTGCAGCACCTCGGGCACGACCTTGCGGATGGTGTGCCGTGGCTTGCCGATCACCTCGAGGGCGAAGGCCACGTTCTCCGCGACCGTCTTGTTCACGAGCAGCCGGAAGTCCTGGAAGACGCAGCCGATGGACTGCCGCAGGCGGGGGACCCTGCGACGGGCCATCCGGGCCACGTCGAAGTTGGACACGTAGACCCGGCCCTTGGAGGGCACCTCCTCCCGCAGCAGCAGCCGCAGGAAGGTCGACTTGCCGGACCCGGAGGGCCCGATGAGGAACACGAACTCACCCTTGACCACGTCCACCGAGACGTCCTGCAGTGCGGGCCGAGGAGTGGTCTTGTAGACCTTGGTCACGTGCTCGAGCCGGATCACAAGGGGCGAGTCTACCTGCGTCCATTCGGAGGATGTCTGCTCACCTGATGGACTGATGTAGCCGGGCCTCCTGGGACATGTGGTACGTGTGTTTCTCTTGGTGCGTCCTTGGGCCGGCCTTGGCATACCCCCGTCCCGGTTGACCAACCCGTGGTCCTCGGATAGCGAGCCGACGACCATCGCGGCGGCACCGCCAGGGGTAACCGTGAAAATCTTTCCGGCGCGGCCCGGCCTCGCGCCGCCCGGCGGCCGGGCCACCCGCGGGCTCAGCCGGCCTGCTGCTGGCGCCGCCAGCGGATGCCGGCCTCGAGGAACGCGTCGATGTCGCCGTCCAGCACGGGTGTGGGGTTGCCCACCTCGTGGCCGGTGCGCAGGTCCTTCACCATCTGGTACGGGTGCAGCACATAGGAGCGCATCTGGTTGCCCCACGAGCCGCTGGAGTCGTCCTTCAGCTGGTTGATCTTGGCCTGCTCCTCCTGCCGCCGCCGCTCCAGCAGCTTGGCCTGCAGCACCGCCATCGCGGTGGCCTTGTTCTGCAACTGGGAGCGCTCGTTCTGGCAGGACACCACGATGCCGGTGGGGATGTGCGTGATGCGCACCGCCGAGTCGGTGGTGTTCACGCCCTGCCCGCCGGGGCCGGACGAGCGGTACACGTCGACCCGCAGGTCCTTCTCGTCGATGTCCACGTGGTCGGACTGCTCCACCACCGGGACCACCTCGACGCCGGCGAACGAGGTCTGCCGGCGGCCCTGGTTGTCGTAGGGCGAGATGCGCACCATCCGGTGGGTGCCCTGCTCGACGGACAGCGTGCCGTACGCGTACGGGGCCTTGACCCGGAAGGTGGCCGACTTGATGCCGGCCTCCTCCGCGTAGGACACGTCGTAGACCTCGGTCGGGTAGCCGTGCCGCTCGGCCCAGCGCAGGTACATCCGCATCAGCGTCTCGGCGAAGTCGGCGGCGTCCACCCCTCCGGCCTCGGCACGCACCGTGACGAGCGCCTCACGCTCGTCGTACTCGCCGGAGAGGAGGGTGCGCACCTCCAGCGCGGAGATCTCGTCGCGGAGCCGCTGGCGCTCCGCGTCCGCCTCCTCGCGGCTGGACTCGTCACCCTCCGCCTCGGCGAGCTCGTAGAGCACGCCGAGGTCGTCGAGGCGCTGCTTGAGCTCGCCGATCCGGCGGAGTTCGCCCTGCCGGTGGGCGAGCTGGCTGGTGACCCGCTGGGCGTGCTCCACGTCGTCCCAGAGGTCCGGCCGGGCCGCCTCCTGCTCCAGCTCGCTCACCTGGGCGCGCAACGCATCGAGGTCCATCACCGCCTCGACGTTGGCGAGCGTGGCGGAGAGGTCCTTCAAGTCGGCTGCGACGTCCGGGTTCACAAGGCCGAGCGTACGTCAGCCTGCGGAAGGAGTCGTCGGTCGGCCGGCCAGTCAGCCCGTTGGGATGGCATCCAGCAGCTTCAGCACCGCGCGTGCGTAGCCCAGCCCGAACTCGGCCACGGCCCGAGAGTAGGGGTCCTCGGCCGCCTTCATCGCCGCCCGGGCCGCCTCCTGGTCACCCTGGTACCGCTCCCGGGCAAGCTGGACGAGGTTGGCCCGCTGCTTCGGGGTGAGCGTGTTGGCGTGCATCAGCCGGAGGATCAGCGGGCTGCGCAGGTGGTCCGGGCCGGGCTCGGAGGTCAGCCAGGCCTTGAAGGCCTTCTTGCCGGCCGCGGTGAGCACGTACTGCTGGCTGGAGCGGGGACCCTGCTTGCCCAACCGGAGCAGCCCGGCCTCGGCGAGGGCGGGCAGCTCCCGGTAGACCTGGCTGCGCGTCACGCTGAAGAAGGCGCCGAACCGCTCACCGGCGGCCGCGACCAGCTGGCCGCCCGTCATGGGTCCGTCGTGGAGCAGGCCAAGAAGTGCTGCGGCAGTCGCGTTCAACTCTGACACGCCTCCACCGTGCCACGACACGACACAGCTGTCCACAGTGGTCAACCCTTCCGTCCACAGTGGCTGATCACGGGCTAGCCTTCGTTGCGCTGACCAGACCACACTGTTGCGCTCTGCGGCGGGCCTGCCGAATCGTGATGCCAACTCCAGACGAAAGTAGGTGCTCCCGGCGCGGCGGCGGCCGGAAGATGTCCGGCCTGAACGCATGGTCCGTCCCCGGACCGTCCACAACACCCGGAAGGACGCCGTGACCAGCACTGATGCCGGCTTGTGCGAGCCGAGGGGCCGTGGTTTTCTGCACCCGACACACCGTCCCGACGGCTGGGGCCGCCGGTCCGCCGCCCGGTCGGCCGGTCGTGCGGACGCGGCGCCCCAGGGTCGGGAATGCACAACCGCGGCACAACGGGATTTCGCCGGGGACCGACGCGTGCCCGGCGGGGGCCCGGTGTGCGGGGGAGGACGGACGACCAGGTGACAGGGTTCCTGTTCCGGCGGCTGCTCAACTACATCGTGCTGTGCCTGCTGGCCACGTTCCTGGCCTTCAGCCTCGCCTCGCTGACCTTCCACCCGCTGGACCAGCTCAAGCAGCGCAACCCACCGCCGCCTGCCGCCACCATCCAGGCCAAGGCGCACGAGCTGCGGCTTGACCAGCCCATCCCGCTGCGCTTCGCGCACTGGATGGGCGGCGCGGTCCGCGGCGACTTCGGCGAGACCATCAACGGCACGCCGATCACCGCGGAGCTGGGCCGGCGGGTCGGCGTCAGCCTGCGGCTGTTCCTCATCGGAACGGTGCTCGGCATCGGGCTGGGCGTGCTGGTCGGCGTGGTCAGCGCGATCCGGCAGTATCGGTTCAGCGACTACTTCGCCACCCTGCTCGCCTTCGTGGTGCTGTCCACGCCGGTGTTCCTGCTCGGCACGCTGCTCAAGTTCGGCGCGTTGCAGCTCAACACCGCGGCCGGGACCACCCTGCTCAACTTCACCGGGGAGAGCACCCCCAACTTCACCGGTAGCTTCGGCGCCGCCGTGCTGGACCGGCTGCAGCACCTGGTGCTGCCCACGCTGACCATCGCCCTCGGCCAGATCGCGCTGTACAGCCGCTACCAGCGCAGTGCCATGCTGGACGTGCTGGGCAGCGATTTCCTGCGCACCGCGCAGGCCAAGGGGCTGACCCGGCGCCGGGCGCTGTTCAAGCACGGCCTGCGCACCGCGCTCATCCCGATGGCCACCCTGTTCGCCTTCGGCTTCGGCCTGCTGATCACCGGCGGCGCGTTCACCGAGCAACTGTTCAGCTGGTACGGCATGGGCAACTGGCTGGTCACCGGCATCACCACGCAGGACACCAACATCACGGCCACGGTGACCCTGTTCGTCGCCGTCTGCGTGCTCGTCTCCGGCTGGCTGTCCGACCTGCTCTACGCCGTGCTCGACCCCCGGGTCCGGCTCTAGGAGTCCCACCGATGACGATGTCCCGAACCGAGCAGGACGCCGCGGGCACCCTCGAGTCGGCCGCCGGCTCACCGGTGGAGCCCGGCTTCGCCCCCGGCGCCGCCACCACCCGCGGCCGGCTGGTGCTGCGCCGCTTCCTGCGCAACCGGCTGGCCCTGGTCGGCCTGGTGGTGGTCGTGCTGCTCTACGTGACCGCCTTCCTCGGCCCGGCGATCTCCCCGTGGACCTACGACAGCCAGGACTACACCGCGTTCCTGGTGCCGCCGAGCCCGAGCCACTGGTTCGGCACCACCCAGATCGGTGGCGACGTGTTCGTGCAGACCATGCGGGGGCTGCAGAAGTCGCTGACCATCGGCCTTCTGGTTGGTGTGATCTCCACCTCGGTGGCCGCGGTGGTCGGCGCGGCGGCCGGCTACTTCGGCGGCTGGGCGGACCGGGCGCTGATGTGGCTGGTCGACCTGCTGCTGGTGCTGCCGTCCTTCCTGATCCTGGCCATCCTCAGCCCGGGCCTGCAGCAGACCGGCTGGCTGATCTTCGTGGTGCTGCTCGCCGCATTCAGCTGGATGATCACCGCGCGGATCGTCCGAGGCATGACCCTGTCGCTGCGGGAGCGCGAGTTCGTCAAGGCGGCCCGGTTCATGGGCGAGGCGCCATGGCGGATCATCGCCAGGCACATCCTGCCCAACATGGCCTCGCTGCTGATCATCGACGCGACCATCAACGTGGGCACCGCGGTGCTCACCGAGACCGGGCTGAGCTACTTCGGCTTCGGCGTCCAGCCGCCGGACGTGTCGCTGGGCACCCTGATCCGGGACGGCACCCAGTCCGCGCTGACCACGCCGTGGCTGTTCCTGCCGGCCGGCATCCTGCTGATCGTCAGCGTGCTCGCAGTGAACTTCGTCGGCGACGGGCTGCGGGACGCGCTGGACCCCAGTTCCACCCGGGGCCGGCGGCGCGAGCGGCGGGCGAAGGCCACCGCCGGGCGCCGCGCCGCGGTGTCGGTCGATGAGCGGACCAGCACCTCGGGAGCCGTGGCATGAGCGGCGCCACCCCCGACCGGCTGGCGGGCGGCACCCTGCGCGCTTCCGGCCCGCCGGCCGGCGCTCCCGTGCTGGAGGTCGCCGACCTCGAGGTGTCGTTCCCCAGCGAGTCCGGCCGGGTGCACGCGGTGCGCGGGCTCTCCTACACCGTCTCGCCCGGCGAGGTGCTCGGCATCGTCGGCGAGTCCGGCTCGGGCAAGTCGGTGTCCTCGCTGGCCGTGATGGGACTGCTGCCGGAGCAGGCCAGGGTGTCCGGGTCGATCCGGTTCCGCGGGCGCGAGCTGATCGGGCTGGCCGACGCGGAGCTGGCCAGGATCCGCGGCCGCCGGGTGGCGATGATCTTTCAGGACCCGCTGTCCGCGCTCACCCCCGTCTACTCGGTCGGCGACCAGATCGCCGAGGCCGTCCTGGTACACGGCGACGGCCGGGTGTCCCGCCGGGACGCGGCGAACCGGGCGGTGGAACTGCTCGACCTGGTCGGCATCCCGAACGCGGCGGCGCGGGCGAAGGCGTTCCCGCACGAGTTCTCCGGCGGCATGCGGCAGCGGGTGGTGATCGCCATGGCGATCGCCAACGATCCGGACCTGATCATCGCGGACGAGCCGACCACCGCCCTGGACGTCACGGTGCAGGCGCAGGTACTGGAGGTGCTGGGCACCGCGCGGGAGGTGACCGGCGCTGGCATCGTGATCATCACGCACGACATGGGCGTGGTCGCCGGGTTCGCGGACCGCGTGATGGTGATGTACGCGGGGCGGGCGGTGGAGACCGGCCCCGTGGACGAGATCTACCGCCGGCCACGCATGCCGTACACGCTGGGCCTGCTCGGCTCCATCCCGCGGCTGGACGCGGCCGGCCGGCAGCGCCTGGTGCCCATCGAGGGCCAGCCTCCTTCGCTGGTGGACCTGCCGCCCGGCTGCCCGTTCGCCCCCCGCTGCCCGATGGTGGTGGACGCCTGCCGCGCCGAGGAGCCGCCGCTGGCCGAGGTGTCGGCCGGGCACCGGGCGGCGTGCATCCGCAGCCACGAGATCACCGATGACGACCCGGCCGCCGTGTTCGGCGTGCCGCCGCTGGCCGAGCCGGAGGCCACCGTCCGACCCCGCCAGGATCGGGATGCGGTGCTCGAGCTGGACAACCTGGTCAAGCACTACCCGGTGACCAAGGGAACCGTGGTCCGCCGCCGGGTCGGCACGGTGCACGCGGTGGACGGGATCTCCCTGGACATCGTCGAGGGCGAGACGCTGGGCCTGGTCGGCGAGTCCGGCTGCGGCAAGACCACCACGCTGATGGAGATCCTCGGCCTGACCCCGCCGATGGGCGGCCGGATCGCGGTACTCGGCCGGGACGTGGCCACCCTCGACCGGCGGACCCGCAAGGCGGTGCGCCGCGACCTCCAGGTGGTCTTCCAGGACCCGATGGCCTCGCTGGACCCGCGGCTGCCGATCGCCGACGTGCTCGCCGAACCGATGCGGGTGCACGGCGTGGACCGGGAGCGGATCGCCGCGCGCATCCCGGAACTGCTGCGCCTGGTCGGCCTGCGCCCGGAACACGCCTCCCGCTACCCCGGCGAGTTCTCCGGCGGGCAGCGGCAGCGGATCAGCATCGCCCGCGCGCTCGCGCTGGAGCCGAAGCTGCTGGTGCTGGACGAGCCGGTGTCCGCGCTGGACGTGTCCATCCAGGCCGGTGTGATCAACCTGCTGCACGATCTGCGGGCCAAGCTGGGCCTGGCCTACCTGTTCGTGGCGCACGACCTGTCGGTGGTGCGGCACATCGCCGACCGGGTGGCGGTGATGTACCTGGGCAAGATCGTGGAGATCGGCGCGGTGGACGCGGTGTTCGGAAACCCGCTGCACCCCTACACCCAGGCGTTGCTGTCCGCGATCCCGATCCCGGACCCGGCGCGCGAGCGGCAGCGGGAGCGGATCGTGCTCACCGGCGATCTGCCCAGCCCGGCCGATCCGCCGTCCGGCTGCCGGTTCCGCACCCGGTGCTTCCTGTTCCGCTCGCTGCCCGAGGAGCAGCGGGCCCGCTGCGTGGAGCAGGAGCCGGCCCGCGACCCGCACGGCCCGGACCACCGGGTGGCCTGCCATTGGGCCCGCCCGCGAGACGTGATCTAGCCGACGAGCTTTCCGGCCACCGAACGGGTTGGCCGGGCAACGGCCGATCGTGGCCGACGACCAAGGGAGGGATCGACGTGGCGGCAGTCCGACGGAGGTGGACCCTGCTCGCCGCACCGCTCGCGGCGGGGGCGCTGCTGCTCTCGGCCTGCGGGGGTGGCGGTGGCTCCGGGCAGAGCGCCCAGTTCAGGCAGTTCGGCGTGAACGACATCAACCCGCAGCCGGTGGAGAAGGTGAAGCAGGGCGGCACGCTCAACCTGGCGATCACCGCGCCGATCGAGAACTACAACTACAACCAGGTGCAGGGCGTCTCCAAGGACCTCAACGACGTCATCCTGCCGATCCTGCCGTCCATCTTCACCAACAACCCGGACAGCACGGTCAGCCTGAACAGGGACTACCTGGAATCGGCCGACGTCACCTCGACCAACCCCCAGGTGATCACCTACCGGATCAACCCGAAGGCGAAGTGGTCCGACGGGACCCCGATGACCTGGCGGGACTTCGCCGCCCAGTGGAAGGCGATGAGCGGCACGCCCGGCTACCTGCCCGCGACCACCACCGGCTACCAGGACATCGGCAGCGTCGAGCGGGGCGCGAACGACCAGGAGGTGAAGGTCACCTTCAAGAACACCTTCGCCGAATGGAAGAGCCTGTTCGGCCCGCTCTACCCGGCCTCGGCCAACGACAACCCGGACGCGTTCAACAAGGGCTGGCTGGGCCGGATCCCGGTCACCGCCGGCCCGTTCCGGGTGAAGAGCATCGACGCCACGGCGAAGACGGTCACCGAGGAGGCCGACCCGAACTGGTGGGGTGCCAAGCCCAAGCTGGACACCATCGTGTTCCACCCGATCTCACCGGACCAGATGGCGCAGGCGTTCGCCAACGGCACCATCGACGCGGTGGACATCGGCCCGTCGGTGCCGATCTACCAGCAGGTGCAGCAGGTGCCCGGCGCGAAGATCCACCGGGCGCTCGCCCCGAACTGGCGGGTGCTGAACTTCAACGGCGCGCCCACCTCGGTGCTGGCCGACCCCAAGCTGCGCACCGCGATCTTCAAGGGCATCAACCGGGACGTGATCGCCAAGGCCGAGGTCGGCCCGATCATGCCGGACGCGCACCCGCTGCAGAACCACATCTACATGGAGGGGCAGCAGGGCTACCAGGACAACGGCGGGCCGTACGCGTACAACAAGGACGAGGCGGCCCGGGCCCTGGACGCGCTGGGGTGGAAGCTCAACGGTGACACCCGGGAGAAAGACGGCAGGAAGCTGGAGATCCGCTGGGTGGTGCCGGCCGGCGTCAAGGTCAGCGCGGACGAGGCGCAGCTCGCGCAGAAGCAGCTCGCCGAGATCGGCGTGCGGGTCAACATCCAGACGGTGGACTCGACCGCCTGGCAGAACCAGTACATCAACGTCGGCAACTTCGACGTGCAGAACATGTCCTGGATCGGCGTGCCCTTCCCGCTCAGCTCGTCCACGTCGATCTACACGTTCGACCCGAACTCGGTGAACCAGAACTACGGCCGGGTGCCGGACACCGCCGGCCTCAACGACCTGTACCGGCAGGCCAACGCCGAGCTGGACGACGCCAAGCGGATGCAACTCGGCAACCGGATCGACCAGGCGATCTGGCAGGAAGGTTTCTCGCTGCCGCTCTACCAGCGGCCGGACGCCGTCGGCGCCAAAGCCAACCTGGCCAACTACGGCGCCTTCGGCTTCGGCCAGCCGGACTGGACCAAGATCGGCTTCACCTCCTGAGTCACCCGGATGGCGGGCCGGGCCGGATCCCGGCCCGGCCCGCTCACCTGTTGAGAGCATGTCCAAACCATTCCGCGTTGGTCCATAGTGGACCGTGGACGTGATCAGCGGCCGACCGCCACGGCCGGCGAGCGAAAGGGATTCCGCCGTGCGTCGCTCTCCCGCCCGGCTTGTCGCCGGCGCCGCGCTGGCCGCCACGCTGGTGGCCGGCTGCGGTACCGGCCCTTCGGGCAGCCCGGAGTCCTCCGGGGCGCCCCAGGCGATCGGCCAGAACGACATCAACCCAGTCAACCCGAGCCGGCTTGCGGACGGCGGGGAGCTGAAGTGGCCGGTGGAGGATTACCCGGCGCAGTTCAACATGCTGCACGCGGACGCCACCAACGGTGACATTCCGCCGGTGGTGCAGTCGATGATGCCCACTCCGGTGATCTCCGACGCCGCCGGGACCTGGTCGCCCAACCCGGCGTACCTGGAGTGGTTCCAGCTCAGCTCCACCAACCCGCAGAAGGTGACCTACCGGCTCAACCGGGCCGCGCACTGGTCCGACGGCACCCCGATCACCTGGGACGACTACCGATCCCAGTGGGCGGCGGTGAACGGCAGGGACACCAGCTTCCACGTGCTGTCCACCGCCGGTTACGCCAACGTCGTGGACATCGCTCGCGGCGCCGACGACTACGAGTTCACCGCCACGTTCAGCCCCACCTACGCCGAGTGGAAGAACCTGTTCCAGGTCCTGTACCCGAAGTCGATGACCGGCGACCCGGACGAGTTCAACCGGGGCTGGAAGGACGCGCCCAAGCTGACCGGCGGGCCGTTCACGGTCGGCCGGCTGGACCCGACGGGCAAGACCGTGACCGTGGTCCGGGACCCCGGCTGGTGGGGCGAGAAGCCCCGGCTGGACCGGATCGTGTTCCGCTACGTCGGCAGTGGCCAGCAGGCGGTGGACGCGCTGGCCAACGGCGAGTTGGACTTCACCGGCGTGGCCGCGGACATCAACGTCTACCAGCGAGCCCGGGCGCTGCCCGGCATCGTGCTGCGCCGCGCCACGCTGCCCAACTACCGCACGATCGTGTTCAACGGCAGTGGCAACTCCATCGTCGCCGACCCGGAACTGCGCAAGGCGATCATGCGCGGCATCGACCGGGTCTCGATCGCCAGGGCGCTGGCCGGGCAGCTGCTGCCGGACGCCGAACCGCTCGGCAATCACCTCTACGTCAAGGGCTTCCCCGGCTACCAGGACAACTCCGCGGTGGTGTCGTACGACCCGGAGGCCGCCCGGCGTCGGCTGGACCAGCTCGGCTGGCGGATGGACGGCCGGGTGCGCCGCCGCGGCGGCGTCGAGTTGCGCATCCGGGACGTGGTGCCGGCCGGCACGGCGGCCAGCGTCCAGGAGGCGCAGATGGTGCAGAAGCAGCTCCGGGAGATCGGCGTGGACGTGCAGGTCCAGACCGTGGACAGCCACGGTTTCTTCGACCAGCACGTGGTGCCCGGCGACTTCGACATCACCCATTTCGCGCAGATGGGTACCGGCTCGCCGGTGACCGACGCGCTGTCGTCGTTCACCGTCGGCCCGCAGGCCCAGCAGAACTACGGCCGGATCGGCGACGACCGGATCAACAGACTGCTCAACGAGGCCGCCGGCGAGCTGGACGACGCCCGCCGTTTCCAGCTCCTCAACCAGGCCGACCAGGAGCTGTGGAACCTCGGCCACTCGCTGCCGCTGTACCGGCGGCCGTCCATCGTGGCGGTTCGGGACAGGCTCGCCAACTTCGGTGACGTCGGCCTGGCCAGCGTCGCCTACACCCGCATCGGCTGGCTGCCGTGACGCATCTGCCGGGCCGGGCAAGCCGACGGGCGGATTCCGGGCCAGCCTCCGGGTCTACCGGCCTGCCCGCGCATCCGCCGGCTCGGGCAGAGTAGGGCCGTGTCCGGCCTGATCCGATCGCTGTGCCGGGTGCGGGCCGTGCGGCACGGCCTGGTCACCACCGCGCTGGTGCTGGCCGTCTGCGCGGCGGTGGCCGGGCTGTCCGCCGCGTCGTTCGCCGCCGCGACCGCCGAGCTACGCACGCTGACCGCGCGGGCGCAGGCGGAGGTCACCGCGGCCGCCCCGGCCAGCGCCCGGGTCGCCTGGACGCTGCCGGACGGCCGGGCCGCCGTGGCCACGGTGCCGCTGGCCGGGCACCCGCTGAGGCCGGGCACCCGCACCGAGGTGGCCTACGACCCGGCACGCCCCGACCACGCCGTGATCCCCGGCGCGGCGTTGCTCGCCGGGGCGGACCGGGCGGCCGGCGGCATGGCCTTCGCGGCCGTCGTCGCGCTCGCCGTACTGGCCGTGTCCGGATGGCGGCTTTCCTCCCGAGCCCGGCTGACCCGCCGGCCGGCGACCACATTGCCGGTACGGCGGGTCCGCGTCCAGCGCGGCCTGATCACCCGGTCCTGGCTGGAAACCGAGCGCGGCCCCCGGCGGTGGGTCCCGGTCTACTTCGATCCGGCGCTGGTCGCCCTGCCCTCCCCGGCCACCGTGCGGGTGTTCGGCGATCCGGCCGTGCACCGGCTGGTCGCCGCCCAGGTGGGTGATGTCACGTTGTACCCGTCCGGTGCCGTGGTCCGCGCCGAGCCGCGCGGCCGGCGCACGGACAACCCCGCGCGTCCGGACGAACATGCCGCGCAGCGCGGCGAGGAGGTGGTCACCCTGCGCCGGCAGTGGCGGGCCGACGCCGCACTACTGGTGCCGGCACCGTTCGTCGGCCTGTTCTGGTCCTATCTGGACGGTAGCGGTGCCACCGGCTGGTTGGGCGCCACCGTGGTGACGGCCGTGCTCGCCCTGTGGTGGGCCGCGATCCGCGGCTCCGATCCCTCCTGATCGGCCGGCACGCGTAGAAAAACGGGTGCGGTCCGCCCACCACGAACGGACCGCACCCGGTTCAGTAGCGGGGACAGGATTCGAACCTGCGACCTCTGGGTTATGAGCCCAGCGAGCTACCGAACTGCTCCACCCCGCGTTGACGAAAACCAGACTACTACACACCGACCTGGCCTCGATCACCACCCCCAACCGGCCCCACAACCAGGCACGACCGTAACCCGGCCACCCAACCGCACCCACCCGCGGGGGTCCGGGGGCCTGCCCCCGGGCGGGGCGTGGGGGTCGCACCCCCACAAAAAACGCGGACGAGACCCCTCCGCACCTTCCGCGCGACGACCACCCAACCGCACCCACCCGCGGGGGTCCGGGGGCCTGCCCCCGGGCGGGGCGTGGGGGTCGCACCCCCACAAAAAACGCGGACGAGGCCCGTCCGCGCTTTCCGCGGACAGACCTCGCCCACCTCGGTAGCGGGGACAGGATTCGAACCTGCGACCTCTGGGTTATGAGCCCAGCGAGCTACCGAACTGCTCCACCCCGCGTTGGTGTCATCCACTCTACGGGCCGGTGACGCCGGTGTTCAAACCGGGTGGCCAGCACGTGACATGAATCAAACGCTCACCGGCTCGGTGTCGGCGTGGGTGCGGCCGAGGACGGCGCTCCGCCGGAAGTCCTGGCCTGCTCGAACCGCCTGGTGGCGTCGTCGAGGTCCTTGTACGCCTGGCCGAGCGCCACCCAGTCACCGGCCTGCTGTGCGGCCTTGATCCGCTGCAGGGCGGCCTGGATGTCGTTGACCGCCTGCGCGAGGTCCGGGCTGACCTGGCCGGAGCTGGGCGGGTTCGAACTGCTCGGCGGTGCCGGCGTGGTCGCGGGGCCGTTCTGGCCGGGGTTGGCGGCGTCGCCGGCTCCGGCGCCGAAGACCTGGTCCAGCGCACCCCTGAGGTCGGGGGCGAAGCCGACCGTGCCGCCGAAGCTGGCCAGTACCCGGGAGAGCTGCGGGTACGAGGTGGCCGCGTTGTTGCTCTGCTCGACGTACACGGGTTCCACGTAGAGCAGCCCGCCGTCGACCGGAAGGGTGAGCAGGTTGCCGTAGACGACCTTGGTCTGCTGCTGCCGCAGCTGGTTGAGCGTGATGCTGACCTGCGGCGAGGTGATGAACTGGGTCTGCATCTGCTTGGGGCCCGGCGTCTGGCTGTCGGTAGGCAGCTGCAACACGGTGATCTTGCCGTACCCGCCCGGGTCGCAGCCGACCGTGACGTAGGCCGACATGAAGTCGCGCTTCTGGCTGACCAGCGGGCTGGTCAGCTGGAACGACGGGTTGCCGCCGCCCGTCCCGCCGGCCAGCACGTAGTACGGCGGCTGCTGCTGGGTCTGCGCCTGGATCTGCTGCTGCGTGGTCGGGCTGTCCGCGGTCGGGTCGCTGGGCACGTCCCAGAACGACACGTTGGAGTAGAACTCCTGCGGGTTGGTGACGTGGTAGCGGGCGAGCAGCTCGCGCTGCACCTTGAACAGGTCCTCGGGGTAGCGGAAGTGGTCGCGCAGCGACTGCGGGATCGCGCTGGACGGCCGCACCGTGCCGGGGAACACACCCTGCCATGCCTTGAGCACCGGGTCGCTGTCGTCCACCGAGTACAGCTTCACCGTGCCGTCGTAGGCGTCCACGGTGGCCTTGACCGAGTTGCGGATGTAGTTGATGTCGGTGTTGGCCTGCTTGCGCACGCCGTTGGCGGGCAGCGAGTCGTTCGTCGCCCCGGCCAGCGAGGTGAGCTGGGAGTACGGGTAGGTGTTCAGCGTGGTGTACCCGTCGACGATCCACTGCACCCGGCCGTCGATCACCGCCGGGTAGGGGTCGCCGTCGGTGGTCAGCCACGGCGCCACGGCCTTGACCCGGTCCCGCGGATCCCGGTTGAAGATGATCTTCGAGTTCTGCCCGATGGCCCGGTTGAACAGGATGTTGCGCTCGCCGTAGTGGGCGGCGAAGACCAGCCGGTTGAACCAGTTGCCGATCGGCACGCCGCCGGCGCCGCCGTAGGTGAACTGCCTGGTGTCGGTGTCGTACTCGGCGGGGGCCTGGCCGGGGTTGCCGCCAACGATCGCGTAGTCGTTGGACAGCACGCCGTAGTAGATCCGGGGCGGCGTGTTGACCGGGATGTCGCCCTGGATGACGTTCCCGTCGGTGCCGATCTCGCTCGCCGTGAACACCGGGTAGCCGCCCTGGCCGCCCGCGGTGTCGGTGGTCTGGTTGATCAGGTTGGCCTTGGCCGCGACGAACCCGTTGCCGTGCGTGTAGACCATGTGCCGGTTGATCCAGCTGCGCTGGTTGTCGGCCAGGCCTTCGGTGTTGATCTCCCGGACGGCGACGACGTAGTCGCTGGTGACGCCGTTGACGGTGTACCGGTCGATACCGAGCTTCGGTGGGAAGCCGTAGAAGTTCTTCCGCTGCTCGCGCTGCGTGAACGCGCCGGAGACCACGTTCGGGTCGAGCAACCGAATGTTCGGGATCGTGCTCTGGTCGGCCTTCACCTCCTGCGGGGACAGGTTGGCGCGGCCGGCGTACGGCTCGAACTTCACCTTGTCGGGAGTGAGGCCGAAGGCGCGGGTGGTCGCGTCGATGTTGCGCTGGATGGCCAGCGACTCCTTCTGGTTGGCGTTCGGCGCGACGGAGAACTGCTGCAGGATCGCCGGCCACGCAGCGCCGACCAGCAGGCTGGACAGCATCAGCAGCACCGCGGCGATCGCCGGAAGCTGCAGGTTGCGCAGGAACGCGCCGGCGAAGAAGGCGATCGCGCAGAACACCGCGATGCACAGCAGGATCAGCTTCGCCGGCAGCACCGCGTTGAGATCGGTGTAGCTGGCGCCGGTGAAGCTGTCGTTGCCCTGGGAGAGCAGCGAGGAGTGCTGGGAGAGCAGCAGCGAGTACCGGTCGAAGTAGTACGCCACCGCTTTGAGCAGCACGAACACCCCGGCGGTCACGGCGAGCTGGGTGCGCGCCGGGGTGGACAGCTGACCGCCGCGGCCGGCCAGCCGGATGCCGCCGAACAGGTAGTGCGCGACCAGCCCGCCGAAGAAGGCCAGCGCGACCGCGACGAACAGCCAGCCCAGCATCCAGCTGTAGAACGGCAGCTGGAAGGCGTAGAAGCCGACGTCGTTACCGAACTGCGGGTCGGTGACGCCGAACCTGGTGGCGTGGAAGAAGAGCTGGGCCTGCTGCCAGTTGCCTTGCGCGGCCGCGCCGGAGATCAGCCCGACGATGACCGGCAGTCCGATGCCAAACAGCCGCAGCCGGGCCACCACCGCGGCGCGGTACCGGGACACCGGGTCGTCCGGTCCGGACACCGGCACGAACACCGGCCGGGTGCGGTACGCGACCACCAGGCTCACCGCGAGCAGGCCGCCGACCAGCACGCCCACCGCGAGGAACAGCAGGAACCGGGTGACCAGCACGGTGCTGAACACCGACCGGAAGCCGACCTCGCCGTACCACAGCCACTCGACGTAGCCGTCCAGCACCCGCGAGCCGAGGATCAGCGCGGCGAGCACCGCCACGCCGACGATGAGCAGAATGCGACTGCGCCTGGACAACTTCGGCAGTCCGCTCGGAGGCCGCACGGCCACGGGGCACGCTCCTGGATCCACGGTGTTCCGGCGACGGCCTTCCGCGCCGCGGAGGACCGTCCTTGGTGTTCAACTCTACGGACGGCGGTCAGGGTTCCCCGGCGGTCCCGCGATAACCGCCTTTCGGCTTTGGCCGGTTACTCCCGGTGGGGCGGGCCGTACCACCGGATGGGACGATAGGTGGCGTGCCTTCCGCCGAAACCCCGCGCAGCTCGTCCCCTGCCCTGCCCGCGGTCGCCCGCGAGGTCGAGGACTTCGTCTCGGCCGCCGGCTGGGACCAGGCACCGCAGCTGTTCGCCCTGGTCCCCACGGCCGACCTGCTGGCACAACAGCCCGACCTGGCCGACAAGCTCGACACCGACGCGGTACTGACCCCGGTCGCCCAGGAGCCGCTGCCGGATCGGGACCTGGCCGAGGTGCTCGGCGGCATCGTGTGGCCGGAGGCGGTGTCCGGCTGCGCGCTGGCCCAGGAGATCGTGGTGCTGCCGCCGGACGCCGAGGAGGAGTTGGCCTCCACCGCGGAGGACACCGAGCGGGTGCTCCGGTTCGCTGCCGAGCACCCGCGGCGGCGGGAGGCTCGGCTGGTGGCGGCCGTGCTGCGGGACGGCTCCACGGCGTGCGTGCTGCGGCTGCGCGGCGACGCCGACCACCCGGACGAGATCGTCGAGCACCCCGAGCTGGCGCCGAACCTCACCGCCGCGCTGCACCAGACGCTTCGTCCCTGACGGTTCAGCAGCCGGGGACGGGTTGGCCCGCCTTCAGCGCTCGCAGCTCCTGCACCGCGCCGGCCAGGTCGTCCACCTTCACCAGGCGCAACCCCGACGGGGCGTGCGCCTTGGCCTCGGCGCAGTTCGCCGCCGGTACCAGGAACGTGGTCGCGCCACCCTCCCGCGCGGCGATCATCTTGAACGGAATGCCGCCGATCGGGCGGACCGTGCCCTTGCCGTCGATCTCGCCGGTGCCGGCGATCGACTGGTCGCCGTCCAGCTCGTCCGGGGTCAGCTTGTCCACGATGGCCAGCGCGAACATCAACCCGGCCGAGGGACCGCCCACGTCCGACAGGCTGATCTTGATCTGGAACGGCGCGTCCGCCCGGTCGACCGGGGCGATGCCGAGGAAGCCCTGGGGGCGGCCCTCCCGCTGGGCCAGGGTGACCTCGGCGGTCTGCTCGGGCGCCCCGTCGTGCTGGAAGCGCACCGCCACCCGCTGCCCGGGGCGGGTGTCCTGCAGCGCGGCCAGCACGTCGTCGGCCGTGGCCACCCTCCGGCCGTTCACCTCGGTCAGCCGGTCACCGGGGGCGATCACGTGGTCGGCGGGGCTGCCGGAGACCACCTGGCTGGCGATCACCTTGCTCGGGTAGCCGAGGTAGCGCAGCGCGGCCGCCTCGGCGTTGGTCTGCGAGTCCTTGAACTGCTGCGTGTTCTCCTGCTGGATCTGCTGCTCGGACTCGCCCGGCTTGTAGTACTCCTCCCGGGGCGCCAGCGCGTAGCGGCCGCTCGCCCACAGGCCCAGCGCCTCGAACAGGGTCACGTCGTCGGTCAGCGACACCGTGGTCATGGTCAGGTGCCCCCTGGTCGGGTAGGTGCGCTGACCGGTGATGTCCACGACCTGGGTCCCGTTGACGCTGCCGAGGGTGTCGTAGGTCGGTCCGGGTCCGAGCGCGACGTAGGGCACCCGCGCGAATCCCGCGAGCAGCCCCAGTGCGGCCACGATCACCAGGCTGATCAGCAGGGTCCAGGTACGACGACTCACGGTCGGACAGCGTACGGCCGTGCCCTGTGGGACCGACGTGACCTCTCCGGTACGCCGGCCGGCCGCGTTCGCGCAGAGCACAGTGCCTGTTCGGAGAGCTGGTGACCGGGGCCGCTCGCGGCGCCCATGCCGCGTACCGTGGAGGCATGACCGATTTGCCGTTCGGGTTCGGCCCGGAGAACCCCGACGAGCGCGGCGAGGGCAAGCCATCCGAACCGGGCGGGAACCGGCCCGGACAGCCGGGCTCCGGTTTTCCCGGTGGCATGCCGGGCGGCTTCGACGTCAGCCAGCTTGGCCAGATGCTCACCCAGCTCGGCCAGATGCTCAGCCAGGCGTCGCCGTCGAGCGGGCCGGTCAACTACGACCTGGCGAAGCAGATCGCGGTTCAGCAGCTCACCGGGAAGCCGGCGGCCACCGAGGAGCAGGGCAGGGCCGTCGCCGACGCGGTACACCTCGCCGAACTGTGGCTCGACCCGGTGACCACGCTGCCGGCCGGGGCGCGCACCGCGCAGGCCTGGTCCGCCCGGGACTGGGTGGAGGGCACCCTGCCCACCTGGCAGCGACTGTGCGACCCGGTCGCGCAGCGGGTGTCCGGCGCCTGGGTGGAGGCGGTGCCGGAGGAGGCCAAGCAGGCCGCCGGTCCGCTGCTGTCCATGCTCGGCCAGATGGGCGGGATGGCTTTCGGCTCCCAGCTCGGCAGCGCGCTCGCCCAGCTCGGCAGCGAGGTGTTGGCCTCGAGCGAGGTGGGCCTGCCGCTCGGCCCGGAGGGCACCGCCGCGCTGCTGCCGGCCAACATCGAGGCGTTCACCAGCGGCCTGGAGCGGCCGAGCAGCGAGGTGCTGGTGTTCCTCGCCGCCCGCGAGGCCGCCCACCAGCGGCTGTTCACGCACGTGCCGTGGCTGCGGCAGCGGCTGCTGGCCACCGTGGAGGAGTTCGCCCGGGGCATCAAGGTGGACACCTCGGCGATGGAGCAGCTCGCCGGGCAGATCGACCCGACCAACCCGGAGTCGATCGAGCAGGCGATGCGGTCCGGCATGTTCGAACCGCAGACGACGCCGGAGCAGAAGGCCGCGCTGACCCGCCTGGAGACGCTGCTCGCGCTGGTCGAGGGCTGGGTCGACGTGGTTGTCGCGGACGCGGTCAACGAGCGGCTGCCCGGTGCCGAGGCGCTGCGGGAGACACTGCGCCGGCGGCGGGCCAGCGGAGGTCCGGCCGAGCAGACCTTCGCCACCCTGGTCGGCCTGGAGCTACGGCCCCGCCGGCTGCGCGCGGCCGCGGCGCTGTGGCGGCTGGTCGGCGACCAGCACGGCGTCGAGGCGCGCGACCAGGTCTGGGCCCATCCCGACCTGGTGCCCAGCTCGGATGACCTGGACGACCCGATGGGGTTCGCCGAGCGGCTCGGCACCGAGCCCGAGGCGCTGGAGGACCCGATCGCCGAGCTGGAGCGCGAGGAGCGCCCGAAGGACCGCGAGGACGGCGAGGAGGGTGGCGACTCCGCCGCGCAGTCCTGAACGCACCGGCTCGCCGCACCCGGGACGGCCGACCCCGCTGGCGGCTACCCCGGAGGCTCGCGTAAGCCTGCTCACTCCTCCTCGTCGGTGGTGATCCGCAGACCGGCCGCCGCGGACAGGCCCTCCAGGTAGCCGATCGCCCGGTCGGTTTTCGGGTACTGGCGTACCAGCCGCCAGAAGTCCTTGCCATGTCCGGGGACCAGTAGGTGCGCCAGTTCGTGCACCAGGACGTAGTCCAGAACCCAGGCGGGCACGTCCCGCAACCGGTCGCTCACGCGGATGGTGCCCTCGGCCGGTGTGCAGGAAGCCCAACGGGTGCGCATCGGGGGAACCCAGCGCACGCTCGACGGCACCGCCCTGCCGCCCAGGTAACGCCCGGTGAGCTCGTGACACCGGATGAGTAGTGCCTCGTCCGAGGCCCGCGCCGGGGAGCGGCGCCGGGTCTCGCTCTTCTGCAGGCGGCGGAGCATCTCCGCCACCCAGTGTTCCTCCTCGGCCCGGGACATCCGGGCCGGCAGCAGGACGACGACCGTGTCGCCCTCCCGATACGCACTGACGGTGTTGCGTCGCCGGCGACTCCGGCGCACCTCCACCTGAGGTTTGGCCACGGCGTTCACGGTAAGGCCAGAGACCGACGGTTCGGGCGGAATCCGGTAGCACAACTGGTGGGTGAGCCCGACCCCACTGATCGGTGAAGCCACGGACACGCCGCACGCTCGGCCCGGCGAGCAGGGCATTCTCACAGGTAGCGTGCGCCGCGGGCCACGCGCGACGGCCGAGCCGGGCTGGACGCGCCCTGTCCCGAACGGTGGGCGTATCGACGAGCAAGGGAGGCTGCCGTGGCCGAGACCTACAACGGCTACTGCGTCAAGTGCCGGGAGAAGCGGGACTTCGTGGGAATGGTGGAGGAGACCAACGGCCGCCGGCTGGCCAAGGGCACCTGTCCCAAGTGCGGGACGAAGATGACCCGCATCCTCGGCAAGGCCTGACGGCGGTGGGGGCACACGCCGGCACGCGCGGAGCAACCGCACACGCGAGCACCGAGCGTGGCGGCTCCGTGGCTGTCAAGCCCCGATCGTGACCTGTGGATAGTCGACGCCACCTGTGGACAACCGTTCGCGAGTCAGGGCCGCCCCGTGCCAGGCTGCGGCCATGAGGACGAGCGGACTGCACTACTCAGCGGACCAGGCCGGTCCACTCAGCCGGCCGAGGGTGTTACCCGGGCTCGCCGTGCTGCGCCGGGCACCGGACGAGGTGCAGGTCGGCACCGATCCGCGGCACGCGGTCGTCATCGGCGGACTGTGCCCGCCGCTGGCCGATCTGCTCACCACCCTGGACGGCCGGCACACACTGGACGAACTGGTCCATCACGCGGCCGAACGGGGCGTGGACCGCTCGGCCGTGCTGGAACTTCTCGACGCGCTGGCCACGGCCGGGCTGCTGGACGACGCGGCCCCGTCGACACGGTCGGCGGCCGGAGCCCCGGGCCGGCTGACGGCCGACTCGACCACCTGGACGCTGCGCACCGGGCATCCGCGCGCCCGGGTACCCGATGTCCGCCGGGAGTCCGCGGTGGTCGTGCACGGCGACGGCAGGCTGGCGGTCGCGGTGGCCGTGCTGCTCGCGGCGGCCGGTGTGGGCCGGGTGCAGGTGGCCGCGGCCGGCGTGGTGCAGCCCGAGGACACCGGCTGCGGGTATCTCGACTCCGACGTGGGCCGGCCCCGCCGGGAAGCCGCGAAGGCGGCGGTGCGGCGCGCGGCCAGCGGCGCGGACGGTCGCGCACTGCCGCCGCACCGCCGTCCGGATCTCGCCGTGCTCGCCGATGCGGTGGTTCCCGACCCGGCGCTGGTCGCCGCCCTGGTCGCCGACCAGATCCCACACCTGGTGGTCCGCGCCCGCGAGGGCACCGGGCTGGTCGGCCCGCTGGTGCTGCCCGGCCGCACCAGTTGCCTGCGCTGTGCCGACCTCTACCGCACCGACCGCGATCCGTGCTGGCCGCGGGTTGCGGCCCAACTCGGGCATCGCCCGCAGCCAGCCGATCTGGCCACCGCCCAGGCCACCGCCGCGCTCGCCGTGGGCCAGGCCCTGCTCGCTCTGGAGTGGCCGAGGCACGGCACCCGCCCGCTGGTCTGGGACACCACACTCGAACTCGATCCGCTCCGCGCCGCGCTCCGACGGCGGCGCTGGCCACGCCACCCGTCCTGCTGCGGAGCCCACCGCGAACCCGCGCTGCACACCGCGCGTCCGGGCGACGAGGTACACGACACTGCATGAGGGTCGGTGATGCATGGACAATCATCGGCGTGACGGAGATCCCGCGCAGGGCCGTGCAGCGAACGGCAAGACTGGCAAGCCTCCCGCTCGGGGTCGCCGGCCGCGTCGTCAGCGGATGGGGTAGGCGGCTGGCCGGACAGAGCGCCGAAGAGGTCAGCGCCGAGTTCTCAGCCAGGACCGCCGAGCAGTTGTTCACCGTGCTGGGCCAGCTCAAAGGCGGCGCGATGAAGTTCGGGCAGGCGCTGAGCGTGTTCGAGGCCGCAGCGCCGGACAACCTCGCCGCCCCATACCGGGAGGCGCTGACCAAGCTGCAGACGGCTGCCCCGCCGATGCCGGCCAGGACGGTGCATCGGGTCCTCGACGAGCAGCTCGGCACCTCCTGGATCAAGCGGTTCGCCGACTTCGACGACGAGCCGGCCGCCGCCGCGAGCATCGGGCAGGTACACCACGCCGTCTGGCACGACGGCAGAGACGTGGCGGTGAAGATCCAGTATCCGGGCGCGGACCAGGCCCTGCTCGCCGACCTGCGGCAACTGTCCCGGTTCAGCCGGCTGTTCCAGGCGCTGGTGCCCGGCGCGGAGATCAAGCCGCTGCTGGCCGAGCTGCGCGAACGCATGGTGGAGGAACTGGACTACCGCACCGAGGCTGACCACGAGCGGGCGTTCGCGAAGGCGTTTGACGGGGACGACAAGGTGCTGGTGCCGCACGTCGTGGCGAGCGCGCCCAAGGTGATGGTCACCGAGTGGGTCACCGGCCTGCCGCTGGCCACCATCATGCGGGAGGGCGAGGTGGAGCAGCGCAACCTCGCCGGTGAGCGGCTCGCCGAGTTCCATTTCTCCTCACCGGCCCGGGCCGGGCTGCTGCACGCGGACCCGCACCCGGGCAACTTCATGCTGCGCGAGGACGGCCGGCTCTGCGTGATCGACTTCGGTGCGGTGGCCCGGCTGCCCGACGGCCTGCCCCGCACCCTCGGCGTGATGACCCGGCTCGCCCTGGAGGAACGCTCGGAGGAACTGTTGGAGTTGCTCCGGGCCGAGCACTTCATCCGCCCCGGCACCGAGTTGGACGCGGAGGACGTGCTCGCCTACCTGGCACCGTTCGCGGACCCGTTGCGCACCGAGCGGTTCCACTTCACCCGGCGCTGGCTGCAGCGGCAGGCGGAACGCATCGGCGACCTGCGCGGGCAGGACTTCCACACCGGACGGTTCCTCAACCTGCCGCCGCAGTACCTGCTCATCCACCGGGTGACCTTGGGGGCGACCGGCATTCTCTGCCAGCTCGGCGCCGAGTTCCGCGCGCGGGAGATCGTGGCGCGGTGGCAACCTGGCTTCGCCGAGTGACCGCACCGGCTCGCACCGCGCGCCGATGTGCGGTCGGCAATCGTTGATGCACGGATCGTGGTGCCGAGCAACCCGGACCGCCGAGTGCTCGTTCCGACAGACGTGCCGAGCAGCGATCTGTCCGGGTGTCGGGCGGGGCGCGACGACGATGTGACGCGCTGTCAACCGGTAAGGCCGAGTTGTCCACACCGTGAGCCCAACGCGGCTCACAGGCGTAGCCACTCACGCGGTTGTCCACAGACCCAGCGAACGGGGTTTTCTGCCGACTTGGCCGGCCGGAGGATCGACCCATGACGCACAGACCGCTCGACCTGGCGACGCTGACCACCCGCATACCCGACGGAGTGGCACGCAGCACCGAGTTACGCGCAGCCGGAGTGTCGAGCTCGGCCATCGAGGCACGCTGCCGGCCGGGCGGGCCCTGGCAGCGGCTGCTGCCCGGGGTGCTGCTGCTCAGCAACGGGGTGCCCACCCGCCGGCAGCTTCTCATGGCGGCCATCGCCTACGCCGGTCCCGGCGCGGTGATCACCGGAGTGGACGCGTTGCGCGCCGCCGGCATCCGGCAGCTGCCGCCGCCCGAGCAGGTGCACCTGCTGCTTCCCGCCGAGCGCCGGGTGAACAGCCACGGCTTCGTGCAGGTTGAGCGGACCACGCGGGTGCCGGACCCGGCAGCGGGCGGATCGGAGCTGCCGTTCGCCCCGGTCACCCGGGCGGTCCTGGACCTGGCCCGGCGCGAGCGGGACGCGGCCAAGCTGCGTCAACTGCTGATGGAGCCGGTGCGGCGCGGCCTGTGCACGGTGTCCGAGTTGCGCGCCGAACTCGACGCCGGCAGCCAGCGCGGCTCGGCCGCGCCGCGTGCCGTGCTCCGAGCCATCCCCGGCGGCGTGCGCTCACTCGCCGAGGGCTGGGCGCGACGGGTGGTGCGACGCTGCCCGATTCCGGAGCCGCGGTGGAACGTGCCCGTCCGCGGCGTGACCGGCGTCCTGCTGGGGGTGGTCGACGCGTGGTGGGAGGAGGTGGCGTTGGCCTGGGAGGTGGGTGCGCGGAGCTTCTCGGTGGCCTCGGAGGGGCTGACGGCGCAGCCGGCCCGGCACACCGCGCTGGCCGCCAAGGGCGTGGTCGTACTGCGCACCCCGCCGCAGCGCCTGCACGACGACCCGGAGGGGGTGTGCCGGGAGCTGGTCTACGCCTACCGGCGGGCCGCGCGGCGCACCCGGCCGCCGGTGCACGGCCTGCCCGAGCACCCCGCGGCACGGACGTGTTCCGGCGAACCGCCGGCCAGCTGACACGCGGTCGGCGACGGCTCCCAGCGGCGGCAACGCCTGCTGGGCGCCGATGTCACCAGTAGTCGGAGGGGAGCTTGCCCTCGATGTCGCGCACGTGTGTGCGCGCGCACTGCGGGCACAGCCAGCGCCGGAAACCGGGACCCTGCTCGACGACCCAGGTCAGTGCCTCGACCGGGTTCGCCGCCCGGTCCTGCCGCCGGCCACAGCGGGCGCACGTCGTCTCCACCACACGGCGAAGCTATCCGAATCCGGCGGCGCGCCGCGGATCGTCGCGTGCTCGACGACCGGATCGGGTATCACGCCGTCTCCGGTTCCGCCCGTCCAAGGTGGACGGTGTGCGCCTGGAGCACGAACACGTCGTCCCGCGCGCCGATCCAGGCGGGATCGTGCGGATCAAGCAGCCGGCGTACCGCCTCCCGGTCGTCCGCGTCGAGATGGTCGGCAGCGGTGTCGGCGACCATGGTCAACCAGTCGGTCACCGATTCGCGCACCGCCGCGCTGGGCGGCGCCGGATGGTCGACCAGGTAGCTGAACGCGGTGACGCTGCCCAGCCCCAGCTCGGCCAGCACCCGGTTCCAGCCCTGGGTCAGCCTGACCGATCCCGGGATACCGGCCCGCATCGCCTCGAACCAGGCGGCTCGGGCGGCGAGCAGCCGGTCCTGCAGCCCCGGCCGGCCGACGCCCACGTCCCACGGGAGGCACCGCCGCTCCAGGCCGCCCTCGGCGAGGGCCAGCCACCCGCCTGGAGCGAGCAGCCGGGCGAGCAACTCGGCGCCACGCCGCTGGTCCGGCAGGTGGTGCAGCACCCGCGATGCCCACACGAGGTCAGCGACCGGCACCAGGTCCAGCATCTCCTCGCTGGCCGCGTCGGCGCGCACGGTGCGCACCTCCACCTGGTTCGCGCCGGCCCGAGTGGCCGCGCCCGCGGCCACCTCGAGCAACTCCGGCACGGCGTCCACCAGCACCATCTGGCCGCCGCCGCGGCCACGCAATGCCCCGGCCAGCGCGGCGCTCATGCCCCCGGTACCGCACCCGACGTCGACCACGGTCGCGCCCGCGGCCAACCCGGCGGCGAGGCGCTCGGCCACCCCGCGTAGGGCGCCGCCCTCCAGGGCCTGCGCCCGCCACATCTCCGCGATCCGCGCCGACCAGTCCAAACCGTCATGGGTGTGCCCGGCCACCCACCAACCGTACCCAGGTCACCGTTCGCGGCCACCACACCGCGCCGGAGGCGGTCACGACCCCGTCATCGGCCTCCGGCGGCTCCCCATGCGGCGGCCACGTGCCTCGCCGACCGGCTACCGGCCGGCTCGCCCCGCGGTGTCACGGTGTCCTCATCCAGACGTTCGCGTTGTTCGGCCGCCCAATGCCGGCCCCCAAGCCCCTCACCACACCGACCGTTCACGCGGGCCTATGGCCCGCGCCCGCTCGGCGGTCCGAACAACGCTCACCGGGCCTCCGAACACCGTGACACCGCGAAGCCGTCCCCCTCCTACAGCAGGGCTGCGGCCCGGGCGGCACGCCGGGCGGCCCAGCCGGCCAGCCAGCGCCACCGGCGGGTGGCCTGGAGACGGCGGGCTAAGCGCTGGTCACCGACGGCCTCCCGGACCTCGCGCATTCGCGCCCTGGCCAGATCCTCGTACAACAGCATCGTCACGTTCTCCTTCGGTTTGCGGTGCGCGGTGATCAGTTCGCCGGCAGCCGATCGGCATCCGTTCATGCCGCCGCCCCCGTGAGCCCAGGCGCCGGGTTCCTCATGCGGCTGCCTCCTGCTTGCCCGACGGGCCCGAGTTCGCCTCCCGGGCCCGGTCCTCCTTGCGCGGCCGCCCCCTCGGCCGCTTGCGCGGGATGACGGCGCCGCGCTCGAAGATCTCGCCGCCCCAGACACCCCACGGCTCCCGCCTGGTCAGCGCGCCGGCCAGGCACTCGGCCCGCACCGGACACCCGGCGCATAGCTCCTTCGCCCGCTCCAGCTCGGCCGGTGACTCGGCGAACCACAGGTCCGGGTCGTTGACCCGGCAGGGCAGGTCGGCACCCTCGGCCGGGGCGGTGTCGAGCAATCCCGTGATCGCGGCCCCCTCGGCCGCGTCCCCCTCGGACAACGTTCCGCCGGGTATCGGAACGGTGGCGGTCAACATGTACTACTCCCCTTGTCTGGTCGAGCCTTGCCTGGTCGAGTCGGAAAAACACGAAGGCCGCGGACCCGATATGCGGTCCGCGGCCTTCGTGAGCCTCGTCGTCCTGACGGCGCAGTCAGGGACTTCGCTCCCGTGCGGACAGCACAATCTCGGTCGGGAAGATCGGTCGGATACGCGGGCCGGACGCCGCGACACGCTTCACGGTGGCGTGCCAGCCAAGCCGCACCTGCTGGGCCATCAGCCGATCGGCGAGCGGCGCCCCGGGCATGCCGGCAGACATACCAAGACCCCCGGGGATCCGGTGGCCATAGCGATCGTCGACGCGGCAGATCCTCATCGCTGGCCACCTCCTCCGGGCTCTCGTGGCGAAACCTTTCGGGCCACTCGGGCCCGGCTTCAGCAGGCTATTGCGCCCCAGGACAGGCCTGCAACAGGTTTTCCGAGTTTGCTCAGGAGTCAGCCGATCGGGGGCCTTCGCCCTGCACCAGAGCGAGCACATCGGGGCCGTACCGCTCCAACTTGGCCGCCCCGATGCCGGAGATGGACACCAGGCCGGAGGTGTCCGAAGGGCGCCGCTCGGCGATCGCCACCAGCGTGGCGTCGGTGAACACCACGTACGGCGGAACCTTGAGCTGGCGGGCCCGCTCACTGCGCCACGACTTAAGCCTGGCCAGCAACTCCTCGTCCACATCGGACGGACAACTCGGACACCGGTCGAGCTTCAGCGCGGCCGCTCCGACCAGTTGGTCACCACACACCCAGCAGCGCCGGTTGCCGTTCTTCGCCGCGCCACCGTCACGCAGCCGGGCGGTGGGCCGCGCGGCCGGATGATCCTCCGGAATCAGCCCGTAGAGGAACCGGCTCCGCCTGCGATGCCGGCGCCCACCGGCCGAGCGGGACAGCGCCCAGGACAGCCACAGGTACACCCTGGCACGGGTGGCGCCCACGTAGAGCAGCCGCCGCTCCTCCTCGATCGCGGCGTCGTCGCCGTCCGCGTGCTGGATCGGCAGCGTGCCCTCGACCAAGCCGACCAGGAAGACCGCGTCCCACTCCAGACCCTTCGCCGCGTGCAGCGAGGCCAGCGTGACCCCCTCCACGGTCGGCGGGTGCTGGGCGTCCGCCCGCATCTCCAACTCGGCGACGTAGCGGGACAGGTCGGCACCGTCCAGCGTGCCTGCCAGTTCCTCGGCCAACTCGACCAGGGCGAGCAGCGACTCCCACCGCTCCCGGGCGGCGCCACCGGCGGGCGGTTCCGCGGTCAGCCCCTGCCCGGCGAGCACCGCGCGCACCGACTCGGGCAGGTCACCCTCGGGTGGCGCGGACGCGGCCGCCCGCAGCGCGGCCACCGCCTGCCGCACCTCGGGCCGGGCGAAGAACCGCTCGCCGCCCCGCACCAGGTACGGGATGCCCGCCTCGGACAGCGCCTGCTCGTACACCTCGGACTGGGCGTTCACCCGGAAGAGCACGGCGATCTGGCTGGCCGGCACCCCGGCGTCGAGCAGTTCCCGGATCCGCCGGGCCACCGCCGCCGCCTCCGCCGGCTCGTCGTCGAACTCGGCGAACTGCGGCTCCGGGCCGTCGGCGCGCTGGCCGACCAGCCGCAGCCGGGAGCCGGCCGGCCGGTCGCGCGCGGCGCCGATCACCCGGTTGGCCAGGCCGACGACCTGCGGGGTGGACCGGTAGTCGCGTTCCAGCCGCACCACGGCCGCCCCGGGGAAGCGGCGGGCGAACTCCAGTAACGGCCGCGGCGAGGCCCCGGCGAAGGAGTAGATCGTCTGGTTGGCGTCACCGACCACGGTGAGGTCGTCCCGCTCGCCCAGCCACGCGTCCAGCACCCGCTGCTGCAACGGCGTGACGTCCTGGTACTCGTCCACCACGAAGCAGCGGTACCGGTCGCGGAACTCGGCGGCCACGTCGGCGTGCTGCTCCAGCGCCGCCGCGGTGTGCAGCAGCAGGTCGCCGAAGTCCAGCAGCCGGGCCTTGTTCTTCAGCTCCTCGTAGGCGGTGTAGACCTGGGCCACCTGATCGGCGGGTAGCGGGGTGTCCCGGTGCACCTTGGCCGTGGCCGCGGCGTAGGCGTCCGGGCCGACCAGCGACGCCTTGGCCCACTCGATTTCCCCGGCCAGGTCGCGCAAGGTCTCGCCGTCGGTGGCCACCCGCACCCGGTGCGCCGCCTGGCCGACCAGCCGCAGCTTGCTGCCCTCCACCAGCTCCCACGGCTCGTCGCCGACCACCCTCGGCCAGAAGTAGCGGAGTTGGCGCAGCGCGGCCGCGTGGAAGGTGCGCGCCTGCGCGCCGTGCACGCCGAGCGCGCGCAGCCGGGTCCGCATCTCCCCGGCCGCGCGGGCGGTGAAGGTGACCGCGAGCACCTGGCCGGGCGAGACGTGGCCGCGATGCACCAGGTAGGCGATCCGGTGGGTGATCGTCCTGGTCTTGCCGGTGCCCGCGCCGGCGAGCACGCACACCGGGCCGCGGGGCGCGGTGACCGCGGCGCGCTGCTCCGCGTCCAGTGCCGCGAGCAGCCGCTGCTCGATGTCGACCGGCCGTCCCGCGGTTTGCGCGCCCTCCCCGTCCATGCCTGGCATCCTCGCAGAGTCCGACGCGGCCGCGATGCACCCCACACCCATGCCCCGGCGGCGCGGTCGGGGTGCGCGGGCAGAACAAACAGAGCCGTATCCTGGCAAGCATGGCTGGCAAGCAGGACAAGGCGGCCGCCAGGGAGGCGGCACGCGCCAAGCGCGAGGAATCCCGGGCCAAGCGGGCGCAGATCTTCGAGGCGTTCAAGATGCAGCGCCGCGAGGATCCGCTGCTGATCCCGCTGATGCTGGGCGTGTTCCTCGGCGCGACCGCGATTGTCTTCCTGCTCGGCTTCCCCTGGCACGCGCAGTGGATGACGCTGCCGCTGGGCGTCGCGCTGGGCGTGCTCGGCGCGGTGGTGCTGTTCGGCCGGCGGGTGCAGAGCACCGTCTACGCGAAGGCCGAGGGCCAGCCCGGCGCCGCGGCGTGGGCGCTGGAGAACCTGCGCGGCGGCTGGCGGGTGTCGACCGCGGTAGCCGGCACCACCCAACTCGACGCGGTGCACCGGGTGCTCGGCCGGCCGGGCGTGATCCTCGTCGCGGAGGGCGCCCCCAGCCGGGTGAAGAACCTGCTGGCGCAGGAGAAGAAGCGGGTGTCCCGGCTGGTCGGCGACACGCCGATCTACGACGTGCTGGTCGGCAACGAGGAAGGCCAGGTGCCACTGCGGAAGCTGCAGCGGCACATCATGAAGTTCCCGCGCAACATCAGTTCAGCGCAGGTGGACTCGCTGGAGACCAGGCTGCAGGCGCTGAGCAGCCGCGGCGCCGCGCTGCCGAAGGGGCCGATGCCACAGGGTGCCCGCATGCGGAACGTGCAGCGGACCATCCGGCGTCGGTGACCCGCCTCAGCGGGTGCGCACGACCACCGTGCCGGTGGCCCGGTCGTGCAGCCCCCGATTGTCGGCGTTCCAGATGACGGCCGGCACGATGAGGAAAACCAGCAGGGTCCGCAGGGCGGCGCGGGGAATCCCGACCAGGCTGGCACCGTCCAGCCGGGCCACTCGGATGCCCAGCAGCGCCATGCCGGGCGTGAACCCGAAGACGCCCACGCCGGTCAGGGTGATCGCGAACCAGGCGAGCAGGCTCCAGTTCCTCGGCAGCTCGGGGTAGGTGAACAGGCCGGCCACGCCGGCCGACAGCAATGCGTCGATCAGCAGCGCCACCGCCCTGCGGCCGGTGGGGGACACCGAGTTCGGCCCGCTCTCCGGCAGTCCGAGGCGCTCGCCGCGCCAGCGCTGGCCGCCCTGCCCCGCCGAGGCCGGCGGCCCGGACAGCCACGAGCCGGTCCACCTACTCACCCCACCAGCGTAAGGCGGTCATCACCGACCGCCTCCGGCGAGGGCTCCGCAACACCAGCGCCCGACCCCGTTAACATCGGCGAAACATACGGGTGACGGTCGGGCAACACCCCGCTCTTAGCGTCGTCGCGCAAGGCCGGCTGCGCACCGCACCGACCCCGGCAATAGCGTGCACGGCGCCGGCAGAGTCGGCAATTCAGACATAAGGAGCCAGCGAGGGTGTTCACCAATCCCGACGAGGTCCTGCGGTACATCCGCGACGAGGACGTGAAGTTCGTCGACGTCCGGTTCTGCGATCTGCCGGGCATCATGCAGCACTTCACGGTGCCCGCCCAGTCGTGGGACGAGGACGCCATCAGCAACGGTGTCGCGTTCGACGGTTCCTCGGTGCGCGGTTTCCAGCAGATCCACGAGTCGGACATGCTGCTGCTGCCCGACCTCGCCACCGCCCGGATCGACCCGTTCCGCGCGGAGAAGACCCTGATCGTCAACTTCTTCGTGCACGACCCGCACACCCGCGAGGCCTACAGCCGCGACCCGCGCAACATCGCCCGCAAGGCCGAGCAGTACCTGTCCGAGTCGGGCATCGCCGACACCGCCTACTTCGGCCCCGAGGCCGAGTTCTACATGTTCGACTCGGTGCGCTTCGACACCACCGAGAACGCCGCCTTCCACGAGATCGACTCGATCTCGGGCTGGTGGAACACCGGCGCCGACGAGGACGGCGGCAACAAGGGCTACAAGGTCAAGTACAAGGGCGGCTACTTCCCGGTCCCGCCGACCGACCACTACGCCGACCTGCGTGACCGGATCGTGCTGAACCTGATCAACGCCGGGTTCAGCGTCGAGCGCGCGCACCACGAAGTGGGCACCGCCGGCCAGGCCGAGATCAACTACCGGTTCAACACGCTGCTGCACGCCGCGGACGACCTGCAGCTGTTCAAGTACATCGTGAAGAACACCGCCTGGCAGGCCGGCAGGACCGCGACGTTCATGCCCAAGCCGCTGTTCGGCGACAACGGCTCCGGCATGCACACCCACCAGTCGCTGTGGAAGGACGGCGAGCCGCTGTTCCACGACGAGTCCGGCTACGCCGGGCTGTCCGACACCGCGCGGCACTACATCGGCGGCATCCTGCACCACGCGCCGAGCCTGCTTGCCTTCACCAACCCGACGGTGAACTCCTACCACCGCCTGGTGCCGGGCTTCGAGGCGCCGGTCAGCCTGGTGTACTCGCAGCGCAACCGCTCCGCCTGCGTGCGCATCCCGATCACCGGCAACAACCCGAAGGCCAAGCGGATCGAGTTCCGCTGCCCGGACTCCTCCGGCAACCCGTACCTGGCGTTCGCGGCGATGATGATGGCCGGCATGGACGGCATCAAGAACAAGATCGAGCCGCCGGCGCCGGTCGACAAGGACCTCTACGAGCTGCCGCCCGAGGAGGCCAAGGACCTCAAGCAGGTGCCCGCCTCGCTGAACGCGGTGCTGGACAACCTGGAGAGCGACCACGACTTCCTGCTTGACGGTGGCGTGTTCACCCCGGACGTGATCGAGACGTGGATCGAGTTCAAGCGGGAGAACGAGATCGACCCGCTGCGGCTGCGCCCGCACCCGTACGAGTTCGCGCTCTACTACGACGTGTGATCGCATACCGGGTTTGACCTGGTAAAACGCCTGTTTGCGACCACCCTAGGCCGTCTACAGGCCGTCATAGCGAAAAACGGCCGGTTCCGCTGCCTATGCGGAACCGGCCGTTTGTCACTGTCCGTGACCACGGTTGTATCGTCGCAGCTCAACGGCCCAGTTGAAGGCGGCTCCCCTGCCGCAACCGGCGAGGAGGGACCAACGAGTACCTTCCCTTTAGCGTTCAGACCTCACCTCCGGAGGGGGACGGGACGGGTGGTACAAACGACGCCGCCGGACTTCGGCCAGCGCCTCGCCGAGTTCGGCTCGGCGAGATTTCGCGAACTGCGGCCGGGACAACGTCTGGTCCTCGAAACGTATGCCGAGCACCATGTCGACACCGCTGACCTCGCGATCGAGATGCCGACAGGTGAGGGAAAGACCCTCCTGGCCCTGCTGATCGCCGACTACGCCCTCGACCGCGGATGGTCGGTGGCCTACCTGACCGGCACGCGCCAGCTCGCCGAGCGGGTCGAGGACGAGGCTGACGCTCTGGGACTGGACGTCGTGCGCTTCGCAGCACGGGATTACGGCGGCGCCAAGCTCGACGACTACCACCAGGCCAACGCTGTTGGCGTGATGAACTACTGGGTCTACTTCAACAGCAGTCCGGTCCCCAAGCCTGCCGACCTGGTCATCTTCGACGACGCCCACCTTGCCGAGCAGCCGCTCAGCGGGCTGCAAACGCTGCGCATTCCAGACAAGCAAGGTGCCGCCCGCGAGCTCTACCAGACGATCTGTGAGCTGGTCGTCGCGCACACCGACGCCTACCCCGGCCTGCGGGCCATGCTCGATGGCACCGCCCGACTCGGTACACCACCCGAACTGTTGTCCTTTAGCGACTGGGCCGCGATCGCGGGTCCGGCACGCGACGCGATCGAGGCATCGCCCTTCAGCACCGAGGACGAGATCAAGTACGTGTGGCCCACCGTCCGGGACCATCTCGGCCAGTGAGGCCTCCTGATCGGCCCCTCCGGCATCGAGATCCGCCCCTACCATCCGCCGACCACGCTCAGCCCCTGGTACAGCCAGGCCAAACAGCGGATCTACCTGTCGGCCACCCTCGGCTCGATGGACGATCTCCAGCGGCGCGTCGGCGGCGGCCAGGTCACTCGCCTGACCACCACCGGGCCGCTGCCGCTCGGTGCCACGGGCGAACGGCTGCTGGTGTTGAACCCCAGCTCGGAACAGCCCTTCGAGCAGAACGTGCTCGGTTGGGCACTCAGCCAAGCCCAAGCCGCGGGCGGCCGAGCCGCCTGGCTGTGCGCCAGCCACGCTGAGGCCGACAGCCTCCAAGAGATCCTCGTCGCCGGTGGTCAGCAGGTGTATCGCCTGCGTCCCGGCGACGACGCGATGGTCGACACGTGGAGCCGAGTCGCGAACGGACACTTGGTGACCGCGGGCCGCTACGACGGCCTCGACCTTGCCGGCGACGTCTGCAAGCTGGTCATCATCACCACGGTCCCGCAAGCCAGCAGCGAGTTTGAGCGGTTTATCGTGGCCTACCTGGGTGACGCCAGCTTCATGCGCCACCGCGTCGGCCAACGGGTCACCCAAGCGCTCGGCCGCGCCAACCGCGATACCACCGACCGTTCCCTCTACCTTGGCTTGGATCCCACGTTCGCCCAAATGCTCGCCGACCCAGCCGTCCGCAAGTCGATTCCCGCTGGTACCGAACCCACCATCCGCACCGCGCTGGAGATCTACGATGAGGGCTGGGACGGCACCCTGCGCGCGTGCCACACCTTCTGGCGTAACCCACAGCAGTCCCCAGCAGCCGAGCAACCAGTACCACGGCGGAAGGCCCGCCCCGGCCGCAACACCGGCGGAAGCAGTGACGTGTCTAGCGCCGACGCGGAGGTGTCGGCGGTGACTGAACTGTGGATCGGCGACCACCGGACCGCCGCCAGCAAGGCACATGAGGCCGCAGCACAACACGCTGCCGCTGGCGAGACCGAGCACGCCGCGTTCTGGCGGTACGTCGAGGCCCACGCCCACTTCGCCCGCGGACGACCGCAAGACCTCGCCGTTGCCCGCGCAGCCTTGGAGGAGGCCACCGCGAACGGCCCCCGTACGACGTGGTTCCGCCGGTTGGCCCGCACGGTCGCGGACCTCGAAGGCTACGACCGTACCGCCGACGACACCGACCGGTTCTTCCTCGCGTGGGACGAGTGGCGCCGCGAAGCCGGTAGCAGGCTCGACCGTGCACTCTCCGCGGGTCGAACTCTGCTGGCCGGCAGCCACGACCAGCAGTGCGAAGGGCTGAGGGTCCTCGCTCGCCTGGCCGGTGCCAGTGGCGAACGCCCACCGAAGATCGAGCAGAGCGCCACCGACTGCCGCTGGACCTGGTCTACCCCGAAGCGCGCGGAACGCCGGGTGTGGGAGGTCAAGACCGTTCCGAAAGGTGAGCCGAAGCCGCTCATCCGCGGCGACGTGAACCAACTGCTGGGCCAGATCGAGGTCGAGACCAGGCGTTCGGCGAAGACCCGCGTCTACGGCTGCCTGCTTACCCCGGCGACCACGGCCAACGACGACGCCGCCGAGGCGGCCCACGACAAGATCGTACTGATCAACCACGGTGCCGCCATCCGCCTGTACGACCTGCTGGCTGCCCGGCTCCGGCAGTACGACGCTCTGTGCGGCGACGGCAACGCCGAAGCACGAGGTGACGCCCGGACCAAGATCGAGGCGCTCCTGCCCCACAAAGACGGCTGGCTGGGCAAGCTGCTCGCGCCATCGCGCGGCAGGCTCGTCACCGTCGACGACATCGTCGCAGTCTTCCCTTCGAGCTGATTTCCGGTGCCTGACGTGGTGCATCGCATTCGCCTGCCGTGGACGGGACTGTGCATCCCAGTCCACGGCGGCCATTAGCTCGACGAGGAGCTTTCCGTTCACGCGGCCGATTTCTCCGCGCGGTCGAGCAATTCCTTGCCGAGCCGCCGGAGTCGGCGTCGGACGCGGACTCCATATTTCTCGGGAAGCCCACACATCTCGGCCGCTTGCGCCCATGTGCATCCCTGCTCGGCCCAAACGACCGCCACCCGGTACTCATCCTCCTTCAATTTTCCAAGCACTCGGGCGACGCGATCGTCGCTCCAGCGTCCTATTCCAAGACAGACAATGTCCTCGACCTTTTGCGGATCGGCAATATGGTCACGAAGCTGGGGACTGTCGTCGTCAGTAACCGGAGACTGAATCTGACGGTCGAGATAGTCCACCGGCTTTCCGCACAATTGCGTCTCACCAAGGAGCCGCAGTGCACGGTGTTGCAAAATAGTTTCATTTCGCAGGCGATCGAGCAGGCCACGTCCACCCAGCGTGTCCCTGTCGTCAGGGTCAGGGTCGGGGTCGTCGAGTGACGCAAACAGCAGGGCATTGGCGGTCGCGTTGACCAGGCCGTCGGTTGGTTGGAGATTGAGCCAGTCCTCAGTGAACCGAGCGACCGCTTCTTTGCTGTCCTGCCAGGGTTGGTTGACTACCGCATCACGTGCGTGGAGGGCCGCCTGTCGGGCTTGTCGAGCAGCGGCGACAGCGCACAGCACGTCGTGTTGCCGATGCCGATTCAGTCGGCCAGGACGTTGCTGGAGTCCTTCAGCGGGCGCAAGGCCGTGGGCGACCTCCCCCCAACGGGACAGCAGGTCGGTGAGTTCCCTTTCCAGAACGCTGGCCGCTACAGGCAATACTTGATCGACAGACCCGACGACGGTCGGCTTGAGGTACCCTCGCCGCGCGCCAACAGGAGTCAGCCAAGCCGCAACATTGTACGTATCCGTGTCGAGCGGTCGAAATTGGTCGACACGATGTTCTGGCCGGTCCAGAAGCTGAGTGAGTTTCTCCGACGCCTTCCGCACGTCACGAATGGCCACTCCTTCAAGGACGGCCGCCGCAATGAGGTACGCGCTCGTAGCCGCCGCTGTGACATTCCGCGCCGATCCTTGGTCAAAGTGACGCGCCGGCAGTTCGTCAAACGATCTCGCACCGTCGTCCGAGTGCGCAGTGAGCCACTGGTATATGTCCGCCATCCACCGGGCGCCGGGGTTCAACGTTGGCTGAATGTTGTTCTTGACCTGGATGAGGACGATCGTCCCGTTGGGGTCTCGCCACATGATGTCAGCCCAAGCATCGACTGGGGTCTCGGTCATCGGTCCCTGAGCTTGACCCCGTTCTCCGGACACGTTGGGTGTGGTGTCAGCCGCCGTGGTGAGGCGACGTCTGTCGTGTCTCAAACTGGATGGGGCTGAGCATTCCAATGCTGGAATGCCGTCGTTTCGG
>NZ_BJFL01000037.1 GCF_005405885.1 Gandjariella thermophila
ATCGCCAACTTTAAAACTTGGAGGATCATGCACACCGACTACCGGCGGCCCATCGAGACCTTCTCGGAAACCATCTCAGCGGTAATCGCCCTACACTTCTACGCAACCGCCTGAATAAGCCTCAAACCCCCGTGGGTTCTCGTTGCACTCCCTCGCCCTGTTGACGAGTGAGTCCGAAATCATTGGTGTGGTCCGCCGGTGGGGCACCCAATGCTCGGCGGTGAGCCACCGGCCGGATTTCCGGTATGGGTCGGCATTGGAGTACACGCCAACCCTCGGCCGCTTCCGGCGCGCGAGTGAGCTCGCGTGGACCAGAACACGAACGCTGTTCGTGCCATCTGTGATGCTCTGTGTGCCTTCGATCGATCGCAGCCGCAGTGATCGCACACCACCCGTTGGGATCGGTTATTCAGCCGCGCGGCGGACGTGTCCGCGATACGGCCACCGCGTCCCGGCCGCGGCGACTGGAGCGAGCACCAAGGGATCTGATGGTGCGTGTGGGCCACGACGGCGTCCACGCGGTGCTGATCTACCAACGCGCGATGAGTGAGGCAGATCGGCGGATCCCTGCCGGCCTGAGCGCGCCGGTCGATCAGCACCGCGACGCCGGGACCGGTGGCAGCAAAGCGAAACACAGCCGCCAGGCGGACGAGCGGGATGATGATGACGAGGACGACGGTGACGGCACGGCCGCGCGCTGGTGGAGGTCCGCCAAGTGGCACGTGTGTGGCACAGACGCCGCCCCAAGACAGCGAAAGGGCGCGAACCATGATCGGCTCGCACCCTTCTGACCTGTATGAACAAGCGTGGAGCGGGCGACGGGAATCGAACCCGCGTCTACAGCTTGGGAAGCTGTCGTTCTACCATTGAACTACGCCCGCGAGGCGGTGTTGAGCATACACGGCGCGGGCGCGCGGTTGGGTGGGGGCTACGCTGACCGCGTGTTGTTGAGCGACCGGGACCTGCGCAAGGAGTTGGAGTCCGGGCGGCTCGAGCTCGACCCGTTCGACCCGGCCATGCTCCAGCCGTCCAGCATCGACGTGCGGCTGGACCGCTTCTTCCGGGTGTTCGACAACACCAAGTACACGCACATCGACCCGTCCATCCAGCAGGACGAGCTGACCTCGCTGGTCGAGGTCGGCGACGGCGACGAGCCGTTCGTGCTGCATCCCGGGGAGTTCGTACTCGGCTCGACCTACGAGATGGTCACGCTGCCCGACGACCTGGCCGGCCGGCTGGAGGGGAAGTCCTCGCTGGGCCGGCTCGGCCTGCTCACGCACTCGACCGCCGGCTTCATCGACCCGGGCTTCTCCGGGCACATCACGCTGGAACTGTCGAACGTGGCCAACCTGCCGATCACGTTGTGGCCGGGCATGAAGATCGGCCAGCTGTGCCTGTTCCGGTTGACCAGTGCGGCCGAGCACCCGTACGGGTCGGCGCGGGCCGGTTCGCGGTACCAGCACCAGCGCGGCCCTACCCCCTCCCGGGCGTATCTGAACTTCAGCCGGATCGACACCCGCCGCTGATCGAACTTGATCCCCCAACTTGGGGAATTTCTCGTGCGCGTCGGTAGCCCGCTGGTGTGACGCCCCTGTCGACCATCCGCCCACCCGCTGCTTCATCCCAATGGGGAACCGCATCGAGGGGGGCAGATGGGCTCGTCTGGGGGGACGGCATTGGCCAGATCGGCATGGCTGCTGGCGGCCCTCATGATCTGGTGGCTACTCCCTCAGGGTTCCCCGGCCGAGGCGGCGTCCAACCCGATCTGTGCCGTACTGACCTGCCTGGACCCGCCACGGAACGACATCGATCCGGCGCCCGCGAATCCGGTGGTTCCGCCCCTGCCGGGCGGCTGGCCGCCGGGGTTGCCACCCGCCGTGCACCTGCCCGGACCGCCGTTGGCGGCGGCTCCCGCGCCGGCCGCACCGCCGCCGGCGGCACAACCGCCCGGGGCACCCGCCGCGCCCCATCGGCCGGCACCGCCGCCGGCGCCTGCGCCAGCACCGCCGCAGGCGCCGCCACCGGGCGGCAACCAGCCGCCAGGGCCGCGCCCCGCGGGGCCTCCCGCGGGCGAACCCCCGCCGCCTCCCGCCGGGCCACCGCCGTCCGTGCTGCGCGTCGACGTGACCGGGCCCGTCCGCGCGGTGCTCACCGGCCGGCCGGCCCGGTTCACCGTGGCGGTGACCAACACCGGCACCGTGCCGTTGCGTGCCGTCACGCTCGGCGCGACCGTACCGGGCTGTTCCGGCCTGCTGGGCGACCTCGCACCCGGCCAGGTCGGCCGGCCGCTGCACTGCGAGCGGGCCATGGAGTCCGACGACCTGGTCAACGCGGTGACCGCGACCGGCACCGACCCGGCCGGGCGTCCGGTGACCGGCACCGGCAGTGCCACCGCGCGGTGGGCGCGGACCGGCATCGGGGTGACCGCGGTCCCCGACACGCTGCGAGCCGACGCCGGCAGCCTGATCACCACGACGGTGACCATGCACAACACCGGCAACGTCGACCTGGTCAACGTCGTCGTCACCGACCCGGCGCTGCCCGCGTGCGAACGCGTGCTGGACCGCCTCGCCGCGGGCAGCCGCCAGGACTGGACCTGCGTCACCACCGCGCCGGCGCGCGGCGAGGTGACCAACACGGTGAGCGCCACCGGCATGCCCGACGTGGAGGACGCGACGCCGATCGCCGCCCGGACCACCGCCTGGGTACAGGTGCTGGCCGCGCTGCCGCCCGGGGTGTTGGTGCCGCCGGCTTCCGACTCGGAACCGGAGCGGCCACGGCTGGCCACCACCGCGGTGCGCGTCGACCCGGTCTCCGCCTTCGGGCTCGGCATGCTGCTGGCCGGCGCCCTGATGATGCTCGCCGGGCTGCGCCGGCGCCGTTACCCCGTGCGCGGGGCGTACCGGCGCGACTAGCCGCGCAAGCCGTCCAGGGCGCCGCCGTAGCGAGCGAGCACCCGGGCCCGCAGTTCCGGGTCGTTGCGCGGCACCGGCTCTAGGAAGATCTCGTCCAGGTCGGGGAACGCATCGCGTAGCTCGCCGTCGATGCGCATGCAGGCGCGTTCCAGCTCGGCGGCGGTGAGCGAGTCGGTGAAGTCCAGCTTGGCGCACAGCAGGATGCGGTCCGTGCCGGTCAGCATGGTCAGCAGGTCGACGACCGACTCCACTTCGGGGGTCTGGGCGAGCCGCCGCTGGATCGCCCGCACCAGGGTCGGGTCGGCCTGCCGGCCGATCAGCAGCCCCTTGTTGGTCCGTCCCATGATGTAGGCGACGACGGCCAGCAGCACCCCGATGGCCAGCGACGCGATGCCGTCGAATGCCCAGATGCCGGTGAGCTGGTGCAGGCCGATGCCGGCGAACGCCAGCAGCAGGCCGAGCAGGGCGGCGCTGTCCTCCAGCAGCACGGTCTTCGCGGTGGGGTCGTCGACCAGGCGCAGGTGCCGCAGGATCGGCCGCCGCTCCGCCGCCGCCTCGGCGCGCACCTGCCGCATGGCTTGGGCCCACGAGGTGGCCTCCAGCACGAACGCGAGGCCGAGCACGGCGTACCCCACCCAGGAATCGGGTTCGTCCACGGGCCCGCCCAGCAGCGCCCGGACACCCTCGACGAAGGCGAACAGCGCGCCCGACGCGAAGATCGACACAGCCGCGAGGAGGGACCAGAAGTACCGCTCCTTGCCGTAGCCGAAAGGGTGCCGGCGGTCGGCCGGTCGGCCGGACCGGCGCAGGGCGGTGAGCAGCAGCGCCTCGGTGGTGGTGTCGGCCACCGAGTGCCCCGCCTCGGCGAGCAGCGCCGCCGATCCGGTGACCACCCCGGCGAGCGCCTTCAGCACCGCGATGCCCAGGTTGACTCCGAGCGCCACGAGCACAGTGGTCATTCGCTAACCGTACCTAGCCGGTGACCTGCTGAAACGGAGCCTTCCCGATCACTGTAGGCAGCCCCCGGTGACGGTGTCCACGCACCGATCCCCCGGGCACAAGGGATCGGAAGAGGTTGATCATGAACGACGCACCCGCCAACGGCGGAACGCAACACCCGGCACTGGTTGATGACGCGCACAGCGCGACGGCCGAACTCGAAGCCACCCGGGCCGAGCGGCTGCGCACCGAGCGGCCGACTACCCACCGAGCGGCCGACTACCCACCGAGCGGTTACCGGTCTGGACGTCTCCGCCTATGCTTTGGCCGACTACTGGGCCGACCCCGCGCAATGGTTCCTCCCGCGCGGCTTGACCAGCGCTGCGGACTACCTGCACGAGTTGGCCGTCATGGCGGTACTGGCCGGCTGGTTGCTGCGGTGGCAGCCGGGCACCATGCACGCCGCGATCCTGCGCGGTGCCACCGCGGAACAGGTCGCCGAGGCGGCCGGCACGACCGTGGCCGAGGTCTACGAACGGTGGTCACATTGGGTGGCCGGACAGGTCCGCCTGTTCCACACCAGCGCACCCCTGCCCAACGGCACCCGGCTCGGCGTGGCTCCCGAGGAAGCGCAGCGGGTCCGGCAGGCGTTCCAGCGCGCGCTGCCGGAGCCGGCGACGCAACCGCTGTCCGTCGTGATCGACGAGGTGACGTTGACCCCGGCGCAGTGGAAAGCCGTGGCCCGCAAGGTGCAGGCATACATCACCGGCGGTGCCGGCTATGACCTCACCGCCGCCCGCGCCACCGCCTATGACCAGGGTTGGCATGACGCGCTGATGTCGTTCGCGGCCTGGGCGGCGGCCCAGGCCGACGACGCGGCGCCGGGCCAGTCCCGCTAACCCGGTCACGCGGTTAACGGGGTACGGCGTGAGCAGCCGGACTGTGGCCATCGCCGCGACCACCGTGGTTGCGGTGGTCGCGGCGATGGTGAGCTACGACCACATGCGCACCCTCGGCGAGCGGGCCGGCGAGGGCTGGAAAGCATGGCTGATCCCGCTGGCCATTGACGGGATGGTGGTGGCCGCGTCCACCGTACTGCTGGTGCGCCGCCGCGCCGCTCGCCCCGGCGGGGTGCTGGCGTGGCTGGCGTTGCTCGGCGGGGTGCTGGCGAGCCTGGCGGCCAACGCCGCCGCCGCGCAGCCCACCCTGGTGGGCCGAGCCATCGCGCTCGTCCCTCCGCTGGCGTTGGCCGTCTCCTTCGAGCTGGTGCGGTCGCTGGTCATCACCGGGGTTCCCGCTGGTGACCGGCCCGCACCAGACTCGGCGCCAGTCACGTGGGCGGAGGCTGGCGAGGACCACCAACCGGCGCCGGCCACTCTGGAGGAACGCGCCGCCGCCCTGGTGGCCGAGGGGCAGCGGACCGGCCAACCGGTCGGCCGCGGACGGCTGGCCCGGGAACTCGGTATCAGCGAACACCAGGCCCGCCAACTCCTCGCCACTCTCACCACCGAGTCCACCACGGAGACCACTGAAGGCCGGAGGACAGCAACAAGCGGGACGCTGGACCCGCCCCGCAGACCGGAGCGGCGCCCCAATGAGCCGGGGGCACCTACCGCGGGCGCACAGGTGCGCGAACCCTCGCACGCGGCAAGTGGCGGTCACACGCGGTAGAAAATGCGACAGCGCTGGTGCCCCCATGGCTGGCACCGGCGCTGTCTTATGTTCGATCAGGCGAGGTCGAACGTCCCGCCCTTGGTGGCCTCTCGGAACGCGTCCCACGCAGCGGCCGGAAGCACCAGCGCCGGCCCGGTGGGGTTCTTCGAGTCGCGCACGGCGGCCATGCTGGGCGCCACATGCGCGATCTCGACGCATGCGCCGCCGTTCCCAGCGCTACGGCTGGACTTGCGCCACGTCGCGCGAGACAGGTCCGGAGCGTTCATCTCCGTACCCCTTTCACTTGCTCTCACAGTTCCCGCGCCACAGTATCCAGCAGGTTGGCCGACTCGGACGGGCTGAGTGCCGCGGCCAGCAAGTGACGAAACACCAGCTCGTAGTTCGCCAGGTGGCCGGGGTCATCCACGTATGACGCGGTCGTGAGGTCTTCCAGATACACGATGTTGCCGGCGTTGTCAGGGAAGCGGAGCAGGATGAACGGCACACCCGTTCCCGCATGGGCTCCCGCGCTGAACGGGATGACCTGTAGCACGACGTTCGGTCGCTCGGCAACCTTACGCAGGTGACGCAACTGGTCGCGCATCACGTCCCGACCGCCAACGACGCGCCTGAGCGCCGCCTCACTGATCACGACGTGCAGTCGTAGATCATCTCCGATCACCCGTTGCTGTCGAACCATGCGAGCTTGGATCAGCCGGCCAATGTCTCCGGGTCGATGGGTCGGCGTCGCCTCGATGATGGCTCGCGCGTACCCCTCGGTCTAGAGCGCGCCGGGGATCAACTCGCACTCGTAGACAAGGATCTCACTCGCCGCCTCCTCCAAGTGCACAAACTGCCGGAACCAGTCTGGGATCACCGAGCCGTACGGCGTGCGCGGCCGGCGTCGCCGAGCCTCGCGGCCGAGCTGCTCGATCTCGTCGCGTTCTTGCTGTGGAGCGCCGTAGAAGTCAAGGAGGTCACGCAGCTCCGCGGGCCGCACGGACACGTGGCCGCGCTCGATCCGGTACACCTTCGACACCGAACATTCCAGCAGCTCAGCGGCGTCCTCGGGTGACTTGCCCGCGGCCGTGCGCAGTCGCTCCAGCGCCATGCCAAGTTGCCGCTTGTACGGCGTAGGACTCGGCTCCGCCATCGTCCGTACCTCCTCGCTTGCGGCCAAGTGTGCACTACCAGCCCGGCATGAAGTCTTCACCTGATCGGACGCACGCTGCTGGCTTGCCGCGTGCGCTCGCATGGGGCGCACGTTCGCCGCGATGGGTCGGCGCTGACAGTGTGGGGCCTGTTCGCCCGTGAACGGGCGGAACAGCAGCGGGCCGAGCGTGTCCGTGCCGCCCGCCGACTTGCCGACACGGTCGTGATCTTGCCGCGGTCGGTGGCGTGATGATCTCCCGCGCACTCTGCCGGTGGACCGGGCCGGGCACGCCCGGCGGCGCAGGCGCGCGGGATCGGGGACCGGTGGCCTGCCCTCGACCGGCCGCCGCCGGTCCCCACCCAGCCCCGTGCCCGCCGCACCGGGACACACGCCGGGCTGACCACCCAGCGTGGGCGGCGGGCACGCATGGCGCGGCCGGAGTGCCCGCGCCCCTCGGCCGGCGCCCCGGGTTTCCCGAGCTTCCCGGGGCGCCGGTCCCCACAGCCGGCGGCCGGCGGTCCGCCCACCGTTCCCCACGCCGGCCGCTTCGGCCGCCGCGGGACGGGCATCCCCCACCGTCCCGCGGCGGTCCCCCCGACTTTCGCCGGAGGTGTCCAGTGACGACGCGTGTGACCCTGCCCGAATCGTCCGCGGGCCGGTGGTGGCGCAGACTGCGGCGCCGCTCGGCGCAGCGCCGCCGGATCGAGGCGATACGCGCGCGGGTCGCCGAGACTCTGTCGGCTCTCCCGTCTCCGCCGTCCGTGCCTGCCCCCGACGGGCACGGCCGGCGGTTCCTGCCCGCTGCCGGCCCGGCTGACCGCGCCGCCGGGCCGGCAGCGTCACCACACCCCGGCGGCCGGGAGGGTGGCGCGTGATCCGGCCCGAGGACCTGTTGCCGCTACCCGAGGCGCTGACGCGGTGGCCGGTGCTGCGGCGGTTGGCCGACCTGACGGCAGGGTGGACCTTCGCCTACGCCGAGCAGGACGGCGTGGCCGAGTGGACGGCGCTGCGCACGTGGCCGGACGGCACGGCGGACATCCTGCGACTGCGCGGTGAGACCGACGCCGAGTCACTGCGGGTCGACCCGGACGGCTACATCGTGTGGAAAGCCGACGGCACGGCGGCCGACGTGGTCGACAAGCTGACCGCACTGCTGCCGCCCGGTCACCCGTTGGCGCCGCGGCTCGCACTCGGCCGCGCGCCCGATCCGGCGTCGACCGCCCGGCTGTGGTGGCCACGGTGACCGCAGAACCAGGCGGCTGGTCCGCCGTAGACGACTTGCCGGAGCACCTGTCCGGAACGTTGCCGGTGCGCGTCCCCGGACCGGTGCCGCCACGACCCGACGACCCGCACGTATCACCCGGTCGGCACGTCATGGAACGCGTGCTGACCGGGTTGCAGAACCTACCCGACGACTAGAGAGGCACCCGTTTCGTTGAGGTCTGTCACCAACTCGACCGCGTACGCGCGTGGCGCACGTCCGCGGCAACCCAACCCGGCGTTGACCGACCGTGAGCGACAGGTGCTCGCGTTGATCGCCGAGGGGCACCCAAATGTGAAGATCGGCCTAGAGCTGCACCTTTCCGAGCACACCGTGAAATCCCATGTGCGCCGCATCATGCGCAAGCTGCACGCCCGGAGCCGCACACACGTGGTCACCATCGCCTACCGTCGGGGCTACCTGTCCACGCAGGTCAGCGACTCGGCGATGACCGGGACTCGGAGAGACCCGGTTGAGCGACCTTGACTCGCTTAAAAGCCGCGCTATTGGCCCTGGTCAATGGCTACGAGCCGCCCACGGGAGGGTCGAGTGCGCGGTTCGGGCTACGTTTGGCGGGCGCCAAGCCCTGACTGGTTGTGCGGGGCGGGCGTTGTGTCGCACCGATGGAGCAACGCAGAGTAAGTTACTTGCTTCGCTCCGTAGCTCTGCAGGAGGATCTTTCTCATGGCGCAGGCCGCCGAACCAGCCTCGGGTACTCGTGACTTCCTCGCAGACGACGTCCGGCGCCGTGAGCGTGCGTTCACCACAGTGCGGGAGGTCTTCGAGCGATACGGCTTCGACCCTCTGGTGACGCCCGCCTTCGAGCGGCTTGACGTGCTCACCGGCAAGTACGGCGACGAGGGTGACAAGCTGATCTTCAAGATCCTGCGTCGCGGCGAGCACGAGGCCAGCGGTGAAGCCGATCTAGCGCTGCGCTATGACCTCACCGTCCCCCTGGCCCGCGTGGTGGCCACCTACGGCAACCGGCTTCCGACCCCGTACAAGCGCTATGCGCTCGGCTCGGTGTGGCGCGCTGATCGCCCCGGGCGGGGACGTTTCCGGGAGTTCACCCAATGCGACGTGGACACCGTCGGGTCGACATCGCCGCTGGCGGATGCAGAGATCCTGTGGGCGATCCACGACGCACTAGAGGCATTGGGCATTGAGCAGTTCCGCTTTGAGATCAATTCGCGTCAGGCGTTGTTCGGGCTGCTGGATGCCTACGGCGTGCCGGCCGATCTCGGCGGCCGGGTGCTGATCACGCTCGACAAGCTCGACAAGTTGGACCCGGATGCCGTGAGCGCCGAGCTGGTCGAGCGTGGCTTGGCGACTGCGACGGCCTCCGCGCTGGTTGCCGATCTCGCCTCCGATGATCCTGACCGTGTCCGCAAGCAGCTCGACGGCACCGAGCAGGGACGCGCCGGGTTGGCCGAGGTGGATCGTTTGGTGGAGCTGACCGCCGGGCTGCCCGCGGGCCGGGTGGCCTTCACGCCGCGCATGGTGCGCGGACTTGACTACTACACCGGCCCGATTTTCGAGGTCTCGGCAACGGGTTATCCCGGATCGATCGCCTCGGGCGGTCGGTATGACGGATTGGTCGCCGCGCTCGGCGGCCCGGACGTACCTGCCTGCGGTGGCTCCATCGGCATCGAACGCATCCTGGCCAGCCAGCAACCCAGCGAAACCGAAGCACGCGGGCTCGACGTGGCGATCACCGTCCTGGGCGCCGAGGCCGACCTGACCGCGCTGGCCGCCGCGCTGCGCTCCGCTGGGTTGCGCGTCGGTGTATACCTGGGCTCCTCCGGCAAGCTCGCCAAGCAACTGAAGTGGGCCAACGACCAGCGCGCCCGGTTCGCGGTGCTGTATGGCCGCGACGAACAAGCCGACGGCGCGGTCACGATCCGCGACATGCACTCCGGCGATCAGGAACGCATCGCCTTCACCCAGGCAGCCGCGTACCTCGCAGCTCGCGTGCGCGGTGACTAGAGAAGCCGAGGACAGGGAGCAGTTCGGATGGGCTTACAGGGCGCCAAGATCGCCGCCATTGTCGCCGAGCGGGGCATCCCCGACCCCTGGGACAGCTTCGGGGCCTGCATGGATGCCAACGCCGGCCACGTCAACCGCATCCGTGCCGCCATCGAAACCTGCCGCAAGGACCCCACTGACACCCACCGCGCGGCCGTGACCGCCGAGTTCGTCGCAGCTCGCGCGAAACTCGACCGTGCTACCGGACTGGTCCGCACGGCACTCACCGACCTCGACGCCGACGGCGGATGGGCCGCACTCGATGCGCGAGCAGCACGCCTGGACATCGACGACGTCTGCGGACCCGAGTGGGGTCTACCCCGGTTCAACCATCCATACCGGGTGATCCAAGAATCACTGCGGTTCAACTGGACCTACATGAAGCAGCACGGCGTCCGCGCCTTCTACGAGATGACGCTCCGGTACCTCGATGACCTGCACGCCAACCTCGACGTCTGGCAACGGGCCTGGGAGACCGAGCAAACCACCGGCACCCGCGACCACCTGGTCATGCTTGACTGCGAACTGGTCGCCCTGGAAGCACCCATGCACTGTGGCGTGTGCCGGAAAACGATCGCCCCCCTGCTCTACCTCGACAACTGACCAAAATCTGGCAGTCTCGCGAGAGATACGCGATCATGGCTTTCTCGGCGTAGGCGTCCAGTTCTGCTTTGGAGATCCGGACGCAGGACTTACCAGCCGCCGCTGAACCGCGTAGAAGGTCTCCGGCTCGACAAGCCCCGGCCATACCGCCTTGGTCACGTCGGCCTCGTTAGTAATCCCCGTGGGGCGCCTGCGTGGGCCGACTGTCGGCGTCGCGTAGTGCACCCGCAACCCCGCATACGCGGCGTTACACGCCAGCCCCCGCAAATGCTGCGAACTGAACGGACGACCGGAGCGGTTCTGGATGCCGCGCGCGGCAAAGTCCCGCTGGATCGTGCGCAGGCTGTGGCCCTGGCGTAGCCGCTCGAACAACTCCCGAATGATCGGCGCCTCATCGGGATGCGAACCGGTCCCGCTCCAGATCCGCAATGAGCTTGCCGAAGTCGTCGCGCGCCTTCCGGGCGTACCGCGACGCCGAACGTACGGTGAGCGTGCTCTGCCCGCCCTCGTCGGAGCCCTCCGCCATGCACCCTCCTCCGCGAGTCCGCGCCGCGGTCACCTCGGCGGGCGCCAGGGTCCCGGCCCGGTCCCGAGATCCGCGTCAACCCTATTGGGGGTGACCTTGCCGGGTCATTCGGCAGGGCGGCCGGCGGTCGCCGAGTGGAGAATATCCCCGGCCGACCGGGCGTGTGGGCGGCGGTCCGGCCGGCGCCGCACCCCTGACGCAACCGGAGCCGCCGCCCGCGCGTCTCTCTGGGTGGTACCCCGTGATCTCGGGAGGCAACGTCGATGAAGCGGCCCCGCCGCCGTAGCTGGCGAAGAGCTGTCGCGGCCGGAGCGTGTGCCCTCGCCTTCGGCCTGGCCGGCGCCCCGAACGCCGCCGCGGCCGAGGTCAACGCCACCCCGGTCGCGCCGACCACCGCGGCGCCAGAAGGCAGCCGGCCCGACGTGGCGCAGTCCGACACCCCGGTGCGCTCCACCGCCGTCGGCGTCTCCGCGCTGGTCCTCGGCATCGGCGGGTTCGCCTTCGGCATCGCCCGCCGGGCCCGCGCGTCCGCCCGCGCCGACGACCGCTGATCTCTCCGCGCCGGCCCGGCAGCCCGATGAACCGGTGATACGAAGGGCGCCCCGGTCGATCGACCGGGGCGCCCTTCGGCTGTCCTGGCTCAGTGGGACCGGTCGTCGCCGGCGGGCAGCGGGGTACCGGTGGGCACCGCGTCGGTGGCGGTGTCCTGGTCGCTGTCCTGGCCCCGCCGAACCGCGCTGAGCAGCAGTTGCGCCACGTCGACGACCTCGACGCTCTCCGGCACCTTCTGCTCGTTCTGCCGCGCGGTGAGCCCGTCGGTGAGCATCACCCGGCAGAACGGGCAGCCGGTGGCGATCTTCGACGGGGCGGTGCCGGTGGCCTCGTCCACCCGCTCCAGGTTGATCCGCTTGCCGATCCGCTCCTCCATCCACATCCGGGCGCCGCCAGCGCCGCAGCACATCGCCCGGTCGGCGTGGCGGGGCATCTCGCGCAGCGTGGCCCCGGAGGCCCCGACCAGCTCGCGCGGCGCCTCGTAGACCTTGTTGTGCCGGCCCAGGTAGCAGGGGTCGTGGTAGGTGACGTCCTCGGTGACCGGGGCGACGGGCACCAGCCGCCGCTCCCGCACCAGCCGGTTGAGCAACTGGGTGTGGTGGACGACCTGGTAGTCGCCGCCGAGCTGCGGGTACTCGTTGGCCAGCGTGTTGAAGCAGTGCGCGCAGGTGACCACGATCTTGCGCTGCTTCGCCTCCCGGTCCTCGAACACCGAGTTGAGCACCTCGACGTTCTGCTGGGCGAGCATCTGGAACAGGAACTCGTTGCCGGCCCGCCGCGCCGGGTCGCCGGTGCAGGTCTCCTCCGGGCCGAGCACCACGTACTTCACCCCGGCGATATGCAGCAGCTCGGCGACCGCGCGGGTGGTCTTCTTCGCCCGGTCCTCGAACGCGCCGGCGCAGCCCACCCAGAACAGGTACTCCACGTCGTCGGCCAGCTCACCGTCGAACACCGGCACCTCGAAGTCCAGGTCCTCGGTCCAGGCCAGCCGGTCCTTGGCGTTCTGGCCCCAGGGGTTGCCCTTGTTCTCCAGGTTCTTGAACATCCCGCCCAGCTCGGTGGGGAAGTTCGACTCGATCAGCACCTGGTAGCGGCGCATGTCCACGATGTGGTCCACGTGTTCGATGTCCACCGGGCACTGCTCCACGCAGGCGCCGCAGGTGGTGCAGGACCACAGCACCTCGGGGTCGATCACGCCCAGCTCGTCCGGGCGGCCGATCAGCGGGCGCTCCGCCTCGGCCAGGGCCAGCGCGTCGACCTTGGCGTGCGAGTTGTCGCCGACCAGGCCGATCTCCTCGCCGGCCATGTCCTTGCGGCCGCCGGCGAGCAGGTACGGGGCCTTGGCGTAGGCGTGCTCGCGGAGCTGGGTGATCACCAGCTTCGGCGACAGCGGCTTGCCGGTGTTCCACGCCGGGCACTGCGACTGGCAGCGGCCGCACTCGGTGCAGGTGGTGAAGTCCAGCCAGCCCTTCCAGGAGAAGTCCTCGACCCTGCCGGCGCCGAAGACGTCGTTCTCCGGGTCGGCTTCCTCGAAGTCCAGCGGCTTGCCACCGCTCATCATCGGCTTCAGCGCGCCCAGCGCCACGCTGCCGTCGGTCTCGCGCTTGAAGTAGATGTTGAAGAACGCGGTGAACCGGTGCCAGGCCACGCCCATGGTCGCGTTGGCCGCGACCACGATCAGCCACACCATCGCCGAGAGAATCTTGAACGCGGCGAACACGCTGATCGCGGCGATGCTGGCTGGCAGCACCGCGCCGAGCGCGTGGCTCACCGGCGCCGCCCACACCGGCTGGTCCAGCATCCCGGTGGCGGCCTTGAACGCGCGCAGGCCGAGGATGCCGACACCCTCCAGCACCACGACGGCCTCGACGAAGTAGGCCTGGCCCATGTTCGAGCCGGCGAACCGGGACTGCCGGTCCGCCCGCCGCGGGTGGGCCGCCTGCCGCACGCCGGCGAGCCACAGCCCGCCGAGCACGGTGCCCACGCCGAGGATCTCCACGACCAGGTTCCACACCGGCCAGCCACCGAGCACCGGCAGCTCGAACCGGGGCCACAGCACCTCGCCGTACGCCTCCAGCACGGACAGCGACAGGCACAGGAAGCCCATCATCACGAACCAGTGGGCCACGCCCACGTGGCTCCACTTGAGCATCCTGGTGTGCCCGAGGAACTCCCGCAGCAGCGTGCCCAGCCGCGCGCCGAACGGGCCGTTGCGGGTGGGGTCGGGTTGGCCGAGGCGGATCGTGCGGATCATCCGAGTCACGGTCACCGCCACCATGGCCACCGCGACCACGGTCACGACGGCGCAGATCAACCCCAGCACGATCGGCAGAGCGCCCATGCTCGACATGCCTCTCCTGGTCGGATACCGGGTCCGTTCGCGGAGACTACGCCCGAATACCGGTCAGTAACCCCCGGACGTGTCCGGCATCGCACCGTTCGGCCGAATCTTGGTCGGCTGGTCGGGAACACCGTGACGTGGTGCCGCGTTGAGGCTGGCAGAAAGGTTGAGCGCGACCGGCTCAAGTCTTGTTTGACGGTCGGTCCGGTGCTCACGCAGACTTGAGCTGAGGCCGCTCAAGAGAGCGGCAGGACCACGGCATACCAGGAGGGATCAATGGCGCGAGCGGTCGGCATCGACCTGGGGACGACCAACTCCGTCGTCGCCGTCCTCGAGGGCGGTGAACCGACGGTGATCGCCAACTCCGAGGGCTCCCGGACCACGCCGTCCATCGTGGCGTTCGCGAAGAACGGCGAGATCCTGGTCGGCCAGCCGGCGAAGAACCAGGCCGTGACCAACGTCGACCGGACCATCCGGTCGGTCAAGCGGCACATGGGCACCGACTGGAAGACCGAGATCGACGGCAAGAAGTACACCCCGCAGGAGATCAGCGCGCGGGTGCTGATGAAGCTGAAGCGGGACGCCGAGGCGTACCTGGGCGAGGAGATCACCGACGCGGTGATCACCGTGCCTGCGTACTTCGAGGACGCCCAGCGGCAGGCCACCAAGGAGGCCGGCCAGATCGCCGGCATGAACGTGCTGCGGATCGTCAACGAGCCGACGGCCGCCGCGCTGGCCTACGGCCTGGAGAAGGGCGAGAAGGAGCAGACCATCCTGGTCTTCGACCTCGGTGGCGGCACGTTCGACGTGTCCCTGCTGGAGGTCGGCGAGGGCGTCGTCGAGGTCCGCGCCACCAGCGGTGACAACCACCTCGGCGGCGACGACTGGGACCAGCGGATCGTCGACTGGTTGGTGGACAAGTTCAAGGCATCGCACGGCATCGACCTGACCAAGGACCGGATGGCCATGCAGCGCATCCGGGAGGCCGCGGAGAAGGCCAAGATCGAGCTGTCCAGCTCCTCGACCACCAACATCAACCTGCCCTACATCACCGTCGACGCGGACAAGAACCCGCTGTTCCTGGACGAGAGCCTGTCCCGGGCCGAGTTCCAGCGGATCACCTCCGACCTGCTGGACCGCTGCCGGTCCCCGTTCCACAACGTGATCAAGGACGCCGGGATCAAGGTGGCCGACATCGACCACGTGGTGCTGGTCGGCGGCTCGACCCGCATGCCGGCGGTGACCGAGCTGGTCAAGGAGCTGACCGGCGGCAAGGAGCCGAACAAGGGCGTCAACCCGGACGAGGTCGTCGCCGTCGGCGCCTCGCTGCAGGCCGGCGTGCTCAAGGGCGAGGTCAAGGACGTCCTGCTGCTCGACGTGACCCCGCTGTCCCTCGGCATCGAGACCAAGGGCGGGATCATGACCAAGCTCATCGAGCGCAACACGACGATCCCGACCAAGCGCTCGGAGATCTTCACCACGGCCGACGACAACCAGCCGTCCGTGCAGATCCAGGTCTACCAGGGGGAGCGGGAGATCGCGGCGCAGAACAAGAAGCTCGGCATGTTCGAGCTGACCGGCATCCCGCCGGCCCCGCGCGGCGTCCCGCAGATCGAGGTGTCCTTCGACATCGACGCCAACGGCATCGTGCATGTCACCGCGAAGGACATGGCGACCGGCAAGGAGCAGGGCATGACCATCACCGGTGGCTCGGCTCTGCCCAAGGACGAGATCGACCGGATGATCAAGGACGCCGAGGCCCACGCGGAGGAGGACCGCCGCCGCCGCGAGGAGGCCGAGGTGCGCAACCAGGCCGAGACGCTCGTCTACACCACGGAGAAGTTCGTCAAGGACAACGACGAGAAGCTCCCCTCCGACGTCAAGGAGAAGGTGACCAAGGCGGCCGACGAGGCCAAGGAGGCACTGAAGGGCACCGACGTCGCCGCCATCCGGGCCGCGATGGAGAAGCTGACCACCGAGTCGCAGGCCATGGGCCAGGCGATGTACGCGCAGACCGACGCCTCCGCCGCGGGCGCCGGCGACGGTGGCGCGTCCTCGTCCTCCGGTAAGGCCGACGACGTGGTGGACGCCGAGATCGTCGACGAGGACGAGAAGAAGTGAGTGCCAACCACGAACCAGCGCGTAGTGGTGCACAGGTGAACGACCAGGGGACCGAGGAGCCGAGAGTCGTGGTCCGGGACCGTCGTCGCATTGACCCACAGACCGGGCAGGTTCGTGCCCCCGCCGCCGGCCAGCAGCCGGCGGCGGGCGCGGCGGAGGCCAAGGAGGCCAGCGCGCCCCAGGAGGCCAAGCCGTCCGGCCGGCATGCAGCTCCGGAACCCGCCGGCGAGGCCGGCGGGGCCACCGTCACGGTCGACGCCGGGGAGGTGGAGGAGCTGCGCAAGCAACTCGACGAGCGCACCGCCGACCTCAAGCGGCTGTCCGCCGAGTACGCCAACTACCGCAAGCGGGTGGACCGGGACCGCGAGCTGGTCGCGTCCACCGCCAAGGGGCAGCTGGCGAACGACCTGCTCCCGGTGCTGGACGACCTGGAGCGGGCCGAGACGCACGGCGACCTCACCGGCGCGTTCAAGGCGGTCGCGGACAAGATCATCGCAACGCTGAACAAGGCCGGCCTGGAGGCGTTCGGCCACGAGGGCGAACCGTTCGACCCCTCGGTGCACGAGGCGGTACAGCACAGCACCTCGCCAGAGGTGAACGAGCCGACGGTCACGGCGGTGCTGCGCCGCGGGTACCGCTTCGGCGACCGGGTGATCCGGGCGGCTCTGGTCGGGGTGACCGACCACGAACCGGAGCCGGCCACTCCGGAGGTTCCGGTGGCCCCGGGCATCCCGGAGCCGCCCACAGCGGAGGCACCCGGTGACAAGCCCGCAGAAGAACGCGACTGACCGGCGACGGGACGAGAAGGGAGGGGGCGTCCGGTGAGCGAGAGGGACTGGCTGGAGAAGGACTTCTACCGCGAGCTGGGCGTCTCCCCCGACGCGTCCCAGGACGAGATCAAGAAGGCGTACCGGAAGCTCGCCAGGGAGCTGCACCCGGACGCCAACCCCGGCAACGCCGAGGCGGAGCGGCGGTTCAAGACCGTTTCCGAGGCGTACGGGGTGCTCGCCGACCCGGCCAAGCGTAAGCAGTACGACGAGGCCAGGAAGCTGTTCGGGGCGGGAACGTTCCGCCCGGGCGGCGGTGGCTTCGGCGGGTTCGGCACCGGCCCGGGCGCCGGCGGCTTCGACCTGGGCGACCTGTTCGGCGGCCCGATGGGCGAGGCGGGCGGCACCGGCGGCCTCGGCGACCTGCTCGGCGGCCTGTTCGGCGGTCGCCGGGGCGGTACCACCTCGGCCACCCGGCCGCGCCGCGGCGAGGACGTGGAGACCGACGTCCGGATCGACTTCACCGAGGCGGTGCGCGGCGCGACCGTCCCGCTCCGGCTGTCCAGCCCGGGCGCCTGCGGCACCTGCAGGGGCTCCGGTGCCCGGCCGGGCACCACCCCGAGGACGTGCCCGACCTGCGCCGGGGCCGGCCTGGTCACCCGCAGCCAGGGCGCGTTCGCGTTCTCCGAGCCGTGCCGGGACTGCCGGGGCACCGGTCGGATCGTCGACCAGCCGTGCCCGGAGTGTCGGGGCAACGGGGTGAGCACCCGGACCAGGACGCTCAACGTGCGCATCCCGGCCGGGGTGGACGACGGCCAGCGCATCCGGCTGGCCGGCCAGGGCGAGCCCGGCCGCAACGGCGGACCGTCCGGCGACCTCTACGTGCGGGTACACGTCAACCCGCACCCGGTGTTCGGCCGGTCCGGCGACGACCTGACCATCACCGTGCCGGTGACCTTCCCGGAGGCGGTGCTCGGCACCACGATCACGGTGCCCACCCTGGACGGGAAGGTGTCACTGAAGATCCGCCCGGGCACCTCCAGCGGCCAGGTACAGCGCGTGCGCGGCCGGGGCATCCGGCGGCGCGACGGCCGGCAGGGCGACCTGCTGGTCACCGTCCAGGTGGCGGTCCCGTCCAAGTTGGACGGTGCGGCCGAGGACGCGCTGCGAGCCTACGCCGAGGCCACCGCCGGTCAGGACCCGCGGGCCGACCTCACCGAGCTGCTGAGGAGGAGTGAGTCGCCTTGAGCACCTCGTTCTTCGGTGGTGGATTCGACGACATGGCGCCGCGCGCGGTGTCCTTCCCGCCCGGCGCCACCGAGGACACGCCGATGTTCGTGATCTCGGTGGCCGCCGAGCTGTCCGGCCTGCACGCGCAGACCCTGCGCACCTACGACCGGATGGGCCTGGTCTCCCCGGGCCGCACCCCGGGCGGCGGGCGCCGTTACTCGCTGCGGGACATCTCGCTGCTGCGCGAGGTGCAGCGGCTGTCCCAGGAGGAGGGCGTCAACCTCGCCGGGATCAAGCGGATCATCGAGCTGGAGCAGCAGGTCGCCCAGCTCCGCGCCCAGGTCGCCGAGCTCCACGAGCAGCTTGCCGCCGCGCACGCGGCCGCGGAGCAGGCCGCCGCCATGGTGCACGCGTCCTACCGGCGCGACCTGGTGCCGTTCCGCCGGCCGGAGACCGCCCTGGTCGTCTGGCGCCCCGAGCGTCGCCGCCGCTGGCGCCGCTGAGGAGAGATATCACGGCCGCCGCGGACGGCGCCGTCGCGCGGCGGCCGGCAGCGCGCGAAGGCGACCTGTGGCTCCCGGCGGGGTTTCGACCGCAGGTGGGGAACCCCGGCGAACCTGATCGTCGTGCGCGCGGAAACCAGTCAGTCCACAGTGAACGGGTCGTAGCGGACGCGGTCCAGCGGGGTGCCGGCGACCAGCATCCGGGACACCGTGGCCCGGATCATCGCGGGTGAGCCGCTGACGAAGACGTCGTGCTCGGCCCAGGCGCCGTACCGGGTGACAGCGTCGGCGAGGGTGCCGTGCTCCATGCCGCGCGCGCCCGGATCGGACTCCACCACCGGCACCACGGTGAGCCACGGGTTGGTCACCGCCAGGTTCCGCAGGGTCTCCAGATCGTAGAGGTCGTCGCGGGTGCGGCCGCCGAAGAACAGGTGAACGTGTGGGTTGTCGCCCCACTGGGCCAGTTCCTCGACCATCGCCCGCATCGGCGCGACCCCGGTGCCGCCGGCGACCATCAGCACGTCCCGGCCGGCCGTCCGGTCGATGCCCAGCCGGCCCATCGGTGAGCCCAGCTTCCACACGTCGCCCGGCCTGGTCTGGCTGACCACCGCCCGGCTCACCCAGCCACCCTCCACACCGCGCACATGGAACTCGATCACGCCGTCCTCGCGTGGCGCGTTGGCCGGGGTGAAGTACCGCCACAGCCGGGGCCGCTGCGGCGTCTCCACGCTGACGTACTGGCCGCCCTGGTAGGGCAGCGGGTACTCGGGCTGCACCCGGACGATCGCCAGGTCCCAGCTCAGCCGCTCGTGGTGCACCACGTGCGCGGGCCAGTACGCCGGGCCGTCGTCCGCCGCGGCGGCCTCCTGCATCGACCTGGCCATGATCGTGTACGCCTCGGCCCAGGCCATCTCCACCTGCGGCGTCCACATGTCGCCGAGGTACTTCTTCAGCGCCGCCAGCAGCGCCGTGCCCAGCGCCTCGAAGTGGCTGGCCACCACGCCGAACTTGCGGTGGTCCCTGCCGAGCTGGCGGAGGAACGGGATCAGGTCATCCGGCCGGTCCACCATCTGCACAAAGTGGACGATCGCCCGCATTAACCGGCTACGCTGCACGTCCATGTTGATCGGGAACATCTCCCGGGTGGCGGGCGCGATGGCGAACAGCATGCTGTAGAAGTAGCGTGCGATCTCGTCCGCCTGCGGTTCGGCGACCGCCCAGCTCTGCCGGATCAGCCGCACCATCGCGGTGACGGCAGGTGGCGGCTCACGACGTGGCGGCGTGGGAGGTATGGGGCTAAGCACGGCGTTTGCTGTCATGGTCAGCGCGAAGTCTCCACGTTGTCCGGGCGTCGATCAAGGCGCCCCACCTGCCAACGAGCGTGCGTCCCCCGACCGTGTGGACCCTAACCCCTCGACCCGGCTACTGACCCCTTGATGCCACCTTCGAGTACGTTCGGCTGAGAAGAGCTCACCGATCGTCGTGTTCCTGTGCCGCGAATGGGGGTACCGCGGGCGATTCGCCCCTTCGGCGGTACCACGCTGTAACTCAGCGGTCACCGCCGCGGGGACGCCCGCGCGGTGTCCGCAGCAACTCGGCGCGAGGCATGGACGCCCGGACGGGTGCCCGGCGACCGCGATCAGCCGGCTGGCCGGCGGGATAGCGTGCCACCGTGGTCGACGTGGTCGGGCGGGAGGCGCCGGTGCAGCGAACCAGCACCCAGCGGGAGGACCGGAGGGCCGCGGCGCAGGCCGTGGAACGGGAGCTTTCCGTGCTCTTCGGCCGGGCGCGCAGCCTGTCCCTGCTGTTCGCCGCCGAGGTGCATCCCGGGCTGGACGCGGCGTCCTACGCGCTGCTGCTGCACCTGGTCGACACCGGCCCGGTCCGCGCCGCCGAACTGGTCGAGCGCACCGGGCTGGACAAGTCGACGGTCAGCCGGCAGATCGCCCGGCTGATCGAACTCGACCTGGTCGAGCGGGTGGCCGACCCCTCGGACGGCCGGGCCAGGATCGTCCAGCTCACCGCGACCGGCCGGGACCGGCTGGACCAGGTACGCGAGCACCGCCGGCGGCGGCTGCGGGAGCGCCTCGAGTCGTGGTCCGCCGACGACATGCGGACCCTGTCCGGCCTGCTGGCCCGGCTCAACGAGGCGCTGTAGGCCGCGGCCGCCGGGTCCGGGTCCGCGCGACCGCCGTTCTCGAGATCACGCGCCCGGCCGACCGGGATGGCCCGGATGACCGCTTAGCCCGGCGGTGCGGCGAGAGGTAAAATGGTTGCGTTGAGCAACTATGTCGGGGAGGTCGCGGATGGGCCCCACGCCCGAAGCCTGCCTGGAGCTGCTGCGCACCCTCCGCTCGCTGTTCCAGCTCAAGCACGCGCTGGTGATGCGGATCTGGCAGGACGACTACGGCCTGCACCCCGCCGCCGGCGGGCTGCTCGGTGAGATCGCGCAGCGCGGCGAGGTACGCACCTCCGACCTGGCCCTGCACCGGGCGGTCGATCCGTCGGTGATCAGCCGGCAGGTCGCGCAGCTGGTCAGGGCCGGCCTGGTGAGCCGCCGCCCGGCGCCCACCGACGGCCGGGTCACCCTGCTGTCCGCCACCGCCAAGGGCGCCGAGGCGTTGCGCCGCTGGCAGCAGGCCCAGGCCGAGTTCGTGCAGCAGGCCATGGCCGGCTGGGACGACTCCGAGGTGATGGAGCTTTCCAAGCGCGTCGAGGCGGCGGCCACCGACCTGTGGGCCGCGCTGCGGCCGGCCGAACCCTCCGGCGACGCCCCACAAGCCTCCGACACCTCCGCCTCCTCCGGGGTCGATGCCGCCCTGCCGCGCTGACGCTGGCCGCCGCGTCGTCATCGGCGAGTACCGCGAACCCCGTATTCCGGTCGGCAACGACGGCTCCTGGTGGCCCTGACACGCTGGCCGCCCGGGTCACCGCTCGTTCACCTGCCGAATCACTCGGACGGCGGTAGCCCGAGGCCCTGTGGACCCTTCTGTCGACAAGCCTGTGGATAGCGAACTGGGGATTGTGGAGAACTGCCCCGAGCCTGTGGACATCTTCCGGCGACATGTGGGTGACTGGCGGCCCAACCCGCGTTGACCTGCGGCACAACCCCGGGTGACGGGCGTCACGGCCACCGCGGGTGCCCCGGCGTCGAGCCATGGTTCGGAGCGGCCGCTGTGTCGCCGACCACACCCCGTCGCCCCGCCGACTTGAGCGGAACACGCTCAACTTTCCTAACGTTGTGCTTGATGATGGCTCTGGTCATGCTCGTGACCGGGGCCGTGGTCGTGGGACGTGCCGACGAGGTGAGGGATGGACGCTTTCAACCCGACGACGAAGACCCAGCAGGCGATCTCCGCCGCGGTGCAGGCCGCGTCCGTGGGCGGCAACCCCGAGGTCACCCCGGTGCACCTGCTGTCCGCGCTGCTCGCCCAGAGCGACGGCATCACCACGCCGCTGCTCGCCGCGGTCGGCGCCGATCCGGCGCAGGTGCGCACCGAGTTGGAGCGGCTCGCCCACACCCTCCCTTCGGCGACCGGAGCGACCGTCTCCGCCCCGCAGCTCTCCCGGGATTCCGGCCGGGTCCTCAGCCACGCCCAGCAGCTGGCCACCGAGATGGGCGACGAGTACGTGTCCACCGAGCACCTGCTGGTCGGTCTCGCCGAGGAGGGCGGCCGGGTGGCCGACCTGCTGCGCCGGCACGGCGCCACCCCGGACGCGCTGCGTGAGGCCTTCACCAAGGTGCGCGGCTCGGCCCGGGTGACCAGCCCGGATCCGGAGAGCACCTACCAGGCGCTGGAGAAGTACGGCGTCGACCTCACCCAGCGCGCGCGGGACGGCAAGCTCGACCCGGTGATCGGGCGGGACGCCGAGATCCGCCGCGTGGTGCAGGTGCTGTCCCGGCGCACCAAGAACAACCCAGTGCTGATCGGCGAGCCGGGCGTGGGCAAGACCGCGATCGTCGAGGGCCTGGCCCAGCGGATCGTGGCCGGCGACGTGCCCGAGTCGCTGCGCGGCAAGCGGGTCGTCGCGCTCGACCTGGGCGCGATGGTCGCCGGCGCCAAGTACCGCGGCGAGTTCGAGGAGCGGCTCAAGGCGGTGCTCAAGGAGATCACCGACGCCGCCGGCCAGATCATCACCTTCATCGACGAGCTGCACACCATCGTCGGCGCCGGAGCCACCGGCGAGAGCGCGATGGACGCCGGCAACATGATCAAGCCGATGCTGGCCCGCGGCGAGCTGCGCATGGTCGGCGCGACCACCCTGGACGAGTACCGCGAGCACATCGAGAAGGACGCCGCCCTGGAGCGGCGGTTCCAGCAGGTGCTGGTCGGCGAGCCAAGCGTGGCCGACACCATCGGCATCCTGCGCGGCCTCAAGGAACGCTACGAGGTGCACCACGGCGTGCGGATCACCGACGCCGCGCTGGTCGCCGCGGCCGCGCTCTCCGACCGCTACATCACCGCCCGGTTCCTCCCGGACAAGGCCATCGACCTGGTGGACGAGGCCGCCTCCCGGCTGCGCATGGAGATCGACTCCCGGCCCGTGGAGATCGACGAGGTGGAGCGCGCGGTGCGGCGGCTGGAGATCGAGGAGATGGCACTGTCCAAGGAGGACGATCCGGCCTCCCGGGAGCGGCTGGCCGCGCTGCGCGCCGAACTGGCCGACCGGCGCGAGCAGCTTTCCGAGCTGACCGCGCGGTGGCAGCGGGAGAAGGACGGCATCGAGCGGGTCCGCGAGCTGAAGGAGCAGCTCGAGTCGTTGCGCGGCGAGTCGGAGCGCGCCGAGCGGGACGGCGACCTGGGCAAGGCCGCGGAGCTGCGCTACGGCCGCATTCCCGCGCTGGAGAAGGAACTCGAAGCGGCCACCGCGGCCACCGAGAACTCCCCGGAACACCCGGTGATGCTCAAGGAGGAGGTCGGCCCGGACGACGTCGCCGATGTGGTCAGCGCGTGGACCGGCATCCCGGCCGGCCGGCTGCTCGAGGGCGAGACCGCCAAGCTGCTGCGCATGGAGGAGGCGCTGTCCCAGCGCGTCGTCGGCCAGGCCGAGGCGGTGCGCTCGGTGTCCGACGCGGTGCGCCGGGCCCGCGCCGGCGTTGCCGACCCGAACCGGCCGAGCGGGTCGTTTCTGTTCCTTGGCCCCACCGGGGTCGGCAAGACGGAGCTGGCCAAGGCGCTCGCCGAGTTTCTCTTCGACGACGAGCGGGCGATGATCCGCATCGACATGAGCGAGTACGGCGAGAAGCACTCGGTGGCCCGGCTGGTCGGCGCCCCGCCCGGGTACGTCGGCTACGAGCAGGGCGGCCAGCTCACCGAGTCGGTGCGGCGCCGCCCGTACTCGGTGGTGCTGCTGGACGAGGTGGAGAAGGCCCACCCGGACGTCTTCGACGTGCTGCTGCAGGTGCTCGACGACGGCCGGCTGACCGACGGTCAGGGCCGCACCGTCGACTTTCGCAACACCATCCTGGTGCTCACCTCCAACCTCGGCTCGCAGGCGATCGCCGACCCGAACCTGGACGACCGGCAGCGCACCGACGCGGTGATGGCGGTGGTGCGCCAGCACTTCAAGCCGGAGTTCCTCAACCGGCTGGACGACGTCGTGGTGTTCCACGCGCTGGCCACCGAGGAGCTGACCGCGATCGTGGACATCCAGGTCCACGAGCTGGGCACGCGGCTGGCGCAGCGCCGGCTGTCCCTGGACGTCACCCCGGCCGCGCGCGACTGGCTGGCGATCAACGGCTTCGACCCGGTGTACGGGGCGCGGCCGCTGCGCCGCCTGGTGCAGACCGCGATCGGCGACCCGCTGGCCAAGGAACTGCTGGCCGGGGAGATCCGGGACGGCGACACCGTCCGGGTGGACGTCAGCGACGACAACTCCGGGCTGATCGTCGGCCGCGCCGAGCAACCCGCGGTCAGCCACGGCTGACCGCGGTGAACGCCGAGCGTGATCTTCGGCGTTACCGAACGTGCGATCGGTCGGCGTCGTTGGGCCATTCGTGCGACGTGGATCACCAGTGATCTTCGCTGCGGAGCCGCACACCGCTACCCTCGTCAGGGTGGGTATACCGGCGTGGGTCTGGTTCACCGTGGGCGTGGTCGCCGCGGTCGGCGGGTTGGCGTTGCTGGCCACCGACCGGGCGCAGCGCACCGCCCGCAACCGCGAGCGGCGGCGGTGGGCATCGTTGCGTGGCTGGCAGTTCGCCGAGACCGACCAGGTGCTGCCCACCCGATGGCAGAGCGGCGCGATCGCCTACTACGGCACCGGCGTGGCCAAGGACGTGGTCGCCGGCTCCACCTTCACCGCGGACGGCCGCCGCCAGGTCTACGTGCTCGACCACGAGAACGGCGGCAAGGTCACCTCGGTGCTGGTCGCGGTGCGCTGCCGGAAGACGATCCCGGTGGTGGTCGAGCTGTGGCTGCCCAGCGTGCCGTTCCAGCGCGACCAGATGCCCGACCTGCTCGGCCCGGTGGGTCAGCGGTACGCGTTCGTCTCGGACATGACCGCCGCCCGCAGCCTGATCACTCCCGACCTGGTCGAGGCGGTGGAGGAGATCGGCGGGGACGTCAACGTGGTGTGGCTGGAGGGCGACTGGGTGCTGGCCACCGCGCCGCCGAACGCCACCCCGTCCCGGCTGGAGCGGCTGCTGCGTGACCTCGGCGAGGTGGCCGACGTGGTCGACCCGTTCGATCCCGAGCCGGACCCGAACGCGGAGTCCGGGTCCGGCGCGCCCGGTGCCGAGCCGTCCGGATCGGGTTCCGGCGAGGAGCAGGAGTCCAGCTCGTCGGTGAGCCGGAACAACACCTGACCGCCGGCATCGGCTTCCGCGAGCGGCCGCGCCCGCATGTGAGAGGCTGGATGCTCGTGCGAAGTGGACTCGTCTCCGACCAGGCCGCCAAGGCCGAACTCGCCCGGCTGGTCACCGAGCTGTGCGTGGTGCGCGGCCGCGTGGTGCTGTCCTCCGGCCGCGAGGCCGACTACTACGTCGACCTGCGCAGGGCCACGCTGCACCACGCCGCGGCGCCGCTGATCGGCCGGCTGCTGCGGCAGCTCACCGCCGACTGGGACTACGCCGCGGTCGGCGGGCTCACCCTCGGCGCCGACCCGGTCGCCTGCGCGATGATGCACGCCGCCGCGGCGAACGGCGAGGTGCTCGACGCGTTCGTGGTGCGCAAGGCGGCCAAGGAGCACGGCCTGCAGCGCCGTATCGAGGGCATCGAGGTCGGCGGGCAGCGGGTACTCGTGGTGGAGGACACCTCCACCACCGGAGGGAGCGTGCTCACCGCGGTGGACGCGCTCACCGAGGCGGGTGCCAGCGTCGTCGGGGTGGCCACCGTCGTCGACCGCGACACCGGTGCGCGGGAGGCCATCCAGGAGCGTGGCCTGCCCTACCGGTACCTGCTGGGCAAGGCCGACCTGGGTCTGTGAGCGCCGCGGCGGCGGCCCTTCCTCCGGGGTGCGGGAAATTGGCCGGCCAACTGTCAGTGGACCGTTCTACCCTTGAGCGGGGAGGTCGCCATGGCGATCCAGGTGCTCATCGGGGCCACGGTTCTCGTGCACTTCGCGGTGCTCGTGTTCCTGCTGCTCGGTGGTTTCCTCGCCTGGCGGTGGGGATGGGTCATCATTCCGCACGTGCTGATGGCTGGCTGGGCCGCGCTGATCGTGACCGCGCCCGTCACCTGCCCGCTGACCGCGCTGGAGAACTTCCTCCGCGCCAGGGCCGGGGAGTCGCCGCTGGAGGGCGGGTTCATCGACACCTACGTCACCGGGGTGCTGTATCCGACCCAGGACGTGGCGCTGGTCCGCTGGCTGGTCGCGCTGGTGGTGATCATCTCGTGGGTCGGCGCGTTCGTCAGGTGGCTACACGCCTCGGGCGAGGTGCGGCACCCGAGGTGGCTACCGTGCGCCTACTCGCTCAAGGTAAGGCACCATGACCGCGGAACTGGGTCCCACCGAGTGGGCTTTGGCGGGTGAGGTCGGCGTCGGGCCGTGGCCCGGTGACTGGCCCGACGACCCGCGCTACGACCCGGAACTGCTGGCCCACGGCGACCGGCGCAACGTGGTCGACCGCTACCGGTACTGGCGCCGCGAGGCGGTGGTCGCCGATCTGGACACTCGGCGGCACCCGTTCCACGTCGCGATCGAGAACCTCCAGCACGACCACAACATCGGCACCGTGGTGCGCACCGCGAACGCGTTCGCCGCGCGCGCCGTGCACATCGTCGGCCGCCGGCGGTGGAACCGGCGGGGCGCCATGGTTACCGACCGCTACCAGCACGTCTGCCACCATCCGGACGTCGCGTCGCTGGCCGCGTTCGCGGCGGCCGAGGGGCTGACCGTGGTCGCCGTGGACAACACCCCCGGGTCGGTGCGGCTGGAGACCGCCGCACTGCCCCGGCAGTGCCTGTTCCTGTTCGGCCAGGAGGGTCCGGGGCTGACCGAGGCCGCCCGGGAGGCCGCCACGCTGGTCGTCTCGATCGCGCAGTTCGGCTCCACCCGGTCGATCAACGCCGGGGTGGCCGCCGGGATCGCCATGCACGCCTGGATCCGGCAGCACGCCGACCTGTCCAGGGCCTGGTGAGCGCCGCCGAACGGCGCGAACTCGCGGAAACGACGTACCGCGAGGGGTCCATGCTGGGGACATGGAGGCGCATCGCGACGCCGCGTCCTTCGCGTCCATGGCCGGGGTGGCCGAGCGGGCCGTGGAGGCCCGGCACCTGCGGCGGCTGTGGGGCATCCCGGCCACGCTGCTCGGCGTGTCCGCGTGGCCCGCGACGCCCGTGCACCGGCTGCACCTGCCGTGGAACTACTGGTGGCAGGCGCACCTGCTGGACTGCCTGGTCGACGCGCAGGTACGCGAGCCGACCGCGGCGCGGCGGCGGGCGATCGCCGCGCTGATCCGGGGCATCCGGCTGCGCAACGTCGCCGGCTGGCTCAACGACTACTACGACGACGTGGCATGGCTGGGCCTGGCACTGCTGCGCGCCGCCAAGGAGGTCGGCGTGCGCCGTCCAGAGGCCATCGACGCGATCGCCGCGCGGCTGCGCTCGGGCTGGACCGAGCACACCGGCGGCGGCATCTGGTGGCGCCGCGGTGACGACTTCAAGAACGTCCCGGCCAACGGCCCGGCCGCGATCCTGCTCGCCAGGTTGGCCCTGGACTCGGGCGACCCCGGCGACCTCCGTCGCGCCGCGTCCACAGTGGACTGGATCGAGCAGCGGCTGGTCGACCCGGACACCGGGCTGCTCTGGGACGGCGTGCACGCCAACCCGGACGGCAGCGTGCGCGCGCTGGAGCGGGCGCACTACACCTACTGCCAGGGCGTGCACGTCGGCGCCTGCCTGGAACTCGCGCACGCCGGGGACGCCGACCGGTGGCTGGGCCGCGCGGAGCGGACCATCCGCGCGGTCGCCACGCACCTGGCCACCAACGGCGTGCTCCGCGGCCACGGCGGCGGGGACGGCGGGCTGTTCACCGGCATCCTGGCCAGGTATCTGGCCCGCGCCGCGGTGCTGCTGCCCCGGCTGCGCCGGGACCGGGACACCGCGGCCACCGCGGAACTGGCCGCCGACCTGGTGCGCGCATCGGCCACCGCCGCGTGGCGCAACCGCACCGTCGCGCCCGGCGGGCCGCTGTTCGGTTCGGACTGGTCCCGGCCGGCCACGGAACCCCGCCGGCGCACCCCGGAACGCGACCTCTCCGTGCAGCTCGGCGCCTGGATGACCCTGGAAGCCGCGGCCACGCTGTCCCCTATTCGGCATTCAGCGGGCTGAACGGGGGTTTCTGGGACGCTCAAACCTCCGTTCAGCCCGCTGAATGCGTTTGGGGCGAACACTCAGGAATCCGCGGCGCAGCCGCACGAGCTGCGGTGCACGAACGTGGCCGGCAGCCGGACGGTGCGCGGCGGGTGGGCCGGGTTGGCGATCCGGGTGAGCAGCATCCGCACCGCCGTGCGGCCGATGTCGCCGATCGGCTGCGCGGCGGTGGTCAGCGGCGGCTCGGTCAGCTCGGCCCACTCCACCTCGTCGTAGCCGACCACCGCCAGGTCGCGGCCCACCCGCAGGCCGCGCTCCCGTGCCCCGTGCAGCACGCCGACCATCATGTTGTTGTTCGCGGCGACCACGGCGGTCGGCGCCTCCGGCAGGTCCAGCAGCCGGTGCAGGGCGCGCACCGCCGGCTGCACCGCCGACTCGCCGGGGACAACCAGCGCGGGGTCCCACGGCAACCCGGCCTGGCGCAGCGCCAGCCGGTAGCCCTGCACCCGCTCGGCCGAGGTGGACAGCCCGGAGGCGCCGCTGACCAGCCCGATCCTGCGGTGCCCGAGCTGCGCGAGGTGGCCCACCAGGGTCGCGGTGGCCTGCACGTTCTCCGGGCCGACCTGGTCGATCCCGCCCGCCTCGACCATCCGGTCCACCAGCACCGTGGGCATGCCGAGCTGGCGCAGTTCGGGCAGCACCGCCCCGGCCGCGCCGGAAGACGGGGTGAGCAGCAGCCCGTCCACCCGCCGGGAGCGGAGCGCGCGCACCGCGGCCTGCTCGCTGTCCGCCTCGTCGCGGGTGTCCACCAGCAGCAGCGTGTACCCGGCGTGGGTGGCCTCCCGCTCGATGGCCTGGATCAGTTCGGCGAAGTACGGGTTGGCGACCAGCGAGATGGCCACCCCCAGGGATCGGGTGCCGCCGGTGACCAGCGAGCGGGCGATCGCGTCCCCGGTGTAGCCGGTCTGCTCGATCGCGGCGAGCACCCGTGCCTTGGTCTCCGGCGCGACCGGCCGCGTGCCGTTGATGACGTGCGAGACCGTGGTGATGGAGACGCCCGCCAGCCTGGCGACGTCCCGCATCGTGACCACGGCGACCTCCTCGACGCGTCCGGACCGACAGTGTGCCGCATGACCGCCACCTTGATCGAACAAGCCGCAATCGTTTGCGCAAACGCTTGCGGCGCCACCATACACCGATCTAACGTCCCCGCACCGTTCACGACCCGGCCGGGGGCCGTCGGGCGGAAGTCGGGAAACAAGGAGGAGCAATGGGACGACGCGGTCATGTCGGGCTGGCCGCTCGCGGGCTCGCCGTCGCCGCGGCGGGAGCGCTGGCGCTTGCCGCGGCCGGATGCACCAGCCAGAAGGTTGGCGGGTCGGACACCGCCGGAGGCGGTGGCGGGAAGATCAAGATCGGGCTGGTGACCAAGACCGACAGCAACCCGTACTTCGTCGCGCTGCGCGAGTCCGCCAAGGCCGAGGCGGACAAGCAGGGCGCCGAACTGATCGCGCTGGCCGGCAAGTTCGACGGCGACAACGACGGTCAGGTGACCGCGCTGGAGAACCTGATCCAGCAGGGCGCGAAGGCGATCATGGTGACGCCGAGCAACTCCACCGGCGTGATCAACGCCATCAAGCAGGCCAGGGACCGGGGCATCCTGGTCATCGCGCTGGACACCGCGACGGACCCGGAGAACGCCGTCGACGCGACCATCGCCACCGACAACGTGGAGGCCGGCCGGCTGCAGGGCCAGTACGTCAGGGCCGCGCTCGCCGGCAAGGATCCGCACCTGATCATGCTGGACGGCACACCCGGCTCCACCGTGTCCGAGCAGCGGCACAACGGCTTCCTGCAGGGCATCGGCCTGCCCGCGGGCGACCCGCGCATTCTCGGCGCCGAGCCCACCAACGGCGAGCAGAACAAGGCGCAGCAGGCCACCGAGAACCTGTTGCAGCGCAACAGCGAGGTCAACGCCGTCTACAACCTCAACGAGCCGGCGGCCCGGGGCGCCTACGCCGCGTTGCAGGGCAAGGGGCTCGCCGGTCAGGTGGTGATCGGCGCGATCGACGGCGGCTGCCAGGGTGTGCAGGACGTCAAGGATGGCAAGACGGCGGTCACCGTCATGCAGTTCCCCAAGAAGATGGCCGCCACCGGCGTCGACGACGCGGTCGAGTTCGCCAAGACGGGCAAGAAGCCCAGCGGGTTCACCAACACCGGCGCCATGGTGATCACGGACCGGCCGATGCCGGGTATCGACAGCAAGGACACGGCATGGGGACTGCAGAACTGCTGGGGCTGACCACACCGCTCGGGCGCCGGGAGAACCGCCGGCCGGCGCCCGGACGGGGTGATCGGAGGTGGCGATGACCACGGCCGCGGAGCGCAAGCCGAGCGTCGGCGAGTTCATCCTGCGCACCCGCGCGGTGGGCCCGGCGCTGGCGCTGGTCGTCGCGGTGGCGCTGTTCTCGCTGACCACCAGAACGTTCCTCAACGCGGACAACCTGTCCCTGGTGGTGCAGCAGTCGCTGGTGGTCGGCACGCTGGCGCTCGGTCAGACGCTGGTGATCCTCACCAACGGCATCGACCTGGCGAACGCGTCGATCGCCGTGCTGGCCACGCTGATCATGGCGAAGATGGCGCTCGGGGGCGGCTCCGCGCCGGTCGCCCTGGTGTTCGGCATCGTCGTGGCGGTCGCCATCGGGGCGATCAGCGGCGGCGTGGTGACCGGGCTGCGGCTGCCGCCGTTCATCGTCACGCTGGGCATGTTCACCATCGTCACCGCGGCGGCCCGGATCTACGCCTCCGGGCAGAGCTACCCGGTGAGCGATCCGCTGCTGGGCTGGCTGGGCAACCGGCAGTACCTGTTCGGCCGGATCGAGGTCACCTACGGCATGGGCCTGGCGCTGGCCATGTTCCTGGTGGCCTGGTACGCGCTGACCAAGACGGCGTGGGGCCGGCACGTCTACGCGGTCGGCAACGACCCGGAGGCGGCCCGGCTGTCCGGCATCCACGTGCGGCGCACCGTGCTCAGCGTCTACGTGGTGGCCGGCCTGGTGTACGGGGTGGCGGCGTGGCAGGCGCTCGGCCGGGTACCCAACGCCGACCCGAACGCTTACCAGCTCGGCAACCTGGACTCGATCACCGCGGTGGTACTCGGCGGTACCAGCCTGTTCGGCGGCCGGGGCAGCGTGCTGGGCACCCTGGTCGGCGCGCTGATCGTCGCGGTGCTCCGGTCCGGGCTCACCCAGGCCGGTATCGACAGCCTCTACCAGGACGTGGCCACCGGCATTCTGGTGATCGTTGCGGTCGCGGTGGACCGCTTCGCCCGCGGGAGGCAGGCATGACCGAGACGCCGGTGCTGGCGGCCAGGGGGTTGGTCAAGCGGTACGGCCGGGTGACGGCGATGGACGGGGCGGACTTCGAGTTGCTGCCCGGCGAGATCCTCGCCGTGGTCGGCGACAACGGGGCCGGCAAGTCCACGCTGATCAAGGCGCTGTCCGGCGCGGTGATCCCGGACGGGGGCCAGATCCTCGTGGACGGCGAGCCGGTGCGGTTCCACGGCCCGCTGGACGCCCGGCGGCACGGCATCGAGACCGTCTACCAGACCCTCGCCCTGGCCGACGCGCAGGACATCGCCGCGAACCTGTTCCTGGGCCGGGAACGCCGGCGCGGCGGGCTGCTCGGCCGGGTGTTCCGGCTGCTGGACAGCAGGGGTATGCGGGCCGAGGCCGAGCGGGTGCTCGACGAGCTGGGCATCGGCATCAGGTCGATGCAGCAGCCGGTGGAGACGCTCTCCGGCGGGCAGCGGCAGGCGGTGGCGGTGGCCAGGGCGGCGGCCTTCGGTACCCGTGTGGTGATCATGGATGAGCCGACCGCCGCGCTCGGTGTCGCCGAGTCGGCCAAGGTGCTGGACCTGATCCGGCGGATCCGAGACCGCGGCCTGCCGGTCGTGCTGATCAGTCACAACATGCCGCAGGTGTTCGACATCGCGGACCGCATCCACGTGCACCGGCTGGGCCGGCGGGTGGCCGTGGCGTCGCCGCGCACGCACACCATGAACGAGGTGGTCGGGCTGCTCACCGGCGCGCTGCGGATGGCCGAGGACGGCACGGTCGAGGAGGCGCGGCCCACGGTGCCCGCGGGGACCCCGGAATGACCGCCGCGCCCGCCGTCCTGCTGGCCGGGCTGTGCACCGTCGACCTGATCCAGCGGGTGGATGAACTGCCGGCGGCCGGCGAGAAGGTGCAGTCCCGCGCCGTCTCGCTGGTCGCCGGTGGGCCCGCCGCCAACGCCGCGGTCGCGGTGGCCGCGGTCGGCGGCCGGCCCACCCTGGTCACCGCGCTCGGGGGGCACCCGCTGGCCGCGCTCGCCCGCGCCGAGTTGGAGGCGTTCGGGGTGGTCGTGGTCGACGTGCTGCCGGAGCGGGCGGAACCGCCCACGGTGAGCGCCGCCGTGGTGCGGGAGCGGGATGGCGAGCGCACCGTCGTGTCGCACAACGCCGCCGGCATGCCGGTGGACGTGACCTTCGGCGACGCCTACTGGGCGCAGGCCGTCGCCTCGGTGGGCGCGGTCCTGGTGGACGGCCACCACCCGGCGCTCGCGCTGGCCGTGGTCAGGGCCGCCCGCGGCACCGGCGTCCCGGTGGTGCTGGACGCCGGGAGCTGGAAACCGGTGCTGGAGAACCTGTTGCCGCTGGTCGACGTGTGCGCATGCGCGGCGTCGTTCCGGCTGCCCGGCCATCCGGGCGCCGAGGCCACCGAGCGTGCCCTGCATGACCTCGGCGTCCCCGTGGTGACCAGGACCGGCGGCCCCCGCCCGGTGCGCTGGTCGCACGCGCTGCGCGCGGAGTGCGGGGAGGTCGCCGTGCCCGCGGTGGCGGCGCGGGACACACTGGGCGCGGGGGACGTCTGGCACGGGGTGCTGGCCTACGGGGTGGCCTGCCTCGGTCGGGTGCCCGCGGCCGCCGAGTTGCCCTCGCTGATCCGGTCCGCCAACGACGTGGCCGCGCTGCGGGTGCGGCATGCCGGCCCGCGGGCGTGGATCGGGCCGATGCGAGGGAGGGCGGAGTGAGCGTCGAGCGGGCGGACGGTGTGGCCGGGCTGACGGTGCCGTTCGAGGCGCTGGTCGAGCGGGCGGCCGCGCTGGCCGTGCCGGGAACCCGGCGGCTGCTGGGCATCTGCGGCCCGCCGGGCGCGGGCAAGTCCACCCTGGCCGAGCGGCTGGTCGCGGCCCTCGGCGACCGCGCCGTACTGGTCGCCATGGACGGCTTTCACCTGGCCCAGCGGGAGCTGGTGCGGCTGGGCCGGGCGGAGCGCAAGGGCGCGCCGGACACCTTCGACGCCGCCGGCTACGTCGACCTGCTGCACCGGTTGCGCCGCAACGGCCCGGGCGCGCCGGACGCGGAAACGGTGTACGCGCCGGAGTTCCGCCGGGAGATCGAGGAACCGGTGGCCTGCGCGGTGCCGGTGCCGCCGGAGGTGCCGCTGGTCGTCACCGAGGGCAACTACCTGCTGCTGCCGGACCCTCCGTGGCCGAAGGCCCGCGCCGCGTTGGACGAGGTGTGGTTCCTCGCCCCGGACGAGGACCAACGGGTGCGCCGGCTGGTGGACCGGCACCGCCGCTACGGCCGCACCCTGGAGGAGGCCCGCCTCCGCGCCCTGCGCTTCGACCAGGCCAACGCCGACCTGATCGCCGCCACCGCCGACCGCGCCGACCTCGTGCTCCGCTGAGCCGCGACCGCGACCCAGCCGACCGCCGCCGAGCCGGCGGTCCCGCCGACCGGCGACGATCCTTCGGATGGTCGCCGCGGTGACGGCGTCACAGGTCGACTTCGGTACGCACCCCGAAACCGTGGGCCGGCTTACCGATGGCATGTCCAACGCGGCCCGCCAGCGCCCTACTGAGAGCCTGAACCAGCTTCGTGGCACGGCGGAACGGCTACGCACCCGCTGAACCAATCCGCAGCTCGCGCTAGCAAAACGCTTGCGATGGGAACATAATGGCCACATGGCTACGGTTCATGTTCGCGACGTCTCGGATCACACGCTGACCACGCTCAAGGTGCGGGCGGCCAGGTCCGGGCAGTCCCTGCAGTCGTATCTCCGCGAGTTGCTCGAACTCGAAGCCGAGACGCTGACCCCGGAAGAGGCGGCAGAACGGGCGCGTGACATCGCGAGCCGTTCGACGGTCACGGCTGACGATGTCGTGGACGCGGTCGCGGAGATGCGCGAGGCTCGTCGTTGATCGTCCTGGACACGTCCGCTCTGGTTGCGTTCCTTGTCGGTGCGGACGCACTGGGCGAGAAGGTACGCGCAGCGTCAGCCGGTGAGCGGCTCGCCGCGCCATATGCGGTGGATCTCGAATGTGCTTCGACACTGTGGGGCTTGGTTCGCGGCGGCAAACTTCCTGCTGACGAGGCGCGACGTGCACTGCAGTTGCTGGGCGTCATGAAGCTGCAGCGGTATGACCACGTGCCGCTCATGTCGCGCATCTGGCAGTTGCGGCACAACATGTGGCCCTACGACGCGGCATACGTCGCACTCGCCGAATCCCTCGGCGTTGACCTGATAACCATCGACGGCAAGCTGACTCGGATCCCGGGCCTCTTCTGCGCCGTCCGGAACCTACGGGACTGACCAGACCGCTCCACCCTGGGGTTGACCTCGCTGTTCCATCCGTGCGCCGATGTGCGCCTCCGTCCACCGCGCCTAGCGTTTCGGTGACGCCGGACGACGCGAGGGGGTCGGGGTGCTGCGGATTCTGTTCTGGGTGTTCCAGGCTTCGGTGCTGGCCTGGATCGCCGCCGAGGTGATACTGCAGGTACGGCAGTGGCGCCAGGGCGGGAAAGCGAAGACCACGGAGTGGCGCAGCTTCGGGGTGATCGTACTGTCCATTGTGGTCGGTAACCTGCTGGCCGGGCAGGCCGTGCGGCGCGTCCATGCGCTGCACATCGCCGTGCCGTACGCGGCGCTGCTCGTGCCCGCGATCCTGCTGCTGTGGCTCGGGGCCGGCTACCGGCTGTGGGCGATCCACACCCTGGGCCGGTTCTTCCGCGGCGTGGTACACGTGCAGGAGGGCCATGAGGTGGTCCGCTCCGGCCCGTACCGGCACCTGCGGCACCCGTCCTACGCGGGGGCGCTGCTCGCCGTGGTCGGCATCGGGCTGATCTGGGCGAACGTGGCGTCCTGGGCGCTGTTCGTCGGCTGCGCGCTGGCCGGAGTGCTGTACCGGATCCGGGTCGAGGAGCGCGTGCTGCACGACGGCCTCGGCGCCGAGTACGCGGACTACGCCGCGCACACCAGGCGGCTGGTGCCCGGGATCTGGTGAACCGTCAGTCGGGGACGCCGGCCGGCTGGGGTTCGTCCTGCTCCACCGGCCGGCGCATCTCCTGCCGGTACCGCAGCACGCCGACCGTCGTACCCACCACGAAGAACGTGACGCTGATGACCAGCGTCGCGGTCTCCAGCCAGGGCAGCCGGCTGAGCAGCCCGGCCCCGTAGTAGCCGATCAGCACCAGCGAGGGCACCCACACGACAGCGCCGACCGAGGTGGCCGCCAGGTAGCGGCGCGGGTGCATGCCGGCCGCCCCGGCGATCATCGGGGCGAGCGTGCGCACCCAGGGAATCCACCGGGCCAGCACCACGGCCAGGAACCCCTTGCGGTTCAGGAACCGCCGGGCCCGCTCCAGGTTGCGCCGGTTGAGCACGCGGCCGCCCCGGCGGGCGGCGAGCATCCGGTCGCCGGTGTGCCGGCCGATGTAGTAGCCGAGTTGGTTGCCGACGGTGGCGACCACGGTGGCGACCACACACAGGCTCCACGCGTGCTCCGGCTCGTGCTGCTGGGCGAGCACCAGGCCGGCGGTGAACAGCAGGGAGTCACCGGGCAGGAACAGGCCGATGATGAACGCGCACTCGGCGAACACGAATGTCAGCACGATCACCCACACCATCAGCGGACCCGCGTCGTGCAGCGAGACGATCGACAGCAGGTCGGACGGGGTGGGCAGGGGATGCACGTGTGGCAGCCTACGTGGTGGTGTCACCCGGACGTGGTGATATGGCGGGAACTCCTCCGTGAAGTGCCTCTACCGTTGCGCACTGTGGTCAGTTCGTCCACGGGGCGCCACACATCGCCACCATATTCTTACTGAACACAACAGTTTCTGATCCGCGCCTTCCGGCTGCCGCCAGACGATCACCACCCACTGGCCGGGCTTCGCGCCGACCCGCTCCAGGAAGTCGTCCGCGCAGACGTGGGTGTACCGGACGCGCCACTCCTCGCTGGTCAGCCCGGCGCGGGCGAAGTACCAGCCGTGGTCGTCCACCACCTCGGTGTGCTCCAGCGTGCGTTTCCCGCCCTGGCCGACCCGGTGGTACTCGATCCGGTGACGGTAGTTCCAAACGATCACGCGGCGAACGGTCCGCGCGCAACGCTGGGCCGAACGGACGCCGAACCGCAATTTCAGGCGGCGCGTTTCAGGTCGATCATGGCGGAGCATCAGCAAGGGGGTAACCGGGTGAGCGCCGACGCCAGTCCACCGCTGCTGCGACGCCAACTCGGCCGGCAGTTACGCCGTCTCCGCGAGCGCGCGCGAATTGATCTTTCCGAGGCGGCCAGGGCGCTGGAGTGGTCCACGCCCACCCTCAGCAGGGTGGAGACCGGCGCTGTCCGCGTCGACGTGCACGCCGTCAAGTCGATGCTCGACCTCTACGGCGTCACCGCCGACCGCTGGGACCCGCTGCTCGAACTCACCCGCCAGGCCCGCAAGCAGGGCTGGTGGCGTGCCTACGGCATCTCCGACCGGGCGTACGTGCCGCTGGAGGAAGGCGCCTGTGAGGTCCGCGAGTTCGCCCTCGCGCATGTCCCCGGACTGCTGCAAACCGAGCAGTACGCCTGGGCGATCTTTCGCGGTTCCACGTTCCCGCGCAGCCAGGAGCGGCTGGCCGCCGACGTGGCCGTGCGAATGATCCGCCAGCGCCGGCTGACCAGCGAGGAGGACCCGCTACGGCTGGTCGCCGTGGTGGACGAGGCCGTGCTGCGCCGGCCGGTCGGCGGCCCCCAGGTGATGCGTGAGCAACTCCGGCATATCGCGGCGGCGGCCGAGATACCGACCGTCACGCTGCACGTCCTGCCCAGCGCCCTCGGCGCGCACACCGGCATGAACGGCGCCTTCACCCTGCTGCGCTTCGCCGACCCGGCCGAGCCCGAGCTTGCCTACCTCGATGACGTGACCGGCGCGCGGTATCTGGACAAGGAGCCGGCGGTCAACGCCTGTAGGGTCGTCTTCGATGATCTGCGAGCCAAGGCGCTGAGCCCGGCCGACTCCGCGGCGTTCGCCCTGCGGCTGGCCGAGGAGTGGTGAGCCGGCGGAAGGGGTGGCCACGTGTCCACTGTGGACGTCTCCGGTGCGCGCTGGCGGAAGAGCACTCGCAGCGGCGAGGCCAGCAGCACCAACTGCGTGGAGGTCGCCCTCGTCGCCGTCGAGTGGCGGAAGAGCACTCGCAGCGGCGACGCCAACCAGTCCGCCTACGTCGAGGTGGCGTTCTCCGGTCCGGCGGCGGCGATCCGCGACTCCAAGGCCCCGGCGAACCCGCCGCTCGTCCTGCCCCTCCCCGCCTGGCACGCTTTCCTCACCAGCACGAAACGGGGCGACCTGAACCTCCGTTGACCGCTATCGCCCCGTGGTCAGGGACACGGCGGCGATCTCAGCCGAAGGGAAGGGGCGACCGGGTCCGGTCGCCCCCTCCGTTGCGCCGGGGTCAGTAGCCGTAGGCGGTGGCGACGCCGGTGGACGCGTCCCAGGTGATGTAGCCGCCCTGGAAATCGCTGCGCCGGCCGCCGGTCACGTCGTACTCGTCACTGGTCGGGTAGCCCAGCCAGGAGGTCTCCCAGCCCAGCGAGGCCCACCGCGCCCGGATCGCCCCGTAGACGCCGTGCGCTCCGGTGTCGGGTGTCCAGTAGATGGAGGCGTTCTTGGTGAAGTGGTTGTAGCGGCCGATGCCGTCGGGTGTGCCGGATTCGTCGGTGGTCGGGTAGCCCAGGGGGCCGGTTTCCCAGCCGAGGGCGGCCCATCGGTCGCGGATGGCGCCGTAGATGGCGTGTGCTCCGGTGTCGGGTGTCCAGTAGATGGAGGCGTTCTTGGTGAAGTGGTTGTAGCGGCCGATGCCGTCGGGTGTGCCGGATTCGTCGGTGGTCGGGTAGCCGAGGCGGCCGGTTTCCCAGCCGAGGGCGGCCCATCGGTCGCGGATGGCGCCGTAGATGGCGTGTGCCCCGGTGTCGGGTGTCCAGTAGATCGACGCCGGCTTGGTGAAGTGGTTGTACCGGCCGACGCCGTCCGGGGTGCCAAGCTCGTCGGTGGTCGGGTAACCCAGCGCGGGCTGCCCACCGTTCTGCACGAAGTCGGCATGAATGGCGCCGCCGATCGCGTGGGCGCCCAGGTCGCCGCGCCACGCGATGGTGGACGCTCCGCTGCCGAAATCGGTGGCTCGGCCGCCGCCCGGCCAGTCGGTCTCCACCGAGTACGCCGGGCCCATCGCCGCTTCTCCGCCCAGGGACTGCCATTTCTGGTAGATGTCACCGGTGCGCCAGTCACCGGCCAGTTGCACGGCCTGGTTCCTGATCTGGTCGAGCGCGGCGTAGCCGTACGAGCCGGGGCATTCGGTGTTGTTGGTGTCGCGGTGACCGAAAATGGTGGGCAGCGTGACCGCGGTGCCCACCGCGTACTTGGAGGTGTTGCCTCCGGCGCTGGTCAGGGTGACCGTGCCGGCCGCGTCGTCGTAGCTGTTGGACAGCTTCCACGCGGCCATCTGCGTCACCGCGTCGAGCGTCTGTGGGCTCGGCGCCACCACGTTGTAGTCGCCGATCATGGAAATGCCGAACGTGTACCGGTTGAACCCGGCGGTGTGCGCGCCGATGATGGGCAGGTTGAGGCCGCCGAAGCGGCCCTCGAAAATGTTGCCGCACTTGTCGACGAGGGCGTTGTAACCGATGTCGCCCCAGCCGTTGGTCACCGCGTGGTAGTAGTAGATGCCGCGGACGATGCTGGCGGACTGGTCGCAGGTGTAGTCGTTGCTGTTCGCGGTGTGGTGGATCGGGACGGCCTTTACCGTCGTGGCGTATTCCGGGTCCCAGGTCATCAGTGACTCGTCGGCGCCCCACTGCGCCCTGGTGATCACGGTCGGCATCGTGGGCACACCGCTGAACGCCTTGAGGCCGATCCTGGCGTCATTCGCCGACCTGCCCGGGTCGATTGTCACCGCGGACAACTCCGTCACGGCGGGGCGGCCGCCGCGCAGCGCACGGGCCTGCAGTCGGGTCGCCGGGCCGACCCACACCGGCTCGCTGAGCTTCGGTGCCGCCCGGCCGTCCGGTCCGCTGTCGATCGCGCCCACGGATCGCCACGGCGACCAGGCCCCCTGCGCGGAACGGGTCCGCACCTCGAGGGAGTCGGGCTGCTTGCCCGGCCAGGTGAAGCCCACCATGGAGAACTCGTTGCGCGGCACCGCCTCACGGACCTCGGGGCCCGCTCCGTCCGGCCGCTGGGCTGTGGCCAGGGGGATCGTTTCGGCCCGGGGCTTCACCGGTGCGCTGTTCGGCAGCGCCGCCGCCCGGATCGGGCCCGCCTCGACCGTGCGCGGGGCATCCTTGGTGACGTTGGCGGCCACCGAGGTGGCCAGCAGCGCGCCGGCCACGGCGACCAGGCCAGCGGTGAAGAAGGGAGGTCTGCGCAGACCACCACGTGTCATGGGAACCTCTCGGGGATCGAGTACGCAAAGCGCGCGCGGCGGATCTTAACGAGATCCCCGGGAGAAACCGGCTGGCGTTTCCCGAAACGTGACACAACGGCTACTGATGGCGCCTTCGCCCGCCGGTAAATGCCATTTCCGGGCAGCTCGCGGCCGAAGAGCGCACGGCGAGCCGATCAAGAACATTCGTCCGCGCCGCCGCGCCAAAAAACGCGGTCGACCAGGGAGTCCGGCCGTGGAAAGCTGAGGTGTCAAGTGATCGACTTCGGGCACGGAGGGATGCCGTGGCCAGGCTGACGGTGGCGACCTGCCAGTTTCCGGTGGACGCCGACATCGCGCGCAACAGCCGTTACGTGCGGCGCCAGATGCGTTACGCCCGGGAGCGGGGCGCGGACGTCGCGCACTTCCCGGAGGCCGCCCTGTCCGGCTATGCCGGCGCCGACTTTCCCAGCTACGACGGCTTCGACTGGGAGTCGCTGGAACGGCACACCCGCCGCGTCCTGGAGCTTGCCGGTCACTTCGGGCTATGGGTGGTGCTCGGCTCGACGCACCGGCTGACCGGCGACCACAAGCCGCACAACAGCCTCTACATCATCGATGCGACCGGCGCCATCGTGGACCGCTATGACAAGCGGTTCTGCGCTGGTGACCCGGAGGAACGCACCGGCGACCTGGCGCACTACACGCCCGGCGACCATGCCAGCGTGTTCACCGTCAACGGCATCCGGTGCGGCGCGCTGATCTGCCACGACTACCGGTACCCGGAGCTGTACCGGGACTACAAGCGGCACGGCGTCCAACTGGTCTTCCACTCGTACCACGCGGCGCACATGACCGCCGCGAAGCTGGCCGAGATCCACGCGGCGATCGGCGAAGACCTGGTCCCCCGAGGCCCCGGCGGCACCTATCCGGGGATCACCATGCCGGCGACGATGACCGCCGCGGCGGCTGCCAACCACGTGTGGATCAGTTGCCCGAACTCGTCCGCGCGGGAGAGTTGCTGGGGCGCGTTCTTCGTCCGCGCGGACGGCGTCACCACCGGACGACTGCCGCGCAACCGCACCGGCGTGCTGATCTCCACCGTGGACACCGACGCCGACCTCTACGACTCGACCGTGCACTGGCGTGACCGCGCCATGGCCGGCGTCCTGCACAGCGGCACCCTGGTCCGCGACCCCCGCTCCGACCAACGCACCCGGCTCTGACGCCCGTCGAGCACACGGCGGTCGACGCGACAGCGTGACACACCCCTCGCCGTCCTAAGCGCCTACGTAAGGCCAGACCACGGCGGCAATGAATCTTGGTAGCGTGCCTCACGGGCTCACGTCGATACTCGGGGGATGGTCCGGTCATGGTGAGTTTCACCGACCTGCGCGACGCAAAGCCGCGCCTGTGGCAGCGCGCAGCCGACGATCTGCTGCGGCTGGCCAAGGAGGCGGAGCAAGCCGCTTCGGACATCTACCACCAGGGCAAGGGCGCCGTGGACGAGCATTGGACCGACGAGGTCGGACAGCATGCCACCGAGAAGCTCAAGGCGCTTGTCGACGACTACGAGGCAGCCGCGATCACGGTCCGTGCGGGGGTCTCTGTGCTCGACGGCCTGAGTGAGGGAGTCGACCTTGCTCAGCAGTCATTATTGGGAGCCTTGGATTTCGCCAAACGAAGCGGTCTGCAGGTTGATGATCAGGGCTTGGTCCATGTGCCAGCAGCCAACACGGACCCTACGGCAACCCACAACAGTCAACAGGCGCAGCAACTGATCAATGATGCACTTGCCCGGGCTGCTCGCGTCGACAACGATGCCGCGGAGGAACTGGCGAAACTGGTAGGTGCGCTCACCAACACCGACGTCAACAAGGCGCTCAACACAACTCAGGCGGAAGCTGCCGAGGATCAGGTGAAGCTGATCCGCGACAGCCTTCCAGTGGGCAAGAGCGCTGCTGAGGTTCTGCCTGGTGGAATTCACTGACCCCGCAGCAGCGAGACAGCTTGGAGAGAGCAGTTCCTGTCGATCTGTATGACCTCCAAGGCATCCCGGAAGACGTCCGAGAACGACTCAAGGGTCACTACGGGTATGACCGGGTCGAGTTGCTGCGGTGGGCGCAGCAGAACTGGAACAACAAAGACATCGACATCTTCGGCAACAACTGCGCCAACTTCGTTTCCACGGCTCTGGAACATGCCGGCCTGCAAGAGAAGATGAGCATGTGGACCGGCACGTTCGACAGCGACGGTTGGGGGCACGGTTTGCAGACGGGCTGGGACCTGCTTGACGCCAACGATCACTCGGCGGTGTCAAGTAGTGGGTGCACCACCAGCTTCTAGCAGCAGTTTGTTGAGGACTTCGGTGGGTTTGAGCCAGCCGAGAGTCTGCCGGGGCCGGTCGTTGAGTTCGTCGGCGACGGCGTCCA
>NZ_BJFL01000038.1 GCF_005405885.1 Gandjariella thermophila
TGGACGCCGTCGCCGACGAACTCAACGACCGGCCCCGGCAGACTCTCGGCTGGCTCAAACCCACCGAAGTCCTCAACAAACTGCTGCTAGAAGCTGGTGGTGCACCCACTACTTGACACCGCCCTGGCAAACTCGTAGTTGCCGCTGACGAGATTCAGCCCGAACCCGGTGCATTCGATCCTCATGCGGTCCGGGCCGTCCAGTAGCCAGCGCATCGGCTGAGACAGGCGACTTGGGTGCATCGGGTCTGCCCGGCGCTGATCGGCCACCGTGTTATCGATGTCGTCGCGGCCGAACAGTTCCTCTTCCATCTCCCGCAGCAGCGTCACCCCGAGCCGTGCGTCGGCGCTGAGGTCGGCCAGCGGCTGGTGGAAGCCCTTCGGGATGACCGCCAGGCGCCGCGCGGCGTTGACGACATGCCCGGACCGCTCCTGCACTAGGAGCAGGTAGTCCGCACCGCCGCGAAGGGGACTGGCCGGGCGAGCGATCGCGCAGAGGGCGAGTGGGCCGCCAGCGCAGAGCCGATCCGCGACGCCGAGGACCGACGCCAGGTCGGGCAGATACCGATCACGCAGCGGCAGGGCGCCCGGCCGAGGGGACAGGCCGGCCGAAACCGCGTCGACAAGCTCGCCTTCGAGCAGGTCCATCGTCACGGCGTAGCCAGCGAAGCGCGCCAAGCCGAGCGAACCTCCGATTGCGCCTTTGCTGACGTCGATGTCGGCGAGCCGATACAGCGGCATGTCCACGAGCCGAGTGCCCAACGCGAGCGTTTCGGCCAGCCGCTGGGCGGCGCGGCCGGCGGTTTCCACGTCCAAAGCGGCGCTTCCGTCGTCTGTGGCGCTGACGGGCGTGAGCCGGTCATGCGCGGGTACCAGTGGGCAGCCCAGGTCGAGCCAGTCGGCGCAGGTGAGAAGGCTGGTCATCACCTCGGCGCCGCTGCCATACCGGGCGCGGTAGCGGCCGTGATCCCCGCTCCGGGCGCCGTAGTACTCGCCGAGTGCGTGAGCGATGCGGCGCTGGTCCACGCTTGCCCGGCGGTTGGCTCGGTCTCGGAGGCCCCGCACGTCCAGGCGAACCAGGCGCGACGCGACCTCACGGCGAGCAGTGCCAGGAGGCCAGCCGGCATGTTGGTCGAGCCAGTCGAGCGCTGCACCGATGTTCGGATCGGTGATGAGCCGGCGTTCCGCGTCGGCTGCCGCCTCGTCCCGCTCGGCGTCGGGCTGCGGCTGCTCGGCGCTCTCGCCGACGAGCGTGGCGAACCGCGTCTTGACGGCCGGCGACGCCTGCTCAAGTGCGGTGTCCAGAAGCTGCTGCATTTCGGACTTCTGCCGTAGTTCCGGCTTCTTATGCCAGTCGGCCACCGTCCGGACGGCAATCCCGAGGTGTGCCGCGAAAGATTCGTTACTCATCCGCAGGGCAGCCTGGAGCGCGCACGCGGCGCGGCCTGTCCAACCGGTCGCTAAATCCATCGCCTCGCGGCTCCCATCATCGCATTATGCACTGCATCTGCACTGCTCATGCACTCGACCTGCATCGATGATGCATCAGTTTCCCGCTGGATTGGCAGTGAAATTGAAGCCATGCAAGACACCCAATCCAGCAAGCGAAACCACCGGGCCCTAGCGATTCGCGCGGACATGCTCGATCACCGTTGCGAGGTCGGATTTCAGGTCGTCCAGACGTTCGGTGATTTCGGTCATGCGCTGCTCAAGCGCGTCCAGCCGGGACCAGAGTGTGTCCCTGCCAGCGGTGACAGGCTCGTCCGGCTCAGGCGGCTTGCGACCTTGCAGGACGGCCGCCAGGTGCTCGGGGTGCCAACCAAGCGCCACGGACAGGGACTCCAGGGTCCGCGGGCTGCGGCGGCGCTCCACCGTGTGGTGCTGAATTTCCCGGACGATCGCCTGCGAGACATGCGAACGGTCCGCAAGTTCGCGTTGACGCCACCCGAGTTCGCTCACGCGCTCGTTGATGGCCTTGGCGACTGCCGCCCAGTCCTCCGACACCTTTTCCTCCGCGCTCCGCCTCCGCGCCGAGGTTAGCGGTTCCTTGCCATTCCACGTGCCACCGGGCGCTTCTTCGGCGCGCGGCCGACCAGACGTGTGCCCTTCTGCGCTGAAATCAGCAAATAAGTACTGAAATCATCAGGCTCTGCTTCGATCAAGGGACTTCCCAATGCGTAACGCCATGCCCAACGGCGGCCGGTCGAACTACTTCACCGTTCGAGAGGCCGCCACCGTTCTCAACGTCAACACCGACACGATTTCCCGCGCCGTCCGCGTCGGGACGATGCGCGCCGTGCGGCGGCGCGGCCGGCTCGTCATCCCGGCGAACGCGCTTGTGCGCCTGCTCGGTCGTCCCACGGACGACGGCCGCAAGTCCGGGAGTCGGCCATGATGACCTCCCGATACGACCTGTGGCTGATCGGCATCGCCTGGCGGCTGGACCGCCTGCGTTGGGTGCCGCGCGCCGTGCTCGCCGAGATCGTCCGGCGGGACGGCATGTGCATGTGGGTCCGCGCCTACGGCGACGAGCCGCCGTGGCAGGACGAACCTCTGACGGACCGCGAGTTGGCGGCGTTGCTGTGCGCTGGCTGCTCGGTGCAGGACGAGTGCCTGGAACTGGAACTACGCACGGCCGGCGAGCAGACGACCGGCGTGTGGGGCGCCCTGTCGGACGACGACCGCCGCGCGCTCTACCCGCACTGGCTCCAGCGCGGCGAGCGCGCCGAGGACCCGGACGCCAGCGACTCGGAGGGAGGGCCGTGGGCATGACGACCATCAACCTCACCCCCACCGAGATCATGGCCGGGCTGGGCGTGCTCGTGACGCTGCTGTGGGTCTGGCGGGCCGGTGCTCGCCGGGCGCGAGTGGCGGCCGACGCGGCGCGGACCGGTGCCCGTGCGGTGTCCCTGGCCGGCCGGGTGCTGTTCAACGCCGGCCTGATCGTCGCCGTGCAGTGGGTCGTGATCGCTCGCGGCGGCAACGGCTGGTTGTTGCTGGCCGTGCTCGGCCTACCGGCGCTGTTCGCCTCCTACGCGGTGACCCGGGCGCTGACGGTCAGCACGTACGACATGCCCCGGCGCCGGGGTGGTGGTCGGCGATGACACGACCGGACACGGGCGGGCGGCTGCGGCCGCCCGCCCGGCCCGCCGGGGCCGAACCGATCGAACGCGTCGCCGTCCAGGTGGACCGCCTGTGCTGGACCGGCATCCTGCTCGGGCTGGCGTTCACGATGACCAATGTCCAGCAGTTCGCGGCGGCCGGGTCGCGGCCGTGGTCGCTGCCCTGGCTGGCCGCGTGGCTGCTCGACCCAATGGTGTCGCTGGTGCTGCTGGCCGTCCTGCGCGCCGAGCAGGTCACCGCGCGCTACGGCGTGCGGACCGGCGGCTGGGCACGCGGCGCGAAGTGGTTCACGCTCGCGGCCACGTACGTGATGAACACCTGGTCAGCGTTCGTGGCCAGGTCGCCCGCGCTGGTCGTGCTCCACTCGGTGCCGCCGCTGGCCGTGTTCGTCGCGGCGGAGGCGGTGACCGATCTGCGCGACAAGCTCGGCGCGGCCATCGCGGCAGCGTTCGTGAACGCGCCGGACGCCAACGGCGAAGCACCGGAGACGCCGGCCGAAGATCAGCCGGTCGGCCCGGCGCGGCGGACGTCCTTTGCGGACTACCGGGCGCGTGCGCTGGCCGCGTACACGCCGGATGTGACCGTGACGCCTGCCTGGGTGCGGGAGGTCACCGGGTGCTCGCGCGGCATGTCGTCCCGGCTGGCGAAGGCGCTCGCCGCCGAGGTGCAGGCTGGGGAGGTCGGCCGTGAGCGTTCATGAACCGACCGGGAACACGCCGGACTCTGTGAACACCAAGGACGCCACCCTGCCCGTTCACGCGCAGTCCCGCGAGGTGGAGCCGGCCGTGCTGGACGGCGAGCTGGTCGCCGAGCCGCCGGGGCCGGTCTACGAACGGCCGAAGATTAATCGGCTCGTCTCCCGGTGGCTGCGGTCCCCGCGCGTTCCGAGGTACCTCAAGGATCGGCGGCAGGCCGCGCAGGCCGGTAAGGACCTGCTCGCGGCGATCCTGCGGTCACCGCTGCGCTACATGGGCGCGGTGGTCCGCGGCATCGTGGCGGCCGCCCGGTGGTGGCGGCAATGGGTCACCGTGCGCGACTACCGCGAAGCCGCCGAGCAGGCCGAGAAGCTGGCCGACAAGTTCGCCGAGATCCGGGCGCTGACGCTGTTCCGGTGGAAGGTCACCGGCGCCGTTGCCGTCGCGGTAGCGGCGGCGCTGCTCGTCGCAGATCTGGTGCACGGCCCGCGTGCGCTGTGGATCGCTGGGGGAGGCGTGTCGGTCGCGCTGGCCATCCTCGGCCGGCGCCGGGAAGGCAGCCCCGGCCGAAAGGCTGTGCTCGCCGGTCCGCGCACGCTGACGTGGACCATGGACCCGCAGATCCTGGTGGACGCGTTCCGGGACGCGAAGCTGATCGGCAAGGATGAAACGCTCCGCCTGGTCGAGCGCGCCGCCCGGGTCGGCGACGGGTGGGCGATCACGGTCGACCTGCCGGCCACCCGCAAGGCCGCAGACGTGATCAAGAACCGGGACGCACTGGCGTCGGCGCTCGCGGTTGATGAGGTTCAGCTCATCGTCGAGCGGGTCCGGGGCAACGGCGGGCACGCCGGCCGGGTGGCGATGTGGGTCGCCGATCAGGACCCGTACGCCTCGCCGCCGGTCCGGACGCCGCTGCTGCCGATGGAACGGTGGGACGCATGGCGGCCGGTGCCCTTCGGCCGGGACGCGCGAAACCGGCGGGTGGACCTGCCGCTGGTGTGGACCTCACTGCTCGTCGGCGCGATTCCTCGGCAGGGCAAGACATTCGCCGCACGGCTGGCCGCTGCGGGGCTGATTCTGGACCCGCACACCCGGCTGTACGTGGCCGACTTCAAGGCCGGCAAGGACTGGGACGCGGCCGCCGCCGTGGCGCACCGGTTCATGTCCGGCGACGAGTCCGAACACGCGCGGATGCTGATCGGCTGGCTGGTCGAGCTGATCAGCGAGGTACAGGACCGGTACCGGCGCATGCGCGCGCTGGACGACTCGATCTGCCCGGAGTCGAAGGTCACGCCGGCGATGTCGCGCGACCCGTCGCTGAACATGCCAATTACGGCGATCTTCATCGATGAGGTTCAGGTGCCGCTGGAGGACCGTTCGCCGGTCACGGTCGAGGGCAAGAAGCTCACCGCTGGCGAGTACGTCGGCGAGCTGCTGACCTGGCTGGCGAAGAAGGGGCCGGCCGCCGGGATCGTGCTGGTGCTCGCCACGCAGCGGCCGGACTCGAAGACCATCCCGTCCGGTCTGCGGGCGGTGCTCGGGTCGCGGTTCGCGCTGCGGGTGATGGACTGGCGGGACAGCAACATCATCCTCGGCGAGCAGATGAACACGCGCGGATACGACAGCAGTCGGCTGCTCGCCTCACACAAGGGCGTGGGCATCCTGCGGCCGGACGGCGACTCGGAAGCCGGCGCGGACGTGCTCGCGGTGATGGTGCGGACGTACTACATGCCCAATGAGGACTGGCAGACCATCTGCCAGCGCGGTCGGGCACTGCGGGAGGCGGAAGGCACGTTGACCGGCCACGCCGCCGGCCAGGACACGACGCCAGTGCCGGACCATGCCGCTGCCGCGAAGGCCATCGGTGCCGGCAACGCGTCGAGCCGGGCAGACTGGCGGGTGCACGAGCTGCCGGAACCACTGGCGTCTGTTGTGGACTACCTCGGCGCCGACCTGGAGCCGGACGGTCGGGAATTCGTGCCCACGGCCGAGCTGACCGAAGCGCTGGACCTGGAGGCGACGACGCTCGCTCAGCAGATGAGCGAGTTGGGCTGCCAGCCGACCCGGTACCGCATCCCGACCGAGGACGGCGAGACACGCCGCGTGCGCGGCTACCTCACCGCGGAGATCCGGGCAGCGATTGAGCGCGTTGCGGCTGATGAAATCAGCTCAAGCGATGACGCGCGCGGTGATCGACCATGAGCACCTACCGCCAGGAAGGAGAGGACATCACGGTCCACCTGCCGGATCAACTACCTGTACTGACGCCGGATGTTGCGCGCATACTGCTTGCCATACTGGTCGAGCTGGCCGAGAGCAAGGGCCGTCGACCGAGCGGCGAAGGGGAGCGGCGTGACTGCTGAAATCAGCAAAGACCCGTGGGCGACGCTGGACGATCTACTGGGGGTGGAGGTCGCCGACACCGGCGAGGACGGCATTGGACCGGTGGCCTTCTACGGCCGGTGCTCGACCGAGGACAACCAGGACCCGGAGACGTCGCATGCCTGGCAGTTGGGCAACGCGAGCAAGTTCGTGGAACCGATCGGCGGCACGGTGGTGGCGGAGTTCTTCGACGTGGGGCAGTCCCGCTCGGTGCCCTGGGAGCGGCGGACGCATGCGAGGCGGCTATTGGATGCGCTGAAGAACCCCAACCGAGGGTGGGATGCGGTTGTGGTGGGGGAGGGGACGCGGTGCTGGTTCGGCAACCAGTTCTCCCTGATCGCGCCCCGGTTCGCCGCCTATGGTGTGGATCTGTGGGTGCCCGAACTCGGCGGGAAGTTCGACGCCCGCAACCCGTCCCACAAGATGCTGATGAGCGTGCTCGGTGGGATGAGCGAGTCCGAACGCCAGCACGTGCAGGCGCGGGTCCGCGCGGCCATGGATGCCCAGGTGGTCAACGAGGGACGGCACCAGGGCGGCCGGGCGCCGTACGGCTACGTGGCGGTGGACGGCGGGCCGCACCCGAACCCCCGCAAGGCGGCCGAGGGCTACCGGCTGCGCGTGCTGGCGATCGATGAACCATCGGCGGCAGTGGTGCGGCGGATCTTCGCCGAGTACCTGGACGGCAACGGTGATCGGGCGATCGCGTACGGGCTGAACCGGGATGGGATTCCGTGCCCGTCGGCGCGTCGGCCGGATCAGAATCGGCACCGGCTGGCGGACGGTTGGCAGGGGAGCACGGTCCGGGCGATTCTGGAGAATCCCCGCTACACGGGCTATGCGTTCTTCGGCCGGTGGTCGAAGCAGGAAACGCTGCTCGACCCGGATGACGTGGCGGCCGGGCACGTGACGCGGTTCCGGCGGTCGACTCCTGACCGGGTCGTGCGGTCCCGGCGGCCGGCCCACCCGGCGATCGTGTCGGTGGAGGACTTCACGCAAGCTCAGTTGCTTCGCCGGTCCCGCGCCGGGGGCGGGATGCGCGGGCTGGCCAAGCTGGAGCGCACCCGGACCACCGGAACCCGGCCATACGTACTCCGGGGACTGATCCGCTGCGGGATCTGCCTGCGCAAAATGCAGGGCGCGGTGATCCGCAAGCGGGATGTCTACTACCGCTGCGTGGCCCGGACCCTGGCGCCCGGCTCGATGGCGCTGGCCGATCACCCGAAGACGGTGAACCTGCGGGAGGATCAGGTGCTGGAGCCGCTGAACCGGTGGCTCGATGGTCTGTTCGCTCCGGAGAACGTCGATGGCACGGTGGCGGCGATGGTCGCCTCGCAGACGGAGGCGATCGACGGCCGGACCGCGTACGAGGTGGCGAAGCGGCGGCTTGCCGACGCGGAAGCGCGGCTACGCCGGTTCCACGATGCGATCGCCTCCGGTGTCGACCCGGCGGCAATGGTGGAGGCGATCAACGACGCGCAGGCGGAGCGGGCCACCGCGCGAGCCGAGCTGGAGAGAACACCGGCACCGGACGTGCTCACCGATGGCGAGGTGTACGCGCTGGTGGACTACCTCGGCGACGTCGGCGCGACGTTGGCCGATGGTCGACCGGAGAGCCTGAGCCGTCTCTACGCGAAACTGCGGCTTGAACTGCGGTACGAGCACCACGAGCGGGCCGTCCTGGCGACGGCCGCGCCACGTGTGGTTAGCGAGCGTGTCCGAGGGGGGACTTGAACCCCCACCCCCTTATACGGGGACTAGCACCTCAAGCTAGCGCGTCTGCCGTTCCGCCACTCGGACCTGCGGTTTCCCGCGATGAGCAACAGAGTAGCTGATCCACTCCCGGCAACCCAAACTGGGGGTCTCCCGTCACGTTCACGGTGGTAGGAAGGCCGGGTGACGAACGATCGTAGGGAAGAGCAAGCCGTGGGGCTGCGGCTGGCCGAGGACGAGGTGGTCGGCCTTGCCAGTGACCTCATCCGGATCGACACCACCAACACCGGTGACCCGGCGACGCTGAAGGGGGAGCGGGCGGCCGCCGAGTACGTGGCGGAGAGGCTGGCCGAGGTCGGCTACGAGACCACCTACGTCGAGTCTGGTGCGCCGGGCCGAGGCAATCTTGTCGCCCGGCTGCCCGGCGCCGACCCGAGCCGGGGAGCGCTGCTGGTGCACGGACACCTGGACGTGGTCCCGGCCGACGCGACGGAGTGGTCGGTGCACCCGTTCTCCGGGGCGGTGCGGGACGGCTACGTCTGGGGCCGCGGCGCGGTGGACATGAAGGACATGCTGGCCATGACGATCGCGGTGGCCCGGCGGTTGCGACGGGACGGCATCACGCCGCCGCGCGACCTGGTGTTCGCGTTCCTGGCCGACGAGGAGGCCGGCGGTCTGCAGGGCGCCCAGTGGCTGGTTGACCACCGGCCTGAGCTTTTCGAGGGCTGCACCGAGGCGATCGGCGAGGTTGGCGGGTTCTCCATAACTCTGCGTGACGACGTGCGCGCGTACCTGGTGGAGACCGCGGAGAAGGGCATCGCCTGGATGCGGCTGCGGGTCCGGGCCCGCGCCGGGCACGGGTCCATGATCCACGAGGACAATGCGGTCACCAAGCTGGCCGAGGCGGTGGCCCGGCTGGGCCGGCACCGCTTTCCGCTGGTGCCCACCGACTCGGTCCGCGAGTTCCTGGCGGGTGTGACGGAGCTCACCGGCCTGGAGTTCCCCGAGGACGACCTGGACGGCGCGGTGGCGAAGCTGGGCGGCATCGCCCGGATCGTCGGTGCCACGCTCCGGGACACCGCCAACCCGACCATGCTCGACGCCGGCTACAAGGCGAACGTGATTCCCTCGACGGCCGAGGCCGTGGTGGACTGCCGGGTCCTGCCTGGTCGGCAGGAGGCGTTCCTGCGCGAGGTGGACGAGCTGATCGGCCCGGACGTGGAGCGGGAGTGGATCGCGAACCTGCCGCCGGTGGAGACCACCTTCGACGGCGCCCTGGTCGACGCCATGGCGGAGTCGATCCGCGCGGAGGACCCGGAGGCGCGCACCCTGCCCTACACGCTCTCCGGCGGCACGGACGCCAAGGCGTTCAGCCGGTTGGGCATCCGCTGCTTCGGTTTCGCGCCGCTGCGGCTGCCCCCTGATCTCGACTTCTCGGCGCTGTTCCACGGGGTGGACGAGCGGGTGCCGGTTGATGCGTTGCGGTTCGGCGTTCGGGTGCTGGACCGCTTCCTGCGTTCCTGCTGACGCCAGCTGGTCACAGCGTGAGCTGCTCGGGGCGGGTGATCTCCATGGCGGTGGTCGCGGCCTCGAGCCGGTTCAGCGGGTCGGCCTCGGTGAGCGTGCCGAACGACAGCTGGGTGAGATTCTCGATCCGCCGCACCGGCACCTGATAGGTGCGGTAGGCGCCGTAGTCGAACTCCTCGGGCCGCAGTTCCAGCCCACGGATGAGGTCCTCCTGGCTGAGCAGGTAGCCGGTGGCGGACAGCATGCCGGCCCGCGTCACCATGACCACGACCTTCCAGAACTGGCGGGGGAGCTGCACACCGCGGTAGGGGTGGTCGTCCGGGGCGAGGACCGGGCCGGTGAAGACGCTGACCTTGAGGTCGCGGTTGTCCGCGTTCTCCAGGACGTAGTCCTCCAGCCCCGCCCAGGTGGTCCGGTTCTGGTTGAAGTCCTTGTGCTGCGGCGTGCAGTTGGTGAAGTGGAAGGTGTCGTCGTTGGCGCCCTTGGCGATCGTGCGCGTACCCCATGCCGGGTCGAGGCGGCGCACCAGGTGGCCACGGTCGAGCGGGTTGTCCCGGTAGACCTCCTCGCCCGCCTGCTCGTCGGCCGGCACCCTCGGGTCCAGCGACCAGCGGTCCGGCTCGCGGCGCAGCCGCACGCTGGTGTTGCCGTCGATGTTGACCGCGGTGCAGAAGGCGAGCCGCCGCTGCTTGTTCAGCACCACGCTGAAGTGGTGGTACGGCAGCACGTGGCGGGGAGCGCCGGTGGCCACCCGGTTGACCGCGGCCAGCGGCACCAGCCGCGGTGGCAGGTTGGGCATCGGCACCGGTTCCGGACCGGCGAGGAAGTTCGGGTCGTAGCCCTCCCGGTTGGCATAGTCGGGGTCGATCTGGATGGCCTCCCCGACGGCTGGCGGCCCCACGGTGTCGACCGGCTCGGCACCGACCGGCATGGCCTGCGCGACCGCCTGGTGGGGCGCACCGGGTGCCGGGCGAGGTGCCGGCACGGCGGCGTGCCCGGCGAACACCCGGTCCACCAGCGCCTGCTGCTCCGGCGGGAACTGCTGGCGGCGCAGGAAGCCCAGCAGCTGGCTGACCCGTACGCCCTCGTTGACAATGCCGCCCATCTCGCCGTGCGCGGGCGCCGGGACACCGGCATGGTGCAGCGCGACGATTTCCCACTGGTCGTTGAACACCGGGGAGCCGGATGACCCCGGCTCGGTGTCCGTCTCGTAGTGCAGGAACAGGTCGAGCACGTCCACGATGCGGTTCTCCCGCAGCGCGACCTGCTTCTTCTCGCCCCTCGGATGCTGCACGATGGTGACGAAGTCGCCGACGATCACCTTGCCCTCGGACTCCGTCAGCCGGTTGAACCCGAACCGGGCCAGGTCGTCCGGGTCTGCCTTGACCGCGACCAGCGCGACGTCCAGCGTCTCGTCGGCGACGAAGAACCGCGCGGGATCCAGCGCGAAGCTCACCGTCGGCCGCGGACGGCCGTCCACGCCGTCCTGGTAGTCGAACTCGATGCTGCTCGACTCGGCGGTCCCGGCGTCGGGCAGCACGTGGTGGTTGGTGAGCAGCAGTTCCGGCGAGACGAGGGAGCCGGTTCCGTAGCCGACCAGCCGGCCGTGCACGTCGCCGATGTTCACCCGGCCCACCGCCTGCGCGGCCGTCGCGCCACCCTCCAGGTAGCCCACGCCGAGCAGGTCGCTGGTCTGGATGATGCGCTCCAGCACGGCGCCGGCCGCCGCCACCGCGGCGGTGTCCCCGGAGACGATCGCCCTCGGGTTGATCGGTTGCACGTCCGGTCGGTGCCGGCTCAGCCGGTCGATTCGGGTCGCCACCCGGTGCGGGTCGTCCGCCTGGGCGAGCCCGCCCGGCTCGCGCAGCATGCCGATTCTCCGGAGGCGCTGGTCGCTCCGGTCGGCCACCCGCGCGGCGACGGCGTTGCGTTGGGTGGGCGGCAGCACCGTGGCCGAATTCATGGTTTTGCTTCCCCTCTGTCTCGTCCACGGATCGATTCACCGGTCGGGCGGTCTCCGCGCCAACCGGGTGTCCGAAGGGGACGGTCCGGCGTCGGTTTGTCGTGTCCCGGGCGCGGAGGAGGCGTGCCGGACGCCACCGCGGAGAACCGTCTTTCCCGTTCTTGGGGGAGCCGACAAACGCAGCCTAACACGGGCACCGGGCATTTCCCGATTTCCGGTTTTGGTCGGAAACGCATTTCTTTCGCTTGGATGACTCGTTCCGTAGTTGGTGCTCGGTCCGGCACCGCGGGCGCCGGTGCGGGCCGTCGCCCGCGTGCCGGCGCGGCCGATCTTCTACAAAACCTTGACGTGACCATGGAAGTATGTCGACGATGAGCGTCGATCCGGTCAGCCACGACGAGGTGGAGGACGACCATGGCAGTCGCCACCGACCGAGAGACGGCGCCCGAGGTCAGGCCGGGCGGTGCCGCGCAGGTGTCGTTCGACGCGCACCCGGACGGCTACCGGCACTGGAGGCTGCGGCTCGACGGCGAGATCGCCTGGCTGGTGCTCGACGTGGACGAGGCCGCCGGCCTGGTCCCCGGGTACGAGCTGAAGCTGAACTCCTACGACCTGGGCGTGGACATCGAGCTCTACGACGCCACCCAGCGGCTGCGGTTCGAACACCCTGAGGTGTGCGCCGTGGTGGTGACCTCTGGCAAGGACCGGGTGTTCTGCGCGGGGGCGAACATCCGGATGCTGGCCGGCTCGCCGCACGAGTGGAAGGTGAACTTCTGCAAGTTCACCAACGAGACCCGCAACGCCATCGAGGACGCCACCGCGCACTCCGGGCAGACCTACCTGGCCGCGGTGAACGGCTCCTGTGCCGGCGGCGGCTACGAGCTGGCGCTGGCCTGCGAGCGGATCCTGCTGGTGGACGACAACTCCTCGGCGGTGGCGCTGCCGGAGGTGCCGTTACTGGGCGTGCTGCCGGGCACCGGCGGGCTGACCAGGGTGGTGGACAAGCGCCGGGTGCGCCGGGACCGCGCCGACGTGTTCGCCACCCGCCCGGACGGCATCCGCGGGCGCACCGCCGTGCAGTGGCGGCTGGTGGACGAGCTGGTGCCGCCGCGCCGGTTCCACGAGGTGGTGCGGCAGCGGGCGGTCGAGGCCGCGGCGAACTCCTCACGGCCGGCCGGGGCCACCGGGATCGAGCTGACGCCGTTGCGCCGCGCGGTCACCGAGCACGCCATCAGCTACGACCACGTGGCCGCGGAGTTCGACCGGGCCCGCGGCCTGGTGACCATCACCGTGCGGGTGCCCGACGAGCCGGCACCGAGCGGCCCCGACGCCATGCACGCCCGTGGCGCGGCGTTCTGGCCGCTGGCGATGACCCGGGAGCTGGACGACCTGATCCTGCGGCTGCGCACCAACGAGCCGGCGCTGGGCACCTGGGTGATCCGCACGGTTGGCGACCCGGACACCGCGCTCGGCTACGAGAAGCTGCTCACCGACCGCGCCGGCACGGACTGGCTGGCGAGCGAGATCCTGCACTACTACAAGCGCACGCTGAAGCGGCTGGACGTGACCAGCCGCAGCCTCGTCGCGCTGATCGAACCGGGCTCCGCCGCGGCGGGCATGCTTTTCGAACTGGCGCTGGCCTGCGACCGGCAGTACATCCTGGACGGTCCACCGATCGACGACGAGGACAGCGACGAGCGCGCGTCGATCACCCTGTCCGAGGCCAACTTCGGCGCCTTCCCGATGGGTAACGGGCTGTCCCGGCTGGCCTGCCGGTTCTCCGGCGAGGACGAGCACCTGGCCTGGCTGCGCGGCGAGGTGGGCCGGACGCTGACCCCGGCGGAGGCCAACGAGCTGGGCTTGGTCACCGACGCGCCGGACGACATCGACTGGGAGGACGAGATCCGCCTGGTCGTCGAGGGGCGGGCCGCGCTGTCGCCGGACGCGCTGTCCGGGATGGAGGCCAACCTTCGGTTCGTCGGGCCGGAAACGATGGAGACCAAGATCTTCGGACGGTTGTCGGCGTGGCAGAACTGGATCTTCAACCGGCCCAACGCCGCCGGGCCGGACGGTGCGCTGCGCCGCTACGGCACCGGGCAGAAGGCCGTGTTCGACCGGAAGCGGGTGTGAGTGATGCCGACCGCGATCAACTACCAGGACAAGATCCCGAACAACGTCGACCTGTCCGGGGACCGCCGGCTGCAGCGCGCCCTGGAGGGCTGGCAGCCGCGGTTCATGAACTGGTGGGCCGAGATGGGGCCGGCGCTGCAGACCCAGGACGTCTACCTGCGCACCGCGGTGTCCGTCGGCCGGGACGGCTGGGCGCACTTCGGACACGTGGCGCCCGAGGAGTACCGGTGGGGGATCTTCCTGGCCGAACGGGACCCGGATCGGCGCATCGCCTTCGGCGAGCACCAGGGTGAGCCGGTGTGGCAGCAGGTGCCCGGCGAGTACCGGGCCGACCTGCAGCGGCTGATCGTGGTGCAGGGCGACACCGAGCCGGCGTCGGTGGAGCAGCAGCGGCTGCTCGGGCTGACCGCGCCGTCCCTGTACGACCTGCGCAACCTCTTCCAGGTCAACGTGGAGGAGGGCCGGCATCTGTGGGCGATGGTGTACCTGCTGCACGCCTACTTCGGCCGGGAGGGCCGCGAGGAGGCCGAGGCGTTACTGCACCGCAACTCCGGCAGCCCGGACTCGCCGCGCATCCTCGGCGCGTTCAACGAGGAGACCGCCGACTGGTTGGCGTTCTACATGTTCACCTACTTCACCGACCGGGACGGCAAGTACCAGCTGGGCACGCTCAAGGAGTCGGCGTTCGACCCGCTGTCGCGCACCTGCGAGTTCATGCTCAAGGAGGAGGCGCACCACATGTTCGTCGGCACCACCGGTGTCGACCGGGTGGTGCGGCGCTCCGCCGAGCTGATCCGGGAGCACGACACGCTGGACATCGGCCCGCACGGCGGTATTCCGCTGGAGATCATCCAGAAGTACCTGAACTTCCACTACAGCGTCTCCCTCGACCTGTTCGGCAGCGAGACCTCCACCAACGCGGCGAACTACTACACCGCCGGGTTGAAGGGCCGCTGGCAGGAGACCCGGCGCAAGGACGACCACCGGCTCACCGAGGACAGCGTCCTGCTCGACAAGCCGACCGCCGAAGGCACCTGGCAGCAGGAGGAGCTGCCCGCGTTGCTGGCGCTCAACCTCGACCTGCGGCAGGAGTACATCGCCGACTGCGCCAGCGGCGTCAAGCGGTGGAACAAGATTCTCGCCGAGCACGGCATCGATTTCCGGTTCGCTCTGCCGCACCCCGGTTTCAACCGCAGGGTCGGGGTCGGCGCCGGGTTCCACGTCACCCCGGACGGCACGATCGTGGACGAGCGGACCTGGGAGGCCGGCCGGTCCCACTGGCTGCCCACCAGCGAGGACCTCACCTTCGTGCGGTCGCTGATGCACCCCGTCTACGAGCGCGGCAAGATCGCCAGCTGGGTCGCGCCGCCGCGGAACGGCATCAACGGCAAGCCGTTCGACTACCAATACGTCCACCTTGCCTGAGGTGACGCCATGCCAACCTCATTCAACGCGGCGGACTACCTGATCGACCGGCACGTGCGGGACGGCGAGGGCGCTCGCCCCGCCGTCACGTGCGGCGAGCGCACCCTCAGCTACGCCGACCTCGCCGACGAGGTGCACCGGGTGGCCGCCGGCCTGCGCGCCCTCGGCGTCCGGCCCGAGGAGCGGGTCATGTTCTGCATGGCCGACGGCGTGGAACTGCTCGCCGGCATCCTCGGCGCGATGCACGCCGGTGCGGTGCCGGTGCCGGTGTCCACCATGTTCACCGGCGCCGAACTGGCTGGCGTGCTGGCCGACTCGCGCGCCCGGGTGCTGTGCGTGTCGGCGCGGTTCGCCGCGGCCGCGCGGGCGGCGGTGGGTGCCGCACCCGAGGTCACCGACGTGGTGCTGGACGGCGCGGCCGACGTGCTGGGCCGGCCGGGGATCGCCGTGCACTCCTGGGCCGACCTGCGTGCGGCGCAGCCCGCGGCCAAGCCGTACGACACCTGGGAGGACTCCCCGGCGCTGTGGCTGTACACGTCGGGCACCACAGGGCTGCCGAAGGCGGCGATGCACCGGCACGCCAGCATCCGCAGCGTCGCCGAGTGCTACGGCCACGGCGTCCTCGGCGTCGCGCCCGGCGACCGCTGCCTGTCGGTGGCCAAGCTGTTCTTCGCCTACGGCATCGGTAACTCGGCGTTCTTCCCGCTGGCCGCCGGCGCCACCGCGGTGCTCGAGCCGGAGCGGCCGACCCCGGCACTGATCGCCGAGCGGGTCCGGGCGCAGCGGCCGACGCTGTTCTTCGGCGTGCCCACCTTCTACGCCGCGCTGCTGGCCAGCGACATCCCGGACGACACGTTCGCCTCCGTCCGGCAGGGCGTCTCCGCCGGCGAGGCGCTGCCCGAGGTGCTGTTCGAACGGTTCCTGCGCCGGTTCGGGGTGGAGATCCTCGACGGTCTCGGCTCCACCGAGGCGCTGCACATCTTCCTGTCCAACCGGCCCGGCCGGGTCCACCCCGGCTCCTCCGGCATCCCGGTGCCCGGCTACGACGTCGAACTGCGCGACGAGCACGGTGCGGTCATCGCCGAGGCCGACCGGCCGGGGGACCTCTACCTGCGCGGGCCGTCCATCGCCACCGGCTACTGGTGCCGCACCGACACCACCCGCCGGGTGTTCCTCGGCGAGTGGCTGCGCACCGGCGACACCTACGTGCGGACCGGTGACGGCAGCTACCGCTGCCTGGGCCGCAGCAACGACATGCTCAAGGCCGGCGGGATCTGGGTGTCCCCCGGTGAGGTGGAGCACCGGCTGCTGGAGCACCCGGCGGTCGCCGAGGTCGCCGTGGTGGCCGCCCCGGACGACGACGGCCTGGACAAGCCGGTCGCCTGCGTGGTGCCCGCCGAGGGGAGCGGGGTGGACGCCGACGAGTTGGTCGCCTGGTGCCGCACCGGGCTGGCGGCGTTCAAACGCCCGCGCGCCGTGGTGACCGTGGCCGAGCTGCCGAAGACCGCGACCGGCAAGGTCCGCAGGAACGTGCTGCGCGAACTGGTGCGGGACACCCTCCGTACCCGGACCGATGAGGCGGCCGACCTCACACCTGCTCCGCTGGACACCGCTGCCGGCAGCGGATTATGAAGCAACCAGGCGACGAGGAAGGGTCCGATGCTCGACGGAGAGGCGCTCGTTGACGCGCATGTGCACGCGCCCCGGCTCGCCACCGTCAAACCGGCCTGGTATGAGTGGGCGCAGCAGTTCTCCGGCCCGCACGACTGGCGCTCCGCCTACGACGCCGACGGTGACCCCGTCCCGGAGCGGCTGGACGCGCTGCTGGCCGCCGAGGGCGTGGACCGGGCGCTGCTGTTCTGCGAGTACAGCCCGCGGGCGACCGGCATCCAGCCCATCGAGGACAACCTGCCGATCGTCGAGCACAACCCGACCCGGTTCCGGTTGGTGGCCAACGTCAACCCGCACCTGCACCACCCGCTGGCCGCCGAGGTGGAGCGGCAGCTCGACCTCGGCGCGGTGGCGTTGAAGCTGCACCCGGTACACGCCGGGTTCCGGCCGGACGACCGCGAGCTGTACCCGGCGTACCAGGTGTGCGCGGAGCGGGGCGTCCCGGTGATCCTGCACTCCGGCACGTCCAGCTTCCCCGGGGCCCGGTCCGCGTTCGGCAACCCGGAGCTGTGGGTGCCCGTCGTCGAGGACTTCCCGCAGGTCGACTTCGTCTTCGCGCACGGGGGACGCGGCTGGTGGTACGACGTGGCGGCGTTCCTCGCGCTGGCCAAGCCGAACGTGTGGCTGGACCTCGCCGGGCTGCCACCGAAGAAGCTGCCCGAGTACTACGCCCGGTTCGACCTGACCCGGCTCGCCACCAGGTGGATCTTCGGCACGGACTGGCCCGGTGTGCCGGGGCCGGGTCGCAACGCCGCCGCGCTGGCCGGCATCGGCCTGCCACCGGATGTGCTGCGCGGGGTTCTGTCCGGCAACGCGGCGAAGGTCTTCCCCGGCCTGGACATCTGACAGCCTGTTCCGGAACTGGACTGACTTCGGGGAACGCGCCGGGGCGAAGCCCCTGCGATCGTGGGGGCGGGCGAGCCACCAGGACAAGCAGGGGTGTGCCCGGTCACTGCGAGCCCGGCGACACGATCGCGGCGCGCGTTCAGCAACAGGCACTGACCGCCGGGCCGGAAGGCGGTCAGCCGGCGGCCTCGGCCAGCTCGTCCCACCGGCGCCGCGCGCCGTCCCGCCAGCGCACGTGCCGGTCGTTGAACAGCGCCGTCGCCTTGGTCCCGCTCCACCGGGCGGGCAGCAGTTCGGCGGGCAGTTGCGGGTCGAGGAATGGGAACCGGCGCCACTCGTGCACCAGCCGGGTCTGCGCGCGCAGCACGTCGTCCGGGGTGCGCGGGCGCAGCCGGCCGAACTCCTCGATGAACTCGTCGTAGCGCCGCGCCACGTCGTCCAGGTGCCACGCGGCGGCCACCATGTCCTGCTCCCGGCCGAGCGCGCCGTAGCTGGCTACGAACGACATGGCCGACTCGGACAGGGACAGCTCGTCCAGCACCAGCTTGGCGTCGGCCTCCGCGTCGGCCCGCGGCGCGATCCACACCCCCGGCGCGGGGGAGCCGAATCCGGCCCAGCTCAGCCGGGTACGCAGCCGGTGCCGCAGGTCGCGCATGGTCTCCGGCACGGACACCAGCACCACTAGCCACCGGCCGTCCCAGTCCCGGTTCCCGCTGCCGAACCCGTAGATCCGCTCGGCACCCTCGACCAGCAGCCGGCGCGCGGGTGGGGTGAGGTGCCAGCGCACCCGCCGGCCGAGCCGCTCCGCGGCGAGCCAGCCCTCGGCGGAGGTCCGTGCGACCGCCTGCCGCGCCGACTTCTCCTCCACGCCGAACAGGGCGAGCGCGTTGACCAGGGTGGCCGTCCACACCGGTTCGCCGCGGGGCAGGACGAACTCGCCGAGGATGGTCATCAGCAGCGAGCGGGCGCTGCCACCGCCGACCTCGCGGCGGCGGTTGATCACCGGCCGTGGCCGCTCGGTGGCCGGCTCCCTGGCCGCGCGTCCGCCGTGCTCGGCGGACCCGGCCTGCCGTCCGGCTTCCCGAGGCGCTCCCATGACCAACTGTCCTCACAATGATGCAACGCCGATACAAAACTGTATCGCGTTGCCCGTGCCCGGCCCGACCGGATGCGGCGGGGGTGGCCGACGCGCCCCCGCCGCATCCGGTCGGTTGCCTCAGTGGCCGGCGGCCCGGGCGGGCTGCTCCGCGTCCAGGTCGGTGCCGACCAGCACGGCCAGCGCGTCCACCGACGGCTCGGCGCCGGCGCCCGCCGCGGACAACTCCACCTCGTCCCCGTGCCGCGCGCCGAGCGTCATCAGCCCCAGCACGCTGGACGCGTCGACCTCGTCACCGGCCCGGCCGTCGACGACCCTGGCGATGCGCACGGTCGCCGGCTGCTCGGCGGCCGCCTTGGCGATCAGGCCGGCGGGCCGGGCGTGCAGGCCCACCGTGCTGGCGACGACGACGCGGCGTCGGTACATGTCACGGCTCCTCTCGGTGGCCGCCGGCGCGGCGGCGGGTCAGCGGGTGGTGGCGGGTACGGCCTCGGTCGCGGCGTCGGGGGCGGCGGCGCGCTGCCGGCTGCCCTGCCCGATCTGCTTGGCCAGCAACACGACACCGGCGGTGACCACCGTGCCGACCACGATGACGATCAGGTAGGGCAGCGGGTGGCCGGTCAGCGGCAACACGAACACTCCCCCGTGCGGGGCGCGCAGCGTGGCGCCGGCGAGCACCGACAGGGCGCCGGTGACCGCCGAGCCGAACATGATGGACGGGATGACCCGCAGCGGGTCGCCCGCGGCGAACGGGATCGCGCCCTCGGTGATGAACGACGCGCCAAGCAGCCACGCGGCCCGGGCGTTCTCCCGCTCCGCGGGCGTGAACAGACTCCTGCGCACGGTCGCGGCCAGCGCCAGGGCCAGCGGCGGCACCATGCCCGCGGCCATCACCGCGGCCATGATCTCCAGCGAGGTGGTCGCGCCGGTGGTCAACCCGCCGACGGCGAAGGTGTAGGCAACCTTGTTCACCGGGCCGCCCATGTCGAAGGCGATCATCGCGCCGAGCAGGGCGCCGAGCAGGGCGGCGTTCGCCCCGCTGAGACCACCCAGCCAGGCGGTCAGGGCGTTGGTCGCAGCCGCGATCGGAGCCCCGACCACGATGAACATCAGCACGCCCACCACCGCGGAGCCGAGCAGTGGCAGCACCACCACGGGCATGATCCCGGCCACGGCCCGCGGAACGTTGATCTTCCGCAGGGCGGCGACCACCGCGCCGGCGAGCAGACCGGCGACGAGGCCGCCGAGGAAGCCGGCGCCGACCGCCACCGCCGCGGCCCCGCCGACGAACCCGGGTGCGATGGCCGGCCGGTCGGCCATGGCGAACCCGATGAACCCGGCCAGCACCGGGACCAGGAAGCTGAACGAGGCCTTGCCGATCTGCAGGCTCAGCGCGGCCCAGCTCATCAGGCTGGCCGGGTCGAAGTGCTCGGTCGCCTTCGGCGCGTCGGTCACCTGGTAGCCGCCCAGCGCGAAGCTGAGCGCGATGAGCAGGCCACCGGCCGCGACGAACGGGATCACGTAACTGACCCCGGTCATCAGCCACTGGCGGAGCTGGGTGCCGAACCCGGCGCCCTGGGTGACCTTGCTGGACAGGTCGGGCCCGGCCGCGGTGGGATCCGGTGCCCCGGTGCGCTCGTGCGCCGCGGCGGCCTCCCGCGCCCGCCGCAGCAGCGCGCCGGTGTCGTTGATCGCCTGCTTGACGGTGGCCTCCACGACGGCCTTGCCGGCGAAGCGCTCCCTGCCCTGCACGCCGACGTCGGCGGCCAGGATGACCGCGTCCGCGGCGGCGATGTCCTCGGCGGACAGCGGGGTGGAGCCGGCCGAGCCCTGCGTCTCCACGGTGATCTCGTCACCGGCGGCCCTGGCGGCCTGCTCGAGCGACTCGGCCGCCAGGTAGGTGTGCGCGATTCCGGTGGGGCAGGCGGTGATCGCGACGAACTTCATGACGGGGCCACCTCCCTTGTCGCGCGGTCGCGCGCGGCCTGGCGGCCCCGGCGCGCGCAGGGGGCAATCTGGGTGCGACGGCGTGTCAGGCGCATCAGGACGCCACCTCCTCGTGGATGTACTGGGCAACGGCAGCGGGGTCGTCGGCGGTGAGCAGGGTGTCCGTGAAGTCCCGGCGGACCAGCCGGCGAGCCAGCGCGGCGAGCACGGTCATGTGCGCGGTGTCGCCGTGCTCGGGCGCGGCGATCAGGAAGATCAGCCGGGCCGGGCCGTCCGGCGCGCCGAAGTCGACGCCCTCGGCGCTGCGGCCGAAGGCCAGGCTGGGCGCGGTGACGGCGGCGGAGCGGCAGTGCGGGATGCCGATGCCGCCGTCCAGGCCGGTGGCCATCTGCTGCTCGCGCGCCTCCACGTCGGCGAGGAAGGTTTCCAGGTCGGTGACCCGGCCCTGCTTGGCCAGCCGCTCGCCGAGTGATCGGACGGCGTCCCGCCGGTTGCTCGCGGCGAGGTCGAGATCGACCAGGTCGACGGTGATCAGGTCGTCGCTCATGGGTCTACTCCGGTGAGGATCAGGGACTCGTTCGGCTCGATCAGGCGTACGGCGGCCACGTCGACCTCGTCCCGGCGTGGCATGCGGCTGCCCGGTAGGCGGACCGCGGCGGTGCCGTACGCGACGCCGGTGCGCAGGGCGGTCGGCCCGCTGGCGCCGGCCAGGAGGAATCCGGCCAGGGCGGCGTCTCCCGCACCGACCGTGCTGGCCACCGGCACCTCCGGCCCCATCGCATGCCAGGCGCCGGTGTGGTCGACCAGCAGTGCGCCGTCGCGGCCGAGGCTGGTCAGCACCGCGCCGACGCCCGCGTCACGCAGCTCGCGGGCGGCGGCCAGCACGTCGCCAAGCCGGGGGAGGGGCCGGCCGGCCAGCTCGGTCAGCTCGGCGAGGTTCGGTTTCACCAGCTCGGGCGTGGCGGCGCAGGCGGCGGCCAGCGCCGGGCCCGAGGTGTCCACCGCGACACGCGCCCCCGCCTTCCGGCCGACCTCGACGAACTGGGCGTGCAGGTCGTCCGGCGCGTCCAGCGGCAGACTGCCGCAGCAGACCACCCACTCGGCACGCTCGGCCAGCTCGGCGACCCGCTGCCGGACGGCCTCCAGCTCGGCGGGCGCCAGCTCCGGTCCGGGTTCGTTGATCTTCGTGGTCACCCCGTGCCGGTCGACGATGGTGAGGTTGCTCCGGGTGGACCGGCTGATCGGCACGACCACCACCGGCACACCCTCCGGGGCGAGCAGCTCGGCGAGCTGGCCGCCCGCCACGCCGCCGCACGGCAGTAACGCCGTGGTGTGCCGGTCGGCCGCGGCGAGCACCCTGGCCACGTTGACGCCCTTGCCGCCCGGATCGACGTGCACCCGCTCGGCGCGCAGCACGGCGCCGGGCACCAGCTCGTCGAGCACGGCCGTGCGGTCCAGGCTCGGGTTGGGCGTGACCGTGACGATCATGCGGTCACCACGCTGGTGCCGTTCGCGGACAGTTCCTCGACGGCGGCCGGGTTGAGCGCGTCGTCGGTGACGATCACGTCCAGGTCGGCGATCCTGGCGAACCGGCTGAACAGGTCGTTGCCGTACTTGCTGTGGTCGGCCAGAAGCACCCGGTTGCGGGCGGCCCGCACCATCGCCGACTTCACCGCGGACTCCGCCGGGTCCGGGGTGGTGCACCCCTTGTCCGCGGAGAACCCGTTGGTGCCGAGGAAGGCGACGTCCACGGTGAGCCCGTCCAGCACCTGCAGCGCCCAGGACTCGACCGCGGCCAGGGTGGTCGGCCGGACCCGCCCGCCGAGCAGGTGCAGCTCGATGTTGCCCCGGGCGGCCAGGGTGGTGGCGACGGGCAGCGAGTTGGTCACCACGACCAGTTCCCGTTCCGGTGGCAGCAGGCTGGCCAGCCGCCCGGTGGTGGTACCGGCGTCCAGCAGCACGGTGCCGCGGTCGGGCAGCAGGTCGAGGGCGGCCCGGGCGATGCGGTCCTTCTCCGCGGCGTGCGTCTGGTCGCGCTGGGCCACGCCCGGCTCGAAGTCCAGCCGTTCCACCGCGATGGCTCCGCCATAGACCCGGCGGACCAGGCCACGGCGTTCCAGGGCGGACAGGTCGCGCCGGATGGTCTCCGGCGCCACGTCCAGCTCGGCGGAGATCTCCGAGACGTCGATCCGCCCGTCCCGGCGAGCCCGCTGCACGAGCAACTGCTGGCGTTCCGCGGCGTACATTGCCCGATGTCCTCCGATTCGATGCCCGGTGTTATTTGAGTTTGCACGGTGTTGCCCTAATGTCAAGACCTGGTTACTGCAGTGCCGAGCCTTGGAGGTCCGGGATGACCAGCAGCGAATCCTCTCCCCTCACCGTCGGGACCAGCGACGACAACGCGACCGGGCGCCCGGTGCGGCCCGGTTCGGCCCCGCTCACCGGGGTGCCGGTCAGCCCCGGGCGTGCGTCCGGCCCGGTGGTGTGGGTGGCCGACCCGCTCGGCGAGCCGCCGACCGGCCCCGCTCCGGAGGACCCCGCCGCCGAGGCCGCCCGGATCCGCCCCGCCGCCGACAGGGTCGCCGCGCGGCTGCGGGCGCGGGCCGAGCGGGCCGAGGGCGAGGCCAGGGCGATCCTGCAGACCACCGCGGCGATGGCCGAGGATCGCAGCCTGCTCGGCCAGGCCGAGCGCTGGGTCACCGCGCGGTCCTGGCCAGCGGCGCGCGCGGTGCACGAGGCGGCGGCCGGATTCGCCGCCTCCCTCGAGGCCGCCGGCGGCTACCTCGCCGAACGCGTCCGCGACCTGCACGACGTGCGGGACCGGCTGGTCGCCGAACTGCTCGGCGTGGCCGAACCGGGCGTGCCCGCGCTGCGCACGCCCAGCGTGTTAGCCGCCCGCGACCTGGCCCCCGCGGACACCGCCGGCCTGGACCCGGCCAAGGTGCTCGCGCTGGTCACCGCCGAGGGCGGTCCCACCAGCCACACCGCGATCCTGGCCAGGGCGCTGGGCATCCCCGCCGTGGTCGCCTGCCGCGGGCTGCTCGATCTCGACCGGGACACGGTGCCCGGCCTGGCGGTGGACGGCGACACCGGGACGGTCCGGGTGCTGGACACGCCCCAGGTGCTCGCCCACCGGGCGGACGGGAAGGGGCGTGCACCGTGGCGGGGCACCCTGCGGGACGGCCACCGCGTGCGGCTGCTGGGCAACGTCGGCAGCGCCGCCGACGCCGAGGCCGCGGTCGCCGCCGGCGCCGAGGGCGTGGGTCTGTTCCGCACCGAGTTCTGCTACCTTGCCGCGACCCGCGAACCCACCGTGGCCGAGCAGCGCGCCGCGTACGCCGCGGTGCTCGCCCCGTTTCGCGGCCGGTCGGTGGTGGTGCGCACGCTGGACGCCGGCGCGGACAAGCCGCTGCCGTTCCTTGGACTGGACGCCGAACCCAACCCGGCGCTCGGCGTGCGCGGGCTGCGGGTCGCCTTCGACCGGCCCGAGCTGCTGGACCGCCAGCTCGCCGCCATCGCCGCGGCCGCCTCGGACACCGGCGCGGAGGTGTCGGTGATGGCGCCGATGGTGGCCACCGCCGCCGAGGCCGTCTGGTTCGCCGAGCGGGCCAGGGCCGCCGGTATCCCACGGGTCGGGGTGATGATCGAGGTCCCGGCCGTCGCGCTGGTCGCCGCGGAGGTGATGGACGCCGTGGACTTCGTGTCGCTGGGCACCAACGACCTGGCCCAGTACCTGTTCGCCGCGGACCGGCAACTCGGCGCGGTCGCCGGGCTGAACGACCCGTGGCAGCCGGCGCTGCTGCGGCTGATCGCGGCGGTCGCCGAGGCGGGCGCCGCGCGCGGCGTCCCGGTGGGCGTGTGCGGCGAGGCGGCCGCGGACCCACTGCTCGCCCGGGCGCTGGTCGGGCTGGGCGTGACCAGCCTGTCCATGAACGCGACGGCGCTGGGCGGGGTTAGCGCCGCGCTGGCGGAGGTGGACCGCGCGGAGTGCCGGCGGTTCGCGCGCGCCGCGCTGGCCGCCGGCACACCCGACCAGGCCCGCGCGGCCGCCCGGCGCTGACCACCCGCCGATCGGACGCCGCAAAAACCGGCCGAAACGGTCACTCTGATTCGCCCTAATGGGCTAGTCTTGCGCGTGATGCGCGGCACACTCGAGCGTGCCCGGCAACACGTCACGGGCCTTCCAGCCGACACGACCAGTTTCGTCGGCCGGCGGCGGGAGATCGACCAGGTCCGGCAGGCATTGACCGGGTGTCGCCTGCTCACCCTGACCGGACCCGGCGGCGTGGGAAAGACGCGGCTCGCCCTGCGGGTCGCGGCCAGGCTGCGCCGTGCCTTCCCGGACGGGGTGTGCCTGGTCGAGCTGGCTGAACTGCACGACCCGGCGCTGCTGGCCAACCTCGTCGCCGAGCGGCTGGGCCTGCGCGACCAGTCCGCCCGCGCCCCGGCCGACACCGTCATCGATCACCTCCACTGCCGCCGGGTGCTGCTCGTACTGGACAACTGCGAGCACCTGGTGGAGACGTGCGCGGCGTTCGTGGACACGCTGGTCCGCAACTGCCCCGAGCTTCGGGTGCTGGCCACCAGCCGGCAGTCGCTGCAGGTGAGCGGCGAGCGCGTGCTCACCGTTCCGCCGCTGCCAGTGCCCGACCCGGATGCTCCGCTCACCCCGGAGTCGCTCGGCAACTACGAGTCGGTGGACCTGTTCGTGGATCGGGCGGTGGCCGTGCATCCCGCCTTCACCGTGTCCGCGGACAACTGTGCCGTGCTGGGCCGACTGTGCCGCCGCCTGGACGGCATCCCGCTGGCGATCGAGCTGGCCGCGCGGCGGCTGCTCTCCCTCTCCCTGGAGCAGATCGAGGAACGACTCGGCGCCCGCTACCGGTTGCTCACCGCGGGCATGCGCACCGCACCCACTCGCCAGCGCACCCTGCAGGCCCTGATCGACTGGAGCTACGACCTGTGCACCGAGCGGGAACAGCTGGTGTGGCGGCGGTCCTCGGTGTTCTCCGGCAGCTTCGACCTGGACGCCGCCGAGCACGTCTGCTCCGGTGACGACCTCGCGCCGGAGGACGTACTGCCGGCGATCGGCGCGCTGGTCGACAAGTCGGTGCTGCTCCGTGAGGACACCGACCGCACGGTGCGCTACCGGCTGCTGGAGACCATCCGCGAGTACGGCCAGGAGCGGCTGGCCGCCGCGGGGGAGCGCGAGGCGGTACGGCGCCGGCACCAGGACTGGTACGCGCGGCTGACGCAGCGTTGGGACACGGAGTGGCCCGGCCCCGACCAGGTGCGCTGGGTGGAACGGCTCCGCCGGGAGCACGCCAACCTCCGGGTCGCCCTCGACTACTGCGCCACCGAGCGCGGGGAGGCGGCCACCGGGTTGCGGATGGCCACCCAACTGGACGACTACTGGGCGATCCGCGGCCAACTCGCCGAGGCGCGGCACTGGCTGGACAACGCGCTGCAGGTGGCACCGGAACCGAGCCCGGAGCGCGCCGGGGCGATGCGCCTGAGCGGCTGGTTCGCGCTCCTTCAGGGGGATGTCGAGGTGGGCATGACTCGGCTGGGCCAGGCCGGCGAGCTGGCCGAGCAGGTCGGCGACGCGGCCGAGGCCGCCTACGTCACGCACGCGTGGGGGATGGGCGCGCTGTTCATCGGACAGCTCGACACCGCCGTCGAGTTGCTCAGCGATGCGCTGCCCCGGTTCCACGCCGCCGGAGTCCGCCGGGGCCAGCTGTTCGGGCAGTTCAGCCTGGGCATCACGCTGGGCATGCGGGGTGACCGGCAGCGGGCGCTGGACGTGCTGCGGGACTGCGTGTCGACCACCGAGGAACTGGGTGAGGGCTACTGGCGCTCCTACGCACTGTGGGCGATCGCGCATATCGAGGTGCTGTACGACGCGCTCGACGTGGCCGAGCCGGCCGCGCGGGAGGCCATCCGGCTGCAGTGGCAACTGGACAACAAGCTCGCCCTCGCCTTCTCCGTGGACACCCTCGCGTGGGTGCTGCAGCGGCGCGGCGACCCGGAGCGGGCGGCCACCCTGTTCGGCGCGGCCGCCGCGCTGTGGCGGCAGGTCGGTGCCTCGCCGGGGTGTTACGTCACCTTCGAGGCCCCGCACAACGACCACCTGCGGATGGCCCGCGCCGACCTCGGCGACGAGCGGTTCGACACCGCCTTCCAGAAGGGCTACACCATGCCCGCCGAGGCGGCGATCGATCTCGCGTTGGGCGGCGCGGCACCGAGCCGCCCGTCCGCGCCGCCGACCGGGCACCAGGGGATGCCGCTGACCCGGCGGGAACGGCAGATCGCCGAGCTTGTCGCCGAGGGGCTGAGCAACCGGGAGATCGCGTCCCGGCTGGTCATCTCGCCCCGGACCGCCGAGGCGCACGTCGAGCACATCCTGGTGAAGCTGGAGTTCAACTCGCGCGCGCAGATCGCCGCATGGGTCGCCGAGAAACGATCCGCGGAAGAACCCGCCGACGAATAACCCGCCGGAACATCGGCGACGTCGCGTGACGTCGCCGACCTGATCGGGCGAATGGTCGGCCGGAAATCGGCAGCCGAGGCGGAATCCCCGGCTGCCGACCGGGCCGGTCAAGCATTCGAATACTCGCGGCCTTCGGGTGAGTTCAGTTCCCCATCCCGGGTTGGTTCCTCACCCAGCGTCGGAGGCGGTGCCCGGCCTGACGGTCCACGGGCCGAGCGCGACCGGGGGCCACACGATCGGCTCGGACTCCTGCCACTGCACCGGCGCCGAGTCCAGCGGGTTCACCACTGGCGGCAGGTACACCACGTGGTGCGGGCGCAGGTCACGGGCGTGCTGGGGAGCTACCGCGGCCGGACGCTGCGGCGCGGACTGTGCCGAGGTCCCCTGCGCGGGCCGGTGCGGCACGGTGCCCTCGGAGCTTGCGTGTACCGGACGGTGCGGCCTGGTCTGCGGCTTGGTCTGCTGCTGGCTTCCGGTGGCGGGCCGGTGCGGCCGGGCGTGCGTCGGGCGGAGCTGCCCGGTGTGCGGCACGTAGGGGTAGTAATGACCGCTCATCGGGTCGTACACGTAGTACTGACCGGTGGCGGGGTCGTAGAAGGTGCCGTTGATGGCCGGATGGTGGGCGGGAAGGTGCACCGGCACGTGGACCGCGGGCCGCTGCGATCCCTGGGCGGCGGCGACGGCCGCGCCCGACGCGGTCAGCGCGGCGGCCGCGAGAACGGCGACACCCATCCGCTTTACCATGCTCTTCGCGCTCATGCTTTTCCTTTCGTCGTGGCCTTTCAGCCCGGACGGAAACGAAGATTTTCACCGCCGTCGTCACGACGTCGTCACGACGCACATACGGTGTGACCGCCGATAGGGGTGCTTTTCGGTCCCACGACACACGACGAGACCAGGGCCGGCATCGGCCGCTTCGGTCGGATCTTCGGTCGGCGCGCGGGCGGCACCGGCGATACCGTCGGGGTGCGACGCGCAAGGGGTGAGGCGGACATGGCCGAGCGGTCCCAGGCCTGCGCCGGCGTCGACGTCGGCGGCACGTTCACCGATGTGGTCGTGCACGCCGAGGGGCACCGCCCGCGCGCGGTGAAGGTGCCGACCACGCCGGGCGACCAGGCCGAGGGAGTGGCGCACGGCGTCGAGGAGGGCTGGCCGGGCGCGCCGCCGCGGCTGCTGCCGCACGGCACCACCACGGCCACCAACGCGGTCCTGGAACGCAAGATCGCGCGCACCGTACTGGTCACCACCGAGGGCTTCGCGGACGTGCTGCAGATCGCCCGGCAGGACCGGCCCGCGCTGTACGACCTGTCCGTGGTCCGCCCCGAGCCGCTGGTACCGCACGACCGGGTGGTGACCGTCGCCGAGCGCACCGGCCCGGATGGGCGGCCGGTCGTCGAACTCACCGGCGAGGAGATCGATCGGGTGGTGGGCGAGGTCGACCGGCTGGACCCGGAGTCGATCGCGATCAGCCTGCTGTTCTGCTACGCCGGGGACGAGCACGAGCGGCGGCTGGCCGACGCCCTGGCCCGGCTGGGCGTGCCGATCAGCCGGGCCAGCGCGCTGCTGCCGGAGTTCCGGGAGTTCGAACGGGCGTCCACCTGCGTGCTCAACGCCGCGGTGGAACCGGTGATGCGGCGCTACCTGTCCAACCTGTCCGCGCGGCTGCCCGACCCGACGATCACCGTGATGACCTCCAGCGGCGGCACCGCCGGCCTCGAGTTCGCCGCCTCCGCCCCGGTGCACACGCTGCTGTCCGGTCCGGCCGCCGGGGTGGTCGCCGCCGGTGCGGTGGCCCGCTCCGCCGGGTTCGCCGACGCCATCGCCTTCGACATGGGCGGCACCTCCACCGACGTGTGCCTGGTCCGCGGCGGCGCACCGGAGGTGTCCACCGCATCGGAGATCGCCGGGCTGCCGTTCCGCACCCCGGCGGTGGGCATCCACACCGTCGGCGCCGGCGGCGGGTCAATCGTCTGGGTGGACGCCGGCGGAGCGCTGCGGGTCGGCCCGCACTCGGCCGGCGCCGAACCCGGCCCGGCCTGCTACGGCCGCGGCGGCACCGAGCCGACGGTCACCGACGCGCACTGCCTGCTCGGCCATCTCGCGCCCGGGCGGGAACTCGGCGGGGGATTGCGACTGGACGTCAACGCCGCCGCCCGCGCGCTGGACCGGCTGCCCGAGGCGGCCGGCGGGGCGCACGGAGTGCTCGCCGTGGTGCGGGCCACCATGGCCCGCGCGTTGCGCCGGGTGAGCACCGAACGCGGCGTCGACCCGGCCGGGCTGGCGCTGGTGGCCTACGGCGGCGCCGGCCCGCTGCACGCCACCGCGCTGGCCCGGGAACTGGGCTGCGCCGCGGTGGTGGTGCCACCGGCTCCCGGGGTGCTGAGCGCGCTCGGCCTGCTGCTCGCCCCGGCCCGCTACGAGGCGTCCCGCACTTTGATGGCCGACGCCGGCGCCGACCTGGACGCCGCGTGGGCCGATCTGGAACGCGAGGCCCGCGAGGAACTGGCCGGGCAGGGCGTGGGCGGGGAGATCACCCTGTCCCGGGTCGCCGACGTCCGCTACGCCGGGCAGTCCCACGAGCTGCGGGTCGACGTCGAGCCGGGGGTGGATATCGCCGAACTGCTGCACCGCGCGCACCGCGAGGCGTACGGCTACGCCATGGCGGGCGAGCCCGTCAGGGTGGTGACGCTGCGTGTGGTGGCCCAGGGCGAACCGATCCTCTCCGCCCCGCCCAGCGCGTGGGACCAGGGCCAACCCGTGCCCGAGGCGTCCCGGGAGATCGGCGTGGCCGGGGATACGGTTAAGGCACGGGTCGTCTCCCGCGCCGGGCTGGACACGGGCGACACGGTCACCGGGCCGGCCCTGGTGGAGCAGTCCGATACCACCACGCTGCTCGCCCCCGACGAGATCGCCGTGGTGGACGACGCCGGGAACCTGGTGGTGCGTCTCGATGCCTGAACTGTCCGCGGTGGAGCTGGAGGTGTTCCGGCACGCCCTGGCCGGGGTGGCCGACGAGATGGGTGTGGCGCTGCGCCGCGCCGCGTACTCGCCGAACATCAAGGAGCGGGCCGACTGCTCGGCCGCGGTGTTCGACCGGGACGGGGAGATGGTGGCCCAGGCCGAGCACATCCCGGTGCACCTCGGCGCGATGCCGGCCAGCGTCCGCGCCGTGCTGGACGCATACGGCGAGTTGCGCCCCGGCGACCAGGTGTGCGTCAACGACCCATACATGGGCGGCACCCACCTGCCGGACCTGACCATCGTCGCCGCGGTCGGCGGCGACGACAGCCGACTGCTCGGCTACGTGGCCAACCGGGCGCACCACGCCGACGTGGCCGGCGCCGCGCCCGGGTCGATGCCGGCCAGCGCCACCGACATCGCCATGGAGGGCGTGCGCATCCCACCCATCCTGATCGCCGACACCGACGGCGAGCGCGCGGACGTGGTGCGGTTCGTCGCGGCCAACTCCCGCACCCCGGCCGAGCGGCGCGGGGACCTGCGCGCCCAGTTCGCCGCCAACCACGTCGGCGCCCGCCGGCTGCGGGAGCTGGCCGGCCGGATCGGCGCGGCGCGGCTGCCCGAGGTGATGGCCGCGGTGTGCGACTACTCCGACCGCCGGGTACGCGCCGCGGTGACCGGCATCCCGGACGGCCGCTACGCGTACCAGGACGTGCTGGAGATCGGCGAAGGGGTGACCATCCGCGCCGAGGTCACCGTGGCCGGCGCCGAGGTGACCGTCGACTTCGCCGGCACCGACCCGCAGGTGCCGGTGAACTGCAACGCGGTGTTCGCGGTGACGCTGTCCTCGGCGATGTTCGTGTTCCGCATGCTCACCGACCCGGACGCGCCGCCGAACGCCGGCTGCTACCGCGCGCTGCACGTGCGCGCGCCGGAGGGCAGCGTCGTGCACGCCACGTTCCCCGCGCCCACCGCCGCGGGAAACGTGGAGACCAGCCAGCGGATCGTGGACGTGCTGCTCGGCGCGTTCGCCCGGGCCATCCCGGAGCGGGTACCGGCGGCCAGCCAGGGCACCATGAACAATCTGCTGATCGGCGCCGGCGGCGGGGCAGTGCCGTTCAGCTACTACGAGACGCTCGGCGGCGGCGAGGGTGGCACGCCCGCCCGCCCCGGCATGTCCGGTGTGCACACCGGGATGACCAACACGCAGAACACCCCGGCGGAGGCCGTCGAGCTGGACTACCCGCTCCGGGTGTGGCGCTACGAGTTGCGGCCGGGTTCCGGCGGGGCCGGCCGGCACCCCGGTGGCGACGGCCTGGTGCGGGAGATCGAGGCGCTCGCCGACTGCACGCTCACCGTGCAGTCCGAGCGGCGCGCGCACGCCCCGTGGGGTCTCGGCGGCGGGCGGCCCGGCGCGGTGGGCCGCAACGTGCTGGTGCGCGCCGACGGCACCGAGGAGGAACTGCCCAGCAAGGGAACGTGGTCGCTGCGCCGCGGCGAGCGGGTGCGGATCGAGACGCCAGGCGGCGGGGGCTGGGGCGAGCCGGGCGGCTGAGCGCGCGGTCAGAACGCCAGGCGGGCCAGCCGGACCAGCAGCCCGGTGCGGACCAGGATCACCGCGCCGATGCTCACCAGCGCCGCCGGCACCAGCCACGGGCTCACCCGGGTCAGCACGGCCAGCACCGACTTGTGCGTGGCCACCAGCCGGGCCGCGGTGCACCACACCGCCAGGAGCACCAGGAACACCGCAACGGTAAGCGCCGACTGAACCGGGCTCTGCGTGCGGAACAGCACCACGTACACGGACAGGTTGTCGCCGCCGACGGAGATGCACAGCGCTGCCGCCGTCGCCGTGCTGAGCCGGCCGCGGCGTACCTCCGGCGTGCCATCGCTGCCCCGGGCGGCCCGCACCAGCCCGCGCACTCCGAGACCGAGCGGGAACAACCCGAGCAGACCGATCCAGGTCTCGGGCACCGCCGCGAGACCCGCGGCCAGCGCCGCGCTCGCCGCCACCACCGCGGCGAAACCCAGGTACTGGCCGAGCACGACCTGCCAGCCGCGCGGGCCGCCGTTGCGGGCACCGAGGAAGAGCACCACCAGCAGGGCGAAGAGGTCCACGTTGGTGCTGGCGAAAACCCCGATCGCCGTCGTGACGGTGGCGGCCGACTGGCCCATCAACCCATGGTGCGGGAGGCGGCGCGGGTCGGCCCGTTGACCTCACCGGCCGGGGTGGTGCGCACCGCTGGTCTCCTCGGCGCGCTCCGGCGCACCGCAGAGCAGTGCCCGCAGCCGCGGGTCAGGATGGCCGAGCAGCCCGTGCAGCGCCACCGACTCCTCCGGGTGCGGGGTGCCGCGCTCGGCCGACCGCCGCCGCGCCTGGCGCAGCACCTCCTCACCGAGGGCGGTGCGGCGCCCGGCCGCGGCCGGGGGGATGGCGGCCAGCACGGCGCCGGTGAGCGCGAGCAGGACGGTGACGCCCAGCATGGGCTGCCCCGTCCAGGCGAGCTGCGCACACCGCAGTGCGCCGAGCAGGGCCAGCCCGATCAGCGGCAGCAGCGCCACCCGCTGCCGGGCCCGGCTCGCCTGGGCGGCGCTGAGCAGGTCAAGCTCGGCCAGCCGGATGCTGATCGCCCGCACCGCCGGGTCCCCGGCGACCCGTCCGGCCAGCGTGCCGATTGGCGCGCCGGCGCCGACCGCGGCGAGCACGGCGCCCTCCACCGGGTCGGGTTGCCCCGCCGTGCCCGGCTCGCCGTCGCCGGTGGCCCGCAGCGTGCCGTCCCGGTCGATGCGCAGTGCGCCCGTGCCGAGCAGCCGGGTGACCGCGGCGTGCACCACCCGCCGGGGCCCGTCGGCCAGGTAGGCCAGTTCGGTGACGCTCAGGGGTGCGGCCGAGTGGTCCCGGTGCCGCGGGGCGGGCCGGCGCATCACCAGCCGCGCCCACAGCGCGGCGGCCGCCAGTGCCACGACGTAGCCGATGGTGACCTCGATACCCGCCAAGCTCCACGGTCCCATGGCGTCCCCCCTTGGTTGCTGCGGGTGGGAAGCTCATGGTGTGCGCTGAGTCACTGCCCAACAAGACGTCTTGATCGACACTTAACGTTGGCCTGGGCAAGAATTAGGGTCGGTTCGCCGCTGCGGGCGATCCGCCACGTGCGGTGGACCCGGCTCGGGTTGCGGGCATACTCGTGCGGTGTGGTGTCGCCGCCGGCTCGGCCGCGCCGGGGTGCTCGGCGTCGCCCTCGCCGTGCTCAGCTCGCTTCTCGCCGGCTGCCCGCCCGGCGAGCCCTCGGCGCCGGCCGGTGACCTTCCGCCGCCCTATCTCGGTCTGGACGCCTACCTGCACTTCGACAAGCTGCCGTACTTGGAGATCGGCGACCGGGTGGCCGGGTTTTCCACCGCCGACCCCGGCGGGAGCAACCGGGACGGCGGCAACGTGCTCGGCACCCTGCCGGACGGCGAGCGCGTGCTGTTCGACCAGGTGGGTCCCGGGGTGGTCACGTTCCTGCGCATGCAGGAGGACACCGGTGGGCCGTGGCACCTGAGCGTGGACGGCGGGCCGGACACGGTGGTCCACGCCGGTGATCTCGGGCAGGTTCGGCCGGCCGGTGGCATCGCCGCGCGGTTCCCGTACCCGCTGTCGATGAACGTGGCGGAAAGCCAGGGCAGCACGATCCTCGCCGCGCCGCTGCCGTACGCGAAGAGCCTGCGGTTCACCTCCTCCGGCGCGAACGGCAACTTCTACGCCCTCTACCGCAGGCTGGCCATCGATGTGCCGCCGCCGACCGCCAGCACCGCGGCCACCGACCGGGTCGCGGCGCTGCTGGCCGCCGCCGGACGTGACCCGGCACCGGCCGGGATCCCGCACCGGGAGGGCACGCTCACCCTCGGCGGCGCGGGCGTGGCCACGCCGGTCACCACGATCGGCGGCCGCCAGCAGATCCGGGCGCTGAGCCTCCGGGCGCCGGCCGGGGCGGCGGCCACGCTCGGCGCGGCCCGGCTGCGCATCTACTGGGACGGCGAGGCGGCGCCGAGCGTGGACGCCCCGGTCAAGTTCCTGGCCGGCGACGGCGCCGGGGTGTACCAGCCCGCGGACCGGCCGCTGGTCCGGGCGCTGCCCTCGGCGATCACACCGGACGGCACGGACCTGCGGTTCAGCCTGTACTGGCCGATGCCTTTCACCTCGGGCGCGCGCATCGAACTGGTCTCCGCCGGCGGCCCGGTCCCGGTGACCTGGTCGGTGCGCTACGAGCCGTTCACCGACCCGCCGAACTGGGTCGGCGAGTTCCACGCCAACTACACCGACATCCCGCACCCCGCCCCCGGCGAGGACATGACCTTCCTGGACTATCGGGGCAGCGGCAAGCTGGTCGGCACGGTCGTCAACTTCGGCGCGGTCGGCGGCACGCTGGAAGGCGACCCGCACATCTACACCGACGGCAGCCGCACCCCGCAGATCGCGGTGACCGGCACCGAGGAATGGGGCATGGGCGGCGACTACTGGCGCGGCGGCCACCAGACCTCGCTGCCGCTGGCCGGCCTGCCCAGCGCCACCAACAATCCATTCGGGTCCGATGTGGACGGTGCCGCGGAGTACCGGTTCCTAGTCGCCGACGCCATCCCCTTCACCGACCGGATCGTGGTGAACTGGGAGCACGGCGCGGTGAACGACTCCGCCGAGCACTACCGCGCCACCATGCTCTGGTACGGGACGCCCACGCCGACCGCGGTCCGCGGGGACGACCTGCTGCCCGGGGCGCCGGACAGCGCGGCCGCGCACGCCTACCGTGCCCCCGGCTCCCGCGACTACCCGCTCACCTCGGCGTACGAGTACACGGTGCGCGCCGCGCCGGTGACCGGCACGGTGACCGAAACCACCGGCAGCAGCACCTTCACCATGGCGCTGCCACCGGGCGCCACCGGCGGCTTCCTGCGCCGCACGCTGAACTCGTGCGTGCCGGGCCAGCGCGCGAACGTGTCCGTCGACGGCGCGTTCGCCGGCACCTGGTACACGCCGGGCGGGTCCGCGAACCCCGGCCGGTGCTGGCGGGACGATGACTTCCCGCTCCCCGCGTCGCTGCTGGCCGGCAAGCGGTCGATCACGATCCGGCTCGACCATGTGGCCACCGGCGCGCCACCGAACACCGCGTGGACCGCGGCGGAGTACACACTGTTCGGCTACCGCCTGCCCGGCCGGTGAACACGATGCTCGCGTCCCCGGCCCCGGGGATAGGGTCGGTCGGGTAGTCGCCGACCGGAAAGGCCCGATGTGCGCCCCGAGGACGTGCTCACGCTGGACGACGTGCGCGCCGCGGCGAAGCGCCTGCACGGCGTCGCGCACCGCACCCCGGTGCTCACCTCCGGCACGCTCGACCAGCATGTCGGTGCGCGGGTGTTCATCAAGGCGGAGAATTTCCAGCGGGTCGGAGCGTTCAAGTTCCGCGGCGCGTACAACGCGATCGCGCAACTGGATGCCGGCCGGCGCACCGCTGGCGTGCTCGCCTACTCCTCCGGCAACCACGCGCAGGCGATCGCCCTGGCCGCGAGCCTGCTCGGCACCAAGGCGCTCATTGTGATGCCGGAGGACGCTCCGCCCACCAAGGTCGCGGCCACGCAGGGGTACGGCGCGGAGATCGTCCGCTATGACCGCTACACCGAGGACCGCGCCGCGGTGGCCGCGCGGATCGCCGCCGAGCGCGGCATGACCGTGATCCCGCCGTTCGACCACCCGCACGTGATGGCCGGCCAGGGCACCGTGGCGCTGGAGTTGCTGGAGCAGACCGGTCCGCTGGATGCGCTGGTGGTGCCGATGGGCGGCGGCGGGCTGATGGCCGGCTGCGCCACCGTGGCGAAGGCGCTGCACCCGGGTGTCCGGATGGTCGGCGTCGAGCCGGTGAACGGCGACGACAACCGGCGGTCGCTCGCGGCGGGCGAGCGGGTGCGGATCCCGGTGCCCCGGACCATCGCGGACGGCCTGGCCCTGGACACCCCCGGCGAGCTGACCTTCGCGGTCAACCGGCGGCTGGTAGACGAGGTCGTGCTGGTCGACGACGACGAGATCCGCTCCGCCATGGCCTGGGCCTTCGACCGGCTGAAGGTGGTCGTGGAACCCAGCGGGGCGGCCCCGCTGGCGGCGCTGCTCACCGGGCGGATCGGTGACCCGCCGCCCCGCGTCGGCCTGGTGTTCTCCGGCGGCAACGTCGGCCTGGCCCGCTTCGTCGAACTGCTTGCCGGGCACGCCCGCTGACCCGCGGCGACCTGGCGGGCGGAGGAGAAGTTCGGTCATTTCGGCAGCGCGGCGCGGCACGAGGGCGTAGCCTCCATGATCGCCTTGGTGTTCGTTCCACAACATCGGCGGGGGCGGCGGTGACCGAACTGTCCAGCTGGGTGCCCGAGGGGATCGACCTGACCAAACCGAGCGCGGCTCGGGCGTACGACGCGTTCCTCGGTGGCAGCCACAACTTCGCGGTGGACCGGCAGTTCGCCAGGCGGGCCGAGGAGGTCTTTCCCGGGGTGGCCAAGGCCTGCCAGGCGAACCGCTCGTTCCTGCGGCGCACGGTCCAGTTCATGGTCGACGCCGGCGTCCGGCAGTTCATCGACATCGGTTCCGGCATTCCCACCGTGGGCAACGTCCACGAGGTGGCCCAGCGGCGGAACCCAGACTGCCGGGTGGTGTACGTGGACAACGAGCGGGTCGCCGTCGCGCACAGCGAACTCATCCTGGCGGGCAACGACCGGGCGACCATCGTCGAGGCCGACATGCGCGAGCCGGCGTCCATTCTCGACGATCGGAGGACCAGGCGGCTGATCGACTTCGACCAGCCGGTCGGCCTGCTGATGCTGGCGGTGCTGCATTTCCTGCCGGACGCCGACGACCCGGCCGGGCTGGTCGAGCGGTACCGGGCGGCGCTGGCGCCGGGCAGCCACCTGGTCATCTCGCACGCCACCGCCGAGTCACGCCCGGAGGAGATGCGCGCGCTGGAGGCGCTGTACTCGACCAGCGCGAACCCGGCGGTGGCCCGGTCCACCTCGTGGATCAGCGGCCTGTTCGGCGAGTTCCGGCTGGTGGAGCCGGGCGCGGTGTTCGTGCCGGAATGGCGGCCGGACGGGGCGGGCGTGGTCGCCCATCCCGAGCACCACATCTTCTTCGGCGGGGTCGGGGTCAAGCCCGGCTACGGGTGACCCGCCCCGCCGGAAACGTACTCGCGGTGGCCCGGGAGGGCCGGGTGCTCGTCCTGCGAGCGGCCGGCGGCGGTGCCACGTTGGGGACATGGTTCGTTTCGGCTACACATTGCTGACCGAGCAGGCCGGGCCGCGGGATCTGGTGCGGTTCGCGGCGGGAGCCGAACAGGCGGGCTTCGACTTCGAGGTGATGAGCGACCACTACTTCCCCTGGCTGGACAGTCAGGGGCACGCGCCGTACGCGTGGAGCGTGCTCGGCGCCGTCACCCAGGCCACCGAGCGGGTCGAGCTGATGACGTATGTGACCTGCCCCACCATGCGCTACCACCCGGCCGTGGTGGCGCAGAAGGCGGCGACCGTGCAGTTGCTGTCGAACAACCGCTTCACCCTCGGTCTCGGCGCGGGGGAGAACCTCAACGAGCACGTGGTCGGCCAGGGCTGGCCGCCGGTGAACGTCCGGCACGAGATGCTCTCCGAGGCGATCGGCATCATCGGCGCGCTCTTCGACGGTGGCTACGTCAACTACCGGGGCAGCCACTACCGGGTCGACTCGGCCAAGCTGTGGGACCTGCCCGAGGTGCGGGTGCCGGTCGCGACCGCGGTGTCCGGCGAGCAGTCCATCCAGCTGTTCGGGCCGGTGGCCGACGCGATGATCGCGGTGGAGCCGAACTCCGCGTTCTGCACCCGGTGGGACCAGGTGGCCGGCGACCACGACGCCCGCAAGATCGGCCAGATTCCGATCTGCTGGGACACCGACCGGGACGCCGCGGTGGCCAGGGCGCACGACCAGTTCCGCTGGTCCGCCAGCGGGTGGAAGGTCAACTCCGAGCTACCCGGGCCCGCCGGGTTCGCCGGCGCCACCCAGTTCGTCCGCCAGGAGGACGTGGCGCAGAACATCCCGTGCGGCCCGGACGTCGACGGCATCGTGTCCGCGGTCTCGGCGTTCTGGAAGGCCGGCTTCACGGACATCGCGCTGGTGCAGATCGGCGGCGACCGCCAGGACGACTTTCTCCCGTTCGCGCGCAACGAGTTGCTGCCGGCGCTGCGCGAGGCATCCGCCTGACCGCGGACGCCCGCCCGGACCGCGGCCCGGGCGGGGCCCGGGGCCGCCCGGGCCGCCTACAGTTCGCCCGGCCCGGCGATCCGGTAGAAGAACGGGCCCAGCCCCGCCTCGCTGATGGAGAACATCAGCTCCAGGTGGTTCTCCAGCAGGGGGGCCGCCTCCAGGTTGCCCGCGCTCACCGGTTCGTAGCCGGCGTCGCGGATCAACTGCTCGGTCACGCCGCGCGCGGCGTCGTCCGCGGCGTAGAGGTTGCTCGGCGCCGCCCGCTGCTGCCCGATCTGGTCGTAGAGCGCGGCGAAGTTGAGATTGAACGCCTTGGCCGTCGGGCCGCCCACGATCGACTTGATCTGGTGCGCCAGCGACTTGAACCCTTCGGAACGGCCGCCGAAGGCGTTGGTCGCGTCGATCGTCGGCTTGCCCTGCACGCCGCTGACCTTGCCCAGCGCGTCGACGATCGCGTTGGACGGGACGGCCACGACGACCACGTCCGCGTCCGAGGCGTCACCGCCGTCGCTGCCCACGGCGGTGACCTCGTGCCCGGCACGTTGCCACAGTGCCGTCAGCCCGCCGCCGACGCTGCCCCGTCCCAACACCGTGATCTTCATGGAACTCCTCCGCTCGACGGTCCTCCGCCCCAGGATGTTCCCCGCGCGCCCGGCACGCAGCACCGTCGGCGGGTCGCCCGTGCGGGAGCAGCCGGCGCGAACTATATTTGGACATAGTCCAAGTACAACGACGGCGTGCGCGGGGGTCGACGATGGCGGGCAGATCCGACACCGAGGTCGCGGAGCGCTTGCGCGAGGCCGGGCTGCGGGTGACCCGCCCGCGGCTGGCCGTGGTGACGGCGCTGCGCGCGATGGGTGGCCACCACACGGCCGACGAGGTGCACGTGCACCTGGCCAGGCGGAACGTGGGCCTGCCCAGGACCAGCGTGTACAACTCGCTGGCCGTGCTCGCCGAGGTCGGGGTGGTGCTGCGCGCGGACGTCGGTCCCGGCGCGGTGGTGTACGAGGTCGCCGACACCTGGCACCACCACTTCGTCTGCCGGCGGTGCGGTGCGGTCAGTGACGTGCCCTGCGTGGTCGGCGAGCGGCCCTGCCTGACGCCGGACGGCGAGGTGGGGCGGGTCGAGGAGGCCCAGGTGATCTTCCGTGGCGTGTGCCGGCACTGTCTCGGAGACGACGAGACCCCACCGGAAGGGAGAGGTGAGCGCGGTGAGCGCTGAACCCAAGGAACGGACACCGGACCGCCGCAGGGCGGCCGCGCGGTTCCGTGCCCTGCTGGAGTCCGAGCGGCAGAGCGCCGCGCTCTACCGGGGGCTGGCCGAGGGCGCGACCGGGGAGCGGAAGGAGATCTTCGAGCAACTGGCCGCGGTGGAGGACAAGCACGCCGCGCACTGGGCAGAGAAGCTGACCGCGCTCGGCGAACCCGTGCCCAGCCCGCGCCGCCCGGGGCTGCGTACCCGGGCGCTGTCCTGGCTGGCCCGCCGGTTCTCGGTGGACGCGGTGCTTCCCCTGGTGGAGCGCGCCGAACACGCCGACGCCGGGATGTACGACGCCGACCCGGACGCGGGACCGGGCATGGCCGTCGACGAGCGCTCGCACGCCCGGGTGCTGACCCGGCTGCGCGAGGAGGGCCCGGGCGGCGGCGAGGACCCGGCAAGCATCGCCCGCCGGGAGCGCTGGCACCGCAACGACCGCTCCGGCGCGCTGCGCGCCGCGGTGTTCGGCGTCAACGACGGGCTGGTGTCCAACACCTCGCTGGTCATGGGGTTCGCCGGGTCCGGGGCGGCCAGTTCCACCGTGCTGTTCGCCGGGCTCGCCGGCCTGCTCGCCGGCGCGTTCTCCATGGCCGCCGGCGAGTACATCTCCATGCGCAGCCAGCGGGAGGCCTACGAGCGGGAGATCGCCCTGGAGGCGGAGGAACTGCGGGACGACCCGGAGGCCGAGGCGGAGGAGCTGGCGCTCATCTACCGGGCCAAGGGTCTGGACGCGGAGGAGGCCGAGCGGGTCGCCACGACGATCATGAAGGACAAGGACGCCGCGCTGGACACCATGGCCCGCGAGGAACTCGGCCTGGACCCGGGTGAGCTGGGCTCGCCGTGGTCGGCCGCGGTGTCCAGCCTGGTCGCGTTCGCGCTGGGCGCGATTGTCGTCGTGCTGCCCTACCTGTTCGCCTCCGGGCTGACGGCCCTGGTCGTGGCGATCGGGCTGGCCGCGCTCGCGCTGTTCACCGTCGGCGCCACGCTCGGCCTGCTCAACGGCCGGGCCGCGGTCCGCTCGGGCGTGCGCCAACTGCTCATCGGCGGGGGAGCGGCGCTCGTGGTGTTCGGCATCGGCCACCTCATCGGCACCGGCGTCACGTGACCCGGTCGACCGGCGTGGTCGGGCGCGGTCCGGGTAACCGGTCGGCGTACCAGCACGAGTCGAGCGCGGAGGGGGATTCCCAATGAAGTTGTCAAGTCATGGGGATGAGGCACCGTGAGTGGCTCAGGCTGCCGCGGTAGGGGGAACGGACTGGTAGAGGGCGCCGTCGCGCAGCATGGCCCACAGGACGTT
>NZ_BJFL01000039.1 GCF_005405885.1 Gandjariella thermophila
AAGAACTGGAAGATACTTGCCACCGGCTTTCGAGGGCGCCTCGCCGAGCTTCCGAATGTCATCCGAATCGTCACCGCACTGGAGTTCTACCGACTTGGCTGGTAAGGGCTCTGAATAACGCTCTGCCTTTATCGTGGCATACTTGCTTGAGCCAAAAGCAAGCCGCGGAGGAGTTCAGTACCCCAAGCAGACGGAGGTGGTCGTCCTCGCTGGCGCCTTCGGGGAGTTTGATGACCGGCGCCGAACGGTTGAAGACCTTCCCACCACGATCCAGCACAAAGTGGTTATGTGTTGCCACAAAGGCGAAGGTGATCGATAGCGGGGCGCGGTAGCGGTTGGCGAAGAACATCGAATACTCGAACCAGGCGCGGCCGTGCTGAATTTGGGTCTTCCCGAATGCGACTCTGGCGCTGAGCTGAAGCCGATACGGCCACAACCAAGTGATAATAGATGGATGTTCCGCGGCGAGGAGTGTGTTCGAGTTATAGGGCCACAACGACTGAGGTGAGCTGATGAGGCGCCAGTCGCGTACCACATCACCTTCTATCAACGGTCGGCGAAGGTCCTCTGGCACGCCATGCCGTCGGAGGGCCCCCTCTCCTACCATAAAGACATCGTCTTCGCGGGTAACCGCTCCCGTGCCGACTTTCCCCCCGTAAGCAGAAATATTATGTTTTGATTCCTGTAGAGCCGCCAGTAGTTTATCGGCGCCACCGCCACTCAGGGACCATGGATGCTCTGCAAGTCTGGACCTAGGTAGGTCGACGGTGCTGACCCATTCCGAGTCCTGACCGGAGTGGTCGAGTTGGTTCTTGATCGCAGTCCACACAAGTCCCCTGCTGGGATCTTCTGGCACGCCCGTTTCGCCGCGGATTCCAAGTATTGCTCGTACGGCGCCATCGGGCTCGGGCCTTCGCCGCCGCCCAACAAGAATCACAGTAGGCGTGCCGTGGCCGGGAATGTATGCGCCCGAGGAGTCGATGACGTGAGTCAGGTCGATGGTCGGGAAGAACTCCTCGATCAGCTTGGTGCCGAACTCGCGCTTCATGAAGGCGTTCGAGGTGATTTGGCCGACGAAGCCGGAGCCTCGGCGGTCGTCGCCGGCGCGCTGGGCGAGTTGGAAGAAGCGCTGAGCGAAGGGGACGGTGAGCTGGAACTGCCGGTGGCAGGCCGAGTACAGTTCGCGGTAGCGGGCGTTCTGGTTGGCATCCGACACCGTGATGTACGGCGGGTTGCCCACGACGACGTGGTAGGAGCCCGGTTCGAGTAGACGTTGGTCCGCGAAGTCGAGGACGTCCTCCCATGGCTCTTGGTGGCCGAGCTGCTCGTCCATACCGGGAATGGACTGCGCACGCGACAGCGGCAGCAGCGAGTCGCCGGTCGCCACGGTCATGCGCCACCGCTGACGAGACGCCTCATCAACGGTCGCCACACCGGCGACCTTCCACGCGGCGAGCAGGAGGCGAAAGCGGGCGATGGCGACGGCGAAGGGGTTGATGTCGACGCCGTGTACGGAGTCCAGAGCCTTGCGGGCGACCTCGGAGGCGTCGAGAGTTGGGTCCTGGTCGTGCCAGGCGGCGACCAGGCGGTGGAAAGCGCCGAGCAGGAAGTGGCCGGAGCCGCAGGTGGGGTCGATCAGCCGGAAGCCGTCGAGCGGGAACTCGTCCAGCGCGGGCTTGAGCGTGTAGTCGAGGATGAACTCCTCGACGAACTCCGGGGTTTGCAGCAGCGCGTACTTGTCCTTGGCCTCCTGGGACAGGTCCTGGTAGAGGTCGCCGAGAAACCGTGTGTCCCAGTCGGGATCACGGAAGTCGTGCACCAGGGAGCCGTCGGCCTGCCGGGTCCGCCAGAACGCGATCAGCGCCTTGGCGCCGTCGTGGGAGACCGGGATCCGGTATGCGGGGTTGTGCCTGGGGTCGAACAGCATGGCGCCGGCGTCGCTGCGGCGCAGTTCGGCGAAGCCGTGCTCGATCCAGTCCGCATCGGTGGCGTGCGGCTTCTCGCGGAAGAACTTCGTCTGGGCGTCCTCTGCCTCGGCCAGGCGCGATCCCGGTCCGGAGAGCACCGGGTGGATCAGTTCGTTGTCCTCGCACCAGCGGACGAACACGGTGCCCAGCACCCACGCCACGGCGGCCTGGGTGACCTCGTCGTTGCGCCAGCTCGCCCACGTGGCGGCGGTCCGCTTCGCCTTGATCGCGGCGGCGTGCTCGGCGCGCAGCCGGTCTCCGAACTCCGGCTCTGTCTCCACTCGCTCGCGGAGGTCGGCTTCCAGCAGCTTGACCTGGCGTTGGAGATCGGTGAGCAAGCGGGAGCGGTCGAGCATGGCACCAGTCACAACGGAGAGCGTACAAACAACGCTTCCGCGTGATCTCTTGCCGGGCAGCGTGTCGGACCAGCTTGACGGCAGGGCGGCGACCAGCGTTCATGCGTGCTGGCGCGCAGCCACAGCCCTGATCGGGCTGGATGAGCAAGCTGGGGAAGAGCTACCACCCTGACGCGGCGGGAAGCCGGTCGGTACTGCGACGAGGCATCCTCCGGGTCAGTACATCCACTCTCCGGGCTTCGGGTGTTCGAGAACATAACCCAGCCACAGGAACCACGCCGCAACCAGGGCGAACAGCAACACGACCACCGCCGCAACAGCGATCAGGACTTTCTTCCGGGTGCTCAAGTCTTTTCCTTATGCTGGAGCCGTCATTTTTCCCGATGTTCCACGAACATCGAATTCCTTAGCCTTGCCGACCGAATTCAGGTGAGCGATGTCCGCCTGTTCGAGATATATTGGGGGCCTGTCCAAACTGCTGCGATGCTCACTGGGTATTCCCCAGTCGTACCGCTTCTGCACCTCGACGTGATATGTGATCGTACCGCCGGTTTTCTCGCCCACCAGTCGATACTGGAAGTGGTTCAGCGCGTAAAACCAGTTCAGGCTGCGGTCGCCGTCCGTGACGTTGGGCGCGGTGGTCTTCCAGTTGGTCGTGAACGTGCCGTCGGGCATGGCCCTGACCTCGTCAAGCGTGCGACCCGCGTCTGCCTTGAAGGCGGGAATGTCGTTGAGCATCTGCTCGGGGTTCAGGTCCACGGGCGTGCCGCGCCCGTCAAGCCAGTGCTGCAACAGGTCGGCCGCGTCGGTCCAGTGTTTCTGGTGCCTGAGGTCCAGTTCGACGGACCTGAGTTTTGCTTCCGTTTCGAGGTCGAGCATCGCGTCATAGAGCGTCTCGTCATGGTCGCCGTACTGGCGGTCCTCGCTCTCGAAGTTGTGGGGGGTGCCGAAGATCACCTTGAGGCTGTTGGCTAGCGTGTGGTCCGTCTCGGTCGCTTCCCGCAGCTCGTCCTTGATCTGGCGTTCCAGTTCGCTCGCCGTTCGTGCTGCCTGCTCTTCCCGCTTTCTCTCCTCGTCGGAGAGCGGACCGGGGTTGCGGATCACTGCCCACCGCACGCTACCGTCGGAGTCGACGGTCATTCCCTGCTCGACCGCCTGGCGGTGCAGGTCGAATATCCGCTGCTGGTTCTTCCTCAGGCTAGCGACCTCAGCCGAGCCGTTGACGATCTCGTCGAGGAACGAGCTCAGGCTCTCGACCTCCTTGGCGACGTCCTCGATGTCCCCGGTGACGGCGTCGCAGTAGCGCTTCGCCGCCGCCCCGGCATCGCCCTGCCAGATTCCCTCGTCCAGCGGCCGCGTCACCTTGTCCTCGAAGGCTGCCATCGCTTCCTCGATCTTGCGATGGATGGACAGCCATTGGTCGGCTGCCTGTTCGAGGCCGGACGGGTTGAGGTTTTGGAGCTGTGTGAAGTCGACCATCTGCCTCACCCGAATATCGCGTGCAGCAACGTGCTGATCGCGCTCTCGTTGTGGTCGTACTGGTCGGCGCATGCTCGAAACTTCTTGGCGCCGTCGCCCAGCCGTTCCCGCAGCAGGTTGTTCAGCTCCTCCCATCGCGTGCGCATGTCGGGCAGGCTGTTGACGAACTCCCATCCCGGTGCCGCCTGCCTGATGGTCTCGCAGGCATCGCTGGCCGGCCCCAACTGTTGCCCGATGGCGTTCGCGCAGTCGTCGCAGTCGTCCGCGCGCTTGCGCAGCCAATCCGTCGTGACCGAGACGTTTGCTGCCCCTTCGCCCACCGCACCCCCTCGGCAGTTAACGGTCGTCCGCGGAGTGACGGCATCCCCAGCACCGTGCTGCGTCACCCCCTGGGTCGGACCTTACCGGTGGACGCCGACGAGGTGCTGTCCGTTTCGATCACATCGGTGTCGAACCTGCCGACATCTCACGCAGACTGGGTGCTCAGGCCACGCTTGCCTGTGCGGGAGGCCACGAGGAGCGGGCGATCACCCATTCCTCGGGGGTGCGGATATCGATGACGTAGTTGCCGATGCGGGGACGCTGGGCCTCGTCGCCGGTGGGGCAGAGCAGCACCAGCGTGTCCGGGCCGGTGTCGCTGCCGCCGTAGCGGGCGCGGTCGGCCAGGCGTTCCAGCAGGGCGGCGCCGGCCGGGTAGCGGCCGAGCGGGGTGAGCATGTCGAGTACCAGCACGGGTCTGCCCGACCACTCCTGCTCCAGCAGGGCGCACGCCTCGGAGACCACGCGCTGCAGGTTGAGCTGGTCGCGGCTGCCCGGTTCCGCGGCGTCGGCGTGCAATACCCGGTCGAAGTCGGGGATCTGGCGCTGCCGGGCCACCGCCCGCAGTGCGCCGACGAACGCCGCGGAGACGTCCACCACGGGCTCGCCGAGCACCGCCTCGACCGCCAGACGGGCGCGAGGCCAGCGCTTGCGCCGCAGCGTGATCACCCGGAAGCCGCCGTGCCGTGCGGCCTCCACCAGCCGGGCGTCGACGTCGCTGGCCGCGGTGCCCTCGACGGCCGGCGGCTGCTTGGAGGACGGCGTCGGCGAGTAGGCCGTGTAGGAGAGCTGCGGCGGCCGGTAGACCTTGCCGTCCCAGACGAGGCTGAAGCCGGCCTCCTTGAGCAGGTCGAGCAGCTCGTTGCCGGTCGGCAGGGGAGCGAGGCCGGGAAAGCGGCTCTCCACCCGCCGATGCACCGCGTCCGGTTCGATCCCGTTGTCCGACAGACCCGCGCCGGCCTGGGCGAGGCGCAGGGCGCGCACGGGGGAGAGGTCGCGCGGATACAGCTCCAGCCGCGCGTTGGACAGCACCGAGCCGGCCGCGGCCGCGGCCAGCCGGACCAGCCGCTTCTCGTCGAGGATGTGGTTGACCCGTTCGGCCGTGGCCTCCAGCTCCCGGACCACCGCGGTCGGGGTGGGCAGCGGGTCCTGGCCGGCGAGCGCGACGGCCGCCTTGCTCAGCTCCACGGCCAGTTCGAGCAACTGGCCGTCGGACGGCGTGTCCAGCGGCTCCTCCGAGGTGACCTGGAGGGCCACCAGCACCCGGTCGTGGTGCCTGCGGGTGGCGAACCGGGATTCGCGCCCGGCGGTGTCGGCCAGCGAGTCCGCCTCGACCGCGGCGCGCAGCACGGCGTAGGCATAGGCACGGCGGTGCTCCGTGGCAACGGCCTCCGTACAGCCGTGCAGCACGAGCAGATGGTCGGCGAGTTCCTCGGCGGCGGCCACCCGACCCAGCGAGCGCAGCGCGTCGACCACCTCGTCGCGGACCGCGTCCAGGGCGGTGTTGCGCAGCCATGCCCGGCGGCGAGCCGGCAGCACCTGGGCGATCCGGCCCTGGCTGAGCGTGGCCTTCGCGGCCACCTGCACATTGGTCGGCCAGCGGAACTCGGGCAGCGCGCCGGCGTCGTCGGGCAGGCCGAGCAGCAGGCGGGTGATGGCGAGCTGAGCGTCGTTGCGGCGCCTGGGCTTCGGCAGCAGGGTGGCCACGATCGTGTCGAGCGGCAGCCGGGAGCCGTCCACGTCCGCCGGGACGGGGCCCGCCGCCGCCGGCGCGGCGCCCGTGATCAGCGCCTTGCGCCACTGCGTGCTACGGCGCAGCAACTCGTCCCTGGTCCGCTTGCTCACGCCCCGGGCCCGCCACAGCCTCTTGTGCGGGATGTCCAGGAACTCGCCCACCGTGCTCGCACCGAGCCGCTGCGCCACCGCCACGGCGCGCAGCGTCAGCCCGGCCGCGTCGAGCGCGGTGTCCAGCCTGGCCCGGTTGGCGGCCTCCTCGCGCAGCTCTTCCGGGTCGTCCGAACGGGACGACGACACGGTGGCCGGGCCGGTCTCGTCGACCGCGGTGAACACCCGCCGCCACGCCTCCCGCATGGCCGCCGCGCTGGGGAACCGCTGCTCGGCGTCCCGGTGCAGGGCCTTGCGGAAGAACGCATCGAGCGGTTCCCGCAGGCCCGCCGCGAACAGCTCGCTGGACAGCGTCACCGGGGTGTCCACGAACCGCGGGTTGCTGCCGTCCTCACCCCACGACGGCAGCTCCATGCTGGCCATCTCGTGCAGCGTGACGGCGGCGGCGTACCGCTCGGCGTGCGCGTCGTACACGGGCCGGCGACCGTTCGGGTCCAGGAACGGATCCACGTAGCCGCGGGTCCCGGCGAGCAGATCGGTCGTGGGCGTGCCGGCCAGGGAGAAGTCGAACAGCACCAGGCGCGGCCCCTGCTTCGGGTGCTGACGCACGCCGAGGTTGTCCGGCTTGATGTCCCGGTGCATCACGCCCTTGCGCTCCAGGTAGCACAGCGCGTCGAGAAGCTGGTCACCGAACCGCTGGAGCTGGTCGGGCAGCAGCGCGCCGTCGGTGCGCAACACCTGGGCGAGGCTGCGTTCCCCGGCGTAGTCGATTTCGATGGCCTGACGGTTGCCGACGTCGAACAGGCCGCGCCGCAGCACCACGATGTGGTCGTGCCGCAGCTCCTCCAGTGCGGTGGCCTCGTCGAGCAACCGCTCCTCCGCCTCGGCGGACCGGGCGATCTTCAGCACCGACTCCATGCCGTCCCGGAACACCAGGAACGCCCGCGCGGTGGACCCGGTGCCCAGCACCTTCCGCACCTCGTAACCGGTGTCGCCGAGGCTGTCGCCCTTGACGGCGTTCCACGGATCGTGCTGCTCGGCGCCGGGTTCCTCCTCCGGGGAGAGGGCCTTGTTGAACTCGTCCAGGAACTCCTCGACGTCGGTGAACCGATCCTTGACCACGGGTGCGGTGGCCATCGAGATGATGGTGTCGATGTCGTCCGGGATGCCGTCGATCACGGCCGCGGGGTGCAGGCCGCGGTCGGCTTCGAGCCGCTGGATCAGTTCGGCCTGGCTCGACGCCGGGGGACGGCCGGTGAGGATCAGGTAGGACGTCGTGCCCAGCCCGAAAACGTCGATCGACACGGTGCCGTCGGCATCGGCGCGGAACTCCGGCGCGAGGTACGGGGCGGCGGCCGCCTCCACGTGTTTGGCCGCGTCGCTGCTGGGCGCGAACCGGTGCACGGTGGGTCGACCGGACAACCCGCGGGCTGACGCCTGCCACTCGCCGATCTGCAGCCGTGGCCGCGACCAGTCGCCGTCGGTGGGGTCGACGATCACCGCGCGCGGCGACAGCGCCCGGTGCACCAGCCGCCGCTCGTGCGCGTAGTGCACCGCCTCGGCGAGCTGGCGCACCATGTCCAGCCGGGTGGGCAGGTCCAGGTCCGATCCGTGCTGCGCCATGTAGTGGTCGAGCCGGAGCGCTTCCTGCGACTGCTCGATCAGCAGTGCCGGCCCGGCCTCGTGGTCGACCAGTTCGACCGGCCGGAGTAGCCCGGGATGCCGTAGTCCCTGGCAGGCGCGGAACTCCCGAGTCGCCGCCGCCCGGATGGATCGCTGCCGGTCGGGGTCGGCCTCCCGCTCGTAGAGGTAGATCCGCACCCGCCGGTGCTCGCCGGGCATGTCCTCGCGGAAGCCGTGGTGATCCTGCCAGGTTGGGCCGCTCTCGTACGGCTGCGGTTCGATCTTCCAGGCGCCGACGGTCACGCTGCGCTGCGTGGGATGGATGCCGACCCGTTCCAGCAGGCGGGGTAGTGCGCGGAAGAACTCCGGTGTCGGCGCGACGCGCGTGGCGGGGGCCGTGAGCAGGTCGCTGCCGATGCGGGGCAGCGGGTTCGGGCCCTGCTGGGCGTCCTCGGGGCCGTAGACGTGGGCGCGTTGGCGGTCGTCCAGTTCGCAGACTATGCCCGGTTCGGCCAGGAAGACCGCGGCGTTGACGTACGGAATGGTGATGCGGTCTTTGGTCGCGGCCTGCATGAGCAGGCCCTTGAGTTCCTTGGCCTTCTGGTCGGCAAGGATCACCGGGTTGTCGAACGTCCGCCGCCCACGCTCACCGTGCAGCACCCACGTGCCGTAGCGGTTGGTGAGTCGGCCGTGCAAATTCTTGATCTCGACCAGGTGGAGGCCGCTGGGCGCCGCGACCAGCAGATCGACCTCGCGAATGTGGCCCTGCTGGGAAATGAAGGTGAAGTTGGACCAGGCCGCATAGGGATGGCGGTCCGGCAGCAGTTCGCGGACGTGCCGCAGCGCGGCCTGCTCATGTTTGAAGGAGGACGGGGTGATCTCGTGCCACCGACTCGATCGCGCGTCCACGTCCCGCACCTCCCTGCTCGCTCAACGTGACTGTTCATCTTGCACCACGCCGGTTCGCGTTGGCACCGCGCTTGCCGTCAGAGACCGAGACGCCGGCGCAGGCGCTGCCACCACGTGGGTCGGGTTCGCGGAGGGTTCCATCGAGCGGCCGGTGGAGGCGGCGGTGGTTGCGATGAGGATGACCACGGGGTTTGCCCTTGGCTGGGCCCCGGAGGTGGCGGCGGAGCGGTGGCGATGACGGCGATCCCCACTGTGCGTCAACGCCGTCGACCGTGGCCAGTTCTGCCCGCAATGAGCGCAGCGGAGGGCAGGTGCCTCGATGATCAATTTGAGGGACGTACCGGCTTCTGGTCGATCACAGCCGCGAAACCCATGATATTGCTTGCGGAAGCAACAAGATGTGGTCTGTCGCCGGATGGGTGGCGCCTTCCTCGATCGCCGAGTGTCGAAATATGGAGACAGGCTGTTAGTTCCTCGTTCGTGCGACCGACTGTCGGTCAGTTTCACTGTGCAACCGCGCGAATGTTTGGACGCTGACGACTTTTCTTCTGCCTGAGTTGAACCGGGCACGGGACCCGCGCGTGTGTCGGGTGAACAGTCCTGGCGGCGGTACCGAAGAGCGGCGCATACCTCGGCAGGGCACCGCAGGTGGAAAGGGGAACGCGAACCATGTCGTTACCTCGTACGAGGAACATCCTGGTTGCGATGATGGCGCTGGCCACGGCAATGCTCGGCGCCGCATGCACGGGGAACGGCCAGGCCGCACCGGCGAACAAGGCGACCGTGAAGTCGGTGAACGGGTCGGCCGGCTACGGCAACGCGCAGGCCGGTGACTACGGCAGCTCGGTGCCCACCAGCGAGAGCTCGCCCGCCGCACCGCCCGCCGGCGAAGGGGGCGCGCCGACCGCCCAGCTGACCGCGCTGAAGATCGCGCCGGCGGGCTCGCTGAGCAACGCGCTCGTCGACCAGAACGGCCGCCCGCTGTACCGGTTCGACAAGGACTCGAACAACCCGTCGACCTCGAACTGCGACGGTCAGTGCGCGCAGAACTGGCCGCCGGTGATCGTGGCCAACAACGTGGACAACAGCAACAACGTCAACATCAACAACAACGTCAACGTCGAGAACGTCATCAACAACATCAACGTCATCGGCGGCATCGACAAGTCCAAGCTCGGCGTGGTGAAGCGCAAGGACGGGTCCATGCAGCTCACCGTCAACAAGTGGCCGATGTACTGGTTCGCCAAGGACAGCGGGCCCGGCCAGGCGAACGGTGAGGGCGCGATGGGTACCTGGTGGGTCGCCGCCTTCAACGGCACCAAGGCCAAGGACGGCGCCATGCCGCCCACCCCGGGAACCACGGTGATCCGCGCCATGCCCGCCGGGAAGTTCCCGAAGGTGGCCACCGACGGCGAGGGCTTCACGTTGTACCGGTTCGACAAGGACGTGCCCAACAAGGCGTCGAACTGTAACGGTGAGTGCGCCAAGGCGTGGCCGCCGGTGCTGGCCCAGGACAACCTGATGCTCTACGGCATCGACCGCAACCTGGTCGGCACGATCACCCGGGCCGACGGCAGCAAGCAGCTCACGCTGGGCGGCTGGCCGCTGTACCGGTACGCCAAGGACACCGCTGCCTGCCAGACCAACGGCGAGGCCGTCGGCGGCGTCTGGTGGACCGCCGCGGTGAACGGCAAGAAGGCCAAGGACGTCTTCCCCGGCTGACGTCGGAGATCCGCGACAACCACGAGCGACGGCGGTCCGTCCTCGCCCGTAGCGACCACGGGTGGGGACGGACCGCCGTTGTCGTCACCACACCGACGCAGCGCACGTCTCTGTGACGTTCATTGCTCCGGTCGAGGGATGCCCGTAACCCCGCGCGCCCCCCACTCGATACGCCCCGTACGAGAAGGAGGCCCGCGATGAGCGAACACCAGGTTCGACGGGGGCAGGCGGTGACCTGGCTGGTACTGGGCGGCGCGTTCGCGACCGTAGGGTTGGTCAACCTCGCCCTCGCCGCGACATGTGGCGAGTTGTGGCCGGTCGGAGTGGCCGCGGCGACACTGCTGGCCGCGCTCGGCAGCCTCCGCGGTGCCCTCGGGGAGCGGAGGCGAGCCCGGCCGGACGGCGGTAGACCGGCGTCCTGAGCGCCCGCCGGGCGGACCGGCGACCCGTAAGGCCGCGCTGCGGCACGGAGCCCTTGGGGTGATGCTGGCGCCAGCGCCCCTGTTCGGCCGGCCCGAACGGGGCGGACGGGGAGGGCACGTGGTCGGGTCCTCGGTGCTGAGCTGGCTGCGCCGCCGCGACGAGAACTACCTGGTCATCAGGCGCGCGACCCGGGTGACGCTGATCGCGTGCCTGGTCTTCTACGGCTGCCGGTATGGGCTGGGCGACGCAACCCTAGCCACCTACGCGCTGTTCGGCACCATCGCCCTGGGCGCGCTCTCCCAGGTCCCCGGCCCACCGAGCGCCCGGGCGGGCACCCTGCTGCTGGCCCTTCCCGCGGTGTGGGCGCTGGTCACCGCCGGCACGCTGGTGGCGGGCAGCACCTGGCTGGCGGTGGCCGGCATGCTGGTCCTCGGCTTCGCGGTGTCCTTCTCCGGGGTCGGCGGGCCTCGGCTGGTCGGGCTGGCCAACGGCCTTCAACTCTTCTACATCCTGCCGTGCTTCCCGCCATACGCACCGGACACGCTGCTCGCCCGGCTGAGCGGGGCCGCACTGGGCGTGGTGCTGCTGGCCGCGGCCGAGGTGGTGCTGTGGCCGGATCCGGCGCCGGTGCGCTACCCGCAGCGGCTCGGCGCGGCCGTGGAGCGGCTGGCCGGCTTCCTCGACGGACTGGCCAACGCCTTCGCCGGCACCGCCGCCGGTCGGCTGGAGGCCGCGTGGGCGGCGCTGGACGCCGCGGCCGAAGCGGTGCGGCCGGCCCGGCTGCCGATCGCCGTCCGACCGGCCTCGGCGAGCCGGCGGGACCGGGCGCTGCGGCAGGCCGGGGCGGCGCTGCGCTACGCCACGCAGCAGGCCCACCGGCTGCTGCTCGCGGCCCGCGCGGGCTGCGTGGACCGGGGCATCGCCGCGCTGCTGCGCACCGTCGCGGACACCGCGCGCTCGGCCGGGCGGACCGTCACCGGCGGCGCTTCCCCGGTGGGCATCGACGCCATCGACCGCGCCGTCGCGGCCTTCGACACGGGACGCGTCGCCAGGCACGCCACCCACCTCGGGCACGACACCCGGCTGGCGCGGATGCGCGCGAGCGCCGTCGCGCTCGGCGCCGCCGAGGGTGTGCGGTCCCTCGCCGGGGCCGCCCGGGTGGCCGCCGGTCGCGGTGCGCCCCCCGAGCCGCGCCCCGGTGACGAACTCGGCCCCTTCTGGTACGCGCACGCCGCGACGCCGGTGCTGTGGTGGCGGCAGTTCCGGCTGCATCTCACCCCGCGGTCGGTGTACTTCCAGCAAGCCCTGCGGGTGGCCGCGGCGCTCGCCGCCGCGCGGCTGGTGGCCGGCACGTTCGACCTGGCGCACGGGTTCTGGGTGCTGCTGGCCACGCTCACGCTGATGCGGACCTCCGCCGCCGACACCCGCACCACGCTGCGCCCCGCGCTGGTCGGCACGCTGGCCGGCGCGGCGGCCGCCGCGGTGGTGACCGGGGCCCTCCACGACCCGCTGGTCTACCAGGCCGCGCTGCCGGTGACCATGCTGCTCGGTTACGCGCTGGGACCGCTGCTCGGCGTGGCCTGGACGCAGGGCCTGTTCACCCTCGTGGTCACCCTGGTCTTCGCCCAGCTCAGCCCGCCGACCGTGCAACTCGCCGAGGCCCGGATCGAGAACGTGCTGATCGGCGGCGCGGTCGGCGTGCTGATCGGCCTGCTGGCCTGGCCCAGCGGTGGGGCCGGGGCACTGCGCCGCGCGGTGGCCACCTGCTTCGACACCGGTACCTGCGCCGCCGAGGAGACCGTGGCCGCTCTCGCCGGCACGGACTCGACCGGAGACGCCGCCCGGCGGGCCCGGCGCGCGCTGCTGCTGGCCGAGGCCTCCTACACGCAGTACCAGTCCGAGCGGCCCGACCCGAGGATGGCGCGGCTCGACTGGCACGCCGCGCTGGTCACCGCGCACGAGATGGTGCGGGGCGGGGACGCGCTACTGCGCCGCTACCCGCTCGGCTCGCTGGCCGCGTGCGCGGGGGTGGCCGCCCGGCTGGCCGCCTTCGCCGGCCGGCTGCGCGCCGCGTTCCTCGCGCTCGGCGACGAGCTGCGGGCCGGCCGGCTGGACTCGCCGGTGCGCCCGCCGGACCCGCCCGACGACGTGCTCGACCGGCTCGCCGCGGCCGGCGACGACGAGCTGGTCGGCCCGAGGGCACAGCACCTGGTCGACGTCGAGGTGTGGTTGGCCGGGCTGACCGGCGAGTTGACCCGCATCCAGTCACCGCCCGCCCCGGACGGCTAGCAGCCTTCCGAAGGCCGCGCGCCGCTTCCCACGAGGCCAGGCACGCTTACAACGCGACGGCCTAAGCTCGATCCGGACACCGGTGTGAGGAGCAGCCCGTGCAGACACTGCGGTCCAGTGATCCGCGCTCGGTCGGTGACTACGCGATCGTCTCCCGGCTGGGGCGCGGCGCGATGGGCACCGTCTACTTAGCACGGTCACGCGGCGGTCGGCTGGTCGCCATCAAGTTGATCAGCGCGGAGCTGGCCGACGATCCCGGGTTCCGGGAGCGGTTCCGGCGCGAGGTGGCGATGGCGCGCTCGGTCGGCGGCTTCTGGACGGCCGCGGTGGTGGACGCCGACCCGGACGCGCCCCGACCATGGCTGGCCACCGAGTACGTGCCCGGGCCGACCCTGCAGCAGGCGGTCGCCGAGCACGGGGCACTGCCCGAACTGGCGGTGCGCCGGCTCGCCGCCGGGCTGACCGAGGCGCTGGCCGCCATCCACGCCACCGGCCTGGTGCACCGCGATCTCAAGCCGTCCAACGTGCTGCTCGGCGCGGACGGCCCGCGCGTCATCGACTTCGGCGTCTCGCAGGGCCCCGAACGCTCCACGCTCACCGCGACCGGTGTCTTCTTCGGCACGCCCGGGTACTCCGCGCCCGAGCAGATCACCGGCGGCCAGGTCGGCCCGGCCACCGACGTGTTCGCGCTGGGCGGGGTGCTGGTGTTCGCCGCGACCGGGGCCGGCCCGTTCGGCGCGGGGGAGCCGCACGCGCTGCTGTACCGGGCGGTGCACGGCGAACCCGACCTGCGCCGGGTGCCGGCCGGGCTGGCCGAGGTGGTCGCCGCGTGCCTGTCCCGGGATCCGGCGGCCCGGCCGACCACGGCGCAACTGCTCGCCAGGCTGGCCGGCGAGGACGCCGCCCCGCCCACCTCGGCCGTGTGGTTGCCCCAGCCGGTGCAGACCCTGGTGCGGCGGTACCACACCGCACTGTCCGAGCAGGGCATGGTCAGCCCGCTGCCGAATGGCTCGACGCCGGCCGCCGGATCGCCGCCCGGCCACCCGGCGCCGGCCAAGCCGCCGACCCTGCGCTACACCGAGCACGCACCGCCGAACGCGACACCGCCGGCACTGCCCGAGCCGACCCCGCAGCAGGCGCCGCCGAAGCAGACCGCGCAGCAGCAGGCGCCGCCACCGCCGGCGCGGACCGCCCAGGAGGGCACCCGGTTCCAGACCTCGCGGCGGGCCGCCGTGCTGTGGAGCGCGGGCTGCGCGCTCGCCGCGTTGTACCTGGCCGGCGTCGCCGACCACGGTGCCGGCCCGGTGATGCGCCTCGCCGCGTTCGTCGGGTTCGTGGCGCTGCTCGTGCTGGCCGCCCGGCTGCTGGTCAGCGCGCTGCGCCCGGCGGCGGGTGTGCGGCTCACCGCCGAGGGCATGATCGTCACCCGGGGCCGGGCCGAGGCGCGGCTGCCGTGGTCGGCCGTGTCCCGGGTGCGGGTGGTGGAACAGGGGTCGCGGCCGTGGCTGGTCGTCTGGCTCACCGAGGGCGCACCCGTGCCGGCCCCGATGGGCGGCGGGATCTTCCAGCGCTACCACGGCGGCCTGCGGGTGCACCCGGTCGCGCACGAGCGGTTCCGCCGACGCCGCGCCCGCGAGGTGCGCGAGTTGCGGGCGGCGCTGGCCTGGTACGCGCCGAAGGTCTACGACAGCAACTGAGGCGCCGGCGACTCAGGCGGCCGGCGGCTACGGCAGCGGCTGGAAGGTCCATTCCGAGCCGAGCAGATCCACCACCTCGTCCGGCTCGGCGTCCACCCCGAACACCTCGCCCAGGGCGAGATCCCCGCCGACGCGGTGCCACCACGCGGCCTGCTCGTCGCCGTCCACGCCCTCGGCGATCACCTCGGCACCGGCCGCGTGCGCCGCGGCGACCAGGTCGGCCACCGCCCTGCCGAGCACCGAGTCGGCGTCCGGGCGGCCCACCGCGCCGGCCGGCACCGCCACCGCGCGGACCGGCATCTCGGCGAGCAGGGCAAGCTCCCGGTACCCGCCGCCGAACCCGTGCAGCGCCGGCGACAAACCCTTGTCCGCGAGCACCAGCAGGTTGTCGGTGGCGTCGCCGGTCTCGGTGAGCACGGTCCGGGTGTCCAGCGCCAGCCGCAGCGCGCCGGCCGGCATCGTGGTCGCGTCGAGGATGCGGGTGACCGTGGCGATCAGGTCGGCGTCCTGGGTCAGCGACGGCGGCAGGTTCACGTACAGCGGCGGCGTGTCGTCGCCGAGCCGCTGCCGCCACCCGGCGGCCTGCTCGCACGCACGGGCCAGCAGCCACTGCCCGAGCGGCAGGGCGAGACCGGTGGTCTCGGCCAGCGCGACGCACTGGTCGTGCCGCAGCAGCCGGCCGCGCTCCGGGTCGTCCCAGCGCAGCAACGCCTGCACGCCGACGATCCGGCGGTCCGCGGCGCGCACCACCGGCCGGTACACCACGCCGATGTCGCCGTTCTCCCAGGCGCCGGGCATCACCGCGGCGAGCGCGAAGGTGGCCCGCTCCTCGGAGTCCCGCCGCTGGTCGTACAGGCCCCACTGGCGCTTGCCGTTCGCCTTGACCCGGCGCAGCGTGGCCTGGGCGGCGCCGAGCATCTCCTCCGGCGTGATCTCGTGCTGTGGCCGGCGCACCGCGGCGATGCTGGCCGACACGGCGACGCCGTGCCCGTCCAGGTAGATCGGCTCGGCCAGCTCGTCGTTGATCCGCCTGATCAGCGTGGCCAGGTCCGGGGTGCTCGGCGAGTTCTCCATGAGGATGGCGAACTCGTCGCCCTCCACCCGGGCGACCATCGCGTGTTCCCCGTCCACCACGGTGGCCAGCCGGCTGGCGACCACCCGCAGCAGGGCGTCGCCGACCTGGTACCCGAGCCCGTCATTGATCACCGAGAAGGCGTCCAGGCCCAGGTAGTACAGGATGACGCGGGTGGCCGGGTCGGTGCGGCCGAGCACCGTCTCCAGCTGGGAGACCAGGTACTGGCGGTTCGGCAGGCCGGTGAGCGGGTCGTGCAGCGTCTGGTGGCCGAGCCGGTCCTGCAGCAGGTGCAGCTCGGTGACGTCCTCGACCATGGTGACGTGGTAGGCGGGTCTGCCGTCCGCGTCGTGCAGCAGCGACGCCGCGAGGTGCACCCACGCGGTCTCGCCGTCCTCGCCGACCAGCCGGCGGCGCTCCCGCACCCGCTCGGTGCGGCCCTCGGCCAGGTCCCGGTAGGCGGCCCTGAGGTCGTCGACGTCGTCCGGGTGGAACAGCTCGTGCAGCGGCCGGCCGGTCAGCTCGTTCGGCTCCCGCCCGAGGATCTGGGCCAGCGCGGTGTTCGCCTCGACGCAGGTGCCGTCCAGCTCGGTGATCGCGATGCCGAGCGCCGAGGAGGCGAACACCTCACGGAACCGCGCCTCGGTGAGGTGCAGCACGCGTTCCACGTCGTGCTTGGCCTTCAGCAGCGCCCACTTGACCTCCTCCTGCTGGTCGAAGGTCAGAAGCCGGGTGCGGGTGGCGTAGCCGCAGGCGATCGCGCTGAGCAGGGTGACGATCCGGTCCGCGGAGCTGGGCGTGTCCAGCGCGGTCGGCTCGGCGAGCAGCGCGTGGCCGAGGACCTCGAGGGTGTGCCGCAGCGACTCGGTGCCGGTGAAGTTGTGCTCCACCAGCAGCGCGCCGACGCCGGAGGCCACCTCCTCGTCGACGGACTCGCCGGACAGCGCGTCGGCGAGCCGGTCGATCAGGCCGAGCAGGAAGTTCTCGATCTCCGCGTGCGACATGGGCACGTACGCGGTTCCCGACACCGCCTCGGCCCAGCGCTGCGCGAGTTCCACCCGCCGGCGGCGCAGCACGTCGCGTGGCTCGTGGGCGACTCCGGGCGGCGGCGTCATGTGCCACACCCACCCGTGTCCCGGTTCGCCCGGCACAGGGTCGGGAACGCGTTCACAGTGCACCTCTGTTTGCCGTGTGTCTTGGCAGCGTAACTGTTCATGCGCGGTGGGAAAGCGATTACCCGGCGACGCGCGAAGCGTGGTCAGGTGCGCCGGCCGACTCCCGCGTAGATCCCGCAACGCTCCCGGGCGCCGGCGGCGTCCGCCGGCCGCTCCGGCCGCCACAGCGGCGCCGGTACCACGCCGGGCGCGACCACCTCGAAACCGGCGAACAAGCCGAGGATCTCGTCGTACGTCCTCGGGAAGACCGGGTCCTCGCTGCGGCTCAGCGCCTCGGCCACGGCGGCCACCCGGTCCGGCATGACGTCCGCGGCGACGTGCGACAGGGTCAGCCAGCTCCCCGGCGCCAGCGCCTCCCGGTAGCGGGCGAGCAGCCCCACCGGATCGCGCTCCGGCGGGACGTAGTGCAGCACCCACGTCATCAGCAGGCCGATCGGCTGGTCGAAGTCCAGCAGGCGGCGGGTCTCCGGGGCGTCCAGCACCTCGTCCGGTTCGCACAGGTCGGCTCGCACCACGGCGGCGCCGTCGTTACCGTCGAGCAGCAACCGGCCGTGCGCGACCGCGCCCTCCTGCCGGTCCACGTAGACCACCCGCGCGTCCGGCGCCACCCGCTGGGCGATCTCGTGCACGTTGCCCACCGTGGGGATGCCCGAGCCAATGTCGAGGAACTGGCGGATTCCCGCATTGACCTGGAACAGCACCGCCCGGCGCAGAAACGCCCTGTTCTGCTGGGCGCTGCGCCGGGCGTTGGGTTGCGCGGCGATCAGCTGGTCGCCGAGTGCACGGTCGACGGCGAAGTTGTGCGCACCGCCGAGCAGGTAGTCGTACACCCGTGCTGGGCTCGGTCTGCCCACGTCGACATCGGCCGGCACCCAGCGCTCACGTGTGTTCACGGGACACCCCTCGTCCGCTGTGCCCTCTTCTGGAAGCTGCGCAGCAGGGTAGTGATCACAGGGTGTCCTTCGTCAGTCCCTTCGCTCATTCGGGCTAAGTGGTCTGCCGCGATCGTGTTAGGCGTGAGAAATCCGTTAACGCCCCGATCGTCCGAGCAGGGGATTAATCCCCTGCGGGGCGTGCTGCGGCGGTCGACGGGGCGCCGCCCGGCGGAGGGGCCGGCCGGAACCCCTCCACCGGCGGCACGGCGGGACTCAGCCGAGAGGTATCCGGACCACCTGCGGGTCGTGGTCGCTGATCTGGTCGGCGAACTCGCTGTTGACATGCACCACGTCGTAGCCGTAGCCGGTGCCGGCCAGGCTGGTGGACAGCAGCACGTGGTCGAGCACCTCGGAGTTGCCCTCGTAGTCGTAGGTGTAGCGCTCTGCGGCCGGCAGCGTCCGCGGCAGATCCACCAGCGAGCCCCCGCCGGTGAGGATGTCCGCGGTCTGGGAGAACTCGAAGTCGTTGAGGTCACCCAGCACCACCACCGCGGCGTTCGGGTCGACCGACAGGATCTGGTCGACAAACCCCTTCACCACGCTCGCCTGCTGGTGCCGCTGCGCCTCCGAGGGCCGCGACGGCGGCTGGAAGTGCCCGAACAGCGGCTGGTCGCCACCCTTGGAGTTGAAGTGGTTGGCAATGGCGAACACGGTCCGCCCGTGCCAGCGGAACTCGCCGGCCAGCGGCTTGCGGCTGGCGTTGAACGCGCTGTTGGCGGGGTCGATCCGGCCGGGCGAGTAGCTCAGCGCCGGCACGCCGCCGCTCGTGGTCACCAAGGTCGCCGTGGTCGCGGTGCCGCCGGGACGGTCCACGAAGGACAGTCCCCGGTCGGTGCGGAACAGGAACACCTGGCGGATGTTGCCGCCCGGCTGGCCGCCGTCCGCGTCGTTCACCGGGTCGATCTCCCGCCACGAGTACGCCGGCCCGCCGGCGGCGCTGATCGCCGCGGTCAGCTTGCCCAGCGTCTGGTCCGCGGCGACGGTGCCGTCATCGGTGGCCCCACTGTTGTCCTGGATCTCCTCCACCGCGACCAGGTCGGGCGCGGCCAGGTTGGTCACGATGGTCGCGGCCAGCCGGTCGAACTTGCTCTGCGGGTCGCTGGGCGCCAGGTTCTCCACGTTGAACGTGGCCGCGGCGAGCTGCCCGGTGGTGGCCGGCGCGGTGGTCTCGGGCGCGATGCCGCCGCCGCGCACCGCCGGGGTGCTGGTCACCTCCAGCTTGAAGTCGCCGAAGGAGTAGCCGAGCACGCCGACCGTGGCCCCGGCCAGCGTGTCGCCGACGTTCGCGGTGGGGGTGGCCGCCAGCGCGTCGTCCACGATCACCCGCTCCGGGTTGGTGTCGCCGGAGGTCAGCACGATGCCGCCGCGGTCGGTGCGGGTGGTACTGCCGGCCGGCACCACCGGGATCTCGCCGTAGGTGTTGCGCGGGCCGACCACCGCGGCGTCGTCCAGTTCGACCCGCATGCCCTCCAGCGACTCCCAGAAGTCGATGCCGTCGCTGGCCGGGTCGAAGGTGCCGCTGGTCTCCACGTCGCCGCTGGCGTCGTCCTCGATCACCGTGCCCGGCGGCACCCGCCCGCCGGAGCCGACCACGGTGGGCGCGGGCAGTGCGGCGCCGTGTGCCACGGTCGTGATGGTCGGTGAGGTGATCTCCGTGGTGGTCAGGTTCGTGGTGCCGCTACTGCCGCCGGGCCGGAACTCGCTCACCGTGCCCGACACGGTCACCGAGTCGGCCACCGTGACGCTCGGCGCGGAGGCGGTGTAGACGTAGATGCCCTCGCTGGTCGCCGGGTCGGCGTCCGGCTGCGGGTCCTGCATCCAGAATCCGGTGCCGTCCTTCGCGGTGACCACGCCCGGCGCGCCGGTCACGCGCGTGCCGGAAAGCGGCGAGATGTGGCTTCTGCCCTGAATGTCGTGAATGCGGGTGCCGCTGCCGCCGCCGCTGGAGTTGTGCGGGTTCGGCGCGCCGACGGTGAAGTCGGCGGCATTGTCGTCGGTGTCCGTGGCGCCGCCCCCGGCCCGCAGCGCGGCGGTGGTGTTGGACAGGTTCGGTGTGGGCGAGCCCTCGGCGGAACTCGCGGACGAGCCGTAGCCGACGAAGTCCCGCACGCCGGCCGCGGTCGCGCAGCCGGTGGCGCAGGTCAGCGCCGTGCCGTTGGTGACGAGCGCCACCTTGCCCGAGGCGGCGCTCAGGTTGATCGAGCCGGTGACGTCCGGGGTGGGCAGTGCGGCACCGCCACCCGCTCCGGCCGCCTCCTGCACCAGGTAGTGCGCGCCGGGTGCGAGCGAGCCGGACAGCGCGGTCTTCTGCCACGAGGAACCCGTGGCCGACGCGTACTGCACCGTCCACCCGGCCAGCGACACCGCGCCGCCGCCGCGGTTGTACAGCTCGACGAAATCGTTGCCGTACGGTGCACCGCTGTTGCCGCCGCCCCCGTACACCTGGCTGATCACGATGTCCGGCGAGGTGGCGGACGCCGAGGTGGGCGGCAGGAACAGCACGGCGCCGGCCGCCACCAGCAGGGCGGACATCGCGCGGCGCGGCACGGGTCTGGGCACTGTCATCGATCACTCCCGGAGCGCGAAGGGCATGGGCGGCCCTTCGTAGCAACCGGAAACGCCGGGCAGGAGACGCCGACCGGACGCTTCGGGATACGCCCGGCGAACGGTTGGCACGGGCTACCCGGGCTTCCCGGTGACCGACTCCCGCCAGCGGCGCAGCCAGTCCGCGGCGAACGCCCGCCGGTCCGGGAACCGGGTCGCCAGCAGCATCACCCAGAGCGTGCCCTGCACCCGCCGAGCCGCCCGGAAGTGGGCGAGTTCACCGTCCTCCGGTGGGTCCGGGTAGCCGGCCACCGCGGCCGGACCGTCCAGCCTCGGCGTCTCCGCCAGGCAGGCCAGGTCCCAGGCCACCGGGCCGCGCCAGGTGTCCTCGAAGTCGTTCCAGACCGGGCCCTCGGGGGTGAGCAGCAGGTTCCCCGGATGGGCGTCGCCGTGCAGCGGCTGGGTCGACCGGGATGTGTGCAACGTCTCGGCGAGCCGGTCGCGGTGCGCGCGGAGCAGGGCGAGATCGTCCCCGGCCACGACGCCGGCGCGGTCCAGCAGCGCGAGCGTCGCGTCCACGTCGTCCAGCGGAGCGTGCCCGGGAAGCTCGCCGGGGTAGCCGCGCAGCGCATGGTGCAGGTCGGCGAGCAGGCGGCCGACGTCCTCCGGCGCGGGCATGCGCGCCGGATCGTGCGGCAGGTGGGTCCAGAAGCTCATCTCCAGCCCGTCGTGGCGGTGCGGGCCGGGCGGCAGGTCGGCGCTGGGCGGGGCCACCGGGGCGCCGCGTCCCTGCAGGTAGCGGGCCACCGCGAGCTCCCGGTCCAGCCAGGCGGCGACGTCGGAACGGACCAGCGCCGTCGTGGTGGCCACCCGGGCCACCACCGGCGCCGGTCGCAGGCGGACCAGCAGGTTGCTGCTGTCCTTGAGCACTTCCGGTTCGACGTCGCGGAGGCCGAGCCGGCGGGCCACCGCGACCGCGGCCGCCAACCCGCGCCGGCTGAGGTCGTCCACCCCCGAGATGCTGCCAGTACCCGGACCGCGGCGGGTGAGCCTGGTCACTCGGCGTAGCGCGGGTCACATCGTGGCAGGTCGGCACGTGGCCCGACGGACGTAGCCGGAACGGCGCCGTCTACGATCCGATGCGGCGCCTGAGCCGCTGCCGGAGAACAAGCGGCCGGGCGCAGGACAGGTACTTGGATGCAGGAGGCTCCGTGATACGCGTGCCAGGCCGCGGCGCACGAAGGAGTTGCGGCGTGCGCGGGATCGCGGAAAAGGAGGCACCGTGACGGCCGTCGCCCCGCAGCCGATTGCCGCGCGCCCCTACCCGGCGCGCGAGACGGTGAAGGGTTCGTTCCTGCTGCGGTTGTTCCGCACCACGGACCACAAGCAGATCGGGATCCTCTACCTGACCACCTCGTTCGCGTTCTTCATGGTCGGCGGCGCGATGGCGATGCTGATGCGGACCGAGTTGGCGCGGCCGGGGCTGCAGTTCCTCTCCCAGGAGCAGTACAACCAGCTGTTCACCATGCACGGCACGATCATGCTGCTGCTGTACGCGACGCCGATCGTGTTCGGGTTCGCCAACTTCGTGATGCCGCTGCAGATCGGCTCGCCGGACGTGGCGTTCCCCCGGCTGAACGCGTTCTCCTACTGGCTGTACCTGTTCGGCGGGCTGATCGTGATGTCCGGGTTCCTCACCCCGGGCGGCGCCGCCGACTTCGGCTGGTTCGCCTACACCCCGCTCTCCGACGCGGTGCACTCCCCGGGGGTGGGCGCCGACCTGTGGATCTCCGGCCTGGTCGTCGGTGGTCTGGGCACCATCCTCGGCGCGGTCAACATGATCACCACGGTGATCTGCCTGCGCGCACCCGGCATGACCATGTTCCGGATGCCGATCTTCACGTGGAACATCCTGGTCACCAGCCTGCTGGTGCTGCTGGCCTTCCCGATCCTGACCGCCGCGCTGCTCGGCCTGCTCGCCGACCGGCACCTGGGCGCGCACATCTTCGACCCGGCCAACGGCGGCGCGATCCTCTGGCAGCACCTGTTCTGGTTCTTCGGCCACCCCGAGGTCTACATCGTGGCGCTGCCGTTCTTCGGCATCGTCTCGGAGATCTTCCCGGTGTTCAGCCGCAAGCCGATGTTCGGCTACAAGACGCTGATCTTCGCCACCCTCGGCATCGCGGCCCTGTCGGTCACGGTGTGGGCGCACCACATGTACGCCACCGGCGCGGTGCTGCTGCCGTTCTTCGCGTTCATGACCTTCCTCATCGCCGTGCCGACCGGCATCAAGTTCTTCAACTGGATCGGCACCATGTGGCGGGGCCAGCTCACCTTCGAGAGCCCGATGCTGTTCAGCATCGGCTTCCTGGTCACCTTCCTCTTCGGTGGCCTCACCGGTGTGCTGCTCGCCGCACCGGCGCTCGACTTCCACGTCTCGGACACCTACTTCGTGGTGGCCCACTTCCACTACGTGCTCTACGGCACGATCGTGTTCGCCACCTTCGCCGGGATCTACTTCTGGTTCCCGAAGATCACCGGCCGGATGATGGACGAGCCGCTGGGCAAGCTGCACTTCTGGACCACGTTCATCGGCTTCCACGGCACGTTCCTCATCCAGCACTGGCTGGGCAACCAGGGCATGCCCCGCCGGTACGCCGACTACCTGCCCAGCGACGGGTTCACCACGCTGAACACCGTGTCCACGGTCTTCGCGTACATCCTCGGCGCCTCGACGCTGCCGTTCATCTACAACGTGTTCAAGAGCTACCGGTACGGCGAGGTCGTCACCGTGGACGACCCGTGGGGCTTCGGCAACTCGCTGGAGTGGGCCACCTCCTGCCCGCCGCCGCGGCACAACTTCACCGAAATGCCGCGGATCCGCTCCGAGCGACCCGCGTTCGACCTGCACTACCCGCACATGGTGGAGCGGGCCCGGTTGGAGGCGCACGTCGGTGGCGGCAAGCACAAGCAGCCGCCGGCTCCGGCCGAGGTTGCCGCCGCGGTGGTTCAGGCGGACGGTGAAGGCGACCCCAGGGACAAGTGACTGACCGACGGGTGACGGGAGAGCCGTGACCAGTACCACCGCCACGCCGGTTCTGATCACCGTGACCGGCCCGGACAAGCCGGGTGTGTCGTCCGTGCTGTTCGCGGTGCTCAGCCGGCACGGCGTGGCCATCCTCGACGTGGAGCAGGTGGTCATCCGCGGCCGCCTGGTGCTCGGCGTGCTGGTGTCCACCGAGGACGACGCGGAGGGCCTGCAGGAGGCCGTCGAGCAGGCGATGGACAGCGTCGCCATGCACGTCGACGTCGAGGTCGGCGCCGACTCGCGGATCCCGTCCCGGATGGAGTCCAGCCACGTCATCGTGGTGCTCGGCCGGCCGGTCACCGCGCGGGCGTTCACCGAGGTGGCCCGGCGGCTGGCCGCGCTCGGCGTGAACATCGACGCGATCCGGCGGGTGGCCGACTACCCGGTCACCGGGCTGGAACTGCGGGTCTCGGTCGCCGAGGACACCGTGGACTCGGACGGCGCACTGCGCTCGGCGCTGGCCGAGGTGGCCTCCCGGGTGGAGTTGGACATCGCGGTGGAGCGGGCCGGGCTGGCCCGAAGGGCCAAGCGGCTGATCGTCTTCGACGTGGACTCCACCCTGGTGCAGGGCGAGGTGATCGAGATGCTCGCCGCTCGCGCCGGTTGCCAGGACGAGGTGAAGAAGGTCACCGACGCGGCCATGCGCGGTGAGCTGGACTTCGCCGAGTCGCTGCGGCGGCGGGTGGCGCTGCTCGAGGGCCTGCCCGAGTCGGTGCTCGACGACGTGGCCGCCGAGATGCGGCTCACCCCCGGCGCGCGGACCACGATCCGCACCCTCCGGCGACTCGGCTTCCGCTGCGGGGTGGTCTCCGGCGGGTTCACCCGGATCATCCAGCGCCTGGTCGACGAGCTGCGACTGGACTTCTGCGCGGCCAACGAGATCGAGGTGGTCGACGGCAAGATCACCGGCCGGGTGGTGGGCGACATCATCGATCGGGCCGGTAAGGCGGTCGCGCTGCGCCGGTTCGCCACCGAGTCCGGGGTGCCGATCGGGCAGTGTGTCGCGGTCGGCGACGGCGCCAACGACATCGACATGCTGGCCGCCGCCGGGCTCGGCATCGCGTTCAACGCCAAGCCGGCGCTGCGCGAGGTGGCCGACACCGCGCTGACCCACCCGTTCCTGGACGCGGTGCTGTTCGTGCTCGGCGTGACCCGCGCCGAGGTCGAGGCGGCCGACGCGGCGGACGGGTTGGAGCTCGTCCGGCCGTGACCACCGCCGCGGTGCTGCACCCGCTGGCGTCGCGCTACGTCTCCTGGCTGGCCCGCTCCGCCACAGCCGTCGCCGACACGAGTGACGAGAACCCCGAGCAGGTGCGGGCCATGCCGGTGGTGCTGCGGCTGGAACGCACCGACCCGCCGTCCCGCACGCCGCTGCTGGAGGCGGCCGCCGCGGCCGCGCTCGCGGTCTGCCTGGACCCGAGGTCCGCGCCGGGCGGGGAGTGGCACGACGCGGTGGCCGCCTGGGTCGGCGGGCGGATCCGCAAGGTGGCCCGCCGGGCCCGCGGCGCGCACTGGGCGGCGGTGCAGTCGTTGCCCGGGATTACCGTCGAGGTGCCCGGGGCGCAGGCGCGGGCGCTGCTGCCCGGACGGGTGGTCGAGGCGCCGCGTGAGGTGTCCCGGCTACAGATCGGCGGCAGCGATCTGCCGCCCGACGAACCCGGCCCGGTGCCCGCCGTCCTGCCGGTGCTGTGGCTGAACCCGCACGTGCCGATGACCGTGGGCAAGGCCGCCGCCCAGGTGGGCCATGCCACCATGCTGCTCGCCGCGGCCCTGCACGCGGGTGGCGAAGACGCCGCGATCGAGGCGTGGGGGAGGGCCGGTTACCGCTGTGCGGTGCGGACCGCCACGCCGCGGGCGTGGGCCGGCCGGCACCCCGGCGACGACCCGGCTGGCGCCTGGCGGGACCGCCGGGTGGTGGCCGTGCGCGACGCCGGGTTCACCGAGGTCGCCCCCGGCACGGTCACGGTGCTGGCGCAGTGGCCTGGTTGACCGGCGAGGCGGCGTCCAGCCGGTGCAGTGCGGCCCGGACCACCTCCCGGTCGGTGGTCGCCCAGAACGGCGGCAGCGAGGCGCGCAGGAACCCGCCGTAGCGGGCGGTGGCCAGCCGGGGGTCGAGCACCGCGACCACGCCCCGATCGGCGCTGGACCGCAGCAGCCGGCCGGCGCCCTGGGCGAGCAGGAGCGCGGCGTGCGTGGCGGCCACGGTGAGGAACCCGTTGCCGCCCCGGGCGGCCACCGCGCGCTGCCGGGCCGAGGCCAGCGGGTCGTCGGGCCGGGGGAACGGCAGCCGGTCGATCACCACCAGGGACAGCGACGGGCCGGGCACGTCCACGCCCTGCCACAGTGACAGCGTGCCGAACAGGCAGCTCCGCTCGTCCTCGGCGAACTCCCGGACCAGCAGCGCGGTGGCGTCGTCGCCCTGGCAGAGCACCCGGTGCTCGATCCGGGTGCGCAGCGCCTCGGTGGCCTCCTTGGCCGCGCGCATCGAGGAGAACAGCCCGAGGGTGCGCCCGCCCGCCGCGTTGACCAGCCCTGCCAATTCGTCCAGGTAGGACGGTGGCAGGCCGTCCCGGCCCGGCGGCGGCAGGTGCCTGGCCACGTAGAGAATGCCGCTGCGGGCGTGCTGGAACGGTGAGCCCACGTCCAGCCCGGTCCACTTCGGACCATCCTGATCGGACGGCGGCGCCTTGTCCGTCGCGGTGCCCTCGGCCTTGTGCGCCCTCGGCTGCGAGGGCGGCAGCCCCCACTGCCTGGCCAGGGTGTCGAACGTGCCGCCGAGCGCCAGGGTCGCCGAGGTGAGCACCACGGTGCGGGCGCCGAACAGCCGCTCCCGGAGCAGCCCGCCCACCCCGATCGGGGCCACCCGCAACGTCGGCCGGCTGCCGTCCCGGTCGGCGGCCAGCCACACCACGTCCCTGCGGTCGGCCTCGTCCGGCTCGAACGCCTCCACCAGCCGCACCGCCGTGTCGTGCACGTCCTGCAGGGCGGCCATGGCCAGCCGGCGGGCCGTGGTGCCCTCGACGTCCTCCCGGCGTTCCGGGCCGAGCGCGGTGATGCAGGCGTGCGCGGCGTTGCGCACCGCGGCCAGTGCCGCGCCCATCGGCTCGGGCAGCCGGTCCAGCCGGCCGGGCGGCAGATCCTCCAGCACCAGGGCGAGCCCGTCGCCGGCCTCGGCCAGGCCGTCCGCGGTGCTCTGGTCGATCAGCCGGCCGCAGCGCCGTGCGGCGTTCGCCACGCCCGGGCTGGACAGCTCCGCGGTGGCCACCGAGGTGACCCGGTCGACCAGGTCGTGCGCCTCGTCCACGACCACCACGTCGTGCTCGGGCAGCACCTGGTAACCCTCCAGGGCGTCGATGGCCAGCAGCGCGTGGTTGGTCACCACCACGTCGGCGCGGCCGGCCTCGGCCCTGGCCCGCTCGGCGAAGCAGTCCATGCCGATCGGGCAGCGGGAGACGCCCAGGCACTCCTTGGCGGTCACCGACACCTGCCGCCACGCCTGGTCGGACACCCCGGGCACCAGCTCGTCGCGGTCCCCGGTCACGGTCTCCGAGGACCACTCGTGCAACCGGCGGACCTGCCGGCCCAGCGCGGACGCGGCGAACGGGTCGAACAGCGCGGTGTCGTCCGGCTCCTCGGGCGCCCCGGAGTGCACCCGGTGCATGCACAGGTAGTTGCGCCGGCCCTTGAGGATGGCGAACGTCGGCCTGCGCCCCAGCGGCTTGGCCAGTGCCTCGGCCAGCCGGGGCAGGTCCCGGTCCACCAGTTGGCGCTGGAGCGCGATGGTGGCCGTGGAGACCACCACCGTGGCGTCGTCGGCCACCGCATGGCGTATCGCGGGCACCAGGTAGGCCAGCGACTTCCCGGTGCCCGTGCCGGCCTGCACGGCCAGGTGCTCACCGGTGCGGATGGCGTGCTCCACCGCCTCGGCCATCCGCACCTGGCCGGGCCGCTCCGTTCCGCCCACGGCCCCGACGGCGGCGGCGAGCAGGGTACGGACGTCGGGCAGCTCCGCTGGCGATTCGGGCACGCACCGACGGTACCCGGCGGGTACGACGAGTTCGGGCGGAGCCCGGTGGGCGCGCGTTCAGGAGCAGGTACGGACATCCGCCAGTATCCGGCGGCCCAGTTCCAGCGCGGCCTCGCCGTGCTCCACGGTCAGCCGGACCGGCTTGCCGGCCCGCGCCTCCACCATGGCGGCCAGCGGCTCGGCCAGGTCCGTCCAGTGCTCGGCGGCCACCTCGCCGGCCCGGGTCTTGCTGATCACCTCGCCGGTGCGGACGGTGTGCCACGGCCGCGCCGGACCCAGCGCGATCCACAGCACCGGGTCGGGCAGCACCGGCGAGCCCCGCTCCCGCCCGGACAGCAGCACGGCCGACTGGTCGAGCAGCGGCGCCCAGTAGGAGGCCAGGTTCTGCCGGCAGAACTCCCGCGCGGCCGGCACGTCCATCGGCGTCCTCGGCTTCCGGCCGCGCACGCTGATCGCGTGCCGGGCCAGGACCAGCCAGGTGACCGGGTTCAGCTCGGCGGACCGTTCGCCGGCGCGCAGCCTGCCCTCGTTGGCCCACGGACCGTCGGCGACCTGCTCGGGCGGGCCGTCCAGCTCACCCTCCCGGACGTAGCTGGCCTGCACCTGGAAGCCCGACCCGGTGTGCGCCTCGGCCAGCGCGGCCAACTCGTCGTCGCCCGGCTCCCGGGACAGCTCCGCCACCACGTCGAGGTCGGAGACGCCGTCGTGGTAGTCGCCCAGCGCGGCGGAGCCGACCACGTGCATCCCGGTGACCAGGCCGGGAACCAGCGCGTCCAACCGGCGCAGGTGATCCTCCGCCACCCGGGCGGCGCTGGCGGGCAGCGGGGCACGTTCGTCGATCATGCCCGAACGGTAGTGCACGGGCCCGACAGTTCCGATCACCCGCCACCGCCGGTGACCTCGGCCGTGCGATGTCCCACGAAGCGGCGGTTCGGCCTCCCGTTCGGGTGGGTCTGCCCGGCATCGGCTACCGGTCGGTGGGGCCGTCCCGATGATCCCTGCGACGGCGGACCGGCGACCTCGGCCCCGCCGAACCACAGGGAGGAAGGCACAGCATGATCAACACCAAGTGGCGCAGAGCCGTGGTGACGGGGATCGCGGTGGCCGCCAGCCTGCTCATGGCGACGGCGTCCGCGCAGGCGGTGACCGAGGACGGCGCGGCGTCGCTGGGCGCGGTGAACGTGGTCTACAACTACACCGGCCAGCACGTCGCCACCGGACCGCTGGCGTCCTGTGACGTCAACGGGCAGAACACCGCCTACTCGCCGGGCACCGTGGTTCCCGGCATCGCCCGCTACGGCATCGGCAACACGCGCTGCTCCCGGGACTTCGGCGCGCGCACCGCCCAGGTCGACTCGACGGGCAGCCGGTTCCAGCTGGACGCGCTGGTCGACTACGGCGGGCCGCGCATCCGGATCGAGCGCTACCAGGCCACCTGCCACGCCACCGAGCGCGGCACCGAGGAGAGCATCTGGCTGTCCGGGCTGACCGGCGTCACCGTGCCGTCGACCATTCCGGCCAACTACACGGTCACCATCCCCAGCCGGTTCGCCGGTGCGCCGCCGCTGGCCAGGGTGATCTTCAACGAGGTGATGCTGCCCGAGCCCGGTGACGGCAGCATCGGGGTGAACCTGATGCGGGTGATCCTCTTCCCCAACGGTGGCCCGCAGACCGGCGACGTCGTCGTCGGCTCCGCCGCCTGCTCCCCGGTGTTCTGACCCGTGCGGTCGGCGGCCCGCCCCGGGCAGCGGGACGGGCCGCCTCGCATCACCCGGAGCGCGGCGCGCCGACGAGTTCGACGCCGGCGGCGCGCATCTCGGTGAGCGCGGCCTCCACGGTCGCCGGGGCCACGCCGGCGGTGAGGTCCAGCAGCACGGTGGTGGCGAAGCCCTCCCGCACCGCGTCCAGGGCGGTGGCCCGGACGCAGTGGTCGGTGGCGATGCCCACCAGGTCCACCGCGTCGACGCCGTGCGCGCGCAGCCACTCCGCCAGCGGCCGGCCGTGCCGGTCGGCGCCCTCGAACCCGGAGTAGGCGGCGGTGTGCGCGCCCTTGGAGAACACCTCCTGCAACCCGGTGACGTCCAGGTCGGGATGGAACGACGCGCCGGGTGTGCCGGCCAGGCAGTGCGGCGGCCAGTTCCGCACGAAGTCGGGCCGGTCGCTGAAGTGGTCGCCGGGATCGACGTGGTAGTCGCGGGTGGCCACCACCCGGTCGTAGCCGGAGCCGGCGATGTGGTCGGAGATGGCGGCGGCCACCGCGCCACCCCCGGTGACGGCCAGCGACCCGCCCTCGCAGAAGTCGTTCTGTACGTCCACCACGATCAGTGCCCTGCTCATTCGCCGCACCTCCAACTCAGACGAAGACGGTGGGGATCGCCGGCTCTCCGGAGGACAGCTTGAGCCCTTCCCACGGCACGCTGACCAGCGCCTTGCGCAGCCGTTCCCGGCTGTCCTCCAGCGTGGGCAGCCCGTCCACCCGCTGTCCAGCGCGCACCAGAGGGATCTGCAGCTCGCGGTCGTGGTCGCCGAGTTCGGGCCGGGGCCGCCCGGGCCCGCACCGGTAGACGACCTCCTCCAGCGCGGTGCCGGTCGGCTTGTGCCGGCGCAGCGCCGCCTTCCGGCCACCCCGGGACGCCTTGTGCTCGCTGCGCTTCTCCACCGGCCGGCCGTCCACCTCGACCAGCTTGTAGACCATGTTCGCGGTGGGCGCCCCGGACCCGGTGACCACGGCGGTGCCCACGCCGTAGGCGTCCACCGGCTCGGCGCGCAGCGCGGCGATGGCGTGCTCGTCCAGGTCCCCGGACACCACGATCTTGGTGTTCCGCGCACCCAGCGCGTCGAGCTGCTCGCGGGCCTGCCGGGCCAGCACGCCGAGGTCGCCGGAGTCGATGCGGATCGCGCCCAGCTCCGTGCCGGCCGCCTCGATCGCGTTGCGCACGCCCGCGGTGATGTCGTAGGTGTCCACCAGCAGCGTCGTCTGCGGGCCGAGCGCGGCGATCTGGGCGCGGAACGCGTCCACCTCGGTGTCGTGCAGCAGGGTGAAGGAATGCGCCGAGGTGCCGGCGGTGGGGATGCCGTAGCGGCGCCCGGCCTCCAGGTTCGAGGTGGCGGAGAAGCCGGCGAGGTAGGCGGCGCGGGCGGCGGCCACCGCCGCCTCCTCGTGCGCCCGCCGCGAACCCATCTCGATCATCCGCCGGCCGTTCGCCGCCGTGACCATCCTGGCCGCCGCGGAGGCCACCGCGCTGTCGTGGTTGAGCACCGAGAGCACCAGCGTCTCCAGCACGACCGCGTCGGCGAAGTTGCCGGTCACCGCGAGGATGGGCGAGCCGGGGAAGTACAGCTCGCCCTCCGGGTAGCCGTCGACGTCCCCGGAGAACCGGTAGTCGGCCAGCCAGGACAGGGTGTCGTCGTCGACCACGTGCGCGCGGGCCAACTGCTCGATGTCGGCTTCGGTGAAGCGGAACATCTCGATCGCGTCGAGCAGCCGGGCCACCCCGCCGACCACGCCGTACCGCCGCCCGGGCGGCAGCCGCCGGGCGAACACCTCGAACACGCAGTTCCGCCGCGCGGTGCCGTCCCGCAGCGCCGCGGCCAGCATGGTCAACTCGTAGTGGTCGGTGAGCAGCGCGGTGCTCGCGGCGCCAGCAGCGGTCATGAACGAAGAGCCTAGGACGGGGGACAGGCGGGGTCGCGCCACGGGGTGAGTGGTAGCTGTGGGTGCCGACACCGCTGGGGTCCCGTGCCACCATGGAGCCATGACCACGCCCGCCGAGGTTGAACAGACCCGGGTTGACCCGTCGGGAGCGGAGATCGGCGAGGAGAACCGGCCGTGGCTGACGGTGGTCTGGAACGACCCGGTCAACCTGATGTCGTACGTGACGTACGTCTTCCAGAAGCTGTTCGGGTACAGCAAGGAGCGCGCCACCCAGCTCATGCTGGACGTCCACCACAAGGGGAAGGCTGTCGTGTCCTCCGGGTCCAAGGAGAAGGTCGAGGGCGACGTCGCGAAGCTGCACGCGGCCGGCCTGTGGGCGACGATGCAGCGTGACTCGTGACCCCGCGGACGCATACCGTCCCACGGAGGCGGCAGACGGCAGGGATGGGCGTGTGAACGGTTGGACGCGGAAGAACGGCCACCTGGTCACGGTGCTCGACCGGCAGGAGGCGGCCGTGGTGCGCGGGCTGGTCAGCCAGGTGCAGGACATGCTGCAGGCGCGGGCGGAGGAGGCACCCCGGGACGAGCTGGCCCAGCTCACCGGCATCCGCACCGGCCCAGCGAACGCCCCGGATGACCCGATCCTCGGCCGCCTGCTGCCCGACTTCCACCGGCTGGACCACGATGACGCGACCGCGGAGGACGAGAACTCCGCCCGCGCGCTGCGCTCGCTGCACGAACCCGAACTGGTGGAGATGAAGACCGGGGTGGCCGGCGTGGTGCTGCGGACGTGCCCGCCGCGCGGCGGCAGCATCGTGCTGGACGACGAGCAGGCGCAGGCGTGGCTCTCCGCGCTCAACGACGTCCGCCTCGCGCTCGGCACCGCGCTGGAGGTCACCGAGGACATGCCGGACGAGCTGCCGGACGAGGATCCGCGCGCCGCCCACCTGGGCGTCTACCACTGGCTGACCTGGGTGCAGGAGAGCCTGGTGCAGGCGGTGATGGGTTGACCGTCCCGCTGGCACCCGGTCCGCGTAACGCGATCACCGACGTGGCGGGCGTGCTGGTCGGCGCGCACCAGCGGATCGGTGCCGGATGGGCGACCGGCACCTCGGTGGTGCTCGTCCCGGGCGGCGCGGTGGCCTCGGTGGACCAGCGCGGCGGTGCGCCGGGCACCCGCGAGACCGACCTGCTGGAACCGTCCAACCTGGTCCAGCAGGTGCACGCGGTGTGCCTATCCGGTGGCAGCGCGTACGGCCTGGCCGCGGCGGACGGGGTGATGCGCTGGCTCGGTGAGCGGTCCATCGGCTTCCCGGTGGGCACGCAGCCGCACGAGGTGGTGCCGATCGTGCCCGCCGCCGTGCTGTTCGACCTGCCGCGGAGCACGTGGGGTAACCGGCCGGACGCGACGTTCGGCTACGCCGCGTGTGAGGCGGCGTGGGCGGCCGGCGAGGGCGCCGCGGTGGACGAGGGCTGCGTCGGCGCGGGCACCGGCGCCCGGGTCGGCTCGCTGAAGGGCGGTCTCGGCACCGCCAGCGCGGTCGTCGAGGCCGGCGGGCGGGCCGTCACGGTGGGCGCGCTCGCCGCCGTCAACGCGCTGGGCGAGGCGGTGGACCCCGGCACTGGCCGGCCGTGGGCGGCGGACGCCGAGCTGGCCGGGGAGTTCCGCCTCCGGGTGCCCGGCCGGCCCGGAAACTGGCCCGAGGCCGTGGCCAGCCCGCTGAACACCACGATCGGTGTGGTCGCCGTGGACGCGGCGCTGAGCAAGGCGGAGTGCCGGCGGGTCGCGGTGTGCGCGCAGGACGCGCTGGCCAGGGCGCTGCGCCCGGCGCACTCGATGTTCGACGGGGACACGGTGTTCGCGCTGGCCACTGGGCGCACCGAACTGGGCGGCGGCGACGCCGTGCTGGGCGGCGCCGGCCGGGCGGCGCCGCTGGACGCGGTGTGTGCGGCGGCGGCGGACGTGTTCGCCCGCGCGCTGGTGCGGGGTGTGCTCGCCGCCCACTCCGTGGCCGGGCTGCCCGCCTACCGGGACGTCTGGCCCGGCGCGCTCGGCTGACGGTGGCGTGCGGTTTCTCACAGGTCGGAAACGCTTCCGTGGACACGTAGTATGGGGACCGTGTTGGTGATCCGCCAAGACCTCGTGGACGCGATGGTGGCGCACGCTCGGCGTGACCACCCGGACGAGGCATGCGGCTTGATCGCCGGCCCCGAGGGCTCCGACCGGCCGGAGCGGTTCATCCCGATGCTCAACGCGGCCCGCTCGCCCACGTTCTACGAGTTCGACCAGGACGAGTGGCTACGTGTCTACCGGGACCTCCAGGCCGCCGACGAGGAGATCGTGGTCGTCTACCACTCACACACGGCCACCGAGGCGTACCCGTCGCGCACCGACGTCGGCATCGCGGACCACTACGCGATGTTCCTGCCCAGCCCGCACTACGTGCTCATCTCGACCAGGGACCCCGAGCAGCACGAGCTGCGCTCCTACCGCATCGTGGAGGGTGTGGTCACGGAGGAGCCGGTCGAGGTGGTCGAGTCCTACATGTTCGCCCACACCGGCGCCGACGACATCCCCGACTGTCGCTGACCGCGGCGGACACGCCCCAGCCGTGTCGCCGCGTCGGCGCGTGCCCGCAGTTCGACTCCTGGCCAACAGTGGAGGTTTGCGAGAATGGCCGTCACCGTGTCCATCCCCACCATCCTGCGTACCCACACCGGTGGGGAGAAGTCCGTCGAGGCCAGCGGGAACACGCTTGCCGAGGTGATCGACGACCTCGAGTCCCGGCACTCCGGCCTGAAGGCGCGGCTGGTGAAGGACGGTTCGCTGCACCGGTTCGTCAACGTGTACGTCAACGACGAGGACGTCCGCTTCGCCGGCGGCCTGGACGCCAAGGTGTCCGACGGCGACAACGTGACGATCCTGCCGGCCGTCGCCGGCGGTATGCGGTAGCCCGCACAACCCGGTTCATCCATCCAAGGAGGCCCCCGTGGCCCGGTACGACTCGTTGCTCGACGCGCTGGGAGACACCCCGCTGGTCGGGCTGCCTCGGCTGTCGCCGGCGGACGGCATCCGGCTGTGGGCGAAGTTGGAGGACCGCAACCCCACGGGTTCGGTGAAGGACCGGCCGGCGTTGGCGATGATCGAGGCGGCCGAGCGGGAGGGCGCGCTGCGGCCCGGCTGCACGATCCTCGAACCGACGTCCGGGAACACCGGCATCTCGCTGGCCATGGCGGCGAAGCTGAAGGGCTACCGGCTGGTCTGCGTGATGCCGGAGAACACCTCCGCCGAGCGCAGGCAACTGCTCGAGGCGTACGGCGCGGAGATCATCTTCTCGCCGGCGGCGGGTGGGTCCAACCAGGCCGTGGCCACGGCCAAGGAACTGGCCGCCCAGCACCCGGACTGGATCATGCTCTACCAGTACGGGAACCCGGCGAACGCGGACGCGCACTACCGGGCCACAGGGCCGGAGATCCTGCGGGACCTGCCTACGATCACCCACTTCGTCGCCGGGTTGGGCACCACCGGCACCCTGGTGGGGGTGGGCCGCTACCTGCGGGAACACAAGCCCGACGTGCAGATCATCGCCGCCGAGCCGCGCTACGGCGAGCTGGTGTACGGGCTGCGCAACCTGGACGAGGGGTTCGTGCCGGAGCTGTACGACCCGGACGTGCTCACCGGGCGGTTCTCCGTCGGCGCGTACGACGCGCTGCGGCGCACCCGGCAGCTGCTGGAGACCGAGGGGATCTTCGCCGGCATCTCCAGCGGCGCCAGCCTGCACGCGGCACTGGCCGTCGCGGAGAAGGCCGCCGGCGCGGGCGAGCCGGCGGACGTCGTGTTCGTGGTCGCCGACGCCGGCTGGAAGTACCTGTCCACCGGCGCGTACGGCGGCACGCTGGAGGAGGCGGCCCGGCGCATCGACGGCCAGCTCTGGGCGTGACCGCCACCCGGCGAACGGCGGTCTACTACCCGGCGAACGAGGTCGTCGGCAGGCCGACGCCGGCGTCCGGCAGTACCAGCAGGGAGCCGGCCAGCGGCTCGGCCGCCAGTTGCGGTTCGGTCATGCCCTCCCGCGTGGTGGTGACGTAGAGGTCGGTCAGGTCCGGGCCGCCGAAGCAGCACGCCGACGGCTGGCTGACCGGGAGCGTCACCTCGCGGTCCAGCTGGCCGGTCGGCGTGTACCGCCGCACCGCGCCGCCACCGTTGACCGCCACCCAGACGCCGCCGTCGGCGTCCACGCACAACCCGTCGGGCACGCCCTCGGTGTCCTCGACCGCGCACAGCGGCCGGCGGCCGTGCACCTCGCCGCTGTCCAGGTCGTAGTCGAAGGCGTCGACGCGCCGGGTGGGGGAGTCGACGTAGTACATCACCGCGGCCTTCGGGCTCCACCCGATGCCGTTGCTGATGGTCACGTCGTTCAGCACCACGGTGGCCTGGCCGTCGGGTGCCACCCGGACCAGCCAGCCCCCGCCGGTGGCCTTGTCGTCACGCATGGTGCCCGCCCACAGCCGGCCGGCGGGGTCCACGGCCGCGTCGTTGCCGCGGACCCCCTCCCTCGCCCAGTAGGCGAGCCAGCGACGGGTGCCGTCGGCGTCCAGCAGCGCCACGCCGTCGCGCAGGTTGAGCACCAGCCCGTCCGCCTCAGCCCTGGGCTTGGCCGCCCCGACGTGCTGCGGTAGCTCGATCACCGCGTCGGCGCCGCGGGCCGGGTCGAACCGGTGCACCGTGCTGCCGAGGATGTCCACCCACAGCAGCGTCCGGGTGCGGACGTCCCAGGTGGGGGCCTCGCCGAGTTCGGCATGCGCGCGCAGCGCCACCTCGATCACGTGACCTCCCACGGTCGCTCGGCTGCCTGGTGAACCGATTCGATCACGGTGTGGCCCGGCCCGCACGCGGTGCACATCGTGCTCACCGGATGCTCGGGGTGATGTCGGGGACTTTCCCTGAGCCGGACGTCGCGCCACGCCCGTAACCTCGAAGACGTGCAGCCCTTTCCGGTCCCCGCGGCGCCGCGCCGCCCGGCCAACCGGGTGATCCCGCCGCACCCGCTGCTGGCCGCCATGGTGATGCTCGTGTTCATCGCGTCGCTGTACGCGGTGGAGTTGGCCAACGTCGTCGGGTTCCACGACACGCTGGAGCGGTACGGCGTCCAGCCCCGCACCCCGAGCGGCCTGATCGGCGTGCTGTGGGCACCGCTGCTGCACGGTGGTTGGGGGCATCTCGCCGCGAACACCGTGCCGGTGCTGGTGTTCGGCTTCCTGGCGATGGCCGGCGGGATCGGTCAGTGGGTCGCCGTCACGGTGACCATCTGGTTGATCAGCGGGCTGGGTGTGTGGCTGACCGCGAGTCCCGGTTCCATCACGGTCGGCGCGTCCGGCCTGGCCTTCGGGTGGTTGGCGTTCCTGCTGGTACGTGGGTTGTTCAACCGCAGCATCAAGCAGATCGCGGTGGCCGCCGTGCTGCTGTTCTTCTGGGGCGGCGTGCTGTGGGGTGTGCTCCCGGGTAACCCGATGGTGTCCTGGCAGGGGCATCTGTTCGGCGCGCTCGCCGGGGTGCTCGCCGCGTGGCTGGCGGCCCGCGCGAGCCGGCCGCAACTGCCGTCCGGGGGGACGTCGGGCCCGATGTTGGGGCCGTCCCGGTAACCTCGGCCGCGTGAGTTCGCGAGCCGACGCGCCCATCGGGGTATTCGATTCCGGCGTCGGCGGGTTGACGGTCGCGCGCGCCATCCTCGACCAGCTCCCCGGCGAGCAACTGCGCTACGTGGGTGACACCGCGCACGGTCCGTACGGCCCGTTGCCCATCGCGGAAGCCCGGCGGCACACCCTCGCGGTGACCGACCAACTCGTCGCGGACGGGGTGAAGTTGCTGGTCATCGCGTGCAACACGGCGTCGGCCGCGTGCCTTCGGGACGCCCGCGAGCGCTACGACGTGCCGGTGGTCGAGGTGATCGTGCCCGCGGTGCGCCGCGCGGTGGCCACCACGCGCAACGGGCGGATCGGGGTGATCGGCACGCTCGGCACCATCCGCTCGCGGGCCTACGAGGACGCCTTCGCCGCCGCGCCGGACGTGCGGGTCACCAGCGTCGCGTGCCCGCGGTTCGCCGAGTTCGTCGAGCGCGGCAACACCTCGGGCCGGCAGGTGCTCGGTCTCGCGCAGAGCTACCTGGAGCCGTTGCAGCGCGCCGACGTCGACACGCTGGTCCTCGGCTGCACGCATTACCCGCTGCTCACCGGGGTGCTGCAGATCGTCATGGGAGACGGCGTCACGCTCGTGTCGAGCGCGGAGGAAACCGCGAAAGACGTCTTCCGGGTGCTGACCGAGTTGGACCTGCTGCGGGGATCCTTGGCGGAACCCGCGCACGAGTTCCTGGCCACCGGACCGGCTGAGCCGTTCACCAGGCTCGCGCGGCGCTTTCTCGGCCCGGAGTTGGGGGCCGTTCTCGGTTCGCCTGCTCGTGCCTTCTCGCTCGACGAACCGCAACCGGCTCCGCCCGACGTTGCCACCGGCTCACGATACGGACCGAGTTTGAGTGGGTCCGTCAACGGTTCCACCCCGGCTGCCGCAGCCACACCCCACGAGCGATGATCTCATCCGCCGCCCGGATCAGCCGGTGCGGGCCAGCGCGGCCAAGCCCGGAAATTTCTCCGGATGGGCGTGGAGATCCCCGTCCGGATGCCACTGCGGCACGGTGACGATGTTCGGCTCCAGGAGTTCGAAGGCGGTGAGAAGGCCGGCGATCTGGTCGGCGTCGCGCAGCACCAACGGCGGGATGGGAATGCCGAACAGGCGCTCGAACCGAGCAAAGCCCGCGGCGAGTTCGTCGTCCGGGCAGCCATGGGACAACGCCAGATAGTTTCCCGGACCCAGCATCCGCCGGTAGGTGGTAAGGATCTGTTCCGGGTGGTCGGCATCGGACACGTAGGGCAGTGAGTCGATCAACAGGACCGCCGTGGGCTGGTCAGGATGCAGCAGTGCCCGGCAGTCCGGGGCGCTCAGTACGTCGTCGGCCTGGCGGAAGTCGGCCTGCAGCATCGCCACCCGCTCGTCCTGACCGACCAACGCCCGGCCGTCGTCGACGGCCACCGGGTCGCTGTCCACGTAGACCACGCGGCAGCCGGGGTCGACGGCGTGCGCCGTGTGATGCACATGGCCGGCGGTCGGGATGCCCGAACCGAGGTCGAGAAACTGACGCACCCCCAGCCGAATCAGGTAGCGCACCGCCCGCCGCAAGAATGCGCGGTGCGAGCGAGAACTTCGGCCCAGCTACTGCCACCCAGGCAGCGGAACGGCCGGCGGTGGGCCGCCGTAGCCACAGCGGCGCAGGCCGGCCGTGGGGACGCAACCACGCTCGTGACAGGGCGGGCACGCCGCCCACCCTGGGCGACGCCACCGAGTGCCTTCCCGCTGGTGACCACAGCATGCGCACACACCCCGCGGCCAGCGGGCCACATGGCGGATCGGCTCCCACCCCACCGTCGGCGACGTCCGCGACAACACCGCCCACACAGCCAGCCGGCACGTGTCGCAGACCGGATGCCGCAGCATCATCCCGGACGGACGGGGCACCAGGAGATGCGCCGACGCCCGCTCCGTGCAGCGCATTCGACCGATCCTCACCGAGCAGGCCACGTCGACACCTGCTCGTTCCCGACGCCACGCGGTGCGGCACGACGCGCTACAAAACCGCAACGAACGCCGACCACCCGGCAGTGGTCGCGCTATCGCGTTACGGCAGTACCAACAGTGTGCCACCCATGATGACTTCGGCAACACGATGGACTTCCGCACCGGCGCAGACTGCCATGACATTCGCTCCTGTTGCTTACCGGCCCTCACATTCTAACCGAGTGTACGAATGAGTACCGATGTGGTCGCACGCACAGTGTTTCCAAGGTACGCCGTCCACGACCCCGAATCGACAATTGGGTGGTATTTCTCGTGTCGCAATATTCACGTTGCATCCAACTTCAGGTGTCTCCGGCGGAGACGGTAGCAGGGGAAAGACCGACGGAGAGAGTTGTGGTGTCGGGGGTCGCCGCCATGGCGACGCCGCCCACGCAGAGTGCGGTGAGCACGATGGCGGAAACCGCTGTCAGAATGCGAGAAAATCGCATGTTCACCTCCGAATCAGGGGATGAGTCAACCAGTTCGCTGGGCACGCGGGTTTTCATATCTGTGAGCGTTATTCAGAGCCCTTACCAGCCAAGTCGGTAGAACTCCAGTGCGGTGACGATTCGGATGACATTCGGAAGCTCGGCGAGGCGCCCTCGAAAGCCGGTGGCAAGTATCTTCCAGTTCTT
>NZ_BJFL01000040.1 GCF_005405885.1 Gandjariella thermophila
CAAGAACTGGAAGATACTTGCCACCGGCTTTCGAGGGCGCCTCGCCGAGCTTCCGAATGTCATCCGAATCGTCACCGCACTGGAGTTCTACCGACTTGGCTGGTAAGGGCTCTGAATAACGCTCTGATACTTGATTCCGGTTGGGCGTGGGCAGCGACGGCGGTCTTCGTGGGTTGGTTGGTGAGCACGAATATGCGACCGGCGGCAGGGACATTGGCGGGCGCGCTCATGGGTTGTGTCGCACTTCTTGTCGCCACGTTCACCTTTTACGGCATCAACTTGTTGCTCAAAGGGTCCTTCTGGTGGGGTCAGGTGTACTTCTGGTGGGCGCGGAGCCTGGCGTTGGGAGCGCCCCTCGGCGCGGTAGGGGCCACCATTCGGCGACCTGGACTGGGTGGGGTTCTCGCGGCCCTGGTCGTTCCCGTCGGTGCCGCTCTCAATGTGATTGTCTTGCCCCCGCCGGCAGATAGCCTTATGGCGAAGCCTGTTCTGCTGACTGTTTGGGGTGCCGCGACGACGGCCGCAGTTCTCATCGTGGCGCGTGCCATTCGTGCCCGGCGGTCACGGTGATGGCGACTCGGCGTGGCGCAGGCCCGAGGTCACGACGATGCAGGGGTGTCATGCCTAGACCCCGAGTCCGGTGTGCTCTGTGCGCCGGCCTGGGTGCACACCGGGCAGCGGCGCCACTGCGTCCAGAGATGCGCGATGTCGGGGCGAGAGACGCACGGCGAGTAGCAGGGTGGGGCGGCGTAGTAGGCCGGACCGATGGGGGAGTAGTGCCAGCGGGCGCCCGGCGGAATCCAGTGCTGGAGCGGGCGGAACAGTCCGGGCATCCACCGACCGGTCCCGGGTCCGGGAGCAGCGGCGGCCGTCATTCGCGCACCGTTCGGGGGTAGTGCGGGTACTGTCCCGGCGAACCGCTGGTTCGCCGACGTGAGCACGTGGCCGCTCGTTGTCATGGCTGGACCTGTTCGTCGAGGAGTCGGTGGGCCGCCGCGTGACAGTCCAGGCAGGTGTCCCAGAACCGGGCATAGAGATCGGTGGACGCGGGAAGCGTTTCGCCGCACAAGGTGTGGACGGGCATTCCGTCGGAGAAGCCGTCCGGTGGTCGCGGGTCCTGCGTGGCGTGCCTGGCGTTCCCCGCCGGCACCCAATGGAAGGGGTACGCCATCGTCGTTACCCCGTGATCTCGGGCCGCTGTGCCGGTTTGGGTTCGGCCGGCAGCGGGAGACGTTGCCGGATGGCGTGCGCGAGCTGCTCCATGGCCTCGGCGAGCTTGACGTGGTCGTCGACGCTGTAGGCGTCGCGTGGGATGTCGAGCGCGGCCTCGTCCATCCACCACTGCACCTGCCGCATGTACAGGAGCAGGATGCGGTCCTCGGGCGTCATGGCCGCGCCGCCGGGTGCCGTCGCCGAGCGAGTGTGGCCGTGGTGTCGAGATGCAGCACTGCCAACATGTTCCGAGCTGTCATGTCCCCCTCCTTGGCGCTGGTGATCTGTGCGGCTTCGAGCCGCTACGTCAGCAGATTGGGTGCTTGCGCAGCGGAAGGGCCAGTGCTCTGATCGGGCTAATCGTGTCCCCAATCGGACGTTAGGATGTGCTACATGGGTGCAAGCACTCGATCGCCCCGAGCGAGGGCGTTGTGCGCTGCCCTGCGGGAGGCCCGACAAGCCAGCGGAATCGGCGTCCGCGAACTCGGCCGCTTATTGGGAATCTCGGACGCGAACATTTCCCTGTGGGAGAACTGCCACCGCATACCGAACGTCGAGACGGTGGCGATGATCCTCACCGCCGTGCGCGTCTCTCCGGAGGAACGAGAACGAATCCTCGACCTTGCCCGCAACGTACGCGAGCCCAACTGGCTGACGGTCGGCATCGAGGGAATCCCGCAGCAACTGGCCGGTGTTGTCGAATGCGAGCGTGCGGCGACCTCGATTGTCGAGTGGATACCGATGGGCATCCCCGGCTTGTTGCAGACCTCGGACTACACGAGGACCATCAAGGAGAGCAGCGGGCTGCCCCAGGAGGACATCGAGCTTCGCGTGATGATCAGTGCCGGCCGCCGTGACGTCATCACCCGCGTGAACAACCCGGTGCAGTTCGAGGCGCTGATCGACGAGGCCGGCTTGCGCGAGCAGATCGGCTCGCCCGCCATCATGGTGGACCAACTCCGGCACCTGAACGCGATGGGGGAACGTCCGAACGTCGTGATCCGCGTCGTGCCACGCGGTGTCGGCTGGCATCCCGGCTGGGTTGGTCCGTTCATCCTCTTCGAGTTCCCGGATTCCTCCCCGGTGGTTTATTTCGAGCACTACAGCTCCGGCGCGTTCGTGCCCACCGAGCACGACGTGGCAGCGTACAAGAAAGCGATCAACAGGCTACGGGGCATCGCAAGGAGTCCGGAAGAATCCTCGGCACTCATCGCCGAGATCGCTCACCAAATGGAGGCGGCGCCATGAACGAGCAACGCTGGCGAAAATCCACACGGAGCCAGAACGAGGGGGCTTGCATCGAGCTGTCCGCGACGCTCGATCGCATCAGGGACTCGAAGAACCTGACCGGCCCCACACTCCGAGTCGACGTCGCCGAGTTCGTACGCGCCGTGAAGCTGGGCTTGTTCGACCGTTGACCCTGTGGCTGGCTCCCCGGTGCTTCAGTCCGGGGAGCCAGCGGGCCATGACCTCGACGTCCTCCGGAACTCGAAGAACCCGACCGGCCCCACCCTCACAGTCCACGTGGCCGAGTTCGTGCGCGCCGTCAAGCTGGGCCGTCGACCGCTGACCACGCGGCGGTACTCCCGCTCGCGCGTGACATTGCCGTATAGGCCGGCAGGAAGGGAATCATGCTCAATGATGAGGACCCGCTGTGGGAACGGCACAGCGGACGTGAGGGGCACAGCGAGCCACCCGAGTGGGATCCGCGCACGGACCTCGCGCTGGCGGAGACCTACTACCGGTCCGTGGACGGGAAGGGCAAGGTCTTCCTCGACCTGCTCATCGACCGCCCCGGCAGGCAACTCAGCGTGGACGAGCTGTGCCAACTCGCCCCGGACACCTTCACGGGTGCCAGTTCGGTCGCGGGCGCGCTCAGCGGCATCCACCGAGCGCACCGGGCAAGCGGACGCCGTTACCCGTGGAGACCTTCCTCGGTGTGGTGCAGGGAAAGCTCGGACTCGACCACGACCGCGTGCTGATGGGCCGCTACGCCATCCCCGTGGTGAGCCGCTACCTCCACCTCAACGGCGGCGCGTTCCGGGACGCGCTCGACCGTGACCGCACGCTGTACTGGTACGTGCACGCCGCCCTGTGGGGTCGGTTCGCCGGGTCCACCGAGACCGTGCTCGCCCAGGACTACGAGACGGCGGCGCGTGGCGGCATCGACGGCCTGATCAGGTCCCTGGAGCGCTGGCGCGGCGGCAGCCTGACCGTGCGGAAGAGGACTTCGACGTCGCCACCCGAGGCGCCCGCTTCTACCCGCTGCTCTACCTGCTCACCAGGGTGTGGAACGCGATGGACCTGGGCACCGGCCTGCCGCTGCACAACAACATGCTGGGCCCGCTGGCCACCCTGCAGGTGCATCACATCTTCCCGAAGGCCGTGCTCAACGCGCACGGCTACGGCCGCGGCGAGGTCAACGCCGTGGCCAACTTCTGCTTCCTCACCCAGAACACCAACCTGGCCATCGGCAAGAAGAACCCGCAGGACTACCTGGCCGAGGTGCAGGCCAAGTACCCGGGTGCGCTGGAGTCCCAGTGGATCCCGACCGACCCGGACCTGTGGACGCCGGAGCGGTACCCCGACTTCCTGGCCGCCCGGCGCAGGCTGCTGGCCGACGCGGCGAACATCGACCAGCTTGTCGAGTGGGGATGCGTCGAACCGCTGATCGACAGCGAGATCGCCGACCCGGAGACCGGAGCCGTGCTCGCCGTGGCGGAGGCGTTCTGGCCGGACGGGCTGCAGCCAGGTCAGGGTGCCCCGGTCGTCCTCGAACTGGACGAGGATGCCGCCAACCTGGCCCGTCTGGAGGAACTGGGCTTCGAGGTATATACCTCGGTGTCCGCTCTGCGCGGCCGGGTGCGCCGGCGCAACGAGGAGGCCGCGCTGGTCACCGTGCCCGACGCGTGACGGCGGGAGACCACCGATCGGGCGTCGGGGTCGGGTCGTAACCTGCTGGGACGGCCGAGACAGACAAGGACGGGACGGAGTGCGCAAGTTAACGTTGCCGCAGTTGGAGCGGCACCTGTTCGCCGCGGCGGACATCCTCCGCGGCAAGATGGATGCCTCGGAGTTCAAGGAGTACATCTTCGGGATGCTGTTCCTGAAGCGTGCTTCGGACGAGTTCGAGGTCGCCCACGCTCGGGTGGTCGAGCAGCTCGTCGCGGAGGGCATGGAGCCGCACCGGGCGAAGCTGCGCGCGGACTCGCCGCACTACTACGAGAAGACCTTCTTCGTGCCGCCCACCGCCCGCTGGGACTACCTTCGGGACGACATCCACCACAACGTCGGCGACGAGCTGAACAAGGCGCTGGCCGCGCTGGAGGAGAAGAACTCGGCGCTGGACGGCGTGTTCCACCACATCAACTTCGCCGCCACGATCGGCAACCGCACCCGGCTGACCGACAAGCAGTTGCGCGACCTCATCCGGCACTTCTCCAAGTACCGGCTGCGCAACGAGGACTTCGAGTTCCCCGACCTGCTCGGTGCCGCATACGAGTACCTGATCGGCGAGTTCGCCGACTCGGCGGGGAAGAAGGGCGGCGAGTTCTACACGCCGCGCTCGGTGGTGCGGATGATGGTGCGGCTGGTGGAGCCGAAGGAGGGCATGGAGATCTACGACCCGTGTGCCGGCTCCGGCGGTATGTTGATCCTCTCCAAGGAGTACGTCGAGGAACACGGCGGCAACACGCGGAACCTCCGGCTGCACGGGCAGGAATCCAACGGCGGCACCTGGGCCACCTGCCGGCTGAACATGCTGCTGCACGGCATCTACGACGCCGGCATCGAACTCGGCGACACGCTGGCCGAGCCGCAGCACGTGCAGGGCGGCGAGCTGAAGAAGTTCGACCGGGTGCTGTCCAATCCGCCGTTCTCACTGAACTACAGCCGCGACGGCATGCGGCACGAGCACCGGTTCCGCTGGGGTTGGGCGCCGGAGGGCGGCAAGAAGGCCGACCTGATGTTCGTGCAGCACATGGTTTCGGTGCTCAAGCACAACGGCATCGCCGCCACGGTCATGCCGCACGGCGTGCTGTTCCGCAGCGGCGCCGAGCGGGACATCCGCGCCAGGATGCTGGACGAGGACATCATCGAGGCCGTCATCGGCCTCGCCCCGAACCTCTTCTACGGCACCGGTATTCCGGCGTGCGTGCTGGTGCTGCGGGCGCCGGGAAGCAAGCCGCCGGAACGCCGGGGCAAGGTGCTGTTCATCAACGCCGACCGCGAGTTCTCGGCCGGGCGAGCGCAGAACCACCTGCTGCCCGAGCACTACGAGAAGATCGTGGCCGCCTACCACGATTTCGCCGACATTCCCGGCTACGCCAAGGTCGTCACCCGCGAGGAACTCCGGGAGAACGACGACAACCTCAACATTCGCCGCTACGCCGACAATGCCCCGCCGCCCGAGCCGCACGACGTCCGCGCTCACCTGCACGGTGGCGTGCCCCGCCGCGAGGTCGAAGCCAAGGCCGACCTGTTCGCCGCCCATGGGTTCACCACCGAGCAGGTGTTCGTGGACCGGGACGAGGACTATTTCGACTTCGCCGACGGCGCGGACAAGTCGCCATTCAAGGATCTCGTTGCCGCGCACCCAGGTGTGCAGGCCAAAGAGACCGAGCTGCGGTCGGCTTTGGACAAATGGTGGGGCGAGCACTCCCGGCTGCTCGTCCAGTTGCCGGAGACCAAGAGACTCATGGCCACCCGCCGCGAGCTGCTGGACAGCTTCCTGGACGGATCGCGCAGGCCGTGGCCGCGCTGCGGCGACCGAGGGCGACCAGTCTGGTCGAGATCAACCGCGAGGTCACCGACCTGTTGCTCACCGGCACACACGTGGACGCCCCGGACGGTGACGACAGCCAGCGCGGCCGGCGCGTCGACTACATCGACTGGGACCATCCGGAACGCAACGACTTCGTCGTGATGAACCAGTTCCGGGTGGAGCTGCCGGGCGGGCAGGGCCACCGGGCCATCCGCCCCGACGTGGTGCTGTTCGTCAACGGTCTCCCGCTCGTGGTGATCGAGGCCAAAGCGCCGCACACCGTCGACCCCATCGCGCACGCCATCGACCAGCTCCGCCGCTACGCCAACCAGCGCACGCAGGGCGGCATCCCGGAGGGCAGCGAACGCCTCTTCCACACCAACCAGGTGGTCATTGCCACCAGCTTCGACGACGCTCGCGTGGGGACGTTCACGTCCGGTCCGGAGCACTTCGCCGAGTGGAAGACGGTCGAACCCGGAACGCCGCAGCAGGTGGCCAGCGAATGTGGGCGAGCCGACCCCGCCGAGCTGTCCAAACAGGAAGTCCTGGTCGCCGGGATGCTGCGCCCCGCGCACCTGCTCGACCTGATCCGGCACTTCACCCTGTTCATGGAGGCCAACGGGCGGGTGGTCAAGGTCGTCGCGCGGTACCAGCAGTACCGCGCGGTCCGCCGGGCGGTCACCCGGCTGGTGAACGGGAAAACGCGCCCGGAGGACGGCGAGCATGACCACCGCGGCGGCGTCATCTGGCACACCCAGGGCTCCGGCAAGAGCCTCACCATGGTCTTCCTGGTCCGGGTCATGCGAACACACCCGGAACTCACGTCCTTCAAGGTCGTCGTGGTCACCGACCGGACGCAGTTGCAGCGCCAGCTCAGCGGCACAGCCGAACTCACCGACGAGACCGTGCACGTCGCGCGGAAGGTCAAGAAGGTGCGTGAGTACCTTGCCCGCCCGGGCAAGGACCTGGTCTTCGCCATGATCCAGAAGTACCGGGACACCGACGACGGTGACGACACCGGCGGCACCACCGAATCCGAGCTGGCCAAGGCGATGAAGACACTCGGTGAACTCAACGCCGACACCCGGATCGTCGTGCTCGTCGACGAGGCGCACCGCAGCCAGAGCAGCGCCCTGCACGCCAGCCTGCGCGAAGCCCTGCCCAACGCGGCCCTGATCGGGTTCACCGGCACACCGATCATCATGGGCAAGAGGAAACAGACCACCACCATCTTTGGCGTGTACATCGACAAGTACACGATCAAGGAGTCCGAAGAGGACGGCGCCACCGTGCCGATCCTCTACGAGGGGCGCACCACCAAGGCGGCGGTCCGTGACGGCAGCGGGCTGGACGAGCTGTTCGAGGACATGTTCGAGGAGCAGACCCCCGAGCAGCGGAAGCAGATCCAGCAGCGATGGGGCACCAAGAACAACGTGTTGGAGGCGCCGAAGCTGATCGACCGGAAGGCCCGCGACATGCTCCGGCACTACGTGGACGTGGTGCTGCCCAACCGGTTCAAGGCGCAGGTGGTCGCCGTGAGTCGGGAAGCCGCCGTGCGGTACCGCATCGGTCTGCGGCATGCCCGGGACGACCTGCTCGCCGAGCTGGACGCGCTCGACGCCGCACTGCGGACGACGGAGGCCTTCGACCGGGTCGACAGTATGCCCGCGCACCAGGCCAGGCTCGTGCGCGCCTACCGGCACCGGTGGCTCATTGCCCGGCTCGACTTCGCGCCGGTCATCTCCGGAACGCACAACGACAAGACACACCTGGCGGAGTGGACGAGCGACGCGTGCGGTCGTTGACGACTTCGTCAAGCCGCTCCCCGCCACGCCCGACGACGACCCGGCGAAGACCAGCCCGCTGGCATTCGTGATCGTCAAGTCCATGCTGCTCACCGGTTTCGACGCGCCCGTCGAGCAGGTGCTCTACCTGGACCGGCACATCAAGGAGGCGGAACTGCTCCAGGCGATCGCCCGGGTCAACCGGACAGCCGCCAACAAGAAGGCCGGGTATGTCGTCGACTACTACGGCGTGGCCGAGCACCTCAAGGTCGCGCTCGCGGCGTACTCCAGCGAGGACGTGGCCGGCGCGCTGACCAGCGTCGCCGACCAGGTGCCGTTGCTCGCCGACCGGTACCAGCGCGTGCGCAACGTGTTCCTGCGGCACGGCATCGAACGCTTCGACAGCGACAGTGATGTCGATGCCTGCGTCGAGATCCTGGCCGATGAGCGGTTGCGTGCCGAATTCGAGGCGGCGTTCAAGCTGTTCTCCGACAGCCTGGAAATCGTCCTGCCCCGCCCGGAGGCACTGCCCTACGTGCGACCACACAAGGTCCTCGGCCACATTCGCTTCAAGGCCAACCGGCGCTACCGCGACGACCCGGACGGCTTCGACGTCTCGCTGTACGGGGCCAAGGTGCGGCAACTCATCGACGACCACGTGATCGCGCTGGATGTTCGGACCAAGATCCCACCGGTGTCCATCACCGCTCCGGACTTCGACGCCAAGGTCGCCGCGCTCACCTCCGACCGGGCCAAGGCGTCGGAAATGGAGCACGCCATCCGGCACCACATCCGCGAGCACCTGGATGAGGACCCGGAGCACTACGAGTCGCTGTCCGAGCGCCTGGAACACATCCTCACCACATTCGAGGGCCAGTGGGAGCAGCTCGCCGACGCGCTCAGGGACTTCCTGCCCAAGGTGCGCGCCGGCCGCCAGGCCGACGACAGCGGACTCGACCCGCACACCGAGGCGCCTTTCTACGGTCTCCTCAAGCAGGAAATGCAACGCCACGGCACGCCCGTGGCGGCCAACGCCGACCACGCACTGCGACAGATCACGGTCGACCTCGTCCGGCGGATCAAGGACGACATCTCGGTGGTCGGATTCTGGGAGAACGCCTACGCCCAGGAAGCGCTGCACAAGGCCGTGGTGCGAAAGCTGGACGGCCAGCAGGTCGACGGCGAGGAGCTGTTCGAGTGGGAGCGGCTGCCGGAGATCGCCGGACGGGTGGTCGAGTTGGCCAAGGCGAACCGGATGCGCTTGGCTATGCGGTGATGGCCAGCCCAGCCACCACACTGCCCGAGCGCATCACGATCGGCGACCTTGACTTCGCCGTTCGAGAGTCGTCGGCCCGGCGGACGGTCGGCATCACCGTGGACCGGGACGGCTCATTGCTGCTGCACGCACCCACCGGGTGCGACCCGGACGTCCTGTCGCGCTGGGCGCGGGGCAAGCGGATGTGGGTCTACCGCAAGCTCGCCGACAAAGACCTCCTGCTCGCGCCGCCCGTGCGGAAGGAGTTCGTGTCCGGCGAGGGGTTCGACTACCTCGGCCGGCATTACCGGCTGCTGCTCACCGACGACACCTCTGGCGAGGTGAAGCTCGCACGAGGCCGCTTGCGCATGCCACGGACTGTGGCCGAGGCGGGCGGCGGCGCTGAGGCGCTGATCCTTTGGTATCGGCGCCGTGCCCTGGCATGGTTGCCGCAGCGAATCCGCCCGTGGACCGAACGGATGGGCCTGCGACCTGACGGCTTGGACGTCCGCGACCTCGGCTATCGCTGGGGGTCGCTCGGCAAGAACAGCCGGCTCAACGTGCACTGGGCGACCATGCAGCTCCCGCTGAGTCTGCTCGACTACGTGATCGTGCACGAGATCGCGCACATCGACGAGCCACGCCACACCCCGGCCTTCTGGTCCACCGTCGAGCGTGCCATGCCCGACTACGAACACCGCAAGGCGAGACTTGCCCGAGCCGGCGCCCGCCTGTGGCTCGGATGAGCGGAGCGGTCCATGGTGTCCGACCGCTCCGGACACCGAAGCGCTGGCTCCGGCGGGACGGTGCCGCATGATGAGGGCATGGCGGACGGCGTGGCGGGGAACGAGGGCTGGTCGAAGCTTGGGGCGGAGCCGGGGCTGTGTGGACGGTGCCGGCACGCGAAGGTGAACGAGACTCGGAAGGGCACCGCCTACCTGCGCTGCACCCGGGCCGCCTGGGACGAGCGGCTGCCGCGGTATCCCAGGCTGCCGGTGCGCGAGTGCGTCGGGTTCGAGCCGGGCTGACCCTGCGGTGACGCGCCGGCCAGCCAACCACCGAGCAATGTGGGCGGCGGCTCGACTGGCTACTTCGGCAGGACGATCGCCCGGTCGCGGATGCGGTCCCAGGCACCGGGCGGGAGATCGAGGTGCAGGTACAGATCCGACACGCCGTTCAGACCACCGGCGCCGTCCCGCACGGCGACGATCTGGTGCGCCTGGTCGACGCCGATCTCGCAGGCACGCGCGATCGCCTCGGCCGGGGCCGCGTTGAGGTCCACCAACCCGCCGTCGTCGTAGTCGCCGGGCAGGTCGGGCCGGCCGATGTGGAGTTCGCGGGCCAGCAGGGGGTCCTGCTCGACCAGCTCGCGCGCCTTCCGCCGACGCTCACGGGCTCGCATGACCGCGGCCACCGCCGGGTCGATGTCAGCGGGGGCCGCTGGTTCCACCCCGTACACCGCCCGCCGCAACGGCACGAGTTGCACGCAGGCCGCCACCGTGACGGCGATCGCGCCGAGCGTGACGGGAGGAGCAACCGCGACGGAGACGAAGAGCAGCGCGGTGAACGCTCCGTAGAGAGCCGCGAGCCACCGCACGCGGCGCCGGCGCAACCGGACCGCCGCATGCACGAACGGCACGAAGGCGAACAGGCCTACCGTCACGATGGGCACCAGGAAGTACCAGGTACTCCAGGCGCGTATCACGTGACGGCGCACGGCGCCCGCCGTAGGGGGCATGGGACTCGTCCTTTCCATCGGGTTGTCGCAGGGGTCTACAGCCACTCGGCGACGCCGCCGTGGCCGGAGCAGGTGCCGCTGCGGTGCTGGCTGAAGCTGTAGCTGCCGTCCCGGCAGCGGGCGGTGGCGCCGGCGGGCGGAGCCGGTGCCTGCACCGGCCGGTGCACGCAGTTGCCGTCGGAGTTGACGTAGGAGTCCGCGCCGCAGGCGGTTCCGCCGGAGTTCACCGGCGGGGGCGCCGCCTGGGTGGTGCGCGGCGGGAGGGCGTGGGTGGTCTCGGGCGCCGGTGGTGGTGGCGGCGGTAGCAGCAGTGCGGTGGTGGTCGTCGTGGCCGGCGCGGTCGTCGTCGACGTCGCCGTCCAGATCGAGGCGGCGGACGGGCTGGACGTGACCGGCGGCGGGGTCGGCACCGCGGTCGCCGGCTGGCAGCCGGCGACCGCGGCGCCACCGAGCAGGACGGCGCCGGCCACCGCGAGCAGGTGGCGGCCGGGGAGCGCCCGGCGCGCACCAGACGGGTGGCGGGCGGCGTGGCGGGCGAGGCTGAGGCGGCGAAGCCAGGCACGGTTCATGGAAGGGAAGGGACCTCTCGCGGGTCTCCGGCGCTGGAGTGAGTGACCGGGCGATCGGATACATCGCGGCGGGTCACCGTTGGTTAGCACAGCGGCCGGAATTCACCCGTTCGGCGTGACCTGACCGCCCCTGGCGGGCGGTAGCGCTCACTCTCCGGACCTCTCGCCGCAGGTGTGATTGAGCGCACAACTGTGTAGCCTCAGGTGCAGACGAACCGCGGCGGTTCCTCCGTGCTCGGACAACGGTGTCGGCCGGGGAGGGTGCCATGTTCACGCAGATCCTCGACCCCGTGCACAGCGTGCTGGGCAGCACCCTGCTCGCGCTGGTGCCGGTGGCGGTGTTGCTGGTCGCGCTGGCCCTGTTCCGGCTGTCCGCGTGGCAGGCGGTGATCGTCGGCGGGGTGGTCACCGTGATCGAGGCGATTTTCGTCTGGCATGCGCCCGCCGGGCAGGTGCTCACCGCCTACGGGCTCGGCGCGGGGACCGGGTTCTGGTCGATCGACTGGATCGTGTTCTGGGGCGTGGTCATCTACCACACCATGGTGGTGACCGGCGCGTTCGACGCTTTCAAGAACTGGCTGGTCAACCAGGCCACTGCGGACATCCGGGTACAGACGATCCTCATCGCCTGGGCGTTCGGCGCGCTGCTCGAGGGCCTGGTCGGGTTCGGCTACCCGTGGGCCGTGGTGGCGCCGGTACTCATCGCGTTCGGCATCGCCGACCTGGCCGCGATCCGGGTGGCCGCGCTGGCCAACAACGCCCCGGTGTCCTACGGTGCGCTCGGCGCCCCGATCATCGGGCTTGCCGCGGTGACCGGGCTGCCGCTGCTCGCGCTGTCCGCGTCCATCGGCAAGATCGTCGCCGTCCTCGCGCTCGCCCCGCCGTGGATCCTCATCTACCTGGTCAGTGGCCGGCGCGGATTGCGAACCGGGTGGCCGCTGGCGATCGTCGGCTCGCTGGGCTACATCCTCGGCCAGTACCCCACCTCGCAGTGGCTCGGCCCGTACCTGCCGGACATCATCGGCTCGCTGGTGTGCTTCGGCGCGCTGCTGCTCCTGCTGCGATTCTGGCGCCCCTCGGTCACCCTGGGCTACGGTGGCCGGGAGATCACGCCTGCGGAGTCCGTTGTGGACGGTTCGAACTCCAACCGGTCCACCCGCGCCGCCTGGCGTGGCCTGCTGCCGTTCCTGATCCTGGTGGTCGTGGTGGTCGCGTGGACGGGGCCGTGGTCGCCGCTGCCCAAGTACACGCCGTTCGCGCCGGCGGTGAAGGCGCTGTCCTCGCTGAGCCACGCGGCGGTGTCCACGTCGTGGAAGTTCGCGCCGTTCGTCGCCGGTACCGCGATCCTGGTCAGCTGGCTGCTCATCGCCGCCTACCTGCGGCCCAACGGCGAGCAACTGCGCACCGTGTTCGGCAACACCGTGCGGCAGATGTGGGGCGCGCTGCTCGTCGGACCGCTGATCTTCGGGCTCGCCGAGTCGTTCAACTTCTCCGGTATGGCCAACTCCATGGCCAACGGCTTCGCCAAGGTGGGCACGGGGTACGTGATCCTCGCGCCGATCCTGGGCTGGATCGCGGTCGCGCTCTCCGGCAGCAACACCTCGGCCAACGCGGTGTTCGGCCAGTTCCAGCTCGCCGTCGGCCGGCTGCTCGGCGCGCCCGTGCTGCTGTTCCCGTCGCTGAACTCGGTCGGATCCGAGGTGGGCAAGCCGGTGGCGCCGCAGACCGCCAGCGTGGGCGTGGCCACCACCCGCTTCGTCCGCAACGAGGGTCAGGTCATCCGCTACAACATGGGCTGGACGCTGATCATCCTTCTCTACCTGATCGGCGTCGGCGTGCTGTTCTACTTCGTGCTGCCCGCCGCCGTGCGGCTGTGAGATCCGTGGCGGCCACCGACACCGTGGCCGCGGCCCGGCCGGAGGTTACCCTTCGGGCATCATGCCTGCGACGAGAATGACGGGACCGCAACGGGTTCCGCCCGGGGAGGCGCTGACCGGCACGCGGGTGTTGGCGATCCTGCGCGGCCGCGGCGCCGACCACCTGGACACGGTGGTGGACGCGCTCGTGGAGTGCGGCGTGCGCTGCCTGGAGATCACCATGAACACGCCGGGCGCGCTGGAGGCGGTGCGCCGCGCCACGGAGCGGCACGGCTCCGCCGCCGAGGTCGGCGTGGGCACGGTGCGGCGCGCCGACCAGGTCGGCCCGGCCGCCGAGGCCGGCGCGCGGTTCGTGGTCACCCCGGGCACCGACCCGAGGGTCGCCGCCGAGGTCCACCGGCACGGCCTGGCCTACTACCCGGGCGCGTTCACCGCGACCGAGGTGCTGACCGCCTGGGACCTCGGCGCCAGCGCGGTCAAGGTGTTCCCGGCCGGCCTCGGCGGCCCCTGCTACATCCGCGAGCTACGTGCCCCGCTGGACGACGTGGCGCTGATCCCCACTGGCGGGGTGACCGTCGAGCAGGCGGCGGACTACCTGGCCGCCGGGGCGCTCGCGGTGGGCATGGGCGGCCCGCTGCTCGGCGACGCGCTGCACGGCGGCAGCCTCGCCGGGCTGCGCGAGAGGGCCCGCACCGTGCTCGCCGCGCTGGGCGGCGCCCCGTGACCCGGCCGCTGGTCACCCTCGGCGAGACCATGGCCGTGCTGTCCCCCCCGGCGTCGGGCGGCTGCGCCACGCCCCCATCCTCGACCTCGGCGTGGCCGGCGCGGAGTCGACGGTGGCCATCGGGGTGCGCCGGCTCGGCGGCCGCGCCGCCTGGGTGGGCCGGGTCGGCGACGACGAGTTCGGCCAACTGGTCCGGGCCACCCTGGCCGGCGAGGGGGTGTCCGTGGATCACGTCGTGGTGGACGCCGCGGCCCGCACCGGGCTGATGGTCAAGGAGCGGCGCACCGCCACCGCCACCCGGGTCGTCTACTACCGGTCCGGCAGCGCCGGCTCCCGGCTGTGCCCGGACGACGTCGACGCCGAGTTGGTGCGCTCCGCCGGGATCGTGCACCTGACCGGGATCACCCCGGCGCTCAGCGACACGGCCCGCGCCGCGGTGTACGCGGCGGTGGACGCCGCCCGCGCCGCCGGGGGTGCCGATCTCGCTGGACGTCAACTACCGGCGCGCGCTGTGGGAGCCGGACGCCGCCGCCTACCTCGCCGAGTTCCTCGCGGGCGCGCCGGTCGAGGACCGTCTGGACGCGGCTGCCGCGGCCGGCGCGTTCGCGGTGGCCGCCGCCGGCGACTGGGAGGGCCTGCCCGACCGCGCGGAACTGGCCGCGACCGGCGCCGCGGACGTCACCCGCTGATCCCACCGGGCGGCCGCTCGTGTCGGCGACGTTTCGCCGATGGCACGGCCGTGCTACGCGACGAGAAACCGTGTTACGGAACCGGGAAACATGGCCCGCGGCCCCGGTTGCTCCGGCTAGCATCCCTGTCCTCGGCCAAAGGTGCTACTCCGGCGCGCGGCCGGCGTTCGGCAAAGGGCTCGAACCCACAACGAGGTGGACACAAAATTGTGTGGGGCGCCGATGTAACTCGATTGCCGCCTGCGCGGTCATAGGGCTTGGTGCTACATGTAGAAGAGGGACAATTTTATCTGTGCGCCGGGGCACTGACGAGGACGCCACCGACAAGGATCAGGTGTTCGCCGAAGCGTGGACTGCGGCGTGGAGAGAGGGGGCCCGGGATGGCCCAGAACATTGTCGACCGTAGAGACCAGCCGACCCCGCTGTGCGCGCAGTGCGGCAAGGTGCTCCCACCGGACGGCCCTTCGCCCGATTTCTGCAACGAGTCCTGCCAGCAGTGGTGGTACGCCAAGCGCTCGGACAAGAAGGCCGCCTGAACTCCGAGGCGGTCCGTCCTGCGCGCCGGCCGCCCCATGTAGCGGCTCGGACCAGCGGCAAAAGCGGTTTGCGGTCATCGGAGATCCCGGAACAGCCGCGGATTCGGCGTCCGTACGTTCGTTTTGCATGCCGTGACACGCCGGCGCCGGGCGGCGGTTCAGTCCTCGGCGCGGGTGGTGTGCGCGGTGAGCAGCGCGCGGGCCAGTGACCCGTCGCAGACCAGCATGAGGGTGGCCGGCGCGGGCAGCCGCTGGAACCGACCGCCCAGCCGCCGGGCCAGGTCGCGGACCAGTTCCTCGCCGGTGATCTCGACGTCCACCGAGGGCAGCCCGCCGACCAGCGGCACCACCTCGACGTCGTAGCCGCCCCTGTGCGGCACGTGGCTGACCAGCGCCCGCAGCGTCCTACCCCAGGACACGCCGAGCCGCCCGCCGGCCGGCACGTTCTCCACCAGCCAGCGCGCACCCAGGTCGCCGACCTTGGCCAGGGACCGCTCGCCGCCGTCGGTGTCGGCCACCCGGCAGTCGCGCAGGCCGAACGTCTCCTCCAGGCGGCGCTCCAGGTCCATGTCCCGCCCGGACGGTCGTGGATCCGGATCTCCACGATGCCGCGCTCCCGGGCCGCGGTGAGCATCCGGGACACGTTCGACCGGCTCAGCCCCAGCGACTGCGCGATCTCCTGCTGGGAGCGGTTCTCCTCGTAGTACATCCTGGCTACCGTGAGGAGGATGTCCTGGTCACGAGGCGGCGGCATGACCCACTTCCGGCTTTCGGGTGCTCGTGGCGCCGACAGGATGCCGCTCGGGTCGGCCCGGGAAAACCTGACACGCCCGCCGGGCCGGTCAGGCCCGGTCGACCCCGTCCCCGGCGCCCCCGGCAGGGCTAGTATCCGCGCCGTGGCGGGCACTGATCGGGCCGCGGCGGGCGGCCGGCGGAACGGCCCCTCGGCCGCGGCGATCGTCCTGGCCAGCGGCAGCGGCACCCGGGTAGGCGCGGACCTGAACAAGGTGTACCTGCCGCTCGCCGGGCGCCGCCTGGTCTCCTGGTCGGTCAACACTCTGGCCGGCGTCCCGGAGATCGGCTTCGTCGTGCTGGTCATCCGGCCCGAGGACGCCCGGCACGCCCGGTGGGTGCTGGACCGGGAGATCGACGCCGAGGTTGAGGTCGTGCACGGCGGCGCCACCCGCCAGGAGTCCGAGCTGTGCGCGCTGCGCCACCTCGCCGGGCGCATCGACGCCGGGCAGATCGACACGGTGCTGATCCACGACGCGGCCCGCCCGCTGGTGGGCGACGCGCTGGTGGCCGCGGTGCTGCACGCCGCCCGCGAGCACGGCGGCGCCGTACCCGGCGTGCCCCGCGACGACCTGGTCGCCGTGACGCCGGAGGGCGACCAGGTCACCGAGGTCCCGCGGGAGCGCCTGGTCGCCGTGCAGACCCCGCAGGGCTTCCGGGCCGCTCCGCTGCTCGCCGCGTACGAGGCGGCGGCCCGGGAGGGGTTCGTCGGCACCGACACCGCGTCCTGCATGGAGCGGTTCTCCGACGTCGCGGTGCGCGTGGTCGCCGGGGACGAGCGGAACCTCAAGGTCACCTACCCGCACGACCTGCTGGTCGCCGAGAAGGTCCTGGCCAGCTCCGGCGGCGCGGCCGCCGACCGCGAAGAGTAGTCGCGTCATGCGTGTGTCAAGCCGCGTGAGCCAACGCGACCATGTCGCGCGCCGCGGGACGTGACCGGGGCGCTCTGGTCCGCCCCGGCGACGCGACCGTGGCCGCGCGAGAACTCGCGGAAAGGGAGGCGGCATGACGGACGGCACCGCCCACCTCGTGGTCGATCCGGACTTCCGCATCGGCGCGGTCGACCCGCGGCTGTTCGGCACCTTCGTCGAGCACATGGGCCGCTGCGTCTACACCGGAATCCACGAGCCGGACCATCCCACCGCGGACCGGCACGGCTTCCGCGGCGACGTCGCCGGCCTGGTCCGCGAACTCGGCCCCACCGTGGTCCGCTACCCGGGCGGCAACTTCGTGTCCGGGTACCGCTGGGAGGACGGTGTCGGACCGGTCGCCGACCGTCCCCGCCGACTGGACCTCGCCTGGCGCAGCATCGAACCGAACACCGTGGGCGTCAACGAGTTCCTGGGCTGGGCGCGCGGGCTGGACCTGGAGCCGATGATGGCGGTGAACCTCGGCACCCGCGGCATCGACGCGGCTCGCGACCTGGTCGAGTACTGCAACCACCCGGGCGGCACCGCACTGTCCGACCTGCGCATCGCCCACGGCGTCAAGGAACCGCACGGGGTGCGGCTGTGGTGCCTGGGCAACGAGCTGGACGGGCCGTGGCAGATCGGCCACAAGACCGCCGACGAGTACGGCCGGCTCGCGCTGGAGACGGCGAAGGCGATGCGGCAGGTCGATCCGTCGATCGAACTGGTCGCGTGCGGCAGTTCGAACTCCCGGATGCCCACGTTCGGCTGCTGGGAGGCCACCGTCCTCGGGCACACCTTCGACGAGGTCGACTACATCTCGCTGCACGCCTACTACGAGGAGGTCGGCGGGGACCGGGCCAGCTTCCTCGCCTCGGCGGCGGACATGGACGCCTTCATCGACGCCGTGGTGGCCACCGCCGACCACGTGGCCGCCCGCCGGCGCAGCCGCAGGCGGCTGCGGCTGTCCTTCGACGAGTGGAACGTCTGGTACTACTCCCGCTTTCCGGGCGAGCGCCACCTGGAGTGGGCGCACGCGCCGCGGCTGATCGAGGACACCTACTCGGTGACCGACGCGGTGGTCGTCGGCTCGCTGCTGATCAGCCTGCTGCGGCACGCCGACCGGGTGGGCGTGGCCTGCCAGGCGCAACTGGTGAACGTCATCGCGCCGATCCGCACCGAGCCGGGCGGTGCGGCATGGCGGCAGACCACGTTCTACCCGTTCGCCCAGGCCGCCCGGCACGCGCGCGGCACCGCGCTGCGCACCGAGGTCCGCGGACCCCGGCTGGAAACCGCGAAATACGGCGGCGTCACCGCCGTCGACGCGGTGACCACCCACGACGAGGACACCGGCGAGCTGACCCTGCTGGCGGTCAACCGGGACCAGAACGCGCCGCGACGCCTCGAGGCCGCCCTGCGCGGCTTCCCCGCCGCCTACCGCGTGGTCGAGCACACCGTGCTCGCCGACCCCGACCCGGACGCGGTGAACACCGCCGACCACCCGGACCGGGTGGTACCCCGGCGCGTCACCGGCGCCGGGATCACCGGCGCGACCCTGCACGCCGAACTGCCCGCCCTGTCCTGGAACGTTCTCCGGCTCGCCCCACGGCCCTGACCGTCAGACCGGTTGCCGCCGGGCGGCCGCCGAGTGTCCCCCGCCGGCGTCCCGGTCGGTGCCCGGCCGGACGACGTCCGCGACCACGCAGGCGATGTTGTCCGGGCCACCGGCGGCGACGGCCGCCTGGACGAGCCGGCCGACCGTGGTGTCCGGGTCGTCGCCGCCGGCCAGCACCTCGTGCAGGGTGGCGGTGTCCAGCACCGTGTGGAGGCCGTCGGAGCACAGCAGGTAGCGGTCACCGGGCCGCGCCTCGTGCAACCGCAGGTCCGGCTCGGCGCCGCGGCCGGCGTGCAGCGCCCGCAGCAGGATCGCCCGCTGCGGGTGGGACATCGCCTCCTCGGGGGTCAGCCGACCCTCGTCCACCAGCGACTGCACCACGCTGTGGTCGTGGGTGATCTGGAACAGCTCGCCGTCACGCAGCAGGTACACCCGGGAGTCACCGACGTGCACCAGGGCGAGCTGGGACCCGGACCACAGCATCGCGGTCAACGTGGTGCCCACGCCGGCAAGGGCCGGGTCGGACGCGCCCAGCTCGCGGATCGCGACATCCGCGTTGTGCACTGCGTCCTGCAACGCGTTGAGCAGGTCGCCGGCGGGCACGCCCGACTCCAGCGGTTTGAGCGCCTCGATGGCCACCGCGCTGGCCGGCGGGGCGCCGTAGGGTCCGAACCCGTCCGCGACCGCGAGCAGCCGCGACCCCGCGTAGGCGAAGTCCTGGTTGGACTCCCGGACGAGCCCACGATCGGTGCGCACGGCGTAGCGGATGGCCAGCCCGGTGGGTTCCTCGGTCATCTCGGTGTCCTTTCCGGAACTGTCCTTTCTGGACAGCTGGTCGGTGAGGAAGGCGGCCAGGTTGCGCCGGGACTCGATGTCCACCTCGACCTGGCGCCAGTACGCGGCCACCTCACGGGCGGCGTCCGCCGGCGGCAGCTCGCACACCACCCGGATCCGGGCCAGCGGCATGCCCAGCCGCCGCAGCCAGGCCACCAGCCGGGCCACCTCGAGCTGGTCCGGGTGGTAGAAGCGGTACCCGGACACCGGGTCCACCCGCACCGGGCGGAGCAGCCCCAGCTCGTCGTACAGCCGCAGGGCCTTCGGCGACAGCCGGGACGCCCTCGCGAACGCCCCGATGGTCAGCAGTCCCATCCTGCCCTCCTCGACCGGGCACCTCGCCCGGCGCCACCCACGCTGCAGCCTGCCCCAGGGTGAAGGTCAAGCGCGGCTGCTCCCGCCGGTGCGGCGCGCGGCCGTGCCGGCCCGCGGCGCGATGTGCCAGGGTCGGTGCATGGCCGAACCCTTCGTGCACCGGCTGCGGGTCCGCTACAGCGAGTGCGACCAGCAGGGCTGGGTCTTCAACGGGCACTACCTGTTCTTCTACGACGTGGCGGTCACCGAGCTGTGGCGCGCGCGGGTCTGCCCGTACCAGGAGATGATCGACAAGGGAGCGGACCTGGTGGTCGCTGAGGTGCGGCTGAACTTCCGGCAGGGCGCCCGGTTCGACGAACTGCTGGACATCGAGATGAACATCCGCCGCCTGGGCATCACCAGCATGATCGTCGACCCGGTGTTCCGGGTCGGCGACCGGCTGATCGCCGACGGCGAGGTGCGGCACGTGTTCATCGACCCGGCGACCAAGCGCAAGACGCCGATCCCGGACTACGTGCGCACCGCCCTCGGCGGCTGAACGGCCGCCGAGGGCACCGGCTCGGCGCGTCAGGCCGTGCCGCACGCGGCGTCCACGATGCCGGCGATACCGCGCGCGATGCGGTCGGCGGCGCGCTCCGGATCGTCCGGCTGGCCGGCATCCAGCCACGCGATGGTCGCCTCGATGGCAGTGGCGGTCTGCCCCGGGACGCGCGCAGCGACATCGAGATCGGCGGGGTCACCATTCGCGCCGGAGACGCCGTGCTGCTGTCCGTGGGCGCGGCCAACCGGGACGGCCGGGCGTTTCCCGAGCCGGACGCCTTCGACATCGGCCGGCCGCGCGGCAATCCGCGCCTGGCCTTCGGCCACGGCGCCCGGTACTGCATCGGCGCCACCCTCGCCCGCATCGAGCTGACCGCGGTGTTCCAGCGGCTGTTCCGGCGGTTGCCCACCCTGGCGCTCGCCGTCGACCCGGCCGAGTTGCGGTGGCGCGACCGCCTGCTCACCGGCGGGCTCGCCGAACTGCCGGTCACCTGGTGACCGTGGTTCAGACCCGCTCGCCGGCGGCCAGGTCGAGGTTCTGCGGGCCGATGTCGGACAGCGCCCGGTCGTAGACCCGCAGCGTGTCCAGGGCGATGCGGTCCCAGGAGTAGCGGGACCGCGCCCGGTCGACGCCGGCCGCGCCGTACGCCTCGCGGGTCGCCGGGTCGGCGAGCAGCCGGCGCAGCGTCGCGGCCAGCTCGTCCGGTTTGCGCGGCGGCACGAGCCGCCCGGTGACCCCGTCCACGACGGTGTCCACCAGGCCGCCGACCGCGCCGGCCACCACGGGAACACCGCAGGCCATCGCCTCCAGCGGCACGATGCCGAACGGCTCGTACCACGGCGTGCACAGCACCAGGTCGGCGGAGCGCAGCAGGGCCGGCATGTCATCGCGGGAGACCTGGCCCAGCATGCGCACCCGGTTGGACACGCCCAACGTCTCGGCCAGCTCGCGCAGCCGGGCGGCTTCCGGGTCGTCGGCCAGCCGGCCGCGTTCCGGCCCGCCGGCGATGACCAGCTCGGTGTCCGGCACGCCGCGCAGCGCCTCGATCGCGGTCGAGAAGCCCTTCCGGGGCACCAGCCGGCCGACCGTGACGATCCGGTACCGGGCGCGGCGTTCCGGGAAGTCGCCGCGCGCCGGGCGGTCCGGGGTGAACCGCTCCAGGTCCACGCCGCACGGCACCACCGACATCCTGGCCCGCGGGATGCCCATGCGGGCCAGCTCGAACACCTCGTCGGAGCAGGTGGCCGCGATCCGGGACATGCTGCGGCCGATGGCGCGTTCCAGGTTGATCCGCTCGGGCGGGCTGGTGTCGGCGTCGCCCTGGTGCCGCCGCTTCACCACGCCCAGCGCGTGGAAGGTCTGTATCACGGGAACGCCGGAGGGCCTGGCGGCGAGCAGCGCGGCCAACCCGGACATCCAGAAGTGCGCGTGCACCATGTCCGGCCGGCCGGCCCGCCAGGACCGTTCCAGGCGCCGGCCGAACTCCTCCATGTGCGGCAGCAGCTCGTCCTTGGGCAGCCGGCGGGCGGGCCCGGCGGGCACGTGCACCACCCGGTAGCCGGCCTCGGCGCGCACCTGCTCCGGCGGGTCGGGGTCGTCGCGGCGGGTGTACACGGTCACCTCGTGGCCACGGCGGACCAGTGCCGCGGAGAGTTCGGCCACGTGCAGGTTCTGCCCGCCCGCGTCCACCTCCCCGAGCGCGGCCAACGGGTTGGCGTGCTCGGACACCATCGCCACCCTCATCGGTTCACCTCCGTCTCGGCCCTCGCCGCGGCTTCGCGCGCGACCGCGATCGGCCCGCCGGCGCGCAGCGTCCGGGCGAGCAGCGAATCCCACCGGTGCAGGAACGCCTGCAGCCCGTGGTGCGCGAGCGCGAACTCGCGCGCGTGCTTGCCCATGCGCCGGGCGGTGTCCGGATCGTCGATCAGTTCCCGGACCGCGCCGGCCAACTCGCCGACGTCGGCGGAGACGGCGCCCGCCTCCGGCGGCACCGCGCGGGGCGCCTCGGTGCTGGCCACGGCGACCACCGGCATGCCCAGGTGCATCGCCTCGATCAGCGACAGGCCCAGCGACGTCCACCGCGCCGTGTGCAGGTACACCCGGTGCCGCGCCAACTCGGTGGCCAGCGTGCCGGAGTCCAGGTCGCCGACCGGGCGCAGCCGCCGCGGGCCGACGCCGGTGCGCTCGTTCAGCCCGGTCAGGCGCATGCCGTAGACGTCGAGCGGGGCGGCCTCGGCGAGCGCCGGCAGCAGGTCGGTGCCGGTGACCCGCCACCGGCGGATCGGCTCGTTGATCACCACGGCGGCGCGTTCCAGCTCGCCGGTGTAGCGCTCGCCCGGATCGACCACACCGTGCGGGATCACCGCGGTGGGCGCGCGGCCGGAGTCCCACATCAGCTCGTTGAAATGAGTCACGTGCACCAGCGGGATGTCCGCGCGGTCGGCGAGCGGGTGCCGCGTGTTCGGCACGTCGCCGCGTGGCGTGTTGTGCTCCACGTACACGGCGGGCAGGTCCCGGCCCGGCCGCCGACCCGTCCACCGCTCGGTCAGCTCCAGCTCCTCGGGGCGCTGCAGCAGCACGACGTCGACGTCGGTGTCGCGCAGGTCCTTTGGGGTCACCTCGCGCGCGCCGCGCGGCCACGGCCGGCCGCAGCGGCCACGGCCCCACGGCCCGCCCTCGGGCAGGGTGGGCAGCAGGTAGGTGTGCCCGCCCTGCACGAACGACGTGGTCCAACTGCCGTGCACGTGCCAGAGCAACACCCGCAGGCGCCGCGTCATGGCCGGTGCGGTCGGCACGGTCGTCATGGCCAGAGTGATTTCCGAGCCGCGCCCAGTTAAACCCCGGACCGCCAGTCAATTACCGAGCGCGGTCGAGTGCGGCGCGGCCCTCAGTCCCGCCGTTCCCCGCCATACCAGGGCGAATCCGGGGCTGCGGCATCCGGTGTGACGTTCGGCTATGGCGGGTAACTCCATAGTGGAACGGGCGCCCGTTCTGCCCGGCGGCACGGCCGGCCGGGCGTCGCCGGTGACGCATCGTGGAGGAGGCCAACTCGTGAGCACGATTACCGAATGGGTTGACGTCGACGTGCCGGTGCACACCGCGTACAACCAGTGGACGCAGTTCGAGTCGTTCCCCGAGTTCATGTCGGGTGTGCAGCAGGTTCGGCAGATCGACGACACGCACACGCACTGGGTGACGCGGGTCGGCCGGGCCACCCGCGAGTTCGACGCGACGATCACCGAGCAGCACCCGGACGAGCGGGTCGCCTGGACCACCGAGCGGGGTCCGAAGCACGCCGGTGTGGTCACCTTCCACCGGCTCGGCGAGGGCACCACCCGGGTCACCGCGCAGATGGAGATCGACCCGCAGGGTTTCGTCGAGCAGGTCGCCGACAAGGTCGGCATCCTGGACCGTCGCGTCAAGGGCGACATGAAGCGGTTCAAGGAGTTCATCGAGCGGCGCGGCCGGGAGACCGGTGCCTGGCGGGGCGACGTGCCTCGGCCGGGCGACTGACGCAACGGGCGACCAGCCGCCGATCACGCATGGGGGCTCCGCGGCGCGGAGGAAACATCACGTGTGGGCTTGCCCACACGGCACGCGCGAAACGTCGCGGGTTCACCGGCGGTCGGCGCGGGGACCGTCCGCCCCGCCGGTGCCGTCCGGTTCGTCCTGGTCGCCGGGGGTGCCGATGCCGGTGTGGACCCACCCGGTGCCGCACAGCGTGTCGGGGTCCAGCAGGTTGCGGGTGTCCACCACGGCGGCGTGGTCGGCCAGCGCCGCGAGCGTGGCCCAGTCCAGGTCGCGGAACTCCGGCCACTCGGTGAGCAGCACAATGCCGGCGGCATCCTTGGCCACCAGGTACGGATCGTCGACCAGCGCGATGCCGTCCAGGTCGGGGTGGCCGGCACCGCCGGCCCTCGGGTCGTACGCGGTGAGCACGGCACCCGCGCGGGACAGCTCGGCGGCGACCGCCAGCGCGGGGGAGTGCCGCAGGTCGTCGGTGCCCGCCTTGAACGTCAGGCCGAGCAGGCCGAGCCGGACGCCGGCCAGCGAGCCGCGCGGCGACCCGGTGACCGCGCGGCGCACCTTGCGCACCACCCGCTCGCGCTGCGCCACGTTCACCGCCACCGTCTCCCGCAGCAGCCCGAAGTCGACGCCGGCCGCCTCCGCGGTGCGCAGCAGGGCGCTGGTGTCCTTGGGCAGGCAGGAGCCGCCCCAGCCCGGTCCGGGAGCGAGAAACGCCGGCCCGATCCGGTTGTCCAGCCCCAGCACCCTGCCGACGGCGCGGACGTCCGCGCCGACCCGCTCGCACAGTTCGGCCAGCGCGTTCACGTAGGACAGCTTGAGCGCGAGGAAGGCGTTGCTGGCGTACTTGGCCAGCTCCGCGCTGGCCGGGTCGGTGCGCAGCACGGGAGCGTCCAGCGCGGCGTACAGGCCGACGACGCGGGCGGCGGCACCGGTGTCCTCGGTGCCGACCACGATCCGGTCCGGGTGCAGGAAGTCGTGCACCGCGTGGCCCTCGCGGAGGAACTCGGGGTTGCTCACCACCGGGACGTCCGAGCGGCCCAGCAGCTCACCGGCGCGTGCGGTGGTGCCGACCGGCACCGTCGACTTCATCACCACGACGCAGCCGGGGGCCAGCACCCCGGCCAACTCGCCGAGCGCGGACTCCAGCACGGACAGGTCCGCGACCCCGGCCTCGCCCATCGGGGTGGGCAGGCACAGCAGCACCACCTCGGCGTCGCCGAGGGTGCTCGCGTCGGTGGTGAACTCGAGCCGCCGCGCGGCCAGCCCCTCGGCGACCAGTTCGGCCAGGCCGGGTTCGGCGATCGGCACCTCACCATGCCGCAGACCGTCCACCTTGGACCCGTCGACATCGACGCAGATCACCCGGTTTCCCAGGTGGGCCAGGCATGCGGTGGTGGTCAGCCCCACGTACCCGGCGCCGACCACGCCGATGACCGGATCACGCATGGGCCACGCTCCCTCGCACCAGTCGTCGCGCCGCGGCCAGCACCCGGTCGGCGTGCAGCAGCAGCAGGCCGGGGAACGGCCGGTCGCCGTGTGGGTCGCCGACGTCGCCGACCCACAGCACGACGTGCTGCGGCGCGTCCCTCGGCGGCCCCCACAGCCGGGGCGGGGTCGGCCCGAACAGCAGCACGGACGGCGTGCCGAACGCGGTGGCCAGGTGACCGACCCCGGTGTCCCCGCAGATCACCAGGCGGGCGCCGGCCACCAGCGCGGCCAGACCGGCGAGCCCGGTGCGCCCGGCGAGCACCGCGTCGTCGCCCAGACCCGCACCGGCGGCCACCTCGGCGGCCAGGTCACGTTCCGCGGCGCTGCCGGTGACCACCACCCGGTGCCCATCGCCGGCCAGCCGTCGGGCCACCAGGGCGTAGCGGTCCGCCGGCCAGCACCGGGCCGGGAACGCCGCGCCCGGGTGGACCACCACCGCGCCCGGCGCCGGGCTCGGCGTGCTCGGTGGCGGCAGCCGCAGGTCGGCGCGGTCGGCGGGGACGCCGAAGAACTCCAGCAGCCGGCACCACCGGTCGACCTCGTGCAGCCCGTCCTGCCACGGCGGGCCGGGCAGGTCCGGGAAGTCCGGGTGGGCGTGGCTGGCCACCTCGGCGGGGTGCTGGGCCAGCACGTCGCGGATGCTGCGCGGACCGCGCCCGTGCAGGTTCACCGCCAGCCGCGGCGGGTTCGGCCACGGCCAGCGCAGCGCGCCGAGCCCCGGCGTCGGCAGCCCCTCGTCCACCGCGCCGACCATCGCCACGATCTCGGCGAGCCCGCTCGGCGCGGCCAGCACGATCCGCTCACCCGGGAAGGCCCGGCGCAGCGCGCGCAGCGCGGGCACCGCGGTGAGCAGGTCACCCAGCCCCAGCGCGCGCAGCACGAGGATGCCCCGGTTTACGGCCACGATCCCTCTTCCGAATGGCAGACCACCATCTCACGCACCTCACAGCCGGCCGGCTGGCGCAGCGCGAAGATGACCGTCTCGGCCACGTCCTCGGGGCGGTTCAGCTTGGCGTCCTTCGGCGGCCGGTACTTCTCGTCGCGGCCGTCGAAGAACGACGTGTGCATGCCGCCCGGGGTGAGCAGGGTGACGCCGACCCGCCCGGACAGCTCCGCGGCCAGCGCCCGGGTGAACCCGACCACGCCGAACTTCGAGGCGCAGTAGGCGGTCGCGTCGCTGACCGCCTTGACGCCCAGGGTCGACCCGCAGGTCACGATCGTGCCGTGGGAGCGCTCCAGGTAGGGCAGTGCGGCGCGGACCACCGCGGCGGTGCCCAGCAGGTTCACCTGCACCACCCGCTCCCAGTCCTTTGTGGACACCGAGTCGAGGGTGCCCGGGTTGTCGATGCCGGCCGCGGTGAACACGCCGTCCAGCCCGCCGGCCCGCTCGGCCAGTTCGGTGACGGCGTTCTCCGCGGCGGCCGAGTCGGCCAGGTCGGCGACCACGTGCTCCACGCCGGCGGACGGCGTGACCCGGTCGATCACCAGTGGGGTGCCGCCGTGCGCGCGGACCGCGGCCACGGTCGCCGCGCCGAGCCCGGAAGCCCCACCGGTGATCAGCACGTTACCCAACGGTTTCATCGCGCTCCTTTCCTGCGAGATCTCAAGCGCCGGCCTGTGCGGCGGCGACGATGCGGGTGGTCGAGTAACCGGCGACCGTGGGGATCAGTACCACGTCGCCGCCGTGCCGGCGCACGGTCGCCGCCTCGGGCAGGTCGGTGTCGGCGTAGTCGCCGCCCTTGACCCACACGTCCGGGCGCAGCCGGTCCAGCAGCGCCTCGGGCGAGGACTCCTCGAAGGTCACCACGGCGTCCACCGACTCCAGTTCGGTGAGCAGCCGCGCCCGGTCCTCGGCCGGCACGATCGGCCGGCCCGCGCCCTTCAGCCGGCGCACCGACGCGTCCGAGTTGAGGCACACCACGAGGGCGTCGCCCAGCGCCCGCGCCCGGCGCAGCAGGCTGACGTGGCCGGCGTGCAGCAGGTCGAAGCAGCCGCCGGTGGCGACCAGCCTGCCCCCGGCGCGGCGCACCCGCGCGGCCAGTTCGAACGCGTCCCGCGGTGCCCCGGCCTGCTGCCGCGGCTGGCTCAGCGCGGTGTCCGCCTCGGCCGGCACGGACAGCGCGGTGGCCCCGCCCGCGGCGACGAACCGGGCCGCCGCGTCCACCGCCCCGGTCACCGCCTCGGCCACCGACGCCCCGTCGAGCAGAGCGGCCGTGGCCGCGGTGGCGAACCGGTCGCCCGCGCCGCAGGTGTCCGGCCGCGCCGAGCCCGTCACCCGGGACGCCGACGGCACCGGCACCCGCCGCGCCGGCTCCTCGCCGGCCACGGCCAGCAGCGCACCCCGCGAGCCGACGGTGACCGCGACGCCGGTGCAGCCCCAGCGCTCGCGCAGCGTCATGGCGGCCTGCTCCGCGGCCGTGTCATGTCCGGCGAAGCCGGCCGCCTCGGACTGGTTCGGGGTGGCCAGCCGCAGCCCGGGAACCGGCGCGGCGCCCCGCGGGTGCGGGTCCCACACCACCGGAATCCGCGGTGCCACCTCGGCGAGCAGCCGCCGGAGGTCCGGGTGCCCGGTGAGGCCGCGGCCGTAGTCGGCGACCAGGATCGCGCCGGCACCGCGCAGCACCTCGGCCGCCCGCGGGCCGAGCGGCTCGCCCCCGGCCCTCGCGTCCCCGGAGTCGAACCGGACCAGGGACTGGTCGGCGGCGCGGACCCGCGTCTTGCACACCGTGGCACCGCGCGCCGGCAGCCGCACCAGCTCGGCCTCGCCGGCCAGCAACTGGGCGAGCCGCCGGCCGGCCGGGTCGTCGCCGACCGCGGTGACCAGGACCACCTCGGCCGCGGAGCGGGCGGCCAGCAGCGCGGCCAGCCCGGCGCCGCCGGGCCGGTGCCACTCCCGGGCCACGTCCACCACCGGTACCGGCGCCTCCGGGCACAGCCGGTCCGCGGTGCCCTCGATGTCGGCGTCCAGCAGCGCGTCGCCGACCACCACCAGCGGACCGCCGCTCATACCGGTACACCCAGCGCGTCGTCGAGCGCCAGGCACAGCGCGTGCACCAGCGCCAGGTGGACCTCCTGGACGGTGGCCGTGGTCGGCGCGTCCACCGCGATCGCGTCGTGGCACAGCGCGGCCAGCGGGTTGGGCGCCGGCCCGGTCAGCGCCCAGGTGGTCACCCCGATCTCGTGCGCGCTCTTCGCCGCGGCCACCACGTTCTGGCTGCCGCCGCTGGTGGACAGCGCCACCAGCACGTCACCCGGGCGGCCGTGCGCGCGGACCTGGCGGGCGAAGAACTCCGCCTCGCCGTAGTCGTTGATGATCGCGGTGCCGGACGACGTGTCGGCGTGCAGTGCGATCGCGGACAGCGGCCGGCGGTCGGTGCGGAACTTGCCGACCAGCTCACCGGTGAGGTGCTGGGCCTCGGCGGCGCTGCCACCGTTGCCGCAGGCCAGCAACCGGCCACCGGCGCCGAGCACGGCGGCGAGGTGCCGCCCCCATGACTGGACCTTGGGCGCGGCGAAACGCATCCGTTCCGCCGCGGCGCCGAGGGCGGCGAAGTGTTCTTCGATCACGGCAGAGCTCCCCTCCTCCGGCGGCGCCGCGGCGCGGCCCGCTGGTTCCTCGGCCGGCCGCGTGGCGGCGCCGGTGGCCGCGGTGGACGCCGTGACGCTCGCGACCGCCGCGACGACCTGTTCGGGTTCGATCGAGTCGAGGCACGGGTGGCCGGCCACCGGGCAGGTGCGCGCCCTGCTGCCGCGGCACGGCGCGTGCTGGTCGCCGAGCAGCACGGTGGGCACGCCGTACGGCGCCCACCGCTCGGCCGGCACGACCGGAGCGAACAGCGACACCACCGGCGTGCCGACGGCCGCGGCCAGGTGCGCCGGTCCGGTGTTCGGCGCGACCACCGCGGCCGCCCCGTCCAGGACGGCGGCCAGTTCGGCCAGGTCGGTGCGGCCGCCGAGGTCCACACCCGCGTCCCCGGCCACCCGGGCGGTCAGGGCGCACTCCGCCGGGGCGCCGGTGACCAGCACCCGGTGGCCGGCCGCGGCGAGCGCCGCGACGAACGCGGCACACCGGTCGGTGGCTGGTTGCCGGGCCGGGACCGACGCCCCCGGGTGCACCACCACGTAGCCGGGTGCGCCGGTGAGCGCGGAGACGTCCGGCAGCGGGCGGCGCACCTCGAGCCGGCCGCCGTCACCGGGCGGCAGGTCGAAACCGGCGGCGCGGGCCAGCGACAGCGCCCGCTCCGCCTCCGGCGGGTCACCGGTGACCCCGTGCCGCAGGTCCAAAAGCGACCCCGGGTAGTTCTCGCTGATCGCGCCGATCCACGGCACTCCGGCCATGCGCAGCGCCATGGCCAGCGGCAGCGGCGACTGGTGGAACGAGGTGAGGATCAGCGCCGTGTCCGGCCGCACCGCACGGACGCGCGCCACCAGGTCGTCGACGTGACGCCGGCTGAGTTCCGGGGGTTCCGGGTCGATCCACGGCGCGCACCACTCGATCACCGCGTCGACGCCGGGCAGCAGGTCGGCGGCGGCCCGGCCGCGCGGGCCGGCCAGCAGGGTGACCGAGTCGGCGTGCGCCGCGACCGCGCGCACACACGGGCCGGCGAGCAGCACGTCTCCGGCGTTGTCCAGGCGGGCCACCAGAACCCGGCCGGTCATGGCCGGCCCCCCAGCGCCAGCCGCACGGCATCGTCCAGGTCCGCGGCGAGGTTTCCGGCGCGCCGGGCGCACTCCACCTCCTCGGGGCGGGTCCGGTCGGTGGGCACCAGCACGCCCCGCGCCCCCGCCGCCTCGGCCGCGGCCACGTCGGCGCCGATGTCGCCGATCACCACGCAGCGCCGCACGTCCACACCCAGCGCCTCGGCGGCCCGCCGCACCAGGCCGGGCCGCGGCTTCCGGCAGTCGCAGCCGTCGTCCGGGTCGTGCACGCACACCTGCCAGGTGCCGAACGGGCCGAGCAGTTCCGCGACCCGGGCGTTCACCGCGGCGAGCTGCTCCTCGGTGATCAGGCCGCGCGCCACGCCGGACTGGTTGCTGACCACGCCGATCGGCACGCCGGTGTTCCGCAACGCGTCCAGTACCTTGTCGGCGCCCGGCACCGGCCGCACCAGGTCGGGCTCGGTCAGGTAGGGCACGTCCTCGATGAGCGTGCCGTCCCGGTCGAACAGCACCGCCGACGTGTTTCCTCCCGCGGAGGCGGCGGATGGCACCGCCGACGTGTTTCCTCCCGCGGAGGCGGCGGATGGCACCGCCGACGTGTTTCCTCCCGCGGAGGGGGCGGGCGGCACCGCCGAGCGCACCCGGAGTTCACCGCGCAGCCGGTGCGCGCAGGCCACTGGCGGGATGAGCACGCTGGTCAACGCCATCGTCGCGACCTCGTCGCAAGTGCGCGGGCCGGGCAGGATGCGGCGCAGCGCGAACTCCACGGTGAGCGCCGTCCAGGTCGCCGCGGCGGCCAGCGCGGCGCGTTTCCGGCCGGCCGCGCCGAGCGCCAGCGCGCCCAGCGCCGCCGCGGTGGTGGCCGCGTGCGGGCCCAGCCGGCCGCGGCCCTCGCCGATCCGCCGCCGCCAGTGCCGGCCGTGCTTGCGGCGCATCAGCGCGTTGTCCGCGTTGCCGCGCTGGGCGCGGACGCTGGCCAGCGGGCCGCCGGCGCGGGCCGGGTGCGTGGTGACCCGCTCGCCGGTGACGATCCGGTACCCGGCCCGGCAGACCCGCAGCGCCAGGTCCGCGTCCTCCCGGTAGGCGCGGGGGAAGCGCTCGTCGAAGCCGCCGACCGCGGCCAGCGCGGCCCTGCGGTAGGCCATGTCCGCGGTGATCCACCGGGCGCCGGCCAGCGCCGCGGTGCCGCGCTCGTCGTCGGTGGGCCGCCGGTCCGCGGGCAGCGGCACCTCGATGCGCGCCTGGCAGGCGGCCACGTCCTGGGGCAGGTCGCGCAGGTCCGCCACCAGCCTGCGCGGCCAGTCCGGCGGGGTGAGCACGTCGTCGTCCAGGAACGCCACCCACTCGGTGCCGGCCAGCCGCCAGCCCGCGTTGCGCGCGGCGGCCGGGCCACCACCGCCGGAACGCATCACGCGCAGCGGCGCGTGAGTGTCCGGAACGGACAGTGGCTCGCCGGAAGGCCGGTCGTCCACCACGACGATCTCCGCCGGGCGCGGTCCCCCGGCACGGTCCAGGGCGCGCAGCAGCGCGGCGAGGTTGTCCCGCCCCGTCGTGGGGATCACGATGGTGTACCCGGTCACGAGGCCGCCTCCGCTGGGAAGAGCACGTCGGCGGTTCTGTCTGCCGCCTCCGCTGGGAAGAGCACGTCGGCGGGGCGTCATGGCCGGCGCACCACGAACGGTCCGATGGCCAGGATGTCCACAGGGGACGATCCGAAGCACTCCAGGGCGTCCCTTGGGTCGTCCACCATCGGCCGGCCCGCCGTGTTCAGGCTGGTGTTCACCACGGTCGGCAGCCCGGTGCGTGCCTCGAACGCGTCCAGCATGCTGGCCAGCAGCGGCTCGGCGTCCGGGTCGACGGTCTGGATCCGCGCGGTACCGTCCACATGGGTCACCGCGGGAATGCGGTCCCGCCACGCCTCCGCCACGTCGTGCACGAAAAGCATGTACGGGCTGGGAATCGGGCCGCGGCCGAACAGTTCGGCGGCCCGGTCCAGCCGCACCATCGGCGCGATCGGGCGGAAGGTCTCCCGGCCCTTCACCGCGTTCAGCCGGTCCAGGTTCTCCGGCTTGCCGGGATGGGCCAGCAGCGAGCGGTGGCCGAGCGCGCGGGGGCCGAACTCGGCGCGGCCCTGGAACCAGGCCACGATCGCGTCGCCGGCCAGCGCGTCGGCGACCGTGGTGGCCACGTCACGGGGCCGCTCGTAGCGCAGCTTGGCCCGCCGCAGCCAGGCTTCCAACTCGTCGTCCGTCCACTCACGACCCAGGTCGGCGCCGGCCATCGGGGCGGCCGGCTCGCCGGCGTCGGCGGCCAGTTGCAGGGCGCAGCCGAGCGCGGTGCCGGCGTCGCCGGAGGCGGGCTGTACCCAGACGCGGTCGAACGGTCCCTCGGCGTGCAGCCGGGTGTTGGCCACGCAGTTCAGCGCGATGCCGCCGGCCAGGGCGAGGTTGCGCTGCCCGGTGCGCTCGTGCAGCCAGCCGGCCAGTTCCAGCAGCACGTCCTCCAGCCGGCGCTGCACGCTCGCCGCGAGGTCGGCGTGCTCCGGCAGCATGCCGCCGTCGGCGGCGCGGGCCGGGGCGAACCGCGACCAGTCGATCTTCTCGGTGCGGAATCCGCCGTCACCCGTGGTGTAGAGGAGGTCCTCGAACTCCGGCAGGAAGCGTGGCGTGCCGTAGGAGGCGAGCGCCATCACCTTGTACTCGTCGCTGGAGCGGGCGAATCCGAGGTGCGCGGTCAGCTCCTCATAGGTGAGTCCAAGCGAGTGCGGCAGCCGCTGGCTGGCCAGCTCCTCCAGCTTGCCGTCCCGGTACTCGCCGGCCAGGTACGAGGTGCTCTCCCCGCGGCCGTCGGCGATCAGCACGGCGGTGTCCCCGAACGGGGCCGCCAGCGCGGCGGAGGCGGCGTGCGCCACGTGGTGCCGGACGAACCGTACGATGCCCGGTTCCAGGCCGGGCAGCGCCGTCTTCAGAAACGACGGGGCGCGCCGCACATAGGTGGTGCGCAGTTCCTCCCACCCCGGGTCGATGCCGGGCAGGTCGTGGTCCACCAGGGACGGGTCGTAGGAGTAGCCGACCGCGTCGAGTTCCTCCGGCGCGATGCCGGCGGTGCGCAGGCACCAGGCCATCGCCTGCTCGGGGAGTTCCCAGGCGGAGAAGGGCACCGGCCGCTTGCCGTGCTTGCGCCGGTTGAACCGTTCCTCCTCAGCGGCGGCCACGATCTCGCCGTCCACCACCAGCGCGGCGGCGGGATCGTGGAAGACGGCGTTGACACCGAGTACGCGCACCTGCCACCTCCGGACCTCTGGCTCTTCTCCGGTCGCTCCCTCGCCGGTCGCCGAGAGTCGTGGAGCCGCGTCTGGGGTGCCCGACCGCGTGCTCCGCGTCCGCGCTCTCGCTCCGCGCTCCGCCTCGCGGTCCTCGCGTGGGTTTCGCGCGGTGTTCGCTCCATAGCGCTACCCGGCGTGTCGGTAGCTAAACGGCAGACGGGGAAAACCCCAGGACGTCGCTACTCAACGAAGCGACGCGCGGGAGCCGGGGCGGGCCGGCAGCCCGGTCTCGGCGAACCAGGCGAGGGTGCGCCGCAGCCCCTCGGAGAAGCCCACCTCGGGTCGCCAGCCGAGCGCGGCGCGGGCCAGCGTGATGTCCGGGCAGCGGCGCTTCGGGTCGTCCACCGCGGCCGCCACCCGGCGGATGGGGGAGCTGCTACCGGCCAGCGCGCGGATCTCCGCCGCGATGTCCCGCACCGCAAGCTCGTGCGGGTTACCGATGTTCACCGGTCCCGGGTGGTCGCTCGCGGCCAGCGCGAGCAGGCCGCGCACCGTGTCGTCGACGTAGCAGATCGACCGGGTCTGCGCCCCGGTGCCGGTGACGGTGAGCGGCTCGCCGGCCAGCGCCTGCCGGATGAACGTGGGCACCATCCGCCCGTCGTCGCCGCGCATCCGCGGCCCGTAGGTGTTGAAGATCCGGGCGATCGCGGTGTCCGTGCCGCGCTCCCTGCGGTACGCCGCGGTCACCGCCTCGGCGTAGCGTTTGGCCTCGTCGTACACGCTGCGCGGGCCGATCGGGTTGACGTTGCCCCAGTAGCCCTCCCGCTGCGGATGCCGCCGCGGGTCGCCGTACACCTCGCTGGTCGACGCGAGCAGGAACCTGGCCCGGTGCCGGTCGGCGAACTCCAGCGCGTGCATGGTGCCGAACGCGCCGGCGCGCAGCGTCTCGATGGCCAGCCGCTGGTAGTGCCGGGGCGACGCGGCGGAAGCCAGGTGCAGCACCGCGTCGCACGCGTCCAGCGCCGGCCACGGCTCGGTGACGTCGTGCTCGACCAGCCGGAAACCCGGGTGGTCCCGCAGGTGCGCGACGTTGTCGTGGTGGCCGGTGGCGAAGTTGTCCAGCGCGACCACCTCGACGCCCTCGGCCAGCAACCGCTCGCAGGTGTGCGAGCCGAGAAAGCCGGCACCGCCGGTGACCAGGGCCCGGCTGAACCGTCCTCGGAGGCGTTCCCGCACGGCCGATGACTACCCAGCCGGCCGATGCGCAAACGGTTAGGTGAGTGGTCGCGGCGGGTACGCGGCTGACATGCGGGTACTGGTCACGAGTTGGGCGAGTTTCCTGCACGGCGAGGCGACCGCGGGTGACGTGCTCGGCGTGCGCCGGGTGCGGGAGGCGCTTGCCGCGCAGGGGATTCCCAGCGACGCAGCGTGGAGTCCGGGTTTCGTGCCCGGCGGGCTGCGGCTGGAGGACGCCGACCCGGCGCGGTACACGCACCTGGTGTTCGTCTGCGGGCCGGCGCACGGCTGGCAGGTGCGCGAGCTGCACGAGCGGTTCGCCGCGTGCCACCGGATCGCGGTCGGGGTGAGCGTGCTCGACCCGGCCGATCCCGCGGTCGCCGGTTTCCACCGGGTGCTGCCCCGTGACGACGCCAGGGTGGCCCGCCCGGACCTGTCACTGGGCACCCGGACCGACGCGGTGCCGGTGGTCGGTGTGGTGCTCGCCCCCGGCCAGGGGGAGTACGGCGAGCGCGGCCGGCACGAGCGGGTGCACGCCGCGGTCACGCGGTGGCTGGCCACCCTGGACTGCGCGCGGCTGCCGCTGGACACCCGGCTGGACGCCACGCAGTGGTGGTCGTGCGCCACCGCCGACCAGTTCACCTCCGTGGTGTCCCGGCTGGACGCCGTGGTCACCACCCGGCTGCACGGACTGGTGCTGGCGTTGCGCGCCGGCCGGCCCGCCCTGGCGGTGGACCCGATCGCCGGCGGCGGCAAGGTGACCGCCCAGGCGCGGGCGCTGGGATGGCCGGCGCTGGTCGCCGCCGACGAGGTGGAACGTCCCGGGCAGTTGGACCGCCGGTGGCGCTGGTGCCTGTCCCGGCACGGCCGGGCGTGGGCGGAGCGCATCGCCACCCGGTCGCCGAGCGCGCCGGCCGCCTCGCACACCGAGGACGAGCGGATCGTCGCCTACCCCGACGACACGCTGGTCGCCGAACTGGTGCGGGACCTGGTCGCCGCGAGGCAGCCGGCATGACGCGGGCGCGGACCACGGTGGTGATCGCCACCCGCGACCGGGCCGGCGAGCTGTGCCGCACCGTCGACGAGTTGCTCACACTGCGGCCGCGGCCGCCCGTCGTGGTGGTGGACAACGCCTCGTCCGACGACACACCCGTCCGTATGCGGAACGTCACGCGCCGCTGGCCGAACGTGCGGCTGATCCGGCTGTCGCGCAACGAGGGGGTGGCCGCCCGCAACGTCGGCGTGCGGCACGCGGAAACGCCGTACGTGGCGTTCAGCGACGACGACTCGTGGTGGGCGCCGGGCGCGCTGCCGCTGGCCGAACGGCTGCTCGACGCGCACCCCCGGGTCGGCCTGCTCGCCGCGCGCACCCTCGTCGGCCCGGAGCAGCGGGAGGACCCGGTGTGCGCGCTGATGGCGGACAGCCCGCTCGGCCGGGTCGACGGTGAGCCGGGCCCGGCGGTGCTCGGTTTCCTCGCCTGCTCGGCGGTGCTGCGCCGGCAGGCCTTCCTGGAGGCCGGCGGGTTCAGCCCGCTGCTGCACTTCGGCGCCGAGGAGACGCTGCTCGCCTACGACCTGGCCGCGCGTGGCTGGGCGCTGTGCTATGTGGACGCGCTGGTTGCGCACCACCACCCGTCCCGGCGCCGGATCGACCCGGCCACCCGCCGGGCCCTGGAACTGCGGAACAACGCGCTGATCACCTGGATGCGGCGGCCGGTGGCGGACGGCGTGGCCGCGGCGGTGCGGCTGGTCCGGGACGCGGTGCGCGACGGGTGGCGCGACCCGGCCGCGCGCCGGGCGGCCACCGGCGCGTTCCGCCGGCTGCCGCACGCCCTGGCACGGCGCCGCCCGCTGCCCGCAGAGGTGCGGCGGCGGGCCGGCGTGCTGGCCGCGGCCCGCGGAGGGGAATGAGCATGCGGCCCCGGACCACCGTCGTGGTGATCACCCACAACCGGCGCGACGAGCTGCTGCGCACGTTGCGGCACATGACCGCGCTGCCGGACGGGATGCCCGTGGTCGTGGTGGACAACGCCTCCACCGACGGCACCGCCGACGCCGTGGCGCGGCAACATCCGGACGTCGAGCTGATCCGCGCCGAGCAGAACCTGGGCGCCGTGGCCCGCAACGTCGCCGTGGACCTGATCGGCACACCGTACGTGGCATTCTGCGACGACGACACGCGCTGGCAGCCGGGCGCGCTGACCCGCGCGGCCGACCTGCTCGACGCCCACCCCGGGCTGGGCGCGGTCACCGGACGCTGCCTGGTCGAACCGGACCTCGCCGAGGACCCGATCATCCCGGAGCTGCGCGAGTCACCGGTGCCCGGCCCGGACTGGTTGCCCGGTCCGGCGCTGCTCGGCGTGCTGGCCGCGCTGTCCACCTTCCGGGTCAGCGCGTTCCGCGAGGTCGGCGGGTTCTGCCCGCGGCTGTGGCTGGGCGGCGAGGAGGAGTTGCTCGCCCTGGACCTGGCCGCGCGCGGCTGGTGGATGTGCTGGGCGGAGGACGTGGTGATCCACCATGCCCCCTCGAGCAGCCGTGACTCCCGCCGCCGCCGGCAGCTCGGCATCCGTAACACGCTGTGGACCCTGTGGCTGCGCCGCCCGTGGCGCAGCGCGTGGCGGCGTACCCGCGCGGTGCTGGACTCCGCGCCCCGGGACGCGGCCACCGCCGCCGCGGTGGCCGAGGCGCTGGCCGGGTTGCCCTGGGTGCTGCGCCACCGGCGGGTGGTGCCGCCGCGCGTGGAGGCCGGGCTGGTGCTCCTGGAGGACGCGCAACGCCGATCGACGGCGCGCCGGTACGTCGGGTGAATGCGGGTTGGCTGATCATCAGCCGTGGCGGACGGACTGCCGCTGCGGCCACCGCTTGTCCGGTTCACCGGGCTCGGTCGGCAGGCCCGCGTGACCGGCCATCGTGACTTCCTTGCGGACGTATCCGAACGAGGTCAGGCCCTCGTCCAGGGTGCGGCTACGGCCGGGCGTTGTGGCATGCCGCGATGGCGTGGGGGGAGGCACACGGCGCGCGGTACCAGCTCCTCCAGACGGCCACGGGCTCGACGTCGGAGTGGCTGTGCCTGGTTCAGTTCGAGCGGCAAGCCCGCCTCGGTGCCGGCCTGCAAGCCCTTGAGGAACCGCACGAACGCCCCGCGTCGCTTGGTCGTCGTGTCGTAGGACTCCTCGGTAGCCCCGTAGACGGGCAGGGTGATCCGGTAGGACCGGCGCGTGGTCAGCAGCTCCAGTACCCGGGGGTCGGACAACCGGGAGCCGTTGGAGCTGATCTGAATCATCATGCCGAGGTCCCACGCCAGGGCGTAGCTGTTCCGGAACCCGTTGTCGATCAGCGGTTCGCCGCCGGTCATCTGGAGCCAGAGCACGCCGGCCTCCCGCATGAGGTGGAGCAACTCTTGACGCTGCGTCCACCCGAGACCCGCGAACCGCTTCTCGCCGAGGTAGCAGAACGGAACGGGCAGTCATAGTTGCACCCGAGGTTCAGTTCCCAGGACGCCCACCAAATTAGTCATTGCACGAACACCTTCCTTCGAGGCCCCGGCTGGCGGGTTTCCGCTGGTCAGGGCCTTTTTTGTGTCACCTGCTGCCTCGGCTGTGTCGTCGTCGGTGTGGGGTTGGGGGATGCGGAAGACGGGGACGAGGGTGCTGGGGCTGGTGATCTTGATTCCGGCGATCAGCGTCTCGATCAACGCTTTGCGGGTCTGGTCGGTGCCGGAGTCGATGATGTGGGTGATGTGCTCGGCGACTTCGGCGAGGGTGGCGGTGTCGGGCACGGCTGGTTCGGTGTCGAGTGCGGTGGCCAGTTCGTCGCGGCGGGCGGCGAGTTGCTTGCTGGTGGCGCGTAGCTCGGCGAGGCGTTGGCCGACCAGCTCATCGTCCAGCGTGCCTTTCTCGAACGCGGTGAGGTAGCGGTCGATCTTGCCGTTGGTCTCGGCGATCTTGGCTTCGACGCTGGCCAACTCGGCTTGCTGGGTGTGCTGCCCGGCGTGGTGTTGCCGCTGCGCTTCGGCTACGGCGTCGGCGATGAGCGTGTGGTGGTCGCGGTAGAACCGGGAGAGCGCATCCAGCACGGCCGCCTCGACGGCGTCGGCGTTGAGCCGGTGGCCGTCGCATTTGGTGGTGTCGTAGCGGGAGCGGGTGAAGCAGGTGTCGTAGCGGTAGACCTTGTTCTTGTCGGTCGCGCGGGTGCCGATCATGGCCTTGCCGCAGGTGGGGCAGCGCATGAGCCCGGTGAGCTGGTAGTCGGAGCCGTTTGCGCGGCGGTGGGCGTGGTCCTCGCCGCGCTCGGCGAGTAGCCGTTGGGCTTCTTCGAAGGTCTCGGTGTCCACGAGGGGGGTGTGGCAGTCGTTCACGGTGATCTCCCGGAACGTCAGTTCGCCGACATAGACACGGTTCGACAGGACTCGCAGGACTTGGAGCGTGTCTCATTTGGCGAGTTTCTTGTAGCAGGTGATGGCTGCGCCGAGGGTGAGGAAGGCGAGGAAGTGGGTGGCTTTGCGTTCGTAGCGGACGGTGAGGCGGCGGTACCCGGTCAGCCAGGCGATGGTCCTCTCGATCACCCACCGGTGTCTGCCGAGCTTGGTCGAGGATTCGATGCCTTTGCGGGCCAGGCGCGGGATGATCCCGCGTTGGCGCGGCCAGGAGCGCGGGGCGGGGATGTCGTAGGCCTTGTCGCCGTGGAGCTTGGCCGGCTTGCGGCGCCGTGGACCGCGGCGGGAGCGGATGGCGGGGATGGCGTTGACCAGGGGTTTGAGTGCTTCGCTGTCGTGGGTGTTGGCCGCCGAGACCGCCACGGTGAGCGGCAGGCCCGCGCGGTCGGAGAGGGTGTGAATCTTC
>NZ_BJFL01000041.1 GCF_005405885.1 Gandjariella thermophila
CAGCGGAAGTATGGATCGATAAACTCTCGATACGGTCGACTGGCTGACTCCGAACAGGTCGCCCACAGCCGCCTGGTTCAGATTCTGCCGGACGTATACCAAGGTGAGTACGACAGCGCGATACAGTCCCACCACCGGAGGCCAGACTTGCTTTTTATTACAGGAGACGATCTGCCAAATGCGAGCAACAAGCTCCTCGATCTGGTCGGCAGCAAGTCCTGTAGTAGACTGGTAACGCAACGGCCCCGCCTGTAAGTCGTGTTCTGTGGGAGGAAAACGATCTTACCTGATCGGGGCCGTTGCCCTACTTTGAGGTGATCAAGCCGGCCTGAATAACGCTCATGGAAAATGTTGTTGCGGCCGCCGCGATAATCGTCGCCAGACGGGCCGCCCGCCTTATGGCTGATCGCCCAGGCGCTCGGCCCCGGCCACGGACAGCGCCCAGATCAATCCTGTTTCCCATTTGAGTCCCTTCATGATCGCAACCGGCCATCAAGGCCGACGCCGTCAAACCGCGATCAGTACACCGCGTCATCATCCGGACACACTGCGTGGAACAAGCCAAAGAGGGACAAGATTCAGCCACGGAGACGACACACCGACACGCTCACTCCGCGGCCCAACGCGCTGGGTGCGGGCCCGGGTCCGGCGTCTGCACCAGCCCTTCACCCAACTGCCTGCCACTCCCGAAGCGGTGGAGGCCGCCTCGACGGCAGCCGGTCGTCGGCGGGCCCGGGACAGGTGATCACGGCACGCCAGGAAAGATCGCACTGTGCGGCCGCGGCGTCACAAACAACCGGTGGCGTGTTGGAAAGTCCGCCAAGACGAATGGGCCGGCCAGTCCGGGACGCCAGGCGGTGCGTACCGGCACGATTTCCATCATCATGTCCGGACACCCGGCCATCCCGCGCGGATGGCGAAGAACGGTGGAACCGTTGTCGGTGAACTGCCACGTCGACCATGTCCGACCAATTACCGAGCTGTACACTATTTGCATGGCAGCAGGCTGGTCGGCAACGTTGGCCATCGCGGCAATGGTCGGCGGCCTTTTTCCGATCATCGGCGCCTGCGGCGACTCGGCGCAACGCGATTCGGTCCCGCCTCCCGCTACCGCGCCCAGTGTCTCGGCAGCCGGTCAACCGGGCGCACAACCGCAGGGTTCTCTCCGCGGACAGGTTGTCCGGCCACCGGGCCGCGATCCGCGTAGCGGCATCGTCGCCGCGAACGTGCCGGTGAGCGGAGACCCCATCGTGGTCCGTGACGGGGCCGGTGACACGGTCGCATCGGCGGTCACCGGGCAGGACGGCTCCTTCCAGGTGCGCTTGGCTCCTGGTGGTTACCTCGTCGTGGAGAGTATCTGCAAGGTCAGTCGACAGGTGTCGATTCGTCGTGGCGCAATCTCTTCGGTGACGCTCACGATTCCCAATGTTTGTTGACCACCCTGGGAGCGGTGAGCGTGAGTCGACGCGGGCGGCTCGGTGCCAGCCTGCGCCCACCACGACCGCGAGGGTGATCGGTCAGCCGGGGTTGCCGGCCGACCGTCACGGCGCGTCGGTCAGGCCCAGGGCACGCGGGAACCCCGGCGGGACGACCACGTCGCCGCGGGTGAGGTCGTGGACGCTGCCGTGGCCGAGGGCGAGCAGCGTGGAGTCGATGCCGTTGCGGAGGATGTCCAGCACGTTCTCCACGCCGGCCTGACCGGCCGCGGCCAGCCCCCACAGGTAGGCCCGGCCGATCATGACGGCGCGGGCGCCGAGAGCGACGGCCTTGACCACGTCGCTGCCTCGGCGGATGCCGCCGTCGAGCAGCACCTCGATCTCATCGCCCACGGCATCGACGACAGCCGGCAGGGCGCGGATGGTGGCCGGGGTGCCGTCCAGGTTGTTGCCGCCGTGGTTGGACACCGAGATCGCGCTCATCCCCGCGTCCACGGCGCGCTTCGCGTCGTCCACCCGGATCACGCCCTTGAGCAGGAACGGCCCGTCCCACTGCTCCCGCAGCCAGCGGAGGTCCTCCCAGCTCGGCGGCGGCGTCTGCATCCACTGCCCGTACGCGCCGAAGAACGTGGGCGCCGGGCCGCCCAGGTCCGCCATGTTCGGCACGGTCAGAGCCGGCAACCGTCCACTCCGGACATAGCTGGCCAGCCACCGGGGGTGGCGCAGGCCCTGCGGGGCGAACCGCAGCAGTTCACGTGCGGTCAGCCGTTCCGGGATGTGCGGGCTGCCCCAGTCCCGACTGTGCGAGAACGACCAGTCCAGGGTGAGGATCAGCCCGGCAACTCCGGCGGCGCGGGCCCGCTCGATGCGGCGCAGCACGTCGTCGCGGCCGCCGATCCAGTAGAGCTGGAAGAACGTCTGCGGGTTGGCCGCGACGACCTCCTCCACCGGCTTGCTGGCGAAGGAACTCAGGCCGATCGCGGTGCCCCGGGCGGCGGCCGCGCGGGCCACCGCGACCTCCCCGTCGGGATGCACGGCCTGCACCCCGGTCGGCGAGATCAGCACCGGCATGGACAGCGGCTGGTCGAGCACCGTGGTGGTCAGGTCGCGCTTGTCGCGCAGCCCCGCGGTGTGCGGGGCGAACCCGATCTCGGCGAAGGCGTCCACGTTGTCCCGAAGGGTCACGCCCTTCTCCGACCCGGCGATCAACGCGTCGTACACCGACCGCGGCAGCCGCTTCCTCGCCCGCCGCTGCGCCTCGGCGACGCTCTCGAACCACTGACCGGCCATGACGACCCTCTCCCAAACACGCGCCGCTGCTGCGTCCGCCGGTCCGGCGGCGTGCCCGCCGGACCGCCATTTCGACACCGAGTGCCAAAGGTGTGGGTACGATAACGTCACCGAGTGCCACAATCAACCCTGCGGTAGCTGCTCCGGCGCGGCCTTGACGCCGGCTGTACCCGCAACCGGGAACGATCACGGCGGAGGGAGCCGTGAGAAGGATCGTTCCGTTAGGCCGCTGGGTCCTACTCGTGCTGGTCGTCGTGTTCGGCGTGCTCGGTGACGCGCCGGCACCCGCGGAAGCGCCGCCACCGGCGGTCGCCGCGGGGACGGCGGCGAAGGACTTCCGGCTCGCCACACCCAGCACGCAGGTGCTGCCCGCGCGGGTACGGGCCACCGGGCGGGGTGCCGTCTCGCGCACGTTTCGCGAGCTGCAACTGAACCTGTGCCACGGCGGCATCGCGCCGTGCGGCGACGACTCGACGCTGCCGGAGATCGACGCGTTGCTGCGCCAGCTGTCGGGCAGCCGGACCCCACCCGACCTGATCACCCTCAACGAGGTCTGCCGCGACGACATCGCGCGGCACCTGGCGTCGTCGATGGCGGACGTCTGGCCGGCTGACAAGGTTTTCTTCCTGTTCGCGCCGGCCGTCGACGGGAACCGCGGCGGCGCCATGGCGCCGTACCCCTGCGCCGACGGCGACGCCTACGGCAACGCCGTCATCGGGCACGTTCCAGACGCCCAGTACCACGGGCTGGCGGGCCTTTATGGTACGTACACGGCGCAAACCGCCGATCCGGAGAAGCGCAGCTTCGGGTGCCTGTACCTGGCCCGGCACTACTACGCGTGTACCACCCACCTGGAGGTCGCGGACCGGGCCGTCGCCATGCGCCAGTGCGTGACGTTGATGATCGAGGTTATCCCGTTCCTCGCCGGCCACGAAGGCGGGAACCTGCCGACCGTGGTGGGTGCCGATCTCAACCTGAGGGACGGCGCGGAGAGCCCGCAGAACGTGCGGCACTGCGTGCCCGCCGGTTACCACCGCGCCGGCGACGGCGACGTCATGCACGTGATGGTCAGCGGCGACATCGGCCTGGCGCGTACCGACAGGTTCCCCCTGCGGCACACCGACCACAACGCGTTCCTGGTGACCATGACGATGCCGTGACGCGAGTGCCCAGGGCGGCGCCCCGGCGGAGCGGATCCCGGCCGCCGGGTCGCCGTGCTCGGTGGCACGGACCATGGATCTGCTCGGTGACTGGTGGACGCCGCTGGTACTGCGGGAGGCCTTCTACGGGATCCGCCGGTTCGACGATTTCCAGCGCGAGCTGGGTATCGCGCGGAACACGCTGACCAACCGGCTGCGCCGGTTGGTCGACGAGGGCCTGCTGGAGAAGCGGCTCTACCAGAGCGAGCCGCGGCGCTACGACTACGTGCTGACCGAGAAGGGCAGCGACTTCTTCGGGGTGCTCGCCGCGATGTCGCGGTGGGGTGACCGGTGGCTGGCTGGTGAGGAGGGCCCTCCGGTCACGTTCCACCACGACGCGTGTGGCCGGGACAGCCACGCCGAGGTGGTGTGCGCCGCCTGCGGGAAGCCGATGCGGGCGGAGAACACCTCGATGCGGATGGGGCCGGGCTATCCGCAGCGGCTGCGGTCTCGGTCGGATGCCCAGCGCCGGTTCTCCACCGCCTGAGTGCCCTTGACAGCCAGCGTTGCGCGGCGCCCGGGTCACAGCCAGTCGCGGCGCCTGAACAGCACATACAGCGCCCCGGAGATGACCAGGATGGCGACGGTGGATATCCAGAAGCCGCTGGCCTGCTGGAAACCGGGATACGGCACGTTCTGGCCGTAGAAGCCGGTGACCGCGGTCGGCACCGCGATGATCGCGGCCCAACTGGTGACCTTCTTCATGATGATGTTGAGCCGGTAGCTCTGCAGGTTGAGCTGGGTTTCGCGGATGGTGCTGACCAGGTCCCGCAGCGACTCGGTCCACTCGGACGCGCGCAGGACGTGGTCGTAGACGTCCTGGAAGTACGGCATCAACGTCTCGTCGCAGACGTGGAAGTCGTGGCGCATCACCGAGTTCACCACCTCGCGCATCGGCAGCACGACCCGGCGCAGCGCGACCAGGCTCCTGCGCAGGTCCAGCGAGCGACGCTGCATGTCGGCGTGGTCGACGTGGTCGGCGAAGACCCGGTCCTCCAGGTCCTCGATCTGCTCGTCCAGCGCCTGCACGGCCTCGAAGTGGCCGTCCACGACGTAGTCGAGCAGGCCGTGCAGCAGGAAACCCACGCCGCTCTTGGCGAGGTCGGTCGCGGAGTCCCAGCGGGCCAGCACGGCGTCGATGTCGAAGTGCTCGTCCTTGCGGACGGTGACCAGGGCCCGGTCGGTGACGAACGCGGCCAGTTCGGAGGTGACGAGCCGGCCGGTGATGGCGTCCAGGCGTGCCGCGTAGGCGGTGAGGAACGCGTGGGTGTCGTAGCGGTCAAGCTTGGGCCGCTGGTGCTCGTGCACCGCGTCCTCCACGGCGAGCCGGTGCAGGCTCAGCTCCTCGCTGATGGTGGCCAGGTCGTCCTCGGTGGGGGCGCACATGTCCAGCCAGACGGTGGCGGACGGGTCGGCGAGGTGGTCGGAGACGTCGGCGGCCGGGAAGTTCTCGGCCACCAGGACACCGTTGCGGTACAGGCGGGTGCGAGCCATGGCGGCACAGGTTATGACACCGGCGCGGGCACGCGTGGCACCCCTGGTGATGGCCGGGCCTCTTCGTCGGGGGCCCAGGGGCGTGTTCCGCTCAGCCCGCCGAACGGCCGGCGGCGTCCTCGGCCTGGCGCAGCAGGGTGATCAGCTCGTCACGGGCGCGGGCGACGCGGGAGCGGATGGTGCCGATCGGGCACCGGCAGATCGCGGCGGCCTCCGCATAGGACAGTCCGAGTTGCTGGGTGAGCACGAACGCCTCGCGCCGATCGCCGGCCAAACCGTCCAGCAACTCGTTGATGGCCAGGCGGTCGTCGAAGCCGGGCAGGTCGCGGGGCTGTGCGCGCTCGGCGCTGGCCTGCCAGTCGGGCACCTCGGCGCGGCGGGGCCGGACCCGGGCGGCGCGGATGTGGTCGATGACCGCGCGGCGGGCGATGGACAGTAACCACACCCGGGCGGTGGAACGGCCGGAGAAGGTCGGCAGGCTGCGCAGCGCGCGCAGGAAGGTGTCCTGGGCAAGGTCGTCGGCGCGGGCGGGGCCGGCGAGGTGGGCGACGAAGCGCCAGACGTCGCGCTGGGTGGCGCGCACGAAACGGTCCCGCGCGTCCCGATCGCCGTGGCGGGCGTCCAACGCCCACTCGGTGATCTCGCTGTCGCTGGCGCGGTCTGGCGTCATGGCGGGCACCAATCCAGGTAGCCGGGGCGCTGGCGGAGCGTCGCCGGCAGTCGCCGGGGACGGCGTGCGTGTCTACCTACGCGTCGCCACCGGCCGATGGTTCAGCCGAACGCCCCCGCACCGGCGTCGCGGCGCCGACCCCCGGTTAAGGCGCCCGCGGGGTCCCGCGGCGACCGTCTGGGATCTGGCCGCGCCGACGGCGGGGCTGGCTCGCCCAGGGCGTGACGCAACAGCTCAACGGTGCGGTTGTACTCCGCGACCCGCGCCGGAGTCACCTGCCGCGCGTCGGCGAAGTCACGTGCGAATGCCCGGGCAATCCGGACCGCCGACGAGGCGACCGCGGCCCAGCTGCCCGGCGGGGGCTCGACATCCCGAGGCAGCCACACGCTGAGGGCATCGGCGTGCTCCGCCACTTCGGCGACGGCGAACGTAATCGCCGCGCGCGCGTCCCACAGGGAGTCGTCGTCGGTGGGGTAGGGCACTGGTTCCGGCAGGGGTGGCGCGGCGAGGAGCACACGCAGCTGCCCCCAACGCTCCGCGTCAGTGTGCGGACGTGGTGCGTGCATGTCCGGGGTCGAGCCACCCACGGCCGGCACGCTATGACCTGCCTGGTCACCCGGGACCACGGGCGGAAGGCCCGCCCGGGTAGGGGCGGAAGTCCCCTGGATTCGAGGTCGGGCGTCGCCCGTTCCGACCGAGGTGACAGCGTGGTGTCTCGCCGCCGCCTACCGTTTCGCCGCTGGTCCGGGTCGTCATGCCGACTCTCTTCATCGTGTCCACGTGGTGCGCGGGGTACCCAGCCGCCCGGCGGCGAGCGCGGTGGTGGCGGCGACGGCACCACCTGGCTCGAACCCGTCACCGGCGAGCAACACCAACAAGCCAACCGGCACTAGATGGCTCGGGCCGGCGGGGTGCGGTAGGCGCCGGGAGTGTCGCCGGTCCAGCGGCGGAAGGCACGGATGAACGCCGGCGCGTCGGCGTAGCCCAGCCGCACCGCCACCTGTTCCACACCGAGGCCCGCGGTGAGCATCTCGATCGCGAGCACGTGCCGGACCTCGTCGAGCAGTCGCCGGAAGGACGTGCCCTCCATGGCCAGGCGGCGGTGCAGGGTGCGCGTGGACACGTGCAGTTCGGCGGCGGCGATGCTCATGTCCGGGATCGGGTTCTGCCGCCGCATCAGCAGCTCGCACACCCGGCCGGCGAACCGCTGGTCCACCCGGCGAGCCAGCAGGGCACGGCACTCACGCTCGCACACCCGCATGGTGTGCGGATCGGCCTGCGGCAGCGGCCGGTCCAGCAGGGCGGCGTCCGCGACGATGGCGTTGCGGGCGGCGCCGAAGGTGACCGGCGCACCGGCGAGCGACTCGTACGACGTGGCGATGTCGGGGCGGGGAAAACGCAATTCCACCCGCCGGGGCGTGAAGGGTTCACCGAGAATGGTGTCCAGAATGGTACGAACGGCGGCTATTTCCCGCTCCACCACGAACCGGCGAACCGGTCTGGGCAGTGACGCGTCGTCGACGACCAGGTGAACCTCGTCACCGTTTTCCTGAAGCTCGATGCCGGCGGTGGCATAGGTGAGTTCCACATAGCGCAGCGCCACGTCCGCCGCGTCGCGCAGCGTGGGGCTGGCGAGCAGCGCAAAGCCCCAGACACCGTACGTACGCAAACGAAATCGGCTGCCCACCGCGAAGCCCAGCCCCGGCGGGTCGCCGGCCGCGCGGACCAGATTGTGCGCCACGATCAGCTCTTGGCCGCTGCGGACCACGGCGGTGTCGTCGCGCAGCATGGCCTGTTCGATTCCGGTGCCGGCCAGGCAGGTGGCCACGGGCACACCGGAACATGCACCGACCTCGACGATGGCGCGGATCCCGGCGATCCCACGCTGGAAGAACACGGCAGGAGTCGGGTCGTCGACCGCCGTCATTTGCTGCCGTTGCCATTGTCCGAAATTGTCAACAGTCTGTCCTGCCTTGCCAAGGGTCGACACTGCCAATCTCCCTACGATAAGAAAGGGCGTCGCGCGGAAGCCGGTCGTACGCCCCTCCACAGTAACCGGAACGACCAGGAGGAAACAGTAGTCAATGTCGGACGCTTACCGATACATATCCATGGTTACACGGGTTTACCTTGCTGGCACCGGGATCCGGTACGGCGGCGGCGAAAGGGGACTGCCTGGTGCGTGTGTCCAGCCCCGGCGCGTGCTCGGACAGCCGGGTCCGCCGCGGAGGTCGCCGGTGTGGTGACCTGGCTGGCCTTCGACGCCGCCGGTTACCTCACCGGGGCGATCATCCCGGTCGACGGCGGCCTCGGCATGGGCCACTGACGCGTGGGCCCTGACGGATGGGCCGTGGCGCATGAGCGCCGACGGACAGGCCAACGAGGCCGATCGACTTTTCCGACACCCGGCCACCGACGTCCGGTCACCCGAAGGATCAACCAGCGAAGGGGTTCACGTCATATGTCTGGTCTGCTCGCGGGTAAGCGGCTGCTGGTCACCGGCGTCATCACCGAGGCGTCGATCGCGTTCTCCGTGGCCCGCATCGCGCAGGAACAGGGCGCGATGGTGGTACTCGCCGGGTACGGGCGGCTGTCCCTGGTAGAGCGCATCGCCAGGCGGCTGCCCAAACCGGCCGCCATCGTCGAGTTGGATGTGACCAATCCCGCGCACCTGCGCTCCCTGGCCAGGCGGATCGGGGAGCACGTCGCCGGGCTCGACGGGGTGGTGCACTCGATCGGCTACGCCCCGCCCGCCTGCCTCGGCGGCGGGTTCCTCGACGCGTCCTGGGAGGACGTGGCCACCGCGCTGCACGTGTCCACGTACTCGCTGAAGTCGCTCACCACCGCCTGCCTGCCGCTGATGGGGCCGGGCGCCAGCGTGGTCGGCCTGGACTTCGACGGCAGCCGGGCCTGGCCGGTGTACGACTGGATGGGCGTGGCCAAGGGCGGGCTGGAAGCCACCTCCCGCTACCTCGCCCGCTACCTCGGCCACCGGGGTATCCGGGTGAACCTGGTGGCCGCCGGGCCGCTGCGCACCACGGCGGCGAAGTCCATCCCGGGGTTCGTGGAGTTCGAGAAGTCGTGGACCCGGCGCGCCCCGCTGGGCTGGAACGTGACCGACCACGACGCGGCCGGGCGGGCCTGCGCGGCCCTGCTCTCCGACTGGTTCCCCGCGACGACCGGCGAGATCGTGCACGTCGACGGCGGCTTCCACGCGGTGGGGGGGTGAGTCCGGGTGGGGGAGGGAGTGCCGCACGGCTCGTACTCGGACGACACCGTCGGCACCGAGGTCGCCGGCATCGGCGTCCTGCTGGTGGACAACGAGGATCTGGTGCGCCGCGGCTTCCGGCACGCTCTCGGGGAGGCGCCGGACATCACCGTGGTGGCCGAGGCGAGGGTCGGCGGGGACGCGTTGCGGCTGGTCGGGGAGCACCGGCCGCGCGTGGTGTTGGTCGACCCGGGCCGCGCCACCCCGCAGGACGGGGTCGAGTTCGTCCGGGCACTGGCCCGCGCCGGCGCCGACACCGGCGTCATCGTGCTCACCAGCCAGGCCCGCGACGACCACCTGTTCCGCTCGTTGCGGGCGGGCGCGCGCGGGTTCCTGCTGAAGAGCCTGAGCCAGGAGGAACTGGTCTACGCGGTGCGGTCGGTCGCCGAGGGCAAGGCGTTCATCTGCCCGGCGATGACGCGCCGGATGCTCGACCGGTTCGAGATCCTGCCGCCGCCGGACGAGCGTTCCGCCACGGCCTCGCTGGCCGCGCTGAGTCGCCGGGAGACGCAGGTGCTGGCCGGCATCGCGGTCGGCAAGTCGAACCAGCAGATCGCCAGGGAGCTGCACCTGACCGCGGCCACGGTGAAGTCGCACGTGTCCCACATTCTCGCCAAGCTGCGCCTGCCGAACCGGATGCACGCCGCGCTGCTGGCCTACCGGCTGGGCCTCGCGCGCCCGCCGTGGTCGCCGGTCGACGGTCCCCGGCGCTAACCCGGCGGGGACGACCGCGCTCCGCCCGGGTGCCCTCGGGCGGACGCGCGGTTCGGCCACCGCTCAGCCGGCCTTGGTGAAGGCGAGCACCACGTTGTGACCGCCGAACCCGAAGGAGTTGGAAATCGCCGCGGGCACCCGGGCGCGCCGCGGCCCTCCCGCGACGATCTCCAGCTTCGCCTCGGGATCCTGCTCGTCCAGATTGTTGGTCGGCGGCACCACGTCGTCCCGCACGCTGAGGATGGTGAAGATCGCCTCGACCGCGCCGGCACCACCGATGAGGTGACCGGTGATCGACTTGGTCGCGCTCACCAGCGGGTGCGGGCCGAGGGCGGTGGCGATCGCGGCCGCCTCGACCAGGTCGCCGACCGGGGTGCCGGGCGCGTGCGCGTTCACGTGCACGACGTCCTCCGGGCCGAGCCCGCCGGCGCGCAGGGCCTCCTGAATGGCCCGCACCTGACCGTCCGGTAGCGGGGCGGTCATGTCGTGAGCGTCGGAACTCATCCCCGCGCCGGCCAGCGTGGCGTGCGCCGTCGCGCCACGGGCCCGGGCGAACTCCGCCCGCTCCAACACCACCGCGCCGGCGCCCTCGCCCATCACGAAACCCTCGCGGGCGCTGTCGAACGGCCGCGCCGCGCCCCGCGGGTCGTGGTGCCGGCGGGACAGCGCGCCCATCCGGGCGAACGCCGCGATGGACAGCCGGGCCAGGCAGGCGTCGGTGCCGCCGGCCAGCACGACGTCGGCACGCCCGGACCGCAGCAGGCCGAGCCCGACCGCGATCGCCTCGGCACCCGAGGCGCAGGCGCTGGTCGGGGCGTGCGCCCCGCCGCGAGCGCCGAGCGCCAGGCTGACCACCGCGGCCGACCCGTTGGGCATGAGCATCGTGACCGCGAACGGCGACACCCGGCTCGGCCCCCTGGCCGCGATGACGTCGTGCTGGTCGACCACGGTCCGCCCGCCGCCGAGACCGGTGCCGAACACCACGGCGAACCGCTCCGGCGCCACCTCCGGCCGGCCGGCGTCCGCCCACGCCTGCCGGGCGGCCACCATGGCCAACTGCTGGCACCGGTCCATCCGGCGCGCCTCGACGCGGTCCAGCGCCTCGGTCGGTTCCTGGCGCAGCCGCGCGCCGAGCCGGACCGGCAGGTCGTCGGCCCACGGATCGTCCAGCAGTCCGGTGGCGGACTCCCCGGCCAGCAGGGCGGACCAACTGGACGGCACGTCCGGCCCGAGCGGTGTGGTCATGCCCAGCCCGGTGACCAGGACCTCGCGGTCGGCGCCGCCGTGGGTGCCTGCGGGCGGCGGAAGTGACGGATGCCCGAAGAAGTGCATGAACTCATCGCCCCCGTAGACCATCGCGGGCTCCCTTCCTTTTCGCGAGTCTGCGCGCCGCCGCGACCTGACGTCCTCATGCCTTTCTCCTCGCGGGTCGTCGGCGGCAGCGAAAAACGCCGGCGGACCGCCGCGGTGCGGATGTCGATGTGGTCGGTGACCACCGGAACGCTAGCAATGGTGGCGGCGATTCCGGGATTGGCCACCGGGCGGAATTTCGACGGTGACCGGTGGCCGATCGTCGCTGTCCCCCGTGGGCGAGCCGTTTCCGCCCCGGGGCGGTGGTCGACCACCCTCCGTCGGCCGATTCCGCCGAATCGTTGCGCGGCGTAGCCTCGTCGACCGGAAGGCGCGGCCCGGATATCGCCGTCGAATGGCCTACCGGCGCGGCGAAAAGCGCGCGGAAAACCACGGAAAACCACGGAAAACCGCCTACGAACGTCATCCCGGAACAGGAGTGCACCATGCCATGGACGCCCGGTGAACCATCGCGGCCGGAGTTGGGCACGCTGGTCGACCTCTGCCGGCACCGCGCGGCCGAGCGGCCCGATCGGCGGACGTTCGTGTTCCTGGACAACGGCGTGGACGAATCCGACTCGCTCACCCTCGGCCAGCTCGACCTCCGGGCCAGGGCCATCGCCGCGCGCCTGGGCAAGTACGCGCCGGCGGGTGGCCGCGCCCTGCTCAGCTACCCGCCGGGCCTGGACTTCGTCTCCGCCTTCTTCGGCTGCCTGTACGCCGGCATCATCGCGGTGCCCTGCCCGCCGATCGTGCGCTCCCCGCACGACGCGCGGCACACCAGGCTGCGCGCCATCGCGGAGAGCTGCGAGCCCGAACTGCTGCTCTCCGACGCGGGAACCCTGGACAAGGTCGACCCGCTGCTGCACGGCATGCCGTACCTGAGCCGGCTGACGCCGGTGGCCACCGACGAGGTGGACGCGGCGGACGCGGAGCGGTGGAGCCCGTGCCCCATCGACCCGGACACCGTGGCCTACCTGCAGTACACCTCCGGCACGGTGCAGCGGCCCCGGGGCGTCGTGCTCACCCACGGCAACGTGATGCACAACCTCGCGCTGATCGTGGCGAACGGCTCCGGCGAGCGGGACGATCTCGCCAACGTGCCGCCGGCCGTGTCCTGGCTGCCCGTCTTCCACGACATGGGCCTGATCAGCAACGTGGTGCAGCCCGTCTTCGTCGGCTACGACGCGGTGCTCATGTCGCCGGCAACGTTCGTCCGGCACCCGTTCAACTGGCTGCGCGCGATCTCCGACCGCCGAGCCGGGATCAGCGCGGCCTCCAGCTTCGGCTACGAGCTGTGCGTGCGGCGGGTTTCCGAGCAGCAGCGCCGCTCGCTCGACCTCTCCGCCTGGCGGATGGCACTGATCGGCGCGGACGCGGTGCGGGCCGAGGTGATCGACGAGTTCAGCGCGGCGTTCGCCCCGTGCGGGTTCCGCCGCGAGGCGTTCTTCCCCAGCTACGGGATGGCCGAGTCGACGGTCATGGTCAGCGGCGGCCCGGTGGAGCGGGAGCCGGTGATCGAACGGTTCGACGCCGCCGCGTTGGCCAAGGGCGTGGCACGCCCGGCCGAGCCGGGGGCCGCGGCCCGCCGGCTGGTCGGCTGCGGCCAGGTGCAGCCCTCGCTCGTCGCGGCGGTGGTGGATCCGGTCACCGGCGAACCGTGCGCCGCCGACGAGGTGGGGGAGATCCTCGTCTCCGGCCCGAGCATCGGCAAGGGCTACTGGAACGCCCCGGAGGCGTCCGCGCGCACCTTCCGGGCCGTGGTCCCCGGGCACGGCGGACGGGAGTTCCTGCGCACCGGCAGCCTCGGCTTCCTGAACGCTGGCCAACTCTTCGTCACCTGCCGGGTCACCGACCTGATCGTGCTGGACGGCGCGCAGCACTACCCCCAGGACATCGAGGCGACCGCGTCGGGCAGCCACGAGGCGGTGCGCGACGGGTTCTGCGCCGCCCTGGCCGTGCCGGACGGCGCGGCCGAGCGGCTGGTCGTCCTCGCCGAGATCGCCAGCCGCTACCGCGCCCTGCCGGACGGCGCCGAGACCGCCGGCGAGCCACCCGCCGGGCGAGGAGCCGTGCCCGCCGCCGAGCTGCGGCGAGCCATCCGCGACGCGGTCGCCGCGGCGCACGGGCTCACCGTGCACGACGTCGTGCTGCTCAAGACCGGCAGCCTCCCGTTCACCACCAGCGGCAAGCTCCGCCGCGCGGAGTGCCGGGCCCGGTACCGGGCCGGCGACCTCACCGCCGACGCCGGCTGAGCCGACCCGCTGCCGTCCCCCTTTCTCCCGTCCCCACTGGAGGCAATCCCATGCGAGCCAAGCACCAAGAGGCCACCGCGGTCGCCCTGTCCACTCTGGTCGACCTGTGCCGGGCGCGTGCTGCCGCCGAGCCCGACCGGCGGAGCTTCGTGTTCCTCGCGGACGGCGTGGCCGAGTCGGACTCGCTGACCTTGGCCGAACTCGACCGCAAGGCCCGTGCCATCGCCGTCGTGTTGCGCGCCGCGGCTGCGCCGGGTGCCCGCGCGCTGCTGAGCTACCCGCCCGGGCTGGACTTCCATGCCGCCTTCTTCGGCTGCCTCTACGCCGGCGTGATCCCGGTTCCGGTCGCGGCGCTGGACGGCACCAGGGGCAACCTGAAGTGGACCAGAGTGGACTCCATCGCCGCGAACTCCCGATCCACCCTGCTGCTGTCCACTGCGGACGGTCTGGCCCGGGTGCACCCGCTGCTGAAGCAGACCGAGGTTCTCGCCGGGCTGACGGTGATCGCCACGGACGAGGTCGACGCGGGCGCGGCTGAGGAGTGGACGCCGCCGGAGATCACCGCGGACACGGTCGCGTACCTGCAGTACTCGTCGGGTTCCACCGGCGAGCCCAAGGGCGTCGTGCTCACCCACGCGAACGTGCTGCACAACCTGTCGCTGATCCACGACAACCTGCGCCGGCCGGCCGACGAGGACATGCCCCGACCCACGGCGGTCACCTGGCTGCCGCTGAACTACAACCTCGGCCTGATCAGCGGGGTACTCGAGCCGCTGTTCGGCCGGCACGACGTCAGGGTGATGCCGGCCCCGGTGTTCGTGCAGCGCCCGTTCACCTGGCTGCGCGCGATCTCCGACCTCGGCCGCGCGGACAGCGTCGCGCCGAACTTCGGCTACGAGTTCTGCGCCCGCCGGGTCACCGACGCGCAGCGCCGCACGCTCGACCTCGGCGGCTGGGAGATGGCGCTGGTCGGCGGCGAACCCGTGCGTGCGGGCACCCTCGACCGGTTCTGCGCCGCGTTCGCGCCAGTGGGATTCCGCCGCGAGTCGCTGTTTCCCGCATACGGCCTCGCCGAGTCCACGCTCATGGTGTCCGGCGGGCCGATCGGCCGCGGGCCGGTGGTGCTGCAGGTGGACCGCGCGGGGCTCGCCGCGGGTCGGGTGCGGCCCGCCGACCCGGAAGGCGGCGGCCGGCCCCTGGTGAGCTGCGGCCAGATCCATCCCGCGCTCACCGTCCTCGCCGTGCACCCGTCGACGGGCAAGCCCTGTGGCGCGGAGGAAATCGGGGAGATCGTCGTGTCCGGACCGAGCGTGGGCGCCGGCTACTGGAACGCCCCCGCGGCAACGGCCGACGCGTTCGCCGCGCGCCTGCCCGACCACCCGGACCGGCAGTTCCTCCGCACCGGCGACCTCGGCGTGATCCGGGACGGGCAACTCTTCGTCACCGGCCGAGCCAAGGAGCTGCTGATCATCGCCGGCGCCAACCACTACCCGCACGACATCGAGGCGACCGTGCAGGCCAGCCACCCGGCCGCGGGCGAGCTGCGCTGCTGCGCGCTCTCCGTCGACGACGGCGAGCGGGAACGGCTCGTCGTGCTCGCCGAGGCGGCCGTGCCGGCGCAGGAGGCGGTTCTCCGCGAGGTGCAGCGGTCGATCCGCCGGGCGGTCAACGCCGAGCACGGGCTGCAGGTGCACGAGGTCATCCTGGTACGGCCGGGCTCGCTGCCGTTCACCACCAGCGGCAAGATCCAACGCCGGCAGTGCCAGGAACGCTACGCCGCCGGCGAGATTCCCGGCCGGCTGTAGCTCAGGCCGGTTCCCGCTGCGCGCCCGCCTCCTGGGGCGCGGCGTGCAGCAGCACTACCAGGTTGGCCACGGCGGTGCGCTGCCGCTGCTCGGCGAGCGACGCGTCGAAGGTCAACCGGATCACCGCCTCGAGGAAGTCGCGCGGCCGCGGCCGGGCCGAGACCAGCTCCGCGCCCAGCCGAAGCCGCGCGCCGACCGCGACCGGATTGCGGAACCGCAACTCGGACAGGCCCTGGTTGACCGCCAGGTCCACCCCGGTGACCTGCCAGATCTCGCTCAGCAGCGCGGGCGCGAGGGAGATGGTGAGAAACCCGTGGGCGATCGTGCCGCCGTAGGGTCCCTCGGCGGCCCGCTCCGGGTCGACGTGAATCCACTGGTGATCCCATGTCGCGTCGGCGAACAGGTCCACCTGCCGCTGGGTGATCTCGTGCCATGCGCTGTAGCCGAGGTGCTGGCCGGTCATCTCCGGCAGCTCGCGGACATGCACGGTCAGCGTCACGGGCGCCTCCCCACGAAATTTCGATACCGGACAGTTCCACTTTATGGCCGCTCGCCGCTCACCGGGCGGTTCGGTCGGGGCCCGGTTGCCGGCCGGTCAGCTTGCCGACCATGCCGCACGGGGGGCTTGGCGCCCGGCGAATACGGAGCGCCGCCGTGCACATGGAACGTACCGTCGTGGCCGGCGGCCAGGGTCAGCTCGCCGCGCGGCGAGACCTGTGCTAAGGAGCTACCGTGACCGCTCGTGTTCTTGATCCCACCGCGCTGGCCAGCACCTTCCGCGCGGAGATCCGTCAAGAAGTCGCGGCGATCCCCGAGTGCCTGACGCTGGCCGGCCTTCTCGTCGACGACCACGGACCCTCCAAGACGTACGCCGGCTACACCCGGCGCGGCTGCGAATCCGTGGGAATCGACTTCGACCTGCGCATGCTGCGTCCCGACGACGTCGAGCGCGCCGTGCATGAAGCGGGCTGTGACGATTCCGTACACGGCATCTTTGTGTATTACCCGATACGGGGTCCGGAACACGACCGTTGGCTGCGCGAACTGGTCGACCCGCGCAAGGACGTCGAGGGGCTGCACTCGTTCTGGAGCCGCTGCCTGTACGAGAATCGCCGGTTCATCGACGCCGCACGAACGAAGCGCGCCGTGTTGCCCTGCACACCGCTGGCCATTCTGAAACTGCTGGAGGCGAGCGGCGTCACGAACACCGGGGCGCCCAAGCCACTCGCCGGGATCAAGGCCTGCGTATTCAACCGCAGTGAGATCGTCGGCCAGCCGCTGGCCGCGATGATGGCCAATGACGGCGCGGAGGTGACGTCCTTCGACATCGAGGGACCGCTGCTGTTCACGCCCAGGACGGGCAGCGGTTCGCACGGCGTGCGGGACACCACGGTCGACCGGGCCACGGCATTGGCCGAAGCCGACGTTGTGGTCACCGGTGTGCCGACGCGGGACTTTCCCCTGGTGCGGGCACGGGAGATCAGGCCGGGCGCCACGTGTATCAACTTCTCGACACTGAAGAACTTTGCCGACGACATTGTCGAGAAGGCCGGTGTGTTCGTGCCCCGAGTCGGTCCGATGACCGTGACCATGGCACTGCGCAATGCGGTTCGTCTCTACCGGAACGCGCACAGCTAGGTGACCCGGGCGGTAGCGCGGTATGGGGTGTGACGCGCCGGGACGTGGCCGGCGCCGCGCATCAGGCCTGGGGACGCGCAGCGCCTCGGGCGGGTCGACGGTAGACCGGACCCCCGGGTCGTCACCGCCGGCGGCGCGGCCGAGGCGGTCGTGAAGATCACCGACACCATGGGACGCCGCTGGCCCGCAGAATGCATGGCGGTCTTTCTGTCGACGTTGGACAGTGCCGGATCGGGTTCTCACAGCGCCCGCATTGTGATTGTGAGGACTTCGAAAGCGTGGACCGATCACTCGGCGTGCGTAACCGGCACGTTAAGAGATGTGACCTGCACGAAAATTTCAGGGCGCAGGTCTGTTAACCGCATCCGGTTCCCGGCCATTCTCTGACGCGTGCGTGGCTTCAGGCGCGGAGGCGTTACCGCAGGTCACTGGCCATCTGTGGGGTCTCCTTCCCGCTGGAAGATGAACGGCGTGTTACGGGCGTCGCACCGTCGGATTATGGATTGTGTGCGCATTGACAATCCGTTCCGCCGGGTGCGCCGAACCCCGCTGGACTCCGGAAAGGGTGGCGTTGGTGACCGAGACAACGGATAGTCGCGCGGCCACCGGTGCCGGCATGGACACCGGACTCACCGATTCCCTGCTGCGCCTCGGCCGGCATTTCCGGCGCGGCGAGACCTCGGCTGACCTGCGGACTCTGCACCAGATCGGCGGCAGGTCGGCCGATGTCTTCTACCGGGACCGCTGGGCCTACGACAAGGTGGTGCGCTCCACCCACGGGGTCAACTGCACCGGGTCCTGCTCGTGGAAGGTCTACGTCAAGGACGGCATCATCACCTGGGAGGCCCAGCAGACCGACTACCCGTCGATCGGCCCGGACAAGCCCGAGTACGAACCCCGCGGCTGCCCGCGCGGTGCGTCGTTCTCCTGGTACACCTACTCGCCGGCCCGGGTCCGCTACCCGTATGTCCGGGGCACCCTGCTCGAGCTGTACCGGGAGGCCAAGGAACGGCTCAAGGACCCGGTGTTGGCCTGGGCGGACGTGGTCGACGACGCGGAGAAGGCCCGCCGGTACAAGTCGGCGCGGGGCAAGGGCGGGTTCGTCCGGGCCGAGTGGTGGGAGGCCGCGGAGATCGTCGCCGCCGCGCACGTGCACACGATCAAGCGCTACGGCCCGGACCGGGTCGCCGGCTTCTCGCCGATTCCGGCGATGTCGATGGTGAGCCACGCCGCGGGCGCGCGGTTCATCTCGCTCGTCGGCGGGGCCATGCTGTCGTTCTACGACTGGTACGCCGACCTTCCGGTGGCCTCCCCGCAGGTGTTCGGGGACCAGACGGACGTGCCGGAGTCCGCGGACTGGTTCGACGCCGGCTACCTGATCATGTGGGGTTCCAACGTCCCGGTCACCCGCACCCCGGACGCGCACTACATGACCGAGGCCCGGTACCGCGGCCAGAAGGTGATCGTCGTGTCGCCGGACTACGGGGACCACACCAAGTTCGCCGACGAGTGGTTGCCCGCCCGGCCGGGCACCGACGCCGCGCTGGCCATGGCCATGGGCCACGTGATCCTCAAGGAGTTCTTCGTCGACCGGCAGACACCCCCGTTCGTCGACTACGTCAAGCGCTACACCGACCTGCCGTTCCTGGTCACCGTGGCGGAAGGGGACGAGGGATGGCTGCCGGGCAAGTTCCTCACCGCCGCCGACCTCGGCGAGAGCGGCGAGGGCGCGGCGGCCAAGACCGTGCTGCTGGATGCCGCCACCGGGGAACCGGTGGTGCCGCGCGGCTCGCTGGGCCACCGGTTCACCGAGTCGGGTCAGGGCCGGTGGAACCTCGACCTCGGCGGCGTCGACCCGCTGCTGTCGCTGCACGGCGACCACGCCGAGCCGGTGACCGTGCGGCTGCCCCGGTTCGACACCACCGAACCCGGGGTGCTGTGCCGCGGTGTGCCGACCCGGATGGTGCACGGCCGCCGGGTCACCACCGTGTTCGACCTGCTGCTGGCGCAGTACGGGGTGGGCCGGCCCGGGCTGCCCGGGGACTGGCCGACCGGGTACGACGACGCCGCCCAGCCGTACACCCCGGCCTGGCAGGAGCCGATCACCGGGGTACCGGCCGCCGCGGCCGAGCGGATCGCCCGCGAGTTCGCCGACAACGCCGAGCGCTCCGGCGGCCGGTCGATGATCCTCATGGGCGCGGGCACCAACCACTGGTTCCACTCCGACCAGATCTACCGGTCGTTCCTGGCGCTGGTGATGCTCACCGGCTGCCAGGGCGTCAACGGTGGCGGCTGGGCGCACTACGTCGGCCAGGAGAAGTGCCGGCCGATCACCGGCTGGTCCACGCTGGCGTTCGGGCTGGACTGGAGCCGCCCGCCGCGGCAGATGCAGGGCACCGTCTACTGGTACCTGGCCACCGACCAGTGGCGCTACGACCCGTTCACCGCGGAGGCGATGGCCTCCCCGCTGGCGAAGGGGCGTTTCGCCGGCCGAACCGCGGCGGACAACATCGCGCTGGCCAGCCGGCTGGGCTGGATGCCGAGCTATCCGACGTTCAACCGCAACCCGCTCGACCTGGCCGACGAGGCCGAGCGGTTGGGCAAGGACGCCGCGCAGCACGTGGTGGACGGGCTGTCCACCGGGCACCTGCGGTTCGCCTGCGAGGACCCGGACGCCCCGGAGAACTTTCCGCGCTGCCTGACGGTGTGGCGGGCGAACCTGCTCGGCTCGTCGGCCAAGGGCAACGAGTACTTCCTGCGCCACCTGCTGGGCACCGACTCCAACCTGCAGACCAGCGACCACGCGGGCGTTCGGCCCGCCGAGGTGACCTGGCGGGACGAGGCGCCGGTGGGCAAGCTGGACCTGTTGCTGTCCCTGGACTTCCGGATGACCAGCACGACGCTGTTCTCCGACGTGGTGCTGCCCGCGGCCACCTGGTACGAGAAGCATGACCTGTCCAGCACCGACATGCACCCGTACGTGCACGCGTTCTCCCCGGCGATCTCCCCGCCGTGGGAGGCCAAGACCGACTTCGAGGCGTTCCACCGCATCGCGCGCGGGTTCTCCTGGCTGGCCGAGAAGCACCTGGGGGTGCGCAGGGACATCGTCGCGGTGCCGCTGCAGCACGACACCGCCGACGCCACCGCGCAACCGGGCGGACGGGTGCTGGACTGGAAGGCCGGCGAGTGCGAACCCATTCCCGGGAGGACCATGCCCCGGCTGGTCGTGGTGGAGCGGGACTACGCCGCGGTCGGCGAGAAGATGGCCGCACTGGGCCCACTGGTGGACCGGCTCGGCGTGACCACCAAGGGCGTCACCGTCCACCCGGACGCCGAGGTCGAATACCTCAAGGCGGCCAACGGCGTGATCCCGTCCGGGATCGCCGCCGGCCGGCCGTCACTGGCCAGGGACACCCACGCCGCCGAGGCCATCCTGGCGCTGTCCGGCACCACCAACGGCCGGTTGGCCACCGAGGGCTTCCGCGCCCTGGAACGGCGCACCGGGACCAGGCTCGCCGATCTCGCCGCGGAGAACGAGGGCAAGCGGATCACCTTCGCCGACACCCAGGCACGCCCCGTCCCGGTGATCACCTCACCGGAGTGGTCGGGCAGCGAGACCGGCGGCCGGCGCTACGCCCCGTTCACGATCAACACCGAGCGGCTCAAGCCGTGGCACACGCTGACCGGGCGGCAGCACTTCTACCTCGACCACGACTGGATGGCCGAGCTGGGCGAGCAGTTGCCGATCTTCCGGCCACCGCTGGACATGACCGCGTTGTTCGACGAGCCAGGGGTGGGTGCGCTGGAGGGGGCAGGCGGGCACAAGGCGATCACCGTCCGGTACCTCACCCCGCACTCGAAGTGGTCGATCCATTCGGCCTACCAGGACAACCTGCACATGCTCACGCTGTCCCGCGGCGGGCAGACCATCTGGATGTCCGATGTGGACGCCGCGAAGATCGGCGTCAGCGACAACGACTGGATCGAGGCGGTCAACCGCAACGGCGTGGTGGTGGCCAGGGCGATCGTCAGCCACCGGATGCCCGAGGGCACCGTGTTCATGTACCACGCGCAGGACCGCGCGGTGGACGTGCCACGCACCGAGCGCACCGGCAAGCGGGGCGGCATCCACAACGCCCTCACCCGGCTGATGATCAAACCGTCGCACCTGATCGGCGGCTACGCCCAGCAGTCGTTCGCGCTCAACTACCACGGCCCCACCGGCAACCAACGCGACGAGGTCACCACCATCCGTCGACGCAGCCAGGAGGTGCAGTACTGATGCGCGTGATGGCACAGCTCGCCATGGTGATGAACCTGGACAAGTGCATCGGCTGCCACACCTGCAGCGTCACCTGCAAGCAGGCGTGGACCAACCGCGGCGGCGTCGAGTACGTCTGGTTCAACAACGTGGAAACCCGGCCGGGCCAGGGCTACCCGCGGCAGTACCAGGACCAGCGGCGGTGGAAGGGCGGCTGGACGCTGAACAAACGCGGCCGGCTCACCCTGCGGTCGGGCTCCCGGCTCAAGCGGCTGCTCAACATCTTCGCCAACCCGGACCTGCCCACCGTCGCCGACTACTACGAACCCTGGACCTACGACTACGACAACCTGCTGTCCTCTCCGCCGTCGGACACCACCCCCGTGGCCCGGCCCAAGTCGCTGATCACCGGTGAGGACACCGCGGTCACCTGGGGCGCCAACTGGGACGACGACCTGGGCGGCGGGCCGTCCCAGGTCGGCCGCGACCCGTTGCTGGCCAGGGTCTCCGAGCAGGTGAAGCTCGAGTTCGAGCGGACGTTCATGTTCTACCTGCCGCGGATCTGCGAACACTGCCTCAACCCGTCCTGCGCGGCGTCCTGCCCGTCCGGCGCGATCTACAAGCGCACCGAGGACGGCATCGTGCTGGTCGACCAGGACCGCTGCCGCGGGTGGCGGCAGTGCGTCACCGGCTGCCCGTACAAGAAGGTCTACTTCAACCACCGCACCGGCAAGGCCGAGAAGTGCACCTTCTGCTACCCCCGGGTGGAGGTCGGCATCCCCACCGTCTGCGCGGAGACCTGCGTCGGCCGGCTGCGCTACATCGGCGTGCTGCTCTACGACGCCGACGCGGTCCTGGAAGCGGCTTCGGTACCCCATGACCAGGACCTCTACCCGGCGCAGCTCGGCGTGTTCCTCAACCCGCACGACCCGAGGGTGGTGGCCGAGGCGGAGCGGGCCGGGATCAGTCAGGAGTGGATCGAGGCCGCGCAGGCGTCGCCGGTGTACCGGCTGATCGTGGACTACCAGGTGGCGTTGCCGCTGCATCCGGAATACCGCACGATGCCGATGGTCTGGTACGTACCGCCGCTCTCCCCGGTGGTGGACGTGCTGACCAGCACCGGGCACGACGGCGAGGACGCGGGCAACCTCTTCGGCGCGATCGACGCGTTGCGCATCCCGGTGGAGTACCTGGCCGAGCTGTTCACCGCGGGCGACGTCGGCCCGGTGCGGGCGGCGCTGCGGCGGCTGGCGGCGATGCGCGCGCACATGCGTCGGATCAACCTGGGGGAGGAGACCCGACCGGACATCGCCGAGTCCGTGGGGCTCACGCCGGCCGAGATCGAGGCGATGTACCGGCTGCTGGCCATCGCCAAGTACGACCAGCGGTACGTCATCCCCAGCGCGGCCGGCGCGGACGCGCACCGGCTGGACGCCCTGGCCACCGGCTGCAGCCTGGACTCCGAGGGCGGCCCGGGCATGACCGCGTTCGACGCGATAGCCGACCGGTTCCACCTGACCGACACCAACGGCGCCGCGCCCGACGACAAGGCCGGTCGGATCAACCTGCTCAACTGGGACGGCAGGAGCACCACCGGGTTGTTCCCCGCGAAGCAGACCAACGGCCCCGACCACGCCGCGGACCAACCCAACGGCGCCAACCAGGCCGGGGACCATCCCCACGGCGCCGACCGCGCCGCGGAACCGGCCAACGCCGCGGAGCCGACCCGATGAGCCCCACCTGGCTGGGGCGCAAGGCCAACCAGCCCGCCGCCGAGCTGGCCGGGCTGGACCAGCGCATGGTGTGGCGGATCGCCGCGCTGCTGCTGGATTACCCGACCGAGCAAACCCTGGGCATGCTCAACCAGCTGCACAGCGCGGCCAGCGCACTGCCCGCACCGGTCGGCCAGCCGCTGGTGTCCTTTGTGGACCATCTGCGGCGGACACCCGCGATCGAGCTGGCCGCGCACTACGTCGAGACGTTCGACCTGCGGCGGCGCAGCTGCCTGCACCTCACCTACTACGCCTACGGCGACACCCGCAAGCGGGGCATGGCCCTGCTGCGGTTCAAGCACGCCTACCGCAGCGCGGGCGTCACCCTCGGCGAGCACGAGCTGCCCGACCATCTCGCGGTGGTGCTGGAGTTCGCCGCGACCGCCGACCCGGTGGCGGGCCGGCGGCTGCTCGTCGAGCACCGCCCCGTCGTCGAACTGCTCCGACTGTCCCTGGAGGACAGTGGGTCGCCGTACCGGGCGGTGCTCGACGCGGTGTGCGCCACCCTGCCCGAGCTGAACACCGCGGACCGACGCCGGATCGCCGAACTGGCCGCGCAGGGACCGCCCGAGGAGGAGGTCGGCCTCGAACCGTTCGGGATCGACCCGCTCACCCACCAGCAGATGGGAGGACGCCGGTGACCACCGTGCTGTGGATGACCGTCCCGTACGTGGCGCTCACCTCGTTCGTGCTCGGGCACGTCTGGCGGTACCGGCACGACCAGTTCGGCTGGACCACCCGGTCCTCCCAGCTCCACGAGAGCCGGCTGCTTCGACTGGGCAGCCCGATGTTCCACTTCGGACTTCTGGCGGTGATCGGCGGTCACGTGCTGGGCATCGCGGTGCCGGCGAGCTGGACCGAGGCGCTGGGCGTTTCCGAGTTCGCGTATCACCTGGTGTCGGTGTCCGCCGGCACGCTGTCCGGTCTGGTCACCGTCGCCGGGCTGGCGATCCTGCTCTACCGGCGGGTCACCGTTCCGGCCGTGCGCAAGGCCACCACCACCAACGACAAGATCATGTACGTGCTGCTGACGACAGCGATCGCCACCGGGATGCTCAACACCGTGGGCAGCAACCTCATCGGCGGCGGCTACGACTACCGCGCCACGGTATCGCCGTGGTTCCGCGGCCTGTTCACCATTCACCCGCGGCCCGAGCTGATGGTCGGCACACCCGTCAGTTTCCAGGTCCACAACCTGGTCGTGCTCGCCCTGCTGGCCCTGTGGCCGTACACCCGCCTGGTGCACGTGTTCAGCGCACCGCTGGGCTACCTGGTGCGGCCCTACGTGGTGTACCGCGGCCGCGACCCGCGGCGCCCGGACGTGCGCCGCTACGCCCGCGCCTGGCAGACGCCGTCCAGCACCCCGGCGGCACGCCGATAGCCGCGCCCACGCCCGTTCAGCCAGGCCCAGCGGCGTGGGGAACCCGTCCTGGGCGGCCTGCTGGACCACGGCCCGCCGTGGTGCCAAGGTCAACCGCGTCTCCCGTCGTTGATCCCGGGGGAGATGACCGGCAGCCGGCACGCCGCACTGCGGACCCACGACCAGGCACGACCGCGCCCCGGCCGGGCGATAGGATCGCCACCTGATGCAGCTTTTCCACAGGCGCCGCCACGGCGACGAGCGGCCGGAGGACGTGCCCGGCTACCGGGACCTCCAGCTCATCGGGCGTGGCGGGTTCAGCGTCGTCTACCGGGCCACCCAGGAGGCGCTGGACCGTGCGGTGGCGCTGAAGGTGCTGACGGTCCCGCTGGACGAGGACGCGCGGCGGCGGTTCTTCCGCGAGGTCACCACGACCGCCAGGCTGACCGGGCATCCGAACGTGGTCACCGCGCTCGACGCGGGGCGGACCCGGACCGGCCGGCCGTACCTGGCGATGGACCTCTACAGCCGCGGGTCGCTGATGGACCGGCTCAACGCCGAGGGCCCGCTGCCCGCGACGGAGGTCGCGCGGATCGGGGCGAAGATCGCGGACGCGCTCGACGCCGCGCACCAGCTCGGCATCGTGCACCGCGACGTGAAGCCGAACAACATTCTCGTCTCCCGGTTCGGCGAGCCCGCGCTGGCCGACTTCGGCGTGGCCTGCCTGCTCGACCTGGGCGCGTCCGCGACCGTGCTGGAGACCTTCACCCCCAGCCACGCCGCCCCCGAGGTGGTGAACCGGCAGCCGCCGAGCGCGGCGTCCGACGTCTACGCCCTCGGCTCGACCATGTATCAGCTCGTGGCCGGCCAGCCGGCGTTCGGCCGGCGCGGCGAGGAGATCGCCGCCGTGCTGCACCGCATCCTCACCGAGGAACCGGCCGCCCTCGCCTGCCCCGAGCTGCCCCCGCTGGCCGACGTGGTGCGGCGGGCCATGGCCAAGCGCCCCGAGGACCGCCACCCGAGCGCCGCCGCCCTGGCCGCCGCGCTGCGGAGCCTGGTCTCCGACGCGGAACCCCGGTCGTTCGCCCCGCAGCCGCCCCCGTGGGCCGCCGCGGTGCCCGGTGAACCTCGCTCCGGTGGGGCCCACCCGGCCACCCCGGTCGGCGGACCGTCCTTTCCGGACACCCCGCCGGGCGAGTCGGTGTGGCACACCGCCGGGCCGGCGCGGCCGCGGCGGCGCCGGATGGCGCTCACCGTCGTCGGCGTGTTGGTCGCGGTGGCCGCGCTGACCGTCGGCCTGGCGGCGTGGCAGCGCGCGCTGCACGGGGAGGCGCGCCCGCAGGCGCAGTCCGCGGCGACGTCCACGGCGGACCCGACCGTGCCGGCCAGCGCGGCGCCCGGGGCCACCACGGTCCCGGTGACCTCCGTGGCCGGCGGCGCGCCCGCCGGGCCGGCGCCGCCGGCCGGGCGGGGCACCACCCCGGGTGCGCCGCCACCCCCGGCGGCGACCACGGTGACCAGCGCGAAGGCGTCCAGCAGCCCGGCCGAGCAGCCGACCAGCGTGTGCACCCCGGACGGGTGCGCCGCCCGGGCCAGCTTCGTCGCCTACGGCGACCACCTCTACGTCTGCGACAACAAGGCGGACGGGCACTCCGCCGTGGCGTGGTACCAGCGGTCCGACGTCCCGGGGCAGAACAACGAGGCGTGGGACAACAATGGGTCCGGCACCTGCATCGACCACAACATGAACATGCCCGAAGGCGCGAAGATCACCTACAGGGTGTGCGTGGGCGACTACGACACCCGGCGGCTGCTCGTCTGTAGCAACACCATCACGGCCACGGGGTAGCCGCGGCCGAACTGGGCGGGAAACCACGTCTACGCCGCGGACCGGAGGCTCACTCCGGGGACGTTCGGGGCGGAAGCCGTTCGCGGTGAACAGTGGGATGCGAAGGACTACTGGCCGTAGAGACCGCCGGCACATGGATGGGTCATACAACGCCCATTTGGCAGATGGTCCTTGCCCCCGGTTTTCGGGAGACTGAGCGGCTCGTCGGCGGAGATCGACCTGATCGGCGAGGTCGAGGTCAACCCCGTGCTGCTGTACGCGCTGAACCGGCAGTACGGGGTGGATCTGGACGCCGACCGGATGGCCGAGGAACTGCAGGCACTCGTTGCCGAGGTGGAGGACCCGGCGGAACAGGTGAAGCGGGTCTACGGGGAACTCGCCGAGCGCGTCGGCCGGCACAACCTCTCCGCCGACCTGGAGGACCGGGTGCTGGTCGGGATCTTCAGCTTCGAGAAGCTCCCGATGGTCAACGACCTGAGGAACTCCGTTGACCTGCTGGCCAGCCACGATGTCATCGCCGCCGCGGCCGGCGTCCCGACCGCGACGGAGGCGTTGCGGGCCAGCGCGGCCGACTACCGGCCGGCGGAGCCCGACGACGTCCATCCTCGGGACGAGTTCCTCGTCATGGACGCGGATTCCTCCCAGCAACGCGCGATCAGTTCCGTGCTCGACGGTCAGCACGTCGTGATCCAGGGACCGCCCGGCACCGGGAAGAGCCAGACGATCGCGAACATCATCGCCGCGGCGGCCGCGCGCGGTAAGCGCATTCTTTTCGTCGCCGAGAAGCGGGCGGCGATCGAGGCGGTAACCCAGCGCTTGGAACAGGTCGACCTGCACCACCTGGTGTTCGACCTGCACGAACAGAAGCTCAGCAAGAAGCAGGTCGCCGAGCAGGTCGCGGAGTCCCTCGACCGTGCGAGCAAGGAACTGCCACCCCGCATCGACGGTCTGCACGATCGGCTGGCCGAGCGCCGGCGGCAGGTGATCGAGCACGAGCACGAGCTACACGTCGAGCGGGAACCTTGGAAGGTCAGCGCCTACCAGGTGTACCAGGCACTGCTCGGACTTCCCGAGCGCGGGGCGAACCCGGTGCGTTTCATGGGTTCGCCGCTGCGCATGCTCAGCGGCCAGACGTTCCGGCAGGTGGAAAGCGATCTCATGGAGTTCGTCAATCTCGGCGGACTGCGGGTGCGGCGGGGTGATTCACCCTGGTCGCTCTCGGAGGTCCGTGACGAGGACGCGGTCCGGGAGGTCGTGGCCAAGTTGAACGACCTGGCGGGTCGGACCTGGCGGGACGCCCAGTCCGAGATGCGTGCCCTGGTCGGCCGCGCCGGCCTGAACCGTCCGTCCGATCTGGCCGGCTGGCAGGAGGTGCTCGGCCTGCTGGGCGCGGTCGAGCAGACCGTGGCCGGCTACGGCGACGAGATCTTCGGGGCACATCTGGACGACCTGTGTTTCGCCACCGCACCCCGCTCCTGGCGATCTCGGCATTCCCGCGATATCGGCTGGTGGCGCCGGCGAGCGCTCCGCAAGCAGGCCGCGCAGATGCGCAAGGCCGGCAGATGTGACCGGGCCACGCTGCACCGGGAGCTCATCAGCGCGGCGAGGCAGCGGGACCGCTGGCAGCAGTTGGCCGTGGCGGGCGGAAGTCCGTCCCAGGTGGTCGGTCTGGGCAGCGCCCTGCGACGGTTCACCGAGGTGCGCGACCAACTCGCCGCAGTGGCCATGTGCGCCCGGTTGGAGGAGCCCGAGCAGTGGCCGGAGGAGCGTGTGACGGCCACCCTGAACGAACTTCAGGCTGACCGGAACACGCTTTTCCGCATGCCGAAGCTGAACACGCTCACCGACCGGTTCCGTGAGCTGGGACTCGATCAGCTTCTGGACGAACTGGTGCGACGCGACGCCGACGCCGAGGAAGCGCGTGACATGCTGCGGTTCTCCTGGTACAGCTCCTTGCTGGACGAGTACCGGATACGTGTCCCGCACCTCGCGCACTTCGTCGGGCGGCAGCACAACCAGGTCGTCGACGAGTTCCGCCGGGCCGACATCGACCACTTCCGGCTCAACGCCCAGCGCGTCCGGCGCAGCGTCGCCGAACGGTTGCGGGCCGCGCGGGACGGCAACCCGCAGCAGAACACCGTGGTCCTCGGCGAGGCGAAGCGCAAGCGAGGGCATATGCCCATTCGCAAGCTGGTCGCCAGGGCGCCGGACGTTCTGCTGGCCGCCCGGCCGTGCTGGGCGATGTCGCCGATCGTGGTCAGCCGTCTGCTGCCGGCGGAACGGTTGTTCGATCTGGTGATCTTCGACGAGGCCAGCCAGGTCGAGCCCTACGACGCGATGGCCTCGATCATGCGCGGCCGGCAGCTCGTGGTGGCCGGTGATGATCGGCAGCTGCCGCCCACCACGTTCTTCCGGACCACCTTACAAGGCGGTGCGGGCGACGAGGACGACGACGAGGACGAGTCCCCGAGCGCGCCCCAGGTCGGCGACTTCGAGTCGATCCTGAAGTGCCTCGCCACGTTCGTTCCGCAGTCGCACACGCTCACCTGGCACTACCGCAGCCAGGACGAACGGTTGATCACCTTTTCCAACCACACGATCTACGGCGATTCCCTGGTGACCTTTCCGGGACGGGACACGGACAGTCCGCTGCGGTTGGAGGTTGTCGACGCCAGGGTGGCACCCGGTCAGGGCGGTATCGCCCAGCAGGAGGTGGACCGGGTCGTCGACCTGGTGTTGCGGCACGTCCGCGACCATCCGACGGAATCGCTGGGCGTGATCACCATGAACATCAGGCACGCCAACCACATCGAAGGCGAGCTTCGCCGGGCGAGCCAGCGGCACCCGGACCTGGCCGAGTTCACCGAGCGGATGCAGGGCCCTGGCCGACGGCTCTTCGTCAAGAGCCTGGAACGGGTGCAGGGCGACGAGCGCGACGCGATCATCCTGACCATCGGGTATGCGAAGGGCCCGGACGGCCGGCTGTCGATGAACTTCGGCCCGCTGAACAAGGAAGGGGGCGAGCGCCGGCTCAACGTCGCCGTGACTCGCGCACGGCGGCGCATGACGGTGGTGAGCTCGTTCACCGCCGACGATATGGCGCCGAACTGGGGGACTCTCGGCCCGGAGCTGCTGCGACAATTCCTCGCCTTCGCCGAGAATGGCGGACGTCTGGACCGGATCGGTCGCGCCGAACCCGTCGAGCTGAACGGGTTCGAGCACAGCGTGCTCACCGCGTTGAACGGCGCCGGCGTTCCCGTCACACCGCAGTGGGGTGTGTCGGACTACCGGATCGACTTCGCCCTCGCCCACCCCGATCAGCCGGGACGCATGGTGCTGGCGATAGAAACGGACGGGGACACCTACCACAGGGCACACAGCGCCCGAGACCGCGATCGGTTGCGGCAGGAGCACCTCGAACGACTGGGGTGGCGGTTCCACCGGGTATGGGCCAGTGACTGGTTCGAGGATCCCCAGGCGGAGACGGTCCGCATCGTCGAACGGTGGCATCAGGCCGTGGCCGAGGCCGATCGCGAACCGGAGCCGCCGGCTTCGGTCGACCTGCCAACGGTCGACGACGTCACCGTGGGAGCCGACCGGGGGCCGCGTCCCCGCGTGCCGCGGCGCGGAAAGATCGACGAGTACGCGGACCACGAGATCGTCGCCGTCTGCCGGTGGCTGCTGGCCGACCGGCTTCCTCTGGACCGCGAGACACGGATCGACCAGGCGATTCAGCAGCTCGGTTTCCGGCGGCGCGGCAGGAAGATCGTTGAGCGGATCAACGCGGCGTTCGATCACGCCGAGCGTCTGGGCACGGCGGAGGAGAACTGATGTTTCCCCTGGACCCCAAGACGATCGAGCGGGTCGCCAGGCTCGCATGCGACCTCGACGGTCCCCTGGAGCGGCGCGGACATGAGCTCGAGGCTCTGCTGCGCGGCGCCGGGTGGGACGATCCGCCGGAGTATGACGGATCCCCGCGAATCCCGTGGCTGGTCGATGCCCTCACCGAACGCGGTGACCAACGCGCCGATATCGAGCGCTTTCTGTGCCGTGTCTGCGACCCGCTCGAGTACGACGGCGGTATGCCGGTCGCCGAGGAGGTCCGGCAGGAACTGAACCGCATACTGGAGCCGGAGCGCCTCGCGGTCAGCTACGTCGGCGGGCGTCCGGTTCTCGGCGAGGTCCGCCTTGATGCGGAAGGCCCGGTCTTCGTGGCCCCGGACAACCTCGGGCATCGCCTGCCACGCATCGTGGCGGACGAACAGGTGGTCAGCCTGCTCCTGGACCGTATCGCGCAGAGTCGGGCGTCCGAGGAAAGTGGTGCCTACCTGCTCGCCCTTTTCGGGATCGGAAGCTTCGTGGAAGGGCTGCTCTTCTCGGTGCTCACCGAGCGCGAGCCGGAACTGCTGCGCAGCGGGTTCCGCGGCCGGGACGGACGGCGGATCGACGCACGCCGGGCCGGGTTGGAGCTGCTGATCGACACGGCGCACCACCGGGGCCTGATCCAGTTGGACGCGAAAAGCTTCATGGATCCCGTCCGCAACTTCCGCAACTTCATCCATCCTCGGGCGCAGTTGGAGAGCGCCTTCGTTCCGGACCGCGACACCGTGACCCTGTGCTGGGGGCCCGTCCACGCCGTGCTGAACGACCTCGAAGAGAGCCTCGCGAGAAGTGCGAGCTGAAAACGTGTTCCGAACCGAGCGACCCACGATGGCGAGTATCGGACGCGCGGGGTCAGGCGCCGCGTTCGGGAACGGGCACCGAACCCGGCCGCCGGGCAGGCACCGAGCGGGTGAACCACGGCGGTGCCGGTGATCCAGGCGCGCCGATCGTGTCGGGGTTGCCCGTTAATACGGCAACGGCAGTTACGGGGGTAGGTGTCCGCGTCGTCTGTAGTGGCTTCGGCGAGCTTGGCGTCGTCGTCGCCATGCTGGCCAGTGAGGTGATCTCGTGCGCCCAGCAGAACAGGAGGACTGCCGTGACGTAGCGGTAGAGCTTGTTGTTCGTAAGCTTGTCGTCGCTTGCCGGTTGAGGTTCCCCCGCTTTGCCGGAGACTTGGTTATCAGGGTTCGTCCGGCCTGGCTGGGATCGTAGCCGAGCCGGTCTGTTGCCGGATACGCCATGCCTCCTCGTACTCGTCGGGAGACAGTCCGCCGAGTCCTTTCTGGACGCGGCGGGGGTTATACCAGCCGTCGATGTAGCGGAAGATCGCCGAATCGGCCTCGGCGCGAGTGGTGAAAGTGGTGCCGGGCCAGTAGATCAGCTCGGTCTTGATGGTCGACCACAGGTTCTCGGCGAGTGCGTTGTCGAAGCTGTCCCCGACGCTGCCGGTGGACGGGGCCACGCCAGCGTCGGCCAGGCGCTGGGTGAACCGCAAGGCCGTATATTGGCACCCCTTGTCGCTGTGGTGGATCAACTGCCCGTCGTGGACTTCGCGGGAGCGCAGGGCGTAGCCCAGCGCGGAGAGCACCAACTCGGTGTCCGCGCGGGCGGCGGTGGCCCAGCCGACGACCTTGTTGGAGAACGCATCCCGCACCGAGGCCAGCCACAGCGCTCCCTCGCCGGTCATGATCCGAGTCAGATCGGCCACCCACAGCCGGTTCGGCTCGTCGGCGTGGAACTGCCGGTCGACCAGGTCCGGTGCGGCGGTGTGCCGGGGGTTCTGCTTGGTGGACCCGCCTTTCCAGCCCCGGCGCAGGAACGCGCCGGCCAGGCCGTGTTCGCGCATGATCCGCTCGACGCGCTTGCGGCCCACGCGCACGCCTTGGCGTCGCAGCTCCAGCCACACCCGCGGGGACCCGTACGTGCCGGCGAACTCGTGCGCTGTGCGGATCTTGACGATCATCTCCAGCAAGTGCGTGTCCTCCAGCTCCCGCCGGCTGGGCGCGGCCTGGCGGGCCCGCCAGGCGTAGTAGGTCGACGGGGGGATGCCCAGGACCCGTAACACGAGATCGACCGAGAACGTGTGGGCGTCGATGAAGCTCATGACGTCCTCCGGGTCGGGGCGATCTCGGAGGCGAAATAAGAGCCTTATGCGCCCGCGTTCGCCGCAACAGCCCCAGTCAGCGGTTGTCCGTGCCCTCCGCTCTTGGCTCCTTACCGTGGCGTGGCCGGTGGCGCGTCGGGCTGGCCCGGTTGTCTGCGCCGGTGGGTGCGTGCCGCGCGGGCCATCCGGTCGCGGGGCCGGAGGTGGCTGTTAATCCCGGCCGCCGGGTGTGGGCCGTGGGGTGGTTTGGGCGTGGGCAGGGTGACCACCGCTGCGGTGTCGCTGCTGGCCAGCCACTCGTCCACGGTGGCCTGCGGGTCGGCCAGCCCGAGGTCGGGCGTGCTGGCGGTCACCGGCACCGCGGTGCCCGCAGGGTGGTCGTGGTGGTCCGCGCCACGACCACCGTCCGCTTTGCGTAACGGCCCTCGTGCTGCCCGCGGCGATTGTCCGCGACGCCGCGCTGGTCTGGAGCGTTGTCCCGGCGGTCGTCGGTCGACGGGCACCGCTCAGATGTCCAGTGAGGCGGCGTGGTCGGGGACGTAGGTCTGCACGCTGCGTGGGGGTCGCTGGTAGCCGGTGGGGGCCGGGCGGGGCGGCAGCCGAAGCGGCGGGCGCCGCACCTCGTGGTAGGGAATGGTCGACAGCAGGTGCGCCATCATGTTCAGCCGGGCGCGCCGTTTGTCGTCGCTGTCGACGACGTACCAGGGTGCCTCGGGAATGTCGGTGTGCACGAACATCTCGTCTTTGGCCCGCGAGTAGTCCTCCCACCGGGTGATGGATTCGAGGTCCATCGGGGAGAGCTTCCATCGCCGCATCGGATCGTGCAGGCGAGCGCGGAACCGGCGCTCCTGCTCGGCATCGCTGACGGAGAACCAGTATTTGCGCAGCAGGATCCCGTCCTCCACGAGCATCCGCTCGAAGATCGGACATTGGTGCAGAAACCGGCGGTACTCCTCGACGGTGCAGAACCCCATGACCCGTTCCACACCCGCGCGGTTGTACCAGCTGCGGTCGAACAGCGCGATCTCCCCGGCTGTGGGCAGGTGTTCGACATAGCGCTGGAAGTACCACTGGCCGCGCTCGCGCTCGGTGGGGGCGGGCAGCGCCACAATCCGGGCCACGCGGGGGTTGAGGTACTGGGCCACCCGTTTGATCGTGCTGCCCTTGCCCGCTGCGTCGCGGCCTTCGAACACCACGACCAGCCGAGCGCCCTCGGCGCGCACCCACTCCTGCACGATGACCAGTTCGGCTTGCAGCCGCCGCAGCTCTGTCTCGTAGCGTGACCGCGGCAGCTTGCGCGATACAGCGGGATCCCCGCGGTCATGATGCCTGTGCGTGCTCATGTCCCTCACCTCCACCCGGATGTCCGGCCGCTCGCCGCTGGGGTGGCCCGTCGCGGCGGCAGCGGTCGCCGCGCTCCGAGCACGGCAGGCCAGGGCTCCGCGCGGTGCCGAAGGTCAGGTGCGCGGTGCGGCTGGTTCCGCCCTGCCAGAGGTAGTCCAGTCGGTTCTCGACCGCCACCACGCCGGGGATCGCTTTGACCAGCTTGCCCGCGATGTCCACGTCGGCTTGCCACTGCAGGCGACCGACCAAGGTCACCACGCCGTGCTCCACCGTGGCCCGCGCGGTCGCCGGATTCACCCGGAGGCCGCGCGAGAAGACCTCCCGCTCGACCTCAGCCCGGATCTCCTCGTCGTCCCTGGTGTACTCGCGAAGCAGGTCACGGTGCGTCACCACGCCGATCAGCCGCCCGGCGTCCACCACGAACAGTCGGCGCACACCCGTCCGCGCCAGCAGCCGCGCCGCCTCCGGCAGTAAGGCCTGCGGCTGGAGCGTCCGCACTGGCGAGGTCATCAGCTCCGCCGCGGTGCGCCCGATGTTTTCCGCCAGTGCCGCCGGGTACGCGGCAACGCGAACAGCCGCGGCCTCGCTTTGGTCTCGTCGAGATGCTCCATCTTGTGCAGGAGGTCCGCCTCGGACACCACGCCGAGCAGGCCGCCGTGCTTGTCCACCACAGGCACGGCGCTCACGCCAGCGTCCACGGCGAGATCGACGATGTCCTTGAACGTGGTCGTCGGGGTGACCGTCAACACCTCGGGGTGCATGACGTCGGCGACCGTTCTGTTGCGCATGTCGTCCTCCCCCGCAGCTCGGTTGGAGCGTGGCGCCGCTTCGTTCGAGCCGGTCCACACGGGGTCTATGGCATCCTGCGCGGGCCGTCCGCTCGAAGAGCGCTAAGCCCTTCACCGTGGGGCCCAAGGTCACCGCTGTCACCGCGTGGGTGACCACGGGTGTCGGTCAGGCCCGATCGGCCATCGTGTCCACGTGCTGGACTCCGGGCACCGCCTGCGCCAGGGCTGTCACGACGTGGCGCTCCACCTCATCGGTGAAGACCCCGGCCACGGTGACCGTCCCCTCGCTGACCTCCACATCCCAGCGTCGGCACCGGGCGTAGGTGGCAAGCCGGCGGCGCACGTCGGTGGCGATCGACCGATCATCCCGGGCGATCATCCGCACCAGGTCGCTGCGGGTGAGCATGCCGACCAGGTCGCCGCCGTCAACGACGGGCAGGCTACGCAGGTGCTCGGTCAGCATCATCCGGGCGACCTCGGCGACGTCCGCGCTCGGCGCCACGGTGGTGACCGGGGTGGTCATCACCTCGCGCACCAGCGCGGAGGTCGCCACCGACTGGGGCAGCTCGCCGCCCCGGCGGGAGCGGGGGTCGCAAGCGATGCGGTCGCGGACCAGGTCGGCATCGGTGACGATGCCGAGCAGCCGACCATCGGCGTCGACCACGGCGGCGGCGGTGAACCCGCGTTGGACGAGCACCCTGGCGGCCTGCTTGAGCGGCGTCTCCGGGCGGAACGTGACCGCTGGGCTGGTCATCACCTCGCGCACTCTCACTGGTGTCACGACCTTTCCATGCCGGTGGAATCCGTGCCACACGGCTCGGCGCTCGCGCCGTCGAGGACGTCCTCGACGGCGCGCCGGGGTGTGGGCGGAATGGGCAGGCTCCCCTCGGGAACCCACGCGGGCCAGCCGAGTCGCAGGATGAGCTGGGGGACGGCGGCCTCGCGCGGTAGGAGGCGTTGGCGCAGCAGCCGGCGCGTATCGACGATCTCGACCGCCTGCGAGAGCGGGCAGCTGGCCAGCCCGGCGTCGGTGGCCGCGAGCAGGACCGCGCTGAGGGCCTCGCCGGCACGCAGCCGGGACAAGCGGCTGTCGCTGGCGGTGGTGAGCACGGCCAGCGTGGCCCCGTCCCCCTCGAGGATCGCGGTCTGCGGTTGGGCGAGCGCGCCGGTGGTGAACCGGCGCAGGGCGACGTCGCCGTAGCGCTGCTCGGTGGGCACGTTGGCCGCGGGGACGCCGTCGCTGGTGCCCGGTCGTTTTCCGCTCCAGCGGGCCGTCTCGTACCAGATATCGAGGTTTCGTTCCTGCAGCAGTTCCGCGCGGGCGATGACATCGGCCAGCTCCGCCCGGTCGGCCGGATCGGTGACGGTGACCAGCCGCGCCTGCTCGGCGGCGGCCACCTCGCCCAGCTGGTTCAGCAGCGTCGCCGGGACCGCGCGGTCGACAAAGCTGCGCCGATCCGTGCGCCGGCGGACGATCGCCGCGGTCATCTGCGTGCCGGTCCCGGCGAGGTCGGGTCGCCGGTGGGGTTCGACGACGGCGAGGTGGTCCGGTTCGACCGGGGTGGGCAGCCGGTGCACCGTGGCCGCCCAGCCCAGCGCGGCGAGCGCGACGCGCAGGTGATGCAGCACCGCCCCGCAGCTCAGCAGCAGGTCCCGGCCCTCCGGGTCGGTGGCGGTCAACCACCGGGCGCGGTCGGCGTAGAGGTGCAACGTGCCGTCCCGGAATCGCCAGCGCCACGGCTGGGTGTTGTGCACCGACGGCGCCCGGACAGCCAGCGCCAGCGCCGCGTGAACCGTCCGCGCATTAACTCGATCCAGGTTCATTCAAGAACCCCCCGTAGCCCGCGACCAGGTGAGTAGGACAGCCACGGTCGTCCGAGTCGAGCGGTCCCTCACGATTTCCGAGCCGCGTCCGACAACCTCAAAACAGTGTTTCTCATATCCCGCGCGCCGCCATGAGGCGTTGTCCCACCACCGGTGAGGACCTTTGGCTCCCGGCGTGCGAGCACCCCGGCCACCGGCCTGCTCGGTGGCAGACCGGTGGTTCCCCGATGCCGACCCGGAACGTGAAGCGGCGGGCATCCGCCGGCCGGTCGGCGCCCCCTCAGCGCAGCCAAGGATGGTGGTAGCGGCGGGTGATCCGGGCGGACCACCAGCGGCCCAGGCCCCAGGTGTCGCCGGCGCCGGTGGCGGCGAGGACGATCAGCACCAGGGCGTAGATGATGTGGTAGTCGAGGAGCGGGTTGGTGGAGCCGCTGGGTTGCCCGGTGGTGGTGTGTTGGGCCAGCGGCCATTCGGCGGCCCACATCAGCAGCAGCATGACGGTCCCGCTGAGCGCCGCGATCCGCAGGGCGACGCCGGTGAGCACCGCGATGCCGATGCCGGCGAGCCCGAGCATGAACAGCCAGTCCGCCCACGCCGCGCCGGCCCAGCCGTGGAATGTCGCGGCGAACGGCCCGACGTTGACGTGGCCGAGGAAGCCCTTGGCCGGCGAGCCGCCGTTGATCCACGCGGCTGCGGACGGGGTCGAGTAGCCGAGACCGAGCAGCTTGTCGAGGAATGCCCACAGGAACACGAAACCGGTGGCGATCCGCAGCAGCGCCAGCATCCGCGCGGCCGTGCCATAGCCGGCACCGGGGTGCGGGGCGGCGGCCGGTGGCGCCGGAACGGCTTCCGGTGTGGTGTTATTCGATTTCTGGCGGGTTAACATGATCGCTCCCTCGTCGCTTGATCGGGAGCAGTGTCGCGCGAAGGGTGCTCGGCGAACCGGAGTCGAAGGTCACCGAACGGAAGGGGAGGGGGTAGGCCTGCGATGCCTGCCGCCGGGGACCTTCGGCGCACCAGGAAGTGCCCTTCGGATGACGGGTGAGCAACCTTGGCCGCTGGTCGCCGGTCCGGCTGGGAGCGCACCGTTGCAGCGATCCGGGCGGCGAACCGAAACCGCGTTCACCGGTCCTCGCGGGTGGCGTTTCCTGTGCGATGAAGGTGGTCATGATGATGTTCTGGTACGGCAGCGGCATGGGGATGTGGGGCGGCCTGTTGATGACGCTGGGTTCGGTCCTCGTTCTGGCGTTGCTCGTCGTCGGTGTGCTTGCCGCGCTGCGTTACCGGGGCCGTGTCGTGCCCCAGGCCGGCGGTGCGTCCCGCCCGGGGGAGGACATTCTGGCCGAGCGGTTCGCTCGTGGGGAGATCGACGAGGACGAGTACCGGCGCCGACTGGACACGCTCCGCGGGACGATGTTCGCGGCGCGCTGAGGCCGCCCCGAGGCCAGCGGGCGGCGGCGGGCAACGACGACCGCGCCGGCGGTGCTGGTTGTCAGGGCAACGGAGCGGACCACAGCAGCCGGGTGCCGCCCTGTTCACCGCGGCGGACGGTGCAAGATCCGCCGGCGTCGCTGGCGCGGCGGCTGAGGTTGTGCAGGCCGCTGCGGGCGACGGTGTCGGGGATGCCGATGCCGTCGTCGACGACCTCGACGACGAGGTCGTCGGCCACCGAGATGGTGACCGCCAGTTCGGAGGCGTGGGCGTGTCGCACGGCGTTGCTGACCGCTTCGCGTACTACCGCCTCGGCGTGCTCGGCGAGCGTGTCGGGTACCACGTCCAGCGGGCCGGACATGCGCACGGTGGTCCGGATGGGAGTGTCGGCGCGCTTGTTCACCGGCTCACTGTGGCACGCGCGTTCCGCGCCGCCCATGGGTCGAATGACCTTGTCACCGCGCCGGCCGACGTGGGGTCCACGGATGTGACCGCGGACGACGTTGGACCCTCGGCCGAGGACGCACGGCTCTATGTGCGGCCGTCTCCCTCGGCGGACGCTGAGGTGGCAAACGGCCGGACGACGACGGGGAGGGCAGGCGCCATGGACG
>NZ_BJFL01000042.1 GCF_005405885.1 Gandjariella thermophila
CCCACCGTCGAAGAACTGCACGGTGCCGGCCGGCTCACCAGCGCCCCCGCCGGTGCAGGTCACGGTCGCGGTCAGCGTCACCGCCTGGTTCGGCGCGGCCGGGTTCGGGCTGCCGTTCACCGAGACGGTCGTCGCGAGCGTCTGCACCTGCTCGTTGAACGGGTTGGCGGTGTTGTCCGCCGGGCTGCAGGGCGACCCCGGGCCCGGGGTGTATGCCGCCGTGATCGGATGTGTCCCCGTCGTGGCGAACGAGGTCATGAACGTCGCCGTGCCGGTACCGCCCCCAGCGGGGGTGACCGCCACCGAACCGCTGATCGGCACGCCGCCGTCGGAAAACACCACCGAGCCCGCCGGCTCACCGGGAGGCGCACCGGTGCAGTTGACCGTCGCGGTCAGGGTGACCGTCTGGCCCGGGGTGGCCGGGTTCGGGCTGCCGTTCACCGAGACGGTCGTCGCCAGCGTCTGCACCTGCTCGGGGAAAGCCATGCTGGTCGACCCGAGACACGCCGTTCCCGTCGGGGTGTACGTGGCCGTGATCTGATGCGTCCCGGTCGTGGCGAACGACGTCGTCACCGTCGCCGTTCCGCTACCCCCGCCCGGGAAGCTGGTGTTGACCGGAATGGCGCCGTTGATCGTGTTCACACCGTCGAAGAACTGCACCGTGCCCGCCGGTTCACCAGCGGGCGCACCGGGGCAGTTGACCGTCGCGGTCAGCGTGACGGGCTGGTTCGGCGCGGCCGGGTTCGGCGTGCCGTTCACCGTCGTGGTCGTCGTTGTCTGCGCCATGGCCGGCTGCGCGAAGGCAACCATCGCCGCCAGCGCGGCCCCGACCACCGCGACGCGGCGTATCAGTGTTCTGTAGGAACGTGTCACCACGGTCCTCCCTCGTGGCAAATTTTTCGGAAAATCGTCCTGTTGGATTTTCCGGCCGGAAAATGCGTACGTCCTCGACAGGTCGGGGTTCAAGCGCGACGCGACACGCATGCCCCTTCAGCGGACAAGATTCACCCGCGGGATGGTGGACCACGGCAATGGCGGAAAGACGTCGCCTGTCAGAACGAGAACAGGTCCGATCCGGGCATCTCGGCGATCACGAAGACAGTAATCTGTGACGTTTCCTCACCGGAGATCGTTCGTCGACAGAGTGAACGGGACCGCCGTTCGTGATCGCACCAGATCCGGTCCGTGAGCACGGACGGCGGTCCGTCGACGTAGGGCGGCCAAGATCGGTCGCCCGGCGTTACTGACTGGCCGGCGAATGGCCTGGGGGACCTGCGATACCCAGTGGGGCAGAGGCATGGCGGTGCGCGCCGTGCTCCGCGACCCGCAAACGCCAGGAGCAGCCCGGTGGACCGGGTGATGGTCGCGCACGGCCATGAACCGCACCCGAGACAAACGTGCCGGCCAGCGGGCACGGCCGGACGTACGCTCGATGGGGTGCCCCGCGGCGGAGGGTTGTCACCGCGGGACACACGCCTGTCGGGCAAGGAAGCGTTCAGACGCAGCCGGGCACGGTGCTCGGCATCCCGCAGTTGTTCGGGGTGTTGCCGGTCACGGGGCTGGAAATCAGCGTCACCGTGCCGCCGTTGTTAAAGACGCCCCCGCCGTCCGCACCCATACCGAGCGCCTGGTTGCCGGATACCGGGCTGGACCGCAGCGTCGCCGTGCCGGTTCCGGAGTTGGCAATGCCACCGCCCCGGGCGTTCGTGCCGTTGGCCGTGTTGTTGGTCACCGTGCTGCTGTTCAGCTTCAACGTCCCGTCATTGAGAATGCCACCGCCCGCGGCACCTGCTCCCGAGGCGGTGTTTCCGCTGACCGTGCTGCTGTTCAGCGTCGCGCTGCCGACGACACTGATGCCGCCACCCTGGAGAGCGATGTTGCCGGTGAGGGTGGTGCCGCGGATCACCCGAGTGCTGTTCAGCGTCAGGGCGCTGCCAATGGCAACCCTGATACCGCCACCGAGGGCGCCGGAGCTGTTGTCGGTCACGGTGCTGTTGTTCAGCGTGGCGCTGGTGCCCACGACGCCCCCGACCAGTTCCAAACCACCACCATTCGACACGGCGGTGTTCCCGCTGAGGGTGGTCGCGTTGAGCGTGGCGCTGCCGCCGACGCCGCCGAAGGGTTCGACAGAAATACCGCCACCAACATTGGTGGCCATGTTCGCGGTGATGGTGGTACTCCCGGTGGTCAGCCGGCCACCGAGGACCAGGAACCCACCGCCATCGCCGTTCGCCTGTCCGTTGCGAACCGTCACGTTACTGATGCGGAGGTCCCCCGGAAGGTCGATTTCAAAAATCCGGAAATTGGCGGCGGCCATCGCCGAGCGCTCGATGGTGGCGCCGTTGCCAACGATGGTGAGCGTCTTGGCGATCGGCGGCAACGCATCGTCGGTGGCGTCGAAGGGCGTGCTGTAGCTGTAGTGGCAGCCCGGGGCCAGCACCAGGATGTCTCCCGGGTTGGCGTTGGTGATCGCCGTCTGCAATGCCGTTCCGTTACAGGTCACGGTAGTCACCGCGGCATTGGCGGTGGCCGGCAGCGACACCAACCCGGCGACCACACCGGCCACGGTGAGCGCAGCCCGTACACAGGTTGTAGCTCGCATCTTTTTTCTCCAACTGTTCAGTCGTGTCGTCGCGCGACATCCATGTCGCGTGGACGAAAGCACCTGTGGCCTTTTGCCCAAGGCGGTAAACATTTTTCCGGTCTTGGGCAATACCTAAAGGAGCAGAACCGGCTCCGAGAATCACAGCCTGGTCGAGCAGGCAGCGAATCACGACAGGCAGGCGCGGCACATAGGACTCCTTGGCTCGCAGGTGATCGATCAGTGCCGGTTGGGATACTCGCGTCATGTTCGATCAACTGCGCGGGGACGCGACGATGATCACCGTTTCGGGCGGTGAGTTTCAGCCAGGAGGGCCGTGCCCATCCGGGGCTTACGGGGATCGATCCCCTACGCCAGGGTGCATTGTCGGACAACCAAGCCGCTCACAGGGCCGCCTGAGACCCAACGCGGGACGCCGGGCGAGTCGGTTTCGACCCGCCCGGCGCCTACCTGGTTAATGAGCGGTAGCGGTGGGATTCGAACCCACGGAGGGTTGCCCCTCACGCGCTTTCGAGGCGCGCTCCTTCGGCCGCTCGGACACGCTACCGCGAACGAGGGTAGCGGACGCCGATCGTGGCATTCCAACGGCCCCGCTCGGCCGGCCGCGACGGCGCGGTCAGCGCCAGGCCCGCATCAACTCGGCCAGCCGGGTACGGGCCCGGCACAGCCGGCCGCGCACCGCCTCCTCCGTGGTGCCGACGACCTCCGCGATCTCGGCGAACGGCAGGCCGTCCACCTCGGCGAGCAGCCACACCGCGCGCTGCGGCGAGGGCAGGCCGGCCAGCGCCGCGCCCAGCGCCCGCACTCCGGCACCCGCCTCCACCGCGCGCGGCGGGTCGAACCAGCCTCCGGGCGCACCGCCCACGGCCATCGCCGCGGACTCGGGGAACGCGTCGGTCGGCTCGGTGCGGCGGCTGCGCCGGGTGCGGAACAGCACCAGGCACTGCCGGTGGGCGATACGGAACAGCCAGGTGCGCACGGCCGCGGGGTCGGCCAGGGCCGGCAGTTGGCGCCACGCGGTGAGGAACACCTCCTGGGCGATGTCCTCCGCCTCGGCCGGGTCGCCGAGCATCCGGACGGCTAACCGGTACACCCGGTCCTGGTAGCGGAGCAGCAGCGACTCGAACGCCGCGGCGTCCCCCTCGGCGGCGCGCGCGGCGAGCGTGGCGTCGGTGGGCTCCCCGGCAAGGTCCGCGCCGGGTGCCGGCATGCCGAGCGAACGGCTCACACGCACCCCCTTGTACCCGCGGCCGTTTCCGCCCCGGCCCGCGTCGGGGCAGGTCAATCGTGGCAGCCGGGCGGCATCGTGCCGACACGCGTCGCCGGAAGGAGTGAGTCACCCGTCTCGGTGATTTTCGAAGAACTCGTCGAGCAGGGCGGCGCACTCCTCGGCCAGCACCCCACCGACCACCTCGGGGCGGTGGTTGAGCCGGCGGTCGCGCACCACGTCCCACAGCGAGCCGACCGCCCCGGTCCTCGGCTCCCATGCGCCGAACACCACCCGCGCCACCCGGGCCAGCACCAGCGCACCCGCGCACATCGTGCACGGCTCCACGGTGACCGCGAGGGTGCAGCCATCCAGCCGCCAGCCGTCGCCGTGCCGGCCCGCCGCGGCACGCAGCGCGAGCACCTCGGCGTGCGCGGTGGGATCGCCCAGCGCCTCGCGCGCGTTGCAGGCGCTGGCCAGTCGCCGGCCCTCGGCGTCCACCACCACGGCGCCGACCGGCACGTCGCCGCTGGCGAACGCGGCGCGGGCGGCCTCAATGGCGGCCCGCACCAGGTCCTCGTCACCCTGCCGGCTCACCGCGCGAACTCGTGGCGCCCGGCTCACCGCGCGATGCGGTCGAGCAACTCGTCGAGCTGGTCCTCGAACCCGCACCGCTGGGCGATCATCCGGAGCTGCTCGTCCGGGTAGTAGTCCACCTCGCTGGCGATGACCTGCATCTCGTCGTCGGGCAGCCCGAGGTCGGCCAGGATGCCGAGGTCACCCTCCGGCCAGACCTCCTCGTCGTCCTCGTCCGGCGGCTCCACCCGGAGCAGGTCCAGCACGTCCGCGGCGACATCGTAGTCCAGCGCGGCCGCGGCGTCGGAGAGCAGCAGCGACACCCCGCTCGGGGTGGGCCGGACCAGTACGAAGAACTCGTCGTCGACCGCGAGCATGCCGAACACCGCACCGGTGGAGCGCAGTCGCCGCAGCTCGGTGATGGCCTTGTCCAGGTCGTTCAGGGCCGATGCGTCCAGCGCGCTGCACCGCCACTTGCCGTCCTCCCGGACGACCGCGACGGCGAAGCCACCAACCGGCTCATGCTGCGCCATACCAACACGGTATGCGGTCGCACGCTCACCCGGAAGCACCAACCCGCCCATTCTGCGTTCCGCGTGAAAGAACTTTGCGTGGCGGTTCGGTGCGAGTATCGATTCATGGACGCAGCGCCACGCAAACCAGCCGGCTCCGGCCCCGCCGCCGACACCAGGTTCGCCGGCGTGCTTCAGGCCGCGCGAACGCTCCAGCCGCACACCGTGGCGTTGCGCCGCCAGGTGCACCGCAGACCCGAACGGGGCCTGCACCTGCCGGCCACCCAGGCGGCCGTGCTGCACGCGCTGCAGGAGCTACCGCTGCGGGTCACCACCGGGGCGAAGCTGAGTTCGGTGGTGGCCGTGCTGGACGGGGCGCGCCCCGGGCCGGCGGTGCTGCTGCGGGCGGACATGGACGCGCTGCCGCTGGTCGAGGAGACCGGCCTGGCGTTCGCCTCCACGACCGAGGGAACGATGCACGCCTGCGGGCACGACACGCACGTCGCCATGCTGGTCTCCGCGGCCCGGCTGCTGTGCAACTGGCGGCACACCTTCGGCGGCCAGGTGGTCTTCATGTTCCAGCCCGGCGAGGAGGGCCACCACGGCGGGCTCTACATGATCGACGAGGGGGTGCTGGACGCGGCGGGTCAGCGGGTCGGCAAGGCGCTCGCCCTGCACATCACCTCCACGCTGCGCTCCGGCGTGCTGCAGACCCGCCTCGGCCCGATCATGGCGTCCTCGGACGTGCTGCGGGTACGGGTCACCGGGCGCGGCGGCCACGCCGCGATGCCGCAGGACACCGTGGACCCGGTGCCGGCGGCGGCCGCGATGGTGGGCGCGCTGCAGACCATGATCGGTCGCCGGGTCAGCGCGTTCGACCCCTCGGTGATCAGCGTGACCAGGATCGCGGCGGGCACCACGAACAACGTCATCCCGGAGACCGCCGAGCTGGAGGGCACCATCCGGGCGCTGTCCGAGGACACCCGGACGCTGGTGCACCGCGAGGTCCGCCGGGTCTGCGAGCACGTGGCCGCGGCGCACGGCTGCACCGCCACGGTGGACATCGACCTCGGCTACCCGGTGACGGTGAACGACGAGGCCGTCGGCCGGCAGGTGATCGACCTGGCCCGCTTGGTCCTCGGCCACCGCTACGCCGAACTGATGGCCTCGCCGTCGATGGGCGCCGAGGACTTCGCCTACGTGCTCCGGCAGGTGCCGGGTGTGCTGGCGTTCCTGGGGGCCTGCCCGCCGGGCACCCGGCCGTCCGAGGCCGCGCCCAACCACTCCAGCCGGGTGCTCTTCGACGAGGCGGCGATGGAGCACGGCGTCGCGCTCTACGCCGCCTTCGCCCTGGACGCCCTGCGCTAACGCCCGGGTGGGTGCCGCGGAGACGGCCGGGAGGGCACGATGGCTGCCGTGCGCGCGGTATGTGTGGTCGGGCTGGGCTTGATCGGCGGTTCGGTGTTGCGGTCGGCGGTCGCCGCCGGCCGCCCGGCGTGGGGTGCCGCCGCCTCGTCGATCGACGTGGCGGCGGCCCGCTCCGCCGGCTACCCGATCGAGGCGGGGGTGGACGTCGCGCTGCGCCGGGCCGCCGAGGAGGACGCGCTGGTGGTGCTCGCCGTGCCGCTGCCGGCCGTGCCGCAGGTGCTCGACGCGGTCACCGAGCACGCGCCGGACTGCCTGCTCACCGACGTGGTCAGCGTGAAGGCGCCGGTGGCCGACGCGGTGCGCCGGCTGGCCCCGCGCGCCCGGTACGTGGGCGGGCACCCGATGGCCGGCGCGGCCAGTTCCGGCTGGGCGGCGAGCACCGCCGAGCTGTTCCACGGCGCCGCCTGGGTGGTGGACACCGAGGACGGCACCGACCCGGACGGTTGGCGGGAGGTGGCCCGGCTGGCGCTGGACTGCGGGGCGCACGTGGTGCCGGCCGCCGCCGAGGAGCACGACGCCGCGGTGGCCCGGGTCTCCCACCTGCCGCACGTGCTGGCCGCGGTGCTGGCCTCGGTGGGCGCGGCCGGCGGGCCGCTCGCGCTGGCGCTGGCCGCCGGGTCGTTCCGGGACGGCACCCGGGTCGCCGGCAGCCGTCCCGAGCTGGTCAGGGCGATGTGCGAGGGCAACCGGGACGCGCTGCTGGACGCGCTGGACGAGGCGCTAGGCCGGCTCGGCGCGGCCCGTGGCTCACTGGCCTCCACCGGCTCGCTGGGCAAGACGATCGAGGACGGGCACCAGGGACGCCGGGAGCTGGCCGAGTCGCAGACCGCGGCGCGCACCCCGGTGCGGATCGACCTGTCCGCGCCGGGAGCGATGGAGGCGCTGCGCGGTCTCGGCGCCCGCGGCGGCCGGGTCACCGCGCTGGACGCCGGGTGTGCGATCGGCGAGGTCGGGTAGCCCCGCCGGGCGTCACGGCCCGCGCACGCCGCCCGGGCTCTGGGGGAGCATGGAGACCATGCCGAACCCGCTCATCCTGGACGCCGCCAGGACGCCGTTCGGCCGCTACCGCGGCGGGCTCTCCGGCATCCGGGTGGACGACCTGGCCACGTTGCCGATCACCGAGCTGCTCCGCCGGCACGGCCCGGACGGCAGCGGCCGACTCGACCCGGCGCGGATCGATGACGTGGTGTACGGCAACACCAACGGGGCCGGCGAGGAGAACCGCAACGTGGCGCGGATGGCGGCGCTGCTCGCCGGCCTGCCACCCACCGTGCCGGGGGTGACGGTGAACCGGCTGTGCGCCTCCGGCGGCGAGGCGGTGGTGCAGGCGGCCAGGGCGGTCGCCGCGGGTGACGCGGAACTGGTGCTGGCCGGCGGCGTGGAGGGGATGAGCCGGGCGCCGTTCGTGGTGCCCCGGACCGAGCAGCCGCTGCCGGACAAGCTGGAGATGGTGTCCACCGCGCTGGGCTGGCGGCTGGTCAACCCGCGAATGCCCAGCCACTGGACGGTGCCGCTGGGCCGGGCCGCCGAGCTGATCGCCGTCGAGCTGGGCATCAGCAGGGAGCGGATGGACGGCTACGCGCTGCGCTCGCACCGCAGGGCCGCCGCGGCCTGGGACGCCGGGGTACACGACGGGTTCGTGTTCCCGGTCCGGCTGCCGGACGGCACCTCGGTGCGCATCGACGAGTCGATCCGGCCGCAGACCAGCGCGGAGCGGCTGGCCCGGCTGCGGCCGGTGTTCTCCGCGGACGGCCCGATCACCGCCGGCAACGCCGCACCGCTGAACGACGGCGCGGTGGCCATCCTGCTCGGCACCGCCGAGGTGGCCGACGAGCTGGGCGTCGAGCCGCTGGGCGAGGTGCTGGGCAGCGTGGTCACGGCGGCGGAGCCGGACCGGTTCGTGCTCGCCCCGGTCGAGGCGGTGCGCCGGCTCGCGTCCCGGCTGCGCACCCGGACCGAGGATGTCGATCTGTGGGAGGTCAACGAGACGTTCGCCGCCGTGGTGCTGGCCATGCAGCACCACCTGCCGGAGGTGGAGCCGGAGCGGATCAACGTGCATGGCGGGGCGATCGCCTACGGCCACCCGCTCGGCGCGTCGCTGTCCCGGGTGGTGGTGGACCTGTGCCGGCACCTGAAGGTGCGCGGCGGCGGGACGGGGGTGGCGGTGGCCGGCGTGGGCGTCGGCCAGGGCGCGGCGATCGCCGTCCGCGTGTAGCGGCCCGCGGCGGAGGCGGGCCGGGCTACCGGCGGGTGGCCAGACCGGGGTAGTCGAGCACCAGGCCCTCGGCGTCGACCACCAGGTCGGCGGAGAAGTCACCGCTGGTGAAGTTGACCACGGACTGCTCGGCGCCGACCGACACGGTGCGGTAGGTCTGCCGGACCAGCCGCACGGACAAGTCGGGCAGCGAGACGAACACCATGGGAATCTCGTGCTCGCCGGGCTCCCGGTGCAGGCCCAGCCGCCGGATGGGCAGGGTGTTGAACAGCGCCGCGCGCTGCACGTCCACGTCCACCGCGCCGTCGAAGTCGGTGCGCTCGGTGCCCTGGCCGAGATCGGCCAGCCACACGCCGTCCTCGGTGCGGGACAGCGAGATCTGCCGCTCCTCCTCCGCGGTGGTGCTGCGGAGCAGCAGCCGGCTGACCGTGCCCACCTCGGTGACGGACAGCTCGAAGGACGCGCTGAACGGCTCTGTCCCGTCGCCGGCGGCCGCGACCATCCGGCCGGAGGCCCGGAGGCGCGCGTCGGACAGCAGCAGCCGGACCGACTCCAGCCGCGGCGGCTGCTCGGGCACGCCCTGCCAGGTCAGCATGGTCGGTCGGCGGTACTGCGGGGGCACCGGGCGGCCGTCCTCCTCGGAGGCGAACCGCTGCGCGGTTTCGGAAGCGTTCACTCTGCACCTGGGATGGTTCTCTCGGCCTCTGGGGTAAGGCCTGGTCGACGGGTGTCCTGCCGGTCGCTGGTCTGGTCTCTCCTCCCCGACCGCCACCCGGTGGTGACCGGGGTGGGGCCGATCCGGGGCACGCCAACGACGGAGCGTACCCGAGGCGGCGGCGGGTTCCCACGTTGTGACCGGCACCTCACCCCGCGGCCTGGCGTGACCCACCGGCTACCCGTGGCGACGGTTCGGCCGCATGCGGCGCCACGCGTCGGTGGGAAACAGCCGCATCGGCGAGGGCGGCGGGCGGCCGTCCCATTCGGGGCCGCGCAGCGTGCGGAGCACCGCGGTGAGCTCCGCGCTGACCCCGGCGAGTTGCTCGGAGTCGGGCAGCCGGACCTGGCCGGGGGCCCGCTGGGCACGCACCGCGGCCGCCGCCTCGCCGACCGCGCCGGCCAGCCGCTCCACCTGGCCAGGGTCCGGCACCGGGGCGCCGCGCTCCACCTCCACGGCCACCCGGGTCACCGCGTCGGTGACCCGCTCCAGCCGGACGATCGCCGGCCACCATGCCGCCGCCAGGCGCCCCGCCGCCGAGGGTTCGGAGAGCAACTGCTGGAACGCGGTGCGCAGGTCGGAGAGCGCGCGGTAGCTGCGCCGGCGCAGGGTGGACCGGCCCCTCGGGTCGCCGCCCAGACCGCGGCGCAGGTACTCGGCGAGCAGGTCGAGCACCTCGGCGACCCGGCCGCCCACCCGGGGCCGCCTGCCGCCCGGCCACAGCAGGTAGCCCACCACCAGCACGACCAGGCAGCCGAGCAGGGTGTCCAGCAGCCGGGCCAGCACCAGGCTCCAGTCCCCCGCCTGGGCCAGGTCGAGCTGGATGATCACCAGCGGGGTGATCAGCGTGCTGAACATGCCGTAGTTGCGCACCTGCCCGATCGGCAGCGCGGCGGCGAACAGCGCGAGGAACGCCGCGAGCAGCCACCCGCCTGGTGCCGCGGCGAGGATGGCCGCGCCGACCAGCACGCCGAGCAGCGTGCCGCCGCCGCGCAGCAGCGCCCGCGCGAACACCGAGCCGAAGTCCGGTTTCAGCACGATCGCCACGGTGAGCAGCACCCAGTAGGGCCGCTGCAGGTGCAGCAACGCGATCAGCGCCTCGGCGACCACCATGCACAGGGCCAGCCGCAACGCGTGGAACCACGTCTCCGGGCCGGCCACCACCGAGTCCCACCACGACTCGAACCGCTCCCGCGGGCTCGGCCGCTCGACGGTCACCCGGTCCACGCCGGATCCGGACATCACCCGCAACACCTGCTGCACGCCGGCGACCAGCGCTGACGTGCTGGGCGTGCGGGTCTCCGGCAGCCACGGCCGGGGCACCGGGCCGTCCGTACGCACCGCGTCGGCGATCTCGGCCACCGCGCCCACCACGGCCGGCGGGGGACGCCGCCCGGCGTGGGCCAACGCCACCGACGCCTCGACCAGCGGGGTGGCCTCGGACAGCAGCAGGAGCAGCCGCCGGTAGGGCAGGTCGCGGCCGGCGATCCGGGACCGGACGGACAGCAGCGCGTCGTAGGCGTCGTTCATCGCGGCGGTGAGCGACCGGCGCGCCGCGACCGTTTCGCCGGTGCCGATGGCCCGCAGCAGCGCGGTCACGGCGTCGAACACCCGAGCCACCGCGGCCCGCTCCGGTGCGGTGGCGCGGACCGGCCAGCCGCTCAGCGCGAGCAGCACCGCCCACGCCGCGCCGGCCACGAAGCAGGCGATCCGGAGGCCGGGCGGGACGCTGGCGGCCTGGCCGGCGCCGATGACGCCGAAGACCAGCAGTTGCAGGCCGGCCATGGATGCGGTGTTGTTCGCCGCGCTGATCACCGCGGACACCACGGCGAGCACCACGATCGCCGCCGCGGTGAGCAGCCCGCGCTCGCCGACCAGGCTGCCGACCGTGTACCCGGCGGTGGCGGTGAGCAGTACGAAACCGCTGCGGCGCAACCGGTACCGGTACGGCCCGGCCCGGTCGGTCACGGTGATCGGCAACGCCCCGATGGAGACCAGCACGCCGATCGGCAGCGCCCCGGCGAGCATGCCGACCGCGATCGGCCCGCCGATGGCCAGCGCGGCGCGGACCACCCGGTTCCACTCGATCGGCGCCGGCCGGGGCCGCAGCATCTGCACCAGCCAGTGCGGCGCGGCAAGGTCCTCGCCACCCCGCTCCGCGGCCGCCGGAGACGCCGCTTCCCGCGCCGGAGCGGCCACGCCCTGCACCGGCCGCGACGGGTCGGCGCCATCCGGGGGCGGGGTGCTCACCCGCCCAACCTAGGCCCCGTGCCGGCACCCTGACACGACCGAGGGGCCGCCCGGGCTTCCGGGGCGGCCCCTCGGTGCATTACGGCGCGCTCAGGCGCGCTTGCGGCGGCGCTGCAGCAGCAGGGCGCCGACACCCGCGCCGAGCAGCACGACGCCGGCGATCACCGGACCGAGCACCGAGGCGCCGGTGTTGGCCAGCTTGTTGGTGTTCCCGGCGACCACGGCGGCCGGCGTGGTCGTCGTGGTCGGCGTGGCCGGCACGGTGGTCGTCGTGGTCGGCGTTGCGGACGTCGACGTCGGCACGGTCGCCGGTGCGGCCACCCATTTCGCGGTGGCCGACGCTTTGACGGACACCTCCACCGGCGCGGCGACGATCAGCGACTGGGTCTTCACGCCGTCGCCGACGAACAGCCGGCCCTTCTCCAGCCTGGCGGTGGCGCTCACGGTGAAGCCACCCTGCGCCGGCCTGGCGTCGGCCGGCACCTTGACGAACACCTGCGAGCCGTTCTGCACGTCCTTGACCGCGTTGCCGTCCCTGTCCACCAGCTCGGCGCCGGCGGGCAGGCTCTTGGTGAGCTGGACCGCCTGCGCGGTGGTCTGGATGGTGAACGGACCGATCTTGTCGCCGGTCTTGCCGCTCAGCTCCTTCGGGGAGACGTCCAGGCTGGGCTTCGCCTCGTCCTTGATGCCGGTGTTGGCCGGGCCGGTGAGGTAGGTGTAGAGGGCCTTCACCACGCCCTGGACGTCGGCCGGGGCACGGTCGACGGGCTTGTCCGCGTCGAGGTCCGCACCGTCGCTGTAGTGCCAGATCGCCGCCTGGGTGGCGGCGATCGCCTCCTCCTTGGTGACGTTCTTGCCGTTCAGCGCCGCCACCTTGCCGGCGAGGTCGGTGGGCTGCACGGCGGGGTAGGAGTTCTGCAGGATCCAGTTGACCTTGCTGGCGTTGGTGAAGAACGGCGAGTGCTCGTCCGGGTACTTGTTCCACGGCACCTCGGCCATGTCCGCGCCGTTCTTCGTACTCACCGACAACTCGACGCAGTAGGTCTGGATGGTCTTGTCACCACCGTCGACCTGGAGCCCGATGAGCGTGGTGGGAACGGTCTCGGATCTGTGGTCCGCCCGGACCACGTTGACCATCAACCCGCGGACATCGCCCCGCTCGTCGACGTGGGCGTGCGTCTCCGCGCTGGCCGGCAGCGCGGTGGCCAGCAGCGCGGCGGAAGCACCGAGAATCGCCGCGCCGATGCGCAGCTGGAACCGGGATGCCATGTGTCTCCTTCTCGTGCGGTGGTTCCCGACGCCGGTGGGCGTGAACCGAAGGGCGATACCGTCCAAATGGACGAACAATGGCGGAACAGCCATTCGCCCGAATGGTCCACACCGATCGGCGCGATGTGTGGAGCATGAAGACAATGCGGCGGAACAATACTGGACCCGCCGACATTTCCCGCCACCAGGTCGCCCTTTCGGAAAATCCGCCGCCACCAGCACGAATCCGGCACGATCGTCCACAGAGGACATTTGAATCCGCAACCGGAGGGAACGCGACGACACCGGAGGGCGGAACCGGCGGGGAACGCGCTCCCACGCCGCTGCCGGCCGGACGTCGAGCCCAGCGGGAAAAGTCCGGTTTCCGCAGTTCACAGCCGGCCGGGACGAGCGCGAAAGGGAAAACTTTCCTCATTCGAGATCGGAACGTTAGCGAATGGTGATACGTTGGCCCGGCGTCACGGCCGGCCGGCGTGATCGTTTCTTTGGGACCGGCCGCCACTCCACGACGGCAACGACCGTCGACCGGCACACCGTTGCGACACGCGCACGGGATGCGCTACGACAGACGGAGCAATCTTGGTCCTGGACCCAAGTTCGTCCCTTTGCAACCCTCAAGTTGCGACATGGTTCTGGCGATGACCCTGGCGGATCAGTCCCCGACCACGGCTGGGAGAGCAGACCGTGAGTGATGAGAGAGCCGCCGGCCGGCCGAGCAGGGCCGGCATGCGCGCCGCGGGCCACGACACGTCGGCCGCCGCCGAGCGCCGCCGTTTCCTGGAGAGCGCCGCGGCGGTGACGGTGTCGGCCGAGCGGACCCAGCACCGCACCGCGGTGCGTGTGCTGCGCGCGCTGGGCTACCGGGAAGAGATCGCGCTGCCGCGTACCCGCCGCGCGCCGGTGACCCTGCTGGGCAGGGTGCTCGGCGACGGGCTGCGGCCCCGCGGCCGCTTCCGCTGACCGCCCGTCCCGGATCGGTCACCCCCCCACAGAACGCCGCCGGCTCGACGTGGGTTCACCGCCCACGTCGAGCCCGCCCGCGCCTCCCCGAGGCATCACGACCGGCGCGGCCCTGCCACCCGTGGGCGCCGGGCCGCCGCGGTCACGCCTTCGGCAGTTCGACCAGCTTCTCCGCGGTGAGCGTGCCGCCGCCCGCGGCCGGCTGGCCGGTGACGGCCACGATGTCGCCGACCTTCGGCTTGTTGGCCACCTTGGACAGGTCGACCTGCTGGGTCAGCCCGTCGGCCCGCTCGATGGTGGCCTGGTCACCGTTGATCGCGGTGACCGCGCCGGCGACGTGGCCGTGCACGTCGGCGATCAGTGCCGCCTTGCCGTCGTCGCCGATCAGCACGAGCACCCGGTCGCCCGGCTTGAGGTCGCTCACCGAGCGCTTGTCCTTGCCCAACCCGCGCACCCTGGTCGCGTCCCCGGTGGGCACGGACACCGCCTGCCCGGTGCCATCGGCCGTCACGGTGATCGTGCCGTTGCCGACCGCGGCGAGGACGCCCTGGACCCGCTTGTCCTTCCGCAGCGCCTCGCGGGCCTTGGCGGCCTTTCCGTTGTGGGCCTTGGCGGCGGCCGAGGGCGCGGCCGGCGCCTGGCCCGGGTCGCTCGCCGCGGTGGCGAAGCCACCGGTCAGCAGGCCAGCGACGACCACACCGCCGAGAACGGCACCCGAGACGCCCGCGGTCAGCGCGATGAACAGCCGGCGCCGCCTGCTGGTGGGGCGGGCCTCGTCGGCGGTGGAGAACTCGCGGGTGTCTCCTGGATTGTCGGTCATGGTGCTGCCCTCCGATGGGTTCACGTCATCCACCGGGCGGTTCCCTCGCCCGGACAACGACGACGATGCGCGAGAAAGCTGAAGCGGCGCTGACATCGCGGGTGGCGGTGACGGAATCTTCAGCGCAGCGTCAGGAGTGATCGCCCCGGCCCGGTCCCCGGTGGCCGGCGGTGGCTCAGCGCGTGGCGCCGCCGGGCGAGGTCGGCGCCGGACCGTGCAGCGTGGTCTCGACGAGGTCGTAGCCGAGGTCCGGGTGGACACCGTCCGGATTGGACAGATCGGCGTCGCGGTACCAGGACCTGTCGGCCTCCGGATGCGGGCCGACCACGCCGACCCGCCCGGAGCCGTACGCGGTGATCACGGCGGCGGGCGCGCCGGTGTCGTAGCTGGCCAGCACGGTGGCGGCCGCGCCGGGCCGCAGCCGGAAGATCGGGCCGTCCTGGAAGAACATCGTGCGCTGCCGGCCCCGCCAGTTGACCCGCACGAGGGTGTCGTCCGTGGTGTGCACGCTGGCGTTCGGTGAGCCGATGTATCGGTCGGTGTCGCCGGGTAGCAGCGCGAAGCCCGGGGTGGCTCCGGCGAGGTAGCCGCCCAGGCAGAAGCCGAGATAGTGGCCGCCATTGTGGACGAAGTCGCGGATGTCGTCGGCGTAGCGGTGTAACCGGCGCCAGGCCGGGTCCACGTCGCCGCCGCCCGGCTGCGCGTACACCACCGCCCCGGCCAGGGTCTTCGGCGTGACGTCGACGTCCTCGTCGGGGCCGACGTACCGGGTGCGGAACCCGGTCGGCGTGCTTTCCAGCAGCGCCGCCACCGACTCCGAGCAGCCCGAGCAGGACGCCGGCCCACGGTAGACCAGGGCGAGTGGCCGTTCGCGGGAGGTCAGCGCGGTAACGCCGGCCCAGCCCAGGACGGCCGTGGCGCCGGCGGCGCCGGCACCGATCAGCAAGCGGCGTCTGCTGATCATCCGCGCTCCGCCGTCATGGCCGCGCCTTCCGGGGCGCCTGCCGCGGTAAGTGCTCCGCCGGCCTCGACGGCGTCCGAACCGGCCGGGGTGGTACGGCGCGGCGCACGCTCGGCGCATGCCCTCGCCCGCCTGGCCAGCGTGGTGACCAGGGATTCCAGCGGGCCGCGACCGGCGGTGGCCCGCCAGGCCAGGCCCAGCAGCAGCAGGGCGATCACCTGCAACACGTATCCGGTACCCGCGCCGTACGTGTCGTAGTCGGAGTTGATGAACTCGATGTGCAGCGCATAGCAGGTCAGCGTCATGGACCCGGCCGCCGACAGCGGCGCCAGTCCGATGTGGACGGCGCGGCGAACGGCGGGCCGGGTGAGGTGGCCGAGCGCGAGCAGCGCGCCGAGCAGCGAGACGGCGGTGCCGGTGGTGTGCACCAGATCGGGCGGGGTGCTGGTGTGCGGAGCGTTGACGGCCAGCCACCACCAGGTCGAGGTGGGAGTGGTGCCGTCGCCGCCGAGGGTGAGCATCTCGGTGGTCTCCGGCGCGGTGAGGACGCTGCCGGGCTGGGCCGCCCAGATGTGGGCCAGCCCGCCGTAGCGACCCAGCAGCAGCCACGAGGCGGCCGCGGCGCCGGCGGCGAGGACGGCGCCGGTGGCCAGCAGGGCGAGGGCGACGCGGAGGCGGGCCAGGTTGAGCCGGCCGACCACGATGCCGGCGGCCAGGTAGGCCATCCACGGCACGGCCGGGTACTCGCCGGTCAGCGACAGTTCGGAGAGCAGGGCGAGCGGTTGGTGCAGCAGCGAGCCGAGCGTCGGGTTGGTCAGGCTGGGCGGCGGCAGGTGCGGGAACAGGACGTGGCTGAGCACCGGTGTCCCGCCCGCGACGACCACGGCCAGTGCGGCCACCAGCGGAGTGGGCAGGAAGACCAGCGGGACGGCGAGCAGGAACATGATCGCGTAGTAGGGCAGGATCACCGCACCCAGTGCGGCGTCCGTGCCCACCCCGAGGGCGAGGCCGATGGCGCCGATGGCCAGCGCCCGGGTCACCAGGGCCGCGGCGGTGGGGCCGGCGTCGCGCGGCCGGACCCGGCAGCGGCCGGTCATGAACGCGATGCCCACGCCGGCCAGCACCGCGAAGGTGGCCGCCGCCCGGCCGCCGAAGACGGCGAACGACAGCGTCGGCCGGCCGGAGGGACCCTGCTCGTACAGCGAGTGGACGGCGATCATGCCGAGCAGCGCGACGCCCCGGGTGGCGTCCACGCCCACCAGCCGGGACCGTGCGGCACCCGCGCTCATCGGGCCATCACCGCGTCCACCAGGTCGAGGCCCAGGTCGGTGCCGTACCGCCGAGGCACGTCCAGGCCGGCGTCGGTGTACCAGTCCTCGGTGGCCTCCGGGTGCGGGCCGACCACGCCGACCCGGCCGGAGCCGAACGGGGCCACCAGCGCGGCGATCGTCCCGTTCGGATAGTTGGCAAGCACCGAGGCGTCGGCGCCGGAACGCACCCAGAAGTACGGCCCGTCCTGGAAGAACAGCCGCCGGCGCCGGCCCCGCCAGGTCACCTCCACCTCGGTGTTGTCCTCGGAGTCGACGGTGGCGCCGCCCGAGGCGATGTACTGGTCGGTGTCCCCGGGCAGCAGGCCGAACCCCGGTGTGGCGCCGGCGAGGTAGCCGCCCAGGCAGAACCCGAGATACCGGCCGCCGCCGTGCACGAACCGCCGGATCTCGTCGCGGTGCCGGCGCAGGTGGCGGTAGCCGTGCGCGAGCGTGCCACCGCCGGGTTGCGCGTACACCGCCGCGCCGGCGAGGACGTCGCCGGTGAGCGGCAGGTCCTCGTCCGGCCCGACGAAGTGGACGCCGAACCCCCACCGGCTGGCGCCGAGCAGCTCGGCCACCGCCTCGGGGCAGCCGGGCACGGCGGCCGGTCCGCGGTAGACCAGCGCCACCGGGGCGTCGCCGGCGCCGGAACGTTTCCCGCGCCACAGACGAGTCAGCCAGGACATCAGGCGGCCACTTCCTCGGTTTCTTCGGTGTTCGCGCTGTCGGTGGTGGTGACGGCTTGGGCGGGGATGCCGCGCCAGCGGGTGCCGGCGGTGAGGTGTTCGCCCTTCATCAGCAGTGACAGCGAGCCCAGGCAGGCGCCCTCGCCGACCACCGAGTCGTAGAGCACGATGGCCCGGGTGCCCAGGGTGGCGCCGGCGCCCACGGTGACCGTGGACATCTTCATCACCCGGTCCTCAAACAGGTGAGTCTGCAGCGACACCTCGGTGCCCACCACGGCGTCGTCGCCGATGTGGACCAGGTCGAACTCGGTGAGGTAGGTGGTGCCGATCCAGGTGCGGCGGCCGATGCGGGCGCCGAACCAGCGCAGCACCATGGGCAGGAACGGCGTGCCGACCAACAGGCCGACGCCGGCGGGTACGGCGGCGGCCTCGTACAGGCCGGTAACGAACTCGGTGCGGCGCACGAACGGGCTCCACAGCGGTTCGACCCGGGGTTGGTAGGTGCCGATGAGGTTGCGCTTGACCGCCGCGCAGTACCCGATCACCGCGGTGGACACGGCGATGGCCACCAGCGGCGAGACCAGCGCAGGGATGGGCAGGTCCCGCCCGTTGGCCAGGTACGACAGCGCCAGCAGGTACAGGTAGAACCCCATGGCCAGCACGGTGGCCGGCAGCGTGGCCCTGGCGAACTCGATGCCCAGCCGGTGCGCGACCACGGCCCTGGTCGGGCGGTAGGTGTCGGCCTCGGCGAAGTCGCCGGAGTCCTGGCGCACCGGCAGGTGCATCGCCGGTGAGCCCAGCCAGGACGTGTCCTCCGGGATCCGTTCCTCCGGGGGCACGGTGGCCACCCCGACCAGCGACCCCGCGCCCATCGTCGTGCCGGCGGGGACGACGGCGGCGTTGCCGACGAAGGCGCGGCGGCCGACCTCGGTGGGGTGGAAGGCCACCCGCCCGGCGGCGAACGTGGCCGCGCCGACGCTGGCCATGTCGGCCACGAAGCTCTCCTCGCCCAGCACCAGCAGGTCCGGGTCCAGGTGCGCGGCCGTGGACACCTCCGCCCGCGCGCCCACCCGCGCGCCCAACGCCCGCAGCCAGGGCGAGGTGTAGAGGGTGGCGTAGAGGGAGTTGGTGAACATCAGGCTGAACTCCAGCAGCTTGTCCGCCACCCACTTGCGCACTCCCAACCAGGACCGCAGCGGGTGGATGCCCACCGGCACCCGGGGCAGTACCAGGCGCTTGCCCACCGCCACGATCAGACACACCGTGGCCACGTAGACGGGGCCGGCCGGGATGGTGGCGGCCAACCCGGCCAGCACCCCCCAGCCGAGCAACGCCCACCACACCAGCGCCACCGACGGCAGGATCATCGCGATCGCCGCCAGTTCCAACCCGGCCAAACCGATCAGCGCGGCGGCCACATGCCAGACGCGCCAGCCCCGCAGCCGGCCGCGGCTGGCCAGCATGGTCTCGGTGACATCGTCCAACGCCGGGCGGGGCTGGGCCGGCGACCCCGCCCACCGTGCCCCCGCCGGGACGCGTTCGCCGCCCAGTGCGGACTGCTCGGCCAGCGCGGCACGCTCACCCAGCTCCGCGCCCGGGTCGAGCACGGCGTTGGCGCCGACGAACGCGCCCGCCCCGATCCGGATCGGGGCCACCACCACCCAACCGTCCTCCACCCGCCACGGCCGTAACGCCACCCCGTAGCCGATTGCCGCGTCCGCCCCGATCTCGACCAGGCGGGGCAGGCTGATCGTGCTGGTGGCGATGCTGGCCCGCCGACCCACCCGGGCGCCCAGCGCCCGCAGATATGCCGGCATCAGCGGCGACCCGGACACCACCGGCAGCGCGCCCACCGCCAGCAGCAGATCGGCGGCCCACAGCCGCAGATACGTCGGCCCCCACAACCGGTAGCGGCCCGGGCGGATCCCCGCGGTCAGCGGGCGCACCAACACCACCGGCACCACCCAGCGCACCCCGAGATAGGAGACCAGGATGGCCGCCAGCAACTGGGCCAGCACCCCGACCGAGACGAACCCGTTGTTCTGGGTGTACACATCGGACACCGGCAGGGTGATCAGCAGCATCAGCGCGTACAGCGCCACCGCCTGCACACCCCCTGCGGCGGCGATCCGCCGGCGGGAATGCCGCACCGGCGCCACCCGCGGCGGCGCCGTCACCCCGGCCGACGATGCGGCCGCGGCCAGCCGCGCGGCCAGCCTCCGGACGGTCGGGTGCGCGTAGACGTCCCGCACCGCGGCCTCCACGCCCTGCTCACGCAGCACCGACACCACCCGCGCGGCCAGCAGCGAATGCCCGCCCAGCTCGGTGAAGAAGTCGGCCTCCACCGACAGCGACTCCGCCTCGATCCCGAACGCCTCCGCCCACACCGCACGGAGCTGGCGTTCGGTCGCGGTGCACGGGCCCACCACCGGGCCATCGGTCACGGCCAGTCGCCGACCCGAGGGTGCGGGCAGCCGGGAGCGGTCCACCTTCCCGCTGGGCATCGTCGGTAACGAGCCCACTACGTCCACAAAGGACGGCGTCATGTAGCCGGGCAACCGCCGCCGCAACCGCTCGCTCAACCCCCGCACCAACGCATCCCCACCCGCGGCAGCGTCCGGGGTGGGCACGATGTAGGCGGCCAACTCCCGCACCGGCTCACCCTCGCCGGCATCCGTGCCCGGCAGCGGAACCAACGCCGCCACCGCCTCGGCCACCCCCGGGTCCTCCAGCAACACCGTCTCGATCTCCCCCAGATCGACGCGATGCCCGCGAATCTTCACCTCCGCATCCGCCCGCCCCAGATACTCGATCTCCCCCTCGACCGTGACCCGACCCAGATCCCCGGTGCGATACAACCGGCCGCCCGGCCCCGCCAGCGGATGGTCGATGAACCGCTGCGCGGTCAACTCCGGACGACCCACATACCCCCGCGCCACCCCCGGACCCCCGAGACAGATCTCCCCCACCTCACCGTCGGGAACCACCCGGCCGTCCTCGTCCAGAATCACCACCGAATACGTGGGCAACGGCCGCCCGATCGTCACCGGCCGATCCGGCGTGAGTTCACACCACGTCGCCGTCACCGTGGCCTCGGTCGGCCCGTAGGTGTTGAGCATCCGCCGCCCGGGCCGCGCCCACCGCGCCACCAAACCCCGCGGACACGCCTCCCCGCCCACCAGCAAACTCCGCACCCGGGGCAGGTCCCGCGGGATCGTCGCCAGCAACGTCGGAACGCAATACAAAACCGTCACCCGCGCGGCGTCCAAAAAATCCGCCAACTCGGCCCCCAGACGGCGAGAATCATTCGGACCCGCCACCACAGTCGCCCCGACCGCCCAGGTCGGCCAGATCTCCTCGATGGAGAAATCGAACGCGATCGTCATCCCCTGATACACCCGATCCCCGGGGCGCACGTCATACACCTGCGGCACCACCGCCAGAAAATTGCAAATCGACGACTGTGCCACCTCCACCCCCTTGGGCCGACCACTCGACCCCGAGGTGTAAATCACGTACGCCGCCGGATCCCCGGCATCCGCCACCACCGGCCGGGACCGCGGCGCCGCGGCCAACTCCGCCACCGCCGCATCCAGCGCCAACACCGGCCGGTCCAGCCCCCCGGTCAGCGCGACCAGATCGCCCGCGGTCACCACCAGGTCAACGTCCGCGTCCTCGGCGATGTAGGCCACCCGGTCCGCCGGCGCTCCCGGGTCAACCGGTACGAAGGCCGCCCCGGACTTGCCCACGCCCAACAGGGCCACATACGTCTCCACCGACCGGTGCAACAGGATCGCCACCCGGCAGCCCGCTCCGACACCCCGCGCACGCAACACGTGCGCCAACTGGTTGGCCCGCTCGTCCAGTTCCCAGTAGGTGAGACGCTCCCTCCCGCACTCCACGGCCACCGCCGATGGGACCGCGTCGCAGGTTTTCTCGAACACCTGATGCATCCGCCGCACCGGCCGGCGCACCCGATCGTGCCGCGTCGTGTCGACATCCGCGCTGGTCATCGCCGACGCATAGCCAGACATGACTCCCCCATGGCTGTGCACCTTCGTCAATGTCGCCGCCCTCGCTCCCGGTGCCCGAACCCGGTTACAGAATGTGTTCGCCAAGGTCAGAACTCACCCAACGGAAACATCTCTGTCACCCGGTTGACTATTACGTTGAATACCAAACATCTGGGCGGCGCCAAACAGGCAGCCTGCTCTCGTCCGCGACCGGCTACCGGGGCGTCAACAGAGATTTCACCGCCGGCCATGCAAGGCAGCCCCGCCGGAGCCGCGCGGCACCGATCCTCCCGCCCGGCTCAGGACGACTTATGCCGGAAATGACCAGATAACGTCACCGCCAAATTGGACAAAACGACGACAACGCGACCCGCGTGCCGTATAGTTCGCGAAACTCGACGACGACCCCGGAAAACCCGGCGAAGGGCAACAAAAGGGCATTACGGTACCCGAATGGGAGTAATGACCCCGCCGACATGGAGTGATAAAGATCACGCCACCGGTGTCGGGACTCGGCCCGCAGTGACCGGGCCGTGGGCACCGCGCTCGGGCTGTGGATCATCCGTGGCCTGGCCCGCTCCTACGGCGGCGACGCCTGGTACGAACCCGATCCGGCCGGTAGCGCCCGCTTCTGCCTGCGCCTGCCGATGATGTGGCGGATCTGATCTTCGTTGTGTCGACTCACACTCCCGCCCGGCCGCACCGGCGGGTGGCCGGTGCCCGGTTACAGTTATGGTGTGCGGCGCGGTACCGGCAGCGGGGTGTCTGGCTGGCTGCTGCTGTGTTCACTCGCGCTCGGTTTGGTGCTGATGCATCACGCACCCGCCAGCGAGCAGCACATGGGCACGATGAGCCCGCCGGTAGTGGCCAGCGCGACGGTTTCGGCGCCGGCGATGTCGCCTTCGGACGGGTCCGGGCGGGGCGAGTCCCACGTCCTGATGCACATGTGCCTGGCCGTCATCGGCGCGTTCGGTGCCGTTCTCGCGCTTGTCGGCGCCTTCCTCGGCCTGCCGCGACGGTTCGGCGCCGACGGTGGGCCGCCGGCGCGTGTCGGGCTGTTCCGCACCGACCGCCCACCCGGAGGCGGTCGTACCGTTCTCACCTCCTTGTGCGTGTTGCGGCTGTGATCCGTCCGCCGCGGGGTAGCACGCGCTGCCCCACGCCCGGACGCACGGCTTTCGACACAACCGAGGAGAAGTGAGAGCACAATGCGCACGTCCGTTGTCGGCACGGGCCTGGCCGCGCTCGCGGCCCTGGCCCTCATTGCCGGTTGCGCCAACGACTCGATGCCCGGCATGCAGCACAACGCGCCGAGCACACCTTCGACGGGCGCCCAAGGGGACCACAACCAGGCGGACGTCAGCTTCGCCGAACAGATGATCCCGCACCACCAGGGCGCGATCGCGATGGCCGCCATGGTCGCCACGCACACCACCAATCCCCAGATCCGCGATCTGGCCACCCGCATCCAGAATGCGCAGCAGCCCGAGATCACCCAGATGACCGCATGGCTGTCCCGGTGGGATGGCGCCGCGGCGACGCCCACGTCGCCGATGCCGGAGGCGAACCACGGTCCGATGGGTCCCATGCCCTCCGGTTCCGGCATGCCCGGCATGGGATCCATGGGCTCGGTTCCCGGGATGATGACCCCGGAGGAGATGGGGCAACTGCAACAGGCGAACGGTGCCGATTTCGACCGAATGTGGCTGCAGATGATGATCAAGCATCATCAGGGTGCCATTGACATGGCGAAGACCGAGCTTGCGCAGGGCAGCAACGCCGAGGCCAAGGAACTCGCCCAGAAGATCATCGACGCGCAGCAGGCCGAGATCACCCAGATGCGGAGCTTGTCGCGGTCGAGCTGACCCACGCGGCCGGGGGCGGCGCGAAGCCGCCCCCGGCCCAGGGGTTGGCGGAAACTCGACACCCTGCCCGGGTGGCGCACGGGATGATCACCCGACGCGCGCCCCGCGTAGCTGGGCCGCGGTGGTCGCGCCGGGGCCGGGTGGCCGCCAGGTCCAGGTGTGCACGTCGGCGAACCCGGCCGCCTCGACCGCCGCGGCCAGCGCGGCGAGCCCGCCAGGCAGCCACTTGAGATGCGTGGACAGCAGCAGGCGTCCACCGGGCCGCAGAACCCGGTGCAGTTCGGTGAATCCCGCATGCCAGTCGGGCCACAGGAAGACGTTGTTGACCGAGAGCACGACGTCCACCGACTGGTCGGGTTGGCCGGTCTGCTCGGCGGTGCCGGGTCGCAGCCGCACGCGTCCCTGCCGGACGAGGTCGGCACACCGACGTCGGCAGGTCGCGAGCATGAGATCCGACGGATCGATCCCGACCACCCGCGCCGAGCGCTCTCCGGCGGTCCGCAGACCCACCCCGGGACCGGGGCCGACGACCAGGACGGCGTCCGACTCGTGGAGTTCGGCCAACTCGACCATGTGGCGCTCGGTGGCGGCGTTGCCGCGCGCCATCAACCAGCCGCCGATGCGACCGAGGAGGCCATGCGGACAACCGAAGCCCGCCTGCTGAAGCGCCCTGCCGACGGTGCTCATGACGCCCTACCTTTCCGCGAGTTCTCGCGCGACCTGGCAGGCCATGGCGCGCGAGGTGGTCGAGTTGGCTCACGCGCTTGACGCACCCATGAGGGAGCCATCCCACCGCACGGCATGGCGGGACTTCATCAGGGAAGTCCCGGAGATCCGCCCGGAAGCCCGCGTGACCCCGGGCCGGCCCGCGCCGTCACCCCGGTCGACGCGGCGGGCGCGAAACCAAACGGTCAGGGCCGCACCCGGTAACGCAGGAGCATGACCCCGCCCTCGGCGAGCACCGACACCAGGTCCAGGTCCACCGGGTCGATCGGGACACCGGTGGCGATGCGTCCGGCCGGCCCGGACACCAGCAACGGCGACACGGTCAGGCGTAGCTCGTCGACCACGCCGGCCTCGATCAGGGAACCGAACAGGTGCGGTCCGCCCTCGCAGTCGATACGCCCTAAACCGCGATCGACCAGCGCCTGGACCGCCGCGGCGACGTCCACCGTGTCCGTGCCGACGACCAAGACCTCGGCCCCGGCGTCCGCCCATGCCTCACGCTTCTCCGCGGAAGCGGATTCGCAGGTGATCACGATGGTGGGCACGTCGGCCTTGGTGATCACCGGTGCGTCCGCCGGCAGCGTCCGGCCGGTGGTGACCACCGCGGTCGGCGGAATGTCGGCAAGCCCGTGCCGGCGTCGCCGCCGCAGCGTCTCCTCGCTGGGATGGACCCCTTCGAAGTCCTCGATCATCGCCGTAGCGGCACCGACCAGCAGCACGTCCGCGAGGTCGCTGCCGAGTTGGAGGACCTTCCGGTCGGGGGCGTTCGACAGCCGGGCCGCCCGGCCGCCGACCTCGACGGCCCCGTCGGCGCTGGACACGTAGTTGACGGCCAGCCAGCGCGGGTCGGCGGGATAGCTGTAGAGGCGTTCCAGCTCGTCGTCGTCGACGACGCGTGCCTCATCCCATGGCCAGACGAAGCGCATCAGGCGATCCACCTGCTCGGCCGTGCGGGCGGGCGCGTGCCGTTGATACTCGCGACCATCTCCAACGTCTGCCGGGTGGGCAACACCTGGTGGGCACGGAACACCGCCGCCCCCTCGTAGGCGGCCACGGCGGTGGCCGCCAGGGTGCCCGTCAGCCGGTCCTCGAGTTCCACGCCCAGACCCTCGCCGACGAAGGTCTTGTTGGACAAGGCCATCAGCACGGGCCATCCGGTCTCCACGAAGTCCCGCACGTGCCTGAGCAGGAGCAGGTGATCCGCGGTGTTCTTGCCATACCCGGTGCCGTCGATGAGGATGCCGCCACGCGGAACCCCCTTGGACTCGGCCAGCTCGGCCAGCCGCGTCGTCTCCTCGAGCACCGTCCCGACCACGTCGTCGTAGTCGGGGCGGAACGGCTCCGCCCGCGGCTCGCGGCCGCCGGTGTGCGCGCAGACGTAGCCGGCACCATGCTCGGCGGCCACGTCGATCAGCTTGGGGTCAAACCCTGACCAAGCATCGTTGATCAGGTCCGCACCGGCACGGCACACCGCATCGCCAACCTCGTGACGCCACGTGTCGACGCTGATCAGGACGTCTGGGTAGGTGGCCCGGATCCACTCGACGGTGGGCACCACCCGGCGGATCTCTTCGTCGACGGTCACCTCGTCACCGGGGCTCGCGGCCACGCCACCGACATCGATCATGTCGGCCCCCTCGGCCACGGCCCGGTCGATGGCCGCCTTGGCGGCGTCATCGGCGAACGTCGCGCCACGGTCGTAGAACGAGTCGGGCGTCCGGTTGACGATCGCCATGATCAACGCACGGTCGCGTACCACCCGGCGGCCCCGAAACACCAGGTCGACCGCGCTGGACCCCACTGCTGGCACTGTTCAAGTCCTCCCGAGGTGCCGCCATGACAACCCAGGCGGCGAAGCCTGTTCGCCCCCCAGACGTCGCGCTGAGGAACTCGCCGGTAGCCGCGCCCGTACCGAGCCGGACCGACAGGTCAGCTCCAGACTCCAGGCCGTCGTACGGGGCCGTCAAGTGGCCGGCCCGAGCCCTGGCCGCCAGGCGGCGTCGCCGTGGACTGTGGCCGGGCCGGGCGGGCCGAGCGGCAGCGCGGACGACTTCCCCGCGTGAAGATCACGTACCCGCGGCCGGAAAAAAATCGAGGCGCGAGACGCGACCACATGTTGATCCGGACGCTTTTGAGCCGCCGGCCGCGCTCAACTCACGGTCGCACCTCAATCTACCGACCGCCGAAGAAAATACGCACAGTAGAGTCGATCTATTGTTGTGAAGCCATGGGACCTACGCAGAGTGCCAGCGACACCCAACATCCCCTAATCCCCCTAATCAGCGGAGCACCACGCACCCCCTAGGGGGCACGACGCGACGGGGTGCAATCCCCGTAGGTATTCGCGCGGCCGAGCTTTAGCGTTCCTCATCCCGCCGGGCCATCGGTCCGGCACGACCTGCAAGCCCCTTTTGAGGAGACGCTCAATGGCTTCTGCCATGACGTTGCACGACTTCGTCCTCAACCTGCTCACCGATCAGCAGGCGCGGGACGCGTTCGCGTCCGATCCGGCTGGTGCTCTCCAGCACGCGGGCCTCAGCGACATCAGCGCGCAGGACGTGCAGGACGTCGTCCCGCTGGTGCTGGACTCCGCGTCCGTCGCGCCCGCCGGCGGCCTCCCCGCGTTTCCCACGGCCGGACTGCCCTCCAGCCCCACCGCGGCGATCGAACAACTGCAGTTCATCGCCCAGCAGGTGCCCGTTGACGGCGCTCCCCACATGTCCGGTGGCCTGGCCAGCGCCGGTGGGCCGGACGGCTTCGCCAGCGCCGGCGGCCTGAACATCACCAGCCCGAACGGTGGCCTCTACGCCGACGGTGCGGGGTGGTTCCGCGCACCCGACGCCAGCCAGGCCTTCGACGCGCTGGAAGACGGGGCCCAGCAGTTCCAGTCCCAGCTGCAGCACCCCAACCTGTCGGCCTCGAACCTTGCCGACCAGCTGCAGTTCATCGCCCAGCAGGTGCCCGCCAGCGACGCTCCGCACATCTCCGGGAACCTGACCGGCGCCGGTGGGCCGGACGGCTTCGCCAGCGCCGGCGGCCTGGACGTCACCAGCCCGGACGGCGGCCTCTACCTCGGTGGTGGCGGGTGGTTCCGTGCGCCCGATGGCAACCAGGCATCTGAGGGGTTGCAGGACGGGGCCGCCCAGCTCCAGTCCCAACTGCAGCAAGGCAGCAGCCAGCTCCAATCCCAACTCCAGGACGGGGCCGCGGAGTTCCAGTCCCAGCTGCAGGAAGGCGGCAGCCAGCTCCAATCCCAGCTGCAGGAAGGCAGTAGCCAGCTCCAGGCCCAACTCCAGCAGGGCGCCGCCGAACTCCAGTCCCAACTCCAAGACGGGGCCGCGGAGTTCCAGTCCCAGCTGCAGCAGGGCGGCACCGAGCTCCAGTCCCAGCTGCAGGACGGGGCCGCCCAGCTCCAGTCCCAACTGCAGGAAGGCGGCAGCTACCTCCAGTCGCATCTGGAGCAGGGGGCCGCCCAGCTCCAGTCCCAACTGCAGGAAGGCGGCAGCTACCTCCAGTCGCATCTGGAGCAGGGGGCCACCGAGCTCCAGTCCCAGCTGCAGGACGCCGGCTTTCCGACCCCGAGCCTGCCGGACCCCAGCGCGCTGTCCGGTGCGCTGCCGACGAACGCGTTGCCCACCGACCCGACCGCGGCAGCCAATGAGCTCAGCTCCGCGCTGTCCGACCCGACCGCGGCACTCGGGGCGCTGCCCGGCGCGAACTCGTTGCCCAGCCCGGCAACTCTCGGCTCGCTTCCCAGCCCCGCCGCGAACCCGCTGCCGGCATTGCCCGGCGTCGACGGCCTTCCTGGTGTCCCGGCCACGGGCCTGCCCTCGCTGCCGGCGGCTCCCGCGCTGCCGGCCGCTCCGGCGCTGCCCGCGGCTCCAGCACTGCCCGATCCGGCGCTACCGGCGGCTCCTGCACTGCCCGCTCCGGACCCGCACGCACTGGACAACTCCGCTCACGCCGGGATGAACGCTCTCGACCAGGCCGCTCACACGGGCGCCAACGCGTTCCACCCGGCCAGCCCACTGCACGCTGACTCCCTGCACGACAACGGGTTGAGCAACGTGGTCGAGCAGCATCTCGGCACTACCCTCGACGCGGTGACCGACCACGCGCCGGCCGGCCTTCCGCAGCACCTGGACGACCACCTCGGCCTCTGAGTCTGAGTCAACTCACCCGCTGGCCGGTGCCGTCATCCGACGATGACGGCACCGGCCAGCCGCGTTTCGCACGGGCAACCTCCCGGTCCGCCGCTGCCCCAGGTCGAGGTAGCCCTGGTATTGGTCCCGGGCCAACATGAAGCTGCGGTTCGTGCACGTGCCCAACAAGCTGGGGACTGGATCGCCGACCAGGTGGCCGCACTGCTCAGGACGCGGACGAACGGGGACGATGACAACGGCACGGCCGGGGCGCTGGTGCCCGCGTCAGACCGCCAACTCAGCCCACGTGGCCCCACACAAGACTGGGGGTTCGCCTCGTATAGAGACGAACCCCCAGGTCAGGCCGCTGGTCTTCCAGCGCGCTCGGCAGGATTCGAACCTGCAACCTTCTGATCCGTAGTGGCAGGGCGGTGATCCTGCGCGGTCCTCGGTAGGTGCGCGCTGGTCACCGTCCGACGAAAGTCCGGGTCAGGGCCTTCGATCGGTGCCCGTCGCACCAGTCCGTGAGACACGTGTGAGACGGGCGCCCGACAGGAGCGCCCATGCCCCACCCTGACTTCGACGTCTCTGACGCCATCGACGAACTCCACTCCGCCTACGCGTTCCGCCTCGGCTTCCTGATTCAGGCGGTGGCCAACCACCTCGATGGCCGCCTCGACGGCGACCTGCTGCGCGGCATGCTGGTCGCCACCGAGGCGCACATCCAGCAGGCACACGCTGAGGTGACCTACGCGGAGAACATCCTTGTAGCGCTGCGGGGGCGATGCGCGATGTACGAACCGGGAGGAGTTCCGCTCGGCACTGCGCGACTACGTGCGGAAGTACGGCTTCCTCTCCCAGGTCGTGCCCTACACGGACCGTGAGCTCGAGCGCCTCTACCTGTACGGACGACTGCTGCTCAACGTGCTGCCGCGCCGGGAGGACGCCGGAGTGGACATCGGTCAGGTCGATCTGACCCACCTGCGCATTACGAAGACGGGCGAGGACAACCTGAGTCTTACTCCGGAGGGCGAGCAACTGCTGCCGGGGTTCACCGGCGGTGGCGCCGGACGGGTCCACGAGCCGGACAAGGTGCCACTGCCAGAGCTGATCGCCAACCTCAATGAGCGGTTCGGCACCAACCTCAGCGACGAGGACCTCGTCGGCGGCTCGGCCCGAGCAGCGATGGCGGAACCCAAGGTCAAGGCTGCCGCGTTCGCGAACAACGAGGAAGACTTTGGCCACGTCTTCGACGAAGTATTCGAGGGCAAGCTCATCGACCGGATCGAGGACGACACCAAGGTCCTGCAGCGATACATGGACGACGACACCTTCCGCTCCGAGCTCACCAAGATCGCTCGTCGCCACGCCTACGAAGCGCTGCGGCGCGACGTCGCCTGATCACCTCAACACCCCGCTGGTCAAGGAGGACTCATGCTGGGCTATCGGTTGTTCGTCGAGATCGTTGGTGAGCGGAGGCACGTCGAGAAGCTCGCTCGCGAGCAGTTCCATTCGTGGCTGCGACGCAAGCGCTATGACGCGGATGTGCTGGAATCCGGCAAGCTAGTCACCATCGGCCACGGCGCAAGTGGGCAGTTGCTGGAACTGTCCCGACCAGATGGTGGCCGGGCCTTTCGCGCAAGCCTGATCGAGGAGAAGCCGGGCGGGCGGTGGGTCACCCGGCTGACTGTCGACGTGCCGGCCGCCGATCGGCGCCAGCCCTGGCTCTGGCTGGACGTCGAGTCTCCCGAGGAGCGATACACGATCGCACCCAAGCTTGCCGGCAGCCTGCTCAGTGTGCTCGAGGGCCGCGACGGCGGAACCCGGCTCGGTCCGGGGCCGATGAAGATCGGCGAAGACGACGTTGGCGCGGTCGTGGAATCGGTGTGCGACCCAACCCGCCGGGGCCTGGTCTTCATCGCTGGTAGCGACACCAACATCGAATATCCGTATTGGTCCCGATATGTCGACCGGCTACTGAAGGACACCGTCGGTCTGTCCGGCGGATACGTTCTGGACGCCCCGGCCACAGCCGCGTTCAACAATGCGCTCGGACCGAACCACGCCGTGCAGCCGTGGACCGTGCGCACGTTCCGGCCGGGCGTGGAGCCGGATGACCCTGTCGACGCTGCAAGGCACCGCGTTCTGGGTCTCACACGGATCGTCCAGGACTCTGACCAGTACCTCGCACGGATGCTGGGCAGGCGGGCCAGGGAAGCAGCCGTCGAAGCGCCCTTACCAAAGTATGTGATCAGGGTTGGACGGGCGTTCGAACGGGAAATCGACGAACGTCTCGTCGCTCCTCTGGTTGATCCAGCGCCGCCTCCCCGCCCGTCCACGGGGGCAGCGGAGCCCACCCGGACCGAAGCGACGCTCGCCACTCCTGCCCCGGTCGTCGTGCCGCGGCCTAGGCCCGATCACCTCAGGACCGTTCCGGATGACCACCGCCTTGTATTCGACGCCCTCGTCAGCGCTCTCGACGGAGCCGAGCCGACGTTGGACCGCGTGCGGGTACTACTCGATCTCGCCAGTCTGGGACGGCAGGCACGGGAGAACCAGGCCGCGATCGCGGAACGCCTGCACAGTTACGAGGCTCGGGTCGATGAGCTCACCACTGCTCAGGCCGAACTTCGCCGCCAGTTGGAGGACACGCAACTGGAGCTGTGGATCTCTGACGAAGAACGTGCCAAGGAGGCGGCAACGGTTCGCCGTCTCAGAAAGCTACTTAGCAGCAGCGGTCGCGCCGCAGAAGCATGGAGCGAACCTGAGCCCGACGAGACCGAGCATCGGCCCGACGACTACCAGGTGCTGTTGGAGACGCTGGACCAGTTCGAGCACGTCGTCTTCACCGGTGATCGAACCATCGTTCGGGACCTCGACCAGTACGACAAGACGGGTGTCTGGGCGGGCAAGGCCTGGGACATTCTTGGGGTTCTGGACGACTACGCACGCGCCAGCCGTGAGGGCCGGTGTCATCGTGACGTGGACGGGTACCTGCGCAATACGCCCAGCGGCTTCCGCGGCTATTCGGCCCAGCGGCACGCGCGGGACGAGAGCGAGGACGTCAAGAGCAACCCACGCTTCCGAGCTGCTCGGGAACTCCCGGTTCCGCCAGAGGTCAACCCCGCCGGCAAGGTCTTCATGGGCGCGCATTTCAAGATTGCCACTAGCGGCATGATCAGTCCCCGGCTGCATTACTTCGACGACACGGCGCGGTCCGGCAGGGTGTACGTCGGCTACATCGGCCCCCACCTGCCGACCAAGCAAACGAACTGAGCGTTTCCGAGTAACGATCTCTCACTGTCGGTGATCACGTGGTGCGGTCGTGGTCGATGTGGAGGAGCGTGAGGGCAGCGGCGACGATCTTGCCGATGCGCCAGGGGCAGAGACTGACGTTGCGCAGCGCCTTGAAGGTCATCTTCAGCAGGGAGTTTCCGCGTTCGCCGACCGCGCGCTTGCCGTTGTGGGCCTTGTTGTGTGTCTTCTGCTCGTCGGCGCGCTGGCCGCCCTGGGGTTTCTTGAAGGCCACGGTGATCGTGCTGGCTTCGCCTTCGTAGCCCAGGTCACCCAGCACGGGCCGGTTCAGGTCGGCGTGTCGCCGCCCCGCCACTACCCAGCGTCACGACCGGTTACCCGGAAAGGCTCAGTGAGAGATCGTTACTCGGAAACGCTCACTGACCGGAACAGGCTGAACCGTGCGCTCAAAAGACGAATTGTTGGTCAAGACACCAGGAAGGTGCCTGCGATCGCGTTGGGAGGTCAGTTTGCGCCGAGGAAGTGGTTGATGTCGTCAAGGGCATCTTCGGCGCGACCGCCGAGGTCAGGGTCGGATGTCAGCCTTGTCAGGGCGGGTACGACCTTGTCCGTATCCAGTTGTCGGTGGACCCGGGCGACGTGTCCTAGGCAGGTGATGGCGATGGCCCGGACGCCGGTGTCCGGGTGGCCGAGCAGGCGGAGACAGGTGTCCTGGACCCATTGCCAATCCGGGTCGTGGTAAGCGACGCCGACCAATGCCTCGGCGATCGCCCTGCCGTCACCACCTCCCAGCGCAGCTGCTAGGGCGTCGCGGCCGACCGGTCCGGGTTCAACGTATTGCATGACCGCCCGTCACCCTCCGATGATCTTTCCCTTGCCGTTGACCAGACCAGCCTTGCGCAGCGCCGCCTGCATCGCCGGGTCAAGCCCGTCGGGCCCGCTCCACGGCCTGACGTGCCCGTGGTAGATACCCGAGCCATACCCGAGCCAGGATAGGTCTCGTCAAAGACCACGTATTCACCCGTCGCCGGGTCCACGCTCACTCGTCGGGACGTCGTCGGCTTGATGGGCACCGAGTTCTCCAGAGCCTGCTGGCCGTTGGTAGGAGCAGGAGCGGCGTTGCCGCGTTGCTCGGTGCCGTGCTTGGGCGACTTCTCATAGGTGAGCTCGCCGTCGCTGCCCCTCGGTGTGCCGCTGTCGCCGCCTCCGCGGCCGTTCTTGACCGGCGACACCTTGTCGTCGCTGGCCGCGTGTCTGCCGAGGTCGCCCATGGCAGCGACGACCATGCTGCCGCCAGCGGCGACGCCGGCGGTGGACACCGCGTTGAGCGGCACCCCGGCGACCGCGCCGACGCCGGTGGCGTCGAGCACCGCGCCGAGCCCGTCGCCGGCTGCGCTGACCGCGGTCAGTGCGGCGCCTCCGGCGGCGAGGAGCACATCGCCGGGGTGGTTGGCCGCCGCGTTTCCGACCGAAGCCAGTCCGTTGAGGACGTCGGCGCCAACGTTTTCGATGCCGTGCCCGAGATCGCTGAAGAAGTCTCCGACGTGTGACCAGAAGCCAGGCTTCTCCGGGGCTTTGTCCCGTGCCTTGGCGACGGCGTCGGCAGCCGTGTTCCCGGCGCTGTTGAGTTGGCTTCGAGCGCGGTCGAGTGTGTCGCGTGCAGTCTGGCGCTTCGCCTCACCGGGATCGGTGAACGGGATGTTCGGGGCGACGGTGGGGGTGCCGCTTGCGGTCTTGGCCGCGGCTTCCTGTTGGGCTTGCCGTACCGCCTGCTCATGTTCGGCCTTGGCCTGATTGGTAGCAGCTTGGCCTTCGTTCCACAGCTTGATCGACTCGCTGGCCTGCTGCTGGCCCACTGCGGCCCACTGCAGCGTGGAGACGTAGTTCTCCAGTGCATCGGCTGCGCAGTGGAAGCAATCGCCGGCCTCTAACCACTTGGCGGGCTGCCCGTGGAAGACCTCTCGAAGTTGTCGGCAGCCTTGCCGCTCCATCCCTCGGTGGTATCGATGCGCTTGAGACCTTCCCCCGCGTCATGGAGCGCGTCACCGTATCCGCGCATCACCCACAGGGAGTCGGACACTGTCTCGCCGTTGCCCGGGACGAGTTCCTTCGGGTCGGTGGTCTGACCGAGTGCCTTGGCCATCACTGGGCCGCCGGATCCGATCCGGTGGGACGTTGCAGGATCCCGTCGAAATGTCCCTTTAGGTTCTTGTCCACCTCGAGGTACGCCTTGACGCACTGGGACAGGCGGGCGCCGATCTCCTCGGCGTCCTTGCTCAGGTGCTCGACGCCCAGCTCCCAACGCTGACAGAAGTCGGACACAGTGTCCGCCAGGCGGTCGTGCCCGTAGTCCCCCTTCACACCGCCGATATCACTGACCTTCTTCCGCCTGAGCTGGCCGAGCGTGTCATTGACACCCCCGGACGCCTCCTCCAACGCACCCAGGTCCACGCGGAAGCCGTCTGCCATCAGCAATCCTCCCCGTGCTGCAGGCGACCGCAGTGATCGTTTTCGGTCACCGCCCTGCGCTGCGTCCCCGGCTAGATTGCGCCGAGGAGGCCCATCCGGTCAGCGAGGCCGCGCAGTTCGCGTCCGCCCGCGTCGCGCCGAGCACGCTGGACGAGTTCCGCCACGATCTCCCGCGCCCAGATGTTGTGCCGGGTACGCGTCGGCCCGAGCCGTTCCGCCTGCCGCAAGAGGTTCACGACATCAGCGTCCCGGCCGCGCAGCGCGTGAAGCGCCCGAGCGTGGTCGATCAGGAACGCCGTCTGGCGGGACTTCATCGGGATCTTGTCGATGTCCACGCCGCTGGCCACTTCAGCGGCCTGCACCGGGTCGTCAGATTCCAGCGCGATCGAGACGCGCCACAGATCCACGTTGGTCGGGCTGAACGCCAGATAGAAAGCGTTCGTGCCCTCCGCCCGGCCCGCGATGTCCTGGGCCTCGGCAATCGCGGCGACCGGGTCGTCAGAGCCGGTCACGCTTCCGCAGAACCCGGCCGTAAGTACCGATGTGCCGTAGACCTCCAACGCCGGTTCAGAGTCCGTGCGCAACAGGTCCAGCGCCTTGCGCGCCAACGCATCGGCCCTGGCGTACGCGCCGAGCCCGATGAGCGCCTGTGTCCTTGCGAACTCCGACGCCGCCACCCACAACGGATCGCCGAGCCGAGTCGCCGCCTGATGGCCGCGCTCCGCCGCCACCCATGCAAGGTCAACCGCGCCGAGGTTCTTCACCAGCAGGGTGGTGACCTGCGCCGCCTGCACCAGGCTGCGCAACGCGGACTCCCGCTCGCCTCCGTGGCCGAGCGCAGCAGTCGCGTGCAGCTCGGTAAGCAGCGCCGGCAGGGCGTGCCCCACCTCGCTGTACCGGCACGCCTGGCGAGCCTCGGCCAGCCGGTCGGTCTCGGTCGCCAGCTCGTCGGCGGATCGGATGGCCGGCTTCTCGGCATCATCGAGGCTGGTCGCCAACAGCGCGAAGCGGATGTCGGGGATTGCGCCGTTGGCTTCGTGGTCTTCGTGATCCGCAAGCACGTGTTCAGCGCCAAGGTCGGTCAGACTCACTCGAAGCGCCCGAGCGATCGCCGCTAACGTCGACCGGCGGTCGAGAGCAGCGTGACCATTCTCGATCTTCGAGAGGTAACCCTTGCTGATCCCCGCCTGACCCGCCAGGGCTTCCAAGGTCATCCCTCGCCATCGCCGCATACGGCGGATCTCCGCGCCGATACCGATGCTGTCGCTCTCGATCGCCATGAGCCACACGGTACGGCTCACCCATCCGGGTACACCAGCCCTGGGTTTCCACCCAGGAAACATGTCACCCGTTCGCCGCGCCAACATCACCGAGCATCCCGGACGTCAACGCACAGGAGCGGTGATGAGCGGTCAGCACGTGTATCGAGACGGCAACCAGTGGGGCATGACCGTCGATGAACTGGCGGAGCGGTTACGGGCGGAACGCCAAGCCGAGACGCGCGAATGGCCGGCCGTCGATCCGGATGCGGCCGAGTCGGCGCGGCTGTTCACGTTCGATCTCTACACCTGCGCCTGACAGCGCCGATGTTTGCCCGGCGACGCCAACGCCGACGCATCGCAGCCGTACGCGCTGCGATGGCCGCACATCCGGAGATTTGGCGCGTACCGCAACGGTCGTCCGCCCGCCAGCTCCCGGCCGCCTCCGTCTTCCCCTCCCCGGTTGGCGGCCGGGTCCGGATCGCGGCGGGGCCAGGTGAACCCCGACTCCTTGGCCCCGCCGTGGTTCCACGCGCATCCGGCCCATCGCCGGGTGCTTGGCCTTGCCCCTGTCGATACGAAGGAGTCACCATGATCCGATTAGCTCCACCGTCGTTGGAGATGGAGACCTGCCCGGACTGCCTCGGATCGGGGATGAACAGTGACCAATCTGCCTGCCGAAGGTGCGGAGGCCTCGGCGAAGTCATCAAAAAGTGACTGCCGTGAATGCGGCGGCACCGGCGTCATGCGCTGGCAGCAACCGGTGCCACAACCAGACGGCAGCATGAAACTCGCCGCCGCAGAGCACCCATGTCCGAACGGCTGCGGCGGTCACTGGAAGCACCCGGCCGCCCAGGCCGGCCGCGTCGTCGGAGCACCTACCAGCACACCGGCCCAACGCGGAGGGTGGGCCAAAGAGTCGCAGAAGATCACCGGTGACGCCCCCGCCTGGCTCGACGACATAGACGACCTCAGGCAGTGACAGCACAAACCGGCGGCCCCGCGCTCAACACCAGAGCACGGGGCCGCTGTGCAGACGATGAACACCACAGCAGCGGCCCAGGCTCGCGCCACGTCGCCCGCCCCGTCCCGCCGCCACCGTACGGTCACTACTTGCTGAGCATTTTTTCAAGTGTTTCAGCCGATACCACACAGCGGAAGCCGGTGTCGTCGTCGCACATGGTCGCGGCAGCGTCGTTGAATGACGACGGCGTAGCACGGTTGAAAGGGCTGGTCCACGCACCGCCCTTCAACTCATGCCTGCCCGGCTTGGTTTCCGTTGAGCACCATTCCCAGACGTTGCCGCACATGTCATAGACGCCGCGGACACCATCCTCGTCCTGGAACGGCCCCGCGGCGAAGCGGACGGCGTCCTGCACGTCACCGGCCGCGACGTCGAAGAGGCCGACCACGCCCTGTCCTTCGACCCGAACTGCGGCGCCTGGACCAAGCTCCACGGCCCCGCGGACGAGCACCTGGTCCACGACACCCGGGCCGCCATCCTGCGCTACCTCCGCGCGGCCCCGGGCAACGGCCCGAGGGCAACGTCCGGCGCACCTGCTCCCGCATGGCCGCCGCCGGGCAGCTCACCCGCGACGGCACCGGCCGCTACTTCCCCCCGCGCGCGGACGCGACAGACCAGCCGGGACACCCGGACAGCGACCCGGCTGTCCTGCCTGTCCCGCTGTCCCACCACCCCGACTGACCAGCACCAACCGGCGGGACAGCAGCGGGACACCCCTCCCCGCGATCCCGCCGGCGCCTCCCACCACCCCATCGGCACGAAAGGACCACCGGCGTTGTCCACCGAGACACCGTCCCTGCTGCTGCGCATCGAAGACGCCGCCCGCCGCCTCGGCATCGGCCGAACCCTAATGTACGAGCTGATCGGCAACGGCGAGATCGAAACCGTCCGCGTCGGCCGCCTCCGCCGTGTCCCAGCCGACGCCCTCACCACGTCGACCGCCTCCGCGCCGCTGCGCGCAACCACCCCGCCGCCTAACCAGAAAGGAAACCCACCGTGGCACGCAGCACGCGCAACAACGGCACCCGCAACCCCAACGGCGCGTCCAGCATCTACCAGGACAAGCACGGCAAATGGCACGGCCGCGTCACCGTCGGCGTCCGCGACGACGGCCGCCCCGACCGGCGACACGTCCGGGGGAAGACCAAGACGGAGGTCGTGCAGAAGGTCCGGGAGCTTGAGCGCCAGCGGGACGCCGGCAGAGTCAAGAAGCCCGGGCGGTCCTGGACGGTCGAGAAGTGGCTAGGACACTGGCTGGACAACATCGCCGGGCCGTCAGTGCGCCGCTCCACCTAGAGGCTTATTCAGGCGGTTGCGTAGAAGTGTAGGGCGATTACCGCTGAGATGGTTTCCGAGAAGGTCTCGATGGGCCGCCGGTAGTCGGTGTGCATGATCCTCCAAGTTTTAAAGTTGGCGAT
>NZ_BJFL01000043.1 GCF_005405885.1 Gandjariella thermophila
CGCCGTCAAACGCGCCCGGCACAACTCCTACCGGGTCAAACGCCCCACCGACCAGAACATCCGCCATACCGGCCCGGCCACCCCCCTACTGGCCTGCCCAAACACCCAAACTTAACGGCATTGGGTCTGGGCCCCGGTGGGGTCGGTGGCGGTGAGTTGTTCGCCGTCGAGGTCGTAGGTGTAATGCCAGGTCGATGAGGTGCCGCCGACGGCGGGCAGAGTTTTCTGCGCCAGGCGGTCGAGTTGGTCGTAGGTATTCGTGGTGGTGTTGCCGTTGGGATCGGTCGTAGAGGCGACACGGCCGAGGCTGTCGAACGTTTGTGTTGCGGTCGGGGTGATCGCGGTGCTCGAGCCGGGCGGGGTGTAGGCGGGCGCGGAGGTGCCCAGGAGTTCGCCGTCGGCGTCGTAGGTGTAGCTGGTGATGTTGCCGACCGGGTCCGAGGTCGAGGTGCGGTCGCCGAAGGTGTTGTAGCCGATCTCGGTGATCGGGTGCACGGCGATCGGATTGGATCCGCCGCTTTCAGCGTTGACCACCGGCTGGGTGACCGTGGTCAGGCGATCGGCCGCGTCGCTGGTGTAGGTGGTGGTGTAGGTGGCTGGTGTTCCGCCGGTGACGTTGCCGCGTGGGTCGACCATCGAGGTCACTGTGCCGCGCTGGTCGTAGGTCCAGGTGGTGACGAGGTTGGTCGAGCCGTTGTGCACCGTTTGGGAGGTGCGGTCACCGATCGCGTCGTAGGTGTAGTCGGTCTGCTCGGTGACCGACCCGTTCGTCACCGCGCGCGAGGTGAGGTGGTCATCGGCGTCGTAGGTGTTAGCCGTGACCCGGTTGATGCCGGTTCCGTTTCCGGAATAGTTGTTGAAGTCGTCTGTTTCCTGGACGATCCGGCCGCCCGCATCGCGCTGGTATTGGGTGTCGAGGTTGTCGAGTGTGTAGACGTAGCCGAGGTTGCCAGCCGCATCATAGTTGTAGTTGATCAAGGCCAGGCTGGTGGTGGAACCGTCCGGTTGGTGGAAGTTGGCGAGGTCTTCCTCGCCGAGGCGTCGGTCGGCCCAGTACCAGTAGGCATGGGTGCGGCCCATCGCGTCGGTGTCGGAGGCGAGCAGGCCATCCGGGTCGTAGGCGCGGGAGTCCAGCATCAGGTCAGTTGCTGAGGACGGGTTGGTGGGATCACCGGTCCACTGCTTGAGCGTCGTGGTGAGTTGGTGCCCGTCCGGGTCGTAGGTGACGGCGTAGACGTTGCCGGCCGGGTCGGTCACCGAGGTCCGGTTGCCGTAGCCGTCGTAGCCGTAGCTGATCTTACGGCTAGCCGGGTCGGTGGTCGTGGCGAGTTGGTCGTGGGTGTCGTAGGTATTGGTGGTGACGCGCCGGGTGTCCCCGCCGGTGGTGTCGGAGACGGTGCGGGTGAGCACGTCGCCGTCCGGGTCGTAGGTAAAGCTGACCTGCGGGGTGTGCACGGTGCCGGTGACGGCGTCGGTGGCGGCTGGACCGGTGTGGCTGAGCAGCCGGTCGTTGCCGTCATAGGCGAGGGTCGTGGTGATTCCGTTGGGGAACGTGTCGGAGACGTCGGTTTGGCCGGTGCGGCGGCCAAGGTTGTCCGAGGTGTAGCTGGTCTTCAGCCCGGACGGAGTGAGGACCTGGGCGAGGTCGCCGGCGCTGGTATAGGCGTAACTGGTGACCTTGCCCAGCGGGTCGGTTTGGGTGGCGAGCAGCCCGGCCGGTTCGGTGCCGCCGCCGACCGCGGCCTCGCTGCCGGTGGTGTAGGCGTTCGTGGTGGCCGCGCCGAGCGGGTTAGTCGTGGTGAGTAGATCGCCGCTGGTGGAGTAGGTGTAGCTGGTGCGATAGGTGGTGTCAGTGGGTCCGGAGGAATTGGGGTTGAGGTAGGTGGTGGGTTTGTCGTTGCGGGGGTCGGTGACGGCGTAGGTTCCGGCGGCGGGATAGGTGGCGTAGCTGGTGCTCCAGGCGCCCAACTGGTCGCCGATGGTTCTCGACAGCACGTTGCCGCGGGCGTCGTGGGTCGTAGTGAGGTAGTCGCCGTCGGGATGGATGGTGGTGTAGAGGAAGCCGTTGGTGTCGTAGCGATAAGCGGTGAGCTGTCCCAGGCCGTCGGTACTGGCGATCAGGCGTCCCCCGTTGCCCGGTTGGTAGGAGTACGCCCACGTGGCGTTGCCGGGGTCGGTGACCGTGACAGTGGTGAAGGGGACGGGGCTGGTGGAGGACTTCTGGGCAGCCTGGTACATCGAGGTGACCGCGGCAGCGTCCACGGTGGTCTGATTAGTGATCGATTTGTAGATCGCGGCGGCTGCGATGGAGCCGGTGAAATAGCCTTGGGCGTTAGTGGGAGCAGCTGGCCAGTCGGGGGTGACATAGCCGGCGCCGACGTAGAGGTCCCCGATGATGCTCGGCCCCGAGGTGCTCCGGGTGGCAATTTGGGCGCCGTCGAGGTACAGGCTTTCCGTGGCGTCGGTGGTGGAGTAGTTGTTGAGGGCGAGCACGACGAAGTGCCACTTGCCGTCGGTGACCGTGCCCGCGGATGCCATCGGGCTGACGTAATCGTCGTATACTTCTCCGTACAGACGGCCGTCGTTGCCGACGTAGAGGGTTGGTTCGTAGTAGTTCGGTGTTGTGCCGATCGGCGTGTCTTGGTAGCCGGCGAGCACGCCACCCGGGGTAGTGGTTTTGAACCACAATGCGATCGCACCGGGATAGTTCTGGCCGCCGGGGATGGTGACATAGGAACTGCTGTTGCCGTTGAATCCGGCGGCGGTGTCCGGCAGGTTCGGGAACGGTCCGGGCTGTCCCAGGGTGATGTTGTGGTACGTGGCGGCGCCGTCGGACCGTTCGTATCCGGTCGCGTCGGTGGCGGGCATGTCGTTGACCGCTTGCGTGCCGCCCGACTCGCCGAAGCGCCAGAAGTCTTTGGGATGGGTGGCCAGCACAGCGCCGCGGTACTCCGCGGAGGAGCCCTGCGTGGTCGAAGGATTGATCTTCCAGGTGCCGCCATGGATGTCGGTGACCTGGGTCGCCCGGTCTTTGGCGCTGTCGTAGGTGATCTGTGCTTGGGCGGCACCGGCCGGGGGGTGATCGAGGTGATCTCAGTGGCGGCTCGGGTGCCGACGGTGTACTGCTGGGAGATGACCGGTCCACCGAGGGGCTTGGTGTAGAAGGCGACTTCGGCGATGTTGCCGTTGAAGTAGCTCCATCCGGACGCGGGCGGGTTGACCCAGGCGTTGCCGTTGAACAGGCCCGCGCCCACGAAGTTCAGTGGGTCGAAGTTGTAGAGCTGCCCGGACTTCGAGCCGATGAGTTGGCCGTCCAGGTAGAGCGACTGTGACGTGCCGGATCCCACGATGGTGACCTGGTGCCAGGCGGCGTCGTTGACCCGGTTGGCGCTGACGAGGGGCTGGACGCTGCCGTTCCAGAACTGGCCGTAGAGCTTGCCGTCAGAACCAACGTAGAGCACCGGCATCGCGCCAGAATCTGGGTTGCTTGCCCCGATGGTGCTGTGGCCGGTGGAGAACAGGATCCCGCCCGGACCATTCAGGGTTGTTTGGAACCGTAGCTGGACACCGAGATAGGTGGTCGACGACACCAGCTGGTCGGGCAGCCGGACCGAGGACGAGCTGCCGTTGAAGTATCCCGACGTCGTGGGGGAACCTGGCAGCGGCGCTGCCCCGCCCAGGGAGACGTTGGTGTAGGTGCCGTTCTTGGTGCCGAGGTTGGCGGCGATCTCGTCGGTGGCGGTGGTCCCGGACGAGTCGCCGAAGCGCCAGTAGGCATACGGCCCGGCGTCGAGGACGGCGCTGCGGTAATGGGAGCCGGAGTTGGTGCCGCTGGTCAGGGTGTAGTCGGTGCAGGCGGTGCTCGAGGTGGGCGGGCACACCTGGGCGAGGGAGTCGCCGCTGTAGGTGTAGGTCCAGGTTAGCGGCGAGCCGCCGGTGGTGACGGCATCGGTGGCGACCTGGGTGACATGCCCGCCACCCCAGCTCAGGTGCAGCGACCGGTTACTCGCGGTGTTGATGATCGTCGACAGGGTGCCGTCGCCGGCGTAGGTCAGCGTTTCCGAGCGGCCGTCGGCATCGGTGATCTTGGTGAGCTTCCACGTAGTGCCAACCTGGCGGGCGAAGGTATAAGCGGTGCCGCCGCGGTCGGTGAGCGTATATCCGCCGCCCGTGATGGGTTGGAAGGTGGCGTAGGTTCCCTGCGGTGGCGTGAACGTGGTGCCGTCGACGTTGAGCCCGAACCGGACGGTGTGACCGTCGGGGTAGGTCACCACCACGTTGCCCGAGCCGTCGTTGTCGGGCGTGGCCGCCATGTCGTAGGCGGTGGACCAGCCGGCGCCGAACAGGTTGGCGGTGCGGGGGTCTTGGGAGTTGTAGGACCGCACGATCGACAGGGCTGGTCCCACGCCGGCGACGTTGGCGTCGGTGACGGCGGTGGTGTAGTCGCCCACACCGGGGTCGAAGTTCCGACCACTGGTGTTCACCGCGGCCGCGCCGAGATGCGAGGTGATCAAAGGCTGTTGGACCGCGGTAGTGAAGTACGACGGGGCCGAGGACGGGCTGGACCCGAGGGTGTCATTGTTAGCAACCGTCCAGGAGTAACTCTGGTTCCAGACGAGCTTGCCGGACGGCACGGTCCAGGTGGTCGAGCTGATCCAGCCGGAGTCGACGACAAGGGCTGGCGTGCTGCCGTCCGTGGGGGCGGTGTAGACCTGGAAGTCGTAAGTCAGGCCACGATTGGGATAATTGTCCGGGTCGTGGCCAGTGACGTAGAGCTGCGGTGTCAACGACCCGAGCACCGTATTGGACAACGGTTGTTGGGAGTCGATCTGTGGGGGTGTGTTCGCAGAGTTGATCAGTTCGCAGGGCGAGTCGACGCCGTAGGTCAGGTTGAACGAGGTGGAGCCGTTGAACATGTCCCAGCACAGGTAATACTGGCCGGGACTGACCGGACCGATATTGCCGGTCATGGTGACCGTTTGGTTGGGGTTGACGGTGAACGGCAACGCGGTGGGTGGGTCCACCGACCCGCTGATGCGCAGGTTGTTCCAGTTCAGATCGTAGAGCTGGTACCACAGTGACTGGTTCCCAGGCGTCCAGGCGTTGTTGCCCAGATTGGTGATGGTGACCTGCTGCGACCCCGATGCGGTGCTGGTCGGCTCGACGTAGTTGTTGGGGAAGGAATAGGCCGCCCCGTAGGGGCTGTAGGTGATCGACAGGTACGGCGGGTACGGGGAGTTGACGCTGTCGAAACGCTTCCAGGCGTAGCTGTCGCGGGTGTCCGCGGTCACCGCCAGACCCAGGTTCGGCCCACCATGGGTCCAGCTTTCCAACAGCCGGGTGCCCGCCGCGGACGGGTTGTCTCCGAGATCGACCGACACCCAGGCCGGCCCGGGGCAGCCGCTGCTGTAGCCGACCGCCGTGTTCGTGACGCCGATCGGGCCGCCGTAGGTCAGGCCGGGGTAGGTGTTGATCGAGTAGACGTTCCACCCGCTGGTGATCGGCGAGACGTAGAACGGGCGGGCTTGGCAGGAATAGGACCAGATCTCGTCGAGGTTGAGGGTGACTGCCTCGATGTAGTCGTTGGTCAACGACCCGACGTTGAAGTTGAGGTACGAGTTGGCGATGTTCGATCCACCGTCATACGTGCCGACCTTCAGCTCGGAATCGCTGCTGTAGTTGGCGGTGAACGGGCTCATCACGTACGTCGACGATGAGGTGTTGAGGTCGGCCACCGATGGATCGACCTTCACCGGGAACACGCGCGCCGGGTCATGCAGCCACGCCTCGTCCAAGTCCACCTGCAACGCCGGTCGGCCGTTGACAGTGGTCAGGCCGTAGGTCACCCCGGTGGACATGGTGCCGTCGCCTGAGCGTGGGTCGATCTTGGCGTCCTCCATGAACCCGCTGGCGATCACATCGCGGACGTGACCCTGGGTGTCGGTGAGTTGCACGCTGCCGCCGGGTCCCATCGACGCGGTCAGCCCTCGCAGAGTCAGCGGGAACACCCAGGTGGTCGGCGCCGAGGCGTCGTGCAGGACCAGCGTTTCTTTGACTCCGGTCGCCGTCGTGAGATACGTCGCGTCGGCGTGGGGTTGGATCCCCGGGTAGGTGATCGTGCTACCGGAAGCGACCCCCGGAGTGGCAGACGCTCCTTGCACGCCGAATCCGAGCGAGGTCGACGCATCGAGCTCCAGGCCTACCAGGCTGGACGCGTCGCCAGCCGCGGCGAACGAGGCCGACGGAGCGTCGGCTTTCTCCCGCCAGGCGCCGTCGCTGCCGCGCACCAAGGTGGTGTCGATGTCCGCCCACGTGCCAGTGGAGGTCTGGTAATGCACCGGACGGGGATAAACCCGGGCGGTCAGGGTGCCATCGGGATTGGCAAACACCTTCCGCGTGGCGTTGCGTTGATCAACTAACTCCTTGCCCGGAGTCGGCGGTGCGGAGCGGGTTCGCGCGGCGGCCGACTGGGCTTCCCCGTGCTGCGCCACGTTGGAGGCCTGTGGAGTTACCGCTGGGGTCGGCGTCTTCGCCTCCGGTGCCGCGCCGGGCACCGTGCCAGGCTTGGCCGCGCTCTTGGCGTGCTTGTTGATCGCTGACTTGGCTGTGTGTGGCAGTCCAGCCGCGGACCCGGACCGTTGCTGCGGTGTGGACGGCGTGCCGGCGACGGTTGATGCCCAGGCGTCGGCCTGACCAGCACCCGCGGTCATCGCGACCGCGACGACGATGAGCCATGCGGTGGTTCGTGCCCACAGTCGCCAGCCGCGCCGACCTGCACGACCGGCCGAGTGCCGCGTCCGTCTGATGACCTGGACATGCGTAAGCCACGGTGCCGCGCCCACCACGGTCTCCTCGCGTCAAGCGCTTCCCGAACGGAGGCGCGGTCGCCGTATCTGATAGCCGAGGCAAAATGCAAAGGGCAAGGCCCGCGTCGGCCGTACACGGAAGATCTGGGCAGGTTTGTCCGGTTCAACACCCAAACGGCCCAGCCGTCTCTACTTTCCGTATACGCACGAAGCCTGTGCCGCGTGGCCACCGTCTGGCCTGCTGCGTGATCAACTTTTTCAGCTACTGGTGATCTCCCCAGTGGCCAGTAACATCGCTCCGCCTCACGAGACCACCGCCATCGGGTCAACAGGCCCCGGTACGCACGCAGCAGGAGCCCCAGCCCATGACGTCACCCACCCACGGCTTCGCGCGGCTCATCGGCGCGGCGTGCGTGGTCTTTGGCCTGTCCGTCGTCGCCGCCACGCCCGCCCAGGGGGCTACCCGATCTGAGGAATGGCCACTGGATAGCGCGCACTTTCGCGCCGACGACGTTTGGCAGCACAGCCAAGGCAACAGCATCACGGTCGCGGTACTCGACACCGGGGTTGACGCCAGGCACCCCGACCTGGCCGGCCAGGTGATCGCAGGCACAGGCTTCGTCGGAATCACCGGGGATACGGGCCAAACCGATCTATCCGGCGATTCTCATGGCACCTCGATCGCTGGAATCATCTCCGGCACGGGCAAGGCCGACAACGGATCCGGGATGATGGGATTGGCACCCGGTTCCCGGATTATGCCCGTGCGGGTATCACTGAATGGAACAGCCGAGCCCGTGGCGCTGGCGAAGGGCATCATCTACGCCGCCGACCAACAGGCGAACGTCATCAACATATCGATCGGCACAACGACACCCGATCCCATTATCCGGTCGGCCGTCAACTACGCCCTCGGCAAAGGAAGCATCATCGTGGCCGCCGCCGGCAACAGCGGCGACCAGGGCAACCCACCGACCTACCCCGCCTCCTTTCCTGGCGTGGTCAGCGTCACCGCAGTCGACACCTCGGGCCGATTCTGGCCCCGCAGCGAATCCGGACCGCAAACGACTCTCGCCGCACCCGGCGTCGATATCTTCTCCGCGAACGACCATGGGGGGTATCTCTACGGGGACGGCACCAGCTACGCCGCACCCTACGTCGCCGCCACCGCCGCGCTGATCTGGTCACAACACCGCCAGCTGACCGCCGGCCAAGTAATTGCTCAACTGATCGCCACGGCGAATCACAAAGGCGACCAACCCCACGACAACGAATACGGATACGGCCTGATCAATCCCCTCCGTGCACTCACCACCCCCCCAACCCAGCAGACCAGGAGCAACCCGCTGCTGACCGCACCCCCTCCCGCAGGCCCCACCTCAAGCGGTCTTGAATGGCTCGTCCCCACCATTGTCGGCAGCATTGCCGTTCTCGTCGCGATCACGACGCTAACCATCCGACGTCGCCGACGGGCTCACGCCACATCGAAAAAGCGTCCCGCACGCTAACAACACCACCCCAACACCGCATCAGCCAGAAAGACGCACCTGCCATGAGACTCCTGGAAACCCCGCGCCAACGAAGAGTCGCCCTTGTCACCATACTCGCCACCGCCATAACGGCAGCCGTGGTAACGATCCTGCTCGTGATACCCACCAAACAGCCTGTCGTCTACACCAACATTTCCCGCAACTTCCGCACCTGCCTATTCACTACCGACCCCGCTGCGGCCGCACCTATCTGGCAGGCTGTACAACAAGCAGCCGCGGACCAACCCATCAACGCGCAGCGGTTCACCGCCCCCCACGGCACTCCCGCCGATCTGACGCCATACCTCAACGGCCTCATCGCTACGAAATGCAAGCTCATCGTCGCCGTCGGCACCGACCTCCATGACACCGTAAGCACGGTCGCTTCCGCCAACCCGTCAACCGAATTCATCAATATCGGAAGCACCACCGCGCTCTCCAATATCCATGACCTACCGGCCGACCCTCACCAAATACGCCAACTCGTCCTAGATGCCGCGCACAAACCACCCGCCACCACGGCCACAGCACCATCATCGAGCACACCACTACCCTCGACCAAATGACAGTCACCATCGGCGCCCTCCGGGGGCGTCGCGCACAAACGGCTGACTTCCTCCCTCTTTGTTTTCGCGACGATCCGTGCCGATGAGTCACCAACTACCTGCTGACTTTCTGAGCTCATAGCGCCGCAAACCCCCACCGGAAACTGACGCGTCGCCGCCGCAGAGGCCCGGCGGCCTGCGGCGTTGCTGGACGAAGGCGCCCCTCGGCCATCACGACCCGCACACATGGCATCACTGGCCGGCGCCGAAACACACACGGCCACAGAGAGCGTCACTACCAGCACATAGTGATGTCCCCATCCCACCAGCAAAGGAGATCACCATGAAAGCACGCCTCGCAGCCCTCGGGCTCGCATTGTCAATAATAGCTGGATTGATCCTTTCCGGATCCTCCGCGGCGGCAGCCCCGACCGCCTTCAATATCTCCGGAATCGACCTGCACGACGGCATGATCGTCGAAAGCGGCGGCACCTACTATCTCTACGGCACCGAGTATGGATGCGGCTTCCAGTGGGGACAGGCGAACACGCCCTGGTGCGGATTCGGGGTTTCCACCGCGACCAGCCCGTCCGGCCCATGGAGCACACCGACGCTCTTGTTCGACCCCAACGCCATCGATCCCTGGACCAACACCACGTGGGTCAGCGAATGCGGCTCCACCGGCGCCGGCTGCTTCAACCCCAGGATGATCCAACGCAGCGGATGGGGTGCCAACGACGGCGTCTGGATCCTGTGGTTCAACGCCCCCGCCGACTACAACCGCAACCGGGCCAACGCCTACTACGCCCTGGGCTGCAACGGACCCGCAGGCCCCTGCGGCTACACCGCGCCCTACGGCTCGGTGCACAAACCCAACCTGTGGGTCTGCTCCGGTAACGGCGACTTCAGCATCGTGCCCAACGGCTCCGCCCCGCCCGTCATGCTCTGCACCATGCCGGACCAAACCCTCGCCGAGGAACAACTCGACACCTGGGGCACCAACGGCACCGGCACCGGATCCACCAACCTCGCCGGACTGACCAACACCGAATCCCCCGGCGCATACCAAGATCCGGGCACCGGCACCTGGATCATGACCTACTCCGACCCCAACTGCGGCTACTGCCAGGGAGCCGGCACCGGCTACGCCACCGCCACCAACCTACTCGGCCCGTGGACCGCGCCGACCAACACCGGCTGGTCCGCACCCGCCACCGGACGCCGCGACCTATCCGCCACCTCCTGCGGCGGACAACCCCGCACCGTCATCACCCTCGACGGCCAGCCCTACCAAACCATCGACCTGTGGACCGGCAGCGCGAACGAAACCACCGCCGGCCTGCACTACGAACCCCTCACCTACCAACACCCCGCCGGCGGCAGCGGCACACTCTGGCAACCATTCACACCCTGGACCTGCGGATAACACCGGCATGGGGTGGGCGGGAAGGCCAGCGCCGACCCTGACCGCCCACCCCATCCTCCCCGCCGCCATCAACGGCGCCCCGTAGTCTTTCCGCGACCCTCCCCCACCTGCCCAGAGAGGACACCGAATGTCCCTCGGTGCCGCCGTCCGCCGATCCCTCGGCCGCTGGGAACCCACAGCGATCCGCCTCTACCGCAACGCCTTCATCAACCTCGACGCGCTCGCCACCACCGTCGCCAGCATCGCCCCGACCGCGAAACGCATCCTGGAAATCGGCTGCGGCGACGGCGCCATGGCCGCCGCACTCCTCCGCGCCCAGCCCCACGCCACCCTGCTCGGCCTCGACCCCGGCACCGCCGACCCCGGCCGCATGTACGACGAAGACCCCACCAAGGTCGAATTCCGCCGGATCACCACCACCGAACTCCTCGCCGAGAACCCCGAACCGTTCGACCTCGTCATGCTCTGCGACGTCCTCCACCACGTCGCCGACCACCAACGCCTGGCCGTGCTCCGCGACGCCGCCGCACTCACCGCACCCGGCGGCACCATCGCCATCAAGGAATGGGAACGCCGCCCCGGCCCGGGCTTCCTGCTGGCCTACGCCGCCGACCGCTGGGTCTCCGGCGACGCCACCGTCCGGTTCATGCCCCGCGCCGAACTCGACACCATGATCATGACCGCCATGCCAGGTTGGTCACTCACCAGCGAACACCGCATCCCCCCACGCCACGCCAACCTGCTCCTTACCCTCCAACGGCCAGACGAGTAGACCCGCGCCCCGCAGCCCACACGCACGTGCCCGCGGATTCCGCCGCAGTCCCGAGGTCGTCGCGGATACCACAGTCGCGGACCGACCAAGGCCAGCCAACGCAACCCGGGCGTGCATGCTGCCTTGGTACGCACACGCCAACGCCGTTGCATCTCCTGCGAAAAGCTGACCGCGGCCGGATGAACACAACCGGGCCATAGTCAACTCACCTCTGCCGCAGCCTGGCTCAAGTCGGCCGGCACCGCGTCACTCATCGCCTGGGCCCGAGCAGGCGCGATCAGCGATCAGCAGACGTACAAGCGCCCGGGCCTGCGCGCAGCGGCCAGCCCAGTCGAACCCGCTACACTCGACACTCAGCCGCCCCGACAGAGGACCCTCACGGGAGACACGACCCCTTTACCTGACGGCAAGTTCGGACTTCTCCCCCAGATTCGTCTACACAATTCCCCGACCTGCGAAGACGGAGAATCCCCTGCACAATCCGGGTCCGTTGAGGTCACTTTACCGTAGTTCGGGCAACCAGCCCTATATTCCACTCTCCCATTTTTCTCCCCTCCCAGTATCGGCCAACATGGACAACGGGCCCCACTACTTGGCCGAGCGTGGCGAGGATCCTTCGGCGCTCATGGTCACCCCAGGTGTCTCGCGCAGCCAGCGGCGCCCACCCCGTCACTCCGCCGCGCCGGTTCCACGGGTCGGCGACGTGGGAGCCGTGCCTGGAGCTTGGAACAGGGGTGCCCGAGGTTTGGCTTGCGGTTCGGGGTTGGCTTCCGCCTGGAACGAGTGGTCGCGGCTCCGAACGGCTGCAGTCTTAGTTGATTGGGCGGGCATCGCATCTGCCGAGGGCGCCGTCCGGGTCTCCGGCCGTGCGGGTGCCGGGATCATCCGATGTGGCCGCTGCCGCAGCCCGGCGTCCTCACGCGGTGGGTCGAGCGCCCGTTTGGCCGCCGAGACCCGAACCTTGCCCATCGCGGCATCGCGCGCGTCCGCCACCCGACGCTGCACGCCAGGCAGCATCCCACGAATCCGACTGGCCAAGACCGCATCCCCACGAATCGTCCGCCACACCTCGTGATCGGCCGGCAGGCTCGCCATCACCAGTGCATGCACCCGATCCAGCAGGTCCCCGCCGACCACATCACGCCATGCCAACACCCGCGCAGCTGTCCAATCCGCCACAAATCCACCTCTGCTCATTCCGGCCACACAAGTACAGCGCGTGACAGTCAGTTGCTCCGCTGGTACTCGGGCCATTTCCACTAGCTGTCAACGGAAACTTGGATCTCTTGGTGGGCGGACTTCTGCTGTCCGGGCTGGCGGACAGCAGAAGTCCAGGCTGATGCCCAGCGGATCTCCGGGTGGGGTTAGCTCAACGGCATCACGCCTTTGCCCGCGAGTGCTTCGGCGAGCCGGTGGCTGTCACCCTTGGTGAGCACGAGGTGGGCGTGGTGCAGCAGCCGGTCGACGGTGGCGGTGGCCAGGGTCTTGGGCATGATCGTGTCGAACCCGCTCGGGTGGATATTGCTTGTCACGGCGATCGAGCGGCGTTCGTAGGCGGCGTCGACGACGCGGTAGAACGCCTCGGCGGCGTCTTGGCCGGCCGGGAGCATGCCGATGTCGTCGACCACGATCAGCTCGCAGCGGCAGATCTTTGTGATCGTGCGGGCGATCGAGGCATCCACCTTCGCCTTGCCGATCGTGGCGGTCAGCGACTCGAGGGTGAACCAGGCGACCCGCAGGTCGGCCTCGATCGCGGCGTGCGCCAGCGCCTCGACGAAGTGGCTTTTGCCGGTCCCGGACGGCCCGGCGACCGCGAGGTTCTCCGCCCGCCCGATCCATTCCAATGTGGATAGGGCGTTCTGGGTGGCCTCGGGGATCGAAGAGTCCTCGGCGCGCCAGGAGGAGAATGTCTTGCCGGTGGGGAAGTTCGCGGTCTTGCGACGTGTGCGCCGGGTCGCGCTGTCGCGGCCGGTGACCTCCTCGCCGAGTAGCACGCGCAGGACTTCGGCGGGGTCCCAGCGCTGCGCGCGGGCGGTGGCCAGCACGTCGGGCGCGGCCTTGCGCAGGTAGGGCAGCCGCATCCGGCGCAGTAGCGTGTCGAGCTCGGCGGGCAGCGCGGGTGGGGTCGGGTTCACTGGCCGAACACCTCCCAGCCACGGGTGCCGGGCTGCACCGAGTGCTGCTCGTCGGCTACCACGACCTCACCGACCGGCCGGGCGCCGGCGAGGTGGTCGACGATGGAGGGCAGGTCGTCGTCGGCGAACCGGCCCGCGATCGCGGCCAGTCCGAGTGCCTCGTCGACGGTGTCGGCGCCGATCGCGGCGGCCAGTTCGACCGCCCGGCGCATCTTCGACCGCACCCGCGGCGCACCCGCGGCGGCGGCCTCGACCAGCCACCGGTGCGCACCCTCACCGAGGGCGAGGAACGCGACCTCCTCCGGGGTGCGGGCCTTCGGTGTCGGCCGGTGAACGCTGCGACCGCTGGGATGGTGCGGGTAGTGCTCGTCGGCGATGCTTGGGTTGCCCGGCGTCGAGAGCCGGTGCCGGGCGATCTCGGCCAGGCCGTGCTCGGTGCGGGCGGTGATGGCGAGTTCCTCCCCAACGACCCGGCACCACACCCTGGTCCCGACGTGGCCGGGCGGGGTGGAGTAACGCACCGACCCGAACCGGACGGTCTGGTCATCATCGACCAAGCGTTCCTCCCCCAGCGCGGTCGCATGCGGCTCGGCGGGCAGCACGTGCAGATGCGCCCGCTCGTCGGCCAGCCGTGCCACCGGCGCCAGCCGGGTCTCTCGATGCGGGCGGGTGTTGACCTGCTCGCACCACTTTTCGGCCGCGGCGGCCAGCTCGGTGAACGAGGCGTAGGCGCCCAGCAGATTCGCCGAGGTCGGCACCAGATCGGCCTTCGCGATCTTCACCGTGGCCTCGACCCCGCCCTTGGACTCCGGGTCGAACGGCACACAGGTCTCCACCTTGCAGCCGTAGTGGCGGCCGACCGCGACCATCTCCGGATGCCGCACCGCAACCCCCGCGATCCGATCCATAGTCACCGTCCGCGCGTTGTCGGTGAGCAGATACGTTGGCGCGCCGCCGAAACGCCGCAGCGCAGTGTCCACACACGACACCAGAGTGCCCAGCGTCTGGTCCCACACCGGGATCACCACCCGGAATCGCGACCACGCCAGCCACGCGCAGAACAGGCTCGTCGCACGGCCCGCCACCACCGGACCGGCACCCCAGTCGACCTGCATCCACATCCCCGGCTCGGCCACCCACGGCCGATACGTGCGGCGCCGCCCGGCCCGCCAGGCGGTCTTGGCCTCCGCCACCGCCCGCCGGGTCGAGCGGTCCGTGCCGCCGAAGCCCATCGCCACGAGCCGCTGGTGCACCACGTCAGCGCGGATCTTGCCCGCCGACGCCTCCACCAGCTCCTCGATCTTGGGCATGAACGGGTCGATCGCGCGAGGCCGCCGCGCCGGGCCGGTCGGGTTCATACCAGCATCCCTCCGGGCGACATAGCGTTTGACGGTCTTGGGGTCCACACCCGCGAGCTGGGCTGCTGACCACGCGCATCGGGTCAGGTCGAACGCTTCGAGGATCTCCATCACTTCCCTGCCAGACTTGGTCACGGTCTCTCCGGTCGAGGCGGCTACTGACGGCAACCAGCAGCCAACTCCACCGGAGAGACCACTCCCTCACATCAAGGTCAACATCTGGAGATCAACTGGCCACAGACCGAGACTTCTGATGTCCGCAGACCTGGGCTTCTGTGTCCGCCCACCAAGATTTTCTCGTGTCCGCCGGCAACCCTCCGAGAGCTGCACGGAGATCACGGTGGTCTGCTCGTTCGGCGGCGAGGTCACGCTGGTCACCACCGCCGGCCACACCGTCGAGGCATCCGGGCTCGGCGGACTGGCCAGGGCGCTGCCCGCCTGGCCGGGCACGAACACCACCGACACGTGCGCACCGGGTGAAACCTCGGGCGGAAACTGGCCCGCCTTCAACGCCAACGCCGCGATCGCCTGTCCCGCCGCCGGAATCCCGGCACCGCTGAGGACGCCCGGGGTGAGCAGTGTCCCCGGGGGCAGGCTCGTCGACAGTGTCTTGCCCACCACGCTGGTCGCCTGGCTGGCGTCCACCACGGGCACCCCGGGGTCGACCGCGACGTTGACCTGCCTCAGGTCCTGGACGGTCAGCACCTGCCCCACCGCCACCGGTCGCGCCAGCGCCAGCACCGGCTGGCGGTTGCCGGCCTTCAGCGACACCACCGCGAACCCACCGGCACAGGCCAGCACGAGCAGCACGCCCAGCAGCAGGTACGGGATGCTGCGCCGCCGATTCGTGCCCCGCAGCCGCGAGGCGGACTTCCTGCTCTCAGCCACCCAGGAGCCGCTCCCCGAACGAGACCGGCCGGCATCGGCCTGGGTCGTGATATTGGTGCTCACGCCGGTACCTCCAGGCACACGAGTGGTACGCCGCGTCGCCGAGGTCGTTCAGCGAGCGGATGGAAAAAGCTCTGGTATGTCGTTGTGGCGGACGCCAGGCGACGCCGATGGGGTCAGCCGCCGTTGTTCAACGCCTGCGCCTCCGCGACACGAAACGCCGCACGCGAGGTCGTGGTCATGTCCGGGAACGTCCCGCCCTGGCCCGCACCGGACCACGTGACGCTCCAATGAACCGTCGCCGTCACCGGAAACGCTTCGGCGACCTGACCCGCCGAGGACGACCGGTAGGTGTAGCCGCAGTCCGGCGAAGCCGCCCTCGGATCACTGCCTGGCCGAAACGGCGTGCCCGCACCCTGACAGGTCACCGTGGCGCCATCCCCCATCGACCAGGTCACCGACGTCGGGGTCGCCGTAGCGGTCACCGACACCCCCGGTACCGACGCGGTCGCCGACACCGGCCCCCACCCGTTCGACAGCCACAGCCACGTCGGCAGGTTTACCAACTGCTCACCGGCCGGATTCGCAGCGATCGTCGGCGACGGAAGCCGCAACTGCTTGCGCGCCATGGCCGCGAGTTCGGCCGGCGAGGGCAACGGGGCCGCACCCGGCTGCTGCCCGTTCGGGATCCACACCGGTGGCCGGTACAGCGCGTCCTTGCCCACCCCGGGCCCGGTGCACTTCCAGACATACCAAGCACCCTGCTGACCTTGATCCGGACCTGCGACCGGCTCCGCCAACATCCCCGTACGCGCTCGCGAGCGCGTGAACACCGCAGGCTGAACGACCACAGCGGAGTTCACCAGCCTGGTGTAGGCGGCGGTAGTCACACCACCGGCAGGCGGTTGGTAGTCGCTCTTGACATACGAACAGTTCGCCAGGTTCGTGTTATCATCGGTGATCGTGTCACCCGGAGCCGGCTCGCCGCCGCTGGCCCCGGAATTACTCTGGCCAGTACGGCCCGGTTTCCCATTGCTGTTTCCCGGATTCTCGCCAACCTTCCCGTCATGGCCGCCCGTACCCGCGCCGAGATCGCAGGCGGGTGTAGGGACCTGGCTGCAGGATGTACTGCCCCAGCCACCGTCCGCCAGAACCGGAGAAGCCAAACCAATCATGCTTAAAGTCGCGATTCCCGCGATGGTGGCGATACGGCGCATGGTCAACACGTCCCCACATCGTGAACGCCATAGTCGGTGACCTTCCAGGTACCATCGGATTGCTTCTCGACGATGGCATTGATCAACTGGCGACCACCAGGCTTATCGTCCGCGAGCTGACCGTTATCGGCGCGGTACTTCAGCCAATGGCTCGAATCCCCACAGTCCGTGATAATGATCTTCTTGGGGGCGTTGAGCGGGTCCGCGGAAGAGACGGCAGGGTTCAAGATTGGCGCACCCTTGGTGACCAAGCCGTTGTAGTGATCGGCATACAGGCCACGTGACAGGTTCGTCAGCGCGATTCCTGTCGCGTACTGTCCCAACTTCGAAGACTGCCAGTCCGAGGTGTATCCGGCCTCGACGAAGTCCTGCCACATCCCTCGGTACGCCGCGAGGGCGGCCTCCTTGGCCTGGTCCGCTAACGACGACGTGATAGCCGGGGAGGACGAAGTCGACGCGGCAGGCATCGAGGTGGGTGACGTAGAGCCACCCGCGCTCCTGGAGCTACAGGCCGCTAGTGCCAACGCCAGTGTCCCTGCGGCGAACATCACCGCGCGCTTAACACCCCACGCGTTCAAGGTCACCCTCCTGTCACGCCCAACCCGCAGACATCCGCAGAGATCGTCTACCGCCTCCGCGATTCACAACTCGTCCTACACCTGCCACCCTTACCGACTGCAAAGTGGGGAAGCACTGACTTTGAGGTCGGAATGAGGATATCGGCGAAATCTTCACCCGTCCGGATTACAAGATCGCCGGATGTGTTGGTCTTGAGCCACACTGAGGTCACGATCTGCGGCTTCTTGCGACCGGGGTGGCCGTACACCGATTACGTCAGGTCACGAAGGACGGTGCCAGTTGAGTGGGGGCGCCCTCATCGCGTCATGGGCGGGCGTCGGGGTTTTGGTAGGCGCGGCCCTTGGGATCCCGACGCGGCGGCTGCTCACGTCAGATCCGCCGCGTCTGCTGGCGGCCCGCCCAACGGTTCCGGTCCTCACTGCGATCTTGTACGCAGCGCTGGCCTGGCGGGTTGGCGAACACTTCGACCTGTTGCCCTTCAGCGTTTTCGTGGTCAGCGGTGCCATGCTCAGCTTGATCGACCTCGTCGATCAGCGACTGCCGAGCGTGATCCTCTACCCCGCTACCACCCTCGTCGGGCTGCTGCTCGCTGCCTCGACCGTGCTGCACCCCAGTACGCCCGGTTTCGTTCGTGCGCTCGCGGGCATGGCGCTCCTGGCGGCGTTCTACCTCGTCCTGGCGTTTCTTTCCGGTGGCGGACTCGGGGCGGGTGACGTAAAGCTGGGCGCGCTGCTGGGGCTGACTCTCGGCTGGGTGAGCTGGTCAGCACTTATCACGGCCACCTTCTTCGGATGGCTGGCCGCAGCCCTCGCATGGCTGCTTCTTCGCGCGACCGGGCGCGCGCCGGCTGACTACCTACTGCCGATGGGGCCTTACCTCATCCTCGGGGCGTTCCTCGCGATCATCATGCCGCCAACCTGACTTGGCGTGTATTGGCAGACGCTCGGCGCTGCGTCAGAGTTCGCAGCTCGAGCGCCCCGTCTCGCTGGACCATGCTGTGTAGACCCGAGGAGCACCGCGTTTCACGACTCAAAAGACGGGCGTCCACGAATATCACCCGATCGACGCAACAGGGGCACCCTGGCGACATAATCGCAGGTCAGCCGCGGTGACGCCCCATCGGCGCCGCGCGGCCGCCCCATAGCCGACCTGGTCAGTATCCCGCAGCGCACGGTTAATTGATTCCCGGTCGGTCACAGCACCACCGGCCAGAAGAAACCTAGCCCGTGGACCGATTCTACTGACTGTTCCCGTCTGTAGTCAGCTGCGTCGATCACGAGCGACCGCTTTTTTCGTGGTCACGAAGGATAAAGCAAGGAACTTGGGCTCACTGACTCATTGGAGTAGATGATGCTCTCCCAACGATTCGCGGAGCCCGGTGTTTCGCGACACCAAAAGACTCAGCTCGCTGTGCCGCGTTTCTCTGTGCACCGGCGCGTCGACGAGAATGGAGCGGGGAATACCGCGCCAGGCGGTGACGCACGATGAACCATGACCAGTGGATCGTTCCGTGCCGTGACGCTGCCGGCCGTGAGCGAACCCTGTGCGTCATCGTGCGCGGCTCCGAGGTCGTTATTGTCGCTCCCCCAGGGGAGTCTGCGATCCTCGACCGGACCGGAGCGGCCCGCTTCCTTTCCATCGTCGCGATGTCCGCGCACGTGGCGAACACGCCCGCGCCAGGTGCGTCTGGCCGCGCCGGACAGACCGCAACAGCGAGCACGGTGGAGCAGTACAGCGACGGCGTTCCCCCGGCCGTCGACGGGCGCCCTGCTCCGCCGTCATATCGCGGCGGGACCGCGACCCCGATACCGGTCCGAGCCATTGTCAATACCTGTGGATCAAGATCTTTAAGCGGCGGTCGGAGTGGGGTGCTCGTCAGGTCGTTCGACGAGCTTGCCGTTGACGAACACCGCGCCGGAGCGCACCAGCGCGACGAGATGGGGTGCGTTCACCGCGCGCCACCGATCCTGCGCTGACTGGATCAGCTTGAACGCCATCGCCAGCCCGGCAGCCCGTGAGCCGGGACCCTTGGTCACCTTCGTCCGATGCCGCACGGTGGCGAAGGTGGACTCGATCGGGTTGGTCGTGCGCAGATGGATCCAGTGCTCGGCCGGGTAGTCGTAGAACGCCAGCAGCTCGTCGACATCGTCGGTGATCTTGGCGACCGCCTTGGGGAATTTGGCGCCGTAGGCGGCATCGAAGGCTTTCACCGCGTCCAGGGCGTGCCGGCGGTCCTCAGCGTTCCAGATCTCCGCCAGCGCCTTCTTCGCTCCAGGATGGGCCGACTTGGGCAGCGCGGCGAGCACATTGGCGATCTTGTGGAACCAGCACCGCTGTTCGCGTGTTTCCGGAAAGACCTCGCGCAACGCGCCCCAGAACCCCAATGCCCCATCCCCGATGGCCAGCACCGGTGCCCGCATCCCACGCCGGCGACAATCGCGCAGCAGATCCGCCCACGACTCGGTCGACTCGCGGTAGCCGTCGGCCAGCGCGACCAGTTCTTTGCGGCCATCAGCCCGCACGCCGATCATCACCAGCAGGCACAGCGTGTGCTCCTCCAGGCGGATATTGACGTGGATGCCGTCCGCCCACAGGTAGACATAGTCCACACCGGAGAGATCCCGTTCGGCGAAGGCGCGCTGCTCGGCCTTCCACTGCTCGGTCAGCCTGGTGATCACCGGTGCGGACAGGCCCGCGGTCGAGCCGAGGAACTCACCCAGCGCAGGCACGAAATCACCTGAGGACAGGCCATGCAGGTACAACAGCGGCAGCACCTCGGTGATCTTCGGGGTCTTGCGTGCCCACGCCGGCAGGATCGCCGAGGCGAACCGCTTCCGTTCGCCCGTTTCGCAGTCCACACGCTTGTCGTTGACCCGCGGCGCGGTCACTCCACCGCGCCCGCGCTGGTCAGGACCTCGCGCGGTTGGTGGTAGCCGTTACGCACCACCAGGCGGTGGCCGTGCTCGTCACGCTCGTCGGCGAACGCGGCAAGGTAGGCGTCGACCTCGGCGCGCAGGGCTTCGGCCAGCATCCGGCGGGCACCCTCCCGGACGATCTGGTCGATCAACGACGACTCGCCCGCGGCCGGACGGCCCTCGTCGCCGGAGGCGGAGTCAGGGACTACGGTGAGCATGGCGTGCCTTCCCGACCGACGCGCCAACGTCGGCCTGCTTGAGAACCTCTACTCGATCACCGGGAAGGTACGCCCTTCCTCGGCCGATCCACAGGTTTCAAGCATGGCTCACCGGTCCCGCCGCGATCCTCAACGTACTTGTCGGCAAGGGTGACTCGCAGCAGTAGCGCATAGACGGCGAGTTCATCATCCAGCCCACTGCGCGGGAGTCATTCGATCGACCGCCACACCGGCTGCGGCGGGGCCGGAGCCGCGCCCGACGCCTCCGGTCCCGCCGCCACCAACCGTCCAACTACCAGGAGAACGTCGGCGTGAGTACTACGGTTGAAAGCGAACTCGACCGGAAACTGCACCGGGTTCGGCGGCTGTCCAACAGCTACCGGAGCCTGTTCAACTGGCCCACCACAGTAGACAGTAAAACGTGCTCAATTAGTTTGCGCATCGGTGAGGTCGTGGACGCACTGACCATGCGCGCTGGGTTCGCGGCCGAGGTAAACAACATCCTCACGGTCCACATGATGCACGCACCGATCATCGTCGCCCCGGGCACGCCCGATGACTGGATCTTCCTCACTCAACCGCGCACGGAGCTGCGTGCTTCGACCTGGGAAGACCTGATTCGCATCCAGGTGGAGTGGAGACAGCCCGGATCATTGATCGTCTTGCCCAACGAGCAGAACGCAAGCCAAGGACGCCGTTGGCTGAACGGCCCGACCGTGGGCAGAGAGCTTCCACCATGGAGCGCTGTTGTCGCGGCTGCCCGCTCGGCATCCACGCTGCGCGGGAGATGGTGACCGAGCCGTCCGCACAAGGTCCCGCCACCGTGCGCTATCCATCGTCTGATGGCTGCCCAAGTCGGCGAGGCTTCTTGACCAGACAGTGTCCGGTGCGGCGGCAGGTGGGACTACCGTGATAGCAGTTGGTCGCGATGCGTCCACGCGAGATGGAGCGCGGCAGCAGCGCCGGGCGAGAGTTGGCCATGCTCGCGAAGCTCGCACAGGGTGTGCTCATCGAACGGCAAAGCCCGGGCAGGGACCGAACCTTCGGAGTTCGCCCTGACCGCTCCCGCGAACAGGTCGTCGTAGAGGTCTGGCGCTATCACCGCGACGGTGAGGATGTCGCCGCTCAACGTCAAGGCGTCGAGCGTAATACCCAGGCACCAGATCATGATGTCGCCGGCCTCACGCGCACGGTCAAGGGTGACGAAAGGCTCGAGGTCTCCATAGGCGATGGGGCGACCGCTGCCGTCGTACTCGTCATGTCCGAGCAATTCTTCGGCGAATTCTCGTTGAATGTTGCGCCAGAGCGAGAAGTCCTCGGCGATGGCTGCGGGCAAGACGCTGGAGGGCTGGAAGATCGCGGCGGGAAGCAGGTGTGTCATGCCGCCGCCTCCAGCGACCCGGCGGCCGTCGCGCTGGTGCAGGACGATGCTGGGCGACCTACCGCCGCGGACCGTCAGCGTGCCGACGGCGCCCATGAGCGGCCGCCGTGTGAGGTCGAACGGGTCGCCGACCAATTTGCGGAAAGTTAGTCGCTGCCAAGACGGCTTCAACGTGACCGGTTGGTCGTGGTGGTCGTAGGCAAGATGGTGCAGGGCAGTTTCGTGGGCGAGGGCTTCGTTGACGTCCATGGAGTCGAAGAAGCCCATGTGCCCGAACTGCATCGCCATGGTGGTGGTGCAGCAGTCCAGACGGGTGAGGCGGAAGCACAGCCGGTTCTCGAAGAGCCGCGGCGGAGCCAATTCCCGGATAGCGTCGTGGTACCGGCGGTATCGCTGGCCAGTTGTCGCCAACGGCCGCACGGCGGCGGTCTGCGGCTCCCCACCGGTAACGACCGGATCGCCCGCCGCCGGGTCCAGAACCAGTGAAACCTGGTGCAGTGGTATTGGGGACTTTGGGATCCAGTCCGGGTGCGCAATGACGCCGGTGCCTTCGAGGCCCGGGACTCGGCTGTCGGGGTAGAGCTCTTCGGCGACGACAGCCAGCGCACGGCGTGTGCTACCGAGCGCCGCCCGGGTTGCCAGCCACCGCTTCTGGTCCTGACTCACCTCTGCGTCCGTCTCCAGGACGTGGAAATCCTCGCGGTCGTCCGCTGCGCCCACCGGCGGCCGGACAGCGGATCTCGAAAGTCGCGCGGCTTCCACGTGAACGGCGGCGTCAAGCTCGTTTGTGGATGGCGCAATGGGGCGCGGCTGATTGACGCGCGGGTTCAGCAGCACGTCGAGTTCTTCAAGTGACACGTCAAGAGCCTTGGCAAGGGCGGCCCGGCGCCACGGCTGCGGAGTCAGGCTGCCGCGTTCCCATCGCCCGATTGTCGAAAATTCGACCCCCAGTTTATGGGCAAGCGTCTCCTGCGTGTAACCGAGTGCCTCCCGCCGCGCAGCGAGAGCGTCGCGTCGTGTTGCCATGGCTACTCCCCCGATCACGGGCTGGTCCAGCCTACCCGGGCAGGTATAGGCCCGGGTCGGTTCGTCGCTGCGTCGCGCCGGACACGCGTCGAGACCCGATGGGGCGAACCGCGCCGGCCTCGACTGTCCTGTTTTCGCAGGCAAGAGCATTCGGCGCCGCATAAACGCCTCATCGCCGCCCCGTAGGCGCTCTCGACCTACTCGATCGCGCGCGATTAACTCGTCGCGGCTGTGCCGCAACAGGTGACGCAGACCGACGCTGCCGATGCCCAGACGCCGGAGGGACCGTGTCCTCGCCACCAAGCACGGCGCGCCACGATCCCCTGGCCGCTCGAGACATGCGGCTTGGGGAAGCCAGCCGAAGCGGCACCACCAGGCGACAGCAGACAGGGAGCATCCGCATGAGCCAGATGGTTGATACCTCCGCCGACACCGACGGGGCAGCCACGATACGCAACGCCTTGACGGACAAGCTTCTGTCGGCCGGAGTGATCACCTCGTCGGTCGTGGAGCGGGCCTTCCGTGTGGTGCCGCGGCATCTGTTCGTTCCCGAGGGCACGCCGCTGGAGGTCGCCTACAACGCCCACGACTCGGTGGCGACCAAAAGGGACCGGGACGGCGTGATCGTCTCCTCGATCAGCGCGCCGTTCATCCAGGCTCGCATGATCGAGCAGGCCGGGCTCGGACCCGGGATGAGCGTGCTGGAGATCGGCTCCGGTGGCTACAACGCCGCGCTGCTGGCTGAGGTTGTCGGGCCGCACGGACGCGTTGTCAGCGTGGACATCGACCCGGAGGTGACCGACCGCGCCCGCGGCCTGCTCGATGCGACCGGCTATAGCGGCCGGGTGACGGTCATTCAGGTCGACGCGGAGGACGGTGTGCCCGGACTCGATGCGCCGGTCGACGCGATCGTTGTCACGGTCGGCGCGTGGGACATCGCGCCGGCCTGGCTTGCACAGTTGTCGTTGGACGGCACGCTTGTCGTTCCGCTCCGGATGAACGGGATCACTCGCTCGATCGGATTCCGCCGGGAGGGCAGCCACCTGGTGAGCACCTCGGCCGAGGTGTGTGGCTTCGTCCCGATGCAGGGCTCGGGCGCCCATGACGAGCGGGTCTTCTTGCTTCCCGACAGGCGCGGCAGCCACGTCAAGCTGCGGTTCGACGGCGACGTGCCGCAGGACATGAGCCTGCTCGACGGGGTCCTGGCGACGGCGCGTACCGAGGTGTGGTCCGGCGTCACGATCAGGCACGGCGTCTCGTTCGCCGACCTGCACCTGTGGTTCGCCTGCTTCCTGCCCGGTTTCTGCAAGCTGGCCGTGGACGAGGGAACCGACCTGGCCGCCGAAGGCGAGGGCTGGTTCCCCTTCGGGGTCGTGCGCGGCGACTCCTTCGCCTACCTGACGGTTCGTCCAACCCGGGAGGGCGTCGAGTTCGGTGCGCGGGCCTATGGAACGCACGGCGAGGCTGCCGCCACGGCCATGGTCGAACAGATCCAGGCGTGGGACCGCCGGGTCCGGGGCGGTCCCGCCCCGACGTTCGCCTACTGGCCAACCGGCACGGACCGGCCCGAGACCAACGAGGGCACGGCGGTCCTGGAGAAGACCCACGGCTTGCTCACGATCTCCTGGCCTGCAGCGCCGTGAGCGTCATCGCTGGCCAGGACGCACCACCCAACCCCGGAAGTGAGGAGTGAAACGGATGTCGCCAGCACTGGCCGTTGACCGCCCGGACCGTGAGGACGCCACCGTCGAGGACGCAGACTTCGAACTCGACATGCGCGTGGTGGAGTCCACTACACGGCTCGTGATCATGATGTGTGACACCAGCGACGGGTGCGGTGCCACCTGCAGCACCAGCGCGTGCAGCACCGGCTCCAACGACCCGTTCTGACCGAGCCCCTCCGCCGTCGGCGCCCGAGAGGCTCGGGCGCCGACGGCCACCGCTCACGTCGGGCGAGGAGATGGGATCACCATGACCGTGTCCAGGCGCTACGAGCACACCGGCGTCGTCCTGATTCGTGCCACTACCGACCCAGGCGATCTGGACCCACCGACGCATCTGAACCTGTCCGATCCAGCCACGGTCGAGCGGGAAGGTCGGGCGTGGTTGGCCAAGGTGTGGGCGCGCTCGGAGGTCCGCGAAGCCCTGCGCTTAGCCAGCACGGCCCTTGGTGCGCGGATCGACCAGCTCCTCGACATGGAGACCCCGCCACCCGCGGTGAAGGAGTTGCGCCGCGCCATCGTCTCCGTGTCGTCCTACCTGCTGCGCTGGCAGCGGCGCGCGACCCCGTTCGGGATGTTCGCCGGGGTCGGTGCCATGGCCATTGGGCCCGCCACGGCTGAGCTGGGCGTCGGACATCGGGCTGTGGTGCACGCGGACGCCGAATGGCTCCTCACGCTGATCGAACAGCTTGAACGGCACCCCGCCCTGCGGCCTCGGTTGACGGTCGTGGCGAACAACGCACGGATCGTGCGCGATGGCCGCGTGATCGTGCACCGGCGGGCCGACGTCGGTGCATCCGCTCCCGGGCCGCTACGGGAGTCCTCGGTACGGCTGAGTCGGCCGGTGCAGTTCGCGCTGGCCGCAGCCAGCTCGCCGATCCGGTTCGACGCGCTCGCCGCCCACCTGGCGGCCCGGTTCGCGTCCGCCTCACCCAACAAGATCCACGCACTGCTGCACGGCCTGGTCGACGCCGGCTTGCTGATCACCAGCCTGCGACCACCAATGACGACCGTCGACGCCGTGTCCCATCTGGTCCACACGCTGCGAGCGGCCGGCGGAGAGGACGTGCCCGACATCGCCGCGCTGCTGCACGACCTCGACCAGATCAGCGACCAAGTACACCGTCACAACACCGCAGGCGACCGTGAGCAGGCGGCCAAGATTCGCCAAGACCTCGTCGCGAAGATGACCACGCTTGTCCCCGGCCGTGAGCCCGTACTGGCCGTGGACGTCCGCCTCGACGCGAAGGTCTCCGTCCCCGAGCGGGTACTGACCGAGGCCACGCTCGCCGCGAGCGTGCTCCTGCGGCTGACCACCCAGCCGTTCGGCTCGACGGCCTGGCTGGACTACCACGCCCGGTTCCGCGCCCGTTACGGGCCCGGAACGCTGGTGCCGGTGCGGGAGTTGGTCGCCGATTCCGGGCTCAGCTACCCCGCCGGCTATCTCGGTGCGCCACGGGCCCGGCCCGCCTGGCGGATGCTGACCGAGCGCGACGCCGCCCTCTTGGCGTTGATCCAACGGGCCACCGTGAACGGGGCCGAGGAGATCGAGCTGACCGACGCCGACATCGACGCATTGACCGTCGGGGAGCCCGCCGACATGGTTCCGCCGCATCGGGTCGAACTCGGCGTCGCGGTGTACGCCTGCTCAACCGAGGCGATCAACCGTGGCGACTTCCAGCTCCGCGTGACCGCCGCGCCGCGCATCCCCACCAGCATGGCCGGGCGGTTCGCCCACCTGCTCGACGACGCCGACCGCGCACGGCTGGCGTCGACCTACGCCGCGGAGCCCGAAGAGCCGACGCCGAACGGGGTGTTGGCGGTGCAGCTGTCCTTTCCCCCACGCCGTCCCCACAACGAAAACGTCGTACGAGTCGCGCCGCTGCTTCCTGACGTCGTGCCTCTGTCCGAGCACCCCGATCAGGCGCACTCCTGTGCCGGTGTCATCGACGTGGAGGACCTGGCGGTCACCGCCGACGCGGAGCAGATGTATCTGGTTCAGCGTTCCACCGGCCGACGGGTGAGCCCTCGGGTTCCGCACGCGCTGGATACCGTGGTCCAGAGTCCGCCGCTGGCGCGATTCCTCGCCGAAGTCGCCGATGCGCGCAGCGCGGTATTCCGCGGATTCGATCTCGGTGCCGCCCGGACCCTCCCCTATGTCCCGCGCATCAGGTACCGGCGCACAGTGCTGGCCGCTGCCCGCTGGATCCTCACCGCAGCCGACCTCCGCAGCCGATCGACCGGTGACGGCCCAGCGGATTCTCTGCGTTGCTGGCAGCAGCGGTGGCGGGTACCGGCACGGGTCGTGCTGTGCCACGGCGAGCTGCGCCTGCCCCTCGACCTCGATCACGATCTGGACAGGACCCTGCTGCGCGCCCAGGTGGAGCGAGCCGGGCAGATCGAACTACAGGAGGACGGCCCACCCGACGGCCACGGCTGGATCGGCCGCCCGGCGGAGCTGCTGATCCCCATGACCGCGATCACCCCGACCTCACGGCCGCTGCCGGTCACCGCGGCACCGGGTGCCCTGCTTCGGCCAGGTGACTCCGCCGTGGTGCACGCGCAGTTGGCCGGCAACCCCGCCCGGTTCGACGAGATCCTCACCGCTCACCTACCCAGGCTGGTCGAGGACCTCGACGGTCTGCTCGCGTCGTGGTGGGTGCGGCGCCACCGCGACATGATCAGGCCCGAGACCGACCAACACCTCGCGGTGTTCCTTCGCCTGACCGACGCCGGAAAGTACGGGCAGGCCGCCGCCACGGTCGCCGAGTTCACGGCCGGCCTGGAAAGGCGCGGTCTTCCCTGCCAGCTCACCCTGGCCTCCCACCCGGAGCATCCCGCCCGCTACGGCGAGGGCCCCGCGCTGGCCGCAGCGGAACGGGTGTTCACCGCGGACACCGCAGCAGCGATCGCGCAGATCACCACGGCATACGAAGCCGGGATGTCCACCCAGGCGCTGGCCGCGGCGTCGATGGCGCACCTGGCCGCATCCTTCGCCTCTGATCCGAAAGCCGGATACCGGGCGCTCCTCGCATGTCTACGCCAGGAGAAAGGGCCGCTCGACCGGACGCTGCGTGACCACGCGCTTGAGCTGGCGGACCCCAGCGAGGGATATCGAGCCGTCCGCACCCTGCCAGGCGGTGAGGCGGTCGCAGCGGCCTGGACAAACCGAGACACCGCACTCACCGCCTACCACCGAGCCCTTGCGCAGCAACAACGCCGGCCGAGCATGATCCTCCGGACGCTGCTGCACGAGCACCACATCCGTGCCGTCGGCGTCGACCCGACATATGAGAAGGAGACCGGCCGACTCGCCCGCGCCGCCGCGCTGCGCCGCCTTGCCCTGGCCGGTGCCCTGTGAATCCCGCCAGAGACACCGGCCTCGCGGCGCTCACCGTTGACGAGGCCGCCAGCCAGTCCCTCGCCCGCGGTCACGCCGGGACAGCGCTGCTGCATATCGAGCGAGCCTGGACCGGCACCGGAACCTGGGACACCGCCCGCGCACACATCCGGCGGGCGATGGCTGGGCCGATCGACGCCGCCGCACACGCCGGCCTGTACTACGGGGCGCCCGCTATCGCGTTCATGCTGCACGCCGCCTCGGACAGCCATCCTCGTTACCGCGCCGCCTGCGAGGCGCTGGACGAGCACGTGCTCCGACTGGCCCGACGGCGCCTGACGACCGCCACCGCACGGTTCGAGCGGGACGAGCCGGCCACGTTCGCCGAGTTCGACCTCTTCTACGGACTGACCGGGATCGCTGCGCTGCTGTTGCGCCGCAAACCCGGAAGCGATGTCCTCGCCGGGATCCTGCGCTACCTGGTCAGCCTGACCAGGCCGCGATACCAAGACGGCGTCGCGGTTCCCGGCTGGTGGGTGGCCCACGACCCGGACGAGATCCTGCCGACCCCCGGCGGGCACGCCAACTTCGGGATGGCACACGGCGCCGCCGGGCTGCTCGCCCTGCTCGCCCTCGCCACCAACCACGGCTACGTCGTCGACGGCCAACACGAGGCCATCGCCGTCCTCACCGGCTGGTTCGACCGGTGGCGACAGGACTCCCCGGACGGGCCGTGGTGGCCACACTGGGTCACGCGCGAAGAACTGCGCACCGGCCGTCCCACTCAACCTGGCCCCGGCCGGCCCTCCTGGTGCTACGGCACGGTCGGAATCGCCCGCGCCCAGCAACTCGCGGCCACCGCCACCAACGACGCGCGCCGCAAGGAAGCCGCAGAGGACGCCCTGGCCGCGGCCCTGACCGACCAACACCTCGCCCGGATCACCGAGCCGGGCCTGTGCCACGGCACCGCCGGGGTCTATCAGACCGCCTACCGAGCCGCCTGCGACGCGGGGACCCCAGCGATCACCCGAAGGCTCCCCGTACTGGCCGTCAGGCTCGCCGAGCACGCCCGCACGCTCGGGGATCAGCGGGACGAGGGCGGGCTGCTCACGGGAGGCGCAGGGATCGCCCTGGCACTGGAAACCGCACGGAACACCGCACCGCCACGCACGGGATGGGACACATGCCTGCTGATCACCTGACCTCCACGTCCCCGTCCGAACTCGCCGCCGCCGTCCTCGCCGTGCTCGCCGGCGCCGACCTGAAGGCCACTGCGGCGGCCAGGTCCGTGGACCCGCATGACCTCGACGAAGCTGTGCTGATCTACCAGGCGGCCGGGCTCGCGGCGCTGGAGCGACACGCAGAGCAGGACTGGTACCAGGTGCGTGTCCAGTTCGCCGACTGGCCCGCTGCCGAGGCCGTGGGCGCGACCCAGTTGGGGCCGGCCCTCGACCAGCTCCGGGCCGAGGGCGCGGTGGCCGGATGGTGGTTCCTGCGCAAGCACCCCTGTTGGCGGCTGCGCCTGCGCGGCGCGGATCACGCGGCCGTCGACCGCGTGCTCGGTGAGCTGACCAGTTCGGGGGCCATCGCGCGCTGGTGGCCGACGGTGTACGAGCCGGAGACCGCCGCCTTCGGCGGCCCGACGGGGATGGAGACCGCCCACGACCTGTTCTGCGCCGACACCCGCGGCGTCCTCGACTACCTGCGCCGTGAGGACTCCGGTCTTGGTCGCCGCGAACTCTCCATCCTGCTGCTCGGTGGCCTGCTACGCGCCAGCGGGCTGGACCTGTTCGAGTGCGGCGACGTCTTCGACCGGGTCGCCCGGCTCCGACCCACGCCGGCCGATGCCGACGCCGCGCGGATCGAGCGGTTGGCAGCGAAGGTGCGCGCCCTGCTGTCGATCTCCGACCTGCCCAACAGCGAGCTGTTCACCCCCGGGGGACCGGTCGCGTACGCCGCGCCCTGGCTCGCCGCGTTCCAGACCGCCGGCCACCAGCTCCGCGACGCCGCCGCGCAAGGGCGCCTGGAGCGAGGTGTCCGAGCGGTCCTCACCCACATGCTCATCTTCCACTGGAACCGGTTCGGTCTGTCCGCCGCCAGCCAAGGCATCCTCGCCCGCGCCGCGACCACGGCCCTGCTGCCCCGGAGGTGAGCATGAACCCCGCAACCCTGGCCGCAGCCGCGCGCTACTTCCCTCTCCTCGGCCGACCCCGGCCTGCCTGTCCCTCCCTGACCGAGCGAGTCCAGGAGATCGCCGACGTCGCCCATGCAGCGCGGCAAGGCGGCACAAACGGCCTGGCCGCAGCGGCGGACGCCCTGAACAGGGCCGCCCTGATAGCCAGCGACTGCGGCCTGCCGAACCTCGCCCGCGACCTGTGCTGGCGACACATCGACGTCTATCGCGGCGCCCGTCGCCCGCTCACCGTGCTGGAGGCCCGGCGAATGCTCGAACCGGTGCTCAACCTCGCCCGGCTGCGGATCCGCGCCGGCGACGGCGAGCAGGCGCTGCGGTTGCTGGCGTCGATGTACCAGGCTGTCACGTCCAATACCGACCTCGTCCTCGACGGACACACCTTGCCCCTGGCCGAGGTCACCGGCACCCGCTACGAACACCACAAGCTTCGTGAATGGGTGTGGCTGCACCTCCTCGGGGATGGAATCCGCGCCCTGACGCTCGCCGGACGATGGGATCAGGCGGTGGCCCACGCGCAAGCTCACCGCGGGATCGGATTGCATCTCATGGAGGGCCGGCAGGCGACGATCGTGGCTCACTGCCTGAACGGAGCACCGGCAGCGGCGCAGGCCGCACTGGCCGAGAGCACGCCGAAACAACCGTGGGAACTCCAGGTCGCATCCTGCCTCAAGGTGATGTGCACCCACGCTGGCCGGACCCCGGCAAGCCGGGAGATCACCGCGATGATCGAGAACTTCCTCCAAGGCGACCCGGTGCCCGGCTACGCGGTCTTCCGGTGCCAGCTCGGACTGGCCGTGACCACGCTCGTCCGCGCCAGCGATTCCGGCGCGGCCGAAGGGATCTTCTCCCAAGTGGTCGACGAAGCGATCGATGCTGAGGACGGATACGGAGCACGCGAGGTGCTCCGATTTCCCGCCGCGCTGGATGGCTTGACCAGCGAGCAGCGCAACGCACTCACCGACCTGGTGACGTCCTCTGGCCTGGGAGCAGGAACACTGCCGGACTCCCTACTCCATTCTCTGTTCAGCTCCACGCACACCGCGGCAGAAGTATTGAGCGCCTTCGTAGCCCAGACGGAGCCTGCGGGTACCTGGGCGTGACCAGCCGCCGCTGAACAGTCTCACAGTCTCCCGGCGGGAGCACGAATAGTTCGGGCGCAGCCCCCGGGCACTTCCCTGCCGCGTCCTATCGTGGTCCGTGGCAGAACAGCAGGCCACTGCGACAACTGATGCGGAACTCGCCGTCGCGGTCGATCACGCTGTCCAGCAGGCGCCGAGCGCACTCCAGCGTCGCGTCAAACGGGACACCGGCGGTATCAGCCCACGTTCGGTAGGACGCCAGATGAGCGATCACCGGTTCGGGCTCGCGCACCGTGATGGCACCGACCAACTCCACGACCTCGACGTCAGCGAAGTAGGGACGCAACATGGCGGGGGCATCGTCCAAGGGAAAGCGGCTACTCAGCGACACACGCCGCGGCCCGCGCTCGACACCCAGCACCTCGGCCGCCGCGGCAGACCACAGGTCATCGAGTTCGTTCTTGTCCTCGCGGGCATTCGTCGACGCGATCAACGTGCCGCCGGGCGAGAGCACCCGGACCGACTCTGTAAGCGCAGCATCGACATCGTCGACGTGGTAGAGCATGTGCATGGCCAAGACCGCGACGGCAGAGCGGTCGGCAACCGGGAGCGCGGCGGCATCGGCCACCGCCACCGGCGGTGCGACATGAGCCAGGATGCCTGCGGAGATGTCCAGTCCGACAACGGTGAGATCGGGGCGCTGGGCGCGGATTCTGGTGACGTAGCGGCCGTTTCCGCAACCAACGTCCAGCACAACGCCGCCGCCGCCGGTGGGGAGATGATCGAGCACGATGCCCGGAAGGTCATAGGTGGGTTGTTGCCACCGGTACAGCGATTGGCGAGCGGCGAGGTGGCGCTCGTCGCGGTAGGCGCTACCCGCAAGGACGGCGCGGCTGGTCGTGTCGAGGTCGCTCACGTCATCTCCGGCGTGGGAAGAGGTGGGAGTGCAGGCGGCGGCGCGCAGAACGCCGCGATCTCCCGGGAGATCTCCCGGGCCTGCGGGGAGTGCGCGTATCGAGTGCGACCAAGGCTTTTGCCGATGCCGGCGGCGCGCTTGATAATGCTGGCCGTCCGTCGGACCTGTGGGGTGGCGAGCACAATGCGCAGTTGCTCGGTCATGCCGTCCAAGTCGTCCTGCATGAGGTAGGCACGGCCGAGGTCGAGTCGCGCGGCCAGCATGTCGCCGGTGGACCGGTCGGCAGGCGGGGCGGCTGCGTAGAGCTGGAGCGCGGATGACGACTCCTGCACGGCCCTGGCGGCGGTGGCACGGTCACCCAGGGCCAACAACGTGGTTCCGGCGTAGACGGCTTGCTTGGCTGCGGGGAAGGTGAACACACCAGCATCATCGTCGTCTGCTCCCACGACGGCACGGGCCCGTTCACCACGTTCGAGCGCGGCGAGCGCGCCCCGAGCGTCGCCGCGGGCGGCACAGGCTCGCGCTTCCAGGCTGGGCAGGCGTGCGGCTACCGAGCCGTGACCGCAGTAGCGGGAACCATCACGAGCGAACTCCACGGCCTCTTCGAGCTGGCCATCCCAGTAGGCGATGAGGCTCTGCAGGCCGCGCACCCACGCCCGCATTCCGTTGTTCCCGGCCAGCTCCGCGCAGAGAAAGGCGGTATCGGCGTGGGTACGCGCCGCACGGTAGTAGCCGAGGTCGAGGCAGATGTGAGCCTGCAGTCCACTCAATCGGCTGGCGGCGAGATACAGGTCACGCATCTGATCGGGGAACCGGTTGCTCTCCACGAGGTGGAAGACGTCACCGCGCAGCTCGCGGACATCCACGAACAGTTCTGACAGCGGCTGCGAGACGTAATCTGTGGCGAAACGACGGACCTTGACGCTGATCTGCTCCAGGCTCGCGCGGCTGATCCTCGCGTCACTGACCTGACGGGCGAACCGGGCGGCATCACGAGCATCGTCCGCGATCGAGGTGCAATCAAACCGGACATCCGCGTTCGGCTCGCCAGACCCGGCGACCGCCTGCGCCCCGTCAGACTCCGCCGCGGCCGAAACGGTCAGCAACTTGTCCAGTTGCTCAAGGGACACGCCGAGCGCGGCCGCGATCTGCGGGCGTCGCCAGGGCTGTGGCGTCAACGTGCCGCGTTCCCACCGGCCGACCGTGGACAGCTCCACCCTCAGCCGGATCGCGAAGCTCTGTTGCGTGAAACCCATGGCTTCGCGGCGCGCCGCCAGTGCGTCGCGTCGGTTCGCCACCCAGACCACCCCCGATCATGGACGTCCCACCATAGCTAGTCGCCCTTAACGCAGGTCACATGCTCACGACCACTACCCATTTGGGCTAATCAGGCCGTTGTTCTTGGGGTCCTGCGACGTTGGGCAACCAGCAGGGCAGGACAACCCGCCACCGGTGCACGGCAGTGGCCCCGCCGCTCAGCCCACCGGTGAACCCCCACTCAATCACGGTGTACCGCCGTCTCGCCCCCGGAGGCCAAAGCGCGCCGGCCACGCCGACGTCGCCACATCCGCGCCTCATGCCCGCCGCATCGGCGCTCTGGAGAACTGTACCGATCCCCGTTTCACTTCACGCAGGGAAGCGAACTAAAGAGCTTGTCTCATGTGGATGATCGGGCTGTGTCATGATCCACAGACGTGGTCGACGAGTTCGCACGCCGGTTGGTCCCCGATGAACTGTGGGCCCTGGTCGAACCGCTGTTGCCAGCGCAAACCGCACGGCCGCAGGGCGGCGGCACGCGGGAGAGGGACCCGCGGATGGTGTTCACTGCGGTGGTGTTTGTGCTGACCACCGGGTGCGCCTGGCGGCATCTGCCTCCGGTGTTCGGGGTGTCGAAGGCGACCGCGCACCGCCGGTTCACCGCCTGGACCGAGGCCGGGCTGTGGCGACGGCTGCATCAACGCGTGCTGGACGAGTTGGGCCGCCAAGGCGAGATCGACTGGTCCCGAGCGATCCTGGACGCCGCCAGCGTCCGGGCCAAAAGGGGGGACCCATGACCGGTCCGAACCCCGTGGACCGCGGCAAACCCGGGTCGAAGATCCACGCGCTGTCCGACCGTACCGGCCTGCCGTTGGCCGTGGGCATCTCGGCGGCCAACACCCACGACAGCCAGGCGCTGCGGCCGCTGGTGGCCGCGATTCCGGCGGTGGCCTCCCGGCGTGGTCCGCGGCGGTGGCGGCCGGCGAAGCTCCACGCCGATAAGGCCTATGACGTCCCGTACCTGCGGGTATGGCCGCGCCGGCGGGGCATCATCCCCCGCATCGCCCGCAAGGGCATCGAGGCCCCGGACAAGCTCGGCCGGCACCGCTGGCGCATCGAGCCCGTCATCGCGCAACTGTTCGGCTACCGCCGACTCACCCTGCGCTACGAACGCAAGCCCGAGCTGTTCTGCGGCTTTCTCACCCTGGCCGCCGCCCTGATCTGCTTCAAACGACTCACCACATGAGACAAGCTCTAAACGCCGCGCTCATGAAATCAGCAGCGATATCCGGAGGCGGTACCGCGAAGATGGAGCGTTATTCAGAGCCCTTACCAGCCAAGTCGGTAGAACTCCAGTGCGGTGACGATTCGGATGACATTCGGAAGCTCGGCGAGGTGCCCTCGAAAGCCGGTGGCAAGTATCTTCCAGTTCTTGACATGGGCGATGCATCGTTCGACGGCAGAGCGCAGCGAGGAGATCACCCTGTTGTTTGCCTTGTCGCCGATAGAGAGCTCGCCAC
>NZ_BJFL01000044.1 GCF_005405885.1 Gandjariella thermophila
GCCGGGCCAGCTCCACGGCACGCTGCCGGAACTCGGCCGGGTGTGGTGCGGGCATGCCAGACATCCTTCCTCGTGACCAACGGTCACCTCAGGTCAGGTGTCCGGATCAGGGGGCCAAGCTCAGCGTACGTGGCGAACCCGCCTCCTGGACGGAGGGCGCGGGGAATCGACCGTGGCCAAGGCGTACCGGTTGCTCCGGTCGATCCTGAACACGGCGGTGGATGACGGCATGATCAAGCGGAATCCGTGCCGGATCAAGGGTGCGGACCGGGTGGACACGCCGGAACGCCCGTTCGCCACCGTGACCCAGGTCTATGCACTGGCGAAGCTCGTGCCGGCGCGGTACCGGGTGCTGATCCTCACGGCAGCGTTCACCGGTCTGCGGTGGAGCGAGCTGGTGGGGCTTCGTCGGTCGGACATCGACCTGGACGCGGCGACGGTCCGGGTGCCGCGTCGGGTGGCCGAGCTGGACGACGGATCGATGGACGAGGGTTCCACGAAGTCCTCGGCCGGCAAGCGCACGGTGGCGTTGCCACTGCTGGTTATGCCGGAGCTGCGTCGGCACCTAGCCGACTTCGTGGCTCCGGAAGGGGACGCCCTGGTGTTCACCAGCCCGGAAGGCACGGGCCTGCGTCGCGGGAACTTCCGGCGCTCCGCGAAGTGGGACGAGAACAAGCGCAAGGCTGGGCTACCGGAGGACTTCCACTTTCACGACCTGCGGCACACCGGCAACCAGCTTGCAGCGGAGGCCGGGGCCAGCACGAAGGAGTTGATGCACCGGATGGGGCACTCCACCGTGCGGGCCGCGCTGGTGTACCAGCACGCGACGAACAAGCGCGACCGGTACATCGCGGCGGAGATGAGCCGCCAGGCCAAGGCCGCGCTGGACAAGAAGAAGGGCGGCCGGCGCGGCAAGGGCTAATCGCACGCTAATCGCACGGGATCGGCGGCGGGGCCGGTCCAAGATCGGCCACAACCCCTCTGACCTGGGGTGCCCTCGGTAGGACTCGAACCTACGACACCCGATTTAGGAGATCGGTGCTCTATCCCCTGAGCTACGAGGGCGTGGGCGGAACGCCGGAGCGCCTGCCCGCAGTCAAGGGTATCTGGGGCGGTGGCGAAGGACGAACCGGGATCCGGCGGCCGGCTGGAGCAGCCGGGCGGGGCTGATCGGCGGGCATCGCAACATCGGTGGTCCGACCCACGATGGCATGCGAGGCGGCTCGGACGCGGACGCCACGACGCCGGGGGAGAGGTGGGCGATGGGCACGGACCCGTGGGCGCGGGCCAGACCGCAGCGCATGCGGCGCCTTCGGGGATGGTGGCGGCGCCGGCGGATGGACCGGGACGCGTGGATCGACCAGCCGCTCGGCGCCGAGGCGCTGGACGCGGAGCCGCCCGTCGCGCCGGAGCGGCCGGCCAGACCGACCGTCGTGGCCTCCGGAACGACCACGTTCAGCGTGTCGCTGCCCAGCTCGCTGGCGGGGCTCACGTTCGAGGCGCAGTTCACGGCGGACTGGGCGGAGGAGGACGGCGGCGGCCTCGGCCATCCCGATCCGGAGGCGGTGGTGCGGCACGCGGTGTGCGAGCGGGCCAGCCGGATCACCGCGCGGGCCTCGGTGACCGAGTACCAGCGGGTGCTCGACGAGCTGAACACGAGGCTCGGGTTCGCCGCGGAGGTGGAGGGCACCCGGCTGCGGGTGCGGTCGGTGCGCACCCGGCTGTCCGTGCATCCGGACCAGCTCGCGCTCGCCCAGCGGTTCGCCGAGGTGCAGCGGGCAAGGTCGGTGCGGGACGTGGAGCGGCGACTGGAGTTGGACGAGCTGCGCCACCTGCGCGACACGCTGCTCGCCGACCCGAGCAATGCGACCGTGTGGTGGTTCCGCCGTCACCAGGACGAGCCGGAGCGGATCCCGGAGATGGCTGAGCACTTCCACCGGGCGGCCGCGGCGATCGACGCGTCCCGCCGGCAGGCCGGCGAGCAGGTCGCGGCGGTGCTGGACGAGCTGCTTCGGGACACCGGGCGGGACGGCCCGTGGCAGCTTCTTCCGGTGCTACGGCACGCTCTGGACCGCCTCGGCCGACCCGACCTCGCCGCGCAGTTACCCCGCGCCGCGGAACGGTCGGAACCGGCCGAGGACGGGCGGGACGGCGCGGGCGGCCGGCACCGGGTGACCGACCAGGGTGCGCCCGAGGACGCGGAAGCCACGGAGCCGCGCGAAGCACCGGCGGAGGGTACGGGAGAGCCGAGCGCGGGCACGGGACAGTCGGGGGAGGTCGCGGAACCCTCCGGGGAGGGCACGGGGCAACCGGGGGAGACGGCTGGCTGAGGGTGCGTCCGGCGGGCCGGGCGTGCGGGGCCGGCCCACCGGACGCGGTCGGTGGCTGGCGCGGGGGCCGGATCGGTGCGGCCGCCGCGATGGCGGGTCGGCGACGGGCCCGGTGCGCCAGCAGGAGTGGCCCGGTCAGGGCCGGTGTGCGGGGAACTGCACGACCTGCTGGTAGGTCGGCCGGTTCTGCCAGCCGATGGTGCCGTCCGTGATGCCGCCGAGCGGCCGCTGGATGATGGCGTCGGCGCACCACTGGTCGCCGGCGGCGCAGTCGGCGTCGCCGGGGTAGACCTGGTTGGCCGGCTCGGCCGCGGCCTGCCGCAACGTGTCCAGCAGCATCTGCCGGCACGCGGCCAGGTCGCCACCACCGCAGAACGGCCGGTCGAAGCCGCCCGGTACGCGCTCACCGAGCACCGCGCGCAGATCCTTGTCCACATAGGACCACCAGCCGAACTGGAACGACGATCCCTTGTGCGGCTGGGTCTCGTTGACGTTCACCGAGTCGCCCGCCGGGCCGGTCTGCCCACCGGACGGCGACTCGTTGATCTGCAGCACGGACAGCATCGCGGCGAACGCGTCGTCGCCCATGCCCGGCCGGAACTCCGCCGCCACCAGAAGCGGCCACCAGGCGTCCATCGTCCGGATCGCATCGGCGTCCAGATAGGAGTGGCCGCCGGCGGCCGCGGCCCTACGGTGCGCGCCGGAGCGCTGCCAGCCCGTCAGCTCGCGGACCACGGCGGCCAGCTTCGGGTCGGTGACCGGCGCGCTGCCGATCACGCGGAGCAGCTCCGGCAGCACGTCCTCGCCGCGCAGGTCCACGTTGGCCGCGTCCTCCATGGCACGGGTGAGCGCCGCCCGGGTCACCGGCCGCCCGCTCGCCACCAGAGCCCTCACCCGGTCGTCGAGCAGGTTCACCCGGTGCACCGGCCCGTTGCCGTAGCCGGCCGAGGCGTAGTCCAGCGCCTGCTTGTTGTTCCAGCTCACGTAGTAGTCCTGGTTCATCGAGTTCGGGTGGGCCGACGCCGGCGTGCCGGTGGCGGTGTTCGTCGCGGGGTCCCAGCCGCGCCACTCGTACGCCGGCTCCGCCCTGGTGGGCAGGTTGGGGTCGGCGCCGGGCGCGCGCACCGGGTTGGCGCCGGAGTTGAAGTACGCGGTGTCCCGGGAGTCCACGTAGAACCAGTTGAACGTGTAGCCGATGTCCGCCGCGGCGCGCTGGAAGTCCCGGGCGGAGCGCACGAAGCTGGGATCGTTGAGTTCCTGGAAGCCGATCGCCGAGTCCGCCTCGTGCTGGTAAGTGGAGCGCAGGCTGGTGAACGCGACCGGCTTGCCGGCCACGGTTCCGCGGGAGGCCACCAGGCCGTACCGGGTGCGCTCGACGATCAGTTTGTACGAGCCGGGCGGAGTCTGGTCGGCCACCGTCGGCTGCCAGGCGTCGTCGCGTTCCAGGTGCTCCATGGGCAGGCACTCGCCGTGGAACAGGTAGTGCTCGGAGTCCCTGGTGGCCGGTGCGCCACCGGGTTCGCACAGCGGGACGGCGAACGTGTCGGTGATGTCCTGGGCGGCGGTGGTCGCGCTCCACGCGTAGTCCTGGCCGCGGCCCAGCTGCACGTACATGCTGGTGCCGGCGAACGCGACGCCGCGGGCGCTGATGCCGGGTCCCTGCAACTCCTCCAGCATCAGCAACTGCGGGGCGAAGTACCCGGTCTGCGGGCCGAACACGGCAACCGGGTGGCCCGTGTCGCTGTGCGCGGCCGAGACCACCAGCGCGTTGGACATCCCGTGCTTCGGGTTGTCCAGCAGGTGGGCGGGGAGCACGCCGCCGTTGAAGATGCCGCGGGCCGCGTCCAGGCCGCTGCCGCGCGCGCCCTTCGGCACCGCCGGCGCCCTCGCGCCACTGGCGGCGGAGCCGGTCGGGTCGTAGACGATCGGTTGCGGGGTCACCGATCCCGGGTCGGGCATGGCCACGCCCGGCGCGCCGGCGGGCGCGTCCCCGTACGGGAAGCGCTGGCCGTCGTGCAGGGTGAGCACCGCCTCGGGGTCGTTGCGCTCCCGGAACGCCTGCCACAGCCGGTCGCCCTCCTCCGGCCCGTACCTGGCGTCGAGGGCCAGCTTGGCCAGGGCGGACTGCACCTCGCCGCCGCCTCCGGTGCCGAACAGCGCGCCGACCACCGAGGCGATCGCGATGGTGTCGGTGACGGTGAAGTGCTCCGGCCCACCGGCGTTGGTGATCGCGTCGGCGTGCCCGGTGAGCACGTACTCGCCCGGAAAGTCGCGGTCGGAGTGGGACCGGTCGATGTAGGCGTTGATCCCGTCAACGTAGGCGGTGACGTCGGCGAGCAACTGCTGCCCGCGCGGCCCGGACCGGGCCAGCCGGTCGACCTGGGCCCGCAGGTCGGCCTCGGTGTACGGTGCCTGCCGCCAGAACGCCTGCTCGAGTTCCCGGTTGGCCGGGGCCCCGCCGGCGAAGGCGCTCAGCTCGCCGCGGCCGACGTGCCGGAACACGTCCATCAGCCACAGCCGATCGTTGGCGGCCGCGTACCCGGCGCCGAACTCGGTGCCGTACCGGGTGGTGCCGGTGATGTGCGGCACGCCGAACGACCTGTCCCGCACGATGGTCACGTCGGGCCGGGGCCGGGTGACACTCTCCACCGCCTCGGCCGGGACGCCGAAGGAGGCGTCGCCGAAGAACCGGGCGAGCTGGTCGTCGGTCAGGCCGCCGTAGTGGTAGAGCAGCTGGTCGTAGCGGCCGAGCTGGTCGTCGGTGTGCGGCGGGCGGGTGCCGAGCAGCCGGTTGCCGATGATGTCGACGAGCGTGGCGTTGCCGTTCTCGCCGGGCGGGAGCACGTCCCGGCACTGGCCGGCGCAGTAGTCGGGCGGGGCCGCGGAGGACGCGGACGCCGGTGACTCGGCGAGCCCCAGCACCGCGCCGGTGGTGAGTGCCACGGATAACGCCACGACGGCACGGGGCCGGGGGCCGCGGATGGACGCCATCATCGGTTCTCCTCTTCGAGAGCCTGCGGCTGCGCCTGTGGCGAAGGTTACTTGCCGGTAGTGTTACGCGAAAGCCCTTCACCTTTCACAGTCACTCGAATGGTCTAAGGCTGGCGGGGGCCGTTCCCGACCCCCGGACGGGGACGAACGGGTGCGCCCGCCGGCTCCGGTCGGGCGTGAATCGAGCGCCATTCGACGGAACGAAAGTGGGCAAACTGTCAACAGTTACCCTTCCCGCGTTCCCGGTACCCCTGTTGGGCAAATGTTCGCCCGAGTGGTGAGATAACACCGCGATAACCCGCATACGCGTGTGAGTGCGCGATGCTGGTTCCGGGGCAAAAGCTCAACGCCGAATCGGGGAGGGCGTCGTGATCAAGGTGATCCTGGCCGACGACGAGGACCTGGTCCGTTCCGGGCTGCGCATGATTCTCGGCAGCGCAGGGGACATCGAGGTGGTCGCGGAATGCGACGACGGCCACCTGGTCGCCGAGCTGGCCCGCCAGCACCGGCCGCACGTCGCGCTGCTGGACATCCGGATGAGGTCGTTCGACGGCCTGGCCGCGCTGCGCCGGCTGCGCGCGCTGCCCGAGCCGCCCCGGGTGGCCATGCTGACCACGTTCGACGTTGACGAGTACGTCAGCGAGGCGCTCCGGCTGGGCGCCAGCGGCTTCCTGCTCAAGGACACCGAGCCGGAACAGTTGGTGCGCGCCGTGCGGGACCTGGCGGCGGGCGGTGCGGTACTCGATCCGGGCGTGGCGGCGAGGGTGCTTGCCGCGGTCGCCGACGGGGAACGCGCCGCCGAACCGGCCCGCCGGTTGCTCGCCTCCCTCTCCGACCGGGAGCGCGAGGTCCTCACGCTGATCGGGCAGGGCATGTCCAACGCGGAGATCGGCGCGTCGCTGCACCTTTCCGAGGCGACGGTGAAGGGATACGTGTCCTCGGTGCTGGGCAAGATCGGCGCGGTGAACCGGGTGCAGGCCGCTCTGGTCGCGTTTCGGGGCGGGCTGATCGCCTGACGAAAGGAAACCGGCCGCCGACCGCGACAGCACCGGGAACGCCCGACCAATCCGGAGTTCGGGAAATGCCGCCATCTGCTCGAGTGAAAACGGCCGAACGGGCTAGCGAGCGTCGGCGGTGCCTTCAGCGGCCGGAGGCGAGTTCGGTTTCGGGGACCGGCGGATGCACCTCGACGCGGTTCCGGCCGCCCCGCTTCGCCCGGTACAGCGCGATGTCCGCGGCGGCGAACAGCTTGTCCAGCGACCCGGGACCGGCGGCCACGCCGATGCTCACCGTGGGCCGGCGGGTGCCGCCGAGCATGATCGTCCAGTCGTGCTCGTCGACCGCCGCGCGGATCCGCTCGGCCACCGCGGGCCCGGCGTGCCGGTCGTCGCTGGTGTCGCCGAGCAGCACCACGAACTCGTCCCCGGCCCAGCGGGCGACCAGGTCGTCGGCCCGGCACTCGCGGCGCAGCAGCTTCGCGATCTCCCGCAGCGCGGCATCCCCGGCCGCGTGCCCGGCCACGTCGTTGACGCCCTTGAACCAGTCGACGTCCACCAGCACCAGCCACGGCACCCGGCCGCGCCCCACGGTGCGCGCCAGCAGGCCGGGCGCGGTGCGTTCCAGCCCGAGCCGGTTGGCCAGCCCGGTGAGCGGGTCCCGGGCTGCGGCTTCCTGCGCCTCCATCGCCAGCCGCTGCGCCTGCACCGCGATCCGCCGCTGCTCCAGCGCCTGCCCCAACCCCTCCTGCAGGGTCTCCACGGCCTTGGTGGTGGCGGTGACGCTGCGCCGCAGTGCGGTGGACTCGCCGACCGCGTCACCCATCTCCACGCACACGTCCGCGAGGTCCAGGGAGAACCGAAGCAGCAGCGCGGTGTCGTTGATCCGCTCCGCCTCGGTGACGGCGCGGCTGGCCAGCGTCCGGGACCGGACCAGGTCGCCCCGGGCCCGGCAGACCACGCTGAGCACCCAGTTCCCCACCGAGACCGCCCACCGGTCGCCGGCCTCCATGCCCAGCCGCATCGTGCGGTTGGCCATCTCCTCGGCGGCGTCCAACTCACCCAGCCCGGCGAGTGACCGGCTCAGCGCGCCGAGCAGGCCCCGGTAGACGAAGCCGGCGTTGACCAGCGTCCGCCCCTCCTCCAGGTACGCCCTGGCCTCCCGGAAGATCGGTTCCGCGGCGCTCACCGGGCCGTCCATCGCGCGGAAGTTCAACGTGCCGCCGAGCCGTTGCAGCGCGCCGGCCAGCACGTCCGGGTCGCCGGCGCGGCGGGCCACCTTCACCGCCAGGCGCAGCAGGTCCAGCGCGGCCCTGCGGTGCCCGATGCCCTCCAGCAGGTAGCCCAGCGAGGCGAGGGTGTGCGCGGCGGCCGGGCTGGTGGGCAGTTCGGAGTCCAGGTCGGTCCAGCCCTCGGCGGCCAGTTCCAGGGCAAGCGGGATGCGGCCCAGCCGCCAGGCCAGGATGGCCCGGTTGACCAGCACCGCGGAGCGCTGCCACCGGTCCGCGCCCGGCGGGGTCTTCGCCACCACCTGGTCGAAGAGCGTGTTGGCCTCCGGCAGGCGGCCGGCGTTGAGCAGTGACCGCACCACCTGGTCCTGCTGCGGGATGGGCCCCGCCACCGGCCGGTTGTCCTGCTCCACTCCGCCTCGACACTCCCCAGTCGCTCGCCGCGCCGACGCGTTGCGCCACGTCCGCCCGGCTGGCCTCAGGCTACCGGGAGGTTCGCTGGCTGTACCGTTCCTGGTGCAGCACGTCATCAAGGGGTAGACGGCTGCGCCAGCCGTGGCGTTCCAAATCGGGCGTGTCTGGCAGGTTACGCACCGGGCCGACACACAGCCAGGCCACCGGACGCACCCGCCCCGGAATGCCGAGCAGGTGGCGCAGGAAGTCCTCCCGGTAGAAGCTCACCCACCCGACACCGAGTCCCTCGGCGGTGGCGGCCAGCCACAGGTTCTGGATGGCCAGGCACACCGAGTACAGCCCGGCGTCGGCGATCGCGTGCCGGCCCAGCACGGCCGGCGACCCGCGCTCCGGGTCGTAGGTGACGACGATGCCGAGGCTGGACTCCAGCACGCCCTCGATCTTGATGCGGGAGAACACCTCGGCGCGCTCCCCGTCGAGCTGGGCGGCGAAGACGCTGCGCTCGGCGTGCACGTGGTCGCGGAAGGCCCGTCTGGTCGACTCGTCGCGCACCACCACGAAGTCCCACGGCTGGGACAGCCCGACGCTGGGCGCCGCGTGCGCCGCCGCGAGCACCCTGCGCAGCACCGCTTCCGGCACGGGCTCCCCGGTGAATTCGGCCCGGGTGTCCCGCCGCCGGTGCATCACGTCGTACAGGCCGGGGCCGCCGCGGGGAGATTCCTGGGCGGCCGGGTTCGTCGAGGGATGTTGGGCACTGGTCACCCAACCGATACTGCCTCAGCCGATCGGGGGAGCGCGCGGTGCCCGTGGCCCGCGCCACCCGGTTAGGGTCCCGGGCAGATCGCCAGCAGCGTTCACGCGGGAGAGTGGGATGACCGACAGCAATGCTCCGCGGACCGCCGCGGTGATCGGCGGCGGCACCATGGGCGCGGGCATCGCGCACGTGCTGCTCGCCGCCGGCGCACGGGTCACCGTCGCCGAGGTCTCCGCGGACGCCGCGGCGAAGGCCCGGGACGCGGTGGCCAACTCGCTGGCCAAGGCCGCCGACCGCGGGAAGCTCGCCGCCACGCCGAACGACCTGCTCGCCGCGCTGTCCGTGGTGGACACCCTGGCCGATCTGCCACCGGGAGCGGAGCTGGTGGTGGAGGCGGTGCCGGAGGACGCCGCGCTGAAGCGCCGGGTACTGGCCGCCGCCGCGGGCGCCTGCCCGGACGCCGTGCTGGCCTCCAACACCTCGTCGCTGTCGGTCGGCGCGCTCGCCGAGGGGCTGCCCGGGGAACGGGTGCTCGGCATGCACTTTTTCAACCCGGTGCCGGTGCAGCCGCTGGTGGAGGTGGTGCGGCACGGCGGGGTGGCCGACGACCTCGTGGCGCGGGCCGCCGGCTGGGCGGAGGCGCTGGGCAAGACGGTGATCGTGGTCCGCGACTCGCCCGGTTTCGCCACCTCCCGGCTGGGCGTCGCGGTCGGCCTGGAGGCGATCCGGATGGTGCAGGAGGGCGTCGCCTCGGCCGAGGACATCGACACCGGGATGCGGCTGGGCTACGGCTGGCCGATGGGGCCGCTGCGGCTCACCGACCTGGTCGGCCTGGACGTGCGGTTGGCCATCGCCGAGCACTTGGAGCGGGAACTCGGACCCCGGTTCGCGCCGCCGCAACTATTGCGGGACAAGGTGGGCCGGGACGAACTGGGCCGCAAGACGGGCCGCGGCTTCTTCGACTGGAGCTGAACGCTCCCGGCGACCGGTGTGGACCTGGGCCGGCGACCGGGGCGCGCTCTACCCGCGGCCTCGGTCGGCGGCCTCGGCATACCTCACGGTGTTGGTTTGGCCCCTTCTCAGGCGCCTCTCAGGCCAGCGGGGAACACTGAAGGCCATGCGCATCCTCGTAGTCGACGACGACCGGGCCGTCCGGGAGTCGCTGCGGCGCTCCCTGCAGTTCAACGGCTACCAGGTCGAGCTGGCCGGCGACGGGCGCCAGGCCCTGGAGGCCGTGGCCGCCCAGCGTCCCGACGCGATGGTGCTCGACGTGATGATGCCCCGGCTGGACGGGCTGGAGGTGTGCCGGCGGCTCCGCGGCACCGGGGACGATCTCCCGATCCTGGTGCTCACCGCGCGCGACGCGGTGTCCGACCGGGTGGCCGGCCTGGACGCCGGCGCGGACGACTACCTGCCCAAGCCGTTCGCCCTGGAGGAGTTGCTGGCCCGGCTGCGCGCGCTGCTGCGCAGGGCGGCCGCCGAGCGGGAGGCGGAGAATGGCCACGTCCCGCAGCCGCTGCGGTTCGCCGACCTGGTGCTGGACCCAGGCACCCGGGAGGTGCGCCGGGGCGAGCGGTCGATCAGCCTGACCCGCACCGAGTTCACCCTGCTCGAGCTGCTGATGGCGCACCCGAGGCAGGTGCTCACCCGCAGCCGCATCCTCGAGGACGTCTGGGGCTACGACTTTCCCACCTCGGGCAACGCTCTGGAGGTCTACGTCGGCTACCTGCGCCGCAAGACCGAGGCCGGTGGTGAGCCGCGCCTGATCCACACCGTGCGCGGGGTGGGCTACGTGCTTCGGGAGACGCCTCCGTGACCATTGGGCCCCAGCGACCACCGCGGCCCGCAGCAGCACCACAGTGGACACATCGGGACGGTGGGTGGCTCGGCGGCCGCATGTCGCTGCGCGCCAGGGTCACCCTGCTCGCGGCGATCTGCGTCGCCGGCGCGGTGGCCCTGGTGTCGCTGGCCGCGTTCGTCACGGTGAGCACCAACCTCTACCGCCAGCTCGACGAGAACCTGCTGGTCCGGGCGCAGAACGTGGTGCACAGCCCGACGGTGCTGGTGCGCGGCCAGGAGACCATCCCAGCCGGGGTGCTGGCGTCGCTAGGCACCCAGATCGACGTGATCGACGGCAACGGCGAGTCCCAGCTCGGCATCCGCACCGAGCGCCCGCCGATCGGCGAGGACGAGGAGGCGGTCGCGCAGACCGGGGTGGGGCCGCACTTCCGCACCGACTCGCGCGCCGACTACCGCGTGCTGGCCGTGCCCTACCCGTTGCAGCCGGGGACCGCGCTGGTGATCGCGCAGTCCATGGCGCCCACCAAGGCGACCCTGGCCCGGCTGGGCCTGGTGCTGATCGTGGTGTCCGGCGCGGGGGTGCTGCTCGCCGCGGCCGCCGGCACCGCGGTGGCCCAGGGCGGCCTGCGGCCCGTGCAGCGGTTGACCCGGGCGACCAGCCGGATCGCCCGCACCGGGGACCTGCGCCCGATCCCGGTCTCCGGCGACGACGAGTTGGCCCGGCTGACGCAGAGCTTCAACGCGATGCTCGCCGCGCTGGCCGAGTCCCAGGAGCGGCAGCGCCGGCTGGTCGCCGACGCCGGGCACGAGCTGCGCACTCCGCTCACCTCCATGCGCACCAACCTGGAGCTGCTGCTGGCTTCCGAGAAACCGGGCGCCCCCAAACTGTCCGAAGAGGACCGCAAGGAGATCTACGACGACGTGCGTGCGCAGCTTGACGAGCTGACCGCGCTGATCGGCGACCTGGTCGAGTTGGCACGGGAGGACGTGCCGCAGGCGGTGCACGAGCCGGTGGAACTGGTCGAGGTGGTGGAGCGGGCGCTGTCCCGGGCGCGGCGGCGGGCGTCCTCCTCGGACGTCGAGTTCGACGTGCGGCTGTTCCCATGGAACCTGCTCGGTGACGCCAACGCGCTGGAGCGGGCGGTGCTCAACCTGCTGGACAACGCGGTCAAGTGGAGCCCGCCGGGCGGGGTGGTCCGGGTGGAGATGCGCCAGGTCGGGGACGGTTCGGTGGTGCTGGAGGTGGCCGACGCCGGGCCGGGCATCGCGGACGCCGACCTGCCGCACGTGTTCGACCGGTTCTACCGGTCCTCGGAGGCCCGCACGCTGCCCGGCTCCGGGCTGGGCCTGTCCATCGTCAAGCAGGCGGCCGAGCGGCACGGCGGCAGCGCCCACGCGGGCCGTGCCCCGGAGGGCGGCGCGCTGCTCGCCCTCCACCTGCCCGGCCATCCCGGCTGACGGCTATCCCTTGGTGGCGGCGAGGGGCAGCCCGCCCACGCCGGGAACGAGGATCTGGAGGCAACACCGCCCGTGGTTCCTTCTGGGATGATCTGTGCGGTGTTGTGTGAGTATGGCGGCGAAGTCCGTCACAATGTGACCGCCACCACGCCACCAGACAAGGCTCGGACGCCCCATTCGCTGAGCGGAATACCGGCCGTCCGGTGCTCGCCCGGTGGCCAACCCGACTCCGATAGCAAACAGCGACCAACACACTCTCGTGTTTGGTTGTGTTGACAGTGTGGTGCCGGATGGTCGAGGCTTCGGGTGTGCGTGACTGGCCCTTGGCGATGCCCGGACCGGGCTGGGGCGGGGACTATAACCCCGAGCAGTGGCCGGAGGACGTCTGGATCGACGACATCCGGCTGATGCGCCGTGCCGGCGTCAACCTGGCCACCGTGGGCGTGTTCTCCTGGGCGCTGATCGAGGTGGCGGAGGGCCGCTTCGAGTTCGGCTGGCTGGACCGGGTGCTGGACCTGCTGCACGACGGTGGCGTGCGGGTGGACCTGGCCACCGCGACCGCCGCGCCGCCGCCGTGGCTGACCGCCCGCCGCCCCGAGGTGCTGCCGGTGCGCGCGGACGGCGCGCGGCTGTGGCCGGGTTCCCGGCAGTCCTACTGCCCCACCTCGACGGTGTACCGGGACAAGGCGGTGGGGCTGGCCCGCCGCATCGCCGAGCACTACCGCGACCACCCCGCGCTGGCCTGCTGGCACGTCGGCAACGAGTACGGCTGCCACGTGCCCCGCTGCTACTGCGACCGCTGCACGGTGGCGTTCCGCGAGTGGCTACGTGCCCGCTACGGCGACGACCTGAAGGCGCTCAACGAGGCGTGGGCCACCGCGTTCTGGAGCCAGCACTACACGTCCTGGTCGCAGGTGCTCACCCCGCGGATCACGCCGGCCTTCCACAACCCCGGCCTGCTGCTGGACTTCGACCGGTTCGGCTCGGACGCGCTGCTGGCGCTGTTCCGCGCCGAGCGCGACGCACTCCGCGATGTCACCCCGGACGTGCCGGTGACCACCAACTTCATGGTCATGCGCGGCTTCTCCGCGGTGGACTACTGGTCGTGGGCGCGCGAGGTGGACTTCGTCTCGGTGGACCACTACCCGACCGCGGAGGACCCGGAGCGGCACATCGAGTTGGCGTTCTCCGCCGACCTGGCCCGCGGGCTGGCCGGCGGGCGGCCGTGGCTGCTGATGGAGCACGCTCCCTCGGCGGTCAACTGGCAGCCGCGCAATATCGCCAAGCGGCCGGGTGAGCTGCGCCGCAACGCCTTCCAGCATCTCGCCCGGGGCGCCGACGGCACGCTGTTCTTCCAGTGGCGGGCGTCCCGGGCGGGTGCGGAACGCTTCCACTCGGCGATGGTGCCGCACGCCGGGGAGGACACCAAGATCTTCCGCGAGGTCTGCCGGGTCGGCGCGGAGTACCGCAAACTCGGCGAGCTACTTGGGTCCGCAGTGGACGCCTCCGTGGCGATGGTGTTCGACTGGCCGTCCTGGTGGGCGCTGCAGCAGCCCAGCCTGCCCACCGCGGACCTGGACTACCGGGAGCACGCGCTCGCCCTCTACCGGGCGCTGTGGCAGGCCGGAATCACCGTCGACTTCGTGCCGCCCTCGGCGGAGCTGTCCGGCTACCGGCTGGTGCTGCTGCCCGCGCTGCACCTGGTGTCCGATATGGACGCGCGGCGGATCGACAACTACGTGCTCGGCGGCGGGCACGCGCTGGTGACCTGCTTCTCCGGGATCGCCGACGAGCGCGGGCAGGTGCGGCTGGGCGGCTACCCCGGGGCGTTCCGCGACCTGCTCGGCGTGCGCACCGAGGAGTTCTTCCCGCTCGGCGCCGGCGAGCGGGTCACCCTGGACGACGGCGGCACCGCCACGGTGTGGACCGAACTGCTGCACCCGGACGGCGCCGAGGTGCTGGCCAGCTACACCGACGGCGCGCTGGCCGGGATGCCGGCGGTCACCCGGCACGCCCGCGGCTCCGGGCTGGCCTGGTACCTGGCCTGTGGCCTGGACGAGGCCGGCCTGCGCCGGCTGCTCGCCCGGGTCTGTGGCGCGGCCCGGGTGTGGCCGGCGGTGCCCGCCCCGCCCGGCGTGGAGGTGGTCCGGCGCCGCGCACCGGACGCCGACGTATCGTGGCTGACGGTGATCAACCACACGGACCGGGACGCGCGGCTGCCCGCCCGCGGCGTCGACCTGCTCACCGGGACCGAGATCCGTGACGAGGCCACCGTGCCGGCCGGCGGGTGCGTCGTGATCCGGGAAACCCCGGCGGGCGCGGCCCGCGCGGCGGATCGGGATCGTGGGCGCGTGAACTCGCGAAAGGAATACTGATGCTCGCTCGGCAGCGCCAGGCGGTGATCCTGGAGGAGGTGCGGCGCACCGGCGCGGTGCGGGTCAGCGACCTCGTGGTCCGGCTCGGCGTGTCCGACATGACGGTGCGCCGCGACCTGGACGTACTGGCCAGCCGCGGCCTGGTGGAGAAGGTCTACGGCGGGGCCACGGCGGTCAGCGGCCGGAGCACCGACGAGCCGGGCTTCGAGGCCAAGTCGGTGCGCCAGCTCGCGGAGAAGGAGTCGATCGCCCGGGTGGCCGCCGGGCTGGTCCGGCCGGGCACCGCGATCGGGCTGTCCGCGGGCACCACCACCTGGACGGTGGCCCGGTTCCTGGACGACGTGCCCGACCTGACCGTGGTCACCAACTCCATCCGGGTCGCCGACGTGCTGCAGCAGAGCGGTCGCACCGACCGCACGGTGGTGCTCACCGGCGGCGTGCGCACCCCGTCCGACGCGCTGGTCGGCCCGGTCGCCGTGCAGACGCTCCGCTCGCTGCACCTCGACGTGGTGTTCCTCGGCGTGCACGGGATGACCCAGCGCGCCGGGTTCACCACGCCGAACCTCAACGAGAGCGAGACCGACCGCGCCCTGGTCGACGCGGCCAGCCGGGTCGTCGTGGTCGCCGACCACACCAAGTGGGGCACCGTGGGCATCTCCACCATCGCCGACCTCGACGAGGCGGACGTGCTGGTCACCGACGACCGGATCGCCGAGGAGGGTCGGGAGGTCCTCGCCGAGCACGTCGGCGAACTGCTGGTCGCGGAGGCGACGCCGAAGGCGCCCGAGCGGGGAGTGGGAGCGTGAGGCGCACCGTCAACCACCTCGCCGACGGTCGCGAGATCATCTACTTCGACGACACCTCGGACGCGCCGCCGCGCACCGCCAAGGACACCCGGGACCTGCCCATTCCCGAGCACCGCTCGGAGATCCGCCGCGATCCGCTGACCGGTGAGTGGGTGGCCATGGCCGCGCACCGGCAGACCCGCACCTACAAGCCGCCCGCCGACCTGTGCCCGCTGTGCCCGAGCAGCCCCGGCCGGCCCACCGAGATCCCCGAGCCCGGCTACGACGTGGTGGTCTTCGAGAACCGGTTCCCGTCGTTCGCGATGAGCGTGCCGGACGTGCCGCCAACCGTCGACGGCGTGCCGATGGCCGCCCGGGCCGCCGGCCGCGCCCGCTGCGAGGTGGTCTGCTTCACCTCCGCGCACACCACCTCCTTCGGTGAGCTGGCGCCGAGCCGGGTGCGCACCGTGGTGGACGCGTGGGCGGACCGCACCGAGGCGCTCGGCGCGCTGCCCGGCATCGAGCAGGTCTTCCCGTTCGAGAACCGCGGCGAGGAGATCGGCGTCACCCTGCACCACCCGCACGGCCAGATCTACGGCTACCCGTTCGTCACCCCGCGCACCGCCCGGATGCTGGAGACCGCGCGGGCCTACCGGGACGAGCACGGCCGGCACGTGCTGGGCGACCTGCTCGCCGCCGAGCGCGCCGCCGGCACCCGGTTGGTGGCCACCTCGACACACTGGACGGCGTTCGTGCCGCCGGCCGCGCGCTGGCCGGTCGAGGTGCACGTGGCGCCGCACCGGCAGGTGCCCGACCTGCCCGCGCTGAGCGACGCCGAGCGGGACGACTTCGCCCACCTCTACCTGGAGGTGCTGCGCCGGCTGGACGGGTTGTACGGGCGCCCGCTGCCGTACGTCGCCGGCTGGCACCAGGCCCCCGTCCGCCACGACCGCGACCTGGCCTGGCTGCACCTCGAGGTGTTCTCCGTGCTGCGCACCGCGGACAAGCTCAAGTACCTGGCCGGCTCCGAGTCCGGCATGGCGGTGTGGATCAACGACGTCACCCCGGAGCAGATCGCCGAGAAGCTGCGGGCCAGCGGTCGCGGCCCCGCCGACCGGCGTTCCGGCTGACCACCGCCGTCCGGGCGACCGGCACGGGTGAGTGGCGCGTTGCCCGCCGGGGCGGGACCCTGGCTGCGGCATGCTTGGCGCCCGAGGGTCCGATCCACATCGGAACCCCAGCACCATCTCAGCAGCCTCTCAGGCGAAGGAAGCACAGTAGGAGCCATGACCGAGAACAGTCCGGGCGCTGGCGGCGGCCACCCGGAGCGGCCGCAGCAGGCAGGCGAAGGCCAGGAACCCCAGACCACCTCCGAGGGCACCGGGACCGACTCCGGCGCGACCAGCCCGTGGGCGTCCGGTCCCGGCGCCGGCACTCCGCCCGGCTCGGCGTACGGCGCAGCCTCCGCCTCATCGGCCGCCCCGGCGCCGTCCCCCGGCGAGCCACCCGCCGGCGCGGCCTCCAGCGCCTCCTCGGACGCCCCGCAGGGCGTTTCCTCGGCGCAACCGGCCGGAGGCGCACCGCAGGGCGAGCACAACCCGTGGCAGTCCGCGCCCTACGGCGGCTTCCCACAGTACGGGGCGCAGCAGATGCCGCCGGGGCCCCCTGGTGGCCCGACCACGCTGGCCATGCCCGGCCAGCCGCCGGGCGGCCCGTCGCGCCGCGGCCTCGGCGTCCGCCGCTCGGTCGCCGGGGTCGCACTGCTCGCGCTCGTGGTCGGCGGGCTGGCCGGGGTCGGCGGGGGCTACCTTGGCTACCGGATGGCGGAGCAGAGCACCGCGGTCAACGCGCTGGACCGGCCACTGCCGGCGAAGCAGACGAGCAACGCCCCGGCCGGTTCGGTGGAGCAGGTGGCGCAGAAGGTGCTGCCCAGCGTGGTGCAGTTGCAGGTGCGGGGTGGCACCGAGGCCGGTGAGGGTTCCGGCATCGTGCTCAGCTCCGACGGCCTCATCCTCACCAACAACCACGTCGTCGAGGTCGCCGCGAACGGTGGCCAGATCCAGGCGGTGTTCCAGGACGGCCGGCAGGCCGCCGCGCAGGTCGTCGGCCGCGACCCCACGTCCGACCTGGCCGTGGTGAAGGCGCAGAACGTCACCGGGCTGACCCCGGCCGATCTGGGCCGCTCCGACGACCTCAGGGTCGGCCAGCAGGTCGTGGCGATCGGCTCGCCGTTCGACCTCAACGGCACGGTCACCTCGGGCATCGTCAGCGCGCTGAACCGGCCGGTACGGGCCGGTGGGGAGACCGGCAACCAGGCCACGGTGCTGGACGCCATCCAGACCGACGCCGCGATCAACCCGGGCAACTCCGGCGGGCCGCTGGTCAACATGCAGGGCCAGGTGATCGGCATCAACTCGGCGATCTACAGCCCCAACCAGGGCGGGTTGGGCGGCCAGTCGCAGGCCGGGTCGGTGGGCATCGGCTTCGCCATCCCGATCAACCAGGCCAGGCGGATCGCCGACGAGTTGGCCAAGGGCGGCAGCGCCACGCAGACCGTGCTCGGCGTGAGCGTGCAGGACGACCCGTCCGGCAACGGCGCATCGGTCAACAACGTCACCCCGGGCGGCGCCGCGGACAAGGCCGGGATCAAGGCCGGTGACGTGATCATCAAGCTGGACGACCGGCGCATCCCCGACTCGGACGCCCTGGTCGCCGCGGTCCGCTCGCACAACCCCGGCGACACGGTCACCCTGACCCTCGCTGGCGGTGGCACCAAGCAGGTCACCCTCGGCGGCCAGCCGGTGGGCGGCCGCTAGGTCCGAAGCAATCCCCTCAGGGCCGGGTCCGGAGTGGACCGTTCCCCGGGCCCGGCCCGCCTCTCGTCGTGAGCGCAACGACGCGTTGCCGCCGGTCAGTCCTCTGTGGTCAGTGGCAGGGCCGCCGCCTTGCTGGGGGCGGAGTGCGCGCGCAGTGGGCCGACGGCCCGGGCGAACCGGCTTTCGGGCACCAGATCCGCGACCCGCAACGCGTCCCCGACAGTGTCCACATCGGACAACGTGGGCAGTGTGCCGACGTGGAGTCCCCGGCCGCGCAGGGCGTCCAGGGTCCGCGCTCCGGTCTCCGCAGTGGACATCGGCACCTCGCGCAGCGCCTCGGCGGCGCGGGGGTCGCGCAGTCCGAGCGCCCACCAGCCGCCGTCCTCGGCCGGGCCGAGCACCGCGTCGGCCGCGTCCGTGCGCAGCCGCGTCCCGGCCGCGGCGAGCAGGCCCGGAGTCACCTGCGGGGTGTCCATGCCGATCTGCAGCACGGGCAGCCCCGGGCACAGCGCGGCGGCGTCGGCGTGCGCGGCGGCCAGCCGCGCGGCGAAGTCGGCGCCGCGCTGCGGGATCATCCGGGTCCGGGCGAGCAGCGGCCGTAGCTCGGCGAACTGGGCCGCGCCGGGCAGGTCACCGGTCAGCGCCACCACCGGCACCGCGCTCGGCACGGCCAGCACCGCGTCCAGCGTGTCCAGCAGGGCGGCCGCGGCCACCTCGGCCGCCTGCTCCGGGCTGGCCGGCGGGCACAGCCGGGTCTTGGCCAGCCCCGGCACCGGCGCCTTGGCCACCACCAGCAGGCACAGCCCGGTCATCGCGAGCCCCCGGGCCGGGTGGTGGCCAGCACCGCCGTCATGTCCCGGACGGCGCGCAGCGTGCCGCGCACCGAGCCGGACACCTTGGACCGGGTGCCCGCCGCCCTCGGCCGGTAGGCGACGTCCACCTCGACCACCCGCCAGCCGGCCGCGGCGGCGCGGATGAGCACCTCCAGCGGGTAGCCGAAGGCGCGGTCGACCACGCCCAGCGCGAGCAGGTCGTCCCGCCGGAACGCGCGCACCGGGCCGATGTCCCGCACCGGTAGCCCGCGCCGCCGAAGCCGCGCGGCCAGCACCGTGTTGCCCGCGCGGGCGTGCCACGGCCAGGTGTGGCGGTGCACCGGCACCCGCCGGCCCACGGCCAGGTCCGCCCGCCCGGCCCGCACCGGCGCGACCAGGTCGGGCAGCGCGGCCGGGTCCAGCGAACCGTCCGCGTCGAGTACGCACACCACGTCGGCGCTGGCGTGCCGGACCCCGGCGTGCACCGCGGCGCCGTAGCCGCGTCTCGGCTCGTGGACCACCACCGCCCCGCACCCGGCGGCCACCTCGGCGGAGCCGTCCCGCGAGCCGTTGTCCACCACCAGGGCGCGGTAGCCGGGCGGCAACGCGCGCAGCACCCCGGGCAGTGCCGCCGCTTCGTCCAGGCAGGGCAGTACCACGTCGATCACATCGCTCGCCGCTCCGTCCGGAACGCGCGCCGCGATCGCGTCGCCGGGGCGCGGCCGGGTGTGGGCGTGCCGGTCGCCCGGCTGCCCGCGATCCCCGGGGTTTCGACCCGGCGCGTTCGCGTGCTCGCCGTCGCGGGTCCGTCCGGTTCTGGAGCTGTATGTCACCCGGCCGACGCTAGGTCCATGGTGGACGGTGCAGAAGCATTGCGGTGCTTACCGATTCATGACGTCCCCGAAGGTGTTACGGAGTTCTGACGGATCGCGTCGGCGGCGCGCCGCGGCGCTGGCGTGCCCCTACTGTGGGCCGGTGGTCCAGCACACCGCCGCCCACCCCGAGGTTGCCCGGAGCGCCGTTCGGCCGCTCCGGTGGGACCTGGTCGCCGTGTCCGCCGCGGCTGGCCTCGTCACCGCCGCCGCGGTGGTCGGGGTGTGGCTCGACCGGCTGCCCGGGCACCTGGTCTTCGCCGCCGCACCACCGCTGTTCGCCTCCTGGCTGCCGCACACCGGGCCGGGTACCCCAGCGGCCGTGCTGCTGGCGCTCGCCGTGGTGGCGCGCGGGCCGGAGTTGGCGGACCGGCTGCCCTGGCGGCGTGCGCTGCTCGCCGGGTACTCCGCCGCGGTGGCGTGGACGTTCGCGCTCGCCCTGGTGGACGGCTGGCAGCGCGGGCTGGCCGCCCGGCTCACCTCCGGCCACGAGTACCTGCACGAAGTCCCCGGGGTCACCGACATCGGCGCGATGCTGCACGGGTTCACCGCCCGGATCCTCGACTTCCAGCCGGACTCGTGGACCACGCACGTCGCCGGCCATCCACCGGGGGCGCTGCTGGTGTTCGTCTGGCTGGACCGGATCGGGCTGGCCGGCGGCGGCTGGGCGGCGGTCACCTGCGTGCTGGTCGGCTGCCTCGCCGCGGTGGCCGTGCCGGTGACGCTGCGCGCGGCCGGCGCCGAGCCGGTGGCGAGGGCCGCGCTGCCGTTCGCCGTGCTGTTCCCCGGCGCGGTGTGGGTCGGCGCGTCCGCCGACGGGCTGTTCACCGGGGTCACCGCGACCGGCGTGGCGCTGCTCGCCGTGGGCGCCCGCGCGGCGGGGCCGGAGCGGGTGGTGCCGGCCTGCCTGGCCGGCGGCGCGCTGCTCGGCTTCGGCGCGTTCCTGTCCTACGGCCTGGTGTTGCTGGCCGCGGTGGCGCTGGTGGTGCCGCTGCTGCTGCGGCACGCCTGGGCCGCCGGCCTGGCCGCGGCGGGCGCGCTCGCGGTGGTGGCCGCGTTCGCCCTGGCAGGGTTCTGGTGGCCAGACGGCTACCACCTGGTGGTGCGGCGGTACTACCAGGGGATCGGCGCCGAGCGCTGGTACGCCTACTGGGTGTGGGCGGACCTGGCCGCGCTCGCCGTGGCCGTCGGGCCGGCCGCGGTCGCCGGGCTGCGCCGGGCCGCCGCGCTGGCCCGGGGGTACCGGCCGGGCCACGCCGGCGGCGGCCGGTCGGCGGTGGTCCCGCTGGCCGGCGCGGCCGCGCTCGCGGTGCTCGCGGCCGACCTGTCCGGGCTGAGCAAGGCCGAGGTGGAGCGAATCTGGCTACCGTTTGCGGTGTGGCTGGTCTCGGCCGCGGCGCTGCTGCCCTCGGCGTCACGCCGGTGGTGGCTGGCCGGGCAGGCGGCCACCGCGCTGGCAGTGAACCACCTGCTGCTGACGAACTGGTGACCCGGAACCGGGGCGGAATCGGAATGACAGGTCAGGCCGCGGCACACGAGACGGCCACAGCGCGCGAACTCGCGGAAGTTGGAATGCGATGACGAGCACGGGAACACGCCGGGGCGAAGCACCCCATGCGCACCCGGGGCGGAGCCGGGGTTGACGATGGCGGGAGTGGCCGAGGGGAAGGCGGCCGGCGTGACCGGCCGGGTGCTCGTCGTGGACGACGACGTCACCGTGCGCGACGTGGTGCGCCGCTACCTGGAGCGGGCCGGGCACGAGGTGCGGCTGGCCGGTAACGGCGAGGAGGCGCTGCACCTGGCCGAGACGATCCGGCCGGACCTGGTCGTGCTCGACCTGATGCTGCCCGGCCTGGACGGCCTGGAGGTGTGCCGGCGGCTGCGGGAAAGCTCCGCGGTCCCGGTGGTGATGCTGACCGCGCTCGGCGAGGAGGAGGACCGCATCCTCGGCCTGCGACTCGGCGCCGACGACTACGTCACCAAGCCGTTCAGCCCGCGCGAGCTGGCGCTGCGGGTCGGTTCGGTGCTGCGCCGCGCGGTGACCGTGCCGGCGCCAGGCGCGCGGCCCGCCCGCGAGCTGGTGGACGGTGACCTGCGGGTCGACCCGGCCGCCCGGCTGGCCCTGCTCCGCGGCGTGGAGCTGCCGCTGACCAGCAGGGAGTTCGACCTGCTCGCGTTCTTCCTGGCCCACCCCGGTACCGCGTTCACCCGCACCGAGCTGCTGGAGCGGGTGTGGGGGTGGGACTTCGGCGACCACTCCACGGTGACCGTCCACGTGCGACGGTTGCGGGAGAAGGTCGAGGACGAGCCGAGGCGGCCGAGGCGGATCAGCACGGTGTGGGGCGTCGGCTACCGCTACGACCGGCAGGGGTGAGCGGGATGCTCGTCGAGGTCCTGCACGTCCTGCCGTACGCGGTGGCGTTCTCGCTGCCGGTGGCGCTGGCCGGCGCGCTGCTGCTGCACCGGCTGCACCGGCGGTCGCTGGCCACCGCGATGACCGTCCTGGTGCTGGTGCCGCTGGTGGCCACGTTCGTCGGGGTGCTCGGCGTCAGCGGATTCATGTTCACCCCGATGCTCACCACGACGCTGCTGGTCTGCCTGCTGGTCGCGGTGGTCACCGTGCCCGCCGCGGTGCTGCTCGGCCGGGGCATCGCCCGGCGCAGCGTGTGGGAGCGGGAGGCCAGGGCCCGGGAACGGGCCGCCGAGCAGTCCCGGCGCGAGCTCGTCGCGTGGATCAGCCACGACCTGCGCACCCCGCTGGCCGGGATCCAGGCGATGGCCGAGGCACTGGCCGACGGCGTGGTCGGCGAGCCGGCCGAGGTCGCCGACTACGCGAACCGGATCCGCGCGGAGACCCGCCGGCTGTCCGCGATGGTGGACGACCTGTTCGAGCTGTCCCGGATCACCATGGGCGCGCTGCGGCTGACCATGTCCGCGGTGCCGTTGCAGGACGTGGTGAGCGAGGCGGTGTCCGCGGAGGCGGCGACGGCTCGCAGCAAGGGCGTCCGGTTGCACGCCGAGGCGAGCACCTGGCCGGTGGTGCTGGGCAGCGACCCCGAACTGGCCAGGGTGGTGCGCAACCTGCTGGCCAACGCGATCCGGCACACCCCGCCGGACGGCACGGTGGCGGTGCGGGCCGGGGCCGAGGGCGGCGAGGCGTGGCTGCGGGTGGACGACGGCTGCGGCGGGATTCCCGAGCACGAGCTGAGCCGGGTGTTCGACGTGGCGTTCCGCGGCACGGCGTCGCGGACGCCGGAGCAGCCGGAGACGGGTTCGGCCGGCCGGGCCCCGGAGCGGCGCGACGCCCGCCCGGCCGGCGCCGGGCTGGGGCTGGCCATCGCCCGCGGGCTGGTCGAGGCGCACCGCGGGCGGATCGAGGCGCGCAACCACGGCGGCGGCTGCCGCTTCGAGGTTCGCCTACCGCTCGCCGCCTCCGGCTGACCCCGGCCAGGCTCAGCCGACGGTCGCCGGGTCGCGCATCGGGTCGGTGGCGAGCGCCGCCACCCCTTCGGCGAAGGCGACCGTGGCGCGGAACCCGAGCAGCCGGCGGGCCCGCTCCGGGTCGGCGACGATGTGCCGCACGTCCCCGGGACGGGCTCCGCCGACCACCTTCGGCGCCGGGCCGCCGTGCGCGCGGGCGAGTTCGGCGGCCAACTCGCCGACCGTGTGCGGCTCACCGGAGCACACGTTGACCGCGGTGAGACCGCCCGCCGGCGGTTCGGTCTCCACCGCGAGCGCGTTGGCCAGCGCGACGTCCCGGACGTGCACGAAGTCCCGCCGCTGCCGGCCGTCCTCCAGCACGGTGGGCGCCTCACCGCGGCGCAGCGCGGACCGGAACAGCGAGGCCACCCCGGCGTACGGGGTGTCCCGCGGCATCCGTGGCCCGTACACGTTGTGGTACCGCAACGCCCACACCGCGCCGCCGGTCTGCCTGGCCCATGCCGCGGCCAGGTGCTCCTGGGCCACCTTGGTGGCGGCGTAGACGCTGCGCGGTTCCAGCGGCGCGTCCTCCGGCACCAGCAGCGGCTGCAGCGCGCCGCCGCATTCCGGGCACGGCGGCTCGTACCGGCCGGCGGCGACGTCCTCGGTCCGGCGCGGGTCCGGCCGCAGCACGCCGTGCGCCGCGCACCGGTACCGCCCCTCGCCGTAGACGACCATGGACGAGGCGAGCACCAGCCGCCGCACCCCGGCCGCGTGCATGGCGGCCAGCAGTACCGCGGTGCCGTGGTCGTTGTGCAACGTGTACCGCGGCGCGTCGGACGGGTCGAGGCCGTGCCCGACCACGGCGGCCTGGTGGCACACCACGTCCACGCCGGGCAGCAGCGCGGCGAGCAGATCGGCGTCCCGGACGTCGCCGACCACGAGTTCGTGCCGCCGGCACCACGGCGGCGCCTGCGGACCGCCGTGCGCCTCCGGCAACAGGTTGTCCACCAGCGTCGGCCGGTGGCCTCGGTCGGCGAGCAGGTCGGCCACGTGCGAGCCGACGAACCCGGCCCCTCCGGTGATCAGGATGCGCACGTTCCGCACGCTAGGCCGCCGGGTGGCTGGCCGTCCCGCAACGGCGCGGCGACGTCACCGAACCGTCAGGTTTCCTCGCGGTGCCCGGGGCGCGGCGGCGCCGATCGCGTCGCTCCGACGGCGCCAGCGTCATACCAGGTCAGCCGGTTCCGAAAGGGGCGGGCAGGGCGTCTCCGGTTCCGGGGTCCGGCTAACGTGGCGCGCATGGAACGCAGCGCTCAGCGGCTCGGCCGGGCCCTCATCGTGATCGTCGACGACCGGGTGGCCCACGGCGAACACGAGGACTCCACGGGTCCCCTGGTCACCGAACTGTTGGAGGAGGCGGGTTTCATCGTCGACGGCACGGTCGCGGTCGCCGGCGAGACGGTGGACATCCGGAACGCGTTGAACACGGCGGTGATCGGCGGCGTCGACCTGGTGGTGACGGTGGGTGGGACCGGGGTGTCGCCAAGGGACGTCACCCCGGACGCCACCCAGGGCGTGCTGGACCGGGGCATCCCGGGCATCGCCGAGGCGTTGCGGGCGTCCGGCCTCGCGGCGGGCGCCGTGGACGCCGGGATCTCGCGCGGCCTGGTGGGCATCTCGGGCAGCACCCTGGTGGTGAACCTGGCCGGCTCCCGCGCCGCGGTGCGGGACGGCATGGCCACGCTGTCCGCACTGGTGCCGCACGTGATCGAGCAGCTCTCCGGGCTGGAAAGCTGATCCCGCCGCGGATCCCGCCCGCGGAGTGCCGGAGGGCACGCGCCGGCCGTCGCGGCCAGGTCGGACCCCACGGGCCCCGCGGCCGTCCACCGCGGGGCCCTCACTCGCTGCGGCACCATGGTGAGGTGACCGAATCCGAGCGTGAACGGCGGAGGCGGCGGGTGCCGCGCTCCCGGCTCGCCGACGTGTTCGGCGACGTGCTCCCGGACACCACCTCCGACGAACGGGAGCCGGAGACTCCGTCCCGCGCCGCGGACGACTGGTACCGGGAGAACCGGCCGCCGCACCACGACCGGGACTGAGCCCGCGGCGCCGCGTCACCCAGCCGGACCGATCCGCGTGCCGGATCAGTCGTCGCCCGCCGTGTCGGACCCCGAGGCGGTACCGGCACCGGAGCCCGACCCGGAACCGGATTTCGAGGCGGCACCGGACGTCGACGCGGTGTCGGACCCCGGGGTGGAACGGGAGGCCGGGGCGAAACCGGACCCCGAGGCGCTACCTGCTGAGCGCGAGTCGGCGGCGGACCCCGAGGTGGTAGCCGAGCCGGAGGCGGCGCCGGCCGAGCCGATCTGACCGTCCTTGAGCAGGTCGCGGATCTCCTTGAGCAACTCGACGTCGGTGGGCTCCGCCGGCCCCTTCTCCTCGCCGCGCCTGCGCCGCTCCCGCAGCTTGTTCATCGGCAGGACCAGACCGAAGTAGACCACCGCCGCGATGATCAAGAAGTTGATCGCCGCGTTGATCACGCCGCCGACGTCGACGAACGTCGCGTCGTTGCCGGGCAGCACCCGGAAGCCCAGCCCGTGCACGGCCTGGTTGCCCCCGAGCGTGTTGATGAACGGCTTGATGATGCCGTTGGTGAACGCGGTGACGATCGCGGTGAACGCGGTGCCGATCACCACCGCGACGGCCAACTCGATGACGTTGCCGCGGGAGATGAAGTCCTTGAAGCCCTGGAAGCTCTTGAGCACTGCCAGCCCCTTCGTATGGCCCAACCGATAGACCCCGTTCGGGTCAGCCGCTAGCGGAGGGTAACGGTTACCGGTTGGCCCAGTGCGGCGGTCGCCACCCTGGTCGCCTCGGATCGGGTCAGGGCCACGACGACCAGCCTGCCGTGCTCGCCCGGACCCGATCCGGCCGGTCGCACGGTCAGTACCACCGCGTCGGTGGCCAGCACCGAGCCGCGCCGCTCGCCGTCGTCCAGGGCGATCACGTCGACCCGGCTGCCCGGGCGGAGCAGGTCCGCGACGCCGGCGTCGGCCAGCCGCACCGGTACCGCCGCTGCCGAGGGATCGCCGCTGGACACCCGGGTGTTCTCCGGACCGAGAAGGCGGACGTCGGTGATCGGCTCGCCGGCCCTGGCCGGCCCGACGAGCACCCGGCCCACGGCGGCGGACGGCTCCCGCAGCGCGCCCGAGGGCACCGCGTCCCTGGGCAGCGTGGCCGGCCGCACGTCCTCGGGCGCGAGCAGGGCGCCGGGAGGCAGGTCGTGCGCGGCGACGAGTAACGCGGCGCTGGCCCCGGCCGCCGCCGGGGCGGGAGCCGGGCGCAGCGCGAGCACCGCCGCGAGCAGCGTCAGCAGGGCCGCGGCAATCCGGCGCAGCGCCAGCGAGCGCGCCCATCCCAAGCGCTGACGGCGGCCGACCAGCCGCCGCAACCGCTCGCCTGCCACCGCCGGTCGCCGCGCGGCGTTCCCGGTGTCCATCGTCGCCCCCTGTGCCCTCCTGCGGCGCCCGCGGATCGGGTGCCGGCGTCGGGGCCGACGCTAGGGGTGGCCGGGACGGGGCGGGCCGTTCCGGCCCCGCCCTGTGGACAACCGGTCAGGGTGTGGACAACTGGGGGTCAGGACGCTGCCGCGGACGATGCCGTCGGGGAACTGGTGGAGGATGAGGAGTTCCCGCCGGACGACGAAGGCGACGAGGACGACGACGAGTCGGACTTGCTCGACCCGCCGGAGCCGTTGCTTCCAGTACTCGCCTTCCCGTTCGACTCGGACCCGCTGGCCCGGCTGTCCGTCCGGTAGAAGCCGCTGCCCTTGAACACGATGCCTACCGAGCCGAACAGCTTGCGCAGCCGGCCCGAGCACTCCGGGCATTCGGTCAACGCGGGGTCGGAGAAGGACTGCACCGTCTCGAAGCGGTGGTCGCAGGCGGTGCAGGCGTACTGGTAGGTGGGCACAGTGGGCTCCCTTCGCGGGAATCGCATTGGCACTCGAGGATGGAGAGTGCCAACAAAATGATGCGTCACGCCGTGCCCGCCGTGCAAACGGCGCAGGTAGGTCCCGGGTAGGAGGCCGGAGAGCGGTGCGTCGCGGGCACCGTGGTGGGTGGCTCACCCGGACGTGGCAGGCCGCGGTAGCCCGGTGCCACCACCGCTGCGGCCGCCGGAGTACGCAGTCGCCGCGACGATCAGCCCAGCGGCACCAGGCCCCGCGTCGGGGTCAGCGCGGCGGTCATCAGCACGTCGTGCGGGTCGGAAGGCAGCGCCTCCACCAACTCGTCGTCGCGCACCACGGCGACCAGCGGCGTCCCTGGCTCCACCCGGGTCAGCGAGCGGTCGTAGTAGCCGGCGCCCCGGCCGAGCCGCACCCCGGCCCGGTCCACCGCCAGCGCGGGCACCAGCACGGCCTTGGCCAGCGCGAGCGCCGGCGGGCCCAGGGTCGGGCCGGCCGGCTCGCGCAGCCGGTACCGCCCCAGTCGCAGCGCCTCCGCGCCCTGGTACTCCGCCCAGTCCAGCGGCCCGGCTCCCACCGTCCGGTCGCCGGCCATCGGCACCACCGGAAGCAGCACCCGGTAGCCGGCGTCCCGCAGCACGTCGATCATGGCCAGCGAACCCGGCTCGGTGCCCACCGGCACGTAGCCGCACACCACGTCACCCGGGGCGGCGCCCAGCGAGCCCACCACCCAGCCCACCTGCGCGACCAGCGCCTCGGCCTCCCGCGCGTGCTGCTCGGCCGGCACTGCCTTCCGGGCGGCCTGCAACCGGGCGCGCCAGGTGGTCTTGTCGGACGGCGAGGGCGACAGCGTCACACGACCCGACTGTACGGACGTCGATAGGCTCCGGACACATGAGCCCCTCGAGCGCTTTCCGGACCGCGATCGTGCCCGCCGCCGGCCTGGGCACGCGCTTCCTGCCGACCACCAAGGCGGTGCCCAAGGAGCTGTTCCCGGTGGTGGACACGCCAGGGATCGAACTGGTCGCAGCCGAGGCCGCGGAGGCGGGCGCCAGCCGCCTGGTGATCGTCACGTCACCCGGCAAGGACGCGGTGGCCGAGTACTTCCGCCCGCAGCCGGACCTGGAGGCGACCCTCGCCGACCGGGGCAAGGAGGCGCTGCTGGAGAAGGTCCGCAGGGCGTCGACGCTGATCGAGGTGGAGACCGCGATCCAGGAGCGCGCCCTCGGCCTCGGCCACGCGGTGGGCTGCGCCGAGCCGAACCTCACCGGCGACGACGAGGCCGTCGCGGTGCTGCTGCCGGACGACCTGGTGCTGCCCACCGGCGTGCTGATCAAGATGGCCGAGGTACGTGAGCGGTTCGGCGGCAGCGTGCTGTGCGCGTTCGACGTACCGCGCGAGGAGATCTCCCCGTACGGCGTGTTCGATGTGGACCCGACCGACGACGAGGACGTCAAGCGGGTCAAGGGCATGGTGGAGAAGCCGAAGCCGGAGGAGGCCCCGTCCACCTTCGCCGCGGCCGGGCGGTACCTGCTCGACCGGGCCGTGTTCGACGCGCTCAAGCGGATCTCTCCGGGGGCGGGCGGCGAGCTGCAGCTCACCGACGCCGTGGCGCTGCTCATCTCCGAGGGACATCCGGTACACGTCGTGGTGCACCGAGGTGGTCGACACGACCTCGGCAACCCGGGCGGATTCCTCCGTGCTGCGGTTGACTTCGCTCTCGAGCACCCGGACTACGGCGCGGACCTGCTGCGGTGGTTGCGGGAGCGGATCGGCAACCCCTGAGTCCCGAGCAGCGAGGTCGACGGCATGAGGTCAGTGGACGAGCAGCTCCGCCGAGTTCTCGCGGCCGCGGTCCGGCCGGCACCCGTGCGGGTGGCCATCTCCGAGGCGCAGGGCCTGCTGTGCGCCGAGGAGGTGGTCGCCGAGCGACCGCTGCCCGGCTTCGACCAGGCCGTCGTCGACGGGTACGCGGTGCGCAGCGTGGACGTGCAGGGTGCGGCGGAGAAACCGGTGCGGCTTCCGGTGGTCGGCGAGATCCCGGCCGGTTCCCGGCAGCCCCGCCGGCTACAACCCGGCCAGGCCGTGCGTGTGGCCACCGGAGCGCCGCTGCCCACCCTGGCCGATGCCGTGGTGCCGCTTGGCTTCACCGACGGGCATCTGGCCCGAGTGACCGTGCAGCGCCCGGTGCCCTCCGCCGCGTTCGTCCGGCGGACCGGCGAGGACGTGCAGACCGGTGACGTGGTGGTGCGCCGCGGCACCACGATCGGCGCCGCGCAGGTCGGGCTGCTCGCCGCGGTCGGCAGGGACAAGGTGCTGGTCCACCCCAGGCCCCGGGTGTCGATCATCTCTGTCGGCGAGGAACTGCTCGACGTGGACCGCACCCCCAGCCAGGGCCAGATCTACGACGTCAACTCCTACGCGCTGGCCGCCGCGGCCAGGGACGCCGGCGCGGAGGTCACCCGGGTCGGCATCGTCAGCACCGACCCATCCCGGCTGCGCGAGGTGGTCGACGGCCGGCTGCTGCTGTCCGAGATCGTGGTGATCGCGGGCGGCGTCGGCGGCTCAGCCGGCGAGGAGGTCCGCGCCGCCCTCGCCGACCTCGGCGAGATGGACACCACCCGGGTCGCCATGCACCCCGGTTCGGTGCAGGGCTTCGGCCGGCTCGGCCCGGACGCGGTGCCCACCTTCCTGCTGCCCGGCAACCCGATGAGCGCGCTGGTCGTGTTCGAGGTGCTGGTGCGCCCGCTGATCCGCTGCGTGCTGGGCAAGAAGCACCCGCAGCGCAGGGAGGTCAGCGCGCGACTGCTGTCTCCGACCTCGTCCACCAAGGGCCGGCGCGGTTTCCTGCGCGGGCAACTGCTCCGCGACAGCGACAACGGTGAGTACCTGGTGCAGCCGCTGGGTACCTCCGGCTCGCACCTGCTCGCCTCCCTGGCCGAGGCGAACTGCCTGATCCTGGTAGAAGAGGACACCACCGACGTCATGGCGGGAGAACAGGTCAGGGTCAGCTTTCTTGCGCAACGTGGTTAGGACGACGAACCGATGAGCCACACGGCGGGCGGTGTGGCCTGGCCGGAGGAAGGCGGCGGTCGTGGGGCCGGCTGGGGCCGGCATCCCGGTTGGCCGGCCCGGTTGGGTCCGCTCCGGGTACCTGCCGGCACGGTCGAGCTGCGACCGCCCAGGCTGTTCGACGGCGGCGCGTGGAGCCGCATCCGGGTGCGCGACCGGGCCCACCTGGAGAACTGGGAGCCGACCTCGCCGGGCGGCTGGGCGGAACGCAACGCGGTGCTGGCCTGGCCGGGGCAGTGGTCGTCGCTGCGTGGCATGGCCCGGCGCGGCCACGCGCTGCCGTTCATGGTGCTCGTCAACGGGACGCTGGCCGGCCAGGTCACCGTGGGAAACATCGTGCGTGGCTCGCTGCGGTCCGCCTGGATCGGCTACTGGGTGGGCAGCCACTGTGTGGGCGGTGGCGTGGCCACCGGTGCGGTGGCGCTGGTCGTGGACCACTGCTTCGCGCGCGCCGGCCTGCACCGGCTGGACGCCACGGTGCGGCCGGAGAACACGCCGAGTATCCGGGTACTGACCAAGCTCGGGTTCCGCCAGGAGGGGCTGTTCCGCCGCTACCTGGACGTCGCCGGCGCGTGGCGGGACCACCTGTGCTTCGCGATGACCGCCGAGGAGACCGGCATGGGGTTGGTCGCCCGTTTGGTCGAGCAGGGTCGCGCCCAGATGCCGTAAATCCCCCCAGTCGAGACCGTGTCGGGACCTTGCGTTAGCGGCGCGCCTACGACACTGGTGTGACTGGTGTGACTAACGTGGCGCCCGCTTGGAGGGAGCGCTGGTGGCCGGGGGAGGTGACGGGCGATGCCCAGCTCGTTGATCATTGTCGCGCTCGCCGTCGCCTGGCTGATGATTCTCGTTCCGATGATCGCCCGCCGGCGCCAGGAGGTGGCGAAGACCGCCGACTCCGCGCTGGCCGCGAGAGTCGTCCGCAGTGGCAGCACGGTGAGCGTCGCCAAGGAGGAGTTCGACGTGGCGGACACGGCCCGGGCGGGAACCGACCGCGCCGGCGAGCACTACCGCGACCAGCGCCGCCGTGCGCGCCAGCCGGTCGACATCGAGCCGCCCGACGACGAGGAGGACGACGCCGACTACGAAACCCGCCCCTACCGGCCCGGCCGCGGCGGGTTCGACCCGAGGGCGGCCGCGGCAGCGGCCCGCGCCAAGTACGCCTTCCGCCAGCGAGTCGTGCTGTTCCTGCTGTTCACCGCGGTGGCCACCGCGCTGTTCGCGGCCTTCGCCATGCCCGTGGCGTGGTGGGCGCACGGCGCGGACGATCTGCTCCTGGTGTGCTATCTCACCTACCTCCGCCGGCAGGTGCGCATCGAGGAGGAGATCCGCCAGCGCCGGCTGGCCCGGTTGGCCGCGGCCCGCCGCCGGCAGGCCGCCGAGGAGCAGGTCGACGCGGTGCCCGCGCCCGTCGACGAGGACGGCACGGTCACCAGGCTCACCGTCGCCGCACCGCACCGAAGCAGGCCGGACACGCCGAACCTGGTGGTCGTCGAGATCGACGACGAGGACCCGGCCTTCGAGGAACTGCAGAGCGTCCGGGAGATGCCCTACCGCCGGGCCGCGGGCGAGTAGGGGGCCGCCGGAACACCCCGCGGCCACTTGATATGCTCTCTCCCGCAACCGAACACGGGGCTGTAGCGCAGTTGGTAGCGCGTCTCGTTCGCATCGAGAAGGTCAGGGGTTCGACTCCCCTCAGCTCCACCAAATTAGTCATTGCACGAACACCTTCCTTGGTGGCCCTGGCTGGCGGGTTTTCGCTGGTCAGGGCCTTGTTTGTGTGTGCTGTGTCCGGGTTGGTGCGGGGTTGGGGGATGCGGTAGGCGGGGACGACGCGGTCGGGCCCTGTGATGATGACTCTGGCGATGGGGGTTTCGATCAGGGCTTTGCGGATCTTGTCGCTGCCGGCG
>NZ_BJFL01000045.1 GCF_005405885.1 Gandjariella thermophila
CGCTCCACTCGATTTCGCAGTCCGTTCACCTTCGGCGCCCGACCCCGCCTCGGATGCCCGCGCGACAGTTTCGCGGCTCCCGCCCCCACGATTCAGCAAGAAAGACGAAAAGGAGATCTATTGGTTATCGAATTCGCGCCCCGGTCGGCGCGCCGTCGTCGCGCGTTCAGCGCACGGTCAGCCGCCGGAGAGCCACACCGACCAGCGCCCAACGCGGCAAGCGGTCAGCGTCGCCCCTCGGCCAGCATCTCCGCCGCATCCGGTGCGTCCCCGTTATCTTGTCAGCGGCCGGTGAGGCCAAGGAGCTGGGCAGCGTTGACATCGAGGACGTCGTGGGCGGCGGCCGGGTCCAGGCCGGAGCGGGCGACGTAGCGGACGGCGTCGACGTACCGCTCGCCGGACTGGTAGGGGAAGTCGCTGCCGAGGACCAGCCGGTCGGCGCCGAGTTCGTCCACCGCGGCGCGCAGCGCGGCGGTGGAACCGTGGGTGACGGTGTCGTACCACATCAGCCGGGCCGCGGTGCTCGGCGGCAGCGGCGCGTCCGGCGCCTCGAACCGCGCCTGGTTGTCCCAGCGGCGCAGCATCATCGGTACCGCGCCGCCGAGGTGCGAGTTGAGGATGCGGACGTTCGGGTACCGGCTCGGGAACCCGGCGGTGATCAGTTGCGCGGCGGCCACCATGTCCTCGACGGGAGCACCGACCATCCAGGTCAGGTGCGCGTCGGCGATCTGGGTGGAGTGCGCGTCCGCGCCGGCGGGATGCACGTAGAGGACGGTGGCCCTGCGGTCGAGTTCCGCCCAGAACGGTTCGAACGCCGGGTCGGTCAGCGGCCGGCCGGCGACGGTGGTGGTCACCGTGACGCCGAGGACACCGGGATCGGCGAGCACACGGTCCAGCTCCGCGACGGCGGCGTCCACGTGCGGCAGTGGCACGGCCGCGAAGGCGCGCAACCGGTCCGGGTACTGCTCGACCAGCTTCCGGTACCGGTCGTTGATCATCCGGCTGGTGGTCACCGCAGGCACGGCGTCGGCGAACAGGCCCGTCATCGGCGCCACGGAGACAACGTGAACGTCGACTCCGGCGCGGTCCATCAGGGCGAACCGGGCGTGCAGGTCCTCGGCGGTGTCGTCGGCGCCGAGGTCGCGGTGGACGCGCGTGTCGACACCGTAGTCCGCCAGGAGGTCCAGGTAGTCCCGCGGATAGACGTGCGCGTGCGTGTCGATGCGCATGGCCCCTCCCCCAACCGGCCGCCCGCACGTTCAGTATGCGAACGACGCCGGGCCGCCGCAGGAGACCACGGCATCGCTTGGGAGGAGGACGTCAGCGCCGCCCAGTTCGGGGTCGCCGCGAAAAGCCACAGAAGCCGAACGGGCCCGGTGCACCGACAGTTGCGCACCGGACCCGGCCGCCTAGGCGACGGCCAGCGGGAGCAGGTTGGGTTCGACCGGGTTGGGCAGGTCGGAGGCGCCGGTGAGGTAGGTGTCCACCGCGTGCGCGACGGCGCGGCCCTCGGCGATGGCCCACACGATCAGCGAGGCGCCGCGGTGCGCGTCGCCGCAGACGAACACCCCGGGGGCCTCGGTCTGCCAGTCGGAGCCGCAGGAGATGGACCCGCGCTTGTTCAACGTGACGCCGAGGCCGTCGAGCAGCGGCATATGCTCGACGCCCTCGAAGCCGATCGCCAGCAGCACCATGTCCGCCGGGATGGTCTCCACCTCGTCGGAGACCGGCACCACCTCGCGCCGTCCGGTGGCCGGGTCCTTCTCCACCCGCACCTGCCGCAGCTCGGCCGCGCGGACGTGACCGTGCTCGTCGCCGACGAACCGCTGCACGGAGACGGCGAACCTGCGCTGGCCGCCCTCCTCGTGCGCCGGGTAGGTGCGCAGGACCCACGGCCAGGTCGGCCACGGGGACCGGTCGTCGTCCCGCTGGGCCGGCGGCTGCGGGTACTGGTCGAGCTGGGTGACGCTGGCCGCGCCCTGCCGGGTGGCGGTGCCGTAGCAGTCCGCCGCGGTGTCTCCGCCGCCGATGATCAGCACGTGCTTGCCCTTCGCGCTGATCGGCGTCGGCCCGTCGCCCTCGCACTCGTGGTTCGCCGCCACCAGGTGCTGCATGGCCAGGTGGATGCCGGCCAGGTCGCGGCCGGGCACGGTGCGGTCGTCCCGGCCGCGCAGCGCGCCCACCGCGAGCACCACCGCGTCGAACTTCGCCCGCAGTTCCTCGACGGTGAGGTCGACGCCGACCTCGCAGTTGGTGACGAACCTGGTGCCCTCCGCGCGGAGCTGGGTCAGCCGCCGGTCGAGGACCTTCTTCTCCATCTTGAACTCGGGAATGCCGTAGCGAAGCAGCCCGCCGAGCCGGTCGTCCCGCTCGAACACGGTGACCTCGTGGCCGGCGCGGGTGAGCTGCTGCGCGGCCGCCAGCCCGGCCGGGCCGGAGCCCACCACGGCCACCCGCCGGCCGGTGGACACCGTGGCCTGGCGCGGCTTGACCAGACCCTTCTCCCAGGACACGTCGGCGATGGTCTGCTCGATCCGCTTGATCGCCACCGGCCCGCCGGCCTGCGGGGAGATGGACAGCACGCACCCGGCCTCGCACGGCGCGGGGCACAGCTTGCCGGTGAACTCCGGGAAGTTGTTGGTGGCGTGCAGCCGGTCGCTGGCGTGCTCCCAGTGCCCCTGGCGGACCAGGTCGTTCCACTCGGGGATGAGGTTGCCCAGCGGGCAGCCCGCGGTGCCGGAGTGGCAGAACGGGATGCCGCAGTCCATGCACCGGGCGGCCTGGGTGCGCACCTGCGCGTCCCGCTCCGCCCGGTCGAGCCGGACGTAGACCTCGCGCCAGTCACCGACGCGCTCGTCGACCGGTCGCTTCGGCGGCTCGGCCCGCCGGTGCTTCACGAAACCCCACGGGTCAGCCACGGGACGCCTCCGTTTCCTGCGGGACACACCCCCGGGTGCGGGTGTCCCGCATCGACACCGCCGGTCGGCGCCCGTGGCCGGCTTCGCGATTGTCAGCCACGGGACGCCTCCATGATCGCCTCATCCACGTCACGCCCCTCGGCGCGCGCGAGCCGCATCGCCTCCAGCACCCGCCGGTAGTCCTCCGGCATGATCTTGGTGAACGCCGTGGAGCGGCGCGGCCAGTCAGCGAGCAGCGAGGCGGCCACCGTCGACCCGGTGAACCGGTGGTGCCGCTCGACCACCTCGCGCAGCCACTCCAGGTCCTCCGCGCTCGGCCGTTCCAGGTCCACCATCTCCGGGTTCACCAATGCCGGATCCAGGTCGAGCACGTAGGCGATGCCGCCGGACATGCCGGCGGCCACGTTGCGCCCGGTCCGGCCAAGCACCACGGCCCGGCCCCCGGTCATGTACTCGAACGCGTGGTCGCCGACGCCCTCGGCGACGGCGAGCATGCCGGAGTTGCGCACGCAGAACCGCTCGCCGACCACGCCGCGCAGGAACATCTCGCCACGGGTGGCCCCGTAGCCGATCACGTTGCCGGCGATGACCTGGTGCTCCGCCGCGAACGGCGCGTCCGGGTGCGGGCGGGCGATGATCCGCCCGCCGGAGAGGCCCTTGCCGACGTAGTCGTTGGCGTCGCCGATCAGCTCCAGGGTGATGCCGCCGGGCAGGAACGCGCCCAGCGACTGGCCGGCCGAGCCGGTCAGGGTGATGTGGATGGTGCCGTCCGGCAGCCCGTCGCCGCCGAACCTGCGGGTGACCTCCGCGCCGAGCAGGGTGCCGACGGTCCGGTTGACGTTGCGCACCGGCAGTTCCAGCCGCACCGGGTGGGCGTCCTCCAGCGCCGCCTCGGCGAGCTGGATGAGCGTGCGGTCCAGCGCGTGCTCCAGGCCGTGGTCCTGCTCGCGCACCCGGCGCCGGGCCTGGCCGTACGGGGTGTCCGGCACGATGAACACCGGGCGGAGATCCAGGCCGTCGGACTTCCAGTGCTCCACGGCCTCCTCGACGTCGAGCAGCTCGGCGTGCCCGATGGCCTCGTCCAGGGTGCGGAAGCCCAGCTCGGCGAGCAGTTCGCGGACCTCCTGGGCGACGAACCGGAAGAAGTTCTCCACGAACTCCGGCTTGCCGGTGTACCGCTTGCGCAGCTCCGGGTTCTGCGTGGCCACCCCGACCGGGCAGGTGTCCAGGTGGCACACCCGCATCATCACGCAGCCGGCCACCACCAGCGGGGCGGTGGCGAAGCCGTACTCCTCGGCTCCCAGCAGCGCGGCGACCAGCACGTCCCGTCCGGTCTTCAGCCCGCCGTCGACCTGCACGGTGATCCGGTCGCGCAGGCCGTTGAGCAGCAGGGTCTGCTGGGTCTCGGCCAGCCCGACCTCCCACGGGGTGCCGGCGTGCTTGAGCGAGTTCATCGGCGAGGCGCCGGTGCCGCCGTCGTGCCCGGAGATGAGCACCACATCGGCGTGCGCCTTGGCCACACCGGCCGCGACCGTGCCGACGCCGACCGAGCTGACCAGCTTGACGTGCACCCGGGCGTGCTCGTTGGCGTTCTTCAGGTCGTGGATGAGCTGGGCCAGGTCCTCGATCGAGTAGATGTCGTGGTGCGGCGGCGGGGAGATCAGCCCGACGCCCGGCGTGGAGTGCCGGGTGCGCGCGATCCACGGGTACACCTTGAACCCGGGTAGCTGGCCGCCCTCGCCGGGCTTGGCGCCCTGCGCCATCTTGATCTGCAGGTCGGTGGCGTTGACCAGGTACTCGCTGGTCACGCCGAACCGGCCGCTGGCGACCTGCTTGATGCCGGAGCGGCGCTCCGGGTCGTACAGCCGCTCCCGGTCCTCGCCGCCCTCGCCGGTGTTGGACCGCCCGCCGAGCCGGTTCATCGCGATGGCCAGGGTCTCGTGCGCCTCGGCGGAGATGGAGCCGTAGGACATCGCCCCGGTGTTGAACCGCCTGACGATCGAGCTGACCGGCTCGACCTCGTCGATCGGCACCGGGGTGCGGCCCTCGGTGCGCAGCCGGAACAGCCCGCGAAGCGTGCCGCCCGCCCGGGACAGCCGTTCCACCTCGGCGGTGTAGCGGCGGTAGATCTCCTCCTGGCGGGTCTTGGTGGCGTGCTGCAGCAGGAACACCGTCTCCGGGGTGAACAGGTGCAGCTCACCCTCGCGGCGGTAGGCGTACTCCCCGCCCACGTCCAGGCCCCGGTGCACCCGGTCGGTCGGATTGTCCGGGTAGGCCATGCGGTGCCGGTGCGCGACCTCCTCGGCGAGCACGTCCAGCCCGACGCCGCTGATCTTGGAGACGGTGCCCGCGAAGTACTCGTCCAGCACGTTCTGGTTGATGCCGACGGCCTCGAAGACCTGGGCCGCGGTGTAGGCGCCGACGGTGGAGATGCCCATCTTGGACATGATCTTCACGACGCCCTTGACCAGCGCCTTGACGTAGTTGCGGATGGCCCTGGCCGGCTCGACCCCGGTGATCACGCCCTGGTTGATCAGGTCCTCGATGGTGTCGAAGGCCAGGTACGGGTTGACCGCGGCGGCGCCGTAGCCGAGCAGCAGGGCGATGTGGTGCACCTCGCGGGCGTCGCCGCTCTCCACCACCAGCGCCACCTTCAGCCGGTCCTTGGTGCGCACCAGGTGGTGGTGCACCGCGGAGACCAGCAGCAGCGACGGGATCGGCGCCATCCGGTGGTCGGAGTCCCGGTCGGAGAGCACGAGGATGCGCGCGCCGTTCTCGATCGCCTCGGACGCCTCGCGGCGCACCCGCTGGATCGCCTCGGCCAGGGCACGCCCGCCGCCGTCCACCTCGTACAGCCCGGAGATCACGCTGCACGCGAACCCGGGCAGGTCGCCGTCCTCGTTGATGTGGATGAGCTTGGCCAGCTCGTCATTGTCGATCACCGGGTACGGGAGCTGGATGTGCCGGCAGGACGCCGGCCCCGGGTCGAGCAGGTTCTGCTCCGGGCCCATCACCCGGGACACCGAGGTGACGATCTCCTCCCGGATCGCGTCCAGCGGCGGGTTGGTCACCTGGGCGAAGCCCTGGGTGAAGTAGTCGTAGAGCAGCCGGGACCGCTTCGACAGCGTGGCCACCGGGGTGTCGGAACCCATCGAGCCGACCGGCTCGGCCCCGTTCACCGCCATCGGGGTGAGCAGGATCTTCAGCTCCTCCTCGGTGTAGCCGAAGGTGAGCTGGCGGCGCAGCACCGACTCGTGGCTCTGCACCACGTGGTCGCGGTTGGGCAGGTCGCCGAGGTTGACCAGGCCGGCGTGCAGCCAGTCGTCGTAGGGCAGCTCGGCGGCCAGCGCGGCCTTGACCTCGTCGTCGTCCATGATCCGGCCGGCGGCGGTGTCCACCAGGAACATCCGGCCGGGCTGCAGCCGGCCCTTGGCCACCACCTGCTGCGGCGGCACGTCGAGCACGCCGGTCTCGCTGGCCAGCACCACCCGGTCGTCGGCGGTGCGCCACCAGCGGGACGGTCGCAGGCCGTTGCGGTCCAGCACGGCGCCGACCACGGTGCCGTCGGTGAAGGTGACGCAGGCCGGGCCGTCCCACGGCTCCATCAGACTGGCGTGGAACTGGTAGAACGCCCGCCGCTTCGGGTCCATGGTGGCGTGGTTCTCCCACGCCTCGGGGATCATCATCAGCACGGCGTGCGGCAGCGTGCGCCCGCCGAGGTGCAGCAGCTCCAGCACCTCGTCGAAGGAGGCGGAGTCGGAGGCGTCCTGGCTGCAGATCGGGTACAGCCGGCTGAGGTCGCCCGGGATGAGCGGGGATGCGAGCAGCGCCTCCCGGGCCTTCATCCGGTTCCGGTTGCCGCGGATGGTGTTGATCTCGCCGTTGTGCGCGACGTACCGGTACGGGTGGGCCAGCGGCCAGGACGGGAAGGTGTTGGTGGAGAACCGGCTGTGCACCAGCGCGATCGCGCTGGCCAGCCGGTGGTCGGTGAGGTCGGGGAAGAACGTGGTGAGCTGCGGCGCGGTCAGCATGCCCTTGTAGACCATGGTCCGCGCGGACAGCGCGGTGAAGTACACCCCGCAGCCGGCCCGCCGCGTCTCCCGCTCGGCCCGCTTGCGCAGGCAGAAGGCGATCCGATCCAGCTCGACACCGGCCGGCCGCCGCCCCTCGGCGTCGGCCACCGCCTGCACGAACAGCATGGCGAAGTGCGGCATCACCGAGCGGGCCGTCGGCCCCACCCCGGCGGTGTCCGGGGCGACTGGCACCTCCCGCCAGCCGAGGACCTCCAGGTTCTCCTCGGCGGCGATGCGCCCGACGATGTCGACGGCCTTGGCCCGCTCCTCGGGGTCGACCGGGAGGAACGCGATGCCCGCGGCGTAGGTGTGCCGGCCCTTGGCGTCCGGCTCGGGCAGCGGGAAGCCGGCCTCGGCGCGCAGCAGCTCGTCCGGCAGCTGGATCAGGATGCCGGCGCCGTCACCGGTGGTGGGCTCGGCTCCCGCAGCGCCGCGGTGCTCGAGGTTGCCCAGCGCGGTGAGCGCGTCCGCCACGATCGCGTGCGACCGCCTGCCCTTGATGTGGGCCACCATGGCGACCCCGCACCCGTCGTGCTCAAAGGCGGGGTCGTACAAGCCCTGCGGACCGGGGATGGCGGAGAAGATCACCAGAAGACCTCCTCAGTCCTCGTGCTCTGTCCGAAGTTCTCTGGAGAGGCACGGGACGACGGTGGCCCGCGTATTGACGCGACCTTAACAGTCGCGTAACCGAAATACACCCTCTTTCGGGTGATCTACCCCATGCCGGAGTAACGATTTGACTGCCTGGACCGATCGTGGCACTCACGTTACCCGACGCCGGGTTGGGAAAAGCATAGCTGACATTCGTGCTACGGGCGCGTGACGAGCACGACCGGTGGGCGGGCTATTCCCCCAGGTAGATACCCAAGTCTAGCCGGTGGCACGCACGGGCCCTGGTAACGTTCGAGGTTTGGTCACGCAGCGTCACCCGTCGGCCGCACTCGGCTGGGCAACGGGTGACGCTGCGTAGCGACTCAGGCCGGGGTGGGCACCGCCGGAGCGGTGCGCGGCGACTCGCCCGCCGCCCCGTCCTCGGCCATCAGCTCGTCCACGTCGACCTCGGACGGGTTGCGCAACACCAGGTCCAGCCGCTGCCTGTCCAGCTCACCCTGCCAGCGGGCCATGGCCAGGGTGCCGACGCCGTTGCCGATCAGGTTGGTGATGGCTCGTGCCTCGGACATGAACCGGTCGATGCCCACGATCAGCGCGATGCCGACCACCGGGATGGTGTCGCCGAAGGCCTGCAGCGAGGCGGCCAGCGTGACCAGGCCGGCCCCGGTCACCCCGGCCGCGCCCTTGCTGGAGATCAGCATGAACACCAGCAGCCCGATCTGGGTGGCGATGCTGAGCGGGTGCCCGGTGGCCTGGGCGATGAAGATGGCGCCCATGGTGAGGTAGATGCAGGTGCCGTCCAGGTTGAACGAGTATCCGGTGGGGATGGTCAGGCCGACCACCGACTTGCTCGCGCCCGCCGCCTCCAGCTTGGTGAGCATCCGCGGCAGCACGGCCTCGCTCGACGAGGTGCCCAGCACGATGAGCAGCTCGTCCTTGATGTAACGCAGGAACCGCAGCAGGCCGAACCCGGCCAGCCGGCTCACCACGCCCAGCACCACCAGCACGAACAGGGCGCAGGTGAGGTAGAACGAGCCCATCAGGAACGCCAGCCGGCCGAGCACCTGGCTGCCGTACTTCCCCACGGTGAACGCCATCCCGCCGAACGCGCCCAGCGGCGCCGCGTACATCACCACCTTGATCACGCGGAACATCACCTTGGACACCGTGTCCAGTGCCCGCACGGCCCGCGCGCCCCGCTCACCCATCGCCGACAGCGCGATCGCGACCAGGATGGCGACCACCAGCACCTGGATGAGCTGGCCGTCGGTGAACGCGCTCACGAACGACCTGGGCACCAGGTTCAGCACGAACTGGGTGACGCCCTCGTTGGCCTGCGCCGACCTGATGGTGTCCGCGGCCGCCTTGCCGTTGACCGTGAGGCCCAGGCCCCGACCGGGTTTGAGCACGTTCACCACGACCAGCCCGATGGCCAGCGCCACGGTGGTCATCGCGGTGAAGTAGACGATCGTGCGCAGCGCCAGCTTGCCCGCCTTGGCCAGGTTGCCCAGGCCGGCGATGCCGACCACGACGGTGCAGAAGATGGTCGGCGCGATCACCATCGTCACGAGCTTGACGAACAGGTCGGCCAGCCACTTCATCCCCGCCGCCTGCGCGGGGAAGGCCAGGCCGACGACCACGCCGAGGGCGATCGACACCAGCACCCAGAAGTACAGGTGCCGGTAGAACGGTGTGCCAGTTCGGGGACGGCTGGCAGCGACGATGGTGGCCACGCCTCCTCCTCAAGGGGTCAGGATCACATCGGCTGCCCGGGATCCTCGGCATCCCTTGAGAGATCAACAAGATACGCCCCGGAAACTTCAGATCCATCTGACGTTACCGGGCGGCTGGACCGTGTCAGCCGGGTCACCTCGGCGTTAGCCTGCCCGGGTGTTCCCGCGCCCGCTGCGCCGCCGCGCATTGCTGCTCGGTGCGGCGTCGGTAGCGGTGCCCGGATGCGCGGTCTCGCCGCCGCCCGCGCCGCCCGAGCTGACCATCGCCACCGGGCCGCCGGGGGCGGTGTTCCGGGAGATCGGCGCGGCGCTGGCCGGCGCGCTCGCCGTGAACCTGCCGAGAACCAGGGTGATGACCCGGCCCAGCGCGGCCACCGTGGAGAACCTTCGGCTGCTCGCCGCCGGCAGCGTGCAGCTCGGCCTGGCGTCACTGGACGCCGCCCTCGACCCGGCCGCGCCCAGCCGGGGGCTGTCCGCGGTGGGTCGGCTGTACGACAGCTTCCTGCACCTGGTGGTGCTGGCGGATTCGCCGGTGCGGTCGCTGGCCGACCTGGCCGGCCGCACGGTGTCGCTGGGCGCGGTCGGCTCCGGAACCGAGTTCACCGCGCCGCGCATGCTGCGGCTGCGCGGCGTGCCCGTCCGGGACGTGCGGATGACCCAGGCGGACGGGGCGGACGCGCTGGCCGCCCGCCGGATCGACGCGCTGTTCAGCCTCACCGGCATCCCCACCCCGGCGATCACCGGGCTGGCGGCGCGCATGCCGATCCGGCTGGTACCGCTGGGCGCCGAGGCCGGGGCGCTCGCCGAGACCTATCCCGGCCCGTACGCGCCGGCCACCGTGCCCGCCACCACCTACCCCGGGGTGCCGCCGAGCGAGACGGTCGCGGTGCCGAACCTGCTGCTGGCCCGGGACGACCTGCCGGCGGACGTGGTCGAGGTGGTCACCAGGACGGTGTTCACCGAGGCCGGCCGGATCGCCGCCGGCCATCCCGAGGCGCAGCGCATCAACGTGCGCACCGGTATCGCCACCGGCCCGGTGCCGCTGCACCCCGGCGCGGCCCGCTGGTTCCGCACGAACAAGCGCTGAACCCGCATTCAGCGGGCCCATCGGGGGTTTCGGGATGTCCGGAACGGCCGATCAGCCCGCTGAATGCGGGAGGGGGAGGCGGATTACCACGTCCAGGCCGTGCGGGTCGGCGGGTTCCAGCCGGAGCCGGCCGCCCGCGGCGGCCACCAGCTCGGCGCAGATGGCCAGGCCCAGCCCCGTGCCGGGCACGTTCTGGTGCCGGGGCGAGCGCCAGAACCGGCGCAGCGCCGCGGCCCGCTCCGACTCGGTCAGGCCCAGCCCGTTGTCGGTGACGTGCAGGTCGGCGTGCCCGCCGGGGACCGGGGCCGGCGTGCCCAGGTCGACCGGCCTGCCGGGGCCCGCGGTCGGGGCCTCCGGGTCGACTGGTCCGGTGGCGACGCGCGCGGAGACGGTCAGCTCGCTACCGCCGGACAGCCGCAGCCCGTTGCCGACCAGCTCGTCCAGCACGCTGCCCAGACCGCCCGGCGGGGCCAGCACCCGCAGCCCCTCGGGCACGTCCACGGACAGCCGGACACCGGCCCGCTCGGCCTGCGCCCGCCAGCCCGGTACGTGCGCGGCGAGCAGGCCGTCCAGCTCGACCGGCTCGACCGCCTCGGCGCGCTCCAGCCGGGTCGCGGCGAGCAGCGCGTCGAGCACCCGGCCCAGCTCCTCGGCCTCCTCCTCGGCCAGCCGCTGTGCCTCCCGGCCCTCCTCGCCGGTGATGTGCGGGCCGAGGTTCTCCACCGCCAGCCGCAGGCTGGCCAGCGGGTTGCGGAGCTGGTGCGAGGCGTCCGAGACGAACGCCCGCTGCCGGCGCAGCGCCCGACCCACCACGTCGATCATGGTGTTGAACGAGGTGGCCAGCCGGCGCAGCTCGGGAGGGCCGGTGACCTCCGCCCGGGTATCCAGCGCGCCGCCGGCCACCGCGGCGGTCGCCTCGTCCAGCCGGCGCACCGGGCGGAGCACCCAGCGGGACACCGGCCAGGCCACCGCGACCACGGCGAGCAGCGGCACCAACCCGGCCAGCGCCAGCCAGCCCCACTGCCGCAGCACATCCGCGCGCAGCCGGTCGGTGGGCGAGACGGTGACCACCGCGGCCACCACCTCGCTGTCCCGGCCGACCGGTTCGGCCACCACCATCGGCGTCCGCCGCCACGGCCACACCACCGACGGCGCATCCGGGCGGTACCCGGCGAACGCGGCGGTCAGCCCGCTGGCCACCGCCGGCGCGGACAGGTCGGGGGCGGTGCGCGAGGCGAGCAGCACCCGGCCACCCGGGGCGACCAGTGCCACCGGGATGCCGTAGAGCTGGTCGTAGCGGACCAGTTCGTCGTGCAGCGCGGTGGTCCGCCCGGACGCCAATGCGCCCTCCGCCAGCGAGGCGAACCGGCCCACGTCGGCCAGCCGGTCCAGGTAGGTGGCCTGGGTCTCCCGCTGGGCCACCGCGACCGCCAGCGGCAGGCCCAGCGCCACGGCCAGCGCGACCAGCAGCGGGACCAGCACGGTGAGCAGCCGGCGGAGCACGCGGTTCCCTTCAGCAGGCGCCGAGAAGCCGGTAGCCGACGCCGCGCACCGTCTCGATCCGCGCCGCGTCGCCGAGCTTGCCACGCAGCGCGGCGACGTGCGTGTCCAGCGTGCGAGACGGCGCCTCCCAGGTGACCCGCCACACCTGGTCCACGATCGCGTCCCGGGTGACCACCGTGCCGGCGCGCGCGGCGAGCAGCGCCAGCAGGTCGAACTCCTTGCGGGTCAGGGACAGCTCCCGGCCGGCCACGGTCACCGTGCGGGTCGCCTGGTCCACCCGGACCGCGCCGACCTCGATCGGCCGGCCGCCGCCCGCCTCGGCCCGCGCCGCCCTGGTGCGCCGCAGCACGGCCTCCACCCTGGCCAGCAGCTCGGCGGTGCCGAACGGTTTGACCACGTAGTCGTCAGCGCCGGAGCGCAGGCCGAGCACCCGCTCGTGCTGCTCACCTCGGGCGGTCACGGCGATCACCGCGGTGCTCTCCCGGCGGCGCAGCTCACGCAGCAGGGCGAGCCCGTCCTCGTCGGGCAGACCGAGGTCGAGCAGCACCACGTCGGCCGGGGCGGCCTGCCGCGCGGCCGCCGCGGTGGCCGCGCGGCGCACCTGGTAGCCGGCGTGCCGCAGGGCGGTGACCAGGCCGCGGGCCACCCGATCGTCGTCTTCCACGACGAGGATGCGCATGGCCAACGATGGTAGGCGCGGCCCGCGGCGGCGGGTCAGCGCTCGGCGGTGGACCCGCCCTCGGCGGCGCTCTCCGCGTCGGTGGACTCGCCGCCATGTGCGGTTTCCGCCCTGGCCCCGGCGTGCTCGACGTCCTCCCGCCGCTCGCCGGCCGCCGCCTCGTCGTGGATGGCCTTCTCCGCGTCCCCGGCTGTCTCGACGCTCTCGACCGTCTCGCCGGTGCCGCCGGTGGCCGGTTCGGGCACGTCGGCCGCCGCGTCGCCCCCGGATATGCCGGCGCGGCCGGCGCGCAGCGCGGCCAGGTCCTCCCGCGGGCCGCGGGTGCGGGCGGCGAGGAAGTAGCCCACCGCGCCCAGGAACACCACCGCCGAGGTGATCACGTTGATCCGCACGCCGAGCACGTGGGTGGCCTCGTCCGCGCGCATCAGCTCGATCCAGAACCGGCCGGCCGTGTAACCGGCCACGTAGAGCGCGAATGCCCGGCCGTGGCCCAGCCGGAACCGGCGGTCCGCCCACACCACCAGCGCGGCCACGCCGAGGTTCCACAGCAGCTCGTAGAGGAACGTGGGATGCACGATCGCCACCGGGGTGTGGTCGATCGCCACCCCGTTCAGCGGGTCGTCCAGCCCGGTCGCCGGGTCCACCCGGCGGAAGACCTCCAGGCCCCACGGCAGCGTGGTCGGCCCGCCGTAGAGCTCCTGGTTGAAGAAGTTGCCCAGCCGGCCGATGGCCTGGGCCACCACGATGCCCGGGGCCACCGCGTCGGCGACCGCGGGCAGTGGGATGCCCTTGCGCCGGCAGGCGATCCACGCGCCCACCGCGCCGAGCGCGATCGCGCCCCAGATGCCCAGGCCGCCGTTCCACACCTTGAGCGCGTCCAGCGGGTTCTTGTCCGGGCCGAAGTACTTGTCGTGGTCCGTAGCCACGTGGTAGAGCCGCCCGCCGACCAGGCCGAACGGCACGGCGAACACGGCCACGTCGGTGATCGTTCCGCGTTCCCCGCCTCGGGCGGCGAACCGCCGCTCACCCCACCAGATGGCGACGACAATGCCGACGATGATGCACAGCGCGTAGGCCCGCAGCGGGATCGGACCCAGGTGCCACACACCCCGGTCGGGGCTCGGGATATAGGCCAGGACGGCGCCGGACGCAGCATTCACGGGGCCCACCGTAGCCGGCCGACCGCCCGACCCGCCGCCACCCCCGCCGGGTCGGGTGAACTGCGAGGTGGTCGGCTTCGCCCGGGTGCGTCAGGCCGGCCGCGCGTCCGGGCGGCTGCGTTGTCGCCCGACGTGCGGCACCGTCGCGCAGATCAGGCCGGCTGCGCCGCTGGACGGCGCACGCCGGCGGCGAGTTCGGCGGCCAGCGCGCGGACCGCCGCCTCGCCGTCCCGCGCGGCGGTGACGAACGCGGACCCGACGATCACCCCGTCGGCGAAACCGGCGACCTCGGCGGCGTGGTCGCCGGAACGCACCCCCAGGCCGACGGCGATCGGCAGCGTGGTGTGCGCCCTGGCCCTGCGCACCAGCGCGCCCGCGGCGTTGCTGACCACGTCCCGGGCGCCGGTGACGCCCATCAACGAGGTGGCATAGAGGAAGCCGCTGCTGGCCCTGGCGGTCAGCGCGATCCGTTCCTCGGTGGACGACGGGGCGACCAGGAAGATCCGGTCCAGGCCGTGCGCCTCGCTGGCGGCCAGCCAGTCCTCCGCCTCGTCCGGCACCAGGTCCGGAGTGATCAGGCCGAGCCCGCCGGCGGCCGCCAGGTCCCGGGCGAACGCGTCCACCCCGTAGTGGTGCACCGGGTTCCAGTAGGTCATCACCACCGCGCGGCCGCCGGCCCTGGCCACCGACTCGACCGTGGTGAACAGGTCCCGCACCCGGAAACCGCCGCGCAGCGCCCGGTCCGAGGCGGCCTGGATGGTCGGGCCGTCCATCACCGGGTCCGAGAACGGCAGGCCCACCTCGACGAGGTCGCCGCCGCTGTCCAGGAGCACCGCGAGCAGCCGCTTGGCGTCCTCGACGGTGGGGTAGCCGGCCGGGAGGTAGCCGATCAGCGCGGCCCGGTCTTCGGCGCGGCAGGCGTCGAACATCGTCGCCAGGGACGACATCTCAGGAGCCCCTCTTCTTCGCGGGTCGCACGCGGTGGTCGATTCGGCTGCCGCGGCTCGACACGGTCATCCGTCCCTCCCGTCCGGGGAGTCGTGTTCCGCCGGGTCGATCAGGTCGAACCACTTGGCCGCGGTGTCCACGTCCTTGTCGCCGCGGCCGGAGAGGTTGACCAGGATGACCGAGCCCTCGCCGAGTTCGTGGCCGAGCCGCAGCGCGCCGGCCAGCGCGTGCGCCGACTCGATCGCCGGGATGATCCCCTCGGTCTGGGACAGCAGCTTGAACGCGTCCATCGCTTCGGCGTCGGTGATCGCCCGGTACTCGGCCCGCCCGGTGTCCTTCAGCCAGGAGTGCTCCGGGCCGACGCCGGGGTAGTCCAGCCCGGCGGAGATCGAGTGCGCCTCGCTGATCTGGCCGTCGGGGTCCTGCAGCAGGTAGGACCGGGCGCCGTGCAGCACACCGGCGGTGCCGGCGGACAGCGTGGCACCGTGCCGCCCGGTGTCGACGCCCTCGCCGCCCGGTTCGAAGCCGACCAGCCGGACGTCCGGGTCGTCGATGAACCCGTGGAAGATGCCGATCGCGTTGGAGCCGCCGCCGACGCACGCGGCGACCGCGTCCGGCAACCGGCCCACCTGCTCCAGCATCTGCCGGCGGGCCTCGATCCCGATGACCCGGTGGAAGTCCCGCACCATCACCGGGAACGGGTGCGCGCCGGCGGCGGTGCCGAGCAGGTAGTGGGTGGTGGCCACGTTGGTCACCCAGTCCCGCAGCGCCTCGTTGATGGCGTCCTTGAGGGTGCGCGAGCCGGTCTTCACCGGGATCACCTCGGCGCCCAGCAGCCGCATCCTGGCCACGTTCAGCGCCTGCCTGCGGGTGTCCACCTCACCCATGTAGATGACGCAGTCCAGGCCCATCAGCGCGCAGGCCGTGGCGGTGGCCACGCCGTGCTGGCCGGCGCCGGTCTCCGCGATCACCCGCTGCTTGCCCATCCGCTTGGTGAGCAGCGCCTGACCCAGCACGTTGTTGATCTTGTGTGACCCGGTGTGGTTGAGGTCCTCGCGCTTGAGGAAGATCCGGGCGCCGCCGGCGTGCTCGGCGAACCGCGGCGCCTCGGTGAGCAGCGAGGGCCGGCCGGCGTAGTCGCGCAGCAGCCGGTCGAAGGAGTTGATGAAGTCCGGGTCGATCCGTGCCTTGTCGTAGGCGACGCTCAGCTCGTCCAGGGCGGCGATCAGCGCCTCCGGCATGAACCGGCCGCCCCACGGGCCGAAGTGGCCGCGCTCGTCGGGGTCGTGGCGCGTCGGCGGCAGTGGTGCCGCGGTTCCGCGCTGGCCAGCATGAGCCATCGCTTCAAGCCTTTCCTCGTCGTGTCCCGGCGCCGTGCCCCGGGCCGCCTCGGGCCTACCGGCTCGGGCGCGGGCACGCCGGGTGCGACCCGGCGGTCACCAGCTGGGTGACCGCGCTGCGCGGGTCACCGCTGGTCACCAGCCCCTCACCGACCAGGACCGCGTCCGCACCGGCACCGGCGTAGGCCATCAGGTCGGCCGGCCCGCGAACGCCCGACTCGGCGATCTTGAGGACCTCGATCGGCAACCCGGGTGCGATCCTGCCAAAGACTTCCCGGTCCACTTCCAGGGTATGCAGGTTGCGCGCGTTGATGCCGATGACCGACGCGCCGGCCTCCAGGGCCCGGTCCGCCTCCTCCGCGGTGTGCACCTCGACCAGCGCGGTCATGCCCAGCGACTCGACCCGGTCGAGCAGGGACACCAGCACGTTCTGCTCCAGCGCGGCCACGATGAGCAGCACCAGGTCGGCGCCGTGCAGCCGGGCCTCGTGCACCTGGTACGGGCTGACCACGAAGTCCTTGCGCAGCAACGGCACGTCCACCACGGCACGCACCGCGTCGAAGTCGGCCAGCGAACCGCCGAACCGGCGCTGCTCGGTGAGCACGCTGATCGCCCTGGCCCCGCCCTCGGCGTAGGCCCTGGCCAGTTCGCCCGGGTCATCGATGGCCGCCAGGTCCCCCGCGGACGGGCTGCGCCGCTTGACCTCGGCGATGACGCCGATGCCGGGCGCCTTGAGGGCCGCGAGCGCGTCCCTCGGCGGAGCCGCCTTGGCGGCCTTCTGCTTGAGCTCGTCGAACGGAAGCTGGGCCTCCCGGCTGGCGACGTCCGCTCTGACGCCCTCGAGTATTGAGTCCAGAACGCTCACGCACCCACCTCGCCACGCTTGTCGGGCGCGCTCACGAAGCTGTGGTGGTGCTTGGTTCGCTCGCTCACGCCTTGCTCCCCTTCCCGCCGCATGGATGCTAACCCCGCGCAAGGAGGCGTCCCCGCACAGGGTGGCGGGGTCCAGCCGGGTGGGCGAAACCCGTCCGGCGGACGTGGCTCGCCGTGCCGAATGCGGTCGGTTGCGGTACTCTTCGCCGCCCGTTGCTCGGCCTCGCGCCCCGGGGGCGCGGCGTGCCTCCCGGCGCTCTAGTCGCGGTTCACGGTCGGGTCGTCGCCCTGGTCCAGCGCGCCCCACAGCTCCTTGTCCGGGTCGGCCGCGCGCTTGGCGGCCGTGGTGGCCTGGTAACGGCCACCCATCCGGGGCATGCGGGGCCCGTGACGCACCAGCACCACGCCGGCCGCCACCAGCAGGGCGCCGCCCAGCCCGGTCAGCGTGTGCGCCCACGGGATTTGCGCGGTCGCGTGCCGCACCGCGTCCAGCTGTGCCGGGGCGCCGGCGACGGGCTGCGCGGCAGGCGGCGACGGGCGCACCGCCACCACCAGCAACCCCACCCCGGCGAGCCCCACCAGCACGCCCAGCGCCCGGCGCAGCCAGCCGCCGGTGGCGGCCACCGCCGCGATCGCGGCCAGCGCCAGCAGCGCCACCGGCACCAGGGCGGGCACGTCGTCGGCGCCGGTGTGCACCCTCGGCACGCTGGCATCGCCGGAGCCGAACTCCACCGAGACCGACCAGGCCAGCCGGGAGGCACCCCACAACGCCGCCGCGGCGAGCAGCAGCAGCACGAGCACCGCGTAGAGCGGGCGGCGCACCGGAGCGCCGCGCCGCCGGCCGCCGGGCGGCTCAGGCACCGGCGACCGCTCCCGCCGGGGACGACCCGGCCACCCTCATGGTCTCCGCGGTGGCCACCGCGTTGAGCACGGCCCTGGCCTTGTTCAGGCTCTCGTTGTCCTCGTACACCGGGTCGGAGTCGGCCACGATGCCGCCGCCGGCCTGCACGTAGGCCACGCCGTCCCGGATCAGCGCGGTGCGGATGGCGATCGCGGTGTCCGCGTCGCCGGCGAAGTCCAGGTAGCCGACCACCCCGCCGTACAGGCCGCGCCGGGTGGGCTCCAACTCCTCGATCAGCTCCATGGCGCGCACCTTGGGCGCGCCGGACAGGGTGCCCGCCGGGAAGCACGCGGCCACCGCGTCGAACGCGGTGCGTCCGTCGGCCAGCTCACCGGTGACCGTGGAGACGATGTGCATGACGTGGCTGTACCGCTCGATCCGGAAGAAGTCGACCACGTGCACCGAACCGGGCCGGCACACCCGGCCGAGGTCGTTGCGGCCGAGGTCGACGAGCATCAGGTGCTCCGCCCGCTCCTTCTCGTCGGCGAGCAGATCCTTCTCCAGCCGGAGGTCCTCGTCCGGGTCGGCGCCGCGCCAGCGGGTGCCGGCGATGGGGTGCGTGGTCGCCCTGCCGTCCCGCACCGTGACCAGCGCCTCCGGGCTGGACCCGACGATGTCGAAGCCGTCCAGCCGGAGCAGGTACATGTACGGGCTGGGGTTGGTGGTGCGCAGCACCCGGTACACGTCCAGCGCATCCGCCGTGGTGGGCATCTCGAACCGCTGGGAGAGCACCACCTGGAACGCCTCGCCGGCGCGGATCGCCTCCTTGGCGGCGTTCACCGCGGCGTGGTGCTCCTCCGGCCGCCTGCGCCGGTGGAACACCGGTTCGGGCCGGTGGAACACCGCGGCGGTGGGCGCGGCCGGGGTGCACAGCCGGTCGGTCATCGCGTCCAGCCGGCGCACCGCGTCGTCGTAGGCGGCGTCCACCCGCTCCGGGCTGTCGTCCCAGTTGACCGCGTTCGCGATGAGCGTGATCGTGCCCTCGTGGTGGTCCAGCGCGGCCAGGTCGGTGGCCAGCAGCATGATCATTTCGGGCAGCCGCAGGTCGTCCGTGGCCAGCTCGGGCAGCCGTTCCAGCCGGCGCACCGCGTCGTAGCCGATGTAACCGACCATCCCGCCGGTCAGCGGCGGCAGACCGGGCAGCGGCTCGGTGTGCAGCAGGTTGACCGTCTCGCGCAGCGCGGCGAGCGGGTCACCGTCGGCGGGCAGGCCCACCGGCGGCGTGCCGGTCCAGTGCGCCTGGCCGTCCCGCACGGTCAGCGCGGCCGGGCTGGCCACCCCCACGAACGACCAGCGCGACCACGAGCGGCCGTTCTCCGCGGACTCGAACAGGAACGTGCCCGGCCGGTCCCCCGCCAACTTGCGGTACACGCTCAGCGGCGTCTCCCCGTCGGCCAGCAGCCGCCGCACCACGGGAATGACCCTGCGGTCGGCCGCCAGCGCGCGGAACTCCTCGCGGGCCGGGCTGGCCACGCCCATCCCCGCGACGAGATCCGCGCCATCTACCCCGATCATGTGTCCATTCTGCCCTCTGCCGTCACCTCGATTGACGAGGCCTTGGACCCGCGGCTACGTTTTTCAACGAATGCTGAAAAAATGCCCCAGGTGAACCCACCTCGACTCACCCTACGGAGGATGCCGTGACGGCCGCGCGGCGGCGGGGGCGGCGCCCGGCCGGCGAGGACACCCGGGCCGCGCTGCTGGAGGCGGCCGGCGCGGTGTTCGCCGAGCAGGGCTACGACGGATCCACGGTACGCGCCATCGCGGCGCGCGCCGGGGTGGACCCGGCCATGGTGAACCACTGGTTCGGCGGCAAGGAGGGCCTGTTCGCCGCCGCCATGGAACTGCCCATCGACCCCGGGCTGGTGGTGGCCAGGGTGCTGGACGGCAGCCGGGAGACGGTGGCCGAGCGGATCGTGCGCACCTTCGTCACGGTGTGGGACGACACCGGCGGCGCGCACTTCGCCGCCCTGGTGCGCAGCGTGTCCAGCCACGAGCTGGCCGCCAGGATGCTGCGCGAGTTCGTCACCAGCGTGCTGTTCGGCCCGGTCGCCGAGCGGCTGCGGGTGGACCAGCCGGACCTGCGCGCCGCGCTGTGCGGGTCGCAGATCGTGGGCCTGGGCATGATTCGGTACGTGGTCCGGCTGGAGCCGCTGGCGTCGGCGGATGTCGACACCGTGGTCGCGGCGATCGGGCCGAACCTGCAGCGCTACCTCACGGGCGACCTCGGGCTACCACCCGATCGGGGCCGCTGACCACCCACTCGGTCGCTTGGTTTCGCCGGCCGGCTGACGACTAATCAGATCAACTACTGGTCGTCCGCGGGCACGGAGGTCGCGTTGACATTCCACATCGGCGAGCGCCCGGTAGGGCCGGACGCCCCGCCCCTGGTCGTCGCCGAGATCGGCATCAACCACGAGGGCGACCCGGCCAAAGCACACCGCATGATCGACGACGCGGCGGACGCCGGCGTGGAGTGCGTGAAGTTCCAGACGCACGTCGTGGCGGACGAGATGATCCCGAACGACGTGGTACCCGGCAACGCCGACGAGCCGATCTACGACATGATGCGACGCTGCGCGCTGCCCGCCGAGGTGGAGGCCGACCTCAAGGCGCACGCCGAGGACCGCGGCATGATCTTCCTGTCCACACCGTTCTCCCGGGCCGCCGCCGACCGGCTGGCTGAGCTGGGCGTCGCCGCGTTCAAGATCGGCTCCGGGGAGTGCAACAACTACCCGCTGGTGGCGCACATCGCGTCCTTCGGTAGGCCGGTGATCCTCTCCACCGGCATGAACGACGTCGCGTCCATCCGGCCGGCGGTGGCGGCGCTGCGTGCCGCCGGCGTGCCGTTCGCGCTGCTGCACTGCACCTCGGTCTACCCCACCCCGCCGGAACTGGTCCGGCTCGGCGCGCTGGCCGAGCTGGCCGAGGCGTTCCCGGACGCGGTGCTCGGCCTGTCCGACCACACCACGTCGATCTACCCGTGCCTGGGCGCGGTGGCGCTCGGCGCGGCGGTACTGGAGCGGCACTTCACCTCCGACCCCAACTGGCCGGGGCCGGACATCCCGGTGTCGTCCACCCCGGAGGAGTTCCGCCGGCTGGTGGAGGGCTCCCGGTTGGTCCACGCCGCGCGCGGTGGCGGCAAGGCCGTGCTGCCCGCCGAGCAGCCCACCATCGACTTCGCCTACGCGTGCGTGGTGACCACCGCGCCGATCGCCGAGGGCGAGTCGCTGACCGCCGCGAACACCTGGGTCAAGCGGCCGGGCACCGGGGAGATCCCGGCGGCGCAGTACCCGGCCGTGCTGGGCCGCCGCGCGGTGCGCCCGCTCGCCGCGGACGTGCAGGTGGGATGGGGGGACCTTGGCCGCGCGTGAGGTGCTGTTCGTCACCGGTACCCGTGCCGACTTCGGCAAGCTGCGCGACATCATGCTGGCCGCCCAGGCCAGCGACCGGCTGTCCGCCCGCGTCGTGGTCACCGGCATGCACCTGCTCCGCCGGTACGGCTACACGGTGCGGGAGATCGAGCTGGCCGGGCTGCGCCGGCTGCACCTGATCCCGAACCAGGTCGAGGGCGAGCCGATGGCGCTGGTGCTGGCCAATACCGTGCAGGCGCTCACCCGGCTGGTGCACGAGGAGCGGCCGGACGCGATCGTGGTGCACGGCGACCGGGTGGAGGCGCTGGCCGGCGCGGTGGTCGGGTCGCTGACCAACGTGCGGGTGGTGCACGTCGAGGGCGGCGAGGTCTCCGGCACCGTCGACGACGCGATCCGGCACTCCGTGTCCAAGCACGCGCACGTGCACCTGGTGGCCAACGACCTGGCACGGCAGCGGCTGCTGCAGATGGGCGAGGAGGCCGACCGGATCTTCGTGGTGGGCAGCCCGGAGATCGACATTCTCACCTCGCCGGACCTGCCCACGCTCGCCGAGGTGCTCGCCCGCTACGACATCCCGTTCGACCGCTACGGCGTGCTGGTGCTGCACCCGGTGACCACCGAGCCGGACGCCAACGGCCGCAACGCCGCCGCGGTGGTGGACGCGGTGCTCGCCGACGCGGGCAACTGGGTCGTCATCGACCCAAACAACGACGAGGGCTGCGTGGCCGTCCGGCAGCAGCTCGACCGGCTGACCGGGCCGCGCTTCCTGCGCCTGCCGTCCATGCGGTTCGAGTACTTCGTCTCGCTGATGCGGCACGCCGAGGTGATGCTGGGCAACTCCTCGGCCGGGGTGCGGGAGGCCCCCGTGCTCGGCACGCCCTCGGTGAACGTGGGCACCCGGCAGCGACGCCGCTCCACCGCGCGCAGCGTGCTCGACGTGGCGCCGGACCGCCGTGCCGTGCTGGACGCGGTGGCCGAGGCGCGGCGGATGCACCGGGCACCGGCCTACCACGGCTTCGGCCAGCCCGGCGCGCGGCAGCGGATCGTCGCCCTGCTGGAGGGTGAGGCGCTCTGGCAGCCCTCGCTGTACAAGAGCTTCGTCGACCGCGCCCTGGACGTGCCGACCGCTCCGGCCGCCCCCGAGCCGGTCGCCTGAACGGTCAGCCGCCGAGCGTGGCGATCGTCCGTCCCGGCTCGTCCAGAAGGGCGCCTGCGGGTGCACCGTGGTTGGGCGAGGCTGCCCGCCCCGCGGGCGGGCTTGAAGTCCGTGAGGATCACGCGCCCGCTGATCGCCGAGCGGGTGCGCCAGCAGAGCGGCGTCGTACCCGGTCCCCGTACCGAATCTCCAGCACCGGATGTCCATCGTGGACGTCGAGCGCCTCCAGCTCTTCCTGACGGGCGAGCGCCCATCCCGGTCGAGCAGTACCGCGGCACCGGCCGGACCTGGACCTACCCGGGTACCCGTAACCCTGGTCGGCGAGGGGGGATCCCGCACGTCAGACGGGCTAACCGAGAAAACGCGGAGCCGCTGACCGGCAGCAGGTCGACCGACTGACCGGGCCGCGGTGACCCGGCAGGTCACCCACCGCGCCGCCGCGCCCGGGATCCTGGCCGAACGCGACATCCGGGGGCACCCGGATCGATAGGATCACGCCGATGGCACGGGAGTACGACGTCCAGTTACTCGAGTCGGTTGCGGTGCGCCGTAACCGGATGCGCGAGTCGCTGCTGTGGGGTCGGGACCGCCGGGAACGCGCGACCATGGACAACGTCAAACGTCTCGGCGTCAGCGTCGTGCTCGCGGCCGTCGCCTGCGCCGGCTGCGTCGGCTGGTCCTTCCTGCAGCACGCGTTGGCCCAGCAGAACCACCAGCAGTCGCCCTTCCCCGTGCCGGCGGTGACCCGATGACCGCCATGACCCCGCCGCCCAGCGCCACGACCGGCCGGCTCACCCGGGTCACCCTGATCGGCCCGCGCCGCCGCATCGACCTGGTGCTGCCGTCCGAGGAGCCGATTGGGACATTGCTCCCCGAGATGGTCGCCATGGTCGGCTACCGTCCCGCCGGGGAACCGCGTGGCTACCAGGTGAGCCGGCTCGACGGGCAGGTGCTGGAACCGGGCAGCAGCCTCCGGAGGGCCGGGGTGGCCGACGGCGCGTTGCTGCGCATCGACCCGCTGACCGAGGCGCCGCCGGCGGCCATCGTGCACGACGTCTCGGACGAGGTGGCCGACGACCTCGCCCGGCGGCGGGGCCGGTGGAACGAGGCCGCGCGGCGATGGACGGCGACCGGCGCGGTGGTCGCGGCGGCCACCCTGGCCACGGTGCTCGCGGCGGCCACGGCGCCACCGGCGGCGCTCGCCGCGGCCGGGCTGCTGGCGCTGCTCGCCGGTGCCGCGCTGGCGGTGCTGGGCCCACGCGCGGTGGGCATCTCGGTGTTGCTGGGCGGGTCCGCGGTGGCGCTGACCGCCGTCCCGTCGCTCACCGCGGCGTGGCCGCAGCGCTGGGCGTGGTGGGCGGTCGGCGTCGGCGTCACGGTAATCACGCTCGGCGTCGCCACCCGGCAGCACCGCGCCGGCCTGCTCGGTGGCGGCACCCTGCTCGCCCTGCTCACCCTGTGGGCCGCGATGCTCGCGCTCGGCCTGCCCCTGGCGCGCACCGCGGCGGTGATGGCGCTGGTGACGGTGGCCGCGCTCGGCGTGCTACCCCGGGTCGCCATGCTGGCCTCCGGGCTGACCCGGCTGGACGACCGGCAGAGCGGCGAGGCTCCGGTCACCCGGCGCGCGGCGGAGTCCGCTGTGGACGCCGCGCACCGCGGTCTCGCGCTGGCCTGCGTGGCCACGGCGGCGTCCGGGGCGCTCGCCGGCTGGGTGCTCGCCTGGGCCGCGACCGGCTGGACGGTCGCCCTCGCCTGCCTGCTCGGGATCGCGGTGCTGCTGCGGCTGCGGGCGTTCCCGCTCACCGTCGAGGTCGTGGGGCTGGTCGCCGCGTCTTTCGTGGTGGCGACCGGGCTGATCGGCCGCTGGGTGGTGGCCGCACCGGCGCAGCGGTGGGGCGGCGTCGCCGCCGCGGCCGGCATCGCCGCGGTGGGCCTGGTGGTGCTCGGCTACCAGCCGGAGTCACACGTCCGGGCCCGGGCACGGCAGTTCGCCGACCGCCTGGAGGGCTTGGCCGTCGTCGCCCTGGTACCGGTCGCCGTCGGCGTGTTCGGCGTGTACTCCCGGCTGCTCGACACGTTCTGATCCGGGGAGCAGATGTCCACTCCACCCACACCGGACCGGAACTGGCCACCACCGGCTCCGGCGCCCGGCGCGCCGTGGCCGGGCGCCTCGGCCCAGCCGCATCCGGGCTACGCCGGCACCCAGCCGCGACCGCCGCGCCCGCCGCACGGCTACCCGGGTCCGGCCCGGCCGTCGCAGCCCTTTCCGGCGCTGCCGGCACCACCCGGGGCAGCCCCGTCCGGCCCGCCCGTGCCCACGGCCTTCGTCGGCCGCGTGGCGCCCGGCGACTCCGTGCTGCGCAAACTGTGGCGGACCGCGAGCCGGGCGCTGTCCAGCAACGCGCCCGCCCGCGAACTCGCCGAGCTGACCGCGGCCGCGCAGATCCCGGTGACCACCGGCCGGCGGATCGCGGTGACCTCGGTGCGCGGCGGCTCCGGCAAGTCCGCGGTCGCGGCGCTGCTGGGCTCGGTGTACGCGGCGCGCCGCGCGGAACCCGTGCTGGCCGCGGACGCCGACCCGGACGGCGGGTCGCTGCCCTGGCGGCTGGGGCTGACCCAGCATCCGACGCTGGCCCAGCTCGCGCCCCAACTGCTCGCCGCCCGCGGCGGTGACCTGCACGGGTTGGACCAGCTGCTGACGCGCACCGGCACCGGCCTGTGGGTGCTGCCCGGCGGCACGGCCGGCCGGCCGGGTCTGGCCCGGGACGTGACCCGGGCGCTGTCCCGACTGTTCGCCGTGTGCGTCACCGACTGCGGCGGGGGCATGGACGCCCCAGCCACGGTGGAGGTGCTGGGCGAGGCGCACGCCGTGGTGGTGGTGTGCCCTGCCACGCCGGACGGGGTGCGCAGCACCTACGGCGCGCTGGCCAGGGTGGGCGCCGGCCAGCCGGCCGCGCTCACCCGTGTCGTGGTGGCGCTCAACACGACCAGTGCCGACGGGCGGGCCGCGCTGCGGGAACGGACCGCGCTGGACGCCTTCCACCGGCTCGACGTGCCAGTGGTGGTCCTGCCGTACGACCGGCACGTCGCCGGCGGCGCCCCGATCGTCCCGTCCCGGATCGGCGAGGCGACGCTGGTCGAGACCACCCGGCTGGCGGCGCACGCCCTGGCCCGCGCCCGGCAGCTCTAGGAGGTTCCCTGATGGGTTTGTCGATCGCGGTCGCGCGCGAACCCGCGGAGGGGAGCGCATGACGACCCGCGTGGTGCACCGGCCGGCCCGCACGGTGCGGCCGCTGACCGCCGAGCAGCCGCTGGTGATGAACCCGCCGCCGGTGCTGCCCGAGGCCAGAACGGCCAGCGGGGTGCAGAGCATGATCCCGCTGGCCGGATCGGCCGCCGCGATGAGCATGATGATGTTCCTGCGTGGCTCGGGCTTCGTCATGCTCGGCGCGGTGATCATGGTCGTGTCGCTGTTCGCGGCCGTGCTGTTCTACTTCACCCAGCGCGGGCAGGCCACCCGCAAGCGGCGGGCGCAGCGTGAACGGTACATGGACTACCTGGAGGACCTGCGCGAGCAACTGCGGGACCACGAGCGTGACTTCCGCCGCCGCGCGGCACACCGCGACCCGCCCGCCGGCCACCTGCTGGACGTGATCGGCGACCCGGCTCGGCTGTGGGAGCGGCGCCGCGCGGACGCCGACTTCCTCCGGGTACGGATCGGTGCGGGCGCGCTGCCGATCCGGGAGATACAGCTCCGTGACGAGGGGACGCTGACCAACCCCACCGACCCCTTCATGCGGCAGGAGGCGCGCTCGCTGCTCCGCCGGTTCGGCCGCACCCCGGGGCTGCCGCTGCGCGCCCGCCTGGACCGGGCCGGCGACGTCAGCGTGATCGGCGCCGACCGGGCCGCCGTGCTCGGCGTCGCCCGCACGATCATCGCGCAGGTCACCGCGTTCCACGCGCCGGACGACGTGAGCCTCGCGGTGGTCGCGCCGCCGGAGCGAGAGACGGACTGGGCGTGGGTGCGGTGGCTGCCACACCTGCTCGACCGCGCCTCGGTCGGCCCGGACGGGCCGACCCCGCTGCTGGTGCCCGACCCGCAGACGCTGGCCGCGCTGCTCGCCAGCGACCTCACCGAGCGGGCCACCGCAGCCGCCAAGTCCTACCGGCACGGCGGCGGAACCGAGGACGCCAGGGTGCGGCGACGGCTGCTGGTGATCGACGACGCGCACGGGCAGGTGGCCCGGCTCCTCCCGGTGCCGGACCAGGCCACTGACCTGCCGAGCCTCGGGATCACGGTGGTGCACCTGCTCGCCGACCGGCTGCACGAGCCGAGCGAGATCTCCAGCCGGATCACCGTGGACGGCACCGCGGTCACCGTCGAGGAGACCACTGCCGCGTCCCCGGCGGAGCTGCACGGCACGATGGACGACCTGCCCAGCGCGCTCGCCGAGGGCCTGGCCCGGAGGCTGGCGCCGCTGCGGCTGTCCCCGGACTCCTACGACGACGGGACGGGCACCCCGCCCGCCGACTTCACCGCGCTGCTCGGGCTGAGTGACCCGACCCGGCTGGACCTGGACCGCCTGTGGCGGCCCCGCGGCGAGCGGGATTTCCTGCGGGTGCCGCTCGGGGTGGACGCGGCCGGCCGGCCCGCGCTGCTGGACCTCAAGGAGTCGGCGCAACTCGGCATGGGGCCGCACGGCCTGTGCGTCGGCGCGACCGGGTCCGGCAAGAGCGAACTGCTGCGCACCCTGGTGCTGGCCCTGGTCACCACGCACCCGCCGGAGCAGCTCGCCATGGTCCTGGTGGACTACAAGGGCGGCGCCACGTTCGCGCCGTTCGCCGACCTGCCGCAGGTGGCCGGGCTGATCACCAACCTGGCCTCGGACGTGTCGCTGGTCGAGCGGATGTACACCAGCCTGGACGGCGAGGTGCAGCGCCGGCAGCAGCTCCTCGCCGACGCCGGCAAGCTCACCGACATCACCGAGTACCACCTGCGCCGCGCCGAGCTCGGCGAGCCCGAGCACCTGCCGCCGCTGCCCCACCTGATGGTGATCATCGACGAGTTCGGGGAGCTGATCACCGCCAAGCCCGACTTCGTCGAGCTGTTCCTGCGCATCGGGCGGATCGGCCGGTCCATCGGCGTGCACCTGCTGCTGTCGAGCCAGCGCATCGAGGCCGGCAAGATGCGCGGCCTGGACACCTACCTGTCCTACCGGATCGGGCTGCGCACACTGTCCGAAATGGAATCCAGGACGGTGCTGGATACGCCGGACGCGTTCCACCTGCCCTCGCTGCCCGGCAACGGCTACCTCAAGGTCGACGTGAGCCTCTACCAGAAGTTCAAGAGCGCCTACGTGTCCGGGCCGCTGCCGAGCGCGGCCGAGGAAGCGGAACCCGCGCCACCCGTGGCGGGCCCCCTGGTCCGGCCGATGCCCCGGTTCGGCCGACCCGCCCCGGCCGAGGACCGCGGTTCCGCCGAGCCACAGGCCACCAGGCGCACCACCGGGCCGACGCTGCTGTCCACCGTGGTCGAGCAGATCGCCTCGGCGGGCGAGCGGGTCCCGCCGATCTGGCTGCCACCGCTGCCCGCCGCGATCACCCTGGACCAGGCCACCGGTGGCTTCGACGTCACCTCCCACGGGGTGCGGCTGCGCGCCGCCGGAGCGGACGCCCCTGGGCTGCGGCTCCCGATCGGGCTGCTGGACGACCCCGCCCGGCAGTGGCAGGGACCGTGGCTGGTCGACCTCTGCGCGGGCGGCGGCAACCTGCTGGTGCTCGGCGGGCCGGGCACCGGGAAGACCACCGCGCTGCGCACCCTGGCGCTGAGCCTGGCCACCACGCACAGCCCCACCGACGTCGGCGTCTACGGTGTCGACCTGCTCGGCAGCGGGCTGCGCGGGCTGTCCGGGCTGCCGCACGTTGGCGGCATCGCCAGCCGGGACGAGCGGGAACGGATCCGGCGCACCATCGACGAGGTGCACGGCATGCTCGCCGAGCGGGAGCGGCTGTTCGCCCGGCACCAGTTGGACACCGCCGAGGACCTGCGCGCCGCCCGAGCCGCGGGCCAGCTGCCGGAACTTGCCTGCACCGAGGTGGTGTTCCTGATCGACGGCTACGGCCAACTCTTCGCCGAGTTCGAAAGCCTGGAGACGAAGGTCCACGACCTGATCGCGCGCGGCGGCCGGTACGGCGTCCACGTGGCCGCCACCGCGCGGCGGTGGAACGAGGTGCGCGCCGCGCAGCAGGTCGCCTTCGCCCAGCGGATCGAGCTGCGGATGACCGAGCCCGGCGAATCCAGCATCGACGGCAAGCTGGCCCGCGGAGTGCCCACCGACACCCCCGGACGGGCGCTGACCACGGACAAGCTGTACGCGCAGGTGGCGCTGCCTCGGTTGGACTCGCTGCCCGACCCGGCCAGCTCCGGGCTGGCGGAGGCCGCCACCCTGGTCCGCGGCGCGTGGACCGGTCCGCTGCCGCCCCCGGTGCGGGTGCTGCCCGCGCTGCTGTCCGCGGACGAACTGGCCACCGGCACCGCCGGAACCGTCCCCTTCGGACTGTTCGAGAGCGACTTCTCCCCCGCCGTGCTCGATCTCTTCGGCCGGGACCAGCACCTGCTGGCACTCGGCGACTCCGGCACCGGCAAGACCAGCCTGCTGCGGCTGCTGGTCGACCGGCTGGTCCGGCAGTACGGGCCGGAGGACCTGGTGTTCGCGGTGTTCGATCCGCGGCACGGGCTCGCCGGCGCGGTGCCCGAGCCGTACCAGGGCGGCTACGCCTCCAACGCGACACTCGCCCAGCAGCTCACCGCCGCGGTCTGCCAGGAACTGGCGAAACGCGACCCGTCCGGTGGCGCTGGGTCGCCGCGCATCGTGCTGGTCATCGACGACTACGACGTGCTGTCCGCATCGGCGACCCAGCCGCTCGCCGAGTTCGTGCCCTACCTGCCTGCCGGCGGCGACCTCGGCCTGCACGTGCTGATGACCCGCCGCGTCATGGGCGCCTCCCGCGGGCTCTACGAGCCGTTCACCCTCGCGGTGCGCGAATCCGGGTGCCTGGGCCTGCTGATGTCCGGTGATCGCACCGAGGGGCAGCTCTTCGCCGGCGTCCGGCCGCTGACCATGCCGACCGGCCGCGCCCAGTACGTCCGGCCCGGTGAGCCTGCCCGCACCGTGCAGATCGCCCACCTGGCGTCGCAGCCCGACTCGGTTCCCGCGAAGGAGGCTCCCTGATGCGTGCGTTATGCCGCGGCGGCCAACGTGACCACGGCGCGCGCCTGGCGACGCGATCGCGGCCGCGCGAACTCGCGGTAAGGAGGGCGTCGTGACCTTCGACATCGTCGCGCTGTGCCGGGAGCAACCCGGCCCGGAGGCCACCATCTCGGCCATGCTCGCCGCCGGCCCCGAGCTGCGGGTGAACACCGTCGAGCACGCCGATCTCGTGCAGCTCTACCACGACGACGGGCGGCTGCTGGTGACCACCGAGGGAGCGCGGCTGGTGCAGGTTCCCGGGGAGGCGCGGCGGCTGCTCGGCATTGACGCCGAGGTGCCGCACCCGGTGTGGTGGGTGGAAAGCCGCGCGCCGGGCCACGACCCGGAGGCCGAGGCCGTGGCCCGGCGCTTCACCCGGGCGCTCCTCGCGAGAACGGGAGGCATGTCGTGGTCGAACCGATGACCTGGCACCCCGCGGCCGACCGGGTCACCGCCGAGGCGGTCATCGTCGAGCAAGACCGCAGCGTCGTGCCGCTGTCCACGTGGCTCGCGGACGCGGCCGTCGCGGCCGGCCGCGCCGAGCGGGTGCTCCAGGTGCTCACCCCCGCACACAGCAGGATCACCTTCCCGCTGGAGCTGATGCTCCGCGACACCGGCGCGGAGTGGGTGGTCCGGGACGGCCCGGAACGCTTCCGGGACGGGCTGGCCGGGTTCGTGATGCGGTGGAACGGCGCCCGGTTCGTCGCCGACGTCCAGGCCCCGACCCCGGACCCGGTCGATCCACCACCCGGGTCCGGGGACCTGGAGGTGCACATCACCACGCTGCACCCGGCCAGCGAGTCGCTGGAACTCGGCGCCGCGGCCGAGGCCGCACTACGCGCCCTGACCGGCGATCCGCCCACCGGATGGGGTGTCGCGGAGCCGGCCACCCAGCCGTGGTCGGCGCGGGAGATCACCGCGTACTGCCGGGACGGTGCCCCGAACCCGGCCCAGCTCGTCGTGGTCGGGTCCGGCGTGGTCGGCCAGCTCGCCGTCGAGCGGGTGGACACCGGCATGCTGGAACGCGTGCGGCTCTCCGGCCCGCCCGCGGGCGCGGTCAGCCAGGACAGCGTGGACGCCCTCGCCGCCGAGATCGTCGGCACGGCTCGGCTGATGATCGTCGCAGCGCATCCCGGCCGGCTACACGGCCTGCGCGCCAACGCACCCACCCTGCCGGCGCTGCCCTACGCCATACTCGTCGGCCACGGCCAGGTCGCCGAGCGCGGCGCCGACCACGCGATGCGCGCACCGGTGGAGCGAGTGCGGCTGCTGGGCACCGGACCCCGGCAAGCCTGCTGGGCCCGCCTCGACGGTGGACCCGGCAGCCCCTACGAGAACCTCGCCACCGTCCTGAACCACTTCGGCATGCCGGACCAGCCGGCGTAACGGCGGGTCCGGCGCTACGGTCGCTCGCCGGGATCGGGCGGCCAGATCTGCCGGCCCGTGGTGAGCGCCGCTGACTGGTACGGCGGCAACTCCTCGCCCTCGGCGACCACCTCCACCGGATAGGTACCGGCGTCGCTCAGGAGCAGCGCCGAGCTGATACCGGGCAGCACGTGCGGCACGTAGGTACCGGCCGCGACCTGGACGAGATAGACCCAGGTTCCCTGGCCGGCGGGGCCAGACCCGGCCGGGTGGCGCCTGGCCCGCAGGACGCGGCGCACGCTGGGCAGCTTCGACACCTCGCCGATTACCACCCGGTCGGTCTCAGTCACGGCCGCCTCGTTCGCGCCGTTCTCGGTGCCGGCGGTGAAGCGATACCTCTGTTCGGGCTGTTCGGTGGAAAGCACCGTGACGTCGTTCAATCGGGCGTCGTTCGGGTCATCGAGCATGTCCCGAAGGGTCCGCACCTCATCCTGGGTGAGGGCCACGTCTTCCAGTTCGAGGGCGCCGAACAGGGTGTCCTCGAGCATGACGAGTTCGCCAGCCCCCAGGTAGGACCACAGCGACTCCAGCGTGCTGTCGGCGAGTCGACCGGCGAGCCTGCGGAGCAGCAGGATGGCCGCGGATTCATACGTTTTCGTCATCGGTGCCCCCCGTGCCGGTCAGCCCGACCATGTCAGGACTCGTGGACCGAAATGACATTGCCCTTCCCGTCAACAACGACCCGGATGTGCTTGCCCTTCTTCTTACCTTCGTATGTCCAGGTCCCGTCCCCACCATGGTCGGGGTGACTATAGAGCGTGTCTCGTTTGGATGTTGCTGGGTAGGCTGCGATGATCTCGCGCCGTGATCGACTCGTTGTCGGAACGGTTGGTGCCCGACGAACTCTGGGCGTTGGTGGAGCCGCTCATCCCACCAGCGAAGGCGCGTCCGCAGGGTGGTGGACGCTCGCGCGCAGACCCCCGTGCG
>NZ_BJFL01000046.1 GCF_005405885.1 Gandjariella thermophila
CCGAAACGACGGCATTCCAGCATTGGAATGCTCAGCCCCATCCAGTTTGAGACACGACAGACGTCGCCTCACCACGGCGGCTGACACCACACCCAACGTGTCCGGAGAACGGGGTCAAGCTCAGGGTGGGTGATCGTTTGGGGTCATCGTGTCGGTGAGGTACGCGCCGCCAGGTGAGTCACCGAGACGGCGCCCTTTCGCTGTGGTCCTGGTCCACGTCGGGGGCGCAGCAGTCTGGGCCTGGCGAGGCGGTCGGAGCTGCGTCGGCCTCGGCGCGGGTGATGGCCCGGCGGCGCAGGCGGTAACCGACCGCGAGAACGGTGACGGTGAGGACGGCCGCGGCGGCGAGCGCGGTGATGGTGCCGGTATGCGCGCTGATCCAGCTGGTAGCGGTGGCCGAGAAGCGCGCCAACCCGGCGCCGCTGCTGATGGTGCCGCTGGTGGCGGCTGGGTACCAGTACCAGGCCAGGTAGACGCCGGTGAGGACGAGCACGGTCGCGGTGATGCGGGGACCGTATCGGGCGAGCGCCGTGATGTGCCGGGTGAGGGCGGCGCCGGCCGCGGCGGTGGCGATGGCCACCAGCACCAGGACGGTGGCGGCCCCGGCGGCGTAGGCGGCGAACACCAGCAGGAGTCCGGTGTAGCTGGCGGTGGCCTGGGCCTGGGCGATGACGGCGAGCAGCACCCCGAAGGTGCACGACAGCGACGCCGCCGCGTAGCCGACCCCGAATACCGCCAGCCGCCCGACGCCGGCCCGGCCGCTGCGGGCTGGGCGGGTCGAGGCGGGGCGCAGCCGCAGCCGCACGGTGAGCCCGGCGAGCATCGCGACGCCGAGCACGACCAGGATGATGCCGATGGCCAGGCCGAGCCAGGGCGCGGCGCCGATGATCGCGCGGGCTCCGGCGCTGATGGCCAGGCCGGCGGCGACCAATGTGCTGGCGAAGCCTACGGCGAGGACAGCCCCGGCGCGCAGGGCGCGGACCAGCCGCACCGGTAGGGGCGCGGTGTCGGTGCCGCCGAGGCTGTAGGTGACCCAGGCGGGCAGCAGGGCGAAGCCGCACGGGTTGACCGGGGCGAGCATCCCGCCGGCGAACGCCAGGGCCAGCAGCGGGTTCACTGCGCCACCGCCTGGTCCAGGGCGGTGGTGATGGCCTGCGGCGAGGGGTCGGTGGCCCGGTAGGTGACCTTCCCGGACGGGGCGACGACGATCAGCGTGGACAGCGCGGAGATCCCGAACCGCTGGGTCAGCGCCGCCCCGGTGTCGATGGCTGCGGGCAGGTCGGCACCGTCGACGGTCTTGAGGAAGCTGGTGACGTCCTGGGTGGACTCGCTGGGGTCCATGTCCACGGCGAGGAACTCCGCCTTGCCGCCGACGGTCCGGGCTGCCTGGGCCAGGGATTTCGCGCCGCCGGCGCATTCGCCGCAGCCGACGGAGAAGAAGAACAACGCGGTCGGCTCCGCGCCGGGCACGCGCATGCCGCTCCCGGTGATGGTGGTCACCTGCGTGGCCGCGTTGGCCGCCGCAGCGGGCGCGGCCGGTGAGGCGGGGGTCGCGGTGTTGGTGCCGCAAGCGGCCGGTACCGGTACGGCGGTCGCGAGCATGACGGCGGCGGCCACCACAGCACGGCGGGAGGCGAGAAGCGGGGGAGCCATCACGGCGTGCGGACCTTCCTGGCGTGGGTTATACGGGGGTGCGGGGCTGAAGCGGCAACACCGACCTGGGCGCGAGCGGGGGCAGCACGCTCTCGGATGCGGGATGGGGTGCGGAGCTGCACGGTGCGGCCATCATCAGGACCTGCTGGTGCGGTCAGGTCGTGCCGCCCCGTGCTGGTGGCGTGTGGTTGGCGGTGGCGGGCAACAGTCCTCGGCGGCCTGCCCGGAACGTCGGCGGGCGCGCCGGTACAGCGGGTAGCCGACGGCGCCGAGCACGAGCAGCGCGCCGGCGCCGATGAGCCACGGGTTACGGACGGCCCCGCCCAGCACCCCGAGGGCGCCGCCGGCGATCAGCGCCGGTCCCGCGCAACAGAGCACCATCAGCAGCCCGAGGCTAACCATGGCCAGGCCACCGCCCCACCCGGACCGGTCCGTGTCGCCGGTCATCGCGCGTCCCCGTTCGCACTGGACTTCGGGGGGATGCGGGGGCAGCAGTCCAGGGCGGCGGCGTTGTCGGCGGCCAGCGCGCGGGCCAGCGTCACCAACTCGGCCACCCGCGGATCACCCACCGAGTACCGCAGCTTGCGGCCGTCCCGACGGGCGATCACGTAGCCGCAGTCGGCCAGGCAGGACAGGTGCACTGACACCCGCGGCTGGGAGATGCCGACGTGCTCGACACATTCCGCGGAGGTGCGCTCGGCGGCCAGGATGAACTCCAGCAGCCGCAGCCGGGTCGGGTCGGACAGCGCCCGGAAGAACCGGGCCGTCGTGTCGGAATGCGTACACGAGACGGCGGCGACCTCCGGTCGGGTCGCGGTGGCGTTCGGGTGTGTCACGCTGCCCTCCTCAACTGGCGCTATTCGCGTAGCCGCATAGTATGGTGCCATCGTAGTATTCGGCAAGGCGGATAAGTCAAGGTGGGTTCGGAGGTCCGGATCCCGACGTTTTGAGGAGGCGCGGGCGATGGCGCAGACGCGATCCGGGTACGACCTGGCGATCATCGGTTCCGGCTCGGCGGCGTTCGCCGCCGCTGTCACCGCGACCAACCGGGGCAGGCGGGTGGTGATGGTCGAGCGCGGCACGATCGGCGGGACCTGCGTGAACGTCGGCTGTGTGCCGTCCAAGGCGCTGCTGGCCGCCGCCGAGGCCCGCGACGTCGCGCAGGCGGCCGGACGTTTCCCCGGCCTGACCCCGGCCGAGCTGCCCGTCGCCCTGCCGGACCTGATCGGCGGCAAGGACGCCCTGGTCGGGCAGCTACAACGGGAGAAGTACCTCGACCTCGCCGCCGACTACGACTGGGAGATCATCCACGGCAGCGCCGCCTTCACCGGCGAGGCCACCAGTCCCGCCGTGGACGTGGCACTGGCCGAGGGCGCACGCCTGCGGATCGAGGCCGACCACTACCTGATCGCCACCGGCTCCGCCCCGTGGGCGCCGCCGATCGACGGCCTGGCCGAGGCCGGCTACCTGACCTCGACCACCGCGATGGAACTCGACACGCTCCCGGAGTCGATGATCGTGATCGGCGGCAACGCGATCGGCCTGGAACAGGCCCAGCTGTTCGCCCGCCTCGGTGTGGCAGTGACGATTGTCGAGGCCCTGGACCGGCTCGCCCCGTTCGAGGAACCAGAGATCTCCCACGCCATCCAGGCAGTCTTCGCCGACGAGGGCATCAGCGTGCACACCGGCGCCACCGTGACCGCCGTCCACACCCACGACGGCGCCACGACCGTGAGCGTGCGCACCGCGCACGGCACCGACGTGGAACTGCGCGCCGAGCAGCTACTCGTCGCCACCGGCCGCCGCCCCGTCACCACCGGGCTCAATCTCGACCCGGTCGGGGTCAAAACCGGGTCGAGGGGCGAGGTCGTCGTGGACGAGTACCTGCGCACCACCAATGACCGGGTATGGGCGGCCGGAGACGTCACCGGCGGGGCGCAGTTCGTGTACGTGGCCGCCGCCCACGGCACCCTCGTCGCCGACAACGCCCTGTCCGGCGCGCGGCGCGCCCTGGACTACACCGCCCTGCCCCGGGTCATCTTCACCAGCCCGGCCATCGCCGCGGTCGGCATGACCGACGCCCAGGCCGCCGAGGCCGGGCTGCGCTGCGACTGCCGCACCCTGCCACTGGCCTACGTGCCTCGGGCGCTGGTCAACCGGGACACCCGCGGCCTGGTCAAGATCGTTGCCGAGGCCGGCACCGGCCGCCTATTGGGCGTGCACGCCCTCGCCGAGGGCGCCGGTGACCTCATCACCGCCGCCACCTACGCGATCATCGCCGGGTTGACCGTCGACCAGCTCGCCCACACCTGGGCGCCGTACCTGACCATGGCCGAAGCCCTCAAACTCGCCGCCCAAACCTACACCGCTGACGTGGCGAAACTCTCCTGCTGCGCCGGCTGACGCCCCACCCACCCGCGCCCATCCCGTCCAGGAAGGAACCTGACCGTGCACACGCCACCGCAACCCCGATCCGGCTCACCGTCACCCCCACCGGCGTGCACGACATCCAGCCCGCCACCGCAGTGGTCTCCCTGGTCACCCCTGGTGACATGACGTCGGTGCGATCCGCGTTCTGCAACCACGTCGACTTCTTCGCCAGCCCGGACGCCGCCCCCGACTGGCTCGCCGAGCACCCCGGCATGAGCGTGCTGCCCGTCGCCGACGCCTACCAACTCGGCCATCCGCTCACCCAGCGACTGCTCGACGCCCGCGACCCCGGACACCGCAGCTCCGGCCGGGGGTGTAAGAACAACGGTGTAACTGTCCTAAGTGGAAGGTACACCTGTGACTGACGAGATCAAGCCCCAGACCGCGGTGACCGCGCCGGCGGTGGACGAGCAGGTGGTGGCTGAGCTGGTGAAGCGGGCCACGGCCGATGGCGTGCCGGTCAGCGGGGAAACTGCCGCTGGGAAGGTTGAGGCCAGCTTCGCCGCGAGGGTAATCGGGCAGGATCCGCTGCCTGCTGACCGGGTCGTCGGTCCAGAGTGGGTTATGTGGTGGCGGGCACCGGCTCGGCGAGCAGCGCGGTGACGCGGCGGTCGATCTCGTCGCGGATGGGGCGGACCTGCTCCATGGTCTTGCCGGCGGGGTCGTCCAGTTCCCAGTTGAGGTAGCGCTTGCCCGGATAGATCGGGCAGGCGTCACCGCACCCCATGGTGATCACCACGTCGGCGGCCCGGACGCTCTCGTCGGTCAGCGGCTTGGGGAACTCTGGCGATGGCGAGTTCGAAGTTGTTGCCGGCGGCGGTGAACGCCAGCGTGGTGGCGCGCGGGTAGCCCAGCCCGAGGGCGCGACCGAGGGCGAACGACCCCGACGCCTGACATGTACGGCCGGCCGGTCCCACCCGGCGCCGTCTTCGAGGCATCCCTCGGTCGTCAGCCGACGCGCCAGGCGTAGGCGAAGGGTTGCGGGAACCGCGTGATCCGGTGGGCGCGGACGATGACCTCCGTCCTTCCCGGCGGCATGTTGGGCCACACGACCTGCTCGACGTTGTTACGGCGGTCGAACCGCTGCGAGGTGCCCATGTTGCCGTGCCGCTCCTCGCCGTTGGCCGCGCGCACGATCAGGTCCAGGTCGTTCTGCAGCGCGGCGCCCGGCGGGTCCGTCCAGGCCAGCGTGATCTTGAGGGTGGCACCGGCACCGCCGGCGGCGGGGGCACGGCCCGGCCGCTCGGGAATCTCGACCGTGAAGGTCTCCGTACCGTCCTGTGCCAGCGGACCGCCTTCCCCGGCGCCACCGTCACCGTCTCGGCCGGCGACCGTCACCGAGCCGGCGAGGTCGACCCGACCGAAGCCGTCGTTGACGTTGGGGGTGGCGCCGGCTTCCGTGGGGGTGTACTGCCCGGTCAGTGCGACGGCCCCGTTGATCAGCGCCGCCTTGACCAGTGCCGCGCTCGGCTTCGGTGTGCCGTTCTTGGACAGCGCCTCCCGCAGCACGGCGACGCATCCGGCCACCAGCGGGGTGGCCATGCTGGTTCCGCTGTCGAAGAAGAACAGCGGGTCCGAGGAATTCCCGAAGTCGGTGGTGGGCGAGGCGACCGCCCGGGACCGGGTGGACAGGATGCACGTTCCGGGGGCGACGACGTCCGGTTTGTAGCGGCCCTCCTTGGTCGGGCCCCGGCTGCTGAAGGCAACCAGCCCCTCGGGATCGTCGGCCTGGCGGTCGGAGTGCATGGGGTCGGCTCGGAACCGCGGCGGCCAGTACTCGCCGTAGGTGTGCGCGAAGTCTTCGCGCAGGCTCTCGCTGGCCCCGACGGTGATGCAGTTCTTCGCCGCGGCCTGGGAGCCGATCTCTCCGGAGTCGACCACGCCGTCAGCGTTGTCGTCGGTGCCGTCGTTGCCGGCGGCGAAGCAGATCACCAGGTCGGGGTGGTTCCACACCATGTCGTCGATTTCCTCCGCGCTGGCGTCGTACGGCAGACCCGGTATGACGCTGCCCCAGGAGTTCGTGTGGATCCGCGCTCCGTCCTGCTCGTAGGGCGGTTCGAACAGGTCGTGCAGGTCGGCGGGGATTCCGCCCAGGGCGCCGCGGCGATCCAGCATCGACTGCAGAACCAGCGTCGCGCGGGGCGCGGTGCCCTGGATCGAACCGCCCATGGTGGACGAGCGGCCGTCGCCGAGGACCGAGCCGGCCACGTGGGTGCCGTGCCCGTCCGGGTCGTCGGTCCGGTCCGGGTGACGCCGCCCGAGCGCGTGCAGCGCGGCGACCCGGTCCTGGAACGCCGGATGCACGTCGGTGGTGGAGCCGAGGTCGAAACCGGTATCGGCCACCGCGACCACCTCGCCGTCTCCCTGGTACGGCGTGCCGTGCAGCACGACGTCCGCGTTCAGCAACGGGCGGGCCACGTTGTTGAACAGCTTCCGCTCGGGAACCTCCTCGATCTGGCGGACCTCGTCCACCGCGGCCAGGTCGCCGAGCTGCCACTCCGGGACGGTCAACCGGACCTTGCGCCGCCCGACCTGGACCGCGTCCACCTCTCGCCCCGCGGCCTCGGCCAGCCGGGCACGCAGTGACTCCGAGGCCGCGTCCACGTCGTCGTGCAGCACCACGTCGACCTCCCGCAGCCGCCGGGAGGGCGACCGGGGGACCGCCGTCGGCACCACCGAGGCCGGCGCGGTGCGCATGTCGGGCCGCAGCGCGGGCGGCACCTTGAAGCCCTGGAGGTAGACGTCGGCCCACACCACGAAGGGCAGCGCCCGGATCGCGTCCAGATCGGCGGGCCGGTACCCGCATCGGTAGGTGTTCTCTGGCACATACTGATGAATGTCGACGCCCAGTTCGGTCAACCGCGTTCGCTGCTCGTCGGAAAGCGGCTCGCGGGTCTGAATGAGTACATAATTGGACTGCGAGGCGTCCGCCGATTCCAGCCCGGCCGCGCGCAGATGGTCCGACTGCGCCACCGGGTCCACCGATACACCGTTGATCGTGATCCGTGTCATGATCCGATCCCTTCCGCAGGATCTCCTGAAGGAACTTCCAGCCTCGTCACGGCGCGACACGGATCGTTAGGGGCGAAAGTCCGTCAGGCGCCCGGTCGCGGGCGTCGCCATCACCGCTTGCTCGCGAGATGCGTTCGAGCGACAGAAAACGAGGCGCGGAATTTCTGTTCGGCTGCCGGAACAACGGCGGGATCGGACATCACGTGAGAGCGCGAGTTGGGTGCACCCAACGGAAAAGTACCCGGCGGGGCTCAGCCTTTCAGGTCGGGGAAGTCGTCGTCGCGGTATTCGCCGGCCGGCCGGTTGTCCGCGGTGTGCTGCTGGTCTTCCCGGGCCCGCAGTTCCACCCGGCGGATCTTTCCGGAGATCGTCTTGGGCAGTTCGGCGAACTCCAGCCGGCGGATGCGCTGGTACGGGGCCAGGTGCTCGCGGGCGTGCCGCAGGATCGCCAGCGCGGTCTCCTTGTCGGCCGGCCAGCCCGAGGCGAGCACCACGTACGCCTTGGGCACCGCGAGGCGGAGCGGGTCGGGGGAGGGGACGACCGCCGCCTCGGCGACCGCGTCGTGCTCCAGCAGCACACTCTCCAACTCGAACGGCGAGATCCGGTAGTCGGATGCCTTGAAGACGTCGTCGGTGCGGCCGACGTAGGTGATGTAGCCGTCCGCGTCGCGGGTGCCGACGTCTCCGGTGTGGTAGTAGCCGCCCCGCATGGCCTCGGCGTTGCGTTCCGGGTCGCCGTGGTAGCCGACCATGAGGCCGAGCGGGCGGCGGGAGAGGTCGATGCAGATCTCGCCCTCGTCGGCGGGTTGGCCGGTCACCGGGTCGACGAGTTCGATCGTGTAGCCGGGCATCGGCCGCCCCATCGAGCCGAGCTTGACGGACGCGCCCGGGGTGTTGGCCACCTGCACGGTGGTCTCAGTCTGGCCGAACCCGTCCCGGATGGTGACCCCCCACGCCCTGCGCACCTGCTCGATCACCTCCGGGTTCAGCGGCTCGCCCGCGCCGACCACCTTGCGCGGCGGGGTACGCAACTGGCCGAGGTCGACCTGGATGAGCATGCGCCACACCGTCGGCGGGGCGCAGAAGCTGGTCACGCCGCAGCGGTCCATTTCGGACAGCAGCCGGTTGGCGTCGAAGCGGGTGTAGTTGTGCACGAACACCGTCGCCTCGGCGTTCCACGGCGCGAACACGTTGCTCCACGCGTGCTTCGCCCAGCCCGGGGAGGAGATGTTCAGGTGCACGTCGCCGGGCTCCAACCCGATCCAGTACATCGTGGACAGATGCCCCACCGGGTAGGAGGCGTGGGTGTGCTCCACCAGCTTCGGCTGCGCGGTGGTGCCGGAGGTGAAGTAGAGCAGCAGCGTGTCCGAGGCCTGGGTGGTGCCGTCCGGCCGGAACGACGGGTCGGCGTCGCGGGAGTCGTGGTAGGCGTGCCAGCCGGCCACCGGTTCCCCCACGGCGATCCGCGTGTAGTCGCCGGGCACGCCGGCGAACTTGCCGGTGTCCGCCGAGCCGACCACGACGTGCCGCGCCCGGCCGCGGTCCACCCGGTCGCGCAGGTCGGCCGGGGCCAGCAGGGTGGTCGCCGGGATCACCACCGCGCCGAGCTTCATCGCGGCGAGGAGCGTCTCCCACAACTCCACCTGGTTGCCCAGCATCAGGATGATCCGGTCGCCGCGGCGTACCCCGCGGTCCCGCAGCCAGTTCGCCACCTGGTTGGACCGCCGGGCCATCTCGGCGAAGGACCAGCGGCCCTCGGCGCCGTCCTCCTCGACGATCCACAGTGCCGTGCGGTCGTTGCCCTCGGCGATGGCGTCGAACCAGTCCAGTGCCCAGTTGAACGCGCCAAGTTCGGGCCAGGTGAACCCGGCGCGGGCGGCGTCGTAGTCCGAGGCGTGGCGAAGCAGGAAGTCGCGGGCGTCCCGGAACGCCTGGCCACCCGGCGAGCTGACCACCATGGTTTCTCCCGGTCTCTGCCGACATCAACTGGGTTGCCCAGGATAGGTGATCCGTGACGTGGCTCTCATCTGGAGAGCCACGTGCTGCTGATCGGGCCTTACCGGTGCCCGGTCGGGGGGGCGGGAGGGACGCACCCGAAACCTCCGACCGGGCTTCTCTCCCCCTGGTCACCGTCTGGTGGACGTCGACGTGCGGCGGTGCCGCGGCCCGCTGCTCCGCGGGAGCGCGTCTTGCCTCCCTTCATCGGGGCTTGGCCGCCCAGGCCCTCGGGGGTTGACCGTCGGTTACGCGCGGTGCCCGGGATACTGCGCCGGGGCGACGGGGCCTGGCACTAGGCTCGGGGGCGTGATCATGGGGGAATGGTCGGCTGTGTGCACGGCCGTGGGATCGTTCGGGGGCTGCCGGTGACCCTCGACCACGCCGTTGATCAGCAGCGTAAGCGGGGCCGCCGGGCGCGCCGGCCCGACCCGGGTGCCGGCCCCGTCGCCGCGTTCGCGCACGCGCTGTTGACGTTGAAGGAGTCGGCCGGCGACCCGTCCTACGACCGGATGCGTGTCGAATACGGTGCGATGGCGTCGAAGTCGGCGTTATCGGCGGCTGCCCGCGGTGACGTCCTGCCGAGCTGGGAAACCACGTGGGAGTTTGTCCGGTCGCTGGCGGTGGCCGGGCTCGGCCAGGACGAGCAGGAGACCAGGCGCGCCTGGCGGGTCCGCTGGGACGCCGCACGCGGGGCCGAGGAGTCGGGGCGGGCCGGCGGCGAGCCGGTGAGCGGGACGGACGGATCGGGGCATGCCACGTCACCAGATGTCTCCCGGCGCGCTCGCCGGTGGCCGGTGCTGGTCGCCGCGGCTGCCGTGGCCGCGGTGGTGGCGGTGACTGTCGACGTCCTCCTGGGCGGTCCGCCGTCGCACAGCACCGCGCCGGCGGGGCCGGAAGGCTCATCGGAGCGGTCGCTGCCCATTCCGGGCGACGCGTCACGGTTGGATGAGGACGTCACCTATCCGGACGGCAGCACCGTGTGGGTGAACCAGCGGTTCACCAAGACATGGCGGCTGACCAACACCGGCACGGTGTCCTGGCACGGTCGTTTCCTCCAGCGCCAAGCCCCACTGGACGGATTGGATGTCTGCCATTCCGCCGCGCGGGTGCCCGTCCCGGACACCGCGCCGGGCGCCAGCGTGTTGGTGAGCGTGCCGGTCCAGGCCCCGGGAACGCCGGGGACGTGTCAGGTGTTCTGGAAGATGGTCGACGCCCAGGGCCGGCTGTTCCTGCCGCAATACAGCGGCATCTTCTTCAAGGTGACCGTCGTCGACCACACCAGCCAGGCCGCGGAAGTTCGTTGAGCGATGTGGCCGGGCCCATGGCCGGGCAGCCCGCCCGGCCATGGGCTTCGGATCTGGTCGACCGGTCAGATCGAGTAGTCGACGTTGATGACGGCGCTGTTCATGGACTTCACGCGGACCTCCACCATGGAAGCGGTGTTCGCCGGCCACTTGATAACGCCGCTGCCGGAGGAGCCGCACCCCACACCCTGCCACGGGTCGGGATTCTTCGCCTTGCTCATCCGCGCCTCCACGCACCCGTACTGGCTCGTGCCCGACTGCGTGTTCCAGTCGATCCGCAGCCTTCCCTTCCACCCGCTCGCCGGGCTGGTGTAAGAACACTGCTTGGACACCGGGCCCCACTTGGCCAGGAATCCGGAGGCCGTGCCGCTACACAACGCTGCCGGATGGCTCTCCGCGGCTTCCGCCGTCCCGGTCATCAGGCCAGCCGACAATACCGACAACGCGACGGCCACACTCACCGACGTCAATCGACCGCGCCGAGCGACGCTGTTTCCCCCGCTCATGGGCATGTTGATCCGTACTCCTTTCCTGCCGGTTCGGATTCGTCGACGAGCCTCGCACCACCGTGCCGGCCGGATCAAGGAGAAGTAATGTACCGCCAATGTTTACGCACATTGGACATTGTCCTGCCTGGTAAGAGCCTCTTTCCGTGTCGAGTGACTGCCCGCGCCGGCGGCAATCACGCCGACGTGGACCGCCTCCATTCAGGCTTCTTCTCGACCGGCCCGGCGGCGTCAGCGTTCGCGGCGGTTTGACACCCCTTCCGGGGCGTTGCACGCGGCCGGAATGCGCGACCGTTTCCGCGGCCCGCCAGTTCGTTGGCCAACGGCGAAAGAGACGTGTTCGATTCTCATTCGAATACCGACAAGCTCGCTGGCCCGGTGGTCTTCATCCAGGGCCAGCGGGTACTCCCGAATCCGTGCCGCCAGCCCCGTATCCGCAGCGGGGAGCGCGCCGAGCGGCTTCAGGCCCGTGCGTGGCGTGCCCCCAAACGCCCTGGGACAGCGTGGCCCCGTCACGGCACCGGTACGGCCCTGTGGCGTGCTATCCCGGCCAAGGTTCTTCTTCCTCGGGCAGGCGCACGACGCGCTGCTGGTCGGCGAGGTCGGCCGGGTCGGACTCGGCGGTGTCAGTGGGCGGCGCGGGTTCGGTGGTGTCCTCGTCCAACTCGTCCTGCAGCGCACGCTGGTCGGCGTCGAGGTCGTCCCGTAGCGCGGGGCGTTGCTGCTCGGCGGCGTCGGCTTCGGGCTTGGCGTCCTCGGGATCGAAGCTGGTGGGGTCGACGTCGTAAGCCATGCTCGGTTCCCTCCCAGGGTGGGCTGCCCACGTGCGGGGCAGGCACGCTCCATCGGGTTGCCCCTTGCGTGGCGGCGGACCCGGGCCGGCCGGCACGCTGCCCCTGGCCAAGGTGGCGGCGAATGTCGGCCCCCGCCCCGGTGCGCCGCCGAGTTCAGTGGGCGCTGTGCCTGCACTCGGCAGGTTGCTCTTGCAAATCTCTGCTGCTGGTTCCAGAATAAGTGGTACCGGGGTCGTGGCAAGCCTCGGTGAACTAACGGTCGGTTGTCTGGCCACCGAAGGGGAGGTGATGGTGTTGACGCTGGCGTTTGAACCGCTTTTTCGGGACCTGAACCGGCTGACCAACGAGCTGTTCGGGGTCGCGCGGGGGGTGCCGCAGGCGATGCCGATGGACGCCTACCGCGTCGGTGACAAGTACGTGGCCGAGTTCGATCTTCCTGGCATCGACCCCAACACCCTGGAGGTCAGCGCGGAGAACAGGACCCTGACGGTGCGCGCCGAGCGGCCAGCGCCGCGCGCCGGTGATGGCCAGGAGGCCGAGGTGAACTACCTGGTGGCCGAGCGGCCGCGGGGCAGCTTCTCCCGGCAACTCGCTCTCGGCGAGGGGCTGGATCTGGACCACGTGCACGCCGACTACACCAACGGCGTGCTTACCGTGACGCTGCCGGTCGCCGAGCAGGCCAAGCCGCGCCGGATCGAGATCGGTCACGGCGGCGGCGAGCACCGGGTGATCGAAAGCGGTACCGGCGGCGAGTCGGGCTGAGCGGTGCCGCCAGGTCACCGACACGGGTCGCGGCGTGGCGGGCACCAGCGGGTGGCACCACGGCAGGTGACCACGCTCATGTCCCTGCCGTGGGGCCCTGCGGGCCGGCAGCGGCGCGCGCGGCACGTCGGGTACTGACAACGGCGTGGGCCGCCGCCGAACCGGTCCACTCCACCCGCGACCCGCGGCGGCGAGGGCCGGTTCGTCGCCCCTGGCAGCCCGCCGCCGTCCGCCGTGGGCGCGGCCGTAGGAGCATGCAGGCCCGGACAACCCTCGGGACGGGGAAGTGTCCGGGCCTGCGCCATCTTCACCGTCGAGCAACAACCGCTCAATGAAGGGGGAACGCCTGCATGGCCGAGCGGCCGCCGACCCACCGCGCACCCAGCGCCGTCGATGACGCTGACTACCCCGCCTACACCATGGGCCGGGCCGCCGACATGCTCGGTGTCACCCCGGACTTCCTGCGCAGCTTGCACGCCGCCGGACTGATCCGGCCCGAGCGTTCGGCCGGTGGGCACCGCCGCTTCAGCCGCAACGACCTCATCCTCGCCGCCCGCGCCCGCGAACTCCTCGACGGTGGGCTGACCCTGCTCGACGCCGCCTGCCGCATCACCCGGCTCGAACGCGACCTGCACAGCGCGGCCGTCCGCATCGCCGAACTCGAAGGGACCGCCCCCGCCAACAGCAGCGGCGACTCCGGCGAGAACGGGCAGCAGACCGCCACCACCCGCCGACAGGCCACCGCACGCCGCCCATCGCGCCGGCGCAGCAACCGCACACCCTGAGTGGAGCCCGCTTTGACTTTGGGAACAAAGATCGCGACGGTTACGCCAACTGGTGCAAGGCGCGAGCGGACAGCGGCAACATGCCGGGTTCCAACCAGCGCCGCAGCAGCTTCTCGTGAGCACCGCAGGGGCGTTGCGGCCCTGGGGTTTGCCGAACGCGCTGACGGTGTTCGAAATCGCCGCCACGCGGCCCCTTCCGCATGGCGTGGCCGACCGTGCTCGACTGGCCGGCGGCTTGGCCGGTAGCTTCCTGCGTCCCACCCTCACCGCGCCGGTGCCACCGCCGCGCTCATCGTCGGTGTCGGCTGCCCGCCCGGGCGTCTGTTGCGACCCGACGACGGCCGGTGGGGAGTGGTCATTCCTGGTATCCGTAGATGTATTCGTCTGTCGGGGGGGACATGTTGAGCACGCAGCCCAGCAGCCGTGCGTGGACGTTGCTCAGGGTGTCGACGGCCATGCGGATGTGCTTCATTCGGGTGTGTCGGTGGCGGGCGAGGAGGAGTGTTCCGTCGGCCACGGCGGTCATGATGGCGGCGTCGGCGATCGGCAGCAGGGAGGGCAGGTCGAGCAGCACGATGTCGTACTGTTCTCGCAGCTGCCGAAGCAGTTGTCGGCATTGGTGTGAGGCGAGGAGTTCGCCGGGGTTGGGCACGGGCGGGCCGGCGGGAAGGACGGCGAGGCCGTGTTCACCCCAGGTCTGCACGGCGGCTTCGGGTGGGGTGTCCGCGGTGAGAATGCTGGTCATGCCCATGGTGCTGGGCAGGCCGAGGTAGCGCGAGCAGCGGGGGCGTCGGAGATCGGCCTCGACCAGCAGGACTCGGCGTCCGGCACGGGCCAGTGCGATCGCCAGGTTGCAGGATGTTGTCGACTTTCCCTCGCCGGAGGTTGCGCTGGTAATGGCGATGATGCGGGGTGGGTTGTCGGTGGCGAGACATTCGAGGTTGGTGCGAAGTTGCGCGAAGGCTTCTGACCAGGGGGTGTAAGGTCGGTCGCTGCGCAGCGGGTTCTTTTTGACGTCTCGTTCGAACGGTATGCAGGCCAGCGTGGTGGCCGTGGCGGCTTGGCTGAGCTGGTCGCTATCGGTGATCTTGTCGTCGAGTTGGTCGCGCAGCCGTGCGAGCCCGACGCCGCCGAGTGCGCCCAGCAGTCCACCGAGCGCGCAGTTCAGCAGTGGCACGGGCAGCGTGGGGCGCGCGGGCGGCGTGGCGTGGTCGAGCGGTTGCGCGCCCACCGAGCCGGTGCCGTCGATACGCCGTTTCTCCAGTTGGCTGCTCAGCGTGTGGGTGATGGCGTTGGCGATGCTGGCGGACTGGGTCGCGGTGTGTGCCCGGGCTGTGACGAGGATGATTTGCACACCTTGCTGGTAGTCCGCGCTGACGTGGTCGACCACGAGGTTTGCCGGCAGCCTGGCGTCGGCGGCCGCGGCCAGTGCCACCTCACGGGACTCGGCCAGGCGGGCGATCGTCGGCACCAGGTTTCGCGCGATGCTGGCGTCGAGGAACTGACCGGTGACCGGGTCGCGGACGGCGCCGCCGGTGAGCAGTACCGAGGCCGTGGCCTCATAGGTCGGTGGGGTCAGGATGGTGGCCAGGTACGCGCCGCCAACCCCGATGCCGAGCGAGAGCAGCACCATGCCCGCGCGGCGTTTGACGTTGCGGATGAGGGTCGTGTGGTCGGAGCGCGGTTTCAACGGTGGCCTCCCTTTCCTCGGGTGGTCCTCGGCGGTTGGGCTTGTCGCTTCTCTAGCGGTGGCGGGGTGGGGGTGAGCCTCGGTGCCGGTTGAGGTGGCTGGCGGTTTCGGCAAGTTCGGTCCATGTCTGGCAGAGGCTGCCCGCGATGTGGGCCCATCCGAATTCGGTTTCGGCTCTGCGGCGTCCGTTGGTGGCGAGGCGCCGTGCGAGGTCGGGGTTGTCCCGGAGCTGGGTCAGCCGGTCGGTGAGGGCGGCGACATTCCCGGCGGGGAAGGTCAGGCCGGCGTCAGCGATGACGTGCGGGATTTCGCCGACGTCGCTGCCGACGACGGGGATCCCGCAGGCCATGGCCTCGACGAGGACGCGACCGAACTGCTCGCGCAGGGGGATACCGATCCAGGGCACGATGTTGCGTTGGACGATCTCGACCGAGGGGAGAACGAGAACGTCCATCTGTGCCAGCACCGACGGGAGGGCGGCGTGGTCGAGCCAGGGCTTGAGGTGGATCTTTCCGGGACGGCGCGCCGCGGCCCGTTGCACGTCGTCGCGCAGGCGGCCCTCGCCGACCACGAGCAGGTGGCAGTCCAGGACTTCGGTGGCGCGCAGCAGGTCGTGCACGCCCTTGTGCGGTTCCAGGCGGCCAACGAATCCGACGGTGAACGGGTGCGGTGAGGTGCTGGTGGGCCGGAAGGCCTTCGTGTCTACCCCGAGGGGGAGGATACTGGCGGGGCCCTGGTAGCCCTTGGTGCGTAGCAACGCCAGTGCCGCTGGGGTGATCGGGAAGGCGTGGGTGATGGTGCGGTAGGCGTAGCGTTCCAGAGAGGGGAAGGGGAACGGGAAACGCATCACCACGTTCTGAGCCGCGTACAGGGTGATCGGTGTGGTCGGCCAAAGTCGGTTGCGCAGGCGCACAATCTGGAAGGTGGACAGGTAGGCGGCTTCACCGATGATGTGCAGGATGTCGGGACGCAGCGTCCGCAGTCTGCGGGTGGCACCCGGGCGGAAGGCGATCGAGGCCATGTGGCCGGTGCGGCGTTCGCTGAGCAGATGGGGCAGGCATCGGAAGTGGAACCGGTCCGCGCGTCGATCCAGTTCGGTGAGGGCCTGGATGGTCAGCGGTGACACGTCGGCGGTGCAGAGGGTGAGTTCGACCTCAGGCCGGTCGGCGAGGATCGCGAACAGACTCATCCAGTGTTCGGTGCGTTGCCCGACGGCCGTCATCAGAATGTGCATGGCGGGTTTCCTCTCGAGGACGTGCGGGAGGCCGTGAGGGCGATGCGGGCCACGCGTGTCCATGCGCGCAGACGCGCCCCGGGTGGTGCGCAGGACCGGGGTAGGTGCGCCGGGGCGAGCGCCATGCCCAGCAGGGCGCGCAGCAGCACCGCGGCGCGCGCGATCGGATAGGTCCGAGCATGGTGTCGGGCGAAGAAGCGCAGCATGCTGCGATACAGATGCGGCCACAGCAGGACGGGGTCGCCGCTGCTGGCGCCTCCGGCGTGGATGGCCGTGACGGACGGCAGATACAGCACACGCGCGCCGGTCCGCCAGGTCTGCAGGCAGAGCTCTTCGTCCTCGTAGTACATGAAGTAGCCCTCGTCCAGCCCGCCTAGTTGGCGCAGCAGCGCGGTGCGCACGGCGAGGCAGGCGCCGGAGATCCAGTCGACGGCGAGCGGGCCCTCGCCGTGGCGGCATGCGTCGTAGGCGCGGCGGCGTTGGCGGCCTGAGAGCAGCCGACGCAGTCGCACCGGGATGAGCGCTCCGCCGAATCGGCTGGCCAGCAGGGAGGTCAGCGACTCGAACGGGTGGGCGCTGATCGCGACCCGGCCGTCGACGCCGACGAGGCGGGGACCGACGACACCGACCGCGGCGTCGGCACGCAGCGTGTGCAGCAGGGCTTGGGCGGTGGGCGGGGGGAGCACGCAGTCGGGATTGACCAGCACGACGATGTCGGTGTCGACCCGGTGCAGGGCCTGGTTCACGGCGGCGGCGAACCCGACGTTGACCGGGTTGGTCACCACGCGCACATGGGGAAAGGTGGTGGCCACCAGCCGCGGGGTGTGGTCGGTGGAGGCGTTGTCGACCACGTGCACGGCGAGCCCGGCCCGCTCGAGTGCGGACAGGCATGCCGCGATGTGGGCCTGGGAGTTGTAGGTGACCACGATGGCCGTCGCGTCCAGTGCGGCCTGCGGGCGGTCGCGGCGGTCCGGTTCGGTTGTCACGGTCGGCTCCCCTCGACGCCGGCGTGGCCGGCGGGTCGCTGGTTGGCCAGCAGGGCCAGCGCGGGCAGGACCCCGAGCTCCCAGTGCCCGTCGGTGGGACCCGCGCTCGCGGCGGCGGCGATGAAGCCACAGGTGAGCGCGAGAAAGGCCAGAGTGCGCGGGTCGCGGGCGGCCCAGGCGACGCGCAGGGCGCGCCACAGGGGCGCCGAGACAGCGATCAGGCCGGCAAGCCCGAGGTTGGCGAGGATCATGACGTAGAACACGTGGTAGATCGGCCCCACATTGGTGATCGCGAAGCCCGGCAGGTAGACGTGGGGCGTGGTCTGGCCGAGCCCGTCGCCGGCCAGCGGATGGGCGGCGAACACCCGCAGGCCCACGGCCATTTCCGACAGCCGGTATCCGGCGTCGTCGTCCAGGTGCTCCCCGACCAGCGTCGAGCGTGCGCGCCACCCGGCGCTGACGGCGCCGACGGCCACCGTGAACACCGCTCCGGCGGCGATTCCCATGGCCAGGCTGCGGCGGAGGTGGCCGCTGCCGCAGGCGAGCAGGATGAGCACGGCCAGTCCGGTGGCCAGCCACACCGATCGGTAGGAGGCGACGATCACGTCACCGACGAACAGCGCGATCAGCACGAGCGCCGCAGCGCGTCGCCATCCGCGCAGCCCGGTGACGGCGACGAGCAGCGGGGGGATGGCCAGCGCGGACAGCAGTCCGCCGTGCCGTCCGGGTACGGTCATCTCCGTGGCGGCCAGGACGGCGGCGGCCGTGGCGTAAAGGATGCTCGCGGCGCGCAGCCGCCGCGCGGTGGTCAGGGTGTGCGTGGCGAGGAAGTAGTAGGCGGGGATGATGGCGATCTCGTAGGTGGCGACCAGCACGCGGTGCGGCGCGTGGCCGCGGGCGAGACCGTAGAGCGCGCCCGCGGCCACCAGCGCGGCCAGCAGCGCCATGGATCGGTCGGCCGGTGTGCGGCGCGGTTGGTCGCCGGCGCAGAACGCCAGGTGGCGGGCGAGCAGGGCAAGGCAGCCGGCCGCCAGCACCGCGGCGTGCACCACCACGACGAAGGCCACCTGGCTGTTGGCCAGTGGCGCGGTGGGGACGGCCTTGGTGGCGGCGACCCCGCCGACGATGCCCACCGGGAGCACCGCCCACGGCCAGAACACGAACGCTACGAAACACACCAGGGCGCCAGCTGTCAGGCCGGTGAGGCGTTCCGGTGCGAGGTGCAACGCCAGGGCACCGGCCGCACCGAGCACTGCCGCGACAGCCGGCGCGGACACGGCGTAGGGCGGCGTTCTCACGGTCGTGCCCCCTCGAGCGTCGCGAACAGCGCCAACAGCTGCTCGCATCGGTTCGACCAGCTGTTGCGGCAGGCCACGGCCCGCCGCCGGGCCGCGGAAGCGGGATCGTGACAGGCGGCGAGTGCCTTCTCGATGGCCGTGGCGAACTCGGTGGAACCGTCGGCGAGATAGACCAGGCCGTCGAGCGCAACGAGCGCCGGCAACCGCGTCGCGACGACCGGTTTGCCCAGCGCGAGGTATTCGTAGAGCTTCTTCGGGTGCACGTAGTCGACTAGTCCGCCCACCCGGTAGGGGATCAGGCACACATCGCAGGCCCGCAGCGCGGCGGGCACGTCGTGGGCGTGCATCGCTCCCAGCACGTGCACGTTGCCCAGCCCGGCCAGCGGGGCACGGCCGGCGCGGGTGGCGGGGCCGATGAGCACAAAGGTCCAGTCGGGCCGGTGGCGCGCCACCGCGGCGAGCATGTCCGCGTCGAACGCGCGGGTGTCGATGGCTCCGGCGTAGCCAAGCCGAGGGCCGGCCAGGTCGGCCACGGCGGGGGCCAGCGGCCCGTCGGGGGTGAACCGCTGCGGGTCACAGCCGTTGGGCACGACCACCGGGGGGCACCGAGAGGGGGGCAGCCATCGCGGTAGCGCCGGGGAAGAGGTCACGACACGGTCAGCGAGGCGGACCGCGGTGGCCATGCCGCGGCGAAGGTGCCAGCGGTTGCATGGCCGGGCGAAGGTCCAGTCCAGGTCGGCCACGTCATACACGACCGCGTCGGCGCCCAACCAGCGCGCACACGGCGCACTGAGGTCCTCGTCCAGCCACACCAGCCGCGCCCCCGGGCGGCGGCGCAACCAGCGGCGCAGCAGCACCGCCGCGACTCGCCGATTGACCCAGTTGGCCGGCGGCAGCGCCCGCCCGGCCGGCAGCACGCCGGGCACGCAGGCATGCCAGAGCGATCCGGCGACCTGCCGAACGTCGAAGGTCCAGCGAAGGCGTTGCGGGCACGGGTCCACGAACAACACCCGTCGTCGCGCCGACAGCGCCCTGGCCAGGGCGTGCTGGCGGTGTTCGCCGGCGCTCCAGCGCAGCCAGCCCACGCCGCTGAACATGACCACCCATCCGCGCGGGTCGAGATCGGGCAGCGGGCCGAGCGTGCCGCGCAGGGCCGCCCACAACTGCGCGAGCGCGAGGTGCCCGCGCAGGCGCAGCACGCGGCGCGCCAGGCGATCGAGCAACACCACCAGCTGAAACACCCGCAGTCGAGGTGTGGTCTGCGTCAGCCGCACGTACCGGACGAGGCCCTCGAGCCGGTAGGCGGTGCGTTTTTCCGCGCCCAGCAGGCGGGTGGAGGCACCCAGGGTGTGGGTAGCCGCGGCGTCCGGCGTCACCCACAACTCGTGGCCCGCTTCGGCGAGGCCGCGCGCGAGCCAGACGTCGTTGAAGTACAGCGGGAACCGCTCGTCGAAGATGCGGTCCGCGCCGAGCACGCCGCGCCGCAGCAGCAGGCAACTCACCGACGGCTGGGGAACCGGCCGCGGCCGGGAGAACTCCTCTCCCGCGAGCACGTGGTCCCGCCACGCGCGGTGAAATCCCGGCAGGAAACGCAGCACGGTGCCCAGCGCGAGCGCGCTGCGGAAGGTCGGCAACCGCATGTAATGCTGCTGGAGGGTGCCGTCCGGGTTGAGGTACAGCGGCGCCACCCCCGCCGCGTCGGGCCGTTGGCGCAGGAACCGCACCAGCGCGGTGAGCGCACCGGGTCCCAAACAGATGTCGCTGTTGAGCAAAAGAATCAACTCCCCGGTCGCGTGCCGGTAGGCCTGGTTGACCGCGGCCGCGAACCCGACGTTGGTGTCGTTGCGGATCCAGACGATGTCCCGATACGTGGCCAGCACATCGGCGGAACCGTCGCGCGAGGCGTTGTCGACGACGATCACCTGGTAGCCCAGGCCGTCGGTGACGGCGCCTGGCAACGAATCCAGGCAGCGCCTGGTCGCCTCACGGGTGTTCCAGTTGACGATGAGCACCGAAACCTCAGGCCGCGTCACCACCGGTCGCGCTCCCTTCGCGTGGCGAGCAGTCTCAACAGATCGAACCGGCGGGGGTGGGGCTTGCGGGGGTTGCCGGCACCAGCCCACTCTTTGACCAACATCCACCCGCCCCGAGGGCTGATCCAGTAACGGGGTCTGAGGTAGTAGCTGACCGAGACGGTGTCGCAGTGTTCGACGCGGAAACCATGGCCTTCCACGAGCCGGGTCAGCGATGGTGGCGAGAAGTGCCATCGGTGGAAGGCGGGCTGTAGTGCGTGCCAGGCGCCGCCCTGACGCGCCGCGGCCGCGGAGGCGATGTTGGGGACTTCCACCGCCAGAGCGCCGCCGGGACGCAGCGCCCGGTGCGCAGCGGTCAGGAACTGGTGGGGGTCGGCGACATGTTCGAGGACGTGAAAGGCGCACACGGCGTCCACCGGCGCCGATGGCGGCGGGGATGTCTCAAAGCAGCCCTGGCGGATCGGGAGGTTGAGGTGTTCCCGGGCGAAACGCACGCACACCGCAGCAGGTTCGACCCCGTCGACGGTGATGCCGGCGGCTCGGGCGGCTTCCAGGAAGAAACCGGCCGCCGGCCCGGCTTCCAGCACTGACCGGGGGCGGAGCAGGGTCTGCACCCACCGCAGCCGGCGCGCCGCCTCATAGCGCCGCTGGGCGTGTTCGGCGAAGTAGTCTCGGTAGGCGCCGTCGCGGAAGTAGTCCTCGTCGTACAGTTCGGTGTCCGGGGTCGGATCGTCGCTCGGCGCGGTCCAGGTGAAACCGCACGATGTGCAGCGACGCAGGATGCCCCGCAAAGCCGGTGCGGTCCGCCCCGATTCGCCGCACAGGATGCAAGGACTCGTCTCGGACAATATGGTCACGGCTGCTCCCGGGAATCATTCGCGCCGTGGTCGCGGGCCTTCACTGCGGTGGCGGCCCCCGGCGAGTGGGCGCGGGAGATGTTGCGGCACAAGCCGATCACCTTCAGCCCTACGGCGACGAGCAGTACCGCGAGCCCGCCCCGGAATACCACCGCGAGCGCCGCAGCGCCGCGCCCTGGCCCGTCGGGCAGCCTCGCCGCGACAAACCAGGTGATCGCGACGGCTGCCGCGCCGGCGAGCAGGGGTGGACACAACGTGTGAATCAGCGGGCGGAGCTGGCGATGCGAATCGCGGTGGAAGTGCGCGAAGAAGTAGATGGTGATCAGCGAAACAACCACGGTAGTGGCCAGGGGGACGCCGATCGGGCCGAACGCGCGCATCAAGGGGATGGTGAGCGCGAGATTGAGCACGGCGGCCAGGACAGTGCAGCGCGTCTCCCGTCCCGGGAATCCCTCGGCCCGGGTCACGATCCCTGCGGCACAGGCGACCACGCTCACCGCGCACCCTGGGGCCAGGACCACGATGGTCTGGGCGGCGATCGGCACCGGGTGCCCGAACCACAGGCGTACCAACGGATCCGCTGACACCAGCAGCGCGGCGGCGCCCGCGGCGGCGAAGCCGGCCAGCAACCGGGTCGTGGCGAGGTACAGCCGGTTCAGTCCCTGTGACTCGCCGGCGGTGACCATCGCCGCAGCCGCGGGAAACAGCACGGGCAGGGCGAATGAGGGGAGCATCCGCAGCAGGTTCACCAGCCGGCTGCCGAGATCGAACCCCGCCAGGGTGGGCAGGTCGAAGAAACCGCCCAACACCAGTCGGTCCATCTCGTTGTTGGCCACGGCGCCCGCGTTGGAGGCCTGCACGCGTATGCCGTAGGCGAGTACCGATGTCACGTCGCAGCGGCTGATGTCACGCCACCGGGGAAACAGGTCCGGAACGCGCCCGCGCGCGGCCGCGCACAGCAACCCCGCACGCGCCGCGCTGGTGAGGGCGACCGATGCCGCGAGCAGCACCAATCCTCCGCCGGCCAATGCGGTGAGCACCACCAGCGCCGTGCCCAGCAGCGCCGTGCCACCGGTGACCCATCCGAGGGTGCCGTAGTGCTGGGTTCCCTCCAACACGGCCCGCCACGGCATCGCCAGGCTGTCCAGGACAAAGCCCACCACCAACAGCAGCGCAGCGCCCCGCGCCTGGCCGCTCAGCTCGCCCAGGTGGAACATCCGCGCCAGTGCCGGCCAGCCCAGCAGGGTGAGCGCGATCGCCAAGGCAGCGAGGCCGGCGCCGCCGACGAATCCCATCGCCAGCACGGCACGGGCGTGCCGCTGCTCGCCCCCTTCGGCCGCTGTGGCCACCGCGCGGATCTGCGCGGCGCCCAAGCCCAGGTCGACCAAGCCGGCGACGGTGACCAGACCGGTGAAAAGCGCCCACACCCCGTAGCAGCGCTCACCGAGCCGGGCGTACAGCACCGGCACCGATACCACGCCTGCGACGGCCGCGACACCCCGAGCCGCCAACAGGACGGCGCCGTTTCGGACCAGGCCCGCGGCGATACCCGTGGCGATGGTGGGCGCAACCGCCCTAGCCACGGGGAAACCCCCGCAGGAGATCGGCAACCGTCAGCGCGAGCAGCTTCAGGTCCAATCGCAGCGACCAAGTGCCAACATACAGCAGATCGCACCGGAGTTTCTCGGCCACACTCGCCGCGTAACCACCGGTGAGCTGCGCGATTCCCGTCATCCCCGGGCGCACGAGATGACGCAGGTCGTAGTGCGGCAGCAGGCGGAATTCCATCACGAATTCGGGCCGTTCTGGTCGAGGACCCACGAGGCTCATCTCACCGCGCAGGACATTCCATAACTGGGGCAGTTCGTCGATGCGCAGCCGGCGCAGCACCCGACCGAGCGGAGTCACCCGTGGATCATCAGCGCTGGCCAGCACCGGCCCCGTTGCGCGTTCCACGCCGACGCCCATGGTGCGGATCTTGACTAGTCGGAACACCCGCCCGCCCGCGCCGACCCGGTCCTGGAAATACAGCGGCGGACCATCGCGACCGACGGCAGCGCAGACCGCCAACAGCACCGGCAACGCCAGCGGCGAACACGCCAGCACCAGCAGCACGTCCAGGGCCCGTTTGATCAGTGTTGCCGCGTGTCTGTGTCGCCACCGCAGTCGCAACCACGGTAGACCCCCCAACCGATAAAGCCGCGCGGAGCCCAACAGTCCGTAACCCGGATTGGCCAGCACGAACGCACCGACGTGGTGGGTAAGACACAGCGCCATGAGCCGGTAATCCAACTGTTCCAGTGTTGCCTTCCACAACAACACCTTTGGCCGGCCCAGCGCGAGGACCACGTGCAGTTGCGACACCTCGGAGGCCACCGGCAGCCGGGCGATGACCTCAACGTCGTCTTCCAGGCGATCGGTGGCGGATGGGGACGGTTGCCCGGCCTCCACGACAACTGCCCGAAGTCGCCCCCTTTCCGAATGGTCCTTCCCGCGAGCCCGCCGCGCCTGGCTCGCGGGCATTACCATGGAAATCTCGGTCGAAGCCATGCGACGAACCTCCAGAGGACAGGCCGCCATGGAGAACTTCCACGCCTGCCGGGGCCCCCACCAATATAGCGAGGTTCAGACCCACGCGAACGCCACCATCGCGGTGATCTGACCGAGAATTGGGCCAGCCCTTTGGACGAGCGACATGCCGCATTCCGCGACGTCGCTGCCGTGCCCGCCACCCACTCGGATCCGGGCACAGCCTGAAGTATTCCCCGAGCGAGTGTTCGACCGAGCCTCGGTGGACGATCATTGGTTCATTCGTGCCGGGTGGGCCCAGCCTCGGCGGACGGCGCCCCGTTTGCGCTGAAGGTGGCGGGAGGGGTGGGTGCGGGGTCTTGCGTGTGACACTCCAGGCGCAGCATTGCGACCAGGAAACAACGCAACCCGAACGGACGCGTCCATCGACACCGACGCCGCGCACACCCATTTTCGTCCGCGACTACAATCATGCGTCGGGCACGGCGCCCCCGGGCTTGGGAGCACCACCGCGGCGGTGAGAAAAGCAATGCCAGGCGACACACGCCGCGGGAGATTTGGTCATGAACACGGGGTTTTTCATGTCGGAGTCGGTGACCGAGGGGCATCCAGACAAGATCTGCGATGCCATCAGCGACTCGATCCTGGACGCCCTGTTGGCGAAGGACCCGGGAGCCGTCCAAGGTGGACCGGTCCGCGGCGTACGGGCACTTCGGGCGGACCGACGTGGACCTGCCGTGGGAGCGCACCGACCGGGTGGACGCGCTGCGCGACGCCGCCGGCCCGTAGCCGGTGCCCGGCGGACGTGCCCGGCCGGCGCCGACCGGTCGAATGCGACTAGGTGTTGGTCAGTTGAGGCAGTTGGGCACCGCGCCGCGCGGAGAGCAGTTGTTTGGGGTGTTGAACGTCACCTCGCTGCCGGCCACCGTGACCGTACCCGCTCTGGTGCAGATACCGCCACCGTCGATCGCGGCCACGTTCCCGTCGAGGACACTCTGATCGGTCACCGTCACGATGCCTTCCTCGTTGTCGATACCGCCGCCGTTGGTTCCCGCGATGTTGCCCATCACGCGCGCGTGATCCAGCAGAATTTCACCATGCCGGTTGGCGATTCCCCCGCCGCTGCCGGCCGTCCTGTTGTGCAGCACGGCGCTTCCGCGGAAGATACCGAGCTTGCCGCCGTTGTTGAGGATTCCCGCGCCATCGGGCGAAGGCGACACGCCGTGAGGGAGGTCGCCGCCACTGACGGTGACCCCACCCAGGGCGAGCCTGCCCGTCGGGGCGATCTCGAACAGTCGGAAGGGCACGGCCCTGGCCGACCGCGCGATGATCGTGCGATAACCGATGATGATGACCGTTGCGGTGATGACGGGCAGGCCGTCCGCGCCTGCCGAGCTCCGGGGCACCTGGGGCACCTGGGGCACGGTGAGCGTGTAGGTGCATTGTGGTGCCACCCTGATGGTGCCGGATCCTCCGGAGTTGGCCTTCTGGATAGCAGCGACGAGCGCGGTGACATCTCCGCACGCAATGACCTTCCCCGATCGATCCGAGGGCGCCTGCGCGGCGGTCAGCAGCATGGCCGTGCCGGCCATCGCCACGATCGTGGCGAGATAGCGAGACAGGTTCGCGGGCACTGCCAATCACCTCCGAGAGTGTGGATATCGCGGCGCGCCGGCCGTTTCGTGCTCGTGCTCGCTCCGGGTGGGCCCGGACGCGGACCTGCCAAGCGCCGTCGCGCGCCGGGTGCGGTCTGTCACATGAGCGCCCGGAAATGCTCCACGGTCCGTCGCACGCCCTCCGTCAGCGTCACCCGGGGTTTCCAGCCGAGCTCGTGCGCGGCGGCGCTGGCGTCCAGCGCCGACGCCCGCAGGTCGCCCAACCGCGCCGGACCATGCTCGGGCGCATCCGGCGCGCCCACCGCGTCCGCCACCAGGCGATGGAGGTGACGGTCAGAGGTCTGCACACCGGTGCCGATGTTGTATCGGCGACCGCCTCCGGCGTCCCCGCAGGCCGCCACGAACGCCGCAACCACGTCGTCCACGTAGACGTAATCGCGGGTGTTTTCCCCGTCACCGAAGATGCGGGTGGCCCGGGAACGAAGCAGGGCGTTGACGAAGATGGCCACCACGCCGGCCTCACCGTGGGGATCCTGGCGCGGACCGTACACATTGGACAGAGCGAGGTGCGTGCAGTCGAGTCCGTGCAACTGCCGGTACATGTTGAGGTAGATCTCGCCGGCGACCTTGCTCGCCGCGTACGGCGATCTCGGATTGACCGGAAGGTCCTCCGAGATGGGAAGACAGTCGGGATTACCGTAGATCGAACCGCCCGACGAGGCGAATACCACCTTGCGAACGCCAGCCCGTCGCGATGCCTCAGCCACGTTGATCGTGCCGAGCACGTTCTGCCGCGCATCCACAAGCGGCTCTGCCACACTCACCCGGACGTCGATCTGGCCGGCGAGGTGGAACACCACTTCCGGGTGTACCGCCATCACCACGCTTGCCAACTCGCCGCTGGTGACGTCGACCTCATACAACGGACAGCCTCCGCTCGCCCGCGCGGCGGCGAGATTGCCCCGCCGCCCGCGACGGAGGTCATCGACCACGTGTACGTCGTGGCCCTCACGGATCAGACGCTCCACCAGGTGCGAGCCGATGAACCCGGCGCCCCCGGTTACCAGGGCGCGCACGAGCGGCCTTCCCCTGGTGTGCGGACCGCCGCCGCCCACCCCATACCCGCGCCAGCGGCAGCTGCCGCCGGCCCGGGAAACCGCGGCTGGCCGACAGACAAGCAGCCATCGGCACGGTGCCGGCACGAGGCTGCGACCGTTGTCGCCGCGCAAACAACGGGCGGCCACGGTGTCGCCAGCCCAGCCGCATGCTGGCCGCGAATACACACCAACAGAGGTCGAAAGGTCCTCGCATGCCGCCTCATCATCACGTCCTCACCTCGATCGCGGGGATGCAGACGGCCAGCACGACAGTCACCATCATCCGGACAAACGCGGCCACATTCGGTTCGTCACACGGAAAAAGAATGGGCAACTCATCGACGTAAAAGCGTGTCTCGTTTGGATGTTTGCTGGGTGAGCTGGGATGATCTTGTGCTGTGGTCGACTCGCTGTCGGAACGGTTGGTGCCCGACGACAGGCCGTCCTGGACGAACTCGGCAGCCAGGGGTTGATCGACTGGTCCCGCGCGGTCCTCGACGGCGCCTCCGTCAGGGCCAAAAACGGGGCGCGTTGACCGGCCCGAGCCCGGTGGACCGCGGCCAACCCGGTTCGACGATCCACGCCATCTCCGACCGTGCCGGCCTGCCGCTTGCCGTGGGCGTCTCCGCCGCCAACACCCACGACAGCGAAGCACTCAAACCCCTGGTCAACGCCATTCCGCCCATCCGGTCCCGCCGCGGTCCACGGCGCCGCAAGCCGGTCAAGCTCCACGGCGACAAGGCCTACGACATCCCCGCCCTGCGCTCCTGGCTGCGCCGACGCGGGATCACCCCGCGCCTCGCTCGCAAGGGCATCGAATCCGCGACCAGGCTCGGCAAGCACCGGTGGGTGATCGAGCGGACGATCGCCTGGCTGACCGGGTACCGCCGCCTCATCGTCCGCTGCGAACGCAAAGCCACCCACTTCGTCGCCTTTCTCATCCTCGGCGCAGCCATCACCTGCTACAAGAAACTCGCCAAATGAGACAAGTTCCAAGTCATGGCATGCGAAAAACAACCCAGGTTGTCATGCCAGCCAAACGAACGCCTTCTCCCGTCGGTGGGCCGCAACCCCAGCACCCGGCGGCCACGCAACACCGGAGGCTGGGAGACACCCTCCCCGGCAAGCACGGCACCACAGCAGCGCAACCAGCCCAGCCGCAATGTCGGCGACGTCGCGGCAGCCCACCTCAGGGCGAAACTGGCCTGTCGCCATGCGTGCCGGCATCGCCGATACAGCACCGTCGCCGATACAGCACCGTCGATGTGGCACCGCGAAAGCGCTGCGGAGGCGGAGAAGATGGCACACGCCCCCGCAGCGCCCTTCCGCCAGGCACATCGCATCCGGCAGCGGGGCAGGAAGCGATCAGACCGCCTCCCGCGGACCTCCGGCCGCCGAATCGGTCACCGCGCGCTGCCTGGCAGGTCAACGGCAGCGGTTTTCGCACCACGCATTCCGCACTGACACCCACACAGACCACGCGAAACGGCGGCGCACGCGCAGATGGCCGCACCGTCGCTGACCATTCCGACCACACGCACTCTGCCACCGCGGCTCTCCGTTCCTTGGCCCACCCACCGGCCAGCAATTATTGAAAGTAATCTGACTATGACTCTGTGTAATGGTCTGTCCGGGTGCAGCCGCTGCGCTGTTGGGGTCGACGTCACGGAGGTGACCGCCGCGGCACGGGGGACATCCCGCTCGCCGACAGCGGTGACAGTCGTGGGCCGGCGCGTCTGTGCTGTCGCCGTGTGCGGGCGGGCCTCGCGTCCCGACCGGGCACCGCCGGCGGACACGAGCGCAGTCGCAGCGACGAACGGTTCTTCCGCCGGCGGACGGTGTGCGCGAGCATCCCGCTGCGTCCACCCGTCGTCCGCCACCGCGCCTCCCTGGCCTTCGGGACCGGGTTCTTTACATCCGGATCCCGCATCGCGGCGAACGCGAACAGACCCGAGATCGCCGCCAGCCGACGGTTGATCGTGGTGGCGGCGTACTGGTCCATCCGACGGCCCGACATGGTCACCACGTTCGGCCCCGGTCGACCCGGAATCTTGGCCTCGCGGCACGCCCGCAACAACCGCAGCAGTACCTCCGTGGTCACCTCGGGCAGTGGTTGGTCCTCGACGACGAGCCACCGGCGGAAGGCCAGCAGGTCGTACCCGTGTCGATCGGATGGCCCTGGCGGGACCGCAGCGCGACGGCCCGACGGATCGCGGACTCCACGAACCGGGCCTGTTTCGATGCTGAGCCTTCCCAGCCGAGGATGGCACCGGCGTAGGCGTCGATGACGAACGCGACGTACGCCCTGCCAGCCGTTGGCCCGCATCAGCCGCTCCACGGTGGACCTCGCGACCGGGATACCTTCGCGTCGCAGGTGTGCCCACATCTTCACCGACCCGTACAGCGACTCCGGCCTCTTGCGGCCGTGCTCGTCGAGTTCGGCGTTGCGGCGCTTCAGTGCGCGGATCTCAGCCGCTGCTTCGCCGCTGACGCTGTCACGCTGCCCGTCGTCGACCTGCCGCTGACGGATCCAATTGCGCAGTGTCTCGGCGTTCATCCCCAACCGGGAGGACACGGCCTTGATCGCCGCCCACTCGCTCGGATAGTCGCCGCGATGCTCCAGCACCAGACGGACGCCCTGGCCCGGACCTCCGGGTCGTACCTGCTCGGCATGAGACGCAACCTTTCAAGAAAGGAGGTGCGCATCAACCCCGGGGCGGTTCGGGCCCTCTGGTTCGCCAGGTTCGCACAGACGCTAGGTTCACCCAGTGGAACGACTGTTTTCCGATATGTGGGTCATCCGCGGCCACGTGCCGGTCCATCCGGCCCACCAAGACCTGTCGAAATACACTCGTTCAGTCCTTACCGCTTACCCGGCCGTGGCGATAAACTCGCTCTTGCCGGCACAGGACTGCTTTCTTGGTAGTCACGCTCCCACAAGGAGATCCACATGAGACCAACCAAACTCCGCTTGGCTGGCAGGAGCGTAGTCGCCGCGCTCGTTGCGCTGCTGCCGGTGGTGACAACGTCCGCCGAACCCGCCTTAGCGGCCACCCGTGCATTCACCTACCAATGCCTGGGATCAACACCGCTCGGACTGGTCAACGGTTTCGCCTACCAGGACGTGCTCAGCACCAGCGCTCCAGCATCTGTCCCTGCCGGCCAGAACATGACCATTGTTGTCAACCCACGTCGGAACCAGATGCCCAGCGCTATCGACGACCGCCCGGTCGTCTTCACCAGCGGTATCACCCTGAAACTCCCCATGCCGACAAACTCAACGTTCGTCTCGGCATCGCTATCCGGCGGTTTCGGGACAGGTCCTGTCACGGTGACGCCAGCCTCGCCCTACCTGGTATTCAGCATCCCCGGCCCTATCGTCGGCGGCGCGACGTTCCAGCTTCCCACTCTGACGCTGACCGTCACGGCCGGCCCAGCCTCCTCGGGCCCGGTGATCTTCAAACTCGACGGTTTCACGATGCCCAATCCCGCTCTCACCTTCACCGCCCGGATCCAGGGCAGCACCATCACCGCGGACGTCCCGACGCGGTGCATACCGAATCCCAACGCCGCGCTCACCCAGACCACCGTTACGTGACCCTCGATGCGCCGTTTTCGTCACCACCACACGAATGTTGGACGAACCGCACGTTACTGATCGGAAAGCCGCGACACACATTTTTCGCGGCGCCGTATGAGTACCGTCATCACCCGCCGATCGAGTCACCAGTCCTCCCTCGTCGGCACTCCCTGCGGCTCTCGCGGCACGGTGCCCCGCCCAATACCGTGCGCGGGAGCCGCAGGCACACCTCGCCACCAGGCAGGCGTTTTCACCTGTGGCCCCGACAACGGCGGGGGCTGTGCACCAGCGGCGCCCCTGGCTGCGTGGCCGGTCTCCGTCGCGGTGGCATCGGCGTTGCCGATGCTCCGTCGACGGTATCCATCGTCCCGCCGTCGGCCGCGGGCGCCCGCTCGGCCCCGATGAGGTTGTGCAGTCGCCGCATGCAGCGCAACGCCAAACTGCGCGACCTCAAGGTTGTCACGTAACGTCCGTGCGGCGGTGTGTCGATCACCTGTGTGGGTCAGGTGATCATGGCTGGGGGTCGGCCCGTTCACCGGGCTGAAGGTGCGGCAGTTCCGCAAGCTGGCCCGTCGGGGCGGGGCGCGCATCGCCGATGGGCGGCCGGGACGCCCGTGGGGATTGCCGCTGGCGACCGGGTGCCGCTGGTGGCGATGTACTGGCGGACGAACCTGACGCTGCGGCAGGGCGAGCTGCTGTTCGGGATGGCCTGTACGGGGCGCGGAAGCTATGGGGGGCAGTTGAACCGGGAGGGCATCGGCGTGGCGCGGTGCACGGTCGAGCGGCTGATGCGTGAGCTGGGCATCAGTGGGGTGACCGCGTCTCGCAAGCGGCCCCGCACCACCCTACCTGGCCGTGATCTTCCCGATGACCTGCTGGAAGGTGACTTCACTGCGGACGCGCCGAACCTGCGCTGGGTCGCCGACATCACCTACGTCGCCACCGCGGCCGGCTGGGTGTACACCGGGTTCGTCCAGGACCTGTTCTCCCGCCGCATCGACGGCTGGCAGGTCGCCGACCACCTGGGCGCCGACCTCGCAAGACACTCGGCTGGAAGACACCTGCCGAAGCCCACAACGATCACCTACGATCACTCAAACCAACCGGTGTTGCGACGATCACTTGAACCGGGGCAATACACATCCATCCGCTACGTCGGACGACTTGACCAGGTCGGCGCTGCGCGCTCGGTCGGCAGCAAGGGCGACTCGTATGACATGTTCTACGGCGAACGCATCACTGAGAGCGTTATTCAGGCCGGCTTGATCACCTCAAAGTAGGGCAACGGCCCCGATCAGGTAAGATCGTTTTCCTCCCACAGAACACGACTTACAGGCGGGGCCGTTGCGTTACCAGTCTACTACAGGACTTGCTGCCGACCAGATCGAGGAGCTTGTTGCTCGCATTTGGCAGATCGTCTCCTGTAATAAAAAGCAAGTCTGGCCTCCGGTGGTGGGACTGTATCGCGCTGTCGTACTCACCTTGGTATACGTCCGGCAGAATCTGAACCAGGCGGCTGTGGGCGACCTGTTCGGAGTCAGCCAGTCGACCGTATCGAGAGTTTATCGATCCATACTTCCGCTG
>NZ_BJFL01000047.1 GCF_005405885.1 Gandjariella thermophila
ATCCGAGCCGCTTGCGGTGAGCGCGGACCAGGCCGGACACGAAGGTCAGGGTTCGATGTGACAACGGCAGAGCGGCACGGTAGAACAGCACGTGAAGCCCCTGGCATCTGCTGAGCGATCTTAATCGATAGTTCTGCTACCAGGGGCTTCGCCACATCCAGGCGCCGACGCGCCAGTCCACATCAACCCGTGATCAGCAAGAAGCCTTGCACGCCAACACATCCAGCCCAGGATGAAAATGGCTCATTGACGCTCAGGCTGTTCAGCATTCGCCTTCGGCTTGTCGGCCATGAATGAGACATGCGACAGTGTCGGCGAGTACAGCGTTCCAGGGCTGGCACGCACTTGGGCAAAGATGGCGGCGGTGGCACGTTGGACGGTGGGCAGAACATTGGGCGGTGTGGATCTTGAGAGCGCCGGACCTGTAGCGGGGAGTTTGAGCCGGCGCGGCGGCGCGGTTCGATCAACGCCACTGTCCAGCAGCCGATGCGGATGGAGTCGGGCAAGCACCAGGGCCTGGAGCCAACGAGGCGGTGCGCGTGACAGCGACGCGAAGAAATACACCTCTGGCCGTGTCACTACGCTGACCGCAGCTACTTCAGCGCGCACCGGAGTTGATTCTCCACCTTCTCAGTAGCGGTAGACGCGGTCAGTGACCGACGGGGCGGGTTGCTGGGGAGCAGTGCGCGGCGCCGAGATCCGTTGCGGGTCGCCGTCGGAGGTGTAGCGGAGGTCGGGGTTGGCGGCGAGCCGGTCGAGCCAGGCGGTCGAGCCGAACGCGGCTTCCTCGCCCGCCGAGGCCTGGGATCGGATGCGCGGGACGGCGGACGGGTCGAAGTCGGTGGAGAACGGTGACGGCGCCGGGTTGGCGCCGACCAGCATGACGCCGTCGAAGTGGTAGGTCACGCCGTCCGCCGCGCCATCCACGGCGAGATTCCGGGCACGCGGGTACGCGCCCAGCGGCAACGCCATGGTCCGCACGGCAACGCCGGGCACCGCGTCGGTGATGATCCGCTGCATGCCGGCGAGCTGGTGCTGCACCTCGGCCGGTGACGCGGCGCGCAGGTTGGCGTGGTCCAGGGTGTGGTCGCCGATCTCGAAACCGTGGGCGTGCAACCAGTTCAGCGTGGTCCTGCCGGTGGGTTCCTCGAACGGCGGGTTGAACACGTAGAACGTGGCCACCGGCCGGAAACCGGGATGGGCGGCGGCCACGTCCAGCAGGATGCGCACCGCGCAGCCCGGCACCGGCTGGCCCGTGCCGTCCAGCGCGAGCTGGGTGGCCGATCCATCGTCGAAGGTGAGCACGACGGGATGGGTGCCGGCCGGGATGTCGAGGTGCCCGGTGACGTAGTCGGTCGCGGTGACCGGGACGTAGCCCTCGGCGGCCAGCCGTTCCAGTTCGGCCCGGAAGTCGGCGGGAGTGCGGTCGTACACGCTGCTCGGCGCGTCGATGATCCGGTGGTACATGAGCACCGGGACCTCGCCGAGTTCGTTGGCGTGCACGGCTTCCGGCGCGGGCGGGGGTGGTGGCGCCGGGGACGGAGACGCACGGACCGCCGGTGGCGGGCTCGGTGGCGGTTGCGCGGCGCGCTGCCTGGCACCGCAGCCGGGCAGCATCACCGCGACCGCCAGCGCCGCCGCCGCGACGCCGGCCCCGCTCCTGCCCGCCGCCCCAACCATTGGCCCGCAGCGTAACGAAGAGATCATTCGGTTACCAGATGGTTAGTTGATCTGTGTAATAACGCCTGGGACAGTGATCGTGTCGGTGCAGCGCATCCAGACGGTCGGGGAGTCGAGGGCGTTGACGAGGACACCAGTGGCGGCGGCCGCGAAACGGCGCGTGGTTATCCGTCTGGTCAGGGCGTTCACCGGCATGCCGAGGTGGGCGCCGGTCGGGATGGGCACGGTGGTCGTGCTGGTGGCCGCCTATCTGAGTTTCGGCTCGATGTCCACTGTGGACGTTCGGGTGGACGGGTTGCCGGCACATCCGATCACGCCGGCGGCGGCGGGTTCCGGCTCCGTCCTAGTGGCCGCCTCGGTGCCGGCCGACCGGCTGCGGGTGCTCGTCGACGGTCGCGAGGCCACCACGGACCCGCGCGGCGGCGCGCTGTCGGTGCGCGCGGCCGGCCTCGCCGACGGTGTGCACGAGCTTCGGATCGTCGCGCCGCGCCCGTTCCCGTGGTTCGGCACCACCACGACCACTCGCCAGTTCACCGTGGACGGCACGCCACCGGGGCTTCAGGTGGAGGACTCGCTGCATCCGGAGGCGGCAGGTCAGCCGGTGACGGTCACCGGGATCGCGAGGGGCGCGGCGCGGGTCACGGTCGCCGGGCACACCGCGACACCGGGCCCGGACGGCGCCTTCTCCGTGGTGGTCGACCGGCCGGAGCACGAGGTCTCGGTGGTGGCCACGGACGCGGCCGGCAACCGCGTCGAGCGCACCCTGACCGTCCACACCAGACACCCCGGAATGCGGGCGGTGCACATGACCGGTCTCGCCTGGACCAGCGAGGCGCTCCGCGAACCCGTGCTGGACATGGCCCGGCAGGGCAAGATCGACGCCGTCGAACTGGACATCAAGGACGAGAGCGGGGAGGTGCCCTACGACTCGGCCGTGCCGATGGCGCAACAGATCGGCGCGGTCAGGGGCTACTACCACGCCCGGCAGGTGCTCGACCAGTTGCACGGCATGCACCTGCGCGTGGTGGGCCGGCTGGTCGCGTTCAAGGACCCGATCCTGGGCGGGGCCTCGTGGCGGGACGGCCACCCGGAGCGGGTGGTGCAGACGGCCGAGGGCACGCCGTGGAGCGGCGGCGGGTACGGCCAGTACGCGTTCACCAACTTCGCTGACCCGGTGGTGCGCCAGTACAACGTCGACATCGCCGCCGAGGCGGCCGCGCTGGGTTTCGACGACATCCTCTACGACTACGTGCGCCGGCCGGACGGTCCGATCGAGCGGATGCGGTTCCCCGGCCTGACCACCACGCCGGAGGCCGGCATCGCGGATTTTCTCCGGCAGACCCAGGTCGCCGTCCGCTCCCACCACGCCATGCTCGGGGCCTCGGTGTTCGGCATCTCCGTCAACCGGCCGACCCAGATCGCGCAGGACATTCCGCAGATGTCCCGGTACGTCGACTACGTCGCGCCGATGGTGTATCCGTCGCACTGGGGTCCGGGCGAGTTCAACGTGCCCGATCCGAACCGCCAGCCGTACGACATCGTGCGGCGCTCGCTCGCCGAGTTCGCGCGCGCCGTGCAGGGCACGGACGTGCAGATCATCCCGTGGCTGCAGGATTTCAGCCTGGGCGTGCCGTACGGGCCGGCCGAGGTGGCCGCGCAGATCGGGGCCGCGCGGGACGACGGGATGCCGTCCTTCCTGCTGTGGGCGCCCAACTGCCGCTACCACGACCAGCCGCTGGCCCGGTAGCGCGCACGCCCGCCCGCGGGCGGGCAGGACCGCGCCGGAGAACAGCTACAAGCGGTAGCTTTCCGAGCCAATACCGTGATCTTCCGGTCTGCGTGCCGTCATGTCGTGCTGTCACGGTTTCGGGTACACCCACCGTGGTCCTGCACCGATTCAGATAAAAGGTGACGATCGTTCATAACGCTCGGCCCGAGTCGGTATGGCTACTCTCGGCATAAGGCGCCGCGCGGCAGGGCTCGGCTCGACTGATCCAGTACGCCGTTTCCTTTGACCCTTACGGATGATGCGTCTACGTTCGGTGACCGGAAAATGGCGAAAGGTGCGGTGATGGCGAACAGCGCGTGGACACGACGGGATTTCTTCAAGCGTTCGATCGCCGCCGGAGCCGTCGTCCTGGGCGGCCCGACGTTGCTCGAGGCCTGTAGCCGGACGTCCCAGTCCGGTGGCGGCAGCGTGCTGGACAACGCGAAGAAATCGGGCACGATCAAGATCGGTATCGCGAACGAACAGCCGTACGGGTTCACCGACAAGAGCGGCAAGGTCACCGGTGAGGCCCCCGAGGTGGCCAGGGCCGTGTTCAAGAGCCTCGGTGTCAACGACGTGCAGGCCACCACGGTCGACTTCAACCAGCTCATCCCGGCGCTCAACGCCCGGCAGTACGACATGGTCGCGGCGGGCATGAACATCACTCCCGCCCGGTGTGGCAACGCCGCCTTCTCCATCCCGGACTACCACGCGCTCACCGCCTTCCTGGTGCCGAAGGGAAACCCCAAGGGCGTGGCCAGCTTCGACGACGTCAAGGGCAAGGGGCTGAAGCTGGCCGTGCTCAGCGGCGCGGTGGAGAAAGACTACGCCACCAAGAGCGGGGTGCCGGACGGGCAGGTCCAGAGTTTCGACACGCAGAACGCCCTGCTGCAGGCGGTGACCAGCGGCCGGGCGGACGCCGCGGCGCTGACCGACATCTCGCTGCACACCCTGGTGGCGCAGAACCCGGGCGCCGGGGTGGAGGTCACCAAGGGCTTCGACCCGGTGATCGACGGGAAGAAGGTGCTCTCCGCCGGTGGATTCGTCTTCCGCAAGGACGAGGACGACGTGCGCAACGCGTTCAACGACCAGTTGAAGAAGCTGCACGACAGCGGGCAGTGGCTGCAGATCGTCCAGCCCTTCGGCTTCAGCCAGGACAACCTGCCCGCGCCGGAGCTGACCACGGACAAGTTGTGCAGCTCCAGCTGAGCTGTCCCGAACCGGAGCGATCTGCGATGACGAGTATCGGAACGCGCCGGGGCGATGCCCGCGCGATCGCGGGCGCGGGGTGCCCTGGAACGCGCAACCGGTGGCTGCGATGCCATCCGGGCATCCCGGGGACGCGATCGCGGCGCGCGTTCCGGAACAAGCACTGACGGGTTTCCGGCCGTGTTCGACAACTTCGAGCTGTTCCTGACGACCCTGCTCCGCGGGGCGCCGCTGACGGTGGCCGCGACCGGCGGCGGGATCGTGCTCACCATCCTGCTGTCCTTCGTCGCGGGACTGGCGATGCTGTCCCGGTCGCGGTGGGTGCGGTTCCTCGCCCGGGTGTACGTCGAGGGCTGGCGCGGCACCTCCGAGGTGGTCCAGCTGTTCTGGATCTACTTCGCGGTGCCGCTGCTGGTGGGCTTCCAGCTTGTCCCGCTGTGGGCGGGCATCCTGGTGCTCGGTCTGAACCACGGGGCGTACGGCGCGGAGATCGTCCGGGGCGCGGTGAACGCGGTGCCGAGGGCCCAGCACGAGGGCGCCATCGCGCTCAACCTCGGCCCGGCGCAGCGGATCCGGAAGGTGATCCTGCCGCAGGCGTTCGTGGAGATGGTGCCGCCGTTCAACAACCTGTTCATCCAGTTGCTGAAGAGCAGTTCGCTGCTGTCGCTGATCACCGTCACCGAGATCACCAACCAGGGGGTGCAGGTGCTGGTGCCCAACTACACCGGGCAGGCGCTGACCATCTTCCTGATCATGCTCGTGCTGTACCTGATCCTGTCGCTGGTCATCACGGTGGTGATGCGGCTGGTGGAGCGCTGGGCGGCGCGGGTGGCCGGACGGCCGGCCACCGCGCGGGCCCGGGTGACCGGGGAGCTGGGGATCTAGATGGGCGGCTGGGACTGGGGCTTCGTCAGCCAGATCATGCCGACGCTGCTGCGCGGCCTGCTGGTCACCTTCGAGGCCACGCTGCTCGGCTCGGTGCTCGCCTTCGCCCTCGGGCTGGTGCTGGCGCTGCTGCGCCGCGCCGGGATCCCGGTGGTCAGCCGGCTGGTGTGGCTGTTCATCGAGTTCGTCCGCAGCACACCGCTGCTGGTGCAGCTCTACTTCCTGTTCTTCGTGCTGCCCGACTTCGGTATCCGGCTGTCCTCGCTGACCGCGGGGGTGATCGGGCTCGGCGTGCACTACGCGTGCTACACCGCCGAGGTGTACCGGGCCGGCATCGAGGGGGTGCCGCGGGCCCAGTGGGAGGCGGCGACCGCGCTCAGCCTGCCCCGGCACCGCACCTGGACCCGGGTGATCCTGCCGCAGGCGGTGCCCAGGGTGCTCCCGGCGCTGGGCAACTACGTCATCTCCATGTTCAAGGAGACGCCGTTGCTGCTCGCGATCGGCGTCATCGACCTGGTCGGCGCCGCCAAGGAGGCCGGCGCGGGCGCGTACCGTTACGTTGAGCCCTACACCCTCGCGGGTCTGCTGTTCCTGCTGCTCAGCTATCCCGCGGCGGTGCTGGTGCGGAGGTTGGAGCGGCGAGTTGGACACTGACACGAGCCCCGCCGGGACGTCACGTTCGGTGCCCGCCGACGACGTGATGATCCGCTTCGACAAGGTGGTCAAGCGGTTCGGCGACAACGTGGTGCTGCGCGAGCTCGACTTCCAGGCGCGGCCGGGGGAGCACGTCACCCTGATCGGTCCGAGTGGTTCCGGCAAGACCACGATCCTGCGGCTGCTGATGGGCCTGGAACGGGTGAACGGCGGCACCATCCAGGTTGGCGACGAGTACCTCAGCCACATGCGGCGCGGGGACAAGCTGGTGCCCGCCGACGAGCGGCACCTGCGCAAGGTGCGCCGGCGGATCGGCATGGTGTTCCAGCAGTTCAACCTGTTCCCGAACATGAACGTGCTGCGCAACCTCACCGAGGCGCCGATATCCGTGCTCGGTCAGCCGCGCGAGCAGGCCGAGGCGCGGGCCAAGGAACTGCTGGACATGGTGGGCCTGGCGGAGAAGCTGACCGCCAACCCTGCCGAGCTCTCCGGCGGTCAGCAGCAGCGGGTGGCCATCGCCAGGGCGCTGGCCATGCAGCCGGACGTGCTGCTGCTGGACGAGGTCACCTCCGCGCTCGATCCGGAGCTGGCCGCCGGCGTGCTGGACGTGCTGCGCGACATCGCCCGGTCCACCGACGTGACCCTGCTGTGCGTCACCCACGCGATGAAGTTCGCCAGGGACATCTCCGACCGGGTGCTCATGTTCGACGGCGGGAAGATCATCGAGGACGCGCCGCCCGCGGAGATCTTCGACTCCCCGCGCGAGGCGCGCACCCGCGACTTCCTCCAGTCGGTCATCGAGACCTGACAACGCGTCTCCGCCGCACCGCCGGCCGGCACCGCGGCATCGACCGGCCGAGGGAAAAAGGGGAGCTACGCGCGGGGCGGGGTCGCCACCTGCCACGGCTGGGCGGCCTCCAGCGCGCGGCACACCGCGAGCACCAGGTCGTCGGAGTGCCGTGGGCCGACGACCTGCACCCCGACCGGGCGACCGTCGCGGGTCAGCCCGGCCGGAACCGTCGCGGCCGGCTGCTGGGTGAGGTTGAAGGGGTAGGTGAACGGCGTCCAGTTCGGCCAGCTCTGGTACCGCCCGCCGGGCGGCACGTCGTGCCCGGCCTCGAACGCCGGCAGCGGCACGGTCGGCGTGATCAGCACGTCGTACTGCTCGTGGAACAGGCCCATCTGGATGCCCAGTGCCATCCGCTGCTCGGTGGCGTCCAGGTAGTCGGCGGCGGAGAAGGTCCGGCCGCGCCGCCACACCTCGGCCAGGCCCGGGTCCAGCTCGGGGGTGCGCTCGGCCGGGAACCTGTCGATCCACTTCGCCGCGCCGGTGCTCCACAGCACGTCGAAGGCGTCGATCGGGTCCTGGAACCCGGGATCGGCCATCTCCACGTTCAGCCCGATCTCGGCGAGCGTCTCGGCGGCCCGCTTGACGAGCTGCGCCACCTCCGGGTCCACCTCCACGTAGCCGAGCGTCGGGCTGAACGCCGCGGTGAGCCCGCGCACGCTGCGCCGCACCGCCTCCCGGTAGGAGCCCACCGGCGGCGGCAGTGCGGTCGGGTCGCGCGGGTCGGACAGCACCAGCACGTCGAGCAGCAGCGCGACGTCGTCCACCGACCAGGCCATCGGGCCGGCGTGTGAGAGGCTGCCGAACGGGCTCGCCGGGTAGAGCGGGATGCGGCCGTAGGTGGGCTTGAACCCGACGATGCCGCAGAACGAGGCGGGGATGCGCACCGAGCCGCCACCGTCGGTGCCCACCGACAGCGCGCCCATCCCGGCCGCCACGGCCGCGGCGCTGCCGCCGCTGGACCCACCCGGCGTGAGCGCCGGGTTCCACGGGTTGCGGGTCACTCCGGTCAGCGGGCTGTCGGTGACCGCCTTCCACGCCAGCTCGGGGGTGGTGGTCTTGCCGAGCAGCACTGCGCCGTGCTCGCGCAGCCGGGCGGTCACCGGGGAATCCACGTCCCACGGCTGCTGCGGGTCGATGCACCGGGAGCCGCGCAGCGTTGGCCAGCCCTCGGTGAGGAACATGTCCTTGATCGAGGTCGGCACACCGTCCAGCAGCCCGATCGGGTTGCCCTGGTCCCAGCGCTCCGCCGAGGTCTTCGCCTGCGCCATCGCCATCTCGGCGTCGACCAGGCAGTAGCAGTTCAGCTCCGGGTTCTCCGCCTCGATCCGGCGCAGCGCCGCCGCGGTCGCGTCGACCGGGGACAGCTCGCCCGAGGAGTAGCCCGCCACGAGCTCGGTCGCGGTCGGCAGCACGTTCTCATCCGGCATGCGTCGCTCCCTCTTCGGTGGCCCCGGTCCACGCGGCTGCGCCGGTCGGCACGTAGCCGAGTTTCTTGTCGACGACGTTACGGAGCGGCCGCCCGGACCGCCAGCGGTGAAAGTTGTCCACGAACAGCTCCGCGAGCGCCGGAAGCCAGCCCACGAAGTCGCCGGACATGTGCGGGGAGACCAGCACGTTCGGCATCGACCACAGCGGCGAGGAAGCCGGCAGCGGCTCCTCCTCGAACACGTCCAGAGCGGCCCCGGCGATCACTCCGCCCTCCAGGGCGCGGACGAGGTCGTCGGTCACCACGTGCGCGCCCCGGCCCACGTTGATCAACCGGGCGGACGGCTTCATCGTGGCCAGCGTGGTGGCGTTGAACATGCCCTCGGTCTGCTCGGTCAGCGGCGCGACGGCGATGACGAAGTCCGCGTGCGGCAGCCGGTCGGTCAGCGAGCCGAACGGGTACACGGTGCCGAAGTCCGGGTCGCCGTCTCGGGCGGCGCGGCCCACGCCCGCCACCCGCAGGCCCACCGCGCGCAGCATCCTGGCGATCGCCCTGCCGATCGGCCCGCTGCCCACCACCAGGGCGGTGCGGCCCACCACGCGCTCGGTCTCCCGGTGGTGCCAGCGACGCTCCCGCTGCGCGTCCACCGTGCCCACCAGGTCCTTGGCGAAGGCGATCACCAGCCCGAGCACGTACTCGGCGATGGACTCCTCGAACACCCCGCGCGAGTTGGTCAACACCACGTCGCTGTCCCGCAGCTCGGGGAACAGCAGCCGGTCGACACCCGCACTGGCCACGTGCACCCACCGCAGCCGGTCGGCGGCGGGCCACGCGTCCGCCACGGCAGTGGACAGGAAGTCCCAGACGAAAAGGATGTCGGTCCCCGGCAAGTTTTTACTTAGATGTGACGCAGTGGTGTAACGGACCTCGGCTTCTGTGTCGACACTGTCCATGCCGGGCGGACGATGCCCGGCATGGAGCACGGTCAGCACGGGCCTCCCGTCACTCCCCATGGCCGCGCTCCCCAACCCCGACAGTCCCGATATCACCCTCCTGCCGCACATTGACACCGTATGGAGAGATCGTATTATTGTCAACAATCCGAGGGTCAGGCCCGGAGGGGAGTGACGAACACCGAATCCGGGGGTGAGCCTTGGACTTCACCGACCTCGACGGGCCGCTGGCCCAGCGCGGTATCGGCATCATCGCCCCGTTCGACATGGCGCTCGAACGTGAGCTGTGGCGCTGGGTACCCGCGGAGGTGTCACTCCATCTCGCCCGGACCCCGTACGAGCCGGTCCCGGTCAGCCTGGAGATGGCGGAACTGGTGAGCAACCCCCGGCATGTCGCGATCGCCACCCGGGACGTGCTGCACGTCGAACCGGAGGTGGTCGCGTACCTGTGCACGTCGGGGAGCTTCATCCACGGGGTGGCCGCGGAGGAGGGGCTGCGCAAGGTCATCGTCGACTCCGGCGCACCCAGGGCGGTCACCACGTCCGGGGCACTCGCCGAGGTGCTGGACCGGCTGGCGCTGCGGCGGATCTCGGTGGTCACGCCCTACTACGCCGACCTCACCGCGAAGCTGCACGAGTTCCTCGGCGAACTGGGCGTGGAGACGGTGGCCAGCGAGCACCTCGGGCTCGGAGGCGGCATCTGGAAGGTCAGCTACCGGACGGTGGCCGAACACATCCTGCGCGCCGACCGACCCGACGCCGAGGCGATCTTCGTGAGCTGCACCAACCTGCCCACCTACGACCTGATCAACCCGCTGGAGGAGACGCTGGGCAAGCCGGTGTTCACGGCCAACCAGCTCACCATGTGGGCCTGCCTGGACCGGATGGAACTGCCCATCACCGGGCCGGGCAGTTGGATCAACGCGGTGCAGAACTCGACCGACTGATGTCGACAATCAAGCGATACGGAGGCTGTTGATGACCACGGTGGGGTTCCTGTACCCGGGCCACGCCGCCGAGGACGACTACCCGAGGATGGAGCGCATCCTCGGCGACGGCGTCCGGCTGCTCGTGGCGCACACCGACGGCGAGGACCTGCACGCCGTGGACGCGCTGCTCGACCTGGGTGCGCACCACCGGCTCGTGGACGGCTTCGAGCGGCTGCGCCCGCACGGTCCGCAGGCCGTGGTCTGGGCCTGCACCAGCGGCAGCTTCGTGTTCGGCTGGGACGGCGCGGCCGCGCAGGTGGACAAGCTCGCCACCGCCACCGGGCTGCCCGCGTCCAGCACGTCGTTCGCCTTCGTCCGGGCTGCCCACGCGCTGGGCGTGCGGAAGGTCGCCGTGGCGGCCAGCTACCCGCCGGAGGTGGCCGAACGCTTCGTCGGGTTCCTCGCCGACGGCGGCATCGAGGTCATCTCGCTGACCAGCGCGGGCATCGTCACCGCGGCCGAGGTCGGCCGGCTGCCGGACGAGGACGTGGTGCGGCTGGCCGCGGGCAACGACCACCCGGACGCGGAGGCGCTGCTCATCCCGGACACCGCGATGCGCACGGTGGGCCTGCTGCCGCGGCTGGAGTCCGAACTCGGCAAGCCGGTGCTGACGGCGAACCAGGTGACCGTGTGGGAGGGGCTGCGCCTGGTCGGCGATACTAGGTCGACTTCCCGGGCGGGCGCGCTGTTCCGGACCGGGACGGGGGAGAACGGGAGCAGGTAGCGGTGGCGTTGGCGGAACTCCAACCGGTGAACCGCGACTCGACCGCGGCCATCATCGCCGAGCAACTCCGCGCGGCGATCATGAACGGGTCGCTGCCGCCGGGTACCCAGCTCGGCGAGGTGGATCTCGCGGCGAAGTTCCAGGTCAGCAGGGGACCGCTGCGCGAGGCTATGCAGCGGCTGGTCCAGGAGGGCCTGCTGCGCAGCGAGCGGCACCGCGGCCTGTTCGTCATCGACCTGGAACCCGCGGACGTCTTCGACATCTACACCACCCGCAACGCCATCGAGCAGGCCGCCGCGACCCTCATCATGCGCGGCGGACGGGCCGAGCAGGCCGCCGGCGCGCTCGAGGAGGTGCTGGCCGAGATGCGGGCCGCGGTGCGGCGCGGCGACCCGCACGCGGCCAGTGACGCCGACTCCCGCTTCCACGAGGTGCTGGTGGCCGCGTCCGGCAGCCGCCGGCTGACCAGGATGGCCAGGACCCTGCTCACCGAGACCGGCATGTGCATCGCCGCGCTGCAGCGCACCTACGAGGTCCCGGACGCCCAGGTCGCCGAGCACACCGGCATCGTCGACGCGATCCGAGGCGGCCGGGAGTCGCTGCTGCTCAAGCTGATCGACTCGCACATGGAGGACGGCATCCGCCGGCTGCTGCCCGGCTACAGCCTGCACGGCCCCGGCCCGGAACCGAGCGAGCCCCCGTCATCCGCCGGGGCCGCGGACGCCCCGGCACGGCCGGCCCGGCCCAGGACCCGGCGCCGCTCCGCCGCGCGCAAGCCGGCCGGCTGAGTCAGGCGGCCGTCGGGTGCTTGCCAGCAGCGCGCGTACCTCCAGCACCGCCGCGCGGCCGGCGCGGCTGGCCCCCACGGTGCTCGCCGGCAGAACTCACAGCCGGCGGTGCATGATGTGCAGCCCGACCGGGCCGTGCCGCGGGTGGTCGAACGCCTCCGGCACGGTGGCCAGGATGGTGAAGCCCAGCGACCGCCACAGCCGCACCGCGCCGGTGTTGGTCTCCACGACCGCGTTGAACACCATGGCCCGGTAGCCGTCCGCGCGGGCGGCGTCGAGCACGTGCTCGGCCAGCCGGCGGCCGACCCCGCGGCCGCCGTGGTCCGGGTCGACCATGAACCCGGCGTTGGCCACCCGGTCGGCCGGCGGGCCGTAGTTGGGCTTGAGCAGCGCGGAGCCGAGGATGTCCGCACCGTCCTCGACCACGAACACCCGCGCGGGCGGCGGCCGCATCCACAGCTCGCGGGCCGTGTCGGCGTCCGTGGCCGGATCCCAGGTGTAGGTCTCACCCGCCGCCACGATCCGGTGCCAGAACGGCCAGATCCTCGGCCAGTCGCCCGGCACCGCGTCTCAGCACGGTGTCACCGTACGGCGGGTCGCGGGCCGGACACCGCGTCCCGGATCGCCTTGCCGAGTTCGCCCGTGGTGGCCCGGCCGCCGATGTCGGGCGTGCGCACCGTCCCGTCCCGCAGCACCGCGTCCACCGCGTCCCGCACGGCGGCGCCGGCGGCGTGCTCGCCGAGGTGGTCGAGCATCATGGCCGCGGTGAGGATCTGGGCGACCGGGTTGGCCAGGCCCCGGCCGGCGATGTCCGGCGCGGAGCCGTGCACCGCCTCGAACATCGACGGGTGGCGGCGCTCCGGGTTGACGTTCGCCGAGGGTGCGGTGCCCAGCCCGCCGACCACGGCCGCGGCCAGGTCGCTGAGAATGTCGCCGAACAGGTTGGACGCGACCACCACGTCCACCCGGTCCGGTCGCAGCACCATCCGCGCGGCCAGCGCGTCCACGTGGCACTGCTCGTGTGGGATGTCCGGGTAGCCGGCGGCGACCTCGGCGAACACCTCGTCCCAGAAGGGCATGGAGTGCACCAGCCCGTTGGACTTGGTCGCCGAGCACACCGCGCCGCCCCGCTCCCGGGCCAGCTCGAAGGCGTACCGGATGATCCGGTGCACGCCGCGCCGGGTGAACACCGACTGCTGCACGACGAACTCGTCCGGCGTTCCGGGATTGTGCCGGCCGCCGATCCGCGAGTACTCACCCTCGGAGTTCTCCCGCACGATCACCATGTCCAGGTCGGCGGCCTCCCGCCCGGCGAGCGGGCTGACCAGGCCGGGCAGCAGCCGCACCGGGCGCAGGTTGACGTACTGGTCGAAGGCGCGCCGGATCGGGATGAGCAGCCCCCACAGCGAGACGTGGTCGGGAACGCCGGGAAAGCCGACCGCGCCGAGCAGGATGGCGTCGTGCTCGGCCAGCCGCTCCAGCCCGTCCTCCGGCATCATCCGACCGGTGCGGGTGTACCGCTCGCAGCTCCAGTCGAACTCCGTCCACCGCAGACGGAAGCCGTGCCGTTCCGCCGCGCGGTCGAGCACCTGGCGTGCCTCGCCGGTGACCTCGACGCCGATGCCGTCGCCCGGAATGCAGGCGATGCGGTACCCGCTCACCGTGCCGCCTCCGCCGGAAGGAGCGCGTCGGCGGTGTCTGTTGCCGCCTGCGCGGGAGAAAGCACGTCGGCGGTCACGCGAGGCCCACCGCGACGTACTTGGTCTCCAGGAACTCGTCGATGCCGACCCGGCCGCCCTCCCGGCCCAGCCCGGAGTGCTTGGTGCCGCCGAACGGGGCCGCCGGGTTGGACACCAGGCCCTGGTTCAGTCCAACCATGCCGCACTCCAGCCGCTCGCAGACCCGCAGCGCGCGGTCCAGGTCGCGGGTGTAGACGTAGCTGACCAGGCCGTACTCGGTGTCGTTGGCGGCGGTCACCGCCTCGTCCTCGGTGTCGAACACGCTGATCGGCGCGACCGGGCCGAAGATCTCCTCGCGCGCCATCCGTGCGTCGCCCGGCACGTCGGCCAGCACGGTGGGCCGGTAGAAGTACCCCTCGCCGTCCACTGCGGACCCGCCGAGCAGGAGTTTCGCGCCGCGCTCGCAGGCGTCCGACACCAGGCCGGACACCTTGTCGACGGCGTCGGGGTCGATCAGCGGGCCGATGGTCACGCCGTCCTCGGTGCCCCGCCCGATGCGCAGCGCGGACATCCGCTCCACCAGCCTCGCGGTGAACTCCTCGGCGATCTCCCGCTGCACGTAGAACCGGTTCGCCGCGGTGCACGCCTCGCCGATGTTGCGCAGCTTGGCGGTCATCGCGCCCTCGACGGCGGCGTCCAGGTCGGCGTCGGCGAACACCAGGAACGGGGCGTTCCCGCCGAGTTCGAGCGACACCCGCAGCACCTGGTCGGCGCACTGCTCCAGCAGCCTGCGGCCGACCGCGGTGGACCCGGTGAACGACAGCTTGCGCGCCCGGCCGTCCCGGATCAGCGGCTCCATCACCGCGCCCGGCCGGCTGGTGGTCACCACGTTGAGCACCCCGTCCGGCAGGCCGGCCTCGGCGAGGATGTCGGCCAGCGCCAGCATGGACAGCGGGGTCTGCTCCGCCGGCTTGATCACCATGGTGCAGCCGGCGGCCACCGCGGGCCCGATCTTGCGGGTGCCCATGGCCATCGGGAAGTTCCACGGGGTGATCAGCAGGCACGGCCCGACCGGCTGCCGCATCACCAGGAACCGGCCCTTTCCGTTGGGCGCCACCGCGTAACCGCCGTCGACGCGCACCGCCTCCTCGGCGAACCAGCGGAAGAACTCGGCGGCGTAGGCGATCTCGCCCCTGGCCTCGGCCAGCGGCTTGCCCATCTCCAGCGTCATCAGCAGGGCCAGGTCGTCCACCCGGTCCAGCAGGAGTTGGTAGGCGCGGCGCAGGATCTCGCCCCGCTCCCGGGGCGGGTACCCGGCCCACTCGCGCTGCGCGGCCACCGCGGCGTCCAGCGCGGCGAGGCCGTCCTCCGGGCCGGCATCCGCGACCTCGCACAGCGCCCGGCCGGTGGATGGGTCGACCACCGGGAACGTCCCGCCGGCGCGGGCCGGCTGCCACTTGCCGGCGAGGAAAAGCTCCTTGGGTACCTGCTCCACCACCGTCGCTTCGCGCGCTGGCACGCTCGTCACGGGGCGCTCCTCGCCGATCGTTGTGTGGGATTCCGGGTCATGCTATGCATATTGTCAACAATCCGACAACAGGGGAGACGTTGCCATGGCCCAGCTGTCACCGCTGCTCAAGCAAGCGACCCCGGTGCTCGTCGACCGCGGCGAGGGCGTGCACGTGTTTGACGAGTCCGGACGCCGCTACCTGGACTTCACCGCGGGCATCGGGGTGACGAGCACCGGGCACTGCCACCCCAGGGTGGTCCGGGCCGCCCAGGAGCAGGTCGGCAAACTGATCCACGGCCAGTACACCACGGTGATGCACCGGCCGTTGCTCACCCTGTGCGAGCGGCTGGGCGAGGTGCTGCCCGAGGGGCTGGACTCGCTGTTCTTCGTCAACTCCGGCAGCGAGGCCGTCGAGGCGGCGCTGCGGCTGGCCCGGCACGCCACCGGCCGGCCGAACGTGGTGGTCTTCCAGGGCTCCTTCCACGGCCGCACCATGGGCGCGGCGTCACTGACCACCTCGGGCACCCGGTTCCGCTCCGGGTTCGCCCCGATCATGGGTGGGGTGCACGTGGCCCCGTTCCCGTACGCCTACCACTACGGCTGGGACGAGCGGACGGCCACCGAGTTCGCCCTGCGCGAGCTGGACTACCTGTTCGCCACCGCCTGCTCGCCGGCCGACACCGCGGCGTTCTTCGTCGAGCCGGTGCTCGGCGAGGGCGGCTACGTACCGGCGAACCGCGAGTTCCTCGCCGGCCTGCGGGAGCGCGCCGAGCGGCACGGCATCCTGCTGGTCGCCGACGAGGTGCAGACCGGGTTCGGCCGCACCGGCCGGTTCTGGGGGCTGGACCACTTCGGCGTCCGCCCCGACGTGGTAGTCACCGCCAAGGGCCTGGCCAGCGGGTTCCCGCTGTCCGCGATCGCGGCGCCGCGGGAACTGATGAACAAGGCCTGGCCGGGCTCGCAGGGCGGCACCTACGGCGGCAACGCGGTGGCCTGCGCGGCGGCGCTGGCCACCCTGGACGTGATCAAGGACGAAGGCCTGGTGGAGAACGCCGCCGCCATGGGGCAGCGGCTGATCGAGGGCGCCCGGTCGGTGGCCCGGGAGCACGCGGTCATCGGTGACGTCCGTGGGCTGGGCCTGATGGTGGGCTCCGAGTTCACCACCCCGGACGGCAAGCCGGACACCGCGACCGCGCAGCGCGCCCAGCGTGAGGCGGCCGCGCGGGGACTGCTGCTGCTGATGTGCGGCGCGTGGATGAACGTGGTGCGGATGATCCCCGCGCTGGTGGTGGACGCCGAGCAGGTGGACGAGGCGGTCCAGATCTGGTCCGACTCCGTCAAGGCCGCCGTCGCCGCCGGCGAGTGAGCGGCTTCCTGGCCGCCCCCGGAGAAATTCCCGCAGGGCATCCAGAACGTCGACACCCTTCTCACCCGCGCCTCGGGCAAGAGCTCTTCAACACCAGCGGCGATCGGTACTCTCCCGCAGGACGTCGTGGTGGCGCCGCTCGGGCACGCCTGGCTGCCCGCCGCGCGCCACCTGTTGGTTTTGATCTCTGCGAGCATCCCGGTGCCGACACCGTCAGGCGTAGATGCTCGCATGCAGGTCAGGGTCATCTTGTGCGATTCAGTGGAGGCTTGTTGACCTCGTCGAAGATCCCTCTTCCGGGGTTGCTCGCAACGTGCTACATTTCCGCAGGTCAGACCGGCCAAATCAGCCGAGCTGTCACTCCGGCCCCCGCGGCCGGACTCCATTGCGGCACGAAGTCCTCCAAACGCCAGACGTTCGCGCTTAGGGTGGTCACTCCGGCCCCCGCGGCCGGACTCCATTGCGGCTCAGCCTCGTGGGGTTGGGCTGGTCGCTGTGGACGTCACTCCGGCCCCCGCGGCCGGACTCCATTGCGGCCGACCAGCCGTGGTACCGGCGGGTGAGCAGGTCCAGGAGGTCACTCCGGCCCCCGCGGCCGGACTCCATTGCGGCCCTGCATACCGGCACGCCACTTGATGCACCTCGTTGCACGTCACTCCGGCCCCCGCGGCCGGACTCCATTGCGGCCTCCGGGACCGGCGGGTCCCCGCGGCGAAGCCGGACCACGTCACTCCGGCCCCCGCGGCCGGACTCCATTGCGGCAGGTCGACCTCCCGGGGCCCCACGCATACCGAGTCCGTCACTCCGGCCCCCGCGGCCGGACTCCATTGCGGCCGTCTGCTGGTTATGAGGCTGTCGAGTTGGGCGCGAGTCACTCCGGCCCCCGCGGCCGGACTCCATTGCGGCAGCACCTGGCGGGCGAGGGTGTCCAGGCTGTCCAGGTCACTCCGGCCCCCGCGGCCGGACTCCATTGCGGCAGCCCATGCGTGATCGTGCTGACCCATGCCTCAGACGTCACTCCGGCCCCCGCGGCCGGACTCCATTGCGGCCCGACGCCTGACCCCGGACGCACTGCGGCCCCGCATCCGGTCACTCCGGCCCCCGCGGCCGGACTCCATTGCGGCCTCGAAACCCCGGTAATGCGGTTGGTCCATCTCCGCCCGGTCACTCCGGCCCCCGCGGCCGGACTCCATTGCGGCTTCATTAGGATCTTGTTCGCCCGGAACGCCTGCTCGCTGGTCACTCCGGCCCCCGCGGCCGGACTCCATTGCGGCAGAGGACATCGAACGGATAGACGCGCGCACTTCCTGGTCACTCCGGCCCCCGCGGCCGGACTCCATTGCGGCGGGGATAACCAGACGCAGCCGCTGGTCCGGGTCGCCGGTCACTCCGGCCCCCGCGGCCGGACTCCATTGCGGCCCAAAGCTCTCGCATCCAATCGCGTTGTGGTCCCTGGTCACTCCGGCCCCCGCGGCCGGACTCCATTGCGGCAACATCCGCCTGCCCGTCCCGCTCGAACTCGACTCGGTCACTCCGGCCCCCGCGGCCGGACTCCATTGCGGCTACGGGCAGCCGGAGATCCAAGCTCACATCCGCCGGTCACTCCGGCCCCCGCGGCCGGACTCCATTGCGGCCAGGACGTGAAGCAGGTGCCCGGTGGTGGCGTAGCTGGTCACTCCGGCCCCCGCGGCCGGACTCCATTGCGGCCCCGATACCGAGCACCACCGCACGCACGCGCACCTAGTCACTCCGGCCCCCGCGGCCGGACTCCATTGCGGCGTTTGCACCCAGTGGTCGGCGACTTGGTGGGCGACGAGGTCACTCCGGCCCCTGCGGCCGGACTCCATTGCGGCTCGTGCATGGCGAGGGTGATGTGGCCGCCGCCGTCATGTCACTCCGGGCCCCTGCGGCCGGACTCCATTGCGGCCGTAGGCCGCGCCTCCCCCGGTATCCCCCGGGCCAGTTGGTACGGGACCGTCAAAGCAGGGACCACCGGTCTCGTAATCTTTCTCATCGGATTTTCGGTCATTGGTTGGATTAAAGGCATCGGGCTACATATCTTCAGCTTCTGGTTCTTCTGGCTAATCGCAGCACTCGCGGGGCTTGGTGCAGCAGCGTCCACCCGTAAGGATTGGTGTGCTGCCGGCGCTGACTGGGTGATGCATCAGGGCGGGTGGGTGCTCACTTATGAACTGACCGAGATCAAGACTCGCGGCATCAGCAACGGTGGCGAAGGGCGCGGCGCTGAAGGGCACCGCCCGTAGCGCCCTGGGTCTACATCCGCCAGCCAGCGCACCGCCCGCGACCGCCTGAGAGCGGGTTGTGAAGGTGATGGGGAGGAGGACGAGGGGAGGGTGCAACCGGCCGGCGTCGCGCGGGCTACTCCGCCCGGCGGAAGGTCAGCGTCTCGCCTTCGACGCCGCGCAGCCACATGTCCTGCGCGGCCCTGGCGATCTCGTCCAGCCCGTCCTCGATGGTGGCGAACACGTTGCCGGGTATCCAGCCCTGGTCGCCGTTGATGAGCAGGTTGTTCCGCCCGTAGAACAGCGCGAGGTCGACCACGTGCTCGCCGCTGTGCGCCTGGCTGCCCTCGTTGTAGCCGTAGGCGGCGTTGCCGATCTGCCACGGCTCGAAGCCGAAGTAGCAGACGTCCCCCGGGATCGGGGTGACCGTCGGGTTCTCCATGCCGGGCCCGGGCTGCGCGAACGCCGGCAGCAACGCATAGATCTCGTTGCGGGCGTACTTCGCGTGGTAGGCGTCGCCGCTCTGCGGGAGGGCGTCCCACACCGCCGCGCAGGTCCGCGGCGCCAGGTCGTCCAGCAGGCGGGCCACGCAGCTCACGCCGCGCTTGTCCAACGAGATGGTGATGCGCCTGGACATGGAGCAGACCCCTTCCACTGCGAGCGCGCACAAGCTCGGTCCGTGCCGAAGCGTGCCGGGAGGACGTCGGATTGTCAACAATCCGCGCTACCTGGTGGTGTCGGCGGCGCGGCGCCGCCATCGGCTGGGGACACGCCGCCGCGCCGCTCGCCGAGGTCGCGGTCAGCCGGCCCGCTTGGCCTCGCGCCGCCGGCCCAGCGAGTCCAGCACCAGGCCGGTGCCGATGCCGAGCAGCCAGGAGTCCTTGGCCAGCGGCAGGCCCTGCTGGGTCGGCTTCAGGCTGCCCTGCTCCCGCATGCCCGGCACCCGCAGGTACAGGCCGACCAGGCCGCCGGAGAACGCGGACAGCGCGAGCGCCACCAGGCCGGTGGGCAGTACCGGCACGAGCAGCGCCACGCCCAGCGCGATCTCCGTGGTGGACAGCAGCTTCACGAACTGCGTCGGCTCCATGGAGCCGAGGAACGGGTAGGCCTCGGCGGCCATGCCGTGCAGCGACTTGGCGGTCTCCTCGTCCGCGTTGCGCTTGCTCAACCCGGAGTTGAGGATGAAGGCGCCCGCCGCCAACCTGCCCGGGAGGTGGCGGATCTTGATGGGCGATCGCATGGTGAGCTGCCTCCTCGCGTGGAACGTCCTTGACCGGTCCGCACCGGACCGGCCGCTATCGATCTGCCGACGCTAATCGTCGGGCCGGTCCCGCGCAGCCGCGGGGCTTGGGGAGCATCGTGATCATCACCTCTGGGGGCCTGTTCCGGAACTGGACGTACCTGCGATGACGACCATAGGAACGCGCCGGGGCGAGTTCGGGAACAGGCACTGCGGGTTTCGGCACCCATGCCAGGGGTACCTAGGTGGTGCGACCGACCATGGATCTCCCTCCGGTCCGCCCCGACAACTCGACTCCGAGAGCCGTTTATGCGCACTGTCGGAAACCTGTCAACGCGATCGGAACGCCGCCGGCCGCGGATTCTCGTGGTGGGCACCGGGTTCGCCGGCTACCACTGCCTGCGCCGGCTGGAGAAGCTGCTTCCCGAGGACGCCGCCGAACTGGTCGCGGTCAACCCGGCCGACTACATGCTCTACGTGCCGCTGCTGCCCGAGGTGGCCGCCGGCATCCTGGACCCGCGTCAGGTCGCCGTGCCGGTACGCGGCAAACTGCGCCGCACCCGGTTCCTGCTCGGTACCGTCACCAGCGTCGACGTGGCCGAGCGGACCTGTACCATGGTCGACACCGAGGGCGACGAGCGCTGCGTGGACTGGGACTACCTGGTGCTGGCCTGCGGCGCGGTGACCCGGCTGCTGTCCATCCCTGGGGTGGCCGAGCACGCCAAGGGCTTCAAGTCGATCGCGGAGAGCATCTACCTGCGCGACCATGTGCTGCGCCAGCTCGAGCTGGCCGAGCAGACCGACGATCCCGATGAGCGGGCCGCCCGGACCACCTTCGTCGTGGTCGGCGCCGGCTACACCGGCACCGAGGTGGTCACCCAGGGCCAGCTGCTCACCCGGGACGCCCTGCCGCACTACCCGGGCCTGGCCGACACCGGTGCCCGCTGGATCCTCATCGACGTGGCCGACCGGGTGCTGCCCGGGCTCAACGAGCGGCTGTCCGGCCCGGCGCTGAAGGTGCTCCGCCGGCGCGGCGTGGACGTGCGGCTTTCGACCAGCGTCAGCGAGGTGACCCCGACCTGCGCCCGGCTCACCGACGGCAGCGAGATCCCCACGCACACCGTGGTGTGGTGCGTCGGCGTGCGCCCCGACCCGCTGATCGGCGCGCTCAACCTGGAGACCACCAAGGGCCGGCTGACCGTGGACGAGTACCTGACCGTGCCCGGCCACGAACGGATGTACGCCATCGGCGACGCGGCCGCCGTCCCCGACCTCACCCGCCCCGGGGAAATCACGCCGATGACCGCGCAGCACGCGCAGCGGCAGGGCAAGGCCGCCGCGCGCAACCTCGCTGCGGCACTCGGCTACGGCGGGCGGCGCCCGTACAGGCACCGCGACCTGGGATTCACCGTTGACCTCGGCGGCATGCAGGCCGTGGCCGACCCGCTGCACGTGCCGATCACCGGACCGGTGGCCAAGGCCATCACCCGGGCCTACTACCTGCTCGTGCTGCCGTGGGGCCGGCTGCGGGTGCTCGCCGACTGGATCACCGAGGCGCTCGGGCCGCGCCGGCTGGTGGAGTTCGGGCTGGTCCCGGAGAGGGGCATCAGCCTCACCGAGGCCGACCGGCTGCCCGCGATCCACGGCGCGTCCCCGGCCATCCAGCAGGACGGCCGGCAGCCGGCCGGTGAGGAGGCTCGGGGCGAGCAGGAGTCGACCGCCCGGCGCGGCTGACCGATGCGCGCATCCCCGGCCCGCTCCGCCCTGGTTAGGCCCCGGCCGGCGGGGAACCCCGCGGTCGTAGGTCTGACCAGGCGGAGGAAAGGAGCAGGGATGGCTACCGCACGAGAGGTCATGACGCGCGAGTGCCGGTGCGTCGGGGAGCACCAGACCCTGGCCGAGGCGGCCCGCATGATGCGCGACCTCAACGTGGGCGCGCTGCCCATCTGCGGCGACGACGACCGGCTCAAGGGCATGCTCACCGACCGGGACATCGTGGTGCGCTGCATCGCCGAGAACGGCGACCCGGCCGAGACGGCCGCCGGCGCCCTGGCCAGGGGCAAGCCGATCTGCGTGGACGCGGACACGCCGATGGAGCAGGTGATGGACATCATGTCGCGGCACCAGATCCGGCGCGTTCCGGTGATCGAGAACAAGCGGCTGGTGGGCATCATCTCCCAGGCCGACGTGGCCCGGCAGGTCCCGGAGCAGCGGACCGGCAAGGTGGTCGAGGAGATCTCCGCCAACCGCTGACGACCACGCTGGCGCGGGGCGGCGGGCGACGGCGACCTGCTGCCCCGGCCCGTGTCAGCGGGCGGTGAACCGGGCCAGCCGCTGCGGCGTCGGCCAGCGCACCCGGTAGACCCAGCCGAGCCGCTCGAAGATCCAGATCAGCCGGGCGGAGATGTCGATCTGACCGGGCCGGACGCCGTGCCGGGCGCAGGTCGGGTCGGCGTGGTGCAGGTTGTGCCAGGACTCGCCCATGCTGAGGACGGCGAGCGGCCAGAAGTTCGCCGACCGGTCCCTGGTCGTGAACGGCCGGTCGCCGATCATGTGGCAGATCGAGTTCACCGACCAGGTCACGTGGTGCAGCAGCGCGACGCGGACCAGGCCGGCCCAGAAGAACCCGGTCAGCGCGCCCCACCACGTGCCGGCGATCACCCCGCCGATCACCGCCGGCAGGCCGAGGGTGGCCAGGGTCAGCGGCCCGAACAGCCGGTGCACCAGCCGGATGTCCCGGTCGGCCAGCAGGTCCGGCGCGAACCGCTGCTGGTTGGTCAGGTTGCGGTCCAGCAGCCAGCCCATGTGCGCATGCCAGAACCCTCGGGCCAGCGCGGCGGGGGAGGTGCCGAACAGCCAGGGGGAGTGCGGGTCGCCCTCCCGGTCGGAGAAGGCGTGGTGCCGGCGGTGGTCGGCCACCCAGTGCAGGATCGGTCCCTGCACCGCCATGCTGCCCACCACGGCGAGCGCGATCCGCAGTGGGCGCCTGGCCTTGAACGAGCCGTGCGTGAAGTAGCGGTGGAAGCCGACGGTCACGCCCAGGCAGGTGACGGTGTACCAGGCGGCTGCCTGCACCACGTCCGCCCAACCGAGTCCCCAGCCCCAGGCGGCGGGAACCGCGACCAGCAACGCGAGCAGGGGCAGCACGATGAAGGCGTAGACGGCGGTCTGCGCGGCCAGCGTGCGCCTGCCCGCGAGCAGGGGCCGTGGCCCGCGTGCCTCGTCCGGTCGCCTCGTTTCGGGCACCGCTGCGATCATGACCAAACCCTCGATCCGGTGGAGCCTCGTTCCGCTCGGGCCTCGGGTCCAGGTGTACCGGGCCAGGGCGCACGGGCCGCCACGCGCCGACGAACCGGATGCCAATGAACCATGAACTTCGGGCCGCGCGCACGCCGACCGACCCGGTCGGGCGGCCGCGGGCCGGTTGATCGGCGATTTTCGTACCGTCCGTACACGATCGTTCTCGGACCGGATAGATGACATTGCCGCGAATCAGCATCGGGTCAAGGAAGCCGTTGACATTGTTGCGAGAAGGTTTCTAACGTCGGAGCACCCCCGACTACAAACCGGCGTTCCGTGGCCCCACCGCGGGCGCTGAAAACAACCCCGAAGAGGTGGGCACCATGCGCAAGGCGGGCGCCCTCGTCAACATGGCCGTTCCCCCGGCGGCCAGCCGCGTCGCGCTGCTGCGCGGTGTCGTGCTGGAAGCGGCATGGACAATCGCACAGGTCGCGCTGTTTCCCATCGGATTCCGCGACGAACGTACCGATCTCGGTGCCCCGGACATTGTCGACGAGCCCCCAGGAAACGCCGCGTCTCCTCCGCGGGACGCCGCGGAGATCGACGCGAGGCAGATACCGATTCTGCTGGTGCACGGATTCGCGTGTAACCGCGCCGTCTTCACGCTGCTCCGCAGGGGGCTGCGCAGGAGAGGATTCGGTCACCTGGTGGCGATGAACTACAGCCCGCTGACCACCGAGGTGCGGCTGGCCGCCGAGGCGCTGGCCAAGCGGGTGGAGCAGGTTTGTGCGGAGACCGGCGCGCCGAAGGTGCACGTGGTGGGGCACAGCCTCGGCGGCCTGATCGGCCGCTACTACGTGCAGCGCCTGGGCGGCGACCGGCGGGTGGACACGCTGTTCACCCTGGGCACCCCGCACCAGGGCACCTTCGTGGCGCGGTTGCTGACCTGCCACCCGCTGGTGCGCCAGCTCCGCCCGGACAGCGAGCTGATCCGGGAACTGGCCGAGCCGGCACCGGGCTGCCGGACGCGGTTCGTCGCCTTCTACAGCGACGTGGACCAGCTCGTCGTCCCGGCGACGCACGCCTGCGTCAACCACCCCGACCTCACCGCGCGGAACGTGCTGGTGCGCGGCGTCTTCCACAACACGCTCTCGGTGAACAGCGACGTGATGGAGGTGATCTACGCCGAGCTGGGCGCCGGTGCGCCCGCCGACGCCGGCCGGTGACCACGGCCCGTGCCGGTACCAGCCCGCCGGGTTGACGCGGCGGTCCTCCGGGGTTGACGCGCCGGCCCTCCGGGTACGCCAGGAACATGACCAGCAGCGGCAAGGACCCGGGCACACCGCCTCAGGACACCGGCCAGCCCGACCAGATCGAACGTGATCCCGCCGCGCTGAACAGCGGCGAGGACCTCGACGAGGACCGGCTGCGGGTGGACCCGCTGGAGGAGGGCGTCGAGCCCCCCGAGCGGTGGACCGCCGCGGACCGGTTCGGCACCACCCCGTTCGAGGAACACCACGGCGAGGCGCTGGACGAGCGGTTGGCCGAGGAGGAACCCGACGTGGACGCCGGCCCGGCTCCGGAGCGGCCGGTGTCCGCGACCCCGCTGCATGACCTCGACGAGACCATCGACGAGGAGGTGCCCGGCACCGAGCAGGAGCCGGACGAGAGCTTCGAGGTCGGCCGGCGCCGTGCCGAGCCCACCCAGCTTCCCGAGGCGGCCCGCCGCGGCCAGTCCGCGGAGGAGGCCGGCGGTTCGGTGGCCGACACCATGCGCACCCCGGAGGAGCCCCCGGAGTAGGAGATCAGTTCGTCGCGGGGGTGGACGTGGTGCCGCGCACGATGAGCTGCGTTTCCAGGTCGACCTGGCTGATCTCGGTGCGGTCCGAGGCGATGTGCTCGAGCAGCAGGTCCACCGCGAGCCGGCCGGCCTGGCCCAGCGGCATGGCGACGGTGGTCAGCGGCGGAGAGCACAGCGAGGCGAACACCAGGTCGTCGAAGCCGGTGACGCTGACCGCCTCGGGGACCGGGATGCCGCGGTCGCGCAGCCGGGCCAGCACGCCCAGCGCCATGATGTCGTTGTAGGCGATGATCGCGGTGACGTCCGCGGCCACGGCCAGGTCGGCGGCCTGCAGCCCGCCCTCGTAGCGGGGCGGGAACGGGCCCAGCTCGACCAGTTCGACGCCGTGCTGGGTGGCCGCCGCGCGCAGCCCTCGCCGCCGTTCCCGGTTGGACCAGGACGTGCGCGGCCCGTGCAGGTAGCCGCACCGGCGGTGGCCCAGCGCCACCAGGTGCTCCAGTACCTGGCGCATGCCGGCGGCGCTGTTCATCAGCGCGGCGGAGATCCCGCGCAGCCGGCGGTTGAGCAGCACCAGGGAGGTGTCCTCGGCGATCGCGTAGAGCTGATCGTCGTCCAGCGCGGGCGCGGCGAGCACGATGCCGTCCACCTGCTTGGCCATCGCCCGCACCAGCATCGCCTCGGCGGTGGGGTCCTCGTCGCTGTCGCTGACGAACACCGCGTAGTCGGCCTGCCGCGCGCGCGCCTGCAGACCCTTGAGCACCCCGGTGAAGAAGGGATTCTCCAGGTCTGGCACGACGATGCCGATGTTGCCGGTGCGCCCGGTGATCAGGCTGCGGGCGGCGCGGTTCGGCTGGTAGCCCAACTCCGCGGCGACGGCGAGCACCCGATCCCGGGTGGCCGGCCGGACCAGGTCGGGGGCGCTGAGCGCCCGGGAGACGGTTGCCACCGACACCTCCGCCTGACGCGCCACATCACGGATGGTCACCGCCACGACAGCCCTCTTTTCCGCGCGTTCGCGAGGCCGAAGCGCACGGTCGCTCCGCGTGCCGCGCCTTGACAGCGTCATTCGGACGCCTCCCCGTTCCGGAACGGCTCGATGGTACCTAGCCGTGTAACCGTCTTCAGCGAATTGGTCGTGACGCGCGTCGCCGGTGGTGCCGCCGCCCGCGCGGCGGCACCACCGGCGCACCGAACCGTCGCTAGCCGCGGCAGGACGCCGTGGAGTCGGTGTTGCTCACCCGCAGCGGGTGGCCCTTCACGACAGAAAACCTTTACATCACGGTGGCTCGCCAAAGCCGGGGCTGGCAGGGGCACCGTCAAGCGTCCGGGGCCGCCACCCGGCGGCCCCGGACGCGGATTGCCGACGGCTCAGGCGGGCACCTCGTCGGTGCGCCGCTGCCAGGCCCGGTGGTGGGCCATCTCGGTGGCCAGCGCGTCGACGAACCCGCCGGGCACAGTGCCGTCGGTGGCCGCGGCGGTCACCACGCCCTGCTCGACCCGGACGCCCTCACCGTCGCCCGGCGCGCCGACCCCCTCCAGTCCGGCCCGCCGCAGCAGCTCGACGCCGTCCCCGTAGGCGGCGACGGGCTTGGCGTGCTTGTAGGCCTCGGTGAGGTAGTGCTTGGCATAGCCGTCGTGGGCGAGGGTGCGCACGCTGTCCGCACCACGCGGCACCACCACCGCGTCGTAGAGCACCGACGCCATGGTGTTCAGCGCCCGGTCCGCGGTCAGCTCGGTGCCGTCCGCCGCGCGCACCGGCCCGTCCGCCGGCGCCAGCAGCTCGGGCACGGCACCCTGCTGCCTCAGCCCGTCGACCAGGCTGCGCACCGCCTCGCCGTCCACGCCGTCGGCCACCAGGACCGCCACCTTGCGGGTCGCCCCGGTCTCCATGGCGGTGTTGAGCTGGCTCAGCGCGGGGGAGCGGCGGCCGTGGTTGGGCCGGACATCGCGCTCCGGCGGCGGCACGCCGATGCCCGCGGCGACCCGCCGGGCCAGCCCGTGGTCGACGTTGTTGAGGTGGTCGACCACGGCGTGCCGGATTGGCTTGTGCTCCACCTTGCCCAGCTCGAAGCGGAACGCCGCGACGATGTGCTCCTGTTCCACCTCGGACATGCTGTTCCAGAACAGCGTGGCCTGGCCGTAGAAGTCCTTGAAGCTCTCGCTCCGCTTGCGGACCTTGTGGCCCTCCACCTTCTCCTGGTAATGCCGGAACACTCCCTCGTCGGCGACGGCCGGGCAGCCGCCGCCGAGGCTGTTCTTGAAGTAGCTGGTCCGTCCACGGTGGACGTGGTGCTGGCCGTAGCCGTCGCGCTGGTTGTGGGTGACCGGCGCGACCGGCCGGTTCACCGGCAGCTGCGCGAAGTTCGGCCCGCCCAGCCGGATCAGCTGGGTGTCCAGGTAGGAGAAGTTGCGTGCCTGCAGGAGCGGGTCGTTGGTGAAGTCGATGCCCGGCACCACGTTCGCGGTGTGGAAGGCGACCTGCTCGGTCTCCGCGAAGAAGTTGTCCGGGTTGCGGTTCAGGGTCATCTTCCCGACCGGCCGGACCGGCACCTCCTCCTCCGGGATGATCTTGGTGGCGTCCAGCAGGTCGAAGTCGAAGGAGTGCTCGTCCTCCTCGGGCACCAGTTGCACGCCCAGTTCGTACTCCGGGTACTGGCCGGCCTCGATCGCGTCCCACAGGTCGCGCCGGTTGTAGTCCGGGTCCTTGCCGGCGATCTTCTGGCACTCGTCCCAGACCAGCGAGTGCACGCCCAGCAGCGGCTTCCAGTGGAACTTCACGAACGTGCCCCGGCCCTCGGCGTTGACCAGCCGGAAGGTGTGCACGCCGAAGCCCTGCATCATCCGGTAGCTGCGCGGCAGCGCCCGGTCGGACATCAGCCACATCACCATGTGCATGGTCTCCGGCTGCAGGGCCACGAAGTCCCAGAACGTGTCGTGCGCGGACTGGGCCTGCGGGATCTCGTTGTGCGGCTCCGGTTTCACCGCGTGGACGAAGTCGGGGAACTTGATGCCGTCCTGGATGAAGAACACCGGCATGTTGTTCCCGACCAGGTCGTAGTTGCCCTGCCGGGTGTAGAACTTGGTGGCGAACCCGCGCACGTCGCGCACGGTGTCCGCGGACCCGCGCGAGCCGGCCACCGTGGAGAACCGGACGAACACCGGCGTGGTGACGTTCGGGTCGCGCAGGAACTCCGCGACCGTGTACTCGGCCAGCCAGTCGTCGTACGGCCGGAACTCGCCGTAGGCGCCGGCCCCGCGGGCGTGCACCACCCGCTCCGGGATTCGTTCGTGGTCGAAGTGAGTGATCTTCTCCCGGGCGTGGAAGTCCTCCAGCAGGGTGGGGCCGCGCTCGCCCACGGTGAGGGCGTCATCGGTGTGGTCGACCCGCACGCCCTGCTGGGTGGTCAGGGCGGAGTTCTCCAGGTTCACCCGTACGGATTCCAGCTGCTGGTCCTTGGGGTCCGATCCGGTCGGCCCGCGCCGCTCCTCGGGCGTTGGCGACATGTGTGCCTCCGTGCCGTGCGATCGTCTGTTGCCTCCGCCCCTCGGGCTACCCGGGGTGGATGCACGGAAACCGGCCCGCCGTCGAGGAGTCGACAGCGGGCCGTACCGCTCCGGCTGCCTATGGGGTCCTGCCGGCGGCGGGTGACAGGCGGCCGGAGCGCGCGCTGAGGCCGCTTGCCCGGTCACTCGGATTCCTCGCTGGCCTCCCGTTGCTGGATCGCTTCCTCCTCCGGCCGGCCGGGTGCCCGGCGCACGTCGGGATCGTCGTCGGCCGGCGGCTCCGGGTCGCGCCACTCCTCCGCCCGGGATGTGCGGTTACCGCGCAGCGTGCCCTCCAGCTCCCGCGCCAGCTCGTCGTCGGTCCGCGGACCGTGCTTGCCGCTTCCGCGTTCCACGGTTCCTCCCCGAATCCTGATCTGCTTGCCTTAGGGGTACCGCAGCAGCGCGCCCATGCCGTCCTGGAGCGGGTCCGGCACGCCGTCGCGCACGATCAGCACCTCCGCTCCGACGGCGGCCGCGGCCAGCGGCAGCGCCTCGTCGGCCCGCCGCTCGGCCGGCTCGGGCACGCCCTGCGCGCGCAGCTGCTCGGCGTCCACGGCGAGCTGGGCCGCCTCGGCGCCGGCACGCACGGTGCGCTCGCCGATGGCCGCGTCGGTCACCAGCAGCGTGGCCACCTTGCCCTCGCGCAGCGCCGCGGTCACCGGAACCAGTCCGTGCACCGCCTGCCCGCGGCCACTGCCCAGCTCGGCGTTGAACCGCTCGACGGTGCCCCGGTCTCGGGCGCGGGCCCGCTCGGCCACCAGGCGGCGGGCCTCCCGCTCCACGGCCTCGCCGTCCGCGCCAGGTGCCCGGCCGCCGGACTCCACCTCGACGGCGATCTGCCGGCAGGCCTCCGGCAGCGCGCGGTGCACCGCGCTGCGCCCCTGCACCTCGCCGGCCAGCACGACCAGTTCGGCGCCCACCTTGCCGGCCAAATCGCCGATCTCGCCGGCCACCTCGGTGGCGTTCTCCCGAACCGTCTCGTCGACGCGGCGCTGCACCTGGCGCTGGTTCCAGCCGCCCACGCTGGTCCGGTGCAGCGGGTGGCGCTCACCCTGCACGGTGGGGGAGGCGGCGAGATCGCCGGTGCCGTGGTAGGCGCGCAGGTCGGCGCCTGCCCGGTCGACCACGGCGACCACGTGCGGGATCGCCGGCTCCGCGTGCTCGACCAGTGGCATGAGGTACGGCAGCGGGGAGTACCGGAGCACGGCCGGATCGGGCGGCGCCGGCAGCGGGACGTCGATGAGCACCCGGTCACCGGCGGCGACGAGCGCGCGCCCGGCACGGCCGACCGCGGCCGGCGCCGCCCGCATGGCGTCGTCCAGCGCGGCCACCGTGGCGTCGCCGGCACCCTGGGCGGCCAGTTCGTCACGCATGCCGCGCCAGCGCAGCTCGACCTCGTGCGGCGCGTCCTCGGTGTCGTGCGAGGCGTCCAGGTACATGGAGGCGAACGGACCCGCCGCGGAAAGCAGCCCGCGCACGGCGGTCATGTCCACTCACTCCACCTCCTCCCGTTCGGGTCCGCCGTCGTCCCGCCTGGACTACCCGGCCCAGCGGTCGATCATTCCCGGGGGAGGGCCGGCGCGGTACCCTCGCGGCCGGCGTGGCTTGGTGCGTGGCGGTTACCGGGCCCGGGCGTGCTGCAGGCGTTCCTGGCGCAGCGTTTCGGTTTCCTCCAGCGACAGCGGGTCGAGGGTGCGGCCGGTGGCCCAGGTCAGCAGCAGGTCCGCCAGGTCAGGGTTGCGGGCCAGCACCGGCCCGTGCAGGTAGGTTCCGACGATCCGGCCCTGCACCACGCCTTCGGCCCCGTCGAAGCCGTTGCCGATGCCGGTGACCACCCGGCCCAGCGGCGCGGCGCCCGGACCGAGCTGGGTGGCGCCACCGTGGTTCTCGAACCCGGTCAGCGAGCGGATGCCCAGGCCGGGTGCCGGCTCCACCACGATCTCGCCGATCGCCCGCCGGGACAGCGGCCGGGTGATCGCGTCGAAGAGCCCGAGTCCGGAGTGCATGGCGCCGTCCGTGCCAGCGAAGCTGGTGCCCAGGATCTGGAACCCGGCGCACACGGCCAGTACCACGGCACCGCGACCGACCGCCTGCTGCAGCCCGGGGTGGGCCTGCAGCCACCGCACCGCGGCGAGTTGGGCGATGTCCTCGCCGCCGCCGATGACGTAGATGTCACAGTCCGCCGGCACCGGGGTGTCCCCGCTCACCTCGATCATCTCGGCGTCGATGCTGCGCCAGCGCAGCCGCTGCACCAGCACCGTGGCGTTACCGCGGTCGCCGTAGGTGCCCAGCAACTCCGGCAGCACCAGCGCCACCCGCACTCGGGACGGCTGCGACATCACACGCTCCTCGTGGCCAGGGCCCGAAAGGCCGTGTAGTTGGCGATCACTTCGGTGCCTTCCCCCGCGGCCGCGACCGCGGCCACCGGATCGGGGACAAGTTCGTGTCGCACGTCCGCGTAGTGGAGGCGGACGGCGAGGTCGGTGGCGCGTTCTCCGCTGGCGATCACGTGCCGGCCGCGGAGGAGTTCGAAGCGCACGTCCCACAGCCAGGAGGTGTCGAACCCGTCGGCCTCGCGGGCGTTGACCGCGATGACCAGGGGTCGTTGGTGGTCGGCGATGACGGAGAGCATTTCCTGCCAGCCG
>NZ_BJFL01000048.1 GCF_005405885.1 Gandjariella thermophila
CCCACGACCTGCGTCGCGTCATACTCGGACACAAGGGGCCTCCTTCGTCGTGCGTTGACGTGAGAACCCGAGTGTCCGCTCGGGACCACGAGGGACGGAGGCCCCGCCCCTTCATGCCATCAGAGCAGATGTGGATCTACGTTGACCCGGTAGAGGTCACTGATCCAAGCTTGGGTATTGCCAATGAGGCATACATGCTGGTCAGATGATCGTATAGTGATCTTCGGCGGTGCGCTGCCTGCGTAGGGCACAGGGTGCCTGCGTGCGTGGTTTCCGCTGGTCGGCCGGCGCCGGCCGGTCCGTGTTCCTGCTGTCCGTCTGGAATACAGGCCGCCATGGGCATGGTCAGGCGGGAGGTTGCGCAGGGAAAGTTGGGCATGGTCTGTCCCCAACGGGCCCGTATTTCGGAGTTCAGGGATGTCACCGCCAGCTGACCCAGCACCCGATGGAGGACATCCATGACCGAGCCGAGAGGCGCTCGCGGCCACGTCCCGCCAGTCCGACCCCGAGACCACTGCGACCTTGGCCGGATGGCCAAGCAAGGAAGACTGCCGTCGCGGCCGCGCTGCTCATGTCTCCGGACGCGACGCGTCGCCGTCACGGCGGGGAGGCAGACGGTATGAGTGCGGTTCCTCGCCGTCCACGTCACGGTATCGCACGCCCGCGCACCACTCGTCCGGCCAGCAGGATCGAAAAGCCCGCGACGGAACAGCAACCAACTCTGCCGCCCTCCGACGGAACCGAACCTCTTCTCTACACCGCGGAGCAAGCCGCTGAACTGCTGCAAGTCCGCCCGTCCTGGTTGCGCCGCAAGGCCGCCGCCCGCGCCGTGCCGTGCCGGTACGTGGGCAAGCACCTGCGCTTCTCGCGCGCCGACATCGCCGCCATCGCCGATGCCAGCGCCCAGGGACCACGTCAGCCCTAGCGCATGCCGACGTGTTGACGTTTTCCGGGCCGGAGAAGATGAGCCATTCATCGACGAGGTTCTTTGCGTCGACCGCTTGATTATTGACGGACATCGAGCGTCCATATGTCCGTCAATTCACCCATGCAAGCCAAGAGAAAGCGAAGGCGCACAGTGGCTTGGGCAGAAAAACGGGGACCACACTCGTGGCGGGTCCGCTACCGCAAAGACGACGGCGGGTTCGGCACCATCACCGGCTTCACCTCGAAAAAGGCAGCCGAGGCCAAAGCCGACGAAATCGAAGCCGACCAGCGCCGCGGCACCTTCCTCGACCCCGACGCCGGGAAACTGACGCTGGCCGAGTGGTCGGTGACCTGGTTCGACGCCCTCGACGTCGCCGCCACCACCACCGCCCAATACCGCAGCCTGGCCCGCAACCACATCCTGCCCCGCTGGGGCACCACCCGCCTGGACGCGATCTCCGGGCTCGCCGTGCACACCTGGGCCAAGAAACTCCGCGCCGACGGCTACGCCGTCGCCACCGTCACCACCATCACCAAGATCATGTCGATGATGCTCGCCGACGCCGCCGACGAACGCCTCATCCCCGCCAACCCCATCCGACCCCGCCGCCGCGGCCGACGCCGCCACCAGCCCCGCACGGAGCGGTTGTGGGCCACCCCGGAGCAGGCGCTGGCCATCGCCGCACAGGCAGCCGCCCTGGTCGGCACCTGGGCCGCGGTGCTGATCATCACGGCTGCGTGGACGGGCGCCCGCTGGGGGGAACTGGCCGGACTCCGGCGGGTCCACACCCACCTCGACGACGGCGTCATCGTCATCGACCCCGACACCGGCGCCCTGCACGAGGTCGACGGCCGGCTGGAACTCGGGCCGCCCAAGACCGCCGAATCCGCCCGCACCATCACCCTCCCGCCATTCCTGGTCGACCTGCTGCGTGTCCACCTGGACAGCCACGACCACCCGCACGTGTTCGTCACCGCCGAAGGCGAACTGCTGCGCCGGTCGAACTTCGCCCGCCGCGCCATGCGCCCCGCCACCGACGGCAACCTCCACCGCACCCGCCCCCGCGTCCGGGTCGCCCCGATCGTCCCTGGGTTGGTCTTCCACGGCTTCCGGCACAGCCACAAGACCTGGATGATCGCCGATGGCATCCCCGACGTCGCCCAAGCCCGCCGCCTCGGCCACACCATCCCCGACAAGATCCAGGACATCTACTCCCACGTCGCCGCCGAAGTCGAAACCCGCCTCATCGACGCACTCCAACGCCGCTGGACCACCGCCCTGGCCACCCTGTCCACCAGCGACGGTGGCACCGGCAACATCAGCGAGCTGGCGCTACCCGGAGCACCGACATCCGACAGGCGCGCCACCGCATAACCAGCCAACCTCCCCACCACCGGATTCGCCACCTCGCCCGAGGTGGCGAATCCGCTTTCCGGCACCCCAGCCACACCACCGGCACCCCGTCCCCCTCGGCCAGAACAACTCGCCCGCCCACGACCACGGACATGTCGACTCCACCGAACCGGGACCGGTGACGACGCAGCCCACGAGCGTCTTCCGGACGGCGTCAGACACGCCGACCGCCCCGACCCGCACCCAACACACCCCACCCAGCGCCACCGGCGGCCAGCGGCCACCACACGGCCACAACCGACCCCGACGGCGGCCAACCGACCCACACCGGATCAGCGTTGGCGACGGTTGACGCCCGTTGCGCGCGGTTGGCCACACCAGGACTGGGAGAGGCCGTTTCCGCGACCCCATAAGCCCGTTGGGTCAAAGACGAACAACATCTTCTCCCAATTTTCTCCCACCAGGCCCTGTTGATCTCCATTTAGACCACAATGGACGATCAAACAAGATCCACACCGCCAAGCAAAAGGGCCCGCTGACCTGGGCTTTCACCCAGAACCAGCGGGCCCTTCCGGCCGTCGGGACGACAGGATTTGAACCTGCGACCCCTTGACCCCCAGTCAAGTGCGCTACCAAGCTGCGCCACGTCCCGGCCACACCCCTGGGGTGGGATGCACGATCAGGATAGCGCACCGGCTCCGGCGCGACCGGCCGGGGGCCGCCCCCGGCGGGTCAGCGCTTGCGCTTCTCGCGGATCCGCACGGAGACACGGATCGGGCTGCCCGTGAAGCCGAACTCCTCGCGGAAGCGGCGCTCCACGAAGCGGCGGTAGCCGGACTCCAGGAAGCCGGTGGTGAACAGCACCAGGGTGGGCGGCCGGGTCTGCGCCTGGGTGGCGAACAGCACCTTGGTCTGCCGGCCGCCACGCACCGGCGGCGGGGTGGCCGCGACCAGGTCGGACAGCCAGGAGTTGAGCTGGCCGGTGGGCACCCGGCGGTCCCAGGAGTCCAGCGCGGTGCGCAGGGCGGGCGCCAGCTTGCGCACCGCGCGACCGGTGAGCGCGGAGATGTTGACCCGCTCGGCCCAGCGGACCCGGACCAGTTCGCGGTCCAGTTCGCGGGCCAACCGCACCCGCCGGTCCTCGTCGACCAGGTCCCACTTGTTGAACGCCAGCACCAGCGCCCGGCCCGCGTCGACCACCATGCTGATGACCCGCAGGTCCTGCTCGCTGATCGGCTCGCTGGCGTCGAGGAGCACGATGGCCACCTCGGCCGACTCGATCGCCGCCTTGGTGCGCAGCGAGGCGTAGTACTCCGTGCCGCTGGCCGTCCGCACCCGCTTGCGCAGGCCGGCGGTGTCCACGAACCGCCACAGCTCGCCGTCCAGTTCGACCAGCGAGTCGACCGGGTCGACCGTCGTCCCGGCGACCGGGTCGACCACCGCGCGCTCCTCCCCGGTAAGCCGGTTAAGCAGGCTGGACTTGCCCACGTTCGGCTTGCCGACCAGGGCGACGCGGCGCGGGCCGCCCTCGGTGCGCACGGTTTCCCTGGGTGTCTCGGGGAGTGCGGCGAGGATCGCGTCCAGCAGGTCGCCGGCGTAGCGGCCGTGTAGCGCGCTCACCGGGTGCGGCTCGCCAAGGCCGAGCGACCACAGCGCGGCCACCTCGGGCACCAGCCGCTCGTCGTCCACCTTGTTGGCGGCCAGCAGCACCGGACGGTCGGAGCGCCGGAGCACCCGGGCCACCGCCTCGTCGGTGCTGGTCGCGCCGACCGTGGTGTCCACGACCAGCAGCACCGCGTCCGCGGTGGACATGGCCAGCTCCGCCTGGGCGGCCACCGCCGCCTGCAGCCCGCGCGCGTCCGGCTCCCAACCGCCGGTGTCGACCACGGTGAACCGCCGCCCGTTCCACAGCGCGTCGTAGGCGATCCGGTCCCTGGTCACCCCCGGGGTGTCCTGCACGACCGCCTCCCGCCGCCCGAGCAGGCGGTTGACCAGCGTGGACTTGCCCACGTTGGGCCGCCCGACCACGGCGAGCACCGGCTGCGGCGGGGCGCTCTCCCCGCTCTCCTGCGCGGCCACCTCGTCGAACGCGGCGAACTCGGACTCGTCGGTCCAGGTGCCGTCCAGTTCCGTCACGGCCGATCTCCGCTCACGCCATGTCCGCTCGTCCCGGCCGCGGACGGCGGTTCGCCGCCGCGCAGCCGGTCCAACTCCGCCACCAGGGCGGCCAACTCGTCACGCACCCGATCGGTGGCGACGGCCAATCCCTGCCGGCCACGCCCGGGCGGCAGCTCGAACGGCCTGCCGACCAGCACGTCCACCACCGGCCGGAACCGCCGCCGCGCCCCGCCCGGCCGCCGGGTGCCCCGGCAGGCCACCGGTAGCACCACCGCGCCACCGGACCGGGCCAGCCAGGCGGCGCCATGCTGAGCGCTGGCCACGTCGCCGGCGCCCCGGGTGCCCTCCGGGAACACGCCGACCACCCCGCCGGCGCGCAGCACCCGCACCGCACCCAGCAGCGGGGTGCGGTCGGGTTCACCGCGACGCACGGAGAGCTGCCCGATCCGCCGCAGCGCCCAGCCGACGACGCCGCGGAAGATCTCCTGCTTGATCAGGAACACGGTGCGCCGGGGCAGCACGCCGAACAGTAGCGGCCCCTCCATCATCGAACTGTGGTTGGCCACCACGACCACCGGCCCGGTCCTCGGCACGTTCGCCATGCCCCGCACCCGCAGCCGGAACAGCAGGTAGAACAGCCAGGAGCCGATCCAGCGGGCGAAGTCGTGCAGTGGCCGCCACGCGCCGTCGGGCAGCTCGCGTGCAGCCTGTTCGTTCACGTCGTCACCGTCCGGTCCGTTCCGGGACGCCACGCAGCCCGCGCCGGTCCACCATGGCCAGCAGCGCGTCGAGCACCCCGGTGATGTCGAGTTCGGTGGTGTCCAGCTCCACCGCGTCGTCGGCCGGGCGCAGCGGGGACACCGCGCGCGTGGAGTCCAACCGGTCGCGCCGTTGCACGTCGGCCATGGTCGCCTCCATCGTGGCCACCCGGCCGTCCTCGGCGTCCTGCCGGCTGCGGCGGTGCGCCCTGGTCTCCGCGGACGCGGTAAGGAACACCTTCAGCGGCGCGTCCGGGGCGACCACGGTGCCGATGTCGCGGCCCTCCACCACGACGCCGTGCCCGGCGTCCAGCATCTCGGCGATGATCCGCCGCTGCTCGGCGACCAGCAGTTCGCGCACCGCCGGCACGGCGGACACCGCGGACACCGCGCGCGTGGCCTCCGGGCCGCGGATCTCGGCCGCGACGTCCTCGCCGTCCAGCCGCACCGTCGGCGCCTGCGGGTCGGTGCCGACCGCGAGCCGCGCCGCGGCCGCCACCTCAGCGACCCGGGTGGCGTCCTCCGGGTCGACGCCGGCACGCAGCACGGCCAGCGTCACCGCCCGGTACATCGCGCCGGTGTCCAGGTACCTGGCGTGCACCGCGGAAGCGAGCCGTCGTGCCACGGTGGACTTGCCGGTGCCGGACGGCCCGTCAAGGGCCACCACGCCGCGCAGCTCACCCGATGCCACCTGCCTGCCTCCTCGCACCGCCCAACTCTGCCCTGCCCAGACGTTCGCGCCCGTCGGCCGACCCCACGCGGTCGGCGGCCGCCGGTACGAATCTGACGGCCCGTGCTCACCGCCCAATCCGAACAACGCTCACCGGTCGCCGGTTCCATTCTGCCTGCCGTGACCCCGGTCATCGGCGCCGGCCGCCCGGATCTTGCCGGCGTCACGGCCCGAGGTCGGCCAGCAGCAGGCCACTGCGCGGCTTGGGCGTGAAGTAGGTGCTCTTCCGCGGCATGCGTCGGCCCTGCGCGTGCACGGCGAGCACATCGGCGTAGGGCACCGGGGCAAGCAGCAGCACGGCGTCCGCGGCGGGGGGTGGCGGGCGGTGACCGGGCAGCGGCCGCAGCATCGGCCCCTCCGGGTCGATGCCCAGCGCCTGCTGGACGAGCAGCCGTTCCACCACGGCGTGGTCGATGCGGGGCAGCGGCTCGCCGGATTCCGGCGCGGGCAGGTCGACGCGCAGCACCGACCCGCCGGCCAGCACGGTGACGCTGCCCGGGGCCTGCGGCGCTACCGGCTCGCCGGCCGGCCGTACCCGCAGGCCGACCCGGCGCCACGCGGCGGCCAGCGCGTCCGCGGCGAGACCGGTACCGGTGAGCACCCGGTGGATCGGTCCGATCCGCAGCCGCGGCCCGGCGGTGACCAGGGACAGCAGCCCGTCCAACCGGGCGGCGGCCGCGGCGGCGACCCGGTGGTTGCCGTCCGCGACCAGCAGCGGGTGCCGGCCGGCCACCGCCAGTAGCCGCTCCTGCTGCGGACCGGGACCGAGCAGCCACAGCCGGTGTTGCCAGCCGGTGGCGTCCACGGTGACGACCTCGGGTTCGCCCAGCGCCTCGGTGGTCTCCCGGACGGCGGCGGTGAGCGTTTCCCCGTCCGTCACCGGCACCAGCATGGCGGCGCTGGTCGCGGTGCCCAGCCCGGCCAGCATCGCGGCGCGTTCGGCGACGACGTCCGGGTAGACCTCCTCGCCGTGCCGCACCCGGCTGATCCCCGCCGCGTCCACCGCGGCCGGGTCGACCATGCACAGCACACCGGAGGACTCGCCGTCCGCGCCGCTGATCCGGTACGGGGCCACCACGTCGGCGACCGGCCGGTACCCGGTGCGGCGCAACTCGCGCAGGGCGGCGCGGGCGGCGGGTAGCGCCTCGGTGAGGCCGAGCCGGGCGCGGCGGGCCTCCGGGGTGCGGTGCGGGTGCTGCACGGCGAGCAGGGTGCCCTCGGCACCGGGCGCGGCGAGCGCCTCGGCGATCCGTTCCGGCTCGGCGAACTCGTCCACATCCGGCCCGGGCACCTCGCCGCGGACCACCCAGCCGCGGCGCACCGCGTGCACCCACGGCACCGCCGGTTCGCTGCGCGCCGCCGTCATGCGGTCACAGGCCGACAGCGGTGTAGAGGGAGCCGACCTCGTCGCGGGTGAGGGCGCGCAGTGAGCCGGGCCGCTGGTTGCCCAGCCGGACCTCGCCGACCGCGGTGCGCACCAGCCGCCGCACCGGGTGGCCGACCTCGGCCAGCAGCCGCCGCACGATGTGCTTGCGGCCCTCGTGCAGGGTGATCTCGACCATGGCTTTGCCGCCCACCGAGTCGACCACGCGGAACGCGTCGGCCTTGGCCGGGCCGTCCTCCAGTTCCACGCCGGACCGCAGCAGCCGGCCGACCTCCCTGGGCACCGGGCCGGGCACCTCGGCCAGGTAGGTCTTGGCCACGTCGTAGGACGGGTGCATCAGCCGGTGCGCGAGTTCGCCGTCGTTGGTGAGCAGCAGCAGCCCCTCGGTGTCCGCGTCCAGCCGGCCGACGTGGAACAGGCGCTCCTTCCGGCTCCGCACGTAGTCGCCGATGCTGGGCCGGCCACGGTCGTCGGACATGGTGGAGTGCACGCCCCTGGGCTTGTTGAACGCCAGGTGCACCAGGTCGTCGCGGACGATCACGCGCACGCCGTCGACGTGGATGACGGCCGTCTCCGGGTCGACCCGGCGGCCCATCTCGCTGACCACCTTGCCGTCGACCTCGACCCGTCCCTCGGCGATCAGTTCCTCAGCGGCACGCCGGGACGCGACGCCGGCCTTGGCCAGCACCTTCTGCAGCCGCACCCCATCGTCGGGGGGAGTTCGGGTATGGGGCTCAGACATCGTCGATCGCATCCACTTCGGGCAGCAGCGGGGCGAGCGGCGGCAACTGCTCCAGCGAGGACAGTCCCAGCCGCTCCAGGAAGAGTTCGGTCGTCCGGTACAGGATTCCACCCGTGTCCGGGTCGGCGCCGGTCTCCTCGATGAGGCCACGGGCGAGCAGGGTGCGGATCACCCCGTCCACGTTGACGCCGCGCACCGCGGCGACCCGCGCCCTGGTCACCGGCTGCCGGTACGCGACCACCGCGAGCGTCTCCAGAGCCGCCCTGGTCAGCTTGGCCCGCTGGCCGTCGAGCAGGAACTTCTCCACATAGGGGGCGTACGTGTCGCGGGTGTAGAAGCGCCAGCCGTCGCCGACCCGGCGCAGGTCGATGCCGCGGCCGGTCTCGGTGTAGCGGGCGGACAGCCGGCGCAGCGCCTCGGTCACCCGGCCGACCGGCTGGCCGAGGGTATCGGCCAGCGCCTCCTCGCCGGCCGGGGTGTCCACGACCAGCAGCAACGCCTCCAGCGCGGCCTCGAGCGCGGCGTCGTCGGTGACGTCCGGCAGGTCGCTGCCGGTGTCCGCCCCGCCGGCATCCGGGTCATCCGGGTCCGCCGCGCCGGTCTCGCCGCCGGCCGGGGGCTCGTCGGCTTGGGCCTCGGCGCCGGCACCCTCCGGTGCCGCGCCGTCCGCGCCCGCGCCGTCCTCGGGTGCGGTCCTTTTGGCCTGCTCGGCGAAGGATTCGGCCTGGCTGGGGTCCCCGGCCGACCGCTCGGGTTCGCCGCCACCCGTGAGCACGTGCTCCGGTCCGGGATCGAAGGCGTGCCGCTCCGCGTCGGGACCGCTCACCCGCCGGTCGTGGTCGGCGCCGCCGTCCGCGGGCCCACCGGCAGAGCTGACGCTCACCCGTACTCCTCCTCGTCCGTCTTCGCCAGGTCCTGCCGCGCGGCCTGCTCCGCCTGTTCCAGCGTGCCGCCCACCCAGCGCACCCGCAGCTCACCGAGCGGCTCGGCCTGGTCAAAGGCCAGCACCGTCTCCCGGTACAGCTCCAGCAGCGCCAGGAACCGGGCGACCACCTCCATGGCGTGCTGGCAGTCCACGACCAGCTCGTGGAAGCTGCACTCGCCCTGCTCGGCCAGCCGCACCCGGAGCAGCGCGGCGTGCTCGCGCACCGAGACGGCGTGCATGTGCACGTGGTCGATGGACACCGTCGGCGGCGGCTTCGGGCGGAACACCGCGGCGGCCAGCTCGGCGAACCCCCGCGGGCTGACGCCGAGCATCACCTCGGGCAGCAGCCCGGCGTATCGGTCCTCCAGCGACACCGACCGCGGGTACCGGCGCAGCGCCCCGGCCTCCAACTCCCGGAACAACTCGGCCACCTGCTTGTATGCCCGGTACTGCAGCAGCCGGGCGAACAGCAGGTCACGGGCCTCCAGCAGGGCGAGGTCGTCCTCGTTCTCCACGTCGGCGGACGGCAGCAGCCGGGCCGCCTTGAGGTCCAGCAGCGTCGCCGCGATGACCAGGAATTCGGTGGTCTCGTCCAGGTCCCAGGCGTCGCCCATGGCGTGGATGTGCGCGATGAAGTCGTCGGTGACCTGGTGCAGGGCCAGTTCGGTGACGTCCAGCCGGTGCTGGGAGATGAGCTGCAGCAGCAGATCGAACGGGCCCTCGAAGTTGGCCAGCCGGACGGTGAACCGGGCTGGTGCCTCGGACTCGGCGATCTCGGCCAGTTCCTGCCGCGACGGCGGCGACCCGGTGTCCGTGGCGGTCACCGCTCCCGCTCCCGGCGCAGCCGGCGAACCAGCAGCGACTCCTCGCCACGCGCCTCCAGGTCGCCCAGTAACACGGCGATCGCCTCGCGCACCACCCGGCCACGGTCCACCCCGAGACCATAGTCGGCGCGCAGCCGCAGCCGGGCCTGCTCCAGGGCCACCAGCTCGGCCTGGGACACGTACACGGTGATCTTGGCGTCGTGCTTCTGCCGGCCGGAGCCGCCCGGCAGCGGCTCGGTGTCCGGTTCGGGCGGGCCGGCGGGCAGCTCCCCGTTGCCCTTCCCGGCGAGGGTGGTGGAGCGGAACAGCTCGGCCGCGCCGGGAAGGGAGGCGCGGCGCGTCACCTGGCAATCACCTCGCGGGCGAGTTGCCGGTAGGCGGAGGCGCCGGCCGAGCGCGGCGCCCACCGCGTGATCGGCTCCCCGGCCACGGTGGTCTCCGGGAAGCGCACGGTGCGGTTGATCACGGTGTCGAACACGATGTCACCGAACGCCTCCACCACCCTGGCCATCACCTCCCGCGAGTGCAAAGTGCGCGGGTCGTACATGGTGGCAAGGATGCCAGTGATGTCGAGCTTGGGGTTCAGCCGCTCCTTGACCTTCTCGATCGTGTCGATCAGCAGCGCCAGCCCGCGCAGGCTGAAGAACTCGCACTCCAGCGGGATGATCACGCCGTCGGCTGCGGCGAGCGCGTTCACCGTGAGCAGGCCCAGCGACGGCTGGCAGTCCACCAGGATGTAGTCGTAGTCGCTGACGAGCGGGCGCAGCGTGCGGACCAGGGTGTGCTCCCGACCGACCTCGGCGACGAGCTGGATCTCGGCCGCGGACAGGTCGATGTTGCTGGGCAGCAGGTCCATGTCCTTGACCGAGGTGCGCAGCAGCACGTCCTCGACGGCCACCGAGCGCTCCATGATCAGGTTGTAGATGGTCTGCTCCAGTTGGTGCGGTTGCACACCGAGACCGACGGACAGCGCGCCCTGCGGGTCGAAGTCCACCAGCAGCACCCGGCGGCCGTACTCGGCCAGCGCCGCGCCGAGGTTGATGGTCGAGGTGGTCTTACCCACCCCGCCCTTCTGGTTGCACACGGCGAGTACTCTGGCCGGGCCGTGCCGGACGACGGGCGGCGGATCGGGAATGTCGCGCGGTGCTCTTCCCGGCGGCCGCTCGTCCGCCTCGACCAGCTCCACCTGCTCGTCGTCGGCGGTGGCGGCGGGTGGCGGCGCCAGGTTGAGGTCGACCGACGGGTCGACGGGACCACCGAGCGACCGCCGGTCCCCGGCGGAAGGCTGCGGTGTCGACATCGCCCCTCGGCTCCTCAGTGATCCTGCACCGACGGCCGCAGCCTAAGCGGACCCAGGGTAACCAGCAACGCGCCTCGCCGTGCGCAGCGCGGCCCGTTCCTCGGGTTACACCCGATCGAACAGCCCTCCTGCGGGGTTGTTCCGTACCGGCCCGGCGACCACGGGCCACCAGGCCCGTGCGAGCGGCCGGTGCCTGGTAACCGCACATGCCAGCGGAACAAGCCCGAGCGTCCGGACCAGCGCTGAGTATCCCATCGCGACGCGGCCCGGAGAAACCGTGGCGATCGTGATCACCCGGCTGGATCAGCGTCGTGCTCAGCCGAGCGCCCGCGGGTGGGTCGTCGCGTACACCTCGCGGAGCGTGTTCACCGTCACCAGGGTGTACACCTGGGTCGTGGTAACCGAGGCGTGGCCGAGCAGTTCCTGCACCACGCGCACGTCCGCGCCGCCCTCCAGCAGGTGCGTGGCGAACGAGTGGCGCAGGGTGTGCGGGGACACCGCGCCGGCGAGCCCGGCGCGCTCCGCCGCCCGTTGCACCGCCTGCCACGCGCTCTGCCGGGACAGGCGTCCGCCGCGCGGATTGACGAAAACCGCCGGCGTGGCGCGGACGGCGAAGGTGGGCCGGGCGCGCACCAGGTAGGCGTCCAGCGCGGCCAGCGCCGGCCGGCCGATCGGCACCAGTCGCTGCTTGCCGCCCTTGCCGGCCAGCCGCACGGTGCGTTCCGCCGCGTCGACATCGTCCAGGTCCAGGCCGACCGCCTCGGAGATCCGCGCGCCGGTGGAGTACAGCAGTTCCAGCAGGGCACGGGAGCGCAGCGACCGCGGATCGTCCCCCGGCACGTCCAGCAGCCGCAGCACGTCGTTCACGGGCAACGCCTTGGGCAGCCGCAGCGGCAGGCTGGGCGGCTTCACCCGGTGCGCCGGGTCGGTCGCGGTGATGCCTTCCAGCAGCGCGAACCGGTGCAGGCCGCGCACCGCGACCAGGGCACGCGCCGCCGAGGAGGCGGCCAGCGGCGGCCGCTCCGGCGTACCCTCGCGCAGCGCGGCGAGGAACGCGCCGACGTCCCGCTCGCCCACCTCGGCGAGCTCCCACACCCCGTGCTCGGCCAGGTGGTGCAGGTAGCGGCGCAGGTCGCGGGCGTAGGAGTCGAGGGTGTGCCGCGCCGCGCCGCGCTCCACGGCGAGGTGGTCGAGATAGCGGGTGAGCGCGCCGCCGAGCGCGGGTGGCAGGTCGGTGGTCACCGGAAGCCCTCCTCCGCCGCGCGCGATGGTGATCAACCCTACGCGGCCCTGCGGGATTCGGCCCGCCGGGTCGCGCCGTAGCCGCGGGCGCGGCTGCGCAGGTCGGCCACCGCGAGCAGCAGCGCGATCAGCACGAACCCGACGGACAGCCACAGCCCGCTGGTGATCGCCCTCGGATAGTTGCCCCGGCTCGCGGCGAGCACGCCGAAGAACACCAGGCCCATCGCGGCGATGCCGAGCGCGGTGCCGACCCGTTGCCCGGTCTGCAGCACGCCGGCCGCGGTGCCGCCGATCCGCGGCGGAACGGCGGCCAGGGTCAGCGTCTGGTTGGGCGTGATGGTCAGCCCGGTGCCCACCCCGGCGACCAGCAGCGGCAGCGCCGCCGCCCAGCCGGCCGCCGCCCCGGAGGGCACGAAGCGCAGTGCCAGGTCGGTGCTGGCCAACCCGGCCGCCGCCAGCGCCAGGCCGAGCACAACCACCTTGCGGCCCAGGTCGCCGACCAGCCGGCCGCCCACGGTGGCCGCGCCGGTCGAGCCGAGCGCGAAGCTGGTCACCCCCAGCCCGCTGGCCAGCGGGCTGTAACCGAGGCCGAACTGGAAGAACAGTGCGAGCGCGAAGAAGATCCCGGTGAACCCGGCGAAGTAGACCGTGCCCAGCGCGGTGCCCAGCACGTAGCTGCGGGTGCGCAGCAGGTCCGGCTCCACCAGCGGGCTGCGGCCGCGCCGGGCGTACCGCCGCTCCCAGGCGACGAACCCGGCGAGAACCGCGATCCCGACCGCCACCAGCCACCACGGCACCGCGGCGCGGCCGCCCTCGGCCTCCACCATGGGCAGCAGCACCAGCAGCACGCCGGCGCCGAGCAGCCCGGTGCCGAGCAGGTCCAGCCCGCCAGGCACCCGCCGCCCCGCGGAGCGGGTGGCCGGCAGCAGCCGGGCGCCGACCAGCAGCGCGGCCACGCCGATCGGCAGGTTCACGAAGAACACCCAGCGCCAGCCCTCCTGCACGCCGGCCAGGGTGATGATCAGGCCGCCGGTGAGCGGGCCCACCGCGGTGGACACCCCGATCGCCGCGCCGAGCCAGCCGAACGCCCTGCCCCGTTCCCGGCCCCGGAACAGGTCCTGGATGAACCCGGCGACCTGCGGGTTGAGCACGCCGCCCGCGACGCCCTGCAGCAGCCGCGCCGCGGCCAGCCAGGCGGCGTTCGGCGCGAACCCGGCCAGTGCGCTGGACAGGGTGAACAGCGCCAGCCCGGTCTGGAACACCAGCCGCCGCCCGCGCGCGTCACCGAGCCGGCCCGCCGGCACCAGCACCAGCCCGAAGGTCAGCGCGTACCCGGAGAGCACCCACTGGATCTGCGCGGCGCTGGCGTGCAGACCGTCCCGGATGGACGGCAGCGCCACGTTGACGATGCTCACGTCGAGCAGGGTCATGAACCCGGCGACCAGGCAGACGGCGAGCGCCTTCCACCGGCGCGGGTCCGCACCCGGCGGGTACTCGGCGGATTCCACCTCCGCCATGCTCCACGCATCCGGCCGGCCGCGCAGCACCCGCGGCGGACCGGTCTCCGGTCAGCGCCGCCGGCGGGCGAACCGGGTCGGCCGGTCCGGCCACGGAGCGTCCACCGGGCGGGGCGGCACGTTGCCCACCAGCACGGTGTGCGCGGCCAGCAGTCCGGCCACCGCGGAGGCGTTGACGATCTCCCCGGCGAGCACCATGCGCACCGCGTCGGCCAGCGGGAACCGGGCCACCCGCAGGTCGGCCTCCTCGCTGTCCTCGATCACCCCACGGTCCACAACGGACAGTCCACGGGCGAGGAAGACGCGCACCGACTCGTCGGTGAAACCCGGTGAGGCGGCCACGTCCACCAGCAGCGACCATTCCTCGGCGGCGAGCCCGACCTCCTCGGCCAGTTCCCGCCTGGCCGCCTCGACCGGGCTCTCCTCCGGTTCGTCCAGCAGCCCGGCCGGCAGCTCCCACAGCCGGCGGGCCAGCGGGTGCCGGTACTGGTGGATCATCACCACCCGGCTGTCGTCGTCCAGCGCGACGATGGCGACCGCGCCGTGGTGCTCCACCACCTCGCGGGTGGCGACGCCGCCGCCGGGCATGTTCACCCGGTCCACCCGCAGCGCGATCACCCGGCCCAGGTAGGCGTCCCGGCTTTCCACCGCGCGGAACTCGTGCCGAGGGTCGTCCAGTGTGGACAGATCCGGTTCGTTGCCCGGCACGGGTTTCACACTCCCGCCGTGCTGGCCGGCACGGTCTCCGGCAGCTCGACCGGGAGCCGGTCGGCGGCCCGGTAGTTCAGCGCGGCGTTGACGAACGCGGCGAACAGCGGGTGCGGCCGGGTGGGCCGGCTCTTCAGCTCCGGGTGCGCCTGGGTGCCCACGAAGAACGGGTGATCGTCGCGCGACAGCTCGACGAACTCGACGAGGTGACCGTCCGGGGAGGTGCCGGAGAACACCATGCCGGCCTTGCTCAACTGCTCCCGGTAGACGTTGTTGACCTCGTAGCGGTGCCGGTGCCGCTCGGACACCTCGGTCGTGTCGTACGCCTCGGCCACGATCGTCCCGGCGACCAGCTTGGCCGGGTAGGCGCCCAGCCGCATGGTGCCGCCCATGTCGCGCTGGCCGGCCACCACGTCCGCCTGGTCGGCCATGGTGCTGATCACCGGCTGCACGGTGGCCTCGTCGAACTCCGCGGAGTTGGCCTCGGTGAGGCCGGCCAGGTTGCGGGCCACCTCGATGACCATGCACTGCAGGCCCAGGCACAGCCCGAGCACCGGGACGCCACGGGTGCGGGCGTAGTGGATGGCGCCGATCTTGCCCTCGATGCCGCGCACCCCGAACCCGCCGGGCACGAGCACGCCGTCCACCCCGGACAGCGCGTGCATGGCACCGGCCTCGGTCTCGCACTCGTCCGAGGGCACCCAGACGACCTCCACCTTGGCCCGGTGCGCGAACCCGCCGGCGCGCAGCGCCTCGGTCACGGACAGGTAGGCGTCGGGCAGGTCCACGTACTTGCCGACCAGTGCGACCCGCACCGCCTCCGCCGGGTTGTGCACCCGGTCCAGCAGGTCGCCCCAGATCGTCCAGTCGACGTCGCGGAACGGCAGGCCGAGGCGGCGCACCACGTACGCGTCCAGGCCCTCGCGGTGCAGCACCTTGGGGATGTCGTAGATGGACCGGGCGTCCGGCGCGGCGACCACGGCCTCGGTGTCCACGTCGCACATCAGCGCGATCTTGCGCTTGAGCCCGTCGGGGATCTCCCGGTCGGCGCGGCAGACGATGGCGTCCGGCTGGATACCGATGTTGCGCAGCGCGGCCACCGAGTGCTGCGTCGGCTTGGTCTTCAACTCGCCGGACGGCGCGAGGTAGGGCACCAGGGAGACGTGCAGGAAGAAGCAGTTGTCCCGGCCCACGTCGTGCCGCACCTGCCGGGCGGCCTCCAGGAACGGCAGCGACTCGATGTCGCCGACCGTGCCGCCCACCTCGGTGATCACCACGTCCGGCACCTGGCCGTCCTCGTCCGGCTCGGCCATCGCCCGGATCCGGGACTTGATCTCGTCGGTGATGTGCGGGATGACCTGCACGGTGTCGCCGAGGTACTCGCCGCGGCGCTCCTTGGCGATCACCGCCGAGTAGATCTGCCCGGTGGTCACGTTCGCCCGGTTGGACAGGTCACGGTCCAGGAACCGCTCGTAGTGGCCGACGTCCAGGTCGGTCTCGGCACCGTCCTCGGTGACGAACACCTCGCCGTGCTGGAACGGGTTCATCGTGCCCGGGTCGACGTTGAGGTAGGGGTCCAGCTTCTGCATGGTCACCCGCAGACCACGGGCGGTCAGCAACTGCCCCAGGCTGGAGGCGGTGAGCCCCTTGCCGAGGGAGGAGGCGACGCCTCCGGTGACGAAAACGTGCTTGGTCATCCGCGCCTGAAGCACCAAGGAGGCTCCCGTGGTCCATCGCCGTCGATCTTGGAGGAACGTCGGCAGGAACGCGCTGCGTCCCGCCTACCCACGGGGTTTCACGTTAACACGGGGACGGCACGTCGCGTCACACCGACGGCGCAACCGCGACCGGATTGTCCGCTGACCGACCACCCGGTGAACCGCGGCCGGCCCGGGTCAGTTCCTGTTCCGCACCAGGCTGTCAGCGGGGTCGGCGGCGGTCCCTGGTGTCGTTGCGGAGCGCCTCGGTGCGCTCGGTGATCGAGCCGATCTGCTCGGCCAGGGCGGGATGGCTGGGTGCCAGGTGTTCCCGGGCGCCGGCCAGCGGGGACAGCAGCGACGCCGGGTCGTCGTCGGCCAGCGCGCGCTGCACCCGGTGCACGCTCTGCTGGGCGGGGCCGGGCAGGTCGGTGAGCGCACTGACCTGGCCGGCCAACTGCCGCAGCGGGGCCGAGTTCTCCCGGGCCCAGCGGGCCACGGCGCGGTCGCCGGCGCGCTTGTCCCGCTCCGCCCGCACCCGTGCCTCGCCGGTGGACTCGCCGGTGGCCGAGGGGCGCAGCCGCAGGTAGCGGCGCTCGGCGGCCTGCCGGCTGGTCACCCCGAGCGCGGGCGCGAGGGCGGCCCAGCTCACCCCGGCCTCGCGGGCCGCGGTGATCAGTTCGGGTTCCCACGCGGCCAACTCCTCGCGGAGATGCCGCAGCAGTACCAGCGCGGACAGGATCTGCTGCCCCCGTCCGCCGTTCGCGGTCAGGGTGTCCGCGCGGACGCCGGCGAGGGTGGCGTGGAGGAGGCGCAGCGCCCGCACCTCGGCGGCCGGCGGACCGGTGTCCCCACCGTCCCCGTGTTCGGCCCGCAACACCCGGTGGGCCTGCTCGTATTCGGCACCGTCGCTCGCCACGCTCATCATGTCATCCCATCGACGACATCACACTTGTCAACGGATAGACGACATGCTACAAGGGATATGCGCGTTGACAACACACTTCGACGGGAGGTTGGAGAGATGTTGATGCGCACCGACCCGTTCCGGGAGCTGGACAGGCTGACCAACCTGGTGTTCGGTAACACCGCCGGTACCTGGTCGCGTCCGGCCGCGATGCCGATGGACGCCTACCGCAGCGGCGACGAGTTCGTGGTCGCCTTCGACCTGCCCGGCGTCTCGCCGGAGGCCATCGAACTCGACGTGGAGCGCAACGTGCTCACCGTGAAGGCCGAGCGCCGGCCGCTGGCCACCGCTGACGACGTGCAGATGCAGGTCTCCGAGCGGCCGCTGGGCGTGTTCTCCCGGCAACTCTTCCTCGGTGACACCCTCGACACCGACAACATCAGGGCCAGCTACGACGCCGGGGTGCTGACGCTGCGCATCCCGATCGCCGAGCAGGCCAAGCCGCGCAAGATCACCGTCAGCACCGGAGAGAGCAGCCCCAAGGAGATCAGCGCCTAGCAGGCTGCCACGGCTCGCGCGCCGCCGCTGACCCGCGGCGGCGCGCTCCGGCAGGGCGCCGACAGCAGACGGCGTAGCGATGGCCGCCCGCGGGGATCCGCATGGCATGGGACATCCGGGAGTCGACGGGCGGGCCGTCCCGGCGCACACCACGGACGACGCGGCGTTTCTCGCCCTGGTGTGCGCCGATGACCAGTGGGCGCGCGGCGAGTTCGCGGCGATCGTTGCCGCCTCGCGGGGCGACCCAACGTTTGTTGCCGCACGGCAACCGGAAGGCACACGGGTCAGGGTCTCGCCGGTTTCGCGGCGTTGGACCGGGCGCGACCGTAGCCGACAGGAGATGGGGTACCGCAGCATGCCGACCACAGTCGAACTCGCCGATCCCGCAGCGCAATCGGAACAGCCGGCCATGCGCTCGGGTGCCCTCGCCGCCGCGCTGCGGGCGGGGCACGCCGAGCTCGACCGGGCGCGGCGAGCCCTCGGCGGCGACCGCCTGGACCTGGCCGGCCTGCGCGACGCGGTCGGGCAGACCGCGAAGCTCACCGAGGCGCTGGCCGAACTGGCCAGAGAGCTGGCCGCGCAGGCGGACCGGCTGGGCCGCACCGGCCACCTCCGTGACGACCGCCCCGCCACCGTGCCGCCCGAGGTAACCACCGAAGAGGTCGCCGTCGACCTGCGCACCGTGGCCAACCACCTGTGCACCGCCGGCCTGCTGCTCGACCCGACCCTGGAGGACCTGCGCCATCTCGACGCGGCCCCGGACGATCCCGCGCCTGGGCCCTGACCGCCGCGCTGACCGCGGCCGGCTCAACCGGACCGGTGGCCGCGGTCAGCCGGCGGCCGGTTGCGGCGCCGGTCCCTGGGCGTTGCCGGCGGTGCCGTACCGGCCGGCGCGGCCGTCCACCTGCTCCCGCAACGCCAGCACGGCGGCCACCCGCCCCGCGCCGGTGTCCACGTCGTCCACGGTGGACAGCACGGCGGCCGCGGCCGGGTCGGCGCGAACCACGGCGAGCGGCCGGTCGCCGTCCGCGGAACCGGACGCGCCGGCCAGCACCGCGCCCGCGGACATCCGGTCGAGTTGCACGGCGAACCGGGCGAGGGTGGCCGACCGGTCCGCGGCCGCGTCCCCCGCACTCCCGGACCCGGTGAGCACCACGGCGAGCTGGGCCGGTGCCGGCCACCGGCCCTGGCGCACGAACCCGCCACTGGCCAGCCCGGACAGCGCGGCCGCCGCCTCCTCCGGCGCGGCCTGCGGCCGGTTGTCCCTACCGAGCAGCACCAGCGCGCCGACCAGGCCGCCGGCGAGCGTGCCGGGATCGGTGGCGGCGGGCAGTTGCACCCCGGCCGGCAGCAGCCGGGTCACCAGGTCGCGCAACTGGTCGGCGCGGGCCGGGTCGGTGAACGCGTCGGTGAGCTGCACCTCCCCGGTGACCGTGGCCCCGGCGTCGCCGAGCAGCCCGACCAGCGCGTCCCGCGCGGAGCGGGCCGCGTTCGGCGTGCTGACCAGCACCACGGTCCGGCCGGCCAGCCGGCCGCGTACCGTGGCCGGGCCGACCGTCGCGGCGAACCGGTCGGCGTCGGTCAGCCGCGCGCCGAGCGCGTTGCGCTGGGCCTGCAGGTCGGCGAGTTGCCGGCCGAGCGCGGCCCGGTCCGCGCCGAGCCCGGCGAGCAGCCGGCCGGACAGCGCGGTGGAACCGAGCACCGCGCCCACGGCCAGGGCGAGGAACACCGCCGCGACGGACACCACGTGATAGCGCAGCGAGATCACGACAGCCATCCCTTGGTCCAGGCGAGCAGGGCGCGCCAGGCGCCGGCGAGTTCCGCCGCGTACACCGGCCCGGCGCCGGAGACGATCAGGGCCACGGCGATCGCGGCGGCGCACGCGGCAACCAGCAGCAGCGTCGCGCCGGCGGACACTCGGGGCCGGTGCAGGGTGGCCACCGCCGAGCCGTCGACCAGCAGCGCGCCCAGCTTCAGCCGGGTGAGGAACGCGGACGGGTTCTCCCCCAGCCGGTCGCGGTCCAGGAACTCACGCAGCCCGGCGCGCAGGCCCAGGGTGACCACCAGGCTCGCGCCGTGCGCCTCGGCGAGCAGCAGCGCCAGGTCCTCGGCGCTGCCGGAGGCGGGGAAGGTGACCGCGGCGACGCCGAGGTCCTGCACCCGCTCCAGACCGGGGGCGTGCCCGTCCGGCTGCGCGGGCACTACCACCTCGGCGCCCCTCCTGGCGGCAGCGCGCAGGATCTCGGTGGGCACGCCGTCCGGGTCGCCGACGATGAGCCCGGGCTTGTGACCGGCGGCGTGCAGGATCTCCGCGCCGCGGTCCACGCCGACCAGCACCGGGCGGTGCTCGCGGAGGTAGCCGCGCAGCGCGCGCAGTTCCTCGGCGACGTGTGGGCCGGCGGCCACGACGAGCACCTGCCGGCCGCGCAGCGGGGTGCGCAGCCCGGGCACGCCGACCCCGTCCAGGATGAGTGCCCGCTCCCGGCGCAGGAACTCCACGGTGTTCGCGGAGAACGCTTCCAGCAGCGCGGCCATCCCGGCCTTCGCCTCGACCAGTTGCGCGGCGATCAGCTCGGCGGTCTGCTCGGTGCCCCGGGCGATCTCCCGCTGCCCCTGGTAGACGGCGCCGTCATGCAGGCGGATCGTGCTGCCTTCCCGGATCCGCCGCAGCGCCTCGGCGCCGACCCCGTCGACCAGCGGGATACCGGCCGCGACCAGCACCTCGGGCCCAAGGTTGGGGAACCGCCCGGAAATCGACGGGGCGGCGTTGACCACGCCGGCGACCTCGGCGGCGACCAGCGCCTCGGCGGTGCGCCGGTCCAGGTCCAGCCGGTCGAGCACGGCGATGTCACCGGGGCCGATCCGGCGGAGCAGGTCACCGGTGCGGCGGTCCACCCGAGCCACCCCGACCGTTCCCGGCAGGGGTTCCTCGGGGCGCGCGCGCAGCCCGGCGAACCTCACACAGCCGATGGTGAACTGGCGTGGCGCGGCTCACGTTCGCGCCACGCCGGGCCGGCGAATACCCAGGTCAATCGGGTGATCCGCCGGTCGGGTGGGCGCTGCGGCCCGATCCGCGAGGCGCCGCCCGGTGGGTTGCGACCGCCTGGCGCGCCGGTGGCCGTGCGGGTTCGGCGCGCCCCGAGCAGGTTAGCGGCGGTCGCCGCCGGCGCCGTGGAACTCGCGCTTGTCGGCCTCGGCGGTGGCGAGCAACTCCTCGGCATGCGCCCGGCCGCTGTAGGTGAAGTCCAGCCCGGCGAGCATCCTGGCCAGCTCGACCACCCGCTCGGAGTCGTCCAGCCGGCGCACCCCGCTGCGGGTGACCCCGCCCGACTCGGTGGCGCTCTTGTCCACCACCAGGTGGTGGTCGGCGAACGCGGCCACCTGGGCCAGGTGCGTCACCACGATCACCTGGTGACTGCGGGCCAGCCGGGCCAGCCGGCGGCCCACCTCGACCGCGGCCCGGCCGCCCACCCCGGCGTCGACCTCGTCGAAGACCAGGGTCGGTACCGGGTCGGCGTGCGAGAGCACCACCTCCAAGGCGAGCATCACGCGGGACAGCTCGCCGCCCGAGGCGCCCTTGTGCACCGGCAGCGCGGGGGCACCGGGATGTGCGACCAGCCGCAGCTCCACGTCGTCCACCCCGTCCGGGCCGGCGTGCAGGTCCCGGCCGCCGACGGTGAGCGCGGCGGCGTCGCCCGGCTCGGCGGCCCGGGATTCCACCACGACCTGGACGCTGGCCTGCGGCATGGCCAGCCCGGCCAGCTCCTCGGTGACCGCCTTGGCCAGCGCGTCCGCCGCGGCACGGCGCTCCACGGTGACCCGCTCGGCGTGCCCGGCCAGCTCGGTGGCCAGCTCGTCCCGGCGGCGGGCGAGCTCGGCCAGCGCCTCCTCCGACGTGTCCAAACCGGACAGCCGCTGGCGGGCCTGCTCGGCCCACGCCAGCACGCCGTCCACGTCCGCGGCGTACTTGCGAGTGAGCTGCTTGAGTTCGGCCTGCCGGGCGAGCACCTGCTCCAGCCGGGCCGGGTCGGCGTCCAGGCGGTCCAGGTAGCCGCTCAGCTCGGCGCCGACGTCGGCGAGCAGCGCGGCCGCCTCGGCCAGCCGGGGTTCCAGGGCGCGCAGCGCCTGGTCCTCGGATGCGGACAGCCGGCGCCGGGCCTCGCCGACGGCGCCCAGCGCGCCGGGCGCGTCCGGATCTCCCTCCGGGGAGCCGCTGACCGCGTACTGGGCCGCGGCGGCGGCCTCGCGGAGCTGGTCGGCGTCGGCCAGCCGCTTCGCCTCGGCGACCAGGTCCCCGTCCTCCCCGGGCTGCGGGGCGACCGCGTCGATCTCAGCCAGGCCGTGCCGCAGCAGGTCGGCCTCCCTGGCCAGTTCGCGGGACCGTTCGGCGCGCTCGGTGAGCTCGGCGGCGACCCGCTGCCACTCCTCGCGGATCCGCCGGTACTCGGCGAGCGGCCCGGCCACCGCCGCACCGGCGAACCGGTCCAGCACGGCCCGCTGCTCGGCCGGCCGCAGCAGCCGGAGCTGGTCGTTCTGGCCGTGCACGGCGAGCAACTGCTCGGACAGCTCGGCCAGCACCGAAACCGGCACCGACCGGCCACCCAGGTACGCCCGGGACCGGCCCTCCGGGTTGACCGTCCGCGCCGCGAGCAGGCTGCCGTCGTCGTCCGGCTCCGCCCCGGCCTCCGCGACGATCCCGGCCGCCGGGCTGCCCTCCGGTAACGCGAACCGGCCCTCGACCACGGCCCGCCTGGCGCCGGTCCGGACCCGGGACGCCTCGGCCCGCCCGCCGCCGAGCAGGTGCAGCCCGGTCACCACCATGGTCTTGCCCGCCCCGGTCTCCCCGGTGACCACGGTGAACCCGGGGCCGAGCTCGAGCGTGGCCTCGTCGATCACGCCGAGGCCCTGGATGCGCATCTCGGCCAGCACAGCACGAACCCTAGCGCCCCGGGATGACATTGCGGGCTCTGTGTCGTGCGTGACGAGCCGTCACCCGTCAGCCGCTCGCCGGCCCGCGCCAGCCCTGGACCGGCAGCGAGAACTTGCGCACCAGCCGGTCGGTGAACGGGGCCTCGCGCAGCCGCACCAGCCGTACCGGCAGGCTGCCGCCGACCAGCTCCACCCGGGAACCGGCGGGCAGCTCGATGGTGCGCTGCCCGTCGCAGCACAGCACCGCGGGGTGCCCGTCCTGCGCGATCTCCACCGCCACCGTGGACAGCGGGGACACCACGAACGGCCGGGCGAACAGCGCGTGCGCGTTGCTGGGCACCACGAGCAGCGCCTGCACGTCCGGCCAAACGATCGGGCCGCCCGCGGAGAACGCGTATGCGGTGGACCCGGTCGGCGTGGCGCACAGCACCCCGTCGCAGCCGAACGCGGACACCGGGCGGGCGTCCACCTCGACCACCACGTCCAGGATGCGTTCCCGGCTGCCCTTCTCCACGCTTGCCTCGTTGAGCGCCCAGGTCCGCGCGAGCACCTCGCCGCCGAGCGTGGCCGTGACGTCCAGGGTCATCCGCTCCTCGACGTGGTAGCGCCGGTCGACCACGTGCTCCACGGCCACGTGCAGGTCGTCCGAGTCGGCCTCGGCGAGGAAGCCGACCCGGCCCAGGTTCACCCCGAGCACCGGCACCCCGGCGGGGCGGGCCAGCTCGGCGGCGCGCAGCAGGGTGCCGTCGCCGCCCAGGACGAACACCAGTTCGGTGCCGGCGGCGGCCCGCTCGGTGGCCGGCACCACCCGGTCGTAGCAGGCCGGGTCGAGGTCGGGAGCCTCGTCGGCAAGTACCCGCAGCCGCACCCCGGCCTTCACGAACCGGGCCGCGACCTGCTCGGCGAGCCGCAGGTTGCTGCCGCGCCCGGTGTGCACGACCAGGAGGATCTCGCGGTCCTCCTCGAGACGGTATGCGGTCACTGGTCCTCCGCGAGTGTGCGCGCCCCCGCGATCGCGGGCCGTGGTCGATGGGCCGGTACGGAACGACGCCCACCAGGGTTGCCGCTGCTCCTCATCGGGGCCCCTCCCGGACGGCGCGATGCACCAGGTCGGCGGCCTGCTCGGCGGCCGGCGGCTCGGCCGTCGTCAGCCACAGGAAGTACTCGACGTTGCCGGACGGGCCGGGCAACGGACTCGCGGTGGCACCCCGCAGCCGCAGGCCCAGTCCGGCCGCGGCGCCCACCACGTCCAGCACCGCGGCGGCGCGCAGCTCGGGATCGCGGACCACGCCGCCGGAGCCGAGCCGTTCCCGGCCGACCTCGAACTGCGGCTTCACCATGGGTATCAGGTCGGCGTCCGGGGTGGCGCAGCGCAGCAGCGCGGGCAGCACCAGCTTCAGGGAGATGAACGACAGGTCGGCGACGATCAGTTGCACCGGCTCGCCGACGTCCTCCGGCGCCAGGTAGCGCACGTTGGTCCGGTCCAGCACGGTGACCCGGTCGTCGGTGCGCAGCCGCCAGTCCAGCAGCCCCCGGCCCACGTCCACGGCGACCACCGCGGCCGCGCCTCTGCGCAGCAGCACGTCGGTGAACCCGCCGGTGGACGCGCCGGCATCCAGGCACCGCCTGCCGGCCACAGACAGCCCCGCCGGTTCGAACGCCGCGAGCGCACCGAGCAGCTTGTGCGCGCCGCGGGACGCCCAGCCCGGGTCGTCGCCGGTGCGGACCACGACCGGGGTGTCCGCCTCCACCGCGGTGGCGGCCTTGGTGGCGACCCGCCCGCGCACGGTCACCCGGCCGGCGGCGACCAGCTCCGAGGCGTGTTCCCGGGACCGGGCCAACCCCCTGCGCACCAGTTCCGCGTCCAGCCGCGCCCTGCGTGGCATTCCCTCAGCGCCTTTTCCTCAACGCGCGCGTCATCGCAGGCACCTTCAGTTCCAGACGGGCCGTCAGACCTGGTCGATCGTGGACAGCGCCTGGGCGAGCGCGGCGTGGACGGCGTCGAAACGGGCGACGTGCTCGGCGACGGGCAGCTCGGCCAGCTCCTCCAGACCGGCGACGGCGTCGTCGATCCGGGCCGTCGGATCCGGCGGCGGACCGGGCCGCGGCACCGCCTCCGGGTCGGCGGGCCCGGGCACCGGGGTGGGTGGCTGGTCGGCTGTCATGTGCTACTCCCGTGCGTGTCGGCGGTGACGCCAACAAAGCTAGCCGAACGCGCCGACAGTGATGCTGATCAACGCCCGGCCGGTTCGCCCAGGCCGAGCTGGGCCACGGCGGAACGGGCCGCCTCGTCCAGCGCGCGCACGGTCACCGGCCCCTCCCCGGCGGCCCACCAGGCCGCGCACGCCGCGCGCAGCAGGTCCAGCGGGTCGCCCGGTGACCCGCCGCCGCGCACCTCCACGGCGCCGTCCGCGACCCGCGCCTGCCACGTCGAGCGGTCGCCGCCGATCTCCAGTTCGTCCGCGGGCCGCTGCACCCCGGCGAGGTCCTCGGCCAGGTACCGGGGCCGCTGGCCGGGCGGTGCGGCGAGCAGGTCGGCCGCGGTGGTCACCCCGGAAAGCACGAGCAGCGCGTCCAGGCCGGTGTTGGTGGCACCTGCGACGTCGGTCTCCAGCCGATCACCCACCACCAGCGGCCGGCGGGCGCCCGCCGAGCGGGCCGCCTGGTCGAAAAGGGGCCGCTCGGGCTTGCCGGCCACCACCGGCTCGACCCGGGTGGCGGCGCGCAGCGCGGCGACCAGGGCACCGTTGCCGGGCAGCTCACCCCGCTCGGTGGGCAGCGTGGCGTCCACGTTGCAGGCCACCCAGAACGCGCCGTCCCGGATGGCCAGGCACGCCTCAGCGAGGTTGCGCCACCCGGTGTCCGGTGAGTGGCCCTGGACAACGGCGTCCACGTCCGGGCTGCACGCGCGGACCGGGGTGAGGCCGGCGGCCTCCACCTCGGCCGCCAGTGCCTCGGTGCCCACGACCAGCACGTCACCGACCACCGGGCGCTGGGTCAGCAGCGCGGCCGCGGCCTGCGAGCTGGTGCTGACCTCGTCCGGGCCGGTGGCGAAGCCGAGCTCGGTCAGGTGCGCGGCGACCTCGGCGGGGCTGCGTGAGGCGTTGTTGGTGACGAACCGGACCGGCATGCCGCCGCGCCGGATGTCCTCGACCACCTGCGGCGCACCGGGTACGGCCTGACCGCCGCGGAAGGTCGTACCGTCGAGGTCCAGTAGCAGCGCGTCACACCGGTCCAGCAACAGCTCGGTCACCGCTCGCCAGCCTCCCGTTCGGCTCGCCCGCTCGTGCGCTCCTCGGCGCGGTCACCCGCCGGTTCGGCGGTCTCCGCGTCGCCCTCGACTGTCCCAGCCGCGGTGTCGCCGCTCGCACCGGGTCCCGCGCCGGTACTTCCCTCCGTGGTCGGCGCCGCGCCCCGGGCGGCCTGCGCGGGGGTGGTCTCGCCGGTGTCCTCGGGGGCTTCCGCGGCAGGGTGTGCGTCAGCGGGTTCCCCGGCCGCCGCCGCGGGAAGACCCGTGCCGGCGACCTCGACCAGCGCTTCGGTGTCCGGGGCCAGTTCGAACGCGCGGTCCGCCGCGTCCGTCTCGCCCTCCTCGTCCGCCTCCGCGGCGTTGAGGAACCAGCGCAGCGCCTCCTCCCAACGGCCCGCCTCGAGCAGGTTGTCCGCGTACGCGTAGAACAGCCGCGCACTCCACGGGTCCCGCCGGCGCGGATCGAGGTCCGGTCCCTGCAGAGCGACCACGGCCGCGTCCCGCTGCCCCATGTCACGGCGGGCGCCCGCGGCCACGATGCGCAGTTCCACCGCCTCCGCCGGGGGCAGCGGCTCGCCGCGCGCCTCCCGGGCGATCTCGATGGCCCGCTCGGGCCGGCCCAGGGCGCGCTCGCAGTCCGCCATCACGGCCAGGTGGCCGGGCCCGCCGCCCATCCGGCGGGCGGCCCGCAACTCGGCCAACGCCTCGGACCATTCCCCCGCGTGGTAGGCGACCAGGCCGTTGGCCTCGCGCACCGCGGCGACCCTGCTGGCCTTGCCGCGGGCGTACCTGGCGTGCTCCAGCGCGCGTTCCGGATCGGTGTCGACCAGCACGCCGGCGGCCACCAGATGCCGGGCCACCGAGTCCGCGACCGGCTTGGGCAGGCTGCGCAGCTCGGACCGGATCTCGTGGTCCAGCGCGGCGGCCTCGATGTCGTCGGGCAGTTCGGGCGCGGCGGGCCGACGCTCGGCGTCCTCGGCGGGCTTCGGCGCCCTCGAGTTCACCGGTTTCGGCGGCTTGGGCCGCCGGCCACCGGCCCGGTCCGGCCGGCCACCGCCGGCGAACCCGCGGGCACTGGGCCGGCCGGCGGCACGATCGCCGGGCGCGCGGTCGGTGGACCGCTGGCCGCGCTCGCCGCGATGCTCACCCGCGGCACCACGCCGGCGCGCCGGGGCATCCCCGCGGGAGCGTCGCTCGCCCGGCGCCGGGCGCCCGTGCCGGGAATCGTCGGCGCGCCGGTGCCGATCCGCGGGGCGCCCAGCGCGGTCTTCGGACCGGTCGCGGCCGGCGCTCCGCCGGTCCGGGAATCCCGATCCGCGATCATCGCTGTGTCGCGGCCGGTCACCGGTGTGTTGCGGCCAGCCGTCGCGCGGCTCCCGCCGCTCCCGGCCAGCCGAGCGCCCGTCCCGATCATCCGCGCGGCGGCCGCGCTCACCGCGGTCGTCCCGGCGCGGCCGATCGCCGCGGCGCTCCTCGAACCTGGCCACCAAACCTCCTCACATACGCCGAAGGGGCTTGGGTTCAGGCCACACCGAGATGTGCCCCACCACAAGCCCCTTCGGGGAAGAAGTTCGGCGGCGACCTACTCTCCCACACCCCAACGAGTGCAGTACCATCGGCGCTGGCGGGCTTAGCTACCGGGTTCGGAATGGGACCGGGCGTTTCCCCACCGCTA
>NZ_BJFL01000049.1 GCF_005405885.1 Gandjariella thermophila
TAGCGGTGGGGAAACGCCCGGTCCCATTCCGAACCCGGTAGCTAAGCCCGCCAGCGCCGATGGTACTGCACTCGTTGGGGTGTGGGAGAGTAGGTCGCCGCCGAACTTCTTCCCCGAAGGGGCCCGGTCGACGCCATAAGGCGTCCCGGGCCCCTTCGGCGTTTCCGCTCCGGGGCCCGGATCGACCTCGCACCCAGCCCCCGGAGAGGGCGGCGCGCGGGGCACCGGACGTCCTAGGCTCGGTGCCGTGACACCCCGACTGCTGGTGCTGCAGTTGTCCCGATCCGACCCGCCCGGGCGGCTCGGCGAGTGGTTGACGTCCGCGGGCGCCGAACTCGAACTGGTTCAGGCCGGGGAGGGCGGGCTCCCGGCGGGGCTGGACGCATACCAGGGTGTGGTGTGCCTCGGCGGCGAGATGGGCGCGTACGACGACGCCGAGCATCCCTGGCTGGCCGGCGTGCGTATGCTGCTCGGCCGAGCCGTCGCCGGCGCGGTGCCGGTGCTGGCTGTCTGCCTGGGTGCCCAGTTGCTCGCCGTGGCCACCGGCGGCCAGGTGCGGCGCGGTCCGCACGGCGCGGAGATCGGTCCGATGCTGGTCGCCAAGCGCGACGCCGCCCTGCGCGACCCGCTGTTCGCGCTGCTCCCGCTCACCCCCGACGTCCTCCAATTCCACGACGACGAAGTGCACGTGCTACCGCCGCGTGCCGAGCTGCTCGCCGCATCGCCGCGGTACCCGCACCAGGCATTCCGCGTCGGGCCCAGTGCCTACGGGCTGCAGTTCCACATCGAGACCACACCCGAGCTGGTGACCGGCTGGGCGCGGGAGGCGTTCGGCCCGGACGCGGACCTGCCGCAGGCACTGAGCCCGCAGCGGCTGGCCGAGGCACACGCCGACATCGCAGAAACCTGGCAGCCGTTCGCCGAGCGGTTCGTCGAACTCGCCGCCGGGAAACTGGAGCCGCCCACCGGCCGGCGGCGGGATCTACCCCTGGTGTGACCCGCCGCGCCGGTGGCGTCGACCACTACGGTTGATCTGATGACCGACAGAGTCCGTGCGGCGCCCTCCCCGGCCCGGTTCGGCCTTACCGGTGCCCGGGCCGAGGACGAGCTGCGCGTGGCCGGCTGGTGGGACGACGATGGACCCACCAGCGCTGGCGAGGTCGTGCTTCCGGCGCTCGCCCGCAGCGCCGACCCCGACCTGGCCCTGCGCGAGCTGGACCGGTTGCGTGAGGCGCTCGGCCAGGACTGGGCCGAGTTGGCCGAGGCGCTGCGCACCGACCAGGCACTGCGTGGCCGGCTGTTCGGCGTGTTCGGCGCCTCGTCGGCGCTCGCCGACTTCGTGGTGGCCAACCCCGATCAGTGGCGGCGGCTGGCCGGGACCAACCCGCGTGACCCGGGCGGCTACGCCGAGGTGCTGCTCGCCGCCGTCGGCGCCGACCCGGAGTCGCCGCCACCGGGCACGCCGCGCGGGGCGCGGGCGCGGCTGCACGGCCAGGAAGCGGTGCGCGCGCTGCGCGCCGCCTACCGTGGCCTGCTCCTGGAGATCGCCGCCGACGATCTCGCCTACCTGGTGGTCCCCGACCTTCCCGCGGCCTCCTACGAGGACGTCACCGGAAGGCTGTCCGACCTCGCCGACGCCTCGCTGCGGGCGGCGCTCGCCGTGGCATCCGCGGACGTGCTGCCGAGCGCGGAGCCGGCAGCAGGCACCGCCGAGCCGGCCGGGCGTGCCGCCGACGTGTTCCCGCACGCGGCAGGGAACACCTCAGCCGGCGAGCCGGCCGGGACCGTGGCAGCCCCGGCGCGCTGCTCGCTGGCCGTGATCGCGATGGGCAAGTGCGGCGGCCGCGAGCTGAACTACGTCAGCGACGTGGACGTCGTGTTCGTCGGCGAGGGCGATCTCACCCTGGCGAACCGGTTGTCCGGCGCGATGATGGCGATCGCGGGCGAGGCCTGCTTCCAGGTGGACGCGGCGCTGCGGCCCGAGGGCAAGGCCGGCGTGCTGGTGCGCACCGTGGACGGTCACGCCGCCTACTACCGCCGCTGGGCACGGACCTGGGAGTTCCAGGCGTTGCTGAAGGCCCGCTTCGCCGCCGGGGATGTCGACCTGGCCCGGCGTTACCTGGACGTGGTGCAGCCGCTGGTGTGGATGGCCGCGGACCGCGAGGGCTTCGTCACCGACGTGCAGGCGATGCGTCGCCGGGTGGAGAATCATGTGCGCGGCGACCTGGTGGACCGCGAACTCAAGCTCGGCCGGGGTGGGCTGCGGGACGTCGAGTTCGCCGTCCAACTGCTGCAACTCGTGCACGGCCGGTCGGACGAGACGCTGCGCAGCGCGTCCACCACCGAGGCACTGGCGGCACTGGGGCGCGGCGGGTACGTGGGCCGCGCGGACGCGTCCGGGCTGGGCCACTCGTACCGGTTTCTCCGCACCCTGGAGCACCGGCTGCAGCTCCAGCGATTGCGGCGCACCCACCTGTTTCCCGAGGAGCACGACACGGGGGCGCTGCGCTGGCTGGCCCGGGCGGCCGGGATTCACTCGGACGGCCGCCGGAACGCCGAGGACGTGCTGCTCGCCGAGTTCCGCAGGCACGTCGGCCGGATCCGGCGGCTACACGAGAAGCTGTTCTACCGCCCGCTGCTGCAGGCCGTGGCGCGGGTCCCCACGGAGGCGCTGCGGCTGACCACCCGGGAGGCGGCTGCCCGGCTCGCCGCACTCGGCTACGCCTCCCCGGACGGCGCGCTCCGGCACATCCAGGCGCTCACCTCGGGGCTGTCTCGCCGCGCGGCGATCCAGGGTGCGCTGCTGCCCGTGCTGCTGGACCTGCTCGCCGAGACACCGGACCCGGACGGCGGGCTGCTCGCCTACCGCCGGGTGTCCGAGGAACTCGCCGACACCCCGTGGTACCTGCGGTTGCTGCGCGACGAGGGCGCGGTGGCGGAGCGGCTCGCGCTGCTGCTCGGCACCTCCCGCTACGTACCCGACCTGCTGGTGCGCGCCCCCGAGGTGCTCCGGCTGCTGGCCGACACGCCAGCGCTGACCGGCCGCGACCCTGCGGAGGTGGCCACCTCGCTGCGCGCCGCCGTCGCCAGGCACGACGGCCTGGACGCCGCGGTGGCCGCGGCCCGGTCGCTGCGCCGGCACGAACTGCTCCGGGTGGCCTGCGCGGACCTGCTCGGCCTGCTCGACGTCGGCGCGGTGTGCGAGGCGCTGTCCAGCGTGTGGGTCGCGGTGCTGCAGGCGGCGCTGGACGCGGTGCTGCGGGCGACGCCCCCGGGCGACGGCGGCCGCCGCCCGGCGCGGCTGGCGGTGATCGGGATGGGCCGGCTCGGCGGTGCGGAACTCGGCTACGGCTCGGACGCGGACGTGCTGTTCGTCTGCGAACCCCACGGGGGCCACTCGGACGACGAGGCGGTGCGGTACGCCGCATCAGTGGCCGGCACGCTGCAACGGCTGCTCGGCTCGCCGAGCCAGGACCCGCCGCTGCACGTCGACGCCAACCTGCGCCCGGAGGGGCGGGGTGGGCCGCTGGTCCGCACCCTCGACTCGTACCGGGCGTACTACGCCCAGTGGGGCGAGGCGTGGGAGGCGCAGGCACTGCTGCGGGCCCGGTTCGTCGCCGGCGACGCCGAACTGGGCGAGCGGTTCGTGGCCGCGGTGGAGCCGGTGCGGTACCCGGAGGGCGGCTTGTCACCGGAGTTGGTCCGGGAGATCCGGCGGATCAAGGCCCGGGTGGACTCCGAGCGGCTGCCCCGCGGCGCGGACCCAACCACCCACATCAAGCTGGGCCGGGGCGGGCTCGGCGACATCGAGTGGACCGCGCAACTGCTGCAACTGCGGCACGGGCATGAGATCTCCGGCCTGCGCACCACGTCGACGCTGGGCGCGCTCGCCGCGGCGGCGGAGGCCGGCCTGCTGGGGGAGGCGGACGCCGAGTCGCTGCGCGCGGCGTGGACCCTGGCCACGAGAACCCGCAACGCTGCCACCCTGGTGCGCGGCAAGCCGACCGACCAGATGCCCACGTCCGGACGCGAACTCGCCGCGGTGGCCCGCGCGCTCGGCCATCCCGGCGACGCCGACCCCGGGGAGTGCCTGGACGGCTACCGCCGCGTCACCCGCCGCGCCCGCGCCGTGGTGGAACGCGTCTTCTACGACGCGTAGCCGCCGTCCCGCGTGACGAGCCGCTGATGAGGCGAGGCGGAATAGCGGCCGCCGGCGGCGGGGTTGCCGGAAGTATGAAGGGGATTGCGCAGAACGAGTTCGGTTCCGCCGACGTGCTGTCCGTGCAGGACCTGCCCGACCCGCTGGTGGGGCCCGACTCGGTGCTGATCCGGGTGCGCGCCGCCGGCGTGAACCCGGTCGACTACAAGATCCGCGAGGGCTACCTGAAGGGCCTGCTGCCGCACTACTTCCCGATCGTTCCGGGATGGGACGTCGCTGGCGTGGTGGAGGCCACCGGCCCGGCCGCCGCCGGCGGTTTGCGGCCGGGTGACGAGGTCGTCGCCTACGCGCGCAAGGACTACGTGCAGCACGGCACCTACGCGGAACTGGTCGCCGTGCCCGACCGGGGGGTCGCGCGCAAGCCCGCCTCGCTGGACTTCGCGCACGCCGCCGGGCTGCCGCTGGCCGGGCTGACCGCGCTGCAGGCGCTGCGCGCCGCCGAGGTTGGCGAGGGGGCGACGGTGCTGGTGCACGCCGCGTCCGGCGGCGTCGGCCACCTCGCCGTGCAGATCGCCCGCGCGCTCGGCGCCGGCCGGGTGATCGGCACCGCGAGCGAGGGGAACCACGACTTCCTCCGCTCGCTCGGGGCCGAGCCCGTCCGCTACGGCGACGGCCTGCCGGACCGGCTGGCCGCACTGGTCGGCGGGGACGGCAGGGTGGACGCCGCGTTGGACTTCGTCGGCGGCCAGGCCCTGGAGCAGTCGCCCGAGCTGGTGCGGGATCCGGCGCGGGTGGTGTCCATCGTCGACCCGTCCGTGCTCGCCAGGGGCGGCCGCTACGTCTTCGTCCGCCCGGATGCCGCCCAGCTCGGCTGGCTCGGCGAGTTGGCCGACGCCGGCCGGCTGCGGGTCGAGGTGCAGCGCACCTTCGCCCTGGGCGATGCCGCCGAGGCGCACCGCACCCTGGAAGGCGGCCACGTTCGCGGCAAGCTGGTGCTCACCGTGTAGCCGGCGCTCACCTGAACAGTGAGGCAACCGCGGGGATCGGCGAGCTGACCGGCAGCCGACGAAACGAACTCGATACTGTGACCGGGTTTGTCGTCGGCAAGGAGTGTCCTGGGGATGACCCGTCCAGGTCGGGTGCGCGAGGAACCGTCCGGCGCCGGTCGGCTTCGCGACGGACCGCTCGGCCAGGAGCCGGACGCGGCCGAGCGGCGTCAGATCGCGCTGATCCGGAGGTTCGGCACGGTCGGCGTGCTGCTGCTCGCGGTCGGCTCGCTCGGCGCCGGCGCGTCACCAGTGATCAACCCGGTGCTCGGCATCCCGGTGCTGAACCTGCTGCCTCGCATTCCGACGGTGGCGCTGGCTTGCTCGTTCACCGGGATGGGCATCGTGGTGCTGGCCTGGCTGGGGCTGGGCCGGTTCGCCCACCCCGGCCGGGCGCACCCGGTGCCGCTGGCGCAGCTCTACCGGACGATGGCGACGTGGTCGCTACCTCTGGCGGTCGGGCCCCCGCTGTTCAGCCAGGACGTCTACAGCTACCTCGCGCAATGCAAGGTCGTCGCGCTCGGGCTGGACCCCTACCGGTTGGGGCCGGCGCTGGCGCTCGGGGTGGGCGACCCGCTGGTCCGCAGCATCCCCAACATCTGGCGGGCGACGCCCAGTCCGTACGGGCCGCTGTTCCTGTCGGTGTGCCGGGCGGTGCCCGGCATCGTGGGCGACCACGTGGTGGTCGGGGTGCTGCTGCAGCGGGTGCTGGAACTGGCCGGGATCGCGCTGATCCTGTGGGCGTTGCCGAAGCTGGCCCGCCGGTTCGGCGCGCCGCCGGCCACCGCGCTGTGGCTGGGCGGGCTGAACCCGCTGGTGCTGTGGCACCTGGTGGCCGGCGTGCACAACGACGCGCTGATGATCGGGCTGATGCTGGCCGGACTGTCGATCGGCGTGCGCCGGCTGCCCCGGGTGCCGCCGGGCGGGGCGGTGCCGCCATTCCGCCCGGCCGAGGCGGTGGACCTGGCCCTCGGCGCGGTGGTGATCACGCTCGGCGCCCTGGTGAAGATCGCGGCGCTGCCCGCGCTCGGCTTCCTCGGGGTGATCGTCGCCCGCCGGCTGGGCGGCCGGGTTCGCCACCTGGCGCTCGCCGGGGCGGCGCTGGCCGCGGTCTCCGGCGGCGTCATCACCGCGATCTCGCTCGGCAGCGGGCTGGGTTTCGGCTGGCTGCACACCCTTGGCGTGGGCAGCACCGTACGCAGCTGGCAGGCGCCGATGACGGCGATCGGCGCGCTGGCCGCGGGCCTCGGCAACCTGCTGGACCTCGGCAACCACACCAACACCACCATCACGGTGGCCAGGGCGCTGGGCGCGGTGGGCTCCCTGCTGGTCGGCGCGCGCATCCTCTGGGCATCGTTCCGGTGGCGGCTGCGGCCGATGGCCGGGCTGGGCGTGTTCCTCGCCGTCGTGGTGCTGCTCGGCGCCGCGGTGCAGGACTGGTACTACCTGTGGGCGCTCATCCCGCTGGCCACCGAGCGCATCGGACCTCGGCTGCGCACCGCGGCGGTGCTCGCCAGCGTCGTGCTGGCGTTGATGGCGATGCCGACCGGGACCACGTTCAACGGCCGTGTCTTCGTGCTGCCGAACGCCTACGTCGCGGCCGCGCTGGCGGTCGCCGCGATCGTGTTCGCGGTCCGCCGCCCGATCCCGGTGCTCCCGTTCTGGCTGGTTCGGACCCCGGACTAGACGCGCCGAGGGCCGGCGACGGGGAGCGTCGCCGGCCCTCGATGCCCTGGAGCCCGGGAGGATCCGGGGATCACACGTCGTAGTTGCGTGCAGCCGCCGCGCTGACCTGCGCCGTTATCGGCGGCGCCCCATTTGACCTGGTGGTTTGTGGTTGTTGCCGATCGTTGTCGGTGGTCATTCTTCGACGTATGACGGCCTGTAGACGGCCTGGGCTGTCGATCGACGTCGTGCCGTTTTGGTGACCGAACGTGATGGACGAGGCGACTGCGTCCTTGACGCCAATGGCGTCCTGTCATCGGCCGTGACGTCGTTCGGTGCTGCGGTGCCCGTTTGCGCAGGTTCGAGCCCTGGGCGCGGCTCGTACAGCATCCACACGAAACCGTAGGGGTCGCGCTGGCCGCGGCGTATGCCTCGTATCGGCACGGGCGGGAATTCGCGTTGCGGTTGGCGCGGATGGGACAACCGCCTCGATCTGGCCGTTGATCGTCGATGGGTTGCTCACCACGGCGACGGTGGAGCTGTGGAAGCCGGGCCACCGCGCGGGCCGGCGGTCTGCCTGGGTGGCTTTCGGCTTCGAGGTGGTGCTGTCGTTGTGTGCCAACATCGTCGCCGCGCCGGTGTTGAGCGCGTTGGCGGTGGCGGTGGCCGCGTGTCCGCCGCTGGCGCTGCTGCTGGCGGTCGAGCTGCTCAATCGCGCGCTGAAGCGGCACCGCGCCGAGACCGCGAACGAGACCGGAAACGAGACCACCGAGACGGACGAGACCGTGCCGGTGGCCCGTCTCGCGGTGGTCTCAGACGAGTCTCGTCCGCCTGCGGAGCCGACCGCCGAGCAGCGGATGTGGGCGTACTTGCAGACCGAGTGGGCCAAGGGCCGCCGGCCGACCGGCGCGGAGTTGGACCGGGTGTTTGCGACCAACAACTACGGCCGGCGGGTCCTGCGGCGCTGGGGGCAGTCCGGACGGATACCCGCCAAGCGCACGCACACACGCCCCGTCGTGGCCCGCGGCCGTGAACAACGGCTCTCGGATAGCAGGCTCACAGTGACGTGCTCCAATGGGTGAGCTCGATCCGCGCGGGCGCAGCCGTCACCCGATCGTGGTGACCGTCGGAGTCCACGGTCTGCTAACTTGATCGTCGCGGTTGGTCACCGTCCGTAAGCGATGCGGGGTAGTCGTGCAGCGTGCCACTGTGCCCGTCCCGGTCGACGCCGATCTCGGCAACCCTGCCCGGATGTGGGCCTACTGGTTAGGCGCCGCCGAGTACCTCCCGGTCGACGCTCAGGCCGCCGACCACACCGCCACGGCGCTACCGCGGGTGCCGTACTTCATCCGCTCCCACCGCGCCTTTCTGCGCCGGGTGGTGCGCCACCTGGTCGGGCTGGGGGTGCGCCAGTTTCTCGACCTCGGCTCGGGCATCCCGACCGCCGGCCATGTGCACCACACCGCGCACGCCATCGACCCCGGCTGCCGCGTGATCTACGTGGACAGCGACCCGGTGGCCGTCGAGCATGGCCACGTGCTGCTTGATCAGCAGGAGCGGGTGGCGATGCTGCGGGCCGACTTCCGCCGGGTGGAGGACGTTCTCGGGGCTGCGCAGTGCCAGGCGCTGCTGGACCCCGGCCAGCCCACGGCGGTGCTGCTGATCGACTCCCTGCCCTACGTCGCGGATGCCGACCACCCTCAACAGATGCTTGATGCCTACCGGCGGGCGCTCGGTGGGGGAAGCTATGTGGCGTTGTCGCATGGCTGCCTGGACGACGAACTGGCCGCGGGCTTCGCCCGCTTCGAGGGCCTGTTCGGCATTCCGATTCCGCCGCTGGCGCTGCGGGACGCCGAGGAGATCGCCGGCCTGCTGGTTGGCTTTGCGGTTCTCGATCCGGGCATCGTTACGGTGCCGCAGTGGCGGCCCGAAGCCGTCGATCGTCATACCCATCCCGAACGGTTCCCGGGCCTGGCCGCGCTCGCTCGCGCACGTTGACCACGGGTGGCCACAGGTTGGCCACGCGTCGGCAAGACGCCCGGCTACCGCAGGTGGCCGTGCCAGCGGTGGGAGCGTTCAGAGAACGTGGGGACGGCGTAAGGCGTCGGCCACGGTGGGATAGACCTCCAGCATGTCGTCGGCGCCGGCGGCGTACAGGGGGCGCAGGACCGCACGCTGTGTGGCCACCACGCGCAGCGGCGTCCGACACAGCTGACAGCGGTTGTGGTACTGGACCAGAACGTTCACGCCGGCACCGCCGAAGGACTCCACACCGCACAGATCGACCGCCGGGCCTCCGCCTCGGCCGCCGCCAACTGCCGGGCCAGCGTGGGAGCGCTGGACACGTCGACCTCTCCGGCGGCGTGCACAACGACCGCGCCGCCGCGGATCTCACGCCATACATGTAGCAGGAGCAGTTCAGCCAGTTGTTCTGCCGCGCCCATGGCGGCCACCCTCCGCGCGGCTGTCCAACGGTTCCCCTGAGACCACCATAGTTGCCGGCACGGGTCTCCGCCGCGCATGCCGTTGCCGCGAGTGCTCCGTGGTGGTCTTCCGCCGCGGGTTAGGTGGAGACTCTGTTGCGGGGCACTCCCTGGCTGGGTGCTGGGTGCCTGCGGTGTGGTCGGTCGAGGGCGCGGCGCACGGTGGCGGTGGATTAGGCGAGGCCGGCCCTCGTATGCCATCCATTGACGCGCCTCTCAGCTATTTGCATAGCTTCGTTGTCTGAGCGTGACCGGTCCTATCCAGCCGGCGGTGTTCGCCAAGGCGTCGGGCCGGGTTGCCCCGATGCGAGGACGGCCGCCTGGTGATCAACGGTGTGAGCTGGGCGCTTCTCGGTGGGCAGAAGGTCGCCGAACCGGCGAGGTATGCGTTGTGCGTGTACTACTCGCTGTGGTGACGCGCTTTGCGATGGGGATGGGTACAGACCGGTGTCGGCGGGTTACTGCCACGAAGGCAGCGGTAGGGGTGGGGGTGGACCGGTGTAGCCGCAGCAGCGGCGTCCGGTGGTGGGATCACAACACTGGCTGTGGCAGGTGGGGCAGGCGGCCCATCCCTGTGGGCGCCACCGGGTGCCCTGCCGGCGGTGACCGCAGCAGGCACACACTCCCCGCGGCCACCGCGCGACGTAGCGGATCGGCTCCCATCCCACCAGCGGCGCGGTCCGGGCGAAGACGCCCCATGCGGTCAATCGGCACGCATCGCAGACCGGGTGGCGGTGCACCGCGCCTGATGAGTCGGGTACCACGAGGTGGGCGGTCGCCCGCTCTGCGCAGTTGGTCCTACCCACGGTGACCGAGCAGCGTAGGTCCACACCGGCGCGTTCTCGACACCACGCCATCCGGCAGCGATGACTACAAAACCGCCGCGCTCGGCGCTGTCCGGGCAGAGGCCGCGGTAAGGCGGTGTGGCAGTACCAGCAATGTGCTGCCCATGATGACTCCGGCCACACGATGGTTTTCTGCACCGCTGCATCGTGTCACGACGGGCGGCTGATGTTCATCGTCGTCAGGGTTGTTTCCGTCGTGCGCAGGAAGGGCTGCAAAAATGTGCCACACACAGTAGAACACGCTGTTTTCTACCCATGATTTGGGTGCTGTTCGTGGGCTGCAAACTGCATGCTGCAAAAACTGTGCGTCCTTCCATCTCTCCGTCTGCAAAAACGCATTCACGTTTTTCCGTGTCCCGGCCGCGACAGGTGCGGTTAATAGGGACCGTCGTCGGCCAGCCGTTCCCCCGGCGACAACCGGCGTGGGGTCCGCTTTGCCGCGCTCCAGACGACGGTGGTGCGGCGTAGTGGAGGCAACGCCGTGCAGGATGGGCCGCGAGGTGTGGTCGTACGCGGGAACCGTGCCCGCCGCCTGCGCCGGTACGACGCTGCCGAGCAGCGTCGCTGACGTCATGGCCAGCGTGCCGGTCAGCGCAGCGCTGGTGCGCCACACCCATTGCCGTAACGACTGCATGTGAACCTCCTCATTGCCCGCCGTGGGCGCACGAAACAATGAGCTGATCAAGTGACTGGGCGCGGAATTTCGTGTAACCGTTCGGAATTCTCCTGGCGACAGAAGGGCGTCACGGCAACACGATGCTTCGGGATCTTGCCGCCACTGAATTGTCCTCTTTAGACAGTTTATGTAGAGAATACCTGCTTCGTGCCATGGATGCGCTGGAGTTCCACGTGCCGATGTCTGTCCACTGTGACTGGTTCGGTTCGGAGTCGCCGGGTATCAGGAGAACTGACTGAACACCACACGGTGACGGACCGTTCATCCACAGTTCCCTCGGCGGACCTGGCCCGGTTACCGCGTTAAGGTAAATATTAGGCAGGTTTCAGCCCGGTTTCAGGATGGGGCTGAGGCCATTTTCGCCCGGAATTTTGTGTCCTTTGGAGACCATATGAAACGGGTATTCGCCGCCGTTTTCGCGGTATTTGCCGCGTTGTCGGCGGTTCTCGTGGGTACCGGGGCGTCAGCGTCGACGTTCCCGCAGTACGACCACGTGTTCCTGCTGGTCGACGAGAACCACAACTACAGCAACATCATCGGCAACCCCAACGCGCCAGAGATTAACGCGCTGGCGCAGGACTACGGCTCAGCCATCCGCTACACCGGCGTCGGTGACCCGAGCCTGCCGAACTACATCGCCATGCTCGGCGGCAGCACATTCGGCATCTCCGACGACGACCCGTACTTCTTCCCGGGTCACACCATCAACCAGTCCAACCTGCTCACCCAGCTCGAAGGTGCGGGCAAGAGCTGGAAGGGCTACTACCAGGGCATGCCCTACGCCGGCTACCGCGGCTACTGCTTCCCGGCGAAGTGCAACGGCATCCCCGATGCCGACACGCAGTACGTCGCCAAGCACAACGGCGTCCCGTACTTTGCCGACAAGCAGACGCCGGCCGAGTTCGCCAAGCAGAACCCGCTCGGCCAGTTGAGCACCGACCTGGCTTCCGGCCAGGTGCCGAACTTCAGCTACATCATCCCGGACGAGTGCAACGACATGCACGGTGCTCCGCCGTGGTGTGTGGACTCCGGCAAGGCCGGTGACGTGGACGACAACTGGCTGGTGGCCAACGGCGACAAGTTCGTGGGCAACACCGTCAACCAGATCACGTCGTCCCCGATGTGGCAGTCCGGCAACAACGCCATCGTGGTGACCTTCGACGAGGGCAACACGGCCAACAGCCAGATCCCTCACGTCGTGATCACCAACCACGGCCCCCGTGGCGTGACCGACAACACCTCCTACGACCACTACAGCCTGCTGGCCAGCCTGCAGCAGGCGTTCGGGCTCGGCTGCCTGCAGAACTCCTGCACGGCCACCCCGGAGACCCCGCTGTTCCAGATCACCGGCTCGAACACCACGCCAACCCTGCCGGCGCCGATCAACCCCGCACCCAACGGCACGAACTCGGTCTCGGCGCAAAGCCAGATAGCCAAGGGCACGAGTGCGTCGTTGACCTGCAATGGCGCGTGGAACCAGGTGCCAAGCCCCAACTCAGGCAACCTGGACAACGACCTGGCTGGCGTGTCGGCGGCCTCGACCACGGACGCCTGGGCCGTCGGTACCTACTACCCCTCCAACAGCCCGAACGTGCTCTCCACCATGGCCGAGCATTGGGACGGCCGCAGTTGGACCGAGTTCCAGTTGCCCAACGTGGGCCTCAACGAGAACTCGCTGCTCGGCGTTTCCGAGTTGCCCACCGGCAAGGCATGGGCAGTCGGCTACTACATCAACGCCAACTGGGTGCAGCAGGCACTGGTCGAGCACTACGACGGCACCAAGTGGTCGGTCGTCTCCAACCCCAACCCGGGTGCGGGGGGTGACATCTTCTACGGTGTCACCGCCATCGCCGACAACGACGTGTGGGCCGTGGGCACCCAGAAGGACGCCAACGGGACCTTCCACCCGCTGACCGAGCACTGGGACGGCTCGACGTGGTCTGTCGTGTCCCCGGTCGACCCCAACGGCGGCGGCAACACGCTCTACGCCGTCAAGGCCGTGGCCAGCAACAGCGTGTACGCGGTCGGCCAGACCGGCACCAGCTTCCCGAGCAAGGCGCTCGTGGAGCACTGGGACGGCACGAAGTGGTCGCAGTTGCCCTCGCCGGCTGACACCACCGACAGCCTGACCACGCTGGGCGTCACTGGCTCGGACACCGCGCTGACCCTGGTCGGTGACCGGGAGAACAGCACCACGCCCTACACCACCGAGGTGGCCGCCGGCGCACCCTCCAGCCTGGCGCTGGTGAACAGCCCCAACAACGGCACCGGTGAGAACGACCTGTTCGGCACCACCACCGCCGCTGACGGCTCCACCTACGCGGCCGGCTGGTACATCAACCCCTCCGGCACCCACCAAACCCTGATCCTGCACAACGTCAACGGAAAGTGGACGATCGACAACAGCCCCAACGTCAACACCGGGGACAACGGCTTCGCCAGCGTCGCCCAGGTACCCGGCGGTGGCCAGTGGGCCGTCGGCGTCTCCAGCGGCAGCGGTAACTTCTCCACCCTGATCGCCTACCACTGCTAATCACCGCGTTACTGCAGTGGCCCCTGCGCAACCCGCGCAGGGGCCACTGCAGTCCGGAGATCAACTAACCACCTGAATGTGTACGTCCTTGCCTGCCTCGAACCCGGTGGTGCCGAGCGGATGGCTGAAGAAGTCGGAGGTGAACAGATCGTCTGCTTGGTCGAATTGTCGGCTGTTGAAGCACTCCTGCATCCGCTGCACCAGGGCGTTCGCGTCGTCGCGCGTGGTCATCGGCGTGATCTCCTCGTGGCTGGTGGATCGGGTCATGCGCAGCCCTATTCACGCTGCTGTCCCGGATGAGTGGCTTCGGGCGCCGAGAACGCAGCTGTGAAAAGCGCGCTGGCGGCGGCCGAGTTCGATTTGCGCACCGCCGCCCCGAGTGTCGCGGCAGACCTCACACGCCAGGTCGCAGACCTGCTCGATCGCGCGCACGCCGCCGGCGCCGTGCGCCACGACCTCACCGTCGAAGGGTTGATGGCACTCGTCGCCGGAGCTTTCGCCGCGATCCGCCACGCTAACGCTGAGACCAGCCGCAAACGCTCAGCACACATCGCTCAGCTCATCCTTGACGGGCTACGACCCCAACCCCGGTAAGCAACGCATGCGCCCGAACACCGGAGGATCCACGAACCGACGGACGACAACCGGACCTCGACCGCTGGGGTTGGCAATCGCGGGTTTGCCCCTGTCGCTCCCGTGCCTACCTCGGTCGCGGCTGTCGCTCGGGCAGGTTGGTAATCGTCACGGGCGCGTCCGCACCTTGTAGGTGCTTCTCTATCCGGGTTCACGTAAGGACTTCGACACCCTTATCACCAGAGCTCAGGAGCACATCTATGTGTTGCCACAGCGCTCGGATCACGTGGCGGCGTGAATTCTCAGGGCTAGCGAGTCAACGGGCCGGTGCGCGTGGGAAGCGGTGGTGGGCCCGTACCACAGCCACACCCGGCGAACGTCCCGGTTGCTCGTTCACTGGGCACCCCGACCGGTACTACATTCCGAGATCATGTGAAAGTGGTTCGCCTCGTCGGCGATAGTGGCTGATCAGGGCTCTGGCCTGGTGCGCCTGGCGCCATCACGCACGGGTGACCGCGGCCGTGACGCAGACGGTGGGGGCCGGCACGGTCGCGGCCAGCAACCCACGGATCGCCGCGGCCGAGGGCGGCAGGACAACTGAGCTCAGCATGCCGCCTGCCTTCTCCGGGCGTCGCTGCTTTTCCCTGGCCGGCACGGGCGATCGCAAGGAAAGCCTGCGCCAGCATGCACATCGTGACGTGCCGATACCACGGAGTCCACTTGCGAACCTGGTACTGGTCCATCCCCAAGTGGTCCTTGCCGGTCTTGTTGTCGTCCTCGATCTTCCAGCGCAACCCGGCAGCCCGCACCATCGCCGCCATCGTGGTAGCCACCGGCGCGTGCACCAGGAAGTACTCGATGTCGTAGGACGCGGGCCGGCCCTTGCGTTTGTGCATCTGCGTGGACCGTCGGATCAGCACGGTGTGGCCGTATCCCTGGGCGGGTGTCTGTCCCTTCACCGTCACCGCGTGCATCGCCCAGTCATACAGCCGGGCGCCTTTGCGGCCCTGGCCCGCCGACCGACGCTCCCACCGATGGCTGCGGCTGGTCAGAATGTCCTTGCAGCACAACGCCTGGCTGCAGCGGCTTGATCATGAGTTCAGGGCCGTCGACGAGGACCGGAGAGTTCGAATTGTGGCACGTTAGGTACACCTCTCCCTGCCAGCGCGAACCGGCGCTTGACCAGCACGGACGTAGTCAGGGGCCGGCTGTATCTCGGTCCGGTTGACTACGGCTCGGTCCGGTTGGTTGCGAGTGTCCGCGGACCATTCGCGGACACGTTTGCGCCGTCCTCGTCGGCTGGCCCGGGGACTTCGGACGCCCCTCGGTTGGGCAGCCCTTTGAACCGGCGATCACTTGACGTAGATGGTTGGGGCGCCCCGGGGCCGGGTGAGGGGTTGTGGCCCAAGTCGGCGGGTGCCCCGTGACCGTGTGGTCGACGGGGCACCCGCACACGAGAGTGGTGCAAACCGTGATCAGCTGTTGGGGACGAACAGCAGGCCGTGGGGGTTGGTGAAGCCCTTGCCGAAGGGGCTGACGGTGCCGGTCTTGAGATCCAGTTGGCCCAGGGTGCCGGCCAGTGCCTTGGAATCGCTGGGTACCGCGGTGAACACGTCGCCGGCCGTGAAGGAGCCGTGCACGGCGATGACCTTGTTGGCGGCGGTGTCGGTGACATACAGCGTGCCCGCCGAGGCGGTGGCCACGGCGGTGTCATCGACCTGGGTGTTGAGCTTGAGTACCGTGGCCGCCTGATTGCTGCTTCCCGGGTGGGCAAGGAACACCAACTGGCCGTCGCCCTGGCTGTCCAGCAGCAGGTCACCGGCGAACCGGGGCGCCGCCGCTGGCATGACCGTGTTCGAGTCCGGGTCGGAGAGGTTGAGGGTGGTGGGCTTGCCGGTGGCCGCGTCGGTGGCCGTCGAGTTGTCCTGGAACACCGAGATCGCGGTCGCCGTGGTGCCGGAGAGGGTCACCTTGTACAGCGCCGGCTTGGTGAAGGTCTTGCCGTCGGCGTTCGGCGAGGGGTTGGACGCCGAGATGTACAGCGCCCCGTTGGCCACGGCGATGCTGTCGGTGCCGCCGCCGTGGGGCAGCGGGTTGGGGCTGTAGGTGTAGTGCTTGACCTGCTGGGCGGCCGGCGCGGCGGGGGTGATGGTGTAGAGGCTGCTGTTGCCGTCCTCGTTGACCGTGGCCACCAGGTTGCCGGCGGTGGCGTTGGCGGTCATCCCATCGACCTTGCCGGTGAGCTTCCACTGGGCGACCTGCTGGCCCTTGGGGGTGTACTCCACCACCGTGGAGGCCGTCTGGCCGGTGGGCGAGGGCTCGCCAGCAGAGCCGACACCGTTTTGGTAGGCAACGTAGACGTTGCCGCCGAGCACCGTGAGGTCGTCGGGATGGCTCAGCGTCCCGCCGGAGGCGAACGTCGTGGTGGTGAACCCGGAGGGCACGCTGATCGCGTCACCCGTAGCGCCGCTGGCAACCGGCACTCCCACACCGAGGCCGACCAACACCGCCGCGCCGCAGGCCAGCCCGATCCGTCGGGTTGACTTGGAAAACATGCAACTCCTTCCAAAACAAAGCATGCGTGCACGAGACCCGGCTGTCTCGCGCGTGTGCCGAAACGGCGGCATCACTCAGGCAGACGAACCTGAACCCCGCACAAGCACGAGCTGGACGCTGGGTGAAGCCCGCAACCCCAAGCTGGAGGGATCACAAATTCATGACGCTGTCTCTACTAAGCGGAGGTGCGCACGCACCGACACCGCATCCAGGACCGGGATTAGAAGAAGCCACGCACACCCACGGCACCCGCGAACGGCCAGTTTCTCAAGATCGTTCCAGCCGTCACCGCTAGCTTGGTGGCTGTGTCCGTGCGGACCGGGTGCTGGCCGTCTGCGGTTCACGCCGGGGTCGCGGCGGCGCGCCAGCGGCCGGGTGCCATGCCGTGGTGGCGTTTGAAGGCGGCGGCGAAGGAGAATTCCGACGCGTATCCCAGGGACCGCGCGACTGCGGCCAGGCCGGCGTCGCCGTCGCGCAGCTGCTCGCGCGCCAGCGCCATCCGCCAGTCGGTGACGTAGGTCAGCGGTGCCACGCCGAGCAGCGCGGTGAACCGGCGCGCGAAGGTGGCGCGCGACAACGATGCCTCGGCGGCCAGGTCGGCGACCGTCCAGGCGCGCGCCGGGGCCGCGTGCACGGCGCGCAGCGCGGCCCCGACCGTCGGGTCGTCCATGGCGCGGAACCAGGCGGGCGCGGCCTGCACATCGGCGGTGAGCTGTTCCCGCAACGCCTGGACCAGGATCACGTCGAGCAGGCTGTCCAGCAGGGCCTGCTGCCCGGGTGCGTCGCGGAGGAGCTCGCAGGCGAACACGTCCAGGGTCGCGCGCAGGCTTGACCCTGCGCGCGGGCGCACCACGGTCAGGTCCGGCAGCCCGGCGAGCAGTCCCGCGCACAGGTCGCCCTCGAAGGTGTAGGCGCCGCAGAAGAACGTGGTCGGGTTGCCGGATCCCGTGCCGAACACCATTCGCCGCGCGCCGCCGGGCGGGCCGGAGGAGGGATGGCCGACGAACGTGATCACGTCGGCGCCCGGTGCGTGGGCCATGAACTGCTCGGAGGGCCCGCGGACCAGGACGATGTCGCCGGGCAGCACGTGGCGGGACCGGCCGGGGCCGTCGGTCCACGCGAACGCCTCGCCGCCAAGGAGGCCGTGGATCGCGAGCTTGGCCCCGGCCGGGAACCGGACCCCCCACTCGCCGCGCGCCGTCGAGTGCGAGAAGGCGGCGCCGCGCGCACGTGAGCGCTGCAGCAGATCCGTCAGTACGTCCACGCCATGAGACGCTCGCATATTTCTTCGCGTCAATCCAGCATGGATCACGCCTCGCCGCGCGGGTTTCCTGGTTGATAGGAACAGGAACCGAGGAAGGGAGGGGCGGCATGCCCCGTGCAGTGCGGTTCGACGAGTACGGCGACATCGACGTGTTGGAGGTCCGGGACGTGCCCCGGCCGGAGCCCGCAGCCGACGAGGTACTGGTGCGCGTGCGGGCCGCCGGGATCAACCCCGGCGAGAGCGCGATCCGGATCGGCGCGCTGCACGAACGGTGGCCTGCGACGTTCCCGTCCGGTCAGGGCAGCGACCTCGCCGGCGTGGTGGAGGAGGTCGGCTCCGCGGTTCGCACTTGGTCGGTCGGCGACGAGGTGATCGGCTGGGTGGACACCCGCGCCAGCCACGCCGAACTGGTCGCCGTCCCGGTCGGCAATCTCGTGCCGCGCGACCCCGCCGTGCCGTGGCAGGTCGGCGGCGCGCTATTCGTCGCCGGCACCACCGCACACGCGAACGTGCGCGCCGTCGGGGCCGGTCCGGGCGACACGATCGTCGTCGCCGGCGCCGCAGGCGGGGTGGGCTCGCTGACCGCGCAGCTGCTCCGCCGCGCCGGCGCCACCATCATCGGGCTGGCCAGCGAGCCCAACCACACCTGGCTGCACGAGCACAGCGTGGTCCCGGTGACCTACGGCGACGGCGTGCTCGACCGGATCCGCGCGGCCGCACCCGAAGGTGTCGACGCGTTCGTCGACACCTTCGGCGACGGCTACGTCGACCTGGCCCTCGAACTCGGCGTCGCCAAGGACCGGATCAACACGATCATCGACTTCGCCGGCGCAGCCCGTACCGGCGTCAAGACCGAGGGCATGCACGGCTCCGCGAACGTCGACGTGCTGGCCGAGCTCGCCAAGCTGGTCGCGGCCGGCGACCTCGACGTCCCGATCGCCGCCAGCTACCCACTCGTCGAGGTCCGCACGGCATACCGCGACCTGATGCGCCGGCACACCCGCGGCAAGATCGTGCTCGTACCGTAGAGACCGTTGCTGAACAACTCGCCCACGGCGGTCGGCAGGCGACACCACCCGCTCGGCGCCGACCACCGGGGCGACGAGACCTCGCCGCCTGCGAAACAACTGGCCGCCTGCGGCGATTCTCGACCAGCCAACCGTGGCAGCCCATCCCGTGTGTCAAGGCCCCTACAGCGTGCCCGCCCGCCCGGCAGACTTGAGCTGATCGGGTGTCCTAAGTAGACGGCTGTTTCAACAACCACTCTCGGCATGAGCGGACATTGGCCAAAGTGACGACCGGGTGCAGCACAATCTGCCAATGGAGGAGACGACGTGGCGGCCTTCGCGGGTTCAGTGGACCGCCCCTGACGGCGCTGTTTGGCGAAGACAGGCACGGTGGGTGAATGAGCGTGATGCCCGTCGGCTCGTGATGCGAGCAGCCAGCGCCGTAGCCGTTGAGCACTCCGGCACACACGAACTGACCTGGCTCGCACCTGAGCACAGGGCCTCCTTCTGGGAGGCTCACGCCGGCGGACACGTGGATGATCGTGAAGATCCAGTGCCTGCCAACGAAGACGGCTTCACCTACCACGTGAGCACCTGGAAGAACGCGACGGGCCAGCGCCTTGTGCTGCTGTCAGAGATGTGCTGAGGGTGCGCAACTCGTCCCCACATCGGCAGATCAGGGCGTGCGCCGAATACACGCTTCGCGGCAGAAGCGGATGTTCGCGGAGTCAGAGCGGGCGGCCGATCAGGTGGCGGTCCTCGTCCCGGAAACCGTGTGCGATGTAGTAGTCGAACAGATGGCCGACGTCGCGGCCGTTCGGCGCGATGACCAGCTCCAAACGTTGGCAACCTTGCTCGCGCGCCCATGCGACGCTGTCACCGATGAGTCGGCTGCCCAGCCCTCGGCGCCGTGCCGTCGGCAACACGAAAAGGTCCTCCAGTTCCGCGATCAGTCCGTTTTCCAGACCGAAACTAGTTGTGGTGATAGCGAAGCCGAGTAGTTGAGCCTCCGACTGCACCACGGCGACGCGTGCCGCGGGCGAGGCGAGCAACACCGAGAGGTTGCTGCGCAGCGCGTGCTCGCTGGTGTCGAAACAGTCCTCCGTGTAGAACGCGACGGCCAGCGGCGACACCGTGGCCAGATCGGCAGGACCGGCTGTACGCAGTAAGACTGGTGCGATCGGCATGTCGTCAGTACACCCGAGCCGACCGCGATCGTGCGCAGGTTTTTCACAGCACGCGAGATCGCTGGCACGCCGTGCGCGGCGCGGCCCGGCATACGGACGTCGGCATTACAGGACGTTCCTTGATGGCTTGCCGATAGGTAGGCGGCTCAGCCTCGGCGTGTCGCACCCGTGAGGGCCAGCCGGGCGCGCATCATGCCTGGCCATGGCGGTGCCACAGTGACGTGGACTCCCGTCATGGACCGACCACGACCCCGAGGGTCGGGTGGTCGCGGTGCGGCTGGGTCACCCCGATGTCGACCGCTATCTGGAATTCGTGGCCGCTCGTGCCCGGCGCAACACGCTGCTGGCGGTGGGTTTCGACCTGAAGGTGTTCTTCACCGTGGTCACCAAGGACCCGGCGGCGGTGACCACGGCCGATGTGTATGCGTTCATCGCCGCTCAACGCGCCCCGCGGCACGGGCCACGGGTGGTGCGGTTGGAGGACGGCGAGCCGGGCCTGGCGGCACGGACGATCAAACGTCGCCTGTCCAGCGTGTCCGGCCTGTTCGGCTACCTCATCGCCCGCGGCGACGCCGGCGTGACCGCGAACCCGGTGCCCTGTGGGCTTGCCACCCGCCGCCCGGGTGCCGGCCGTGCTCGCCGCGGTGGCGCGCTGATCCGCACTCCACGGACGCTGCCGCGGATCGTGGCACCCGGCGAGGTGGACGTGTTCTACTCCGCGCTGCGCACCCACCGCGACCGGGCCATGACCTTGGCCATGCTGCTGGGTGGGCTGCGCCGCTGCGAGGTACTCGGCCTGGGCCTAGCCGACGTGCATCCCGGGTTGCGGCGGGTGTTCATCGCCGACGGCAAGGGTGGTGCGCAACGCTACGTGCCGATCGCGCCCCGGTTCTTCACCGAACTCGCCGCCTACCTCGAGCAGGAACGACCCGAGGACGCGGCGACGGACCGGGTGTTCGTGGCGTTGAAACGTCCCCAGCGCGGTGGTCCGCTCACCGCCGACGGGCTGGATGAGATCGTCGAGAACGCCTGCCACCGGGCCGGGTTGCAAGCTGACCTGCCACCAGTTGCGGTGAGGTTCCGGTTGCCCGGAGACTTCCAAACCAGGTTTGATCTTGCGAACCGAGGAAGGAAGTCATCGTGGCTGCCCCCAAGAAGTATCCGGACGAGCTGCGTGAACGGGCGGTGCGCCTGTACCGGGAGTCCGATCCCAAGCCGGTGATCCGGCGGCTGGCCGAGCAGCTGAACGTCCACCCCGAGGCCCTGCGGAACTGGATCCGTCAGGACGAGACCGACAACGGCCAGCGGCATGATCGCCCGACCACCGACATGATCGAGGAGAACCGCAGGCTCAAGCGCGAGAACGCTGAACTCAAGCGGGTCAACGAGGTACTGCGGGCGGCCAGCGCTTATTTCGCGGCCGAGATCGCCCCGACCCGGAGGACGTCATGAGCTTCATCGACGCCCACACGTTCTCGGTCGATCTCGTACTGCGGGTCCTGGGCATCCCAGCCGCGACCTACTACGACTGGCGGGCCCGCCAGGCCGCGCCCAGCCGGCGGGAACTGGAGGACACCCAGCTGCTGGAGATGATCGTCAAGATCCGCACCGCGCACGAGTTCGCCGGCACCTACGGGTCCCCGCGGGTATGGCTGGAGCTGCGCCGCCAGGCAGTACGTGTCGGCCGCAAGCGCGTCGAGCGGATCATGCGCGAACACGGCCTGGCCGGCGCGTTCCTGCGCAAGGGCTGGAAAGGTGGCTCCACCAAACAGAATCCTCGCCACACCGCCGCACCGGATCTGGTCGACCGAAACGTCACCGCCACCGAGCCCAACCGGCTGTGGGTAGCCGATCTGACCCGGATCACGACCGGAGAGGGCGTGCTGTGGTTGGCCTCGGTGCGGGACGCGTTCTCCAACAAGGTCGTCGGCTGGGCCACCGCCGCCCGCGCGGACACCGCGTTGGTGCTCACCGCGCTGGACTACGCCCTGCGCTCCCGTAACGTCCAGGATGGACAGTTGGTCCACCATTCGGACAAGGGCTGTCAATACACCGCGCTGCGGTTCACCCAGCGTCTGGCCGACGCGGGCATCGCTTCGTCAACGGGCAGCGTTGGCGACTCGTTCGACAATGCGCTCGCCGAGAACCTGTGGTCGACCATCAAGACCGAGCTGATCTACTGGCCTGGCAACACTTTCGCCACTCGCGCCGAGGCCGATTCAGCGATCTTCCGCTACATCGACGGCTGGTACAACCCCCGCCGCATCCAGGAAGGGCTCGACGGACTGTCCCCTGACGAGTACGAGGAGGAGTGGCGGATCCGGCAACAGACCGGCTCGGCTACTATCCCAACCGAGCCGGACGAATCCTGATAACCAAGTCTCCGGCAAAGCGGGGGAACCTCAGCGTGAGGTCGCCCGCGGCTTCGGCCAGGGTCCACCCATTCTTGCCGGCCAATGGTGCCAGCAGACCACGCACATACGCGCGGGCCCGCCGTCGCGGCTCGACCCGGTAGAACCGGCCCGCCACCCGCGCGAACAACTCCTCCAGTCCGGCCACCCAGACATCCAGATCTTCATCAGTCACCACAAGATCGACAACCTACACCATGAAGATCACCAAGTGCGGCTGGAGTACTAGTGCGCCACGCACACTGCCCGAGGGTCCTGCGGCGTGGAGGCCAGGACTTTCCATCCGCGAACTGGCCGAAGAACTCGATGCCGAGGCCACGGTCGTGGGCTTCCTGGGTGCGGTCGAGTACAGCTACGTCGACGACGGCGCAGCCCACCACGAGATCAACCTGGTCTTCGAGGTCTTCATCGACGATCCAGAGCCGGCTAGCCAGGAAGACCACCTGCAGGCCCACTGGCTGCCGCTTGAGCACCTTGCCCACGCGGACGTGCGGCCTGACACCCTGAAAGATGCGCTCACGGCCGCTGGTGCCCAAGGGCGTCACATCAGAGATCGCGGCCTTGTGGCGACAGTCACCAATAGGTTGAACTCCCCTCAACTACCTCTGGGGACCACCGTGTTTGTCGGGTACCCGCGTGGTCGGCCAGCGAATGCCTACCGCGTTTGCTCCTGGTCGGCAGCACAACACCCGGGCGCCCTGGCTATCGATCCTGTACCTCGCATGATCGTGTGGTTGCCCGCCTGAATTAACGCCGTGGGCCAAAGCGCCCGCCATGACTCGGCACGATGGCTGATATCGAACAAGTGAGCGAATCGGGCCTGCTGGGGTGCACGCTGCCGCTCCGGCTCCACCCTGCGTGTACGTGGCTCGCCGCTTCAGCGCGGAGAGATGTCGTGCCTCACCGCTACCGTGCCCGAGCACGGTGAGTCCTAGGGTGGAGGACAGCATGTCTGTCGGCGAAATCCGGGAAGCCTTACGACGAGTTACCGCTCTCGTCAGCGAGGCGATCATTGCGCTAGTTGCCGCCGAGGACGGACTTCGTCAGGCCGCCGAGACCACCCACATGCTTGAGTTCGGCAGTGCTACCGGCGAACTGCACGAAGCCGCCCAGGGCTACGAGCACGCTCGCCAGCAGGTCGTGGCGGCCATCCAGACGGCACAGGCCGTCATTGCCGCGATCGAGCGCTATCCCGAGTACGCGCCGGGCGACCCAGTTACGGCACGCCCGTCGTCCCCGCCAGCGAGCCGGCCAGACGCGGTGACCAGGCGGGCTGCGCAGCGCTCCACCTTGCGGAGCTGGGTTGAAGAGGAGCGGAGCAAGCTGCCGGGGTACGTCACCTCCGGGCGTTACTTCGACCCCGACGGCCACGGCGACGTGGTCCAAAGCGGCCGAGCGTCCGACGGGGCGCACGAGAAGATCGCCGATTTTCTCCGTGAGAACGGCTTCCTCCTGCGCTCCCGGGGCTCCCCAGCCATGACCAAGCACGTCGAGGCCAAGGTGGCCTGGCGCATGCGCGAAACTCAAGACCCAGCGTTACAGGTAGAGCTAGTGATCAACAATGAGATGTGTGTCGGCCCCGAATCCTGCCTGGAGTACCTGGAGGACATCCTGTTCCCAGGCCAGGTGCTCATCGTCCATGATCCAGCACGGCGGCGGGTGTTCCGCGGGAGGCAGCAGTGAGCTTCACCATCGACGTGTACTACTACGGCCACGAAGGCGACCCGGCCGTGCCGGCCGTCGCGAGGTCTTTCGAGGACCTGGACCGCATCGTGGGGCAGATTGCCGCTGTCGAACAGGCCAACCCTCCCGTGCTTGTCGCCCAGGAGCGACCCAAGTACGGGCCCCGGCGGAAGCCGGACCACCAGATCAAGATCGACCTCAACGGCTGGGCACAGGTGGGCGCGATCTCCTACGTCGGCCCCGCGCCGGATGCGCCCGAGGGCGCGATCGGTTCGTGGGTCACGCGGGCCGATCGTGAGATCGAGGCTGCGCCCACGCTGTACCTCGACAAGGCCACCCGCACGGAGTTCCCGCGCAATGCGGTGCTGCCGCTTGACCTCGTCCGTCAGGCGCTCCAGGAGTTCCGTGAGACCGGGGAACGGCCCAGCTGTGTCGGGTGGCAAGAATTCGAGGTGTGGTGAGCCGCCCGGAGGTACCACATGGGGACGTCGTCCATTCTCGCGAGCGCATCGTTCGCGAGCGTTTCGGTGGTGGCGTGGTCTTCCGTATGCAGGTGAGCGCGGCCAAGCCACCACTGTCCCACAGCGTTACCGGTTCCCCGCAAAAGTTACATAACAGGCCAGAACGGCTGACCCTGGACGGCCTCCATTACAAGCAGTTTCGCCGCCGCCCTCTCACAGCCGTCGAGCCAAGCAAGGACATGCTGTAAGGCACCTCACTAAGAATCCATCACCGCCTCACACGGGAAGCTTCCGACACAGTTGTTAGAGACAATTCGTAAACGGCCCGGCTGCGGCCTGGTCCTTTGAAATCGGTGATGATCGAGATTCCATCGATTTCGTGGTCGCCGGGCACGTTGACGAAGCCGAGGGCGGTCCAGCTGGAATGTGCTGCATGATTGTCGGCTTCGGACGTGAGGTAGAGGCGTTCGCAGCCCCACTTCTCGGCCTGTGATCGCACGCTCTGGAGAAGCGCTCGGGCGATGCCGCAGCGACGGTGTCGTGGGTGGGTCATGACGTCCTGGATGTAAACGTCCGCGGGATCGTCTTGGCTTCGGAAAGCGATCACCGCTCCAGTGATCGCGTTGTCGTTATCGATGGCGATGGGGCAGGTGGAGGAGAACAGCCTGGCGTACAGCCAGTAGTCGGACAAGGTGCGTGCACGGATGTACGGCTCGCCCAGTTCCATGAGCCGGTGGATTTCGCTGATGTGTTCAGTCTGCAGAGGTGTGACGATCACAGGCGCTCCTCGATGTGGATTTTGCGGACCATGGTGGTCAGCTGGCGTGCCATGTCGGCCGGGGCGACGGCGTCGGCGACGCTGCGGCCGACGATGGCGATGTCCCAGTCGTCGCTGCTGGTGAGGGCGTCGTCGGCCGTGCTGAACCCACCGGAGACGGCGACGGGCAATCGGCTGCATGTCCGGATCGTTCTGGCGGTTGCGAGGGGATGATTGCCACCGATGCCGAGGTCGATGTTGGTCGTGACGACGAACCCATCGATACCCGTGCGTTCCATGTCGCGGAGCCAGGACGGGTTGACGTGTTCGGGTGGCGCATCGAGGGTGAGCGCGACCCCGAGACGACGCGCGGCTGCCACGGCGGCGGACACGCTGGCGATAGATGCCGGCCCGATCAGGAGGACGACGTCGGCGCCGGCTTCGGCGGCCAGCTCGACCTGGTCCCGGCCCCAGTCGGCGGACATCATTTCGGCCACCACGGTTGTGTCCGGCGCATAGCGCTTGACTGTCTCTATGGCTTCAACGCCTGCTCGTTTGATCAAAGGGTCGCCAACTTCGATGAGGTCGACCCCGGCCTCGACGGCTGCGGTGCCGATTCCAATGGCGCGTTCCAGGGTGTGGACGTCGAGAGCGACCTGGAGGGAGCGTTGGCCGCGGCGGCGTCGGTACTGTTCGCGGGCGCTCGTCGCGCCTGGTTGAGAAGCATGTCGCTGGTGGACCGCACGAGCTTCCCGAAGGGTGAGCCAGTGGGAGGACTTCTCCCCGCGGGACACCAGGGACTGTTCGAGATGGGCGGGCAACTCGATCCAGCTCGAACGGACTTCCCTGAGCAGCCCGAACAGGGCGGCGTCGCCCGGTGGGGATGCGTCGTGGCTCGATGGCTCGTCGAGGAGCCGAATTCGTGCGAGCAGCCTCGCTGCGGGAGCCGGGGGCCTGGCCCAGCTCTCGTCGCCGGCAGCGGCGCTGATCACCGCCCGCGCGAGAGCCGGATCCGGTAGGGGCGCTTGCCGCCCAGCCAAAACTCCCTGAAGGGTGCATTCGCGAACATGCCAGTTGCTGTCTCCCATCAGTGCCTGGACGTGACCACGTGCGGCGGTAGCGTCGAGGGTCCCAATCGCGCGAGCGACGGCAGCGCGCACCTTGTAGTCGTCATCGCGGACGAGGTGCTCGACGATGCGGTTCACCTGCGCGGGGCTGAGTGCGCGCGGTGCCAGCAGCGCTTCTGCGAGGCCGGCGCGTACTCGCCAGTCCAGGTGCTGCACGAGGTGCTGAAGAAGGTCGGCATGGTCGTGGCCGGCACTGGTGAACAGGTCGAAATGGCGTGCGAGGAAGGCTGCCTCTTCGGCGCGGTCGAGATCGACGGACTCGACGATGCGCGTGCTGAGGCGGATGTCGAGGGCTCGTTCGACGTGCTGGGCGATGTCGTCCCAGATCTCGGATCCGTAGATTCGCAGCTGCTTGACTACCCAGGGCGCATGTTGGTCCCCCAGCGCTTCCGCCAGGTTCGGCGTCGCGAGCAGCGCGCGTGCGAGCTGCCGTGTCGGGGCCTGTGTGCAGCGGTGAGCGCAGGCGCGGACAAGCTCGACGGAGGCGAGAGCACCGTTGGCCGCTGCGGTTTGGAGCAACATCGGTAGTGCGGTGTCCAAGGCGATCGAAGGGGCCTGAGCTTGACCCCGTAGCCCGGACACCTGACGTGAGGTGACCTTCGGTCACCGGGAAGGATGTCCATATGCCCGCACCACACCCGATCGAGTTCCGCCAGCGTGCCGTCGAGTTGGCCCGGCT
>NZ_BJFL01000050.1 GCF_005405885.1 Gandjariella thermophila
CAACCGCGTCGACAAGGTGGTCAAGGACAGGGCGAATCGGCGATGATGACGCGGCAGGCATGGTCCCTCGTGACGATCAAGGCGTAGGAAACCTTCATGATCATCACGAGGGCCGTGCCGCCCGCGCATCTCCACGGCGTGTCGCCACCAACATCACTGGTCACGCAGGTCTACAGACGACTTTGCCGGAGCCCTGCGGCACCACCGACGAGTAAAGATCAACCCACCGAGCAGAGGGGTCAAAATTCAGATGCCGACAAGGGGTCAAAATTCGGGCGCCGTTGACAAGAGGTGCCCGCTGACGGTCACGAGATCTGCCCGACATGACTTGTTGCTTGCCCTGTGCCTACCGGGTGCGGGGTCCCTCCTCGGGTTTGCTGAGCGGCGCCAACCGTTGTTCAGCCATCCCCGAGGAGGGATGAGTGAAGTCTGCCGAGGAGATCATGCAGATTCTGGAAGCGTATGACCTGACCGGTTCGTTGCGCGACGCGGCCGAGCTGGTGGGGTGTTCTCATCACACGGTCGCGCGCTACGTGGCCGCGCGTGAGGAGGGGCGGTTGTCGCCGGGGCGGGCGGCCCGCCGGCCGATGTTGATCGATCCGTTTCTGCCGAAGCTGGAGGAGTGGGTCGAGCGTTCCCGCGGCAAGATCCGCGCGGATGTGGCGCACGAGAAGCTGGTCGCGTTGGGTTACACCGGTTCGGAGCGCACCACCCGTCGCGCGGTGGCCGAGGTCAAGGCCGCCTTTCGTGCTGGGCGGCGTCGGGTGTTCCGGCCGTGGGTGCCGGAGCCGGGGATGTGGCTTCAGTACGACTTCGGCCAGGGGCCGGCGATCGCCGGTGCGGTGACGCACCTGTTCTGTGCGTGGCTGGCCTGGTGCCGGTTCCGGGTGGTGCTGCCGGTGTTGGATAAGACGCTGCCCACGGTGATGGCCGCGATCGACCAGACGCTGCGCGTCTTTGGTGGGGTGCCCACCTACGCACTGACCGACAACGAGAAGACCGTGACCGTGGAGCACGTGGCGGGAATCGCGGTGCGTAACCCGCGGATGCTGGAGTTCGTCCGGCACTACGGACTGACGATCGCGACGTGTGTGCCGGCAGACCCGCAATCCAAGGGCGGCAGCGAGAACGCGGTCAAGATCGCCAAGGCGGACCTGGTGCCGACCGAGGCGAACCTGCTGGCCGAATACGCCAGCTTCGCCGAACTCGAAGCGGCGTGCCGGATGTTCTGCGAGCAGGTCAATGCCCGCCCGCACCGGGTGACCCGCCGCGCCCCGGCGGAGATGCTGATCGAGGAACGCGCGCATCTGCATCCGCTCCCGTTGCATCCGTTCACGGCGGCGTTCGGGGTGACTCGCACCGTGCCGACCACCACGCCGATGGTGGCCTTTGAGGGCGGGCAGTACTCGGTGCCGCACACCCTGGCGGGGCAGACGGTGTGGGTGCGCGCGCACGGCGAGCAGATCGTCATCGTGCACGCCGGCGAGCACGGGCCGGTCGAGGTGGCCCGCCACGCCCGGACCACGCCCGGCAGCCCACGGGTGGATGACGCCCATTTCCCACCCCGACCGGCCGGGCCGCTGGCCCGCACCCCGCGGCCGGGCACGGCCGCGGAGGCGCAGTTCCTCGCCCTGGGTGAGGGGGCGGCGTTGTGGCTGGTCGAGGCGGCCGCCGCAGGCTGTTCGCGGATGCGGGCCAAGATGGCCGAAGCGGTCGAACTGGCAGCGCTGCACGATCCGGCCACCGTGGACCGGGCGCTGGGGCAGGCGGCAACCGCGGGTCGGTTCGGCCACGGTGACCTCGCCGCGATCCTCGCCCACCACGCCACCGGCACCAGCACCGCAGCGCGCCGGGCCGGTGAGGGCAACAGCCTGGCCCAGGGCACCGCCGGCTGGGCCGGGCTGGGCGAGCCGGGGGTGCACTGACCATGCGCGCCCCCTCCACTCCCCGATCGCGGCGATCATGCTGCACGGCACCGACATCGATGATCCCGACCAGCCGGTGCCCGTGGCGGCCGGGGAGCTCTTCGCCTGGGCCCGGCTTTTCGCCGAGCTGGCTGACTGGCTCGACCACGCCGCCGAGGCCACCCGGCACGACTTCGCCCGGTTCTTCGCCGGCGCACGCAGCACCCAGGCCACCGCGGTGGTCCTGGCACAGGCAAGCCAGCGCATCGCCACCCTGCTCGACGCCGAGGGAGACCGGTCATGACCACACCGAGCGGGACCACACCGAACACGCCACCGCTGGATGCCGAGCTCGAGCGGCTGCTCAAGCGGATGCGGCTGCCCTACATCCGCCGCGCCGCCCCGCAGATCCTGGCCACCACCAAGGCACAACGCTGGGACCCCGCCGAGGTGCTCAAAGCGCTTTTGGCCGAGGAGGTCGCCGGCCGCGACCGCTCCGCGCTGGCCACCCGCCGCGCTCGCGCCGCCTTCCCCACCGGCAAGACCTTCGCCGCCTGGGACCCACAACTGTCCTCCATCCCCACACCCACCCAGCAGGCGCTGCGCACCCTGGAATGGGTGCACCGCCGGGAGAACCTCGTCGTCTGCGGGCCCTCCGGCACCGGCAAGACGTTCCTGCTCGAGGCCCTCGGCCAGCAGGCCGTCGAAGCCGGGATGAACGTCGCCTGGTTCACCCTGCAATCCCTCGGCGTGCTGGTCCGCCGCCACCGCGCCGACGACACCGTCACCAAGGCCATCACCCGGATTCTGCGGGCGGACATCGTGGTGGTCGATGACATCGGGCTGCTGCCGGTAGGCGCCGACGCCGCCGAAGGCCTCTACCGCTTGGTCGACGCCGCCTACGAGAAACGCTCCATCGCAGTCAGCTCGAACCTGCACCCGGCCGGGTTCGACGAGCTGATGCCCAAAACCCTGGCCACGGCCACCGTCGACAGGCTGCTGCACCACGCTCACCTCTGCCAAACCAGCGGTGACAGCGTCCGCCTATCCCAGGCCATGGCCGGTAAAGGGGTGGTCGCCTTGAACTAACCCGCGGCCGGTCTGGTGGCCACGACTGGGCAGATCTCGTGGCCACCACCGGGCCGTTCACGACCGCCACCGGGCAGATCCCAACGTCCCTTGACAGGCACCCGCTCTGACCAGCCACGGAGGCGCCTGACCAGCACATATGCCGGCAGGGGTTTTCTGGTGTGTCCAACCTTGTCCGACCAAGTCTGGTCCGGGACGGCCGTCTGTGCCCAATACGTGCCCAAGTTTTCCCAGGTTGGCGGTGGCGCCTGAGGCACACCCCTGCCCAGCCGCCCAGCGGTGCCGCTCAGTTCACGGCTCATCCGACTCCTCGTCCAGAGACGCCGAGTCATCGGCCCCGCTGTCTTCGTCTGCGTCGTCTTCGAGGTCGGGAATCGCATACTCGGTGGCCTTCATGGCGAGGTGAAGTGGCCAGGGGAGCCGCAGGGTGGCGGTGTAGGTGTCGGAAAGGCGACGTTGTGCGTGCGCCATCGCTGCCCAGATGGTTGGGTCGTCGCCGTCCGGCAGCACAGCGACCGTCAGCTGCAGAAACTGAGGGTTGAAGGTAGGGCGCTTGGTGTCCAGCATCAACCTGCCATCGTCGTCAACGATGTGGTCGGCCCTCGTTCCCATGGGGCTGGCGTGGTTTTTCGCGCTGCCGGGCTTCTGCGCGATGCTGCCGAATACCCGGCTTGAGTTCGGGTACCGGAACAGGCCGGACGGCAGGCCGATGCGTTCCTCGTTCTGGCCGTATACCTCTGGTGTCTCGTCGCCGTCGCGGGTCCTCACCATCACGTGGCGGATCTGCGGCGCCAGGTCGTTGATCTCGGTACCGTCTATGGCGAGACGATCAATCACGGCCTTGCTGTTTTGGAGATCTTCCCAGTCCAGACGTAGGTTCTGTGTCCAGGTGAGCAACAAGGTGGGACGGTCCGGTCGCGCGGAGGTGATGACCTCATCGCGCACGAAACCGCATAGCTGGCGGGTACTGAGTTCGGGGAGTTTGAATGCCCGCCCGGTCGCCAGTTCGCGCAGGAGATCGGGATAGGGAAGCCACTCGCGGCATCCGATCGTGCGTGCCCAGACGTCCGCGCTGTCGGAGCTCGTCCAGACGGCGACAGGGAGTTGGTGGCGGCGAGCCCAGGTGTGGTCGGTGGCGTTTCGTCGCAGCATGTAGACCGCCATGGAATCCACCGGATGCGGCAGCGCGAGCTTGTTGACCTCCGCGCGCACCGGCCGAACGCTTCCCGCGAGCTGCCGTCGAAGATCGCGCCAGGATGAGGCCGCACGGTCGCCGGGCTCGTCGTTGGCTTGTTGCCGCTTCTTCCCGCCGGTGGGCGTCGCTGATGGAGTGATGAACTGGGTGAGCCTGCCTGACTCTGCGAATCCGATACGCAGAGCTGCTTTGGGGTCCGTACCGGGGGTGGCACTGAAAGCGTCCCTGTTGCGAAGCTCGACAAAGGCTACCGTGTCTTGTGTGGTGCCGAGCGTTGCGACGACCTCGTCCTTTCGTGGCCGAGCGGCACGTCGCTTGCGCATCTGGACGTCCCGGATGGAGTCATCGACCTCGAGCGGGCTGGCGAGCGCCCCGATCTTCTGCTGCCGGATTGTCACGAGAAGCGGGTCTGCACTCCAGACTGTTCCGGAATCGGAGGGGGTTCCACCGTCGGGTTCGAGACCGAGATCGTGAATCACGGCATGGGTCACCGCATCGCGTACCGGTTCGGTGTCCCAATGGATCTCCACCGTAAGCGGGCGGCCGCCGGTGGCCTTCCAGAGCCGGTCCCGGATCTCCTTTGTTGAGGGCGGCTCGATGGCGGGAAGCGTGATCGGCACTGGCTGCAGACCCGCCAGCGGCTCCATGAGGTCGGCCAGAGTGTGTTCGATCCAGGTGCGGATTCGCTCGCGGTCGCGGGCAGGTACGCCAGCTCCGACATAGTGGTCGTAGCCGGCGCGGGTTCCGTACACGATGGCGGCACCGACGTCGGGGTCGCCCGTACCGATGTACGCGAGGGGGTCGTCCGCCAGTTTGGCCGGGTCGATGGTGATGTTGTCGAAGGGGATGTTGTCGAACAAGTAGTGCAGTTCCTTGTGCCAACCCAGACCCCTCCGGTCGGCGCTGCGACGCCACCGCATGGGGGCTACGCGGAAGCTTCGTGACCGAGGCAGCCCACTGATCCAGGGCAACTTCGATAGCAGGTACACGTTTACGCTCCGTTTTCCGGTGAACGGTGGCCGTGGGCACCATCGCCGGAGTCCGATGGACGCGTGAAGCACGGGCTCGGGCTGGTAGGGCACCGTTTGTACGGTTAGTCGGACGCGGTACGAGTAGGGCCACCGGCGTCCTTGCCGGTCATTGGCTTCGAGGGGCGGCCAGCTGATCATTTCTACGCCGCGGCCGTCTTGCGTCGGGCATCGGCGGAAGCCGACGGGGAATTCGGCTGGCCGGTCGGCGCGACGGAGCAACTCAGCGGTCAGGGTCTCGGGCACGAGTGTTAGGACTGACCTGGGCAGGGAGGCAATCCGCTCGGTCGCCGCTGGCGTGTCGGCGGCGATGTCATGGCCGTTCAGCCAGCCGATCTCGGCCGCTCGCACTTGGCGCCAGTCCAGCTCCTTCTTGGGTAGTGCCGCCCATAGCTGCGCTGCTTGATCCGTGTGCTTGGGGTCGACGACGGTGCGCAGCCAGGCGTGCAGGATCGGAAACAGACCGTTGACTGGGATTGGGGAGGTGCTGTAGAGCCAGTCCCCGCTGTGCTTCCGGTTGCCGACTCCTCGATCTACGGCGGTTACGTCGGGTACGAGAGCCCGCATGGCGCGGTTCAACGGGGCGATCGGCACGGACTTCCGCCGAGCATCTGTGGACTGCAGGAGGTCCAGGATCGGGTCGATCCACGTGCGTGGAAAGGTGAGCGTCCAGAAGTTGCCGTTCAGTCGTTGTAGCCCGTCGGGCCGGAGCCGGAACGCGCTGGCCTGTAGCTCGTCATACTTGGGCATCGACAACTCCTGGGATGCGGGCGAGTGCTCGGTGGAAGGGGCCGTAGAGCGATTCTGCGAGCTCCTTCTCTCCGGGAGCACACGCAGCGGTGGCCTCGAGGTAGTGGTTGAGAGCTCGATGAATGCCGACAAGCAGGCTTGCTTCCGGGTCGGCTGTATCTGGTTCGAACTTGGCGTCGCAGAAGTGGACGCGGGCGGCGCAGCCACCGCGCACGAGCCGGCCGATGACCTGCCAGATCGTGACGAGTTGGGTCCAGGCGAGGGCGGGCCGGTCGGTTGTGGGATCGAGTGATCCGTACACCAGTGGCGCGGTCAGCATCTTCTGCCAGCGGTCGTATCCCTTGCGGCGTAGCGATCGGGCGAGGCTGGAAAGGTCGTGGCCGTCGAGCGTGTGCCGTCGGGTTCGAAGTTCTGCGATGCGTTCGATGGCCCATCTGTTCATGGACTGCACCGGATAACTGATGTCGTCGGGACGTGGATGCGGTCGGATCAGGAAGTAGGCGGCTCCGATCGCTGCCTCCCCAGCGGTGTTCAGGATGTTGTGTCCCCGTTCGATCGCAAGCAGCGGTGCCACGAGGAATGTGGCGTCGGTGGATGCCAGGCGCGATACCTCGCCTCGTCGCAGCGTCGGAGTCCAGTAGCTGGTGAACTCCGTTTCGTCGGCGACCAGGTGAAGGATGCGCTCGCGCCAATCTCCGCGGATCTCCATCAGGTCCTCCGCGACATCCCGGGCTTCGGCGTAACTGCCGACCAGGAGCAGGATGCGACGCCGATCGGGGTCCAGTTGAGCCAGTTCGGACTCCAGGCGGCTCGGATGCGCGGGGCGTTGCTGCGTAGCAAGTGCGCGCAGGATGGCTCGGAGAGCGTGGCGTCGACGTTCTCCTTGCTGTCCGGATACGGCGATGGGGTTGCCCCGTTCATCGCGTATCACGTTCAGGAAGAAGCGGCTCTTGTCGACGGCTCGGAGTTCCTTGGGCGGAGCCTTGAGGATTGCACCGACGGGAATCTGGACGTCATACCGGGGGGAGGTCCCTGCCCAACTGGTGCCCGACATCAACAACACGGACGGTCCGTTGATGGCGTCGGGCGTGAACAGCTGGTGGAGGTTGAGCATGATCCAGCGGCCGACTCCCGCACAACGGAAGAATCGAAGCCTGCCCATCCGGTCGCGTTGATCTGACTCCTCGCGGTACTGGTAGCCCAGGACGGCGCCCATGGGCGGGGCAGGCACGACGGGTGTGTAGTCCTCGGGAGGGCGTTGGAACATCAGCCCGCTGGCGGCATCGAGGTTCAGCGGCGCCTCGACTGCTCGCCATCCGCGGATCAGCGAGTTGAGGGTGTTTGACAGCACGGCCAGCAGCAGCGTGAACTCCAGCCGCAGCGCGAGTTCGGCAAGCTCTTCCCCAGAGAACTCTTGCGGGAGTTCGGCGCTCTCCAGCCAGCTGGTCGCCAGGCGGGTGCATTGGTCCTCGTCGGCGAGGTTCAGCAGTGCGCGCGTGAGGGCGACGAGTTGGCCGGCCAGCGGCGACTCTGCGCGCTCCCTTCTACCGAGGGGGTCGAGCAGGAACTGGTCGAACGCGCCACGGATCTTTGTGTAGGATTCATCGGCGGGTTCGGGTGCTTCGACACCCGCCCATTGTCTAACCAGCTTGTCGGCCAGTGTCCACTCGGTGAAGCAGTCCCTGCCAATCCAGTTGACCATGGTGCTGCCGCCGCGGGGCAGCGGGTTTCGGCGCAGCAGCGCGTAGAGGCGATTCGCTGTCGTGCGCGCGGTGTTGACCCTGGTGCTCCATTCCCGCACGGGACGCGAGTCGAACTGGGCGCGACCGCGGCCGCGTAGCTCCCGCTCGGTGTGGTCCATGAGCGCTTCGAGCCATGCCTCGTCATCGTGGCCGATGAGGGTTTGGCCCGGGCTGAACATCGCGTCCAGCTGGGCCTGCACCTGGTCGGCCTCATCGATGATGACAAGATCGCTGCGGCGCCAGACGAGTTCGAGGTAACGCAGCTGCTCGGGATTCAGTTCCTGCGGCACACGGCTGTACACCAGGCTTGCCGGAGTCGCGACCCATACCGACGCGGTGACGCACTCGCGGGCGTTCGTGTGTCGCTGACATTTCACCCAAAGGGGGCAGCCAAACCGCTCCTCGGAGCCGTTCTCGCTGAGCTTGGTCAACCGTTCGCGGCAAGGCGCGTCGCGGAAGTCCCACGGTGTGGTGGTGGGCCGCAGCGCGTCCAGGGCGCACGCCGTGGACAGCAGGTCGTGTGCGGGTTCGAAGCCGGTCAGCGCAGATCCATTGCGCACTGTGGCCGCATGCACTTGATGCAAGCGGTTGATGTGGCGCTGCTGAGTGGATGCCCCCACGATCGGAGCCGCCGAGACGCCGACCGCGCGCAACCATGTCACCGCGCGCAGGGACGACAACACGTCGCCCAGCACCAGGGTCACGTGAAGGCGGCGCCGGACGGCGCAGACCGCCAGCAACATCATCAGAGTGCTCTTGCCGGCGCCGACCATGCCGATGAGGTGCAGGATTCCGGCGATCGACAACCGGTCGGCGTCAGCGAACTCGTCGCCTTCGCGCACGCGCAGGCGCAGGCCGGTAAACCGGCGTGCCCACTGGCCTCGATCCCGTTGCGGGATCCTTGCGACTTCCTCCTGGCGATCTAGAAATGCTGCGGTTTCCGCTAGTTCGGTCCAGGTAAACGTCAGGTGATCCCGGTCGCCGTGAGTGGTCAGCTCGTGCGCTTCGGGATTCGGAAAGGATGTGAGTTCTCGCGGTATGGTGATCGAGACGGGTCGACCTCGTGCTGTTGTCGTGTACGTGCCTGCCGCCGCTCGTTTCACGGATCGACGCGCCAGGGCGGGCGGAACGGCGAGGGTGCGCTCGTAGGTCTCGAAACGGGTGGGCGCGATGGTCACATCCCGCTGGTGCGCTCGGCCTGCCGCGTCGATGACGTAGCCACGGATATCCTCGGCCACCTCGCGATAGGCAGTGATCGCGGTGTGCCAGTCTCGCCGTGTCCGAAGCGGCCCGAGCAGGTGCCGCGCTATGGCGATGCTGTCACGCACCGCTTGGTCCACCTCGACGCCCAGCGCTTCGAGGAACGGATATCCGGACAGCAGCTCGTGGGCGGAGGCCACCGGTTCGTTCGGACAGATTCGAAGCAGCAGCGCGACCCCGAGTTCGACGTCGAGGAACGTTCCAGGCTCAATGCCATGTTTCTCGGCGTCCCAGACGGGTCGGAGTTTGGTCATCAGCGTTGCTCGCCACGCAGTTCTGTTACGCATCGTTGCCCGCTCGCTGTCGCACTTTCCTCACAAGACCACGCTCGGATATCACCTGCACGCCGGTTCCACGAAGTACCCCGCGCGACCGGGCGCGCAGTGTCGTCAGGTAGCCGGGAGCCGCGGCGACCGCGTCGCGCGCGGGCACATAGAATGCCTGCTCCCACTGAGGGTCGCGCGGGATCGGGCCCAACCGTTGCGCGAGTCGCACCGGGTTGGACCAGTCCTTCACGTCGACCGCCCAAACCTCACCATTCGTGAAGGTGATCTTCAGATCGTACGCGTCAAAGTTCGGCCAGAGGTCCACGGTGACACCGCATTTCGACAGGTCCTCAGCCAGCCGCAGTTCCGCGCGGCCAGGGGACGACACAAACGTTCTGACTGGTCCGGCAATCCAGCGGACACCTTGCACAATCGGGAGGCTGCGTCCTTGCCTCGGCGGTCCCAGCCGAGGGCAGCGGTCATCGAGACATATTGGGCCATCCGGAGCATTTACCAGGAGGTTCTTGCAGTCCGCACACTGAAGTACGTGATCTCCGAGGTAGCATTCGAGCGGAGCTGGCAGATAGCATCGCTTGACCGGCTCGGAGAGGATCGTCAGGTCAGGGTCCATCAGGTTCTCGTGCAGCTCGAATTCGGTCAGTACCGGTTCACTGATCACGAGCCGGCGGAAGGCGACATAGGATTGCGGCTTTCCTGCGGCCCGGCAGATCCGTCGCACGTCGGCGATCACGGCATTCTCGAACAACTCACCCTCGACGTCATCCGACGGCAACGCCCACTCGTGGCACGCGCGAGTCGGCATACCGAGATCGACGAGGACGTCACCAGCGACGTCCTCGCCTCCAAGGCGAACGGGCCACGACCCCAGCGGCTCCTCGCACCAACGCAGCAGCTCGGCCAAACCCGCTGGCGGGGAGACGTCCTCCTGCAGGCAGCGCAAGGTCAGCCGGTCCAACGCTCGCTGCAACGCAGGCGGATACGGAACCCGCAGTGCTGCTCCCGTCGACACCTCATCATGCGCCGCGACGATGCCCGAGGCGAGGAGGAACAGGATGCGCTGATCGTCATCACCCGCCGTCATGGCCCCCTCCTTCGTCCGTGATGCGTTCATAAATCGAGTCCTCGGCGCGGCGCATCTCGCGTTCGACGGCTTCGGTGAGGTTCGGGTTGTCGATGCGCACACCGAACTCGACGTTGCCGTACTCGGCGCTCCAGGAGAAGTTGGCGCTGGTAACGAGCAGAAAGCGGTGGTCGATGGCGAGGAACTTGGCATGGTTGCGGACCGGCGCCCCGTCGAACTCGACGGTCCGCAGCACCACCGCTGGTTTTAGGTGGGCGGCTACCTCGGCGGTCGTCGGGGACCACGGCTTGGGGTTCTCGTCGGCGGCGCGGGTGTCGAGGTAGATCCGCACGCTGAGCTCCGGCCGTTGTGCCGCCGCCTGCAGGGCGGTCCAGAGTGCCGAGGACTTCTGGAAGTTGAAGGTCGAGCAGGTGATGGACTGCCGCGCGCCGTCGATGAGATGGGCTACCGAGCTGGTCAGCGGCCCGCTCGTCGCCAGGTGGCCTGGCATGGTCCATATTGGGCTGATCGACGTCGTGACGGACCGAGCCCCCTCCACCGCCCGGAGCAGCGCGATGGCGCAGGAACGTGCTCCGGTAGCCGCGCCGGCCAGCAGCGCTCGTACATCGGCGCGGCGGGATTGCGGTACGGCGCGCAGCGCGGCGGTGAGCGTGTCGCCGTCGGCTAAGCGGTCGGCGATCGCCTTGGCCTCGCTGCCGGTCAGCAGCAGGCCGATCCGCCGTGCGGCTACGGGATCAATCGATGCGTCCGAAGAAACCAACGTCGCTCCCGGGCAGGTCGACGAGAAACCGCCGGTCGAGGAAGCGGTTGGCTCGTTCGCAAGACGTCTCCGATGCCATCACGCAGCAGTGGCAGGCCGCGCCGTGGAGGAAGTCCTCTGGGTCCTGCGGTGTACGCATGGCGCAGATCGGATCGGAAGGGCAGCGCGTCGCGCGGCGCAGTGCGAACGTCACCACGCGCTCGAGGCGATCGGGATCGCTCTGCTGGACAAGGCCACCCAGGGTGCCGTCACTGTCGGACGCGGTGGTGCAGATCAGCAGCCCGGCAGATGCTGGACGTCCTTCGGCCTCTCGCCACCCGTAGAGACGTTCGCTGAGGCTGGCTGCATTGTAACCGCAGGTCAGGGCAAGCTCGCGGATCAGAACGTGAGCGAGCGTGTGGATCAGCCAGTAGCGCGGTGGCCGCAGCCGCGTGTCCGGGTCGGCATCCTCGGCCGTCTCGGAGAACCGCCGCATGAAGTTGCGCTTGTGCGCCGCACGGTGAGCAGCCCAGAGCGGATGTTCCTGCACCCGCGATTCCCACGCGGTGACCGCATCCTCGTCGAGTTGCAGGAAGATGCCTTCGCCGCGATCCTCGGTGGCTACCGTCCACTGTGGTCGCGGATTGCGGGACAGCGGGACCAGCCGGCTCTTGAGGTCGCCGACGCGGTCCATGTCGTCGATCCTGGTGAATCCGATGAGCGCGTTGACCTTGCGCAGCGCCTCGACGGCCAAGACCCTCGTGATCGGCTTGGGCAGCTCCGCGCCGAGGTCGCGCCTGGAGAGTACGAGTCCACTGGCCTCGTCTTCCTGGTGATCGCCGAGCGGATCACGCTGCAGGTAACGCCACTCGGGAACCAGCAGGTCGACCGGGTCCCAGTCCCGCACCCACTGCTCGTACTGCTCGGGCGACGCGTCCGGTTGCTGCGCCTCGGCGACCGCGGCGGCCAGCTCCGCGTCGGACAGAGCGTCGACGTCGACGTCCTTGGCCGCCAGGAAGCCGCGAAGCTTCGCAAGGTCGTTCTGGTACTGCTCAAGCTTCTCGCCAAGCGCGATGCGGATCCGGTAGGCGATGTCGCTTGCCTTCTCCTCCGGGGACTCCGGCATGACAATGACGGACTGGGTCGCCGGGAACCACAGGTTCGATGCACCGATGAGCATGAGACGCGTGTCGTTGCCACATCCTCCCGGCTCGAAAGCGTCCAGGTGCGGGTGCCGGCCGCGGCACTTGGGGAGCTTGCTCCTACCGGCCTCACCCTGCGCCTCGTTCATTCCCCGACGTTGACCGCACGATTCGCACTGGATGACGGCGGAGGCGCCCTTGCCGGCCGTCCGGTCAATCATCTTCAGGGTGGGGAACTCTGCCTCGGTGCAGCGCGTGCCGCGGTGGACCCACAGGTCGTAGGGGAACTCGTCCAGATGGCCTTTCACGCAGGCCAGCAGGTAGCGTGCGGGCACGGCAGGACGGCGGATGGCCTTCCGGGACCCGCCTTTCCGGCCGGTGCAGCGGACATGCTCGAAGCACGCGAGATCCGGTCGGTAAGGGTGAGTGTTGGTGTAGCCGAACTGGGCGAGACTGCCGAGCATGTCGCAGCCGCTACAGCGCAACCATTGCGGGAAGACCCTGGCGGGCACGCCAAGGTCGTCGCCCTCAGTGGATATGCTGATCTTCTTCGACCGGCGCGGGAACGGCCGCAGCTGGACGTCCCGCGAGCGAAGGAGCTTGCGGACGGCGTCCCGCAGCCGCGGCGCATGGATCTCGGGAACACTGTCACGGCGCCGCCAGATGCGGTCCCACTCGTCCAGGCCGCACGGCATGATCGTGAACTGCGGCAAGTCCATGACCGAGCCGGGTCCGTAGGTGTACAGCAGGGACGACGGGCGGCCGGACCCTACCTTGGCGCGGTTGTACTTGGTTCCCTTGGACGCCTCCTTCTCGGCGTCACCGAGCGGATCGACGGCATTGGTGGCGTCGTAGGAGAAGCGGCTCTCGGCGAGGGGGCCGGCAGTCATGATTCCTCCGCTGCTTCGGGCAGCTCCCACTGCGGCGTTCCCGGCGGCGCTATGTAGACCAGCCGTTCCGGGATCGGGCTAACCAGGAGATTGATCTCCGGCTGCACCTCGCGCATCGAGTTCGCGACGACGAAAGGCGCGGTGTCCTTGCTGTCTGCGACGCCTTGCGCGTTCTCCGCGCTGATCACGAGCGGCCCCTGCTTGCCTGGGTCGGTGACGCGCTCGTACACCAGGGACCTGTACAGCCTGGCCAGGTGCTTGCGCCGGTTGATCCACTGATCAAGCCGGTTGTCCAGCCGCTGCTTCGCCCGCTCGGCCGCTTCCTCGCCGGACGCACGCCGCATCCTGGCGACCAGCACGTCGATGAGCCGCGCGGCGAAATCACGCTCGTCCTCGATCCGGCCCGCACCACGCTCCGGCGACAACCCGGACGGCTTCGTCGCCTGCAAGACGCGGGCGGCGCTGACCAGCACGCCGTCGAGACCGCGTTCCAGCGACGTCACCGAGTACGGTGTCACCGACAACGCCTCGACCTGCGCGTAGAAGGTCTCGTGGTAGTGGCGAAACTGCTCGAAGTGCGCGAGATCGCGCGGACGCGCCCAGTTGCCCAACGTGACCACCAGCCCCGGCCGGCTCGGATCCCGACCGACGCGGGAGGACGCCTGGATGTACTCGGCAGTGTTCTTCGGCTGCCCGACCACAAGCATCAGCCCAAGCCGCGTCACGTCGACACCGACCTGCAGCATCGAGGTCGCGAGGATTGCATCGAATGGGTGCACCTCGCGCCCGTTGCGGGGGCGCTTGCCGGCCGCGACCTGTGCGAGCCGGTCCCGCCGCGCAGCGGTGGAATCGATGTCGGGATCGAACGGAACCGCCATCTGATCCAAGGTCGCGGTGATGTCGGCACTGGCCACGCGCGAGGTGAGCTCGGCGACGTGCAGCGCCCCGAAATTGGTTCCGTATCTCCTCGGTAGTTTCGACCAGGGCCGGCCCTTGGCCAGGGCAGTCTGCACGTCGTCACTGAGGTAGCGGGCCATGCCGGCCAGCTCGCGCGTCGCGCTGAAATACCCCACCAGTGACAGGTAGGGGTCGGCGGCTTTGCCGGAGGTGTCGAGCATGAGCTGGCCCGCGGCCATCAGGATCTCGGCGATCCGGATCTCCGCCGTGGTCAGGCGCACTCCGCTGGTGCTGACACCGACGTAGCGGCGACCCGGATTCTCGTCGGAGACCGGGATCTCCTTGGAGAAGAACGTCCGTCCGGCATCGAGCACCTGCGGCGGGAAGATCGTGACATCCCGCCCATAGAGGGCTTTGACCTGGTCAGGTGCGTTGCGTGCGGTCGCCGTCGAGGCGACCAGCAGCGGCCGGACGGGCTGGCCGTCGGCGGTCCGCCAGCTGCACATGACGTCGATCGCGGCTTCGAACAGCCCGACAGTGGTGCCGAGCGCCCCGGTGATCAGATGCAGCTCGTCCTGAATGATCAGGTCCGGGGGCCGCAACCGGGTGGCGGCATGGACGGCCGCGGCAGGCAGACCGTCCTTGCTGGTCGGATGCTTGCTGCCGTCTTTGATCTCGCAGTGCTTGTAGTCCGGGTGGACGTAGCCGTGCCGGTCGCAACGCCTGGACACGTAGCCAAACAGAGAAGCAGCCTCCCCTTCCCGTGCCAGCCGCGCGAACTTGTCGACGGTCGCGATGACGAACGCCGGCGCGAGCCGGTAGATCTCCTCGTCGACGGTAAGGACGGGCAGGCCCTCGGGGACCGCGCCGCCTTCCGCGAACGGGCAATCGGCGAGGTCGTCGCCGCAGTAGACGTACACCCGCCGCAATGTGTTGTGTCCGCGGACATCACGCGGACTGATCTTGCTGCCGCACCAAGGGCAGCGCTGGATCTGCAGCACGGTCAGCCGGTAGCCACGCCCTTCATTGACCTTCTCCAGCTGCGCGCGGGCCTCCTCGTACCGCTTCGGGCTGACGTCGGTACCCACCCACAACCCGATCCGGAACGGCTCCTCGCCCCACGTGGCCGGATCCTTGGCGCGCTCGAGCTCGGCCGCGCATACCAGAGCGGTGGCACGCTGGAACTGCTGGGCGGTCAGCAGCCGCAGGGTGTAGCGCATCAGCACCGCCACCCCGGAACCGCCGTCGAGCGGGCCGTCCGGTGTGTCGACGATGCCCTGCCGTCGCCGCACGGCGAAGGTGTACGCGGCCAGGCCGAGGTAGGCCTCGGTCTTGCCACCACCGGTGGGGAAGAACAGTGACTGCGCCTTGGCCAGCTCCCCGGACCGCCGCGGGGCGGCGGGATCGCTGAGCATCGGCAGCTGCATGACGATGAAGGCGAGCTGGAACGTGCGCCACGAATGCGCCCGCTCCTTGTTCTCCTCCAGCACCGCGGCTCGCGCTTGCGCGATCCCGATCGTGGGGCGCCGCGCGCGGTACTCCGCCACCTGGGTCTGGATGCGCTGCTCAGCCATCACCCGGTTCATAAACTGGAAGCAGCGCAACGCCTCCGGGTCGGTGAGCAGGTACTCCAGCCCGTCGCCCAGCTGTTCGGCCACCCGGCGCGCCTCGGCGACCGCCTCGTGCGCCTCGTCCCGCAGGTGCTCAGGCAGCTCGGCGGCACGCCGATCCTCGCCGTCGAGCCAGTCGGCGTAACCCCGGACGATCGGTTCCAACCCCGCCCGCAGTTCCTCAGGCGTGGCCGTCGCCAGCTTCGTCATGTCGAGCAGCGCTGATTGGATCTCTTCCGCCTGGGTCTGCGGGGTCTCGCACGTCGGCAGCCACGTGGTCCACACCTTGCTGGCCCGGCGAGCACCCTCGGCCACGTCCCAGTCGACCGAGCAGGTACGGCCCACGGCGAACTCCAGCCGGTCGCGATACTGCAGGTTCAGCCTGCGCAGCTCGTCGTCGGTCTCGTACCTGGTATCGGTGAGGGCGTCGGTCACCGGCAGGAACACCTCGGCCCCGCCCGCGGTCACGGTCAGCTTGGTCTGGAACATCCAGGCATCGACCGGGATTTTGCGCGGCGTCTCCCGGTCGTTACACAACGCCACCTCGATCAGCCGGCGGCCGTGCCGGGCGTCGTCGTAGCGGTCGACCCGCAGCGTCACGTCGTCCTTGAGCACGTACTCCTTGGTCTCGCCGGGCTGGACGTCGGCGATCCTGATGGTCGTGGCGACCTCGAACGGTATGCGCTGGTAACGTCGCAGCCGCGACCCGTCCGCGTCATCGTCCTTGACCGGGCGATACGTCCCCCAGGACGACACCACGGTCAGCTCCTCCAGGTCAGCCGGGACCTGGCAGCGCAACCCCATCGAGGCGGGAATCATCAGCCCACGCTTCTGCGGCTGATCCTCGATAGAGTCCTCATCAGACCCCGCGCTGCTGTCATCGACCGCCGTGACCGGCACCCCGCGACCCTCATCGGCATCGATCGCGTCGCCGACATCGGTAACCGGATCATCGGTGTCCGCATCGCGCGGGTCCTCGCGATCACGAGTCAGCCGCGTCGGGGCGATCCGCCCGATCAGGTACGCGGCATCTGGCGAGCCATCGAGGATCTCCTCCGGACCACCGCCCGGGCCGAGCAGCTCCCGCTCCAGGATGTCGACCATGTTCTCCCGCACCGTCCACGAACGACCGTCAGGCTCATGCTTGAGGCGGTACTCGACGTGGTCACCCTCCGGTGCGCCGTCCTCCGCGGCCGGAGCCTTCGCGGGTCTCGTGCGTGGCGTGGTCATTCGTCCTCGCCCTCGATCTCATCGGCCTCATCCGGTGGCGGCGCCTCACCCTGCAAGGCCGCGCGCCGGTGGTTCTCCTTCAGCAACCGATCCAGAATCTCCACACGCGCCGCCGGGCTCACCGTCCACCGCCGCATCTGCCGATAGGTGTGGAAGCCGTGCTCCAACGGCACATCGCTCCAGCCGTAGGCATCCATCACGGCCTCGTCGAGCTCGACGTGGATCTGCCGCATCCGAGCAATGTCCGCGTCGGCCGAGTCAGCGATGTCCGGATCGTTGACCAGGTTGTACAGCTTCGTCAGCCCAAGGTTGCGACGAAGCATGATCTCTCGGCGCTCCCAGTCGAGGGACTTTCCGATCTCCGCAAGACGGTCGGTCGGCTGAGGACGAGGGAAAGTATCGAAGACATCAGATGGGGTGTACCGAGGGTCGTTGCGCATTCCGGACCCGTATTTAATCGCCCACATCTGATGCATGCTCGACGACAGGACTGCTTGGTCAGCAAACGAGCCAGTCGCGAAGACACCAAGCATATGGCTAAAGACCTGACCTGTCGGCACGCGCATCGGCATCACTGTCTTGCTGACTAGCGCCATCACGAGAACGTCGTTCAGACCAGCAATCGCCCTCCGCATGTTAAGCCCAGGCGCCTCGTACGACCACCAGCGCTCCTGCAATCGCGGCTTGTTGACCAGCAACTTCCTTGCTGGAAGAACCCTGTCAAGAACCCATCTATAGGCGGCGCCATAGCGCTTGATTTCTGTTTCACTCAGACCTGTGAAGTCGACAATCCAGCGTGACGCATCGCACTGAGGCCGCTGATTGAGGTCCTCGCCGCCCAAGTACGGCCGAAGCACGTCGTCGAGCGTTGGGTCGTCGACGAGGAGGCGACGCGCGTGTTCGGGATGCATCGTGAACTCGTCCACGCAGTTGACGTTCGAGCCAATGAAGGCTATTCCACGGTTCTCAGCCAGCTTCGTTTGGCGACCCTCCACCCGACCAGCTGGCTCCAACAGCGTTGTAATGCCACGCACAGCGACTTCATCAGCGATGCGCTCGGCGTTCTCAGCAACCCGACCACGCGTGCCCCACACGGCGGCGTATTCCAAGTTTGCGCTGGCGGATGGCCACGACCGGCTCTGGATCGACCGCATGATGGTGAACCCGCCAGCATCCATCTGGTCGAGGCCGACCTCTCGGGTGTCGCCTTGGGCAACTGTTTTTGTCGCGATCATTCCAAGGTTGCCGTGGCTGGAAAGGAGGGAGGTGGCGCGCAGGAAGAAATAGGCGACAATGTCGGCGTTACCTTTGGAACCTCCAGCCAGGATGTTCACCAACCACTCACGAACGTTGGACCCGGTGGCGTTCGAAACCTTCTTGCCACCCAAGAACGGCGGATTGCCAATCACGGCGTCGAAGCCGCCGTGTTCGATGACGTCGGGGACGGCGAGGATCCAGTGCAGGGGCTTCCAGCGGTCGTAGTCGGTCGGGACGGTTGGGGTGAGTCCGGCGGCGAGGATCTGGTCGAGCATGGTTCGGTCGGGCTGCTCACCTTCGGGTGGGTAGGCATTGCCGACGGCGATGCGGAGGTTGTCGTAGGCCTCGTTGAGGGCGCGGCCGGGTTTGCCGCCGAGGCGAAGACCGGCTGCGATGACGCCGTCGGCGATGTCGGTGAGCTGGCGGGTCAGCTTCTGATAGTCGCGCCACTGCCGACGCTTGGTCGCAGCGGAGCGTTGCGGGTCGTCGTTGTTGACTTCGGAGGCGAGGCTGCGGCGCAGGTTGGCGGCGCGCCTGAGCACGCCGTCGACGTCGAGGTGGCGGACGATCTGATCGCCGTCGCCGATGTCGAAGAGGTACTGGGTGGTGGCCTGGCTTGGGTCGATGTGCAGGGCTTCAAGCTGTTTGGCGTCGGTGAGGCCGAGCAGCGAGTTGCCGTGCAAGATCTTGTCGTCGACGAAGGAGAACGGCAGCTTCGGGTCGAGCGAGACCAGCCACAGCGAAAGCTTGCACATCTCGACGGCCATCGCGTTGATGTCGGCACCGTAGAGGCAGCTGGCGACGACCTTGCGAATCGCGCGGATCTTGAGGTCGGCCGGGGTTCCGATAGCGACGCCCTCGATATGCCACGCCTCGATAAGGCGCTCCGCGAGGTAGCGGGCGGCAGCGACGAGGAAGGCGCCGGAGCCGCAGGCGATGTCGGCGACCTTGAGGTCGAGGATCTGGTCCGACCGCAGCAGCCGCCAGGACGATTCGTCGGGTGTGTCGTACGGACCGGGGCTGTACACCAGCGGCTGGAGCGCGTAGCGCACGACCTCCTCGGCCAGCGAGCGCGGCGTGTAGTGCGCGCCCGCAGTGGCCCGCGAGGGTGTCTCGACGACGAGGACACCGCCGGGCTGGACCACGAGGGGCCGGTTGCGCAGGTCGCGGCGGATGATCCCGATGAACGGCCGCAGCCGGTCGCGGAGCGCAGGATCGGTGGTGACCGCGCGGAGTGCGCGCTCGGCGTCCTCGACCTCGCTGCTGGTTCTGATGGCCTTGGCGAGGGCGGCCTTGGTGGGCGGTTTGGCGGCCGGCTGGGTCTCTTTGACCGACGCGAGGATGGCCTCCGCGAGCGCCGAATCGCCGCGGTGGCGACCGGCGAGCTGCTCCAGGTCGGCGAGGGTCATCTCGGGTTCCTGGCCGCTGGTGCCGATAAGGCCGAGGGTGACCTCGTCGACCTCGATGGTGGTGTAGCCGAGCAGGCCTTCGTAGATGTAGCCGATCTGCTCGACGTCGATGTCGCGGAAGGAGATGCGGCGGGCCGGTTCGCCCTTGAGCTGGGCGACCTGCACGGAGCGCAGGACCTCGAGCATGACCAGGTCGCTGACCGTGATGGTGAGCGTGCCGCGTTCATTGCGGGCGGTGAGGAAGCCGAACCGCTCGGGGTCGAACAGGGAGCCGCCGTAGGACGGAAGCCGCAGGTCCTCGAACGATGCGCCGCTGTACAGGGCGTGGGAGGTGGCCAGCAGCCGGTGCCAGGTGAGGTAGGTGGCGTCCAGCGCTTCCGATCCCTCGTCTCGCAGCCGGCGGTCCAGGACGTCGAGGCGGTCGGCGATGCCGTATCCCATGGCGAAGAGCTGGTTCTCCGGCAGCAGGCCGCGTTCCTCGGCGAAGAGCAGGAACACCACGCGCATCATGACCGTGACGGCGGCTTCGTACACCTCGGAGCGGTCCTCGGGGAGTGGGTCGGGCTCCCTGCGGCGCACGGCGTCGAGGGCCGCTTCGGACAGTGCTTGGACGAGGAGTTCGGCGGCGCGCCGCACCTGGACGCCGAGGGCTTCGGTGATCTCTTCCGCCTCGGCGACCGAGCGGCCGAAGATCTCGGTCAGCCGGTCCTCGGGGTTGCCGCCGACGAGCCTGCGGCGGTGCAGCAGCTCGACGAATGCGTTGAGGACGCCGCGTTCCTCGATCCAGGTCTGGGCGTCAACGATGCCGGAGGCGACCATGGTCTCCTTGCGGGCGCTGACGATGGCCCACCAGCGGCCGTCGGTGACGACCCCGATCGGAATTCCGCTGTGCCGAAGGAGTTCCTCCATGCGGTCGATGGGACTGCTGGCCCAGCCGTCGTCGAGGGGATCCCGCAGTGAGTCGACGGGGTCGACGACCAGGACCAGGGCGCCGACGGTGTCGCCGTGCAGCAGCGCGCCGGTGGGGTGCACGGTGACGGCCCGGTTCGGGGAGGTGACGCCATCGGCGACGGTCGCGAGTGCCGGGGCGGTGAGGTCGGTGGTGTAGCTGTCGCCCCAGCCGATCACCTCGCGCAGCACGACGTCGATCCAGGCGTCGCGTTCGGATCGGTAGAAGTCCAGCGCTGCCTGGTTGTCGCGCTCGCCGCGTTCCTTATCCCAGGATTCCCAGGCCTTCTCGAACGCGGGCTTCGCCTCCTTGAGGGTCGCCAGCGCGTCGGCGGGGATCTGGGGCATGCCTTGCGGCCAGACCCGCTTCAGTGCGGGGACGGCGAGGAACGGCCCGTCGGTGTCGACCAGTTCGAGCCAGGCGCGGTGCGCCTCGCCCGCGGACGAGGCGCGGGTACGTCGGCGGGTCATGATTGCAGCGCCCCCTTCTGCGCGTCCGCTGGGGTAAGCGCGAAAACCACGGCGGCGGCCGATACGTGCGGTTTGATGTCGGTGTAGCGCTCTCGGATGGCGGCGATCTCTCGTTGCTCTTCCTCGTCGAGGCTGGCGAGGCGATCCTCCATCGCTTGCAGGTCGTGCCTGCGTTGCCGCTGCTGGTCGTCGGTGAAGAGCATCTCCTCGTGCTCGCGGATCGCGCGGGCGAGCCGGTCGCGGGACTCGCGCAGGTTCACCCGGAAGGCACCGAAGATCTCCCGGGCGCGGGCGACATCGGCCTCTTCGCGCGCCTGAAGCGCTTCGGTGACACGCTCCTGGCGGGACTGTGCCTTGCGTTCCATCGCCGCCAGCAACCGGGAGCGCAGGCGGGAACCATCGGCGACCCACATCCGGGCCAGTGCGGCACGCACGTCTTCGTCAGCGACGGTGAGCCGTTCGGCGTCGAGAGCGTCGTCCAAGACCTGTTCGACCTTGGTTTCGGCCATCGCCTGACCCCGGATGCGGATGCCGGTGAGGAAGACCTCCTCGTGCAGGCGCAGGCCCCCGCGGCCGACGAGCACCAGGCGGGAGACCGCGGCGACGCAGGACTGCGGCAGGTCGTCGACCACGACCGCGGTGACCCGGTTGACCGGTGAATCCGCGCTGAACAGCTTGCTGCGCAGGATGCGTGCGGACCGCTGCAGGAGGGCGTGTCCGAGGTGGACGTGAACGAGATCGGTGCGTCCCTGGGCGGCCTTGTCGTCGAACGTGATTGGCCGCCACACACCCTGGTTCAGGCGGGTATCGAGACCATGCAAGGCGTGCTGCCATGCCGAACCGAGTGCCGGGACTCGGTAGACCGGCGCATCGACGTCCTGGGCCAACGAGCAGTCCTCGACCAGGGGTGGCTGCGCGGTCAGGGTGAGTGCGGTGTCGATGACGCGCCGAGCGTTGGCCGGAGTCAGATGCATCTCGATCTTGCGCGTGTCGTAGGTGCGAGACAGTTCGGTGAGCTGCCGGTTCAGCTCCATACCTCCGGCCAGCGCGCGGTTGATGATTGCGTTGCCGTCCTCCGGCACGGTTGCCTTGGCCTTGCGGCCGGCGCGGGTGGGGCTGAAGTGCTGCTGGATCTCGGCGTCGACGACCTGGTTGACCGAGCCGAGGTCCTGGGCGACGGTACCGACCTTTTCGGCGATGCGGCGCATGAAGTCGAGGTTCGCGGCGTAGGTCGCCGACTTCGAGTCAGGTGAGAAGTGGTAGATCTCCGGGGGATGCGGCTGGCCGTACCGGTCGATGCGCCCGATCCGCTGCTCCAGCCGGGATGGGTTGAACGGGACGTCGAAGTTCACCAACCGGTGGCAGTAGCGCTGCAGGTCGATGCCCTCGCCGGCGGAGTCGGTGGCGAGCAGCACGCGCACCTTCTCCTTGCTCGGATGCTCGGTGAACCGCGCCCGGATATCCTCGCGCTCCTCCAGCGGTGTCGAGCCCTGGATGCTGGCCAACACGTCGCCGTAACCGCGGGCGGTTAGCACCCGCTCGATCCAGTCCAGCGTCGCGGCATACTCGGTGAACACCACGACCCGCTCATTGGTCCACGTCGTGCCGTCCGGGCGGCAGATCCCGTCCAAGAACGTGATCAGGGCCTGCAGCCGACTGTCGGGCCGGTGCTCGAATAGACGGCCCCACTCGATGAGCGTGCTGATCTCCCCGGACGTGGCGGCGACCAGCGGGTCCGATCCCTTGCTCCGGCGCAGGGCGACGAACTCGGGATGCTCGGCGTCGCCCTCCTCCTCGTCGGACTGCTGGCTGCCGAGGACCTCCTGGTAGTACTCGTCCTCGTCATCGAGCGTAGGCAGGCGGCCGGTCGCGGCAGCGTGCTCGTATAGCTCCATCGTGCCGGCGAACGACCACGGGCTGGACAGGAACCGCTTCTTCAGCAGCATCGCCACGATGTCGCCCGAGCGGCCCTTGCCATTGGCGCGGGCGCTGTCGGTGAGGATGCGGTCGAGCAGTTCGAAGTGCCTCTGCTCATCGTCGTTCGGGGTGAATGGGATCGTCTTGAGCTGGCGCGGTTGGAAGCCTTCGTCTTTCAGTTCGGTCTTGAGCCGGCGAACTGCTACCTCGCGCAGCGCCCGCTCGTCGAGCAAGGCGCCGCGGCTGAACCGGCGGTTGTCGATCATCTCCAGCAAGGCGGTGAACGACTCGGAGTAGCCGTTGTGCGGAGTCGCGGACAGAAACAGCCGGTGCTCGCACTTCTCCGCCAACGCGCGGGTCGCCACCGTGCGCTGACTGTCGACGGCGTAGCCGCGACGGCCGGCAGCCGCCGTGGGGTTCGAGGGCGCCACATGGTGGGCCTCGTCCACGATGAGCAGGTCGAAGGCGAAGCGCCGCGCGGTGTTCGCGTGCCGGACGTCGGCGTACACCTCGCGCAGGAGCCTTTGCGCGCGCAGGCTGGGCAGCCACGACATGCTCACGATGACACGTTGGAACAGGCGAAACGGGTTGGCGTTCAGGCCATGGCTGCGGCGCACCTGGGCCATCAGGTCGGAGTCGACTATCTGGAACTCCAACCCGAACTTCTCGCGCATCTCGTCCTGCCACTTCAACCGCAGGCTGGGCGGACACACAATGATCACCGACCGGGCGCGATGCCGCAGCAACAGCTCCTGCACGACCAAGCCGGCCTCGATCGTCTTCCCCAAGCCCACGTCGTCGGCGAGCAGGAGGTTCGTCCGAGCGGACTGCAACGCTCGCCGCAGCGGCTCCAGCTGGTAGGGCTTGATGTCCGCGCCGCTGCGAAAGGGCGCCTGGTACGAGTTGGTGTCGGCCGACGTCACCGCACCCCAGCGAACCGCATCGACGAACGCAGCGAGGGTGTTCGGATCGTCGAAGCCATCGGCGGTGACGAGTTCGGGGAGGCCCTGGTCTGGTTCGATCGTATGCCCGACTTCCAGCTCCCACACCACGGCGAGCTCTTCGCCGAGGCGATCCTCCTCAAGTGACTGGAGGCTCACGACGTGGGTCAGGGCCGCAGTGCCCTCATCGGCGGGGCTACGCGGCAACCCCTGCTGGCGGACGTCCGCGACCGCCCAAGACGAGCCGCGCACGTTCACTACCTGGCCCGGGTCCGGCACCGGTGGCAGACCGTTGGTCGTGGCCACCGCTTCCTGCGGCGCGGCTGTCATCTGGACCGTCTCCCCTGTTCCATGCCGTGTAAGTCGTCCGTCAGCCCCGAACCGCTACGCGTACACTTCGTCACATGTCGTGGCCGCGATTACGCCAACGGTGACCATAGTGAACCGGCTTTGCGATTTTCGCAAGTCCCTGGCTAGGATGTCGGAGTGTCCACGATCCCTGACCGCGTTCAGGAGATGATCCGGGCGTCGGGCCTGAGTCAGCGCGCGTTCGCGCAGCGGATCGGGCTCGACGACTCCAAGTTGTCGAAGTCGCTGAGCGGGGCCCGACGCTTCTCCTCCCTCGACCTGGCACGCATCGCCGAACTGTGCGCGGTGACGGTCGACTGGCTGGTCACAGGAGAGGAGCCGCCGCTCGCGTTGGCCGCCCGCACCACCGGCGGGAGCGCGGGCGACGCGATCACGGCCGCGAAGCGGTTTTGCACGCTGCGGTCAGACATCGCCGAGCTGGGGTATCGCCAGCCCTGGCAGCCGGTGGACCCCCCGCTGGCCACCGGAACCTACGCCATGCAGGGACGGCAGCTCGCGGCCGTGGCGACCGCGCGCGTCACCGAGGCAGGTGGATCGGTCCGTGAACCCCGGTTGCCCGATGTGGTCGAGGCCGCGTTCGGTGCCGACGTCGCCGTTGTCGATCTCGGGCCCGACTTCGATGGGGTCGCGACGTCCACGGATGACGCCAAACTCATCGTCCTGGCCACCACGCACATTCCGTACCGGCAACGCTTCACCCTGGCACACGAGCTGGGCCACCTACTCGCCGGCGACGACCAGGGCCTCCATCTCGACGAGGACGTGTTCGACCCGACGCAGGCCAAGGATCCGAGCGAGGCACGGGCCAACGCCTTCGCCAGCGCGTTCCTCATGCCAGAAAGCATCCTGCGCGACGCCGTCGGCACGACGGGGCTCACCGAGAACGCCTTCGCCTCACTGGCCGTCGACCTGATGGTGTCGCCCTCGGCGTTGGCATACCGGCTGCAAAGCCTCCGGCTCATCGACGCCGGGACCTGCGACCGCTTCAAGACCATCTCCGGAGCCAAGGCGGCGAGCATGGCCGGACGAAGTGCCGAGTTCGCGCTACGCGTCACCGAAGCCAAGACACCGCGGCCACCTGGCCTGCTCGTCCGCGATACCTACGCCGCCTACGAGGCGGGCGCCGCGACCCTTCGCCCCTATGCCGACCTCATCGGCGTCGACGTGGACGAACTTCGCAACTCCTTGAACGCCAGCACCGAAGGCACCGACGCCCCGTGACTGTGTTCCTCTTCCCCGACAACACCGCGCTGTGCAACTTCGCGGCCGTGGATCACCTCGACCTCCTCCGGTCCGCGCTGAACCACCGGGGTCGTTGGACCGCCGCGGTGGCGTACGAAGCGGAGCGATCGGCGCGCTTACTGGCGCCATTGAGGAAGGTCACCGAGGACGGCTGGATGGGACAGCCGATCGAAATCACCGACCCGACCGAGATCCAGCGAGTCCACCGCATCCGCCGCGTCGTCTTCGGCGGCACCGACGACCAGCCCCTGAAGCACCTCGGCGAGGCCGAAACCTGCTTCCTACTCCTTCACCGGCCCGAGTTCACCGGCTCCTGGTGGATCTCCGACGACCGCGAGGCCCTGCGATACGCCCGACATCAGGGCATCGTGACCCGGGAAACGATCGACCTGATAAGCGTCGCTGTCATCAACGGCGATGTGTCCTCGCAGGAGGCGTTCGACCTCATGCAACGCATGGTTGACCAGGGGCGGCATCTGCGACTTCCCGCATCGCCGGCAGAACTCCAGAGGTGACCAACCGGGCGAGGTAAGTGCCAGGGCGGGTCCCGCCATCGGCAAGCCTCACACCAGCGAATGCACTGCCACCGCCGGAGACCCAAACGGGCAGCAGACGTTCTGCGCAAGCCCCATGGAAGATCGTACGCATCGCTCAGGCCACCACCAGCGCTGCAGATCTCGATTGATGCCGACTCCGGACGACGCGGGCCAACGCACGGGCACGCTGCGACCCGATCCGGGGTTCACGCCGCCGCGTCTCCGCCGAGATCGGTCGCCGGTGCTTGTCCAGTGCTCCGCATCCAAGCTGCACGCATTGACCACCAACGGGTCCTCATCCTCGGCACCAGCGCACACCGCGCGCAGCGGCCGAGCATGGCCGTATGCAAGCTCAGCCCGTGGTGATCTGGCGGTGCGCTGGCCTTCGGCCTGGTGCACGTCCCGGTGCGCATCTACGTCGCCACCGAAGCTCAGGACATCCCTGCGCAGCTCGTGCACCGCAATGGCCAGCGCACCGCAAGACGCCTCGTCACTTCGAACGTGCTCGAAGTGGCCGCCGCACTCAGCGGCGGTACCCGAGTGCGCTCAGATCAAGTGCTCGATCGTGACACTGTCCCAGCGCTGGACGAGGTACTCCGCCACCAGCCGGCGGTGGCAGTGGTGCGGCCTGTCCTCGCTGCAGAGCAGGACTGCGTTGTCGAGCAGTTCCCGCGGGACGCCGTTCTCGATGCCCCGACGCCCCATCAGTTCCAGGAACCGCTCTTCGTACGTCGCCCAACTCACCCCCCGCTTCTTGTAGTCGTCGAGCATAGGCTGCGTCGGCGCCAGATCAGGCCGGTGGGTGTAGGCCATACCCAGGGCTCCGGCAAAGTCGTCTGTAGACCTGCGTGACCAGTGATGTTGGTGGCGACACGCCGTGGAGATGCGCGGGCGGCACGGCCCTCGTGATGATCATGAAGGTTTCCTACGCCTTGATCGTCACGAGGGACCATGCCTGCCGCGTCATCATCGCCGATTCGCCCTGTCCTTGACCACCTTGTCGACGCGGTTG
>NZ_BJFL01000051.1 GCF_005405885.1 Gandjariella thermophila
GAAGATTCACACCCTCTCCGACCGCGCGGGCCTGCCGCTCACCGTGGCGGTCTCGGCGGCCAACACCCACGACAGCGAAGCACTCAAACCCCTGGTCAACGCCATCCCCGCCATCCGCTCCCGCCGCGGTCCACGGCGCCGCAAGCCGGCCAAGCTCCACGGCGACAAGGCCTACGACATCCCCGCCCTGCGCTCCTGGCTGCGCCAACGCGGGATCATCCCGCGCCTGGCCCGCAAAGGCATCGAATCCTCGACCAAGCTCGGCAGACACCGGTGGGTGATCGAGAGGACCATCGCCTGGCTGACCGGGTACCGCCGCCTCACCGTCCGCTACGAACGCAAAGCCGCCCACTTCCTCGCCTTCCTCACCCTCGGCGCAGCCATCACCTGCTACAAGAAACTCGCCAAATGAGACACGCTCTATAGCGAGGTGAGGCGCCGAGAGGCGTTCCCTTCGGCGGCGGGTTGATTGCCGGCGGGTTCTTGACCACGCCAGGACCGGACTCCGGGTAAGCGGTTCGGATGTGCCCGTTCTCCAGGACCGTGACGCGGATCTTGACTCCGTCCCGCACCCCGACGTAGTCCCAGCAGAACATCTTGTTGCCGTGTCCGTCGTTGGTGAGCTTCGCCGGGGTCACCGGCTTGCTCGTTCGGGCGATGTCCGCGGAGCGGTCCAGAATATCCTGATCGGACCAGTTCTTGGGGAACTCGGACTTACCAGGCACGCCCGTACCGGCCCGGTGACCCCCCTGCTTCCCGCCGTCTCCGTCGAGAATGTGCTGCGCGGATGTCGGCGTGTGCGTGATCGCGCTCGGATCCGGGGGCTGCGGCGCGCCGCCGCGGATGGGCGACGGCCCGTTGTCGTCCGACGAGTGGCCGTGCTCGTGCCCTCCGGTCGATACTCGTCGGCCACGGCCAGGTCGCCGAGCGCGGGGCCGACCACGCGATGCGCGCACCGGTGGAGCGAGTGCGGCTACTGGGCACCGGACCCCGGCAAGCCTGCTGGGCCCGCCTCGACGGTGGACCCGGCAGCCCCTACGAGAACCTCGCCACCGTCCTGAACCACTTCGGCATGCCGGACCAAAGCTAGCCATCGGACGCCGTAGACCGCAGTTCGATCAACGAGCGGAGGCCGGCGAGGTCACCTGGCCATGGACAGACCCCGTGCCCGCTCGATGAACTCTCGCTCCTCGTCCGAACTGGGAGTGAGTGGCCGTCCGCCGCGCTCCAGGACCACCACCGACGGCGCGAGCACGCCTTCGATCAGGCCGCGCAGCACGGGATGGCCGCTGGAGAAATAGACGTCGAACAGCTTTCTGACGAGATTCGCGAAAACATCGATGTCGATTTCATACATATCCGATGCGATCGCCGTCAGACCGGTCCGGACCCCCAGCGTTTCCGCGATTTCGCACAGGAATCGAACGTAGAGGTCACCCACCTGCAGCGAAGGGCTCCATACGGTGTCGTCGCCGACATCAAATACGTAGCTCACGGTGCCCACTTTACTAGGATCGTCACGTCAGGATGTTTGACCCGCAGGTCCTCGATGGCCTTCTCTACGGCGGCCTTGAACGCCGGGTCAGCGCCGGGCCGGGTGAACTCGATGCCGACCGGCGCGTCCTCGTAGCCCGCGATGTGCTGGCGCGCCTCGATGTATGCCTCAATCTTCTTGATGACCTGCTTGTTCACCCACTTGTTGACATCGCCCGCATTGACCGCGGACTTCTCCTCCCAGAGCACACCGTCGTGGGGATTGTCGACGTCCGTGATTGTCCGCGACAGATTCCCCGGCTGGTCGATGGGGACGTCCTTGTCGACGCCCTCCCTAATGTAGTACTTCCCGTCGCTGCCGAGGCGCGGGCGCCTCGCGTCGTCGAAAGTGACGCTGGGCGGCGGCTTGGTGGGGTCGTGCGGTTGGGGCTGGCCACCCCCATGATGGTCGCCGCCGCCGGTGTGGTCGCCACTGCCATGGTGCTCGCCGCCGTGGCCGTCGTGCGGCTGGCCATGGGTGCCGTGGTCGGCCGGGGGGTGGCCGTGGCCGGACCCGCCGTGCTCGCCAGGCCCGCCGTGCTCGCCGGGATGGGCGGGCGGGTGGTGCCCCGCCATGCCGCCGGGGGCATGTGCGCCGGCGTGCATGGCCGCCGGGTGGCGCAGTTCGGGCGGCATGTAGTGCGGGTCGTAGTGCGGGTTGTCGAACCAGCGGGGCTTGCCGTCGACGATCTCCCACCCGCCGCGGATCCACTCGCGTGGCACGCGGCCGGTGAGCGCGATCTCGCGCTCACCATGACTCAGCCCCAACTCGCGCCCGTACGCGTCGTGGAACGTGGCGTCCACGTCGATCCCGCCCGGCGCGCGGATGTCCAGGATGCGGCCGTTGTGGAACCCGCCGTCCCGGCCGAGGGCCTGCTTCAGGCTGTCGGTGGTGGAGATGAACGGCGTCCGGGTCAGCGGGGAGCCGCTGTTGTGCGCGCCCAGCGTGTCCAGGTCGGCCGGGCCGTCCGGGTGCCTGGCGTGCAGGCCGTGCTCGAACGCGTCGTGCAGCGACGCGCTACCGTGGTCCTTGCGGTAGAGCGGGTGACGGGCCGGGTCGGCATCCCGGTACACGAACCGCGGATCGTGCGGGTCGAGCGGGCCGACCGGGTGCCGCGACAGCCCCTCCGGCAGGTGCGGGGTGCCTGGTTCGAAGTCCCACGGCTGATCCACCCGGTGGTGTCCGGGTCCGCCGGCCCGCTGCAACTCCTCGTGCGCCCTGCGAAACTCCGAGCCCGGGTCGTGCCCGGCGGGGTGGGAGCGACCCAGCGCGTCGCCGACGCTGTGCGGGGCGGGAGTGTGCGGTGTTCCGGCCTCGTGCGGCACCTTCACGTGCGGCGAGGCATCGGCATGTCCCGGCAGTTGCGGCGTGTCGACGTGTTCGGGCACATGCGGGTGGGGCGTGTCGCCGTGATGCGGGATGTCGAAGTGGACCCGGCCGACGCCTTCGAATCCCCTGCCGAGGAGCCCGGCGAGCTTGGGGATGCGCTTCGCGGCGCCCACCGCGATGTCCGTGACGGTGGGGATCTTGCCGATGCCTTCGCCGGCGCGGACCATGACCGAGCCGGCACGGGCCACGGTGGCGAACCGGCTGGCTTCCGCCGCCGCGCCGGCTCCGCGCAGGCCGGCACCGGCACCCTTGGTGCCGACGATGGCGGTGACGATGTTGAAGGTGGCGTTGCCTGCGGCGCGGGACTTGTCGTGCTTCCACACGTCGTAGGCGATGAGACCCTTGCCGGCCTGGAGAAGCGTCTTGCCCATCTCGTGCCGCTTGAAGCCGGGCACGCCGGTGGTGTTGTCCAGCCAGGCGCCGGCGAAGCCCGTCACGGGCGAGTACAGGGTCGTGGCGAGCGCGAACTTGCCGAGGCCCTTCCACGCCGTCCCGGCAGCCGACCAGCTCCAGTGGCCGTTGCCGTCGTAGCCGATCAGCCCGCCGAGGCCTTTGACGGCCTGCACCGCGCCGTCCTTGACGCCGCCGAAGAACGCGCCGACGTCTCCCCAGAAGCCACGGTCGTGCTCGTCCACCGTCCCCCAGGGCAGCGCATCCTTGCCGGTCTGCTTGGCGGCGAGGTCGTACTGGGTGGCGCTGTAACCGAACTCGCCGGCCTTCGGGTCGATCTTGCCGTCGCCGTTGTCGGCGTGCCACTGCGTGCCGCCGTAGCAGGCGTTGATCGCGTTGGCGCAGCGGCGTTGCGCGTCCTCGAAGGCGGCCTCCTCGACGCTCACCCCGTGGAAGATCCGCTGTTCCCGCTCGACGAGGTCGTTGTCCTTGCGCCAGTCGTCGCCCTTGCGCTCGATGTCCGCCTTGAGCGCGTACGCCTGCTGGCGTAACGCCTCCATCCGGCCCCGGATGGCCTCGACCTCGGTGACGTAGTTGGACAGCGGCACCTCCACGCCGGCGATGTCGTCACCGACCGAGGCGGTCACCGCCTGCACCGGCGCGGTGGCGGCCAGCAGTTCTCCCGCCTCGGGGGCGTGATACACGTGGCCGAGCCCCTGCCAGATGTGGTTGATCTGGGCCCCGGTGTGCGCGAAGTTCCTGCCCACCTTGGCGAGCGTTTTCGCGTGCTCCGCCACGGGCCGCACGTCAGGGATGTGCGGGATCTTCTCCGGGTCGATCACTTCGCCCTCCGCGCCATCGCCCCGGGCGGGATCGGTGACCTGCTGCCGGGCAGCAGCGGCGCCGGTTGGGGTGCGCTGGCCGCCGCGGCCTGGGCGTGGGCGGCCATCCGCAGGTCACCCTGCACGTAGTAGTTCGTGGCCCGTACCGCGGCGTTGATGCAGGCCCCGACGCGGGTGAACACGAACTGGATCTGCTTGCGCTCGGCGTTGGCGAGCCCCTCGAGGGCCCCGGCCACGATCGGCGACCGCGAGGCGGACGCCGCCCCCTGCAACGCCGTGTCCAGGCTCTTCATCTGGGCCTCGAACTCCTCGGACTGCGCCCTGGCCCGGTCCACCACGCCCTGCACCCCGGCAGGTTCGATGTTCCAGCCGGTCACCTCGTGCCCTTCCTCCCCTGTGAGCCGATGCCGTGATCAGCCGATGCTCTGCACCGCCGACCGAGCCTGCGACAGCGTGCTGGCCGCCGTCTCGTCGTTGCGGGCCATGGTCGTCTTCACCAACTGGATGATCTGCCGCACCTCGTTGGCCGCCCGGTGCCAGCGCTGCTCCACCGACCGGTACTCCTCGGACACGCCGTCGGCCTGGAAGTCCGCCATCGCGGCGTTCACATCCGAGGTGCGCTGCGCGATCGTCGCCTCCAGGCGACCGATGATCCCGGCCAGGTCACCCTGCACCTGCTGGGAAACCCCGGTGTCGAAGCTGAGTCGATCCATCGTCATGGCTGTCCACCCCTCCTGGAGATCCTCGCGGTCAGCGGTTCGCGGAGAACCGCGCCGCGTCGAAGTTCGCCGAACCCTGGGCCGAGGACGCGTTGTCCGCCATCTCCGTGTCGCCGTGCCCGAAGGCGCGGTTCATTCCCGACTGGCCACCCAGAATCGCGCCCAGTGCCGAGTTGAGGTCAGCGGTGATCTGGTCGGCGTGCGCCTTGAAATTGTCGAACGCCGCCCGGCCCGCGCCGTTGAACCGGCCCTCCAGCGGTTCGGCGGCGGCGATGAGCTGGCGGATCAACGACCCCAGGTCGTCGGAGGCACCTTGCGTCCGCCGCGTCAGGTTGCTCAGGGTCTGCGACCCCATGTCGAACTTCACGCCCACTCCTTCCCCTGCCAGCTATCCGGGGCCGCTCCGCTGGGTGAGCGGCTTCGCACAGTGTGACGCAACGCCGATCACGACGGTTCCCGATTGCGTGAATTCGCCCGCGCGGTGCCCGACGAGAAGGCGGCGACGGCCACGGGCCGTGGGCGGGCCGGCCCGTGCGGGTGGTGTTCGGACCAACCGAGGGCACGGGCGCGTTGCTCGGCAAGGTGCAGGTCGGCGGCGGTGTCGATGTCCACGGCGCGGTCCTCGGGAACGCGCTGGGGCAGCACCTCGGGCACGAAGAACCGCCGGTGCCGGGCCAGGTCGGCGGCGCGGAGCACGTACACGCCGCCGGTGGGGCGCAGCACCGCCGGTAGCAGTTGCCGGGGGGACTCCAGGTCGGCCCAGTCGTGGCAGGGCCGCAGCGTGCCGTCCACCAGCAGGCAGGCCTTCCACGGGTGGTGGCCGGATTCGGCGGCGGTCACCTGGACCACCGAGCCGTGCCCGGGGTAGCGGTCCAGGCACTCGTCGATGTCGGCGGGGGTGCGCAGCGGTGAGGTGGGCTGCACCAGCACCACCACGGTGCGGTCGTCCACGCCGAGCGTGCCGAGCGCGTGCAGCACGCCGTCCACCGTGCGGCTGGTGGCGGTGGCCAGTTCGGTGGGCCGGCGGACCACGTCCGCGCCGGCGCCGGCGGCGACCGCGGCGATCCGGTCGTCGTCCGTGGTGACCACCACCCGGTGCACCCCTCCGGCGGCGGCCGCGGTGGCCACGGTGTGGGCGACGAGCGGGCGGCCGAGGAAGGGAGCCAGATTCTTTCCGGGGAAGCTGCGCGAATCGCCGCGCGCGGGTACCACCGCGAGGACCTGTTGTGTGATCACCTCAGTCATCCTCGGGTTTACCCGTGACCCGATTCGCCCAGTTCAGCCCAACGGGGGACGGCCACACCATGATCGGTACACCAACGTGTCCCGCCGCGCCGACCGGACGGCGCGGCATGCTCCGAGAGCTGATCGCCAGCTACGCCCGCACGCCGCGGCCGCGCCGGATCGCGGTGGTCGGCAACGCCCCGCTGGGGCCGGATCCGGGACGTGCGGCCCTCGTGGACGGGTGCGACCTGGTCGTCCGGATCACCAGCCTGGCCGTGGACCGGCCCGGGGAGCTGCCGGCGCTGGGCCGGCGCTGCGACGTGGTGGTGCTGCACCGGGGCGTGCTGGCCAGCCCGTTCACCTTCGCCGACTACACCAGCCGGCTGTACCTGCTGGTGGAGCCGGGACGGCTGCACTGGGAGCCCGAGGTGCTGCCCGACTGGTGGCCGATGGACCTGGGCTTCGTGCCGGTGTCCAACTACGAGTTCACCCTTCCGCTGGTTCACCTGCTCGGGTTGGACGTGGCCGAGCCGGTCTGGCCGACCACGGGCACGCTGGCGACGTACCTGGTCAGCGAGCTGTTCCCGGAGGCGACCACCCTGCTCACCGGAATGTCCATCGTGGACAATCCGGAACAGACGACGTTCCGGCACGCGTGGGGCGACGCGGTCGAGGTCACCGCCGAGCACCGGCTGTCCGCCGAGGCCGAGCTGCTGCGGCGGTGGAACGCGGAAGGAAGGATCCGACTCCTGCCATGACAGAGACCTCTGCCACGAAGGAACTCCTGCGGGAGACCGCGCGCCGGCTGGGCACTCCGGTGTGGCACCGGGTGCGGCCGCACGTCGAGGCGATCGTCGCCCGCCAGGTGGAGGCGCGGAACCGGCAGTTGCTGGACGAGCTGCGCCAGATGTCCCTGGCCGACGAGGCGGCAAGGGCCGAGCTGGACCGGTTGTGCGGCCGGGTGGCGTGGACGGAGAACGAGCTGCGCCGGATGAGCGCACACCTGGCCGCGCTGGACGAGCGGCTGGCCGCCATGGAGCGGCCGCCGGCCGTGCCGGAGCAGGGCGGCGCCGACCAGGCCGAGGCGAGGGCGCTGATCGACGAGATCCGCGGCGAGCACGCGCGGGTGCGCGCCCGGCTGACGGCGATCGCCCGCTACGAGGAACGCATCGGCCGCCTGGAGGCGGCCCTGGCCGGCCGGGACACCGCGACCCATACCACCGGCTGATCCCCGTTCAGCGGGCCCAACGCGGGTTCCGGGCGCCCGCCGGCACCCGTTCGGCAGGCTGGACGGGGTTAGGAGGCGGCGGGTTCGGGGAGCAGCACGGTGTCGTCGAAGCAGGTGTGCGCGCCGGTGTGGCAGGCGTTGCCGACCTGGTCGACGGTGAGCAGCACGGTGTCCCCGTCGCAGTCCAGCCGCACCTCGTGCACGTACTGGGTGTGGCCGGAGGTCTCGCCCTTCACCCACAACTGCTGCCGGCTGCGGGAGAAGTAGGTGGCCCGGCGGGTGGTGAGGGTGCGGTGCAGGGCCTCGTCGTCCATCCAGGCCACCATCAGCACCTCGCCGGTGCCCCGCTGCTGGGCCACCGCGCACACCAGGCCGTCCGCGGTGCGCTTCAGCCTGGCCGCGATCGCCGGGTCGAGGGCACTGGTCACCGGGTACCTCCCAGGTACTGCCGCGCGGGCGCGGTGTTGAGCAGGACGAACACGTAGCCGTGGGTGGCGGCGAGCGCCCCGGCGACCACCCGGGTCCACCACGGTCCTTCGCCGAGCGCGATGACCAGGTCCAGCAGAGCCGCCAGCGCGACCACCACCATGCCGGCGATCCGGCTGGCCCGCACCCCGATCAGCAGCCCGGCGGCCACCGGCAGTTGCAGCGCGGCTGCCACCACCGGCACGGTGAGGATGTCCGCGCCGCCCTCCCGCACCCAGCGCACCGCTCCGACCAGCAGGAACAGCAGGGACGCCGCGCCGATCAGCAGGGCGGCCACGCGGATCTCCAGCGGCGGCCCGGCCCTCACCTGATCTCCACGCCGGCCGCGCGGAGGGAGTCCTTGACCTCGCCGATGCGCAGCGTGCCGAAGTGGAACACGCTGGCCGCGAGCACCGCGTCCGCGCCGGCGTCCACCGCCGGGGCGAAGTGCTCCACGGTGCCGGCCCCGCCGCTGGCGATCAGCGGGACGTCCACCACCTTGCGCACCAGCCGGATCAGCTCCAGATCGAAGCCCGCCCTGGTGCCGTCCGCGTCCATCGAGTTGAGCAGGATCTCGCCGACGCCGAGCTCCTGGCCGCGGGCGGCCCACTCGACCGCGTCGATGCCGGTGCCACGCCGGCCGCCGTGCGTGGTGACCTCGAAGCCGGACGGGGTGGGCTGGCCCCCCTCGGCGACCCGCCGGGCATCCACGGACAGCACCACGCACTGCGCGCCGAACCGGCGGGACGCCTCGCCGAGCAGCTCGGGCCGGGCGATCGCGGCGGTGTTGATACTCACCTTGTCCGCGCCGGCGCGCAGCAGACGGTCCACGTCGTCCACGCCGCGCACGCCGCCGCCCACGGTGAGCGGGATGAACACCTGTTCCGCGGTGCGGCGCACCACGTCGTAGGTGGTCTCCCGGTCCGAGGAGGACGCGGTGACGTCCAGGAAGGTCAGCTCGTCCGCGCCCTCGGCGTCGTAGGCGTGGGCCAGCTCGACCGGGTCCCCGGCGTCCACCAGGTTGGTGAAGTTGACGCCCTTGACCACCCGGCCACGGTCCACGTCCAGGCAGGGAATGACACGTACGGCGACCGCCATGACTGCCAGCCTACGACGCCGGCGCGGCCGTCCATCCGGGACGTGCGCCCGGCGGTTACCGTCGGGTCGTGGCATCGGACGTGGAGCGGCTGACCGCCGGCAAGTACCTGCTGTTGACCACCTTCCGGCGCACCGGCGAGGCGGTGCCGACCCCGGTGTGGGTGGTCCGTGACGGCGCCGAACTGGTCGTGTGGACCGCGCGTGACGCCGGCAAGGCGAAGCGCGTCCGCCGGGACGGGACGGTCCGGCTGGCGCCGTGCGACGCGCGGGGCCGCCCCACCGGGCCGGAGGTTCCGGGCCGGGCCCGGGTGCTGGACGCCGCGGGGTCGCAGCGTGCCCGGGAGTTGATCGCGGCGCGCTACGGGCTGGTCGGCCGGCTGGTGCTGTGGGGCAGCCGGCTACGGCGCGGCCGGGAGGGCACGGTCGGTATCGCGATCACGCCGCGGCCGTGACTCAGCGGACCGCGGCCAGCGCCTCGGGCAGGGTGAACGCCCCGGCGTAGAGGGCCTTGCCGACGATCGCGCCCTCCACCCCGTGCGGCGCCAGCCCGGCCAGCGCGCGCAGGTCGTCCACACTGGACACACCGCCGGAGGCGATCACCGGGGCCTCGGTGCGGGCGCACACCGCGCGCAGCAGGTCCAGGTTGGGGCCACGCAGCGTGCCGTCCTTGCTCACGTCGGTGACCACGTAGCGGGCGCAGCCGTCGCGGTCCAGCCGGTCCAGCACCTCCCACAGGTCGCCGCCGTCCCGGGTCCAGCCCCGGGCGGCGAGCCGGTGCCCCTCGTCGGTGATCCGCACGTCCAGGCCGACGGCGATCCGGTCGCCGTACTCGGCCACCGCCTTCGCGCACCACCGCGGGTTCTCCAGCGCGGCGGTGCCGAGGTTGACCCGGGCGCAGCCGGTGGCCAGCGCGGCGGCCAGCGAGTCGTCGTCCCGGATGCCGCCGGACAGCTCGACGTTGACGTCCAGCGCGCCGACCACCTTGGCCAGCAGCTCCCGGTTGTCGCCCCGGCCGAACGCGGCGTCCAGGTCGACCAGGTGCACCCACTCGGCGCCGTCGGCCTGCCAGGTGAGGGCGGCCTCCAGAGGGTCGCCGTAGGAGGTCTCGGTGCCGGCCTCGCCGCGCACCAGGCGGACCGCCTTGCCTTCGGCCACGTCAACGGCTGGGAGCAGGGTGAACGTCACGGCCCAACCCTAACGGGCGGCCCGTCCGCTCAGCCCACCACGTCCTTGAGCCAGTTCTCCAGCAGCGTCGCGCCGGCGTCACCGGACTTCTCGGGGTGGAACTGGGTGGCGGCGAGCGGGCCGTTCTCCACCGCGGCGACGAAGTCCTCGCCGTGGTGCGCCCAGGTGACCAGCGGCGGCTGGAACATGTCGGACGGCGGCATCTCCCAGCGGCGGACCGCGAAGGAGTGCACGAAGTAGAACCTGGTGTCCGGGCCGAGCCCGGCGAACAGCCGGGACTCCGCCGGCGCGCGTACGGTGTTCCAGCCCATGTGCGGCAGCACGTCCGCGCGCAGCCGCTCCACGGTGCCCGGCCACTCGCCGCAGCCGGTCTCCTCGACGCCGTGCTCCACGCCCCGCTCGAACAGCACCTGCATGCCGACGCAGATGCCGAGGACCGGCCGGCCACCGGCGAGCCGCTTGCCGATGATCCGCTCGCCGCCGACCGCGCGCAGGCCGGCCATGCAGGCGGCGAACGCGCCGACGCCGGGTACGGCCAAGCCGTCGGCGTTCAGCGCGGCCCGATGGTCCGCGGTCACCTCGACGTCCGCGCCCACCCGCTGCAACGCGCGCTCCGCCGAGCGCAGGTTGCCGGACCCGTAGTCGAGGATCACCACCCGAGGCATACCCCCAGGCTAGTCCAGCCGCAGGAAGGCGCGGACCGCGGCGGCGACGCCGGGTGCGTCCAGTCCGTGCGCGGCGTCGTGGTCGGCCGGCACGCCGTAGGCGCGCAGTTCCCGGTCGCGGCGGACGCCGAGGCCGCGCTGCCGGTGCGGCACGTCGGCGAGCGCGTCCGCCACCAGGTGGGCCGAGGTGCCGGCCAGGTAGGGCTCGACGACCACCACGTCCGGCCGGTCGGCGGTGAGCGCGGCGGCCCGGAGTCCGGCCGCGTCGAACGGGCGGACGGTGGCCGCGTACAGCACCGTCACGTCGAGCGTGGCGGTGGCGTCGAGCACCCGGTCCAGCATCGGCCCGACCGCGAGCACCACGCCCGCCCGGCCTCGCCGAAGCACCCGGAAACCCCCAGTCTCCGGCTGCGGTTCGGCATTGGCCTGGGCGGACAGCCGCAGGTAGACCCGGTCGTCGCCGGGCAGCGCGGCGAGCAGCAGCCGGCGCGCCTCCTCCGGGTGGCCGGGCACGTGCACGGTCCACCCGGGCAGCGTGTCGAGCAGCGCCACGTCGCCCGGTCCCTGGTGGGTGCGGCCGGCGCCGGCCATGTCGTAGGACGCGCCCGAGCTGACCAGGACGGCTCCCACGCCCTGGTGGTTGAGGTCGAGCTTGATCTGCTCGAACGGGCGCTCGACGAGAAACGGCGGGAAGGTGTGCACCACCGGCCGCATGCCGGCCAGTGCCAGGCCGCCGGCCACGCTGATCATGAGCTGTTCCCGGATGCCCACGTTGATCACGCGGTACGGGTGCCGCTGCGCGGCCGGGGCGACGGTGGCGTAGGAGATGTCGGCCAGCACCAGGGCCAGCCGGGGGTCGTCGTCCAGCGCGCCGGAGACGGTGTGCAGGAAGGTCTGCCGCATGTCGGCCGCGATCGTGGTCACCGTGCCAGTTCCTTTCCCGCGAGTTCCCGGGCTGTGGTCCGTGACGTGGGCATCACGCCCCCTTGGGTTCGACCGTGGCGACGACGGCCAGCGGCCGGCCGGCGTGCGGCGCGGTGAACGCGGCTTCCAGGGCGTCGTGGTCCCGCCCGTCGACGGTCGTGGTGGCCCACCCCTCGACGGCGAACCGCCGCGCGATGCCGCCCGGCCAGCCGAGGCTCGCCGATGCGTTGTCCACCACGACCACGGTGAGGTTGTCCACGCCGAGGCGGCCGGCCACCGCGATGGCCTCGTGGTTGCTGCCCTCGTCCAGTTCGGCGTCGCCGGCCAGCACCACCACCCTCGGCCGGTTGCGGCCCTGGGCGCGCAGCCCGAGCGCGACGCCCAGCCCGATCGGCAGCCCATGGCCGAGCGACCCGCTGCCGATCTCCACCCCGGGCACCAGCACGCGGTCCGGGTGGTGGCCGAGCGGCGAGCCGAACCGGGCCCAGCCGTCCAGTTCGGCCGCATCGAGGAAGCCCTTGGCGGCGAGCACCGCGTAGTAGGCCATCGGCCCGTGCCCCTTGGACAGCAGGAACCGGTCCCGGTCCGGGTCGTCCATCCGGCCCGGTGCGACGTCCAGCACCCGGTCGTAGAGCACCCAGAGAATGTCGACTGTGGACTCGGCGGCGATGTCGTGCTTCTCGTCCCCGGTCATCCTGGCCATCAGCGGTTGCAGGGCCGCGTAGCCGGTCAGTGTCTCGACGGTCACAGGCGGATCGTGCAACCTCGACCAAACTCGAGGTCAACGGTTAGGGTCCCGGCATGTCCAAGCTCCCGGACCTGCTGACCATCGGGCAGGTGGTGCAGCGCAGCGGCATCCCGCACACCGCGTTGCGGTTCTACGAGGACCGCGGCCTGATCACCAGCGAGCGCACCGCCGGCAACCAGCGGCGCTACCAGCGCGGTGTGCTGCGCCGGCTGGCGTTCATCCGGGCCGCGCAGCGCGTCGGGCTGAGCCTGGAGCAGATCCGGGACGCGCTGGCCACCCTTCCGGATGGTCGGGTGCCCACCAGGACGGACTGGCAGCGGCTGTCCCGCACCTGGCGGGCCGAGCTGGACGCGCGGATCGACGCGCTGCAACGCCTCCGTGACCGGTTGACGTCCTGCATCGGCTGCGGGTGCCTGTCGTTGAAAACCTGCTCTCTGCACAACGCGGACGACCGGTTCGCCGCGGACGGTCCCGGCGCGCCCCGGCTCCGGCCGGTCTGCGAGGGCGGCCGCTGACGGCGGTGGTCGCTGACGGGCGCGGTCGCCGCCCGCTACGGCCGACCGGCTCGCCTCGCGGTGGCCGGCGGCCGGCTCACCACAGGTGGTTCGGCGAGTGCCACGTCTCGCTGAGCACCATGAACGCTCCGCCGTGGACCATCCGGGTGCGGTCGCCCACCGCGAGCAGGACGGTGGCGCCCTCGGTGCTGGCCGGCACGTTGAACGTGCTGCTGAAGTAGCCGTCGCTGTCGGTCCAGGCCGTCGCCACGCGGGCCTGACCGAAGTAGACGCGCACGATCTCGTGGGCGCCGAACCCGCAGCCCCGCAGCGTCACCTGTGTCGTCGGCGGCCCGAACGGCGGCGTCGCCAGCATGCAACTGCCGCCGGCCGACGCCGGAGCCGCCACCACCGGCATCAGGGTGAGGGCGGCAGCCACCCCCGCCGCGGACCACAGCCGCGACCATGTCACCAGATCCTTGAGTCGGCGCTTCACCTTGAGTCCCTCCGGTTTCCCCGCCCGGAAATACAATTGACCGGCACCACGCCCAGCCGGTCGCCACACCGAGCATGTCCGCCGGACATGGCGGCCGCAATCGCCCGGTCGCCTGGCACCGAAACGCGATTGGGTAATTTCGATAATCATTGCGGGAAAATGACGAAGAACGCACCGCGCGTCACCAGGCCGTCACGCCAGAAATTCTGCATTCGACACGCCCGTCGACGCGTGTCGAATAGCGTGACCGATCGACTACATTCCGCCAGGAATAGGGACGCTCCGGCTATGGATACACCCGTACGTGACAGCCCAGGAACCGCATGGGTGATTGTCACGGTCACACCGCCGAAGCATCCTCCATACGGAAACACGCGAGCATGAAAAATCGTCGTCCTACCGACGATCATACGGTGAATTCCTGGAACAGGGGGGGACCATGCGTTCTGACAATCGACGACCGGGCAAGCTGGCGCGGACCGCGTGCGCGGTGGCTGCGGCGGTCGGGCTTGCCGTTTCTCCTGCGGCCGCGGTTCCGGCGCTGGCCAGCGCCGGAACCGAGGACTGTCTCTTCGTGCGCCCGTTCTTCGGGCCACCGACGTCGCAGGTGAACGTGGCCGGCTGCGGTTTCTGGCCCTTCGAGGGCATCGAGATCTATCTCGGCACGTCCCTGCGGGCCAGGTCGTTCACCAACGGCAGGGGCGAGTTCTTCACGACCCTCAGCATCCCGGGCGACGAGAGCCTGGGCGCTCGGAACCTGACGGCCGTGGGCCTGAAGAGCCACCGGTTCGCCCGTACCACCTTCCTCGTGGCGAACCACCCGTGAGCACTCGCGGCCACCGTGCCGTCTGATCAGCCACACCGCGGGCCCCGGGGCGACCTCAGGTCGTCCCGGGGCCCGTCCCGTCGCAGGCGCCCGGACTGGGTGCGACTCTTTCATACGAGGTGGGTGATTGCGCGGCCCAGGTCGGTGACCCATGCTCCGTGCGGGGACACCCAAACGGGGACAAATGACAGCTATGGGAAGCCTGACCGAGGGTGGGGGATCATGCGTGTGCAGGCGCGGCGATGGACGAGATTGACACGAATGCTGTGCGCCGCGGCGGTGGCCGCCGGCGTCGCCGTGACACCGGTGGCGGTGGCACCGCCGCCGCTCGGCGCGGCCGCGAGAACGGAGGACTGCCTGTACGTGCGTCCCTTCTTCGGCGCACCGACGGAGCAGGTCACCGTGTTCGGGTGCGGTTTCTGGCCCAACGAGAGCATCGAGATCCTGCTGGCCACGTCCATCCGGGCCAGATCGTTCACCAACGGCAAGGGCGAGTTCGCCCAGACCGTCAGTATTCCGGGTGACGAGCCGCTGGGTGCGCGCACGGTGACGGCCACCGGCCTGTCCAGCCGCAAGTTCGCCCGCACCACCTTCCAGGTGGCGAACCACTTCTGATCGGAGGCCGGCGCGGTATTCCGCGCCGCTTCCCGTGGCGAGCCCCGGGACGACCTGAGGTCGTTCCGGGGCTCGTTCGCACATGGCGACAGGACGCCCCATTTCTTTACTCCAGTGGGTGATTGCCACACCTCGTTTCCACGACTCACCCTCAATTAGGGGAACACCAAGAGTGTGAACGACCCGATCGGAGAAGCCTGACCAAGGGTGGGGGGATCATGCGTTCAACGGCTCGGCGATGGAGCAGGCTGGCACGGATACTCTGCGCCGCGGGAGTGGCCGCCGGCGTCGCCGTGACACCGGTGGCGGCGGTATCACCGCCGGCCCGGGCGTCGGTGGGGACCGAGGACTGCATCTTCCCGCGTCCGTTCTTCGGGCCGCCGACCACCGAGGTGACGGTGTCCGGGTGCGGTTTCTGGCCCAACGAGGGCATCGAGGTCCTGTTCGGCGGTGGCGCCGGCGACCCGCGCGCTAGGACACGCGCCAACGGCAAGGGCGAGTTCGTCACGAAATTCCTGGTTCCGGGCGACGAGCGGGCGGGCGCCCGCGTGTTGACGGCCGTGGGCCTGTCCAGCAAGTTGTTCGCCCGCAGCCACTTCCTCGTGCAGAACCACCCGTGAGCGTCGTCGGCGAACCGGCCCAGCGACCACGGCCTGCGAGAGCTGCCCAGGCGTGAACTTCTGAACGAGGCACCGTGATCGGGCGGGCATAGGGAGACCGCACAGTTATCCGCTGCGAGCCCCGGGGCGATTCGAGATCGCTCCGGGGCCGGCGGCGCGTGGGAGGAGACCTCTCACCGAGTGGGTGATTGCCGCGCTCGGTTTCGTGACCCACCCTCCATTTGGGGGAAAGCACCTAACGGGTGACATGCCCGGCAGGGAAGCCGCACCAGATGGGGGGATCATGCTTGTGACGGCTCGGCGATGGAAGACGGTGACACGGATGCTGTGCGCCGCGGCGGTGGCCGCCGGTGTCGCCGTGACACCGGTGGCGGCGGCACCGCCGGCGGCCAGCGCGGTCGCGGGGACCGAGGACTGCGTCTTCGTGCGCCCGTTCTTCGGCTCACCGAACACGCAGGTGCGGGTGTCCGGCTGCGGTTTCTGGCCCAACGAGAACATCCAGATCCTGCTGGGCTCGTCCGTGCGGGCCAGGACGCGCGCCAGCGGTAGTGGCGAGTTCTCCGCGATGTTCAACGTTCCGGGCGACGAGTCCTCGGGTGCCCGCAACGTGACGGCCATCGGCCAGTCCAGCAAGGTGTTCGCCCGCACCGTGTTCCTCGTGGCGAACCATCCCTGATCGGGCGGCTCAGCCGAAGTACCAGGCGGCGGCCCCGCCGAGGGCGAGCAGGGCGGCGACGGCGAGCACGGCGGCCAGCACCCGCGCCGTCCGCCACGTCGAATACACACCGCCGGCCAGGAACCCGGCCAGGGCGAGCAGCCCGACGACGATCCACTCCTTGGACATGGGGTCTACAGCACGCCCTTGGTGGACGGCACACCGTCGCCCAGCCGCGGGTCCGGCTCGACGGCCGCCCGCAGCGCCCTGGCCACCGCCTTGTACTGGGCCTCGGTGATGTGGTGCGGGTCGCGGCCGTGGACCACCCGCACGTGCAGCGCGACGTGGGCGTGGAAGGCCAGCGACTCGAACACGTGCCGGTTCAGCACCGCCGGGTAGTTGCCGCCGACCACGAAGCCGGCCACCGACTCGGGCTCGCCGACGTGCACGCAGTACGGCCGGCCGGACACGTCGATCGCGGCGTGCGCCAGCGTCTCGTCCATCGGCACCCAGGCGTCGCCGAACCGGCGGATGCCCTTCTTCTCGCCCAGCGCCTGCCGGATCGCCTGGCCGAGCACGATCGCCACGTCCTCGACGGTGTGGTGCGCGTCCACCGGCACGTCGCCGGTGGCCCGGACCACCAGGTCGAACGCACCATGGGTACCGAGCGAGGTGAGCATGTGGTCGTAGAACGGCACCCCGGTGCTGACGTCCACCTTCCCGGCGCCGTCGAGGTCGAGTTCGACCAGCACCGTCGACTCCCTGGTGCTGCGCTCGACCCTGGCCGTGCGGTTCACCTGCTGATCTCCTCACTGGCGGTCAGGAACGCGTCGTTCTCCTCGGGGGTGCCGATGGTCACCCGCAGGTGCCCGGCGATGCCCACGTCGCGCACCAGGACGCCGTGCTCCAGGTAGGACCGCCACACCGTGGCGGCGTCCTGGAACCGTCCGAAGAGGACGAAGTTGGCGTCGCTGGGCACCACCTGGAAACCCATGCCCGACAGGGCGTCCACCACCCGGCCACGCTCGGCGACCAGCCTGGCCACCGAGGCGAGGGTGGCGTCGGCGTGCCGCAGCGCGGCCCGCGCCGCGGCCTGGGTGAGCACCGACAGGTGGTAGGGCAGCCGGACCAGTTGCAGCGCGTCCACCAGGGCCGGGGCCGCGGCCAGGTAGCCGAGCCGGCCGCCGGCGAAGGCGAACGCCTTGCTCATCGTGCGGCTGACCACCAGCCGGTCGCCGAACTCGTCGAGCAAGCCGACCGCGCTCGGCCAGGTGGAGAACTCGGCGTAGGCCTCGTCCACCACCACGACGCCCGGCGCGGCGGCCACGATCTCGCGCAGGTCCTCCGGCGGGATGGACTGGCCCGTCGGGTTGTTCGGGCTGGTCACGAACAGCACGTCCGGCCGGCGCTCGGCAACCACCTTGGCCGCCTCCACCGCGTCCAGGGAGAAGTCCTCCCGCCGCGGCGCGGGCATCCACTCGGTGCGGGTGCCGGCGGCGATGATCGGGTGCATCGAATAGGACGGTTCGAAGCCGAGCGCCACCCGGCCCGGCCCGCCGAACGCCTGCAGCAGTTGCTGCAGGATCTCGTTGGACCCGTTGGCGGCCCACACGTTCGCCGCGGTGAGCGGCACCCCGGTGGAGCCGGCCAGGTATGCGGCCAGGTCCTCGCGCAGCGCCACCGCGTCCCGGTCCGGGTAGCGGTGCAGGTTGCGGGCCACCTCCCCGGCGGCGGCGGCCACGTCAGCGACCAGTTCCGGCGGCGGCGGGTACGGGTTCTCGTTGGTGTTCAGCCGCACCGGCACGTCGAGTTGCGGTGCCCCGTACGGGGTGCGGCCGCGCAGGTCCTCGCGCAGCGGCAGATCGTCCAGCCGGACGCCGTCTCCTACCGGGCGGCTCATCGGCGGAACCTTGCGGTCACCGCCTGGCCGTGCGCGGGCAGGTCCTCGGCGTGGGCCAGCGCGACCACCTGGTCGGCCACCTCGCGCAGCGCCTCGGCCGAGTAGTCCACCACGTGGATGCCGCGCAAGAAGGTCTGCACGGACAGCCCGGACGAGTGCCGGGCGCAGCCGCCGGTGGGCAGCACGTGGTTGGAGCCGGCGCAGTAGTCGCCCAGCGACACCGGGGCGTACGGGCCGACGAAGATCGCGCCGGCATTGCGTACCCGGGCCGCCACCTCGCGGGCGTTCTCCGTCTGGATCTCCAGGTGCTCCGCGGCGTAGGCGTCCACGACCTTCAACCCGTCGTCCACATCGGACACCAGCACGCAGCCGGACTGCTTGCCGCGCAACGCGGTGCCGATGCGCTCGGTGTGCTTGGTGGCGGCGACCTGCCTCCCCAGTTCGGCGTCCACGGCGTCGGCCAGTTCCTCCGAGGTGGTGACCAGCACGCTGGCCGCGAGCGTGTCGTGCTCGGCCTGGCTGATCAGGTCGGCGGCCACGTGCACCGGGTCGGCGGTGTGGTCGGCGAGAATGGCGATCTCGGTGGGCCCGGCCTCGGAGTCGATGCCGACCAGGCCGCGCAGCATGCGCTTGGCGCCGGTCACGTAGATGTTGCCCGGCCCGGTGACCATGTCCACCGGGGTCAGCTCGGCGCCGTCGGTGTCGGTGCCACCGTAGGCGAGCAGCGCGACCGCCTGGGCGCCGCCGACCGCCCATACCTCGTCCACGCCGAGCAACGCGCACGCGGCCAGGATCGTCGGGTGCGGCCGGCCGCCGAACTCGGCCTGCGCCGGCGAGCACACCACCAGCGACTCCACCCCGGCGGCCTGCGCGGGGACCACGTTCATCACCACGCTGGACGGGTAGACGGCCAGCCCGCCCGGGGCGTACAGCCCGACCCGGGCCACCGGCACCCACCGTTCGGTGACCGTGCCGCCGTCCACCACCTGGGTGGTGACGTCGGTGCGCCGCTGGTCGGCGTGCACCCGGCGGGCCCGGGAGATCGACTCCTCCAGCGCCAGCCGGACCGGCTGGTCCAGCTCCCGAAGTGCCTTGTCCAGCTCCTCGGCGGGCACCCGGACGCGGTCGGGCCGCACCCGGTCGAACCGCTCGGTGAACTCCAGCACCGCGTCCACGCCACGGTCGCGGACCGCCTCCACCACCGGCCGGAGGAGATGCAGCACGGCGTCCACGTCCATCTCGGCGCGCGGCAGCGTGGCGCGCAGTTCCGCCGCGGACGGCACCCGACCGCGCAGGTCGGTACGGCTGAGCATGGGCGTTCCCGCTTCCCCTCGACCGGCTCTCGCTCCCGCTACCAGGGTAGACGTTCCGCCTGATGAGATCCGAGTCAGCCGGCGAGCCGGGCGACCTCCGCGACGCAGGTGTCGATCTGCTCCGGGGAGACGAAGTAGTGCGGTGACGCGCGCACCACCTCGGCGAGGCCGCGCCGGCTCATGTCCAGCGGGGTGGACGCGGCGGGGCTGACGGTGACGGTCACGCCGGCGTCCCAGAGCGCGTCCCGCACCCGCCCGGCCGGCACCCCGGCGACGGTGAACGTGACGATGCCGCACCGCTGCCGGCCCAGGTCGCGCACGTCCACGCCGGGCAGCGCGGCCAGCCCGTCGCGCAGCTTCGCGGCCCGCTCGGTGACCGCCTCGGCGATCTGCTGGATGCCGAGGTCGAGGGCGTACCGGGCGGCGGCGATCAGTCCGAGCCGGGCGGCGACGCCGTACTCGAACAGCTCGAACACCCGCGCGTCGTCCCGCAGCCGCACCCGGTCGGGCGCCTCCCAGGTGGCGCCGGTGTTGTCCACCAGCCGGGGCCGCAGCCGCTCGGCGGCCGCGCGGCGCACCACCAGCACGCCGGTGCCGCGCGGCCCGCGCAGCCACTTGCGGCCGGTGGTGGACAGCAGGTCGACCCCCAGCTCGTCCGCCCGGACCGGGAGCTGGCCGACCGACTGGCAGGCGTCCAGCAGCACCAGCGCGCCGACCTCGTGCGCCGCCTCGGCCACCTCACGCACCGGGTTGACCAGGCCGCCGTTGGTGGGCACGTGCACCAGCGAGACCAGCCTGACCCGTTCGTCCAGCAGCTCCCGCAGCGCGGCCACGTCGAGCTGGCCGCTGCCGTCGGACGGGACGGCCTCCACCCGGGCGCCGGCCTCCTCGGCGCGGCGGAGCAGGGCGATCCCGTTGCTGGCGTACTCCACCTCGCTGACCAGCAGCCTGTCGCCCGGTCCGAGCGGCAGCGCGTCGAACGCGGCCAGCCAGGACCGGCTGGCACTGTCGGTGAACGCGACCTCGTCCGGCGCGCAGCCGAGCAGCTCGGCGAAGGCGCAGTAGCCGTCCTCGAGGTCCTCGGCCCGCTCGGCGGCGGCCCGGTAGCCGCCGATCTCCGCCTCCCGGCGCAGGTGGCTGGTCACCGCGTCGAGCACCGGCCGAGGCGGCAGCGATGACCCGGCACTGTCCAGGAACACCCGGTCGCGGCAGGCGGGAGTGTCCGCGCGGGCGGCGGCCAGGTCGATGCCGGTCATCGCTTGGGCTCCCACTTCTCCAGGTTCCACCACGGCCCCCAGGTGATCCCCTGCTCGGCCGCGTCGGCCACCTCCTGGTAGCCGGTCCAGTCGTTGCGCAGCGCGTAGGTGTGCTGCTGGAAGACCAGGAACACCATGCCCGGGTTGGCCAGGTAGGCGCGCTGGAAGGCGCGGTAGTCGGCGGCCCGCTGCGCCGGGTCGATCTCCCGCCGGCCGGCGTCGAGCGCGGCGTCCACGCGCGCGTCGGCGTAGGAGCCGGGGTCGACGGGTTCGCCGGTGGCCGCGACGCCGGGGCTGGCCGAGGAGTGCAGCAGCCGGTACGCCTGCAGGTCGGGGTCGAACGCGTTGCCACCGGTGAGCAGCGCGGCGTCCTGGTTGACCCGGGCGCGCAGGTTGTCCCGGTCGACCTGGTCGACCCGCACGTCCACGCCCACCGCGCGGGCGTCGGCGGCGAACTGCTGCGCCAGCGCCAGGGCCACCGCGTCCCCGGAGGGGGTGAGCAGGGTGAACCGCGCCGGCGTCCCGCCCCTGGCCCGGATGCCGTCCGGCCCGGGCACCCAGCCGGCCGCGTCCAGCGTCCGGCCGGCCTGGGCCCGGTCGTAGCCGAAGGTGGCGCCGGGCTCCACGAACTCGGGCATCGTGCTCGGGATCGGCGTGGACGCCGGCTCCCCCTTGCCGGCCAGCGTGCCGTCCACCATGGCGCGGCGGTTCACCGCCTGGTTGAGCGCCAGCCGGACGGCCGGGTCGGCGGTGACCGGGTTGCGGCCGGGCATGGAGACGGTGCGGTACTCGGCGCTGTTGTGCGTGGCGAGCAGGTAACCGCCGGAGCGGGGCAGGTCGCGGGTCTGCGCCGGGGCCACCGGTGCGCCGTCGATGTCCCCGGCCAGGGTGCGGCTGGCCCGGGTGGCGTCGTCCCCGCCGAACAGCACGGTCACCTTGCGCACCGCGGGCGGCCCGTCGAAGTAGGTCGGGTTGGCGGACAGCACCATCCGCACCCCGCGCTGCCACTCGGTGAGCTGGTACGGCCCGGTGCCGATCGGGTGGGTGTTGATCGGCGAGGCGGTCAGCGGCCCGGGCTGGCCCAGCGCCCTGGCCGGCAGGATGCCGAGCACCAGCAGGTTCGGGAACGCCGGGTAGGGGTAGGCGAGGTTGAACCGCACCGTGGTCGCGTTCACCTCGTCCACGCTGGTCAACATGTCGTAGCGGGGGCGGAGCGGCGAGGCCGTCGCCGGGTCGAGCACGGCACGGTAGGTGGCCACCACGTCGGCCGCGCCGAACGGGGTGCCGTCGCTGAACTTCACCCCGGTGCGCAGCGGCACGGTCCACGACCGGTCGTCCGCCGACGGCTGCGGTACCTCGGTGGCCAGCGCGGGGTGCAGCGCGCCGTCCGCGCCGTGCTCCAGCAGCCCGTCGAAGATCTTGGCCGCTCCGCTGGGGGCGTAGCCCAGGAGCGGGTTGAGCGTGTCCGGCTCCTCCGCGGTGGCGAGCGTGATCTGCGTGGTGTCCCGGCCGCCGGGCGTGGCCGGCGGGCTGGACGTGGTGCACGCGCTGGCGGCCGTGGCGAGGAACGCGCACAGCGACGCGACGAGAAGCCGGAGCCTGCGGGGACGCACGGGCATGACCCTAGTGAGCGCGGCCCACCCGGCCGACGGGGCCGGTCACGCGATCGGGGAGGTCAGCGCCACCCGATCACGCACCGTATGCCACACGTGTGACCAGCGCCACGGCGTTTCCGGCGGCGGGTGCCCTGGTATACCGGGGAGGCGGCGGTGTCCCGGCGGCGCGAACGGAGGTGCGACCGTGCGGATCGGGCTGTGCCAGATCACCTCGACACCGGAGCCGGAGCAGAACCTGGCCCTGGTGCGTGACGCGGTCCGCCAGGCCGCGGACGACGGCGCGCGGGTCGCGCTGTTCCCCGAGGCCACCATGGCCTGCTTCGGAGTGCCGCTGCGGCCGCTGGCCGAGCCGCTGGACGGCCCGTGGGCCACGGCCGTGCGGGAGATCGCCGACGAGCACGGCCTGGTGCTCGCCGCCGGCATGTTCACCCCCGCCGGCGACCGGGTGCGCAACACCATGCTGGTCACCGGGCGCGGCCAGCACGTCGGCTACCACAAGATCCACTTGTACGACGCGTTCGGGTTCACCGAGTCGAAGACGGTCGAGGCCGGGTCGGAGCCGGTGACGGTCACCGTGGACGACGTCGTGCTCGGCGTGGCCACCTGCTACGACGTGCGGTTCCCCGAACTGTTCCGGCTGCTCGCCGACCGCGGCGCGCCGATCGTGCTGCTCGGCGCGTCCTGGGGCGCCGGGCCGGGCAAGCGGGAGCAGTGGGAACTGCTGGTCCGGGCGCGGGCGCTGGACAGCACCTCGTGGCTGGTGGCCTGCGGCACCGCCGACCCCACGGCGTCCGGCATGGACTACGTCGGCACCACCCCGTTCGGCATCGGGTACAGCACCGTGGCCGACCCCTACGGCCGCATCCACGCCCAGCTTGGTCCCGGGCCGGACGTGCACGTGCTGGACATCGATCCCAAGGCCGTCGACGAGGCCCGGCGCACCATCCCGGTGCTCGCCAACCGGCGGCTGTGATCACTAGCCTGGAGCCCAACCGGCGACGAGGGGGCACCTCATGGCGGGCGACTCGGAGATCGGACGCAGGCTGCGGCAGATCCGGCACGCCAGGGGCAAGAGCCTGGCGGTGGTCGCCGGACTCGCCGGCATCTCCGTCGGGCATCTGTCCAACCTGGAACGCGGCGAACGCGCCCTGGACCGGCGCTCACTGATCGTCAGGCTGGCCGCCGCGTTGGAGGTGGCGCCGACCGACATCACCGGCGCCGCCCTGGCCACGCCCGGCGAACCCGACGATGACCGCGCCGTCAACGAGGTCCGGCTGGCGCTGCTCGCCGCCAGCATGAACGAACCGCGCGGCGCGGTGCAGCCCGTCGACCAACTCTCCGCCCGCGTCAACGAGGTGCTGACGGCGCAACGGGACTGCCGGTACGCCGAGGTGGGCGCCGCGCTACCCGCGCTGATCCGCGATCTGCACACCACGTTGAACGCCGGCCGGGACGTCCGGGAACTGCTGCGGCTGCTGGCGTTGACGCACACGCAGGGCAGCCAGGCGTGGCTGATGGACATCGGCGCGCCGCTGGACCTCGGCTGGCAGGCCGCGGCTCTGGCGCGGCAGGCGGCGGAGCACCTTGACGAACCGCTGCCCCACGCCGTCAGCGCGTTCGGTACCGCGTTCGGCCTGATGGGAGCGGGCGCGTTCGACCTGGCCGAGCAGACGGTGTCCGCCGTGGATCTCTCGCTGAGCACACCGGAGCAGATGCAGGCGGCGGGCATGCTGGCGCTGACGTCATCGCTGCTCGCTGCGGCAACCGGCGATGTGGCACGGCGTTCCGCCGCGTTGGAGCACGCCACCGAACTCGCCCGCCGCACCGGGGAGGGCAACGCGCTGTGGTTCGGGTTCGGACCGAGCAACGTCGGGGTGTGGCGGATGACGGTCGCGCTGGAGGCCGGCGAGTACGCCGAGGCCGCGCACATCGCCGAGAACGTACATCCTGACCTGCTGCCGTCACCGACCCGGCGGGCCGCCTACTACCGGGAATACGGCCGGGCACTGGCCCGCCTGCCCCGCCAGCACGACACCGCCGTGATGATGCTCCGGCAGGCGGAAAGGATCTCGCCGGCGCGCATCCATCGGCACCCGTTCATGCGGTCGCTCATCAGCGAGCTGCTCGCCAAGGCGAAAAACGACGCGGCCGGCCGGGAGCTGCGTGGCATGGCGCACCGGGCGGGGCTACCGGTGTGACCCGCACGGGTGACCTATTCACGGTGAAAAAAGATCGACACCGACGGTCCCTAGCGTCGCTTCCGGATCATGGAGGTGACGTGGTGGCCGGTCGACACAGGTACCTGCCCGGTGCGGCGCTGACCGTTGCCGATCTGCTGAACTCTGCGGAAACTTCGCCGTGTCCGCGACGCGCCGAGCGCCCGCGGTGTCCACAATGGCCGGAAACCGATCTCGACGAGTTACCGCCGACCGCAGGCTTCGATCCCGTCGCATGGCCGGAGGGTGCCCGGTGAGCGATCCCCTTGTTCCCGTGGAACTCGGCGTCATTCTCGGTTGCCTGGCGGCCTGCGCCTGGTGGTGCTCCCCCGCGCAGCGGTCGCGCCGCCGGCGGGAGCAGGCCCGCGCGCGGATCGAGCTGCGCCGCGCGCTCCGCCGCCACCCCGCCGGCAGGCACCTCCCGGCCAGCTCCGAGGGACAGCAACGGTGATCCGCCGGGACCGGGAACTGCTGGCCCGCCTGGCCAACCTCAACCAGGCCATCGCCCACGTCGTCCTGATCATGCTGGAACACCAGGACGCCGGCGAGTTGAACCCGGCGCACCTCCGCCTGGTCGGCGACCAGCTCTACCGGCTCGGCCGGGATCTCCTCGACCGCGCGAACGAGGTCGACCCGGGTTAGGCCCGCCGCCGTGGCGGCGGTCCACCGGCCAGGGAACCTGGTTCAGCCCGGGTCGACCGGCGGTTTGCCGCGCTCGTGCCGGACCCGGTTCAGCGGCTCGACGTCGATGAACCCGGTCAGGTCGGGCGTCGTTCTCACCACCCCTGCGGTGACCTCGTCCCCGGCAAGCTGGTTGAACTCCACGGCGAGCGGATCGGTGGTGAGTTCGATGTTGGCGAGGGCCCGGTCCAGCACCGGCCGGCTGAGTTCCCCGCCGGTGAGTTGCCGGAGCTGGTCGTTGACCACGGTTTCGGCTTCGTCGTGGTCGGCCGCGGCGAACTCGATGGCATCCTGCTCGGCCCGCAGCAGGGCTTCCACCGTGGCCGGGTGCTCCCGCAGGAACTGGGTGCGCACCAGCAGCACGGTGGTGGGGAACTTCCCGCCCGGCCACAGCGCCCGCTCGTCCTGCAGAACGCGCCCGCCGGCGTCGATCACCAGGCGGGATGCCCACGGCTCCGGGAGCCAGCCGCCGTCCAGGCGGCCGGAGCGGAACGCGTCGAAGGTCTGCGGGTTGTCCATGGTCACCACGTTGACCTCGTTCGGGCCGGCGCCGATGGCGAGCCCCTTGCCGGCCAACCATTTCCGCAGCGCGATGTCCTGGGTGTTGCCCCGCTGCGGGACGGCGATGGTCCGGCCCCGGAGCTGTTCCGGCGCGGCGATGCCGGGTTTCACCACGAGCTGCGCCCCGCCGGACGTGGCGCCGGAGACCACGCGGACGCCCTTGCCTGCCGAGCGGGCGAACGCGGTGACGGCCGGGCCGGACCCGATGAATCCGGCGTCCAGCGACCCGTCGAGCAGGGCGGTGACCTCGTCCGGGCCGGCGTTGAACTGCTGCGCGGTCAGCCTGGTACCGCCGAGTTCCTTGGCGTAGAAGCCTTTGCCGCGGGCGATGAGGGCCGAGGCGTGCGTGACGTTCGGGAAGAAGCCGAGGCGCACCTCGGCCGCCGCGCCGGGGCCGACATGCTCAACGCGCGCGCAGCCGGCAAACAGGGACAGGGACAACACGGAGAGGGCGGCGGCTGCGGCAACAGGCACGCGCCGGCCGCTCGGGGCGGGCTTCACGGGCAGGTCCTCCCGGTGCGAAAGCGTGATGTCGGGAAGAAGGCACACGTGTGCACCGCGCATGCGGCGTTGCAGTAAGGAAGGGATTTCCCGGCGGCGCACCCGGCGCCTGCTGGACGGTGGAAAGCGGCGGCGGGCTCGACTCGGCCGCCGGTCAGGCCGCGCTGGCGACGCGCAGGAGGTCGACGTGGCGGCGGGCCACCAGGCGAACTCCGGTCGCGGTCACGCCGTCACCCTGCCATGCCGGGCCGAACCGGCTCTACCTCATCCGCATCCCGGGACACCGAGCGCCGCCACCGGACCGCACATCGCCCGCCCAGACCTGGACTTTTCCCCGCCACGTCACCAGTCCCGCTGACGCATCCCCGTCAACGTGCATGCTGCCGGACGGTGAGCGTTATTCAGAGCCCTTACCAGCCAAGTCGGTAGAACTCCAGTGCGGTGACGATTCGGATGACATTCGGAAGCTCGGCGAGGCGCCCTCGAAAGCCGGTGGCAAGTATCTTCCAGTTCTTG
>NZ_BJFL01000052.1 GCF_005405885.1 Gandjariella thermophila
ACCCGCGACGAAGCCCGGCGTGAGATCTTTCGCTGGATCGAAACCTGGTACAACCGGCGGCGGCTGCACTCCGCCCTCGGCTATCTCACGCCCATCGAATGGGAGCATCACCAGCGCACAGACCGCCTGCTACCGTCCACCCAAGCCGCATAAGCCAGGCGTCCGGTCATCGGGGGGAACTCCAACGTGCCGTTTGATGTCCGCGTTGAGCAGCTCATCGTTGAGCAGCTCATCGGGGTTCAACTCGGGCGAGTAGCCGGGCATCAGGTGCAGCGCGACGCGGTCGGCGTTGGCCTGAAGCCACCGCTTGACGGCCTGGGACCGGTGGACCGGGTGCCGGTCGGCGATCACGTGAATCTTGCGCCCGGCCTGGCGGGCCAGCCGGTCGAGGAAGCCGGTGAAGACCTCGGCGGTGAAGCGGCCGGTGAACACGGTGAACCACAGCGCGCCACGCGAGGCAATCGCCGACATCACGTTGACGCGCAGCCGCTTGCCGTTGACCCGCACCACCGGCGTGCGCCCCTTGGGCGCCCACGAGCGCCCCGGCGGGGCGGTATCCGAGCGCAGCCCGCACTGGTCGGCCCAGGCCACCACCGCTCCCTCCGCCTTGGCCTGGGCTGCGATGGCCGGGTACTGCTCATCCAGCCAGGCCCGCACCTTGGCGTCCTGCTGCTGGTAGGCGCGCCGGGCCGGGCGCTGCGGGGTGAGCCCATGCCGGCGCAGCCACTTACCCACCCCGCGCGCGGTCATCGCTACGCCCGTCACCATCCGGACCAGCTCACCGACCGAGGCGCGTGTCCACATCGGGCCGCCGATGAGCAACTCCTCGGGCTGTAGTCGGCTATGGCCTGAAACAGCACAGCCCGCTCCTCCGCGCTGACCAGCTCGCGCGGCCCAGGACGGCGCGAGCGGCGCACGGCCAACGCCTCGCGGCCGCCGTCCCGGTAGGCCCGCCACCAACTGCCCACCGACCGCTGCGACACCCCGAACATCTCAGCCGTCCGCCGGTAGCCGCGTACCTTGCCGGACTCCAGCGCCGCCACCACCCGCAGCCGCAGCACCTCCAGCGCAGCGGGCGGCAGGCCACGCGCGTCCTTAATCTTGATCACGCCCTACCCAACGAGCAGGCAACCCAACCGTTCCGGCTCAATATGTCCGCGCGCTCGGGCTGCACGTGCGCAGCATCGAGGTGATGGACCAGCGCGGTCTGCTGGAGCGCTTCCTCGCGTTCGGCAAGAAGTACCCGGTTGGCGGTTTCTTCGCCGCCATTGACAAGCCTTCGCCCGACCGACTGGACACCACGTACGCGTACGTCCTCGGCATCCCGCAGACCACCACCGATCGTCTGCTGGCCGAGCGCGCCACCGAGCTCGGCGCCGAGATCCGGCGCGGCTGCGAGGTGGTCGGGCTGAGTCAGGACGAGCACGGGGTGACCGCCGAACTGGCCGACGGCACGCGGCTGCGCTCGCGCTACCTCGTCGGCTGCGACGGCGGCCGCAGCACGGTGCGCAAGCTGCTCGGGGTCGCCTTCCCCGGCGAGCCCTCCAGGGTGGACACGTTGCTCGGCGAGATGGAGGTGGACACGTCGCCGGAGAAGCTGGCCGCCGTGGTGGCCGAAGTCCGCAAGACCCAGAAGCGGTTCGGCATTGGGCCCTTCGGGGATGGGGTGTACCGCGTCGGGGTGCCCGCCGAGGGGGTGGCCCGGGACCGCACGACCCCGCCGACTCTCGACGAGTTCAAGCGGCAGCTGCGGGCGGTCGCCGGCACCGACTTCGGCGTGCACTCGCCGCGCTGGCTGTCCCGCTTCGGCGACGCCACCCGGCTGGCCGAGCGCTACCGGGTCGGCAGGGTGCTGCTGGCCGGCGACGCGGCGCACATCCACCCGCCGACGGGCGGGCAGGGCCTCAACCTCGGCGTCCAGGACGCGTTCAACCTCGGCTGGAAACTGGCCGCCGAGGTCGGTGGCTGGGCACCGGGCGGGCTGCTGGACAGCTACCACACCGAACGGCACCCGGTGGCCGCCGACGTCCTGAACAACACTCGCGCGCAGATCGAGCTGCTGTCCACCGAGCCGGGCCCCCAGGCAGTGTGCCGGCTGCTGTCGGAACTGATGGACTTCGAGGAGGTGAACCGGTACCTGATTGAGAAGATCACCGCGATCGCCGTTCGCTACGACTTCGGCGAGGGGCATGACCTGCTCGGCCGGCGGATGCGGGACGTGGGGCTGAAGCGGGGGCGCCTCTACGAGCGGATGCACGGTGGCCGGGGACTGCTGCTCGACCAGACCGGCCGGCTTTCGGTGGCGGGTTGGGCCGACCGGGTCGACCACGTCGTCGATGTCAGCGAGGAACTGGACGTGCCCGCCGTGCTGCTGCGGCCGGACGGCCACGTGGTCTGGGCCGGCGAAGACCAGGCAGATCTGCTCAGCCAGATACCCAGGTGGTTCGGCGCGCCCGTTGCGGTCGGCTCAGGCCGGCACCCCCTCGATGACCGACAGCGGTGTTTCGGGTCGAGGTTATCTTGGTGAGCCGGAAGCCGGTGCTGGCGAACAGGTCCCGGTACCGGGCGTCGGTAACGAGGCGGTCAACGGTCCGGACGTGCAAGCGGAGAGTTGATCTGGCAGCATTCGGTCGGTCGAGCTAGCTGAACACCGAACGACGGGTGGTCGGGGCCCAGCGGTTCATATCGTCCGTGTGCCGGAGTACCGGTATCCGGACCGGCCCCGGGAGGCGCGGTGACCCTTACCCCGAACCACGTGCGCAACGTCCGGTTCAGCCGGCCCAGGGCCGGCGAACTGGGCTACGACGAGCACGACGTGGACGCCTTCCTGGAACGCGTCCACGCCGCACTGACCGGACAGGACGCGCTCACCGCCGACGACGTGCGTGCCGTGAGGTTCGCCCCGGCACGGCACGGCAATGGTGGCTATTCAGCCAATGCCGTGGACGTGTTCCTCGTTGAGGTCCGGCTGACGCTGGCGCGTCGGCTCACCGGGGCGCGGGACACGGACCGGCGACGACGGGACGTCGCCTCCGCGCCCGCCGACGCCCGGCCGTCGGGAGGGCGCCACAGACGCTGAGCCATGGGCAGAGTGCTCGGTGACCGCCGTTGGGCCCGCGCCCGGCGTCACCGCGACTCCGGTTCCGTGACGGCCGGATGGCGTGTTGACTGAGCGTCCATGACGGGGCGCATCAGTGATGGGGGTGGGGGTGGGGCTGGCTGGACCAGGCGCTGAGCGATGTCGAGTGCGAGCAACTTGCCGCCGCGGTTCCGGGATCGACGGAACGCCCCATGCCGGTACCCGCTCTGGCCGCGCTCGTCCTCCCGGCGGCGCGCGTGACGAACCGAACTCGCGCAATGGGACGACGTCAAGATCGCCGCCAGCGAGATCCTGCACCGCCACCGTGCCACCATCACCCACCATCACGCCGTGGGCCGCGACCACCGCCCCTGGTACGACCGGCAACGGCCCGACGCGTTTGCCGCCGCGCTGCGCGCCGCCAAGGACTCGCTCGACCCCGCAGGGGTCCTCAACCCCGGAGTCCTCATCGACTAGCGCGGGTCAAGGCGATTCCCGCCGGCCATCGCTGTTGGCGGCCAGGGCAGCGGACGACGCAGCGCCGCGCGACCCCGTTCCGGCGGCCAGCCGACGACCCGGGCGCCGTCCTGCCATGGCACGGTCAGCACACGATGGGCGGTCTGCCGACCGGGAGGGGCCAGCCGGAACTCACCGAAGAGTGTGGACGTTTCGCGCCGGCATGCAGGGCCGCGTCCTCGATGCTCCAGCTCCGCGAACCCGGCGATGTCAGTGCAGGGCGCGGAGGAAGGCGCCGGTGACATCCACGGCCGGGGTGGAACTGTCCGCGCCCAGCAGCAGCACGGCGAAGGCCAGGTCGCCGCGGAAGCCGACGAACCAGCCGTGCGAGTGGACGCCGTCGCCGAACTGCGCGGTGCCGGTCTTCCCTGCCACGCCGGGAATGTCCTTCACGTGCGTCGCGGTGCCGTAGGCGACCACCTCACGCATCATCTGCCGCACCGCGTCGACCACCGGCTGCGGCACCGGCGGTGGGTTGGCGTCGGCCTTGGCCGGCTGGCCGCGCAGCAGGCTCGGCATGGGCATCGTGCCGTTGGCCACGGTCGCGGCGGCCAGCGCCATGCCGAACGGCGAGACGATGTCCTTGCCCTGGCCGAATCCGTCCATGGCGCGTTCGGTGCTGTCGTTGGTCGGTGGAACGCCGCCGGTGAGGGTGGTGGCCCCGGGCATGTCGAAGTCGACGCCGATGCCGAGTTGCTTGGCCGTGTTGGGCAGCGCATCCGCCGGGAGTTGGGCGGCGAGTGGGCCGAAGGTGGTGTTGCAGGAGAAGGCGAACGCCGCGTGCAGCGGGATGACGCCCTTGTCGAACTTGTCCTCGTTGGGGATCTCATGCCCGTTGACCTGGGTGGTGCCCGGGCACGGCTCAGGGGTGTCCGCGGTGGCCTTGCCCGACTCCAGCGCCGCCACCGCTGTGACGATCTTGAACGTCGAGCCGGGCGGGAAGCGGCCGCTGAACGCGATCGGACCCTGCGCGTCCGCGGGCGGGTTCTGCGCCACGGCCAGCAGCTCCCCGGTGGACGGGCGCATCGCGACGAGCACCGCCGGCTGCGGCACCGGGCCCACCGCCGCCTCGGCGGCGGCCTGCACGTTGGGGGCGATCGTCGTGGTGGCCGGCTGCACCGGTGCGGGCGGCTTGCCCGCCAGCTGGTCCACCTCGCCGCCGGCCGCGTTGACGGTGACCACGCGCCAGCCGGCCTTGGCGGCCATTTGGTCGTCCACCGCCTTGCCCACCGCGGACGCGACGACGGTGTCCGAGGGGGGCAGCGGCGCGCCGTTGGCGTCCAGCACCGGTGCCGGGGCGGGTGGCTGTACCCGCAGCGCCAGGCTCTGCTGCGCGCCGAGCTTGGGGTGTAGCACCGACGGCGCCCAGTGCACCTTCCACCCCTCGGCGTTGCGTCTCAGGTCGAAACCTCCCTGGTAGGACCAGGTCCGGCCCTTGCCGAGATCCCAGCTGGCCTGGTAGGTGGCGTTGGCCGAGCCGCCCGGATCGGGGTCGTTGACGTTGCCCAGCGTCGCGGTGACCGCGACCGGCTTGAGCGCGTCCCGCGTACGGTCCAGCAACCCCTTGGCGTTGGCCGGATCGTCGGTCGCCTGCGCCGCGCCCGCCGTGTCCCCGGCGGCCAGGGCCGTCAGGAAGGTGCGCGCGGCGCCGGCCGGGCCGGGCTTGGCGACGCCCGCCACCTTGGACTGGAACAGACCGCATCCGGCGAGGGGGACGGCAACGACGAGCGCGGCGACCGTGCCGAGGTGCCGCCGGGCCAGGTGACCACGAGCCATGTCGCGCAGTATGCCTGTGTCGCTCTCGGGCCCGCATACGGCCCGAATCCGTGCCAGGGATGAGGTAGCGGGGTCGCGGGACGACGGCACGGTCGGCCCGGTCCCGCGAGACCTCCCGCAGGTGCACTCACCGCCCAGAACGAAGGCGAGGGGAGCCGCCTTGTCCTGGGAGGGCCTGTCGGTAAAGGTGGAGCACTAATCTGAACCGCCATGGTTGTCAAAGACGCGGATGCCGGTGATCCGGGGCTGGGCGGTGGCGGCCCCGGCAGTGCCGCACGGGCCGTCACCGGCTGGCGGTCCCCCCGGACGATCATCCGCACCGCGCTCGCCGACCTGGTGAACCGGTCCTGGCGGGCGGTGCAGCGCACCGGGGTGATCACCGCGGAAACGGCGGCAGGCCGCCGTTTCGCCGCCTTCGGCAGCGGCAGCAGCGTGGCGTTCCCGACGGGAACCATATTCGGCGAGCGCTGGATCGAGATCGGCGCGGGTACGTTGATCGGCGCCCATATCACCCTGTGCGCCGGGATGGTGCCTGGGCAGGATCTCGGCGCCGACACGGTGCTGCGGATCGGCGACCGGTGCGTGATCGGCCGGGGAAGCCACGTGATCGCTCACCGGTCCATCGAGATCGGCGACGACGTGTTCATGGGGCCGTACGTGTACATCACCGACCAGAACCACAGCTACGCCGACCCGGAGGCCCCGATCGGCCGCCAGTGGCCCAGCAACACGTCCGTGTCCATCGGTCCTGGGAGCTGGCTCGGCGCCGGGGCGATCATTCTCCCCGGCGCGCGGATCGGCCGGAACGTCGTGGTCGCCGCCGGGTCGGTGGTGCGGGGCGTGGTCCCGGACCGGTGCGTGGTCGCGGGTGTGCCAGCGAAGGTCGTGCGCGAGTACGTCCCCGGCAGCGGCTGGAAACCACCAACTCGTGACGCGGCAGGCTCATGTGCCATGCGAGCGATAGACGGTCGTGACGTCGAGCAGGCCGTGGCCGAGATGGTGCACACCCTGACCCCATATGAGTCAGCCGACTGACGGGTTCTGCCGAGCCCGTGGGACTGTCTGGCCGACATCGGCCGGCCACCCGCCGAACCTGCGGTGTTCGGGCGCGTGGCCGCCGACCGCAGCAGCGCGACGGGGCCGGTCCAGGGACGCCATGCAAGTCGGCGACCTGGCCGGGCATAGGTCCTTGCCGTGCCCGGAGTGCTTGAAGCCGCCGTGGGGCATCTCGGCGACGTAGGGAATGTGCGTGTTGATCCAGACGCAGCCGAAGTCGAGTTTGGCGGACACGCGCATCGCCCTGCTGTGGTCGCGGGTCCACACTGAAGCGGCGCGCGGCCGTGGCAGGGATTCCGATATCGGCCCCGTCGACGGCGCGCCGGTGCGGACGTCGGGAAGTATCGAAATGGCTCCGATTCCTGGATTCCACCTGGCCGGGCATCTATGGTGCGACACACCCGCGCGGCCGGGAGCCGGGCGCGGGGAGGCGTCCTGCCGTCACCGGCGACGGCGGACAGCCGGAGCGGAGGCGCATGCTCAGCGTGAGGCAGGTGTCGGTTCGCTACGGGAGATCCGTCCGGGCGCTGCAGGACGTGACATTCGAGGTGCCCGACGGGCAGATTGTCGCCGTGCTCGGCAGCAACGGCGCTGGGAAGTCGACCCTGCTCCGGGCGATCTCCGGGACGTTGCGGTTGCACCGCGGGGCGTTGACCGGCGGCCAGGTGGTGCACGACGGCACCCGGATCGACCGGATGGACCCCGCCGCGATCGTCCGCCGCGGCGTGGTCCAGGTGCCGGAGGGCCGGCAGATCTTCACTCGGATGACCGTGGAGGAGAACCTACGGGCCGGCGGGCTTGTCACGCCGGCGAAGCGCAGGGCCGCCGCCCGAGATCGGGTGTTCGCGTTGTTCCCGCAGCTCGCCGAGCGGGCCAAGCAGTCCGGCGCGGTGTTGTCCGGCGGCGAACAGCAGATGCTGGCGATCGGCCGGGCGCTGATGTGCGAGCCGCGGGTGCTGTTGCTGGACGAGCCGTCGCTCGGCTTGGCGCCGCAACTGGTGTCCCGGATCGCTGGCATCATCACCGAGATCAACGACGGCGGCACGGCCGTCGTGCTCGTCGAGCAGAACGCGACGATGGCACTGCGCGTCGCGCATCGCGCGGTCGCGCTGGAGGTCGGCGAGCTGCGGTTGTCCGGCACCGCCGACGAACTCGCCCGGTCCGACGACGTGCAGCGGCTGTACCTGGGCGGGCACGCGGAGAGCGAGGCGGAGGCCGCCGCGGCCGCCGAACACCGGCCCCGGCGACCGCGGCTGCGGGTGTGGTCCGGATGAGTGGTCAGACCACCGGCCGGACCCCGGGACGCCGCGACGTCCGGCCGTTGCGGGTGTCCGAGGTGACCGTTCGCTTCGGCGGGCTCGTCGCCGTGAACAGGGTGAGCTTCACCGTCGAGCCGGGTTCCATCCACGCGCTGATCGGTCCGAACGGTGCGGGGAAGTCGACCTGTTTCAACGCCATCTCCGGGGTGTGCCGGATCAGCTCCGGCCGGATCACTCTCGGCGATGTCGACCTGGGCCGGACGCCGCCGCACCGGATCGCCGCGCTCGGTGTGGGCAGGGCGTTCCAGAACCTGGCGCTGTCGCCGACGTCGACGGTGTTCGACAACGTGATGCTCGGACGGCACGCGCTCACCGGCGGCGGGTTCCTCGGGCACGGTCTGCGCGCGCCGTGGCTGCGGCGCGCGGCGCGACGGCACGCGGACCGGGTCGCCGAGATCTGCGATTTCCTCGGCGTGGCCCGGTATCTGCACACCCCCGCGGGGGTGCTGCCCTACGGCGACCAGAAGCGGGTGGACATTGCGCGTGCGCTCGCCGTGGAGCCCACGCTGCTGATGCTGGACGAGCCGGCCGCGGGGATGAACGCCAGCGAGACGGCGGAGATGGCCGCGCTGATCCAGGACGTGCGCGACGAGCTCGGCGTGTCGGTTCTGTTCGTGGAGCACGACATGGGGCTGGTGATGGGGATCGCCGACCGGGTCACGGTGCTCGACTTCGGTCGGTTGATCGCCGACGACGTGCCGTCGGTGGTGCAACGCGCCCCGGAGGTGATCGCCGCCTACCTGGGTGTCGACGACGGCCAGGGGCAGCCGGCCGTCAAGACGCGCGCCGGGGGCGGTTTCCCGGGCACCGGTGGCGGGAACGGCGACCCGGCGACCAGCCCCCGGCCCGGCCGCGACGGCCGCGCGGAGCCGGATTCGAGGGAGGCGATGGGGTAGTGCAGACCTTCCTGCAGGTGCTGATCAACGGAACCGGCAAGGGCGCGATTTTCGCGCTGCTCGCCCTCGGATTTGTGATCATTTTCAAGGCGACCGAGGTGGTGAACTTCGCGCACGGCTCGCTGGCGCTGGCCGGCGGCTACGTCGTGGCGGTCCTCAAGCCGATGGTCGGCTGGTGGTCGGCCGCGGCGGCCGGGATCACCGCGGCCGCGGTGCTGGCCCTGGTGATCGAACGACTCCTGCTCGCCCGGGCCCGGAACGCGAGTGACACGAGCCTGGCGATCCTGACCATCGGCGTCGACGTGCTGGTGCTTACCGAGGTGGTCCGCCGGCTGGGCACCGAGGCGTCGCCGTTCCTCGGTGACCCCTACGACGTCAAGCCACTCACCCTGGGCGACGTGACGGTCGGGCGTTCCGAGGTGGTGGCGCTCGCCGTCAGCGTCGTGCTGATCACTGCGTTTTTCGCGGCGTTCCGATTTTCCCCCTGGGGCGTGGCGATGCGGGCGCAGTCGGAGAACCGCGAAGCCGCCGCGTTGATGGGCATCCGCAGCAGTCGGGTCACCGCGAGCGCCTGGGCGGTCGGCGGCGCGCTCGCCGGGATCGCCGTGCTCTTCCTCGCCACCCAGGACTTCTCCGGTGGCGGGCTGTCTCAGGCGACGCACGGGGTCGCCCTCGCGGCGTTCCCGGCGGCGATCATCGGTGGACTCACCTCGCCGGGCGGCGCGGTGCTCGGCGGCTTCGTGGTCGGCCTGACCGAGGCGATGACCGCCCAGTACGTCGATCTCGACTTCGCCAAGGTCGCGGTCTACCTGGTGATGCTGCTGGTCCTCGTCGTCCGCCCGTCCGGACTGTTCGGGAGGGTGGTGCAGGCGCGTGTCTGACTCGAACCGCGCGGCCGGCGACATGGTGCCGGGCGACGGCCGCTGGTGGCGGATCGGTCGTGTCGCCGGTGCCGCACTGCTGATCGTCGTGCTGCTGGCGCTGCCGTTGTACCTGCCCGGCGAGTGGCTGAAGGTCGGCACCTGGATGATGACCGGGGCGGTGGGCGCGCTCGGGCTGACCCTGCTCACCGGGCAGGCCGGGCAACTCTCGCTCGCGCACGGGTTCTTCCTGCTGGTCGGGGCCGTGTCGTACGCGGTGCTGTCCGGGCCGGCCGGTGACCCGACCTACATCGGGTTCGGGCTGCCGCCGGTCGTCGGACTGCTCGGCGCGGTGCTGATCTCCGGGCTCGCCGGTGCGGCCTTCGCCCCGGTCAGCGGGCGGCTGCGCGGGATCTACCTCGGTGTGGCGTCGCTGGCGCTGGTGTTCCTCGGGTTCTGGCTCGGCCGGGCGTTGCCCGCGGTCGCCGGGAGCACCTCGAGTGGGCGGTTGCCGCAGCCGTTCTCGATCTTCGGGCTGAGCGTCGATGTCTCGCGGCAGCTGTCGTCCCTGTCGGTGTTCGGTGTCCCGCTGGGCCGCGACGAGCGGACTTGGTACCTGTACCTGCTGCTGACCGCGATCGCGTATCTACTGGCCCAGGGCGCGGTCAGCGGGCGGCCGGGGCGGGCCTGGCGGGCGGTCCGGGACAACGAGACGGCCGCGACCGTCCTCGGCGTTTCGGTGGTGCGGGTCAAGGCCGGGGTGTTCGCGATCTCTTCCGCCTATGCCGGGCTCGCCGGGGTGATGACCGCCTGGTGGACCGGGATCATGAAACCGGACGAATCAGAGGTGGCCGGCAGCTACGGCGTCACCGTGTCCATCGCCTTCCTCGCCATGATCGTCGTCGGCGGGCTGGGGTCGCTGCCGGGGGCGGTGCTCGGCGCCGCCCTGGTGTTCGGGCTGCCGGTGGCGCTGCCGTTGCTCACCCAGAGCGCGTCGGCGGACATCGGCAGCGGTACGGCGTTCTCCCCGATCGTGATCACGAACTTCGCCTACGGCGCCCTGATCGTGTTGATCATCCTGTTCGAACCGAGCGGAATGGCCGGCCTGGGCAGACGGCTACTCGGCCCGGCCCGCGCCCGCACGTGACCTCGATTCGCTGCGGCGGTCCCGCTCTGTTCGGTCCCAGCGAGAGGAAAACACCATGCAGACAGCACAGCGCGCACTTCTCACGGCCGCGGTCGCGGCGACGCTGGTCCTGACCGGCTGCAGTTCGAAGGCCGTCAACAACTCGTCCGGCGGCGGATCAGCGGTCAAGACCGACGTCGGAGTGACTGACCAGACGATCACGCTCGGCGTGCTGACCGACGCCTCCGGCGTGTTCAAGAACCTCGGCCTGGGCATCACACACGGCAACGAGATCTGGGCCGACGAGGTGAACCGGGCGGGCGGCATCTGCGGCCGCAAGATCGCACTGGTGCAGAAGGACCACGGCTACGCCGCGGACAAGGCGATTCCGTTGTACGGGCAGGTGAAGGACAACGTGCTGGGCTTGGCGCAACTCCTCGGTTCGCCGATCCTGGCCGCGCTGAAGAAGCAGATCACCGACGACAAGATGGTCTCGGTGCCGGCCTCGTGGGCGTCCACCAACCTGGACACCCCGTCGGTACTGATGGTCGGCGCCACCTACGACGTCGAGATGCTCAACGGCTTCTCCTTCATGCAGGAGCAGGGATTCGTGCACGACGGCGACAGGGTCGGGCACATCTACGTCGATTCGGAATACGGCAAGAACGGGCTCGCCGGGAGCAAGGCATACGGCGCGGCGCACAACCTGACCGTGGTCGAGGCGAAGGTGACCGCGACCGACACCGACATGACCGCGGCGATCACCAGCCTGAAGAGCCAGGGTGTGAAGGCGATCGCCCTGACCACCACGCCGAAGCAGACCGCCTCGGCGCTCACCCAGGCGAAGGCACAGGGCATTGACGTGCCGTTCATCGGCAACAACCCGACCTTCGACCCGGTGCTGCTGTCAACCCCGGCGAAGGACTCCTTCGACAAGTTCTACTTCGTCAACGGCGTCGTGCCGTTCTCGGCGGATCTGCCGGCGGCGAAGGACCTCGCGGCGAAGTACGCCGCGAAGTACACCGACACGCCGAACGTCGGCGTCGACTTCGGCTACGCCTCGGGCCTCGTCTGGCAGAGCGTGCTGACCACCGCGTGCAACGACAAGGACCTGACCCGGCAGGGCGTGTTGAACGCGGTCGCGAAGACGAAGGTGGACACCAAGGAACTCGCCGGTGAGCTGGACTTCTCCAAGCCGGGCCAGCCATCCAGCCGGAAGAGCTACATCGCGCAGGCGGATGCGACGGTCCCGGGCGGCATGAAGTACGTCAAGCAGCTGTTCGAGAGCCCCGAGGCGGCCTCGTACCGCACGCCGTTCCAGCACTGACCCGTGCCGCTCGCGCCCGGCCGCGCCTGGCGATCCCGCCGCGGCCGGCGCTGGTTGACGCGCGCGCCGGACCCCCCATGACCGGCCTGGTGCCCACCTGGCCGAATGGTCCATCCATGGTGGACGGTCGTCGCCGTGGTACCGGCGGACGGCGTGGAGGCGACCACCCGTTCTGCGAGCGGGCAGGGCGGGTCGAGCTGCACGCCGACTTCGACGTTGGGCACGTCGTCGCGGTAGAGCATGATGTTGCGGCAGCCGTGGTGAGTCCCGGTCGCGCGCATGTACCGGCCCACACCTCGCCGAGAAGCTGTCCCCACAGGCGGATCTTGTTCGGGACGCTTCGGTGACATGGTTCAGGAGGGTTGCCGAGCTATCATGCCAAGCATCATGTCGAGCAAACCCGGCACCGGTACCACTCGGACGATTTCGGTCCGGGAGCGGATGGTGCGCAGCGCCGCCGACCTCATCCGCACCAAGGGCGTCTCGGGCACGAGCCTGCGTGAGGTGGTGGCGCATGCGGACGCCCCACGTGGATCGCTGCAACACTACTTCCCCGGCGGCAAGGACCAACTCGTCACGGAGGCGCTGCTGTGGATGGGGGCCGTGGCGGGCCGGCGCGTGTTCCGCTTCGCCGACCGGCTCGACGAACCGACCCCCGGCCGGCTGCTGGTGGCGATGGTCGAGGACTGGCGCACGCTGTTTCGGGCCGCCGGCTACGCGGCGGGATGCCCGCTGGTGGCCGCGGCCGCCGACGTCGCGGCCACCAGTGACGAGCTCCGAGCGGTGATCAGTCGGGCGTTCGACGGCTGGCAGGATCCGCTGGCCTCCGCGTTGATCGAGATGGGTGTGCCGGCGGCGCGGGCCACGTCGCTGGCGATGCTGATGATCAGTGCGGTGGAGGGGGCGGTCGTGCTGGCCCGGGCCCGCCGCGACCTCGCTCCGCTGGACGCGGTGGCGCAGGAGCTGGCGCCGATGTTGGACGCCGCGGTCGGCGGTCCTCGACGGCGCCGGCAGCGCTGACCCTGTGGCGTCAGCCGGGTTCACCGGGCCGGCCCGGCGGGTTGGGCAGCGGGCGCGCGAGGCGGTTGGCCGCGGCCGCCAGCGCCGCGCGGGCTTCCCGGGCCAGGTTGGCGACGACGTCCGCGGCTGGCGCCTCGGGGGCGAGTGCGTGGGTCTGGCCCGCCCACAGGTTGACCAGGTCCGGATCGCCTGCGGTGCGGCCGGCCTGCCGTAGCGGCGCGGTGAGGTGGTGCACCTCGGGGTAGGCCGCCGGGGCGGCGGCGCCGTGCTCGTCAATGAACCGGTTGCGGATTCCCCGGGCGAGGCGGCCGGTGAACGCCCGGGTCGTCGTCGTGGGCGTGTCGCCGACCAGCGCCTCGCGGTGCACCGGCGCGGTGCCGGCCTCGGGACAGCGCAGGAAGGCCGTGCCCAGCTGGGCCGCGGCGGCCCCGCCGGCGAGCACCGCGGCCACTCCTGCGCCGGTGCTGATTCCCCCGGCGGCCACCAGCGGCACGGCGACCGCACGGCGGACGAGTTGCAGCAGGGACAGCACGGTGACGGCGTCAACACCGTCGTGTGCCGGATCGTCCACAAACGACGCCCGGTGCCCACCGGCCTCGGTGCCCTGGACTATCAAAGCGTCAACACCGGCACGGACCGCTGTTTCGGCCTCCCTCACGGAGGTCACCGTCACCCACACCTCGCTGCCCGCCCGGTGCAGGCGCGCCACCACCTCGGCGGGCGGGCAGCCGAAGGTGAAGGACACCACGGGGACGGGCTCGCCGGCCAGCAGGTCGAGCTTGGCCGCCCATTCGTCGTCCTCGAAGCGCGGTTCGCCAAGGTGCGCGCCGGCCTGGGCGGCCTCCCGGGCGAGGTGCGCGGCGTAGCGGGCGACCGGCTCGCCGGCCGTCGGCCGGCCGGGCACGAAGACGTTCACGCCGATCGGCGCGTCAGTGAGCGCCTGGGTCTCGGCGACGCGCCGCCGCGCGGCCTCGGCGGAGAGGTAACCGGCGGCGAGGAAGCCCAGTCCCCCGGCGTTACTCACCGCCGCGGTGAGCCGCGGCGTGGACGGTCCGCCGGCGAGCGGCGCCAGCACGACCGGAACCGCGAGTTCGTCGAGGACCATCAGCCACCCCGTTTCTCCCGATGGACGCGACGGCCAGTCGTGACCGCCCGCCCATGACATCTGTCATATTCGCGACCATCGTCAGCCCGGCTGCCTGTCATCGTCAAGGGAGCCGCTGGCGCTCTCTCGCCACTTCAACGCCCGGACGTCGGTGGACAAGCGGCACTATGACATCCGTCATAGTGCGTCCGACTGGCGAGCGGAGTAGACCGTTGTGCCATGACGACCGTCATAATTGCCTGGGCTCGAGACACCGAACCCTCGGTGCTGCGCGTCCGGGAGTTGACCGGCGGCGCGGCGGACTGGGGGTCGATCAGCGCGCTGGTGCGGTCCTGCTCCCCGGCCACGTTGCGGGCCCGGTTCTTTCTCCCGCAGAGCCCGGACCCCGACGACGTCCTCCGGCGCTCCCGCCGGTACCTGCTGGCGGGGCCGCCGGACGGGGTGGCGCTGCTGGCCAGTGTGGGTGCACGGCCGGTCGGGCTGCTCAATCTGGTGGCCGAGCGGGACGGCCTGGCCGAGGTGGCGGTGCTGGTCGCCGACACGTGGCGGCACCACGGCGTGGGAACTTACCTCGCCGACACGGTGCGCGCGCTCGGGCGCTGGCAGGGCTGGACGGTGCGGGCGTCTGTCCAGGCGGCCAACCGGTCCGCGCTCGCGCTGCTACGGCACCACCGCGCCGGCGCCACCCGTTTCCGGGGCATCAGCCTCGGCGAGTACGAGTTCGCGACGGTGATCGCGCCGCCGGCGGATCGTGCCGACCGGCGTGCGGGCTGAGCCGAGGGGTATCCGCCTGGCGACTTCGGGACCGCGCGGCCGGCGTGCGGAGGAGGGACGGAACCTGTGGAAGAGCAGGAGCTTCGGCGGCGGTTCGCAGCGTTGACCACCGCGCATCTGGCGGACGCGTGCCTGCGGGCCCGGGTCCCGGTGCGCTGCGCACCGGCCGGACTGTGCGCAGTGGTGCCGGGTTCCCGGGTTGCCGGACAGGTGTGCCCGGCCCGTCATGTCGGCAGCGTGGACATCTTCCTGGAGGCATTCGAGACAGCGGCCCCCGGCGGCGTGCTGGTGGTCGACAACGGCGGGCGGCTGGACGAGGCGTGCGTCGGCGACCTCGTAGTGCTCGAGGCGCGGGCCGCCGGGCTGGACGGCGTGGTCATCTGGGGACTGCACCGCGACACCGGGGACATCCGCGCGATCGGGTTGCCGGTGTTCAGCCTCGGCGCCATCCCAACCGGCCCGCAGCGCCTGGACCCGCGCCCACCGGACGCGACCGCGTGCGCGACCGTCGGCGACTGGACGGTGAGCCGCGCCGACCTGGTGCTCGGCGACGACGACGGCGTGCTCTTCCTCCCGGCGAACCGGGCCGGCGACCTGTTCGCCCTCGCCGAGCGGATCCGAGACACCGAGCGGCGGCAGGCCGAGCGGATCCGCACCGGCGTCTCGCTGCGCGCGCAGCTCCGCTTCGGCGACTACCTGGCCGGCCGCGAGCGCACGCCGTCGCTGACCTTCCGCGAACATCTGCGCGCCGTGGGCGGCGCCATCGAGGAATGACAGCAACGAGGAGGACCGGGACATGACCGCCGTCCGGGACGACTTCCTGGCCACCGCCCGCGCGGCCACGGCGCTGCTGCGCGATCAGGCGGTCGCGGGGGCGTGGCATCGGCCGAGCGCCCTGCCGAAGTTCGGCGTGGCCGGCCTCGCCGGCCACCTCGCCTACCAGATCCTGGTCGTTCGCGACGCGCTGGCCGCACCGGTGCCATCGGAACCGACCGTCCCGCTGCTGGAGCACTATCGTCGGGTGCGGTGGATCGGCGCCGGCGTCGACGACGAGTTCAACGTGCGGATCCGCCGCGATGGCGAACGGATCGCGGCGGGCGGGCCCGAGGCGCTGGCCCCGCGGGTCCACGCGACCGTGGCGCACCTGGCCGCCGAGCTCGCCACGACGCCGGAGCGCGCGGTGCGCATCCCGCTGTGGGGACCGTGGTCGTTGATCCTGGACGACCTGCTGGCTAGCCGCATGATGGAACTCGCGGTGCACGCGGACGACCTGGCGGTCAGCGTGGGCGTTGCGACACCGGCGCTGCCCGAGGGCGCGGTCGACACGGTGGTCGGCCTGCTGGCCCGTCTCGCCGTGCGCCGCCACGGCGCGAGCGGGGTACTGCGGGCACTCAGCCGCGCCGAGCGCGCCCCGGCCACCGTTGCCGCCTTCTGATGCCCCGCGGGCGCGCGACAGCGGCGCGCAGGGTCCGAAGTGGACACGGGGCGGAAGATGGCGACGCTAGCTAGGGCCGTGTTCGGGATCGGCGCGTCGGTGTTCGTGCCCACCTATGCTGCACGCGCTGGGCGGCTACGACCACTCGGCCCGGCCACCCGTGGCCGTGCTGGGCGACTACCTGGCGGACCGATCGCTGCTGCTGGTCTCAACGTCAACGGCACCATGGCCGAGCTCGCCCACTGACGGAACATCGACTCGACGGCCGCTCAGGCGGCGGGATATCGGGCGTAGGCCAGCGCCTCGTCGAGGGACAGGCTGGCGCCTTCGGCGAAGGCGGCCGCGAACTCGGCCTCACCGAGGGCTTGGCGCACCCCCTGGTCACACCGGGCGTGGGACGCGGCCAGGTGCGGGTGGTTGTCCGGCGAGGCTCCGGCGGTCCGCCAGACGGTGTGCGCGGCGCCGAGCAGCGTCGCGGCCCGCACGGGCCGCTCGTCGGCGGCGGTCCAGGCCAGCATCTCCAGGCAGTGCGCCATGCCCCAGGAGTTGCCGAGCGCATGCGAGGGGTGGCTAATGCCCTGGCGGAGCAGGCTCTCCGCCCCGCGCCGGTCGCCGGCCAACCACTTGGCCAGGCCGAGCGCCCACAGGGCGTACGAGGTGGACACGCGCGCGTCGCGCATCCGGGCCAGGGCCAGGCATTCCCGGCCGAAGGCCAGCGCGCGTTCGGTCTGCCCGAGCGTGGCGCTGACCAGGGTCAGATGCAGCAGGTCGGTCCATACCCCGTCCCGGTCGTGCAGGTCGCGGTGACGATCGAGGGCGTCCTCGAGCAGCGGCACGGACAGACCGGCATCCTCGCCGCAGAAGACGGCCAGCCCGCGCGTGCGCAGCGCGTGGGCCTGTGCGTGCGCGTCACCGAGCTGTTCGGCCAGCGCCAGGGACTCCGCCGCCTGGGCCTCGGCGGCGGGCGTCTCGCCGTGCAGTAGGGCCAGCCAGGCGCTGATCCACAGTGCGTTCGCCCGTGCCGTGCTGGGCTCCGGATTGATCTCCAGCATGCGGTTCAGCCAGTAGCGACCCTCGCCGATCCAGCCGGAGAGGATCCAGTAGCGCCAGAGGGTGATGGCGACGTCGAGTCCGGCCCGGGCCTGGCCCGGCTCGTGCAGGCAGAACTCCATGGCCGCGCGCAGGTTCGGGTACTCCTGCCGCAGGTCGGTGAGCGCGTCCGGCTGGTTGGCCATCAGCCAGCGCTTGCCCGCCCCGGTCGCCAGCGCGCGGAAGTGGTCCCGGTGCCTGATCTGCACGGCCACCCGGTGACCGGACTCCACCAGCCGCTGCCAGCCGTACTGGTGGATGGCGTCCAACATCCGGTACCGCACCCGAGCCCCGCCCTCGGCGCGGCTGAGGACCGACTTCTCCACCAACGCCACGACCAGGTCCAGCACGTCGTCGCGGGCGAGTCCCTCGCCGGAGCAGACGGCCTCCGCGGTGTCCAGGTCGAACCCTCCGGAGAACACCGACGCCTTCGCCCACAGCGCCTGCTCCTGCGGCGAGCAGAGCCCGAAGCTCCACTCGATCGTGGTCTGCAGGGTCTGCAGCCGAGGTATCGCCACCTGGCTGGCTCCGGCCAGCATGCCGAAGTAGTCGTTGAGCTGGCTGAGGATGCGCTCCGGCGGCAGGGCCCGCACGCGCAGGGCGGCGAGTTCGATGCCCAGCGGGATGCCGTCGAGACGGTGGCACAGGCGAGCGATCCACCCGCGGTTGCCGGCGTGGACGCGGAAGCCGGGCAGGGCGGCGGTGGCCCGCTGCGCGAACAGCCGCACCGCGTCGGACCGGGCCGCGGCGGTCGTCGCCTGCCGCGGATCCGGCGCCGGCAGCGGCGGCACCTCCAGCAGGCACTCGCCGGGTGCGCGCAGGGCCTCCCGGCTGGTCGCCAGGATGCGCACCTCCCGCGCGGTGCGCAGCAGCCGGTCGGCCAGCACCGAACACGCGTCGACCATGTGCTCACAGCAGTCCAGCACCAGCAGGAGCTGCTTGTCCTCCAGGTAGTCCAGCAGCGAGTCGGCCAGTGGTCGCGGCGACTGGTCGTGCACGCCGAGAGCGTCGGCGACCGCCTGGATCAGCAGTTGGTCCTCCGGCAGCGCGGCCAGCTCGACGAGCCACACGCCGTCCCGGAACGCCTCCCGCACCTGCGCCACCACCCGCAGCGCGAGCCGCGTCTTGCCGATCCCCGCGGCGCCGGTCAGGGTCACCAGCCGATGCCGGCGCAACAGCCGCCTGGCCTCGGCCACCTCGCGTCGCCGACCAACGAAGCTCGTCGTCTCGGCCGGAAGGTTGCCCACCTGCGAGCGGACCGCAGTGCTGGCCACGCCATCACGTTATGTTCACCCGCCGGGCGGGACAACCGGAGCCGGGCATGTCGGGTCACCGCGCCCCGCGAACGCCGATCGGGGCGTCGCGGTGGCCTTCATCTCGGGTTCTGGCGAGTTCCACGCAGCGCTGTCAGGGCTGGTGGCCTCCGGGGTCGTCTTTCAGTTTCCACGGGCGGTGACTCGCCGCGAAGGGCGCCGTGCTGACCGGGGTCATGGTGTCCGCCGGCGAGGCAGGGGACGGAGCCGCTCACGGGTCGGGCAGCTGAGGGAGGTTCAGACGGGCGGCGATGCCGTCCAGCAGGCAGTCAAGGCCGAACTCGAAACGGGCGTCCTCGTCATCTCTAACGGCTATGCGTTCTTCGGTCGGTGGAACAAGCAAGAAACGCTCTTGGACCCCGACGACGTGGCGGCCGGGCACGTGACGCGATTCCGGCGGTCGAATCCCGATCGGATTGTGCGATCCCGACGGCCGGCGCACCCGGCCATCGTCTCGGTCGAGGACTTCACCCAGGCGCAGTTGATGCGCCGGTCGAAGTCGGCCGGAGGACTCCGCACGGCGCGCAAGACCGAGCGCGGCGGGCGGCCGACGACGCGGGCGTACCTGTTCCGGGGCCGAATTCGGTGCGCGGTGTGCGGACGCAAGATGGAGGCGAGCCCACGGAAGCACGGCATGTACTACCGGTGCCCGGCGCGCACGCTGGCGCCTGGCTCGCCGGTGCTGGAGACGCACCCGCCGGCCGTCTATCTCCGGGAGGACCTGATCCGGGACGCGGTGAACGGCTGGCTCGCGAAGGTGTTCGCTCGGGAGAACGTCGATGCCACGGTGGCGGCGCTGGTGGCTTCGCAGCACGGGCGCGGCGAGCCGGACGGGCGGGAGCGGGCGAAGAAGCGCCTCACGGATGCTGAGGCACGGCTACGCCGGTTCCAGGACGCCATCGCGGCGGGTGTCGACCCGGCGGCGCTGGTCGACTCGATCAACCAGGCGCAGGCGGAGCGGGCCGCCGCGCAGGCCGAGGTGAGGAACGCGCCGGCGCCGAACGTGATCAGCGACGCAGAGGTCTACGCCAGGATCGATTCGCTTCCCGATGATGTCGGCGCGGCCGTCTCCAGCGCGCGGCCGGATCGGCTGGCGACCCTCTACATGGTCGTTGACCTGCAAGTACGGTACGTACCGGCCGAGCATGTGGCCGATGTGTCGATCCGGCCGCTGGGCCGGGTGAATAGTGCGTGTGTCCGAGGAGCGAGTTGCACGTTAACCACACGCCTCCGCCTGCCTGATCTGAGCTGGTGAGCCGTCCCGCGCGATCCGGATGGCTGTCCCGGCCGTCCCGGCGGATCGTCCTCGGGACAGGTTGTCGGGACAGGCAAATACGCGCTCCAGCCTGCGGGAACGCTCACGCAAGCGGCATGGGACAGGGCGCCGAGAGGGCGTCCCATCCGTCCCGGAACCGGCGGTTCTCGGTGCTTCCCAAGACACCGGCCGGTGGGACGGGACAGGTGCGAGGGCGACTGCTCCGGGCCGGCCTGTGACGGGGCCGCATCTGCACGGGATTCTGTGACGCAATCCGTGACGTTCAGGTACGATCACCAGTGTGTCACAGAAGACGTCACGAAATTGAGGTCGTGATGATGATGGTGTGTCCTGGCTGTGGTGAGCCGCTGCCCGAGCGCCCCAGCGGGCGAGGGAGGCCGGCCCGGTACCACGGGGCCGCCTGTCGGCAACGAGCGCGCCGGGCGCGCCTCGCCACTGATCCCAGCCGCGTGGAGTTGCTTGCCGTGGCCGAGCGCGCCGAGCGGGCGGCCGGTGCGCTTCGGCGAGCGGTCACCGCCAGTGGCGACATTGACACCGCTGTCCAGGACTTGTTGGCAGCGGCTGCGGCGCTGACCGCGCTGCACGAGCCTGCACCGGACGAAGCAACGCCGGACACGCGAGCGCGGGTCACGAAACCGATCACGGAAGAGGCAGGCCAACCGACGCTCGTCGTTCCGGCGGCCGAGCCGGAAGATCATCCGATGCCGGAGGCGGACCAGCTCGGCAAGCTGGTCACGAAAAAGGTCACGAAAAGCAGGACTCGCCCGCCGCCGGTACGGGCGACGAGCCCGACGCCGATCGATGTCGATGTCGACACGGTTCGCCTCGAACGGTCGTCCGACTACAACATCACTGGTACTTGGCGGGTGCTGGCGGGAACGGAGGATGATCCGCTGGTGCTGGGCTTCCTGCGTCGCGAAGGGATATACCGCAAGTGGGTTGCCCGCACGGTCACTGCGGTGAAGGTCAGCGGACACAAACCCACCCGGCGAGAAGCGCTCATGGCCCTCCTGCTCCACCACCAGCAGGCCGCACAGGGGGTCGGAAGGTGACTCAGTTGACGGCGAGACAAGAGGACACGACGGGCCGCCGAGCGTGTTCCGTGGGGGGTTAATGAGCACGTGTCAGTCCAGGACCGATCGACGGTGGGCGAACGGCCGGTAGTCAGCTACCGCGCGTTGAGCTGATCCGGCCGGGCCTGCGGTATGCGCAAGAGGCAGAGTTCGCAGGGCATGCCCATTGGGCGGGGGAGTAGTTCGGCCTGGCCGGGGGCGAACTCTGTGCCGCACAAGGCGACGAGTCGCGCAGGCATGGCGCTTTCAACCGGCGCGGGGATGATGTGGCACCCGCGAGCGCGCTCGCCGACGACGCCCGCGCGGAAGCGGACCAGGAGCAGCGGTGTGGATTGGTCAGGCATCGGTGCCGCCCCGGTCACGCTCGGAAGACGCAGAACCGCTGCGGCTCGCTGTGGGGAGTGGGGGCCGGCCGTCCCGCGTCGGAGGCGCGGAGGATGGCGGGACGGCCGGCGGCTTGGAGCGGCGGCGGAGGACTCGGGCGAGTAGGCCATGGCGACCGTGACGCGCGGGAGTCATGCGCTGGTCGAGATCGCGCATCGTCGCCCGCGCGCGGACAAATGCGACGCAGCTCGGGCACGGCGGGCATGGAGGGCAGATCAGCGGCGCCGGGACGAACTGCGTCCCGCATACCGCTTCCCAGGTGGCGGTGTCGCTGGTGATTCCGGTGGCCATGGCTGTGTCGGTGACCGCGTGGTCGGTGCCGTCCAGTACGCAGGTCACCCACATCACGCTGACGCCGGCAGGCGCGCTGCTCGGCTTGGTCACGGCCCATCACCTCCGCCTGGTGTGCGGCCGGGGCCGAGGGGTGGAGGCGACTCGGCCCCGGCCGCGAGGGGTGGCCCGGCGAGAACGGCGGAGGGGCGCGGTACCGCCGTCGCGATCGCCGGACAGCCTGACGACCGCCCGATCTGCGATCCGTGCCAGACTTGAAATCATGCTGTCGTCAGCTTCGGATCAGCGGAACGACCTCGACGCGACAGGCTGACGACATGGCACCCGTAGCGCGGACGGGAGGGCATCGATGCGTGTGGCTCGGACGGTCCTTGAGCAGAAGATCAAGGAGCGGCGCCAGACACTCGAAGAGTTCGCGGAGTACGCGGAGACGTTCGCCCGCGAGCACGACGAGCCCGGCACGCTGAGCGTCCGCCACCTCCAGCGGCTGATCGCAGGCCACGGCCCGAAGGGGCGTCCCCTTGGTCCGCTGCGCCCGGCCACGGCGCGACTGCTCGAACGCATCTTTGGGCTCAGCGTTGACGAGCTCCTCGCCCCGGCGGTGGACAGCACCTCGGTCGCCGAGTTGCCGAGCCAGCGGACACGCGGCTCCGGCCGGGTAGATTCCGTAGCTCGGCACGGCGGAAAGGATGCGCTGCCGGGCAAGCAACTCCAAATCGCTGGCATGACGCCGGTCAACGGAGACCATTCGATCGATCTGGCGGTTTGCTGCGCGTGGCTGGATGAGCACGCTGGATGGTTGCCTGACACGAGCCGGCGAAAGGTGATGTCACGGCTGGCAAGATTGAACACGGGTGAACTGCTCGACCAGCGTTCCAGCCGGATGCGGACGAGTCGCAGTCAGGTCGCGTGCGCCCTGTCGGACTACTACGGCCGCGGATGCTCCAATTATGTTGTTTACGGTGCTCGATGCCAGGGTGAAATGATCAGGACCAGCATTGCTGCGCGTCCTGAATGGCTTGATTTGGCCTGTCAGCTTGGCACCGATGCCGACCGATTGACCTTGGTAGGGAAGCCGCTGGGCGCCGGCATCACCGTTGAGGATGCCGGCGCGAGGGCCGCAGTCGAGCGGATCATCGAGATTGCCACCCTTGGGGTGCGGGTGGCCAACGTACCGCTCTACCGGCTTTTGAGCGTTGATGCGAAGCGTGACTCCATAACTGGCACGGTCGGTGTGGCGCCCTTTGTCGAGTACGCGGGCGGGGTCATATGATCAGTGCACCACGTGCTTGGTAAGATCATAGCATTCATTTAACGGGCCTGCCGGAAAGGAACTATTGTCGCAGTGCGGGGTGTCGAACTGCGCCCGGACGAGCGAGAAATCATTTCTCGTGAGCTGGCGAAGGGGCAATCGTACCGGGCGATCGGGCGACTGCTGAAGTGGGATCATTCGGTTGTTTCTCGAGAGGTCAGCAGAAACGGTGGTCGGTC
>NZ_BJFL01000053.1 GCF_005405885.1 Gandjariella thermophila
TGCCGCCGATACCAACGGAGGCCTGTTGGGAATATCGATACCCTTGCCTGGGGCAATGCATGACCGAAAATCGTTTACTGAGTGCGGCTGGGAAGATCTTCTGGCCGATGTCCCAGTCATCGCTGACCCTGCCTACCAGGGAACTCACGCAATCACGCCTCGCAAGAAACCCAAGGGTGGCGAGCTCTCTATCGGCGACAAGGAAAACAACAAGATGATCTCCTCACTGCGCTCTGCCGTCGAACGATGCATCGCCCATGTCAAGAACTGGAAGATACTTGCCACCGGCTTTCGAGGGCGCCTCGCCGAGCTTCCGAATGTCATCCGAATCGTCACCGCACTGGAGTTCTACCGACTTGGCTGGTAAGGGCTCTGAATAACGCTCATGATGTGGTTGGTGTTACTTCCTTGGTACCACCCTGGACGATCCAGTCTTGAAGGATGTCGTTGTTGTGATCCAGATCGTATGTGCGCAGTCCCCAATAGGGTGGGGAAGTGAGGATCAGGTCCACCGACTTGGGCGGCAGTGTGGCGAACAGGTCGTAAGCGTCGCCCCGACGCACTTCGGCCTTGAGGCCATCATCTGACACCTGTGGGTCCAAGCCGGCGTGCATGGTCATGGCGGGAAGTCTACGGTTGGTCATCTTCGCTCCTTCGCCAGCACCGCTGGCGGGCGTGGCGTTTGGCCAACTGATCGCAGCCTCCCCGAAGGAGAGCGAGAGACATACTTGCTGCTGCAAACGCGGCAGTCAACACCGAGAGGGAACCAAACGGCGGCGGAGCCAAGATCTAATGGGCGAGGGTGGTGCGCCAGGCGGGCCAGAGCACTCCCCTCGTGCTTGCGAGGCGGCAGCCGGCTCAAGGCAGGTCGTGGCGGTGCTCGCGAAGCATGGCGAGGAAGGCACGCCAACTGGCCACGCCGAACACCAGCACGTTGCCGTCCGGGTTCTTCGAGTCCCGGACAGCGGCACGATGGCGGAGGCAGGCAACCTCCACGCACTGCGCCTGCCCCTGGCTGTAGCTGCTCTTGCGCCAGACGGCCGTGGTCAGGTCAGGGCTCAACGGGCATCCCTTCCTTGTTGCTCAAGGTCCTGGGCGACTGCAGCAATCATCCTCGCAGATTCAGCAGGCGAGAGCGCCAGCGCGCGAAGGTCGTCGAACATCAGGCTGTAGCGGGCGATGTCCTCGTCCTCCTCAAGCGTCAGGCCGCCGGCGGGGTACTCGACGGACACCGCCGATGGGTACTCGCGGAAGTCCAGGATCGAGAAGGAGCCGGCCATGCTGCAGTGCGCGCCGGCGCTGTAGGGGAGGATCTGCACCTTCACGTTGGGAAGCTCGTTCAAGGTGAGCATGTGGCGGAGCTGCTCGGCCATCACGTGGGCGCTTCCGACGACCCGGCGGATGACGCCTTCGCTCAGGATCGCCCAGACCTCAAGGGGCGGTGAGTCGGTGAGGCGCTGCTGCCGCTCCAGGCGTGCGGCGACCGAGCGGTCGACCATGTCAACCGGTGTCACGTGCCGGGCGGCCAGGTGTACGGCACGCGCGTACTCCTGCGTCTGCAGGAGGCCGGGTACGAGTTCAAGCTCGACGTGCCGGACAGTGACGGCGTCGGTCTCAAGGTCAACGTACGGGCGGAACCACTCGGGAAGGGCAGGGCCGTACTTGGTCCACCAGCCCCGCTTGTTGGCGTCCCGCCGCATGGCCTCAAGCGTCTCGCGGGTCTGGGCGGGTGCCTCGTAGAGCTCCAGCAGGTCGGCGAGCTCGGCCTTGCGGACGCGGTGGACGCCTCGCTCCATGTTGCTGATGGTCGCGACCGTGACGCCGATCAGCTCCGCCGCGTCCTTCATCGTCTTGCCGGCATTTTCCCGCAGACGGCGCAGCTCACGGCCCAGGCGCCGCTTGCGCGACGTTGTGATGACCTTCTTCGTCATGGACCGTTGCCTCCGTCTGATCAACGTCCTACCTGCATGACCTTACGGGCCGATGCCTGTCCGGAACCGGGGAGGGTTCACCCGAATGGACCGGTTGAGACTCTAAATTCAAGGATCTAGAGTCGACGGTGCGGATGGAGCCCGGTGCTCGGGTGCTGGGTCGACTGCGAAGACGCGAGCATCCCCTCGGGCTCCGTCCGCCCCTCAAGCAGCGGCAGGGCCGGATAGACGAGCAGGTCCCTTCGTCCCCCGAGCGAACGGGTTTGTGTCCCCGACGCCGTCCGGCTCTGCCGCCCCCCAAGCGAGGAATGGGGAGGCGGAGTTGTTCACGTACACAACGACCATGTCGGCGGCGGACTCGTGGACATGGTCGGTACAACGGGCGCCGTTCCAGCGGACGCCTGCGGAGAAGATCCCGGTGCACTGGCGGTTCCACGCCATGCTCAACCGGGAGAAGGGCACCATCCTTCTGGATCTCACCTGGCCGCGGCAGGAGACCGGCGGTCCGGAGGGGCTTGGGCAGGAACGGTGCGAGGTTCCGATCGACAAGCTGCAGCAAGCAGCGAACAGGTACGGGTCGGTGCACGTGGTGCTTGACCAGCTCTACCTCGCGATCTTCGAGAAGCACAACATCAAGCCGCCCGCAGTGCCGCTTCGCATGGTCCGCGGCGGGACCCGGGCCCGCAGCGTCAACAACTCGGGAGGTGGTCCTATCGAGTTCGAGTAGTGAGGAACCGTCCGACCGAGCCCGCCCTCGTTTGGCCTGATCGCACAGAATCCACCCAACGGCTCGGCGGCGGTGAGTTGGAGGGGATCAGCAACGCCCCTGCTGATCCCCTCCACCCGTGTAGGGCTAACGAACCCGCTTGTTTCTGATGGCCTCGCTCCTTCCGTGCCCGGATGGACAGCAGCGCGAGGCGCTGCATATGTGCTCGCAGAAGGCTCTGCGCGCGCTTGCGGCGCTCCTCCGGGCAGAGCTTCTGTTCTGGATCAACCAGACGCTCGAAGCGCTCAAGGAACGCCTGGGTCCCCGGCGCAGTGCGTGCCTGCCGGTCGGGCGTTGCCGCCCACGACGTATGAGCGGCGATCTGCGCGCGGAGACGCTTCTCCGATATGTGGTTGTCCTCGTCCATGATCGCGGAGACCGTACGGGTCATGAAGGCTCATTCCCGGTCACCTTCACCTCCCGAAACACAAGGTTCCCCGGAGCCCCCCGAGCTACTCCTACAACCGGTCGCCGAGAGCAAGGGAACGAGAGGCGGCGCGGGCGCGTTCATCGGCGGCGCTGGCTCCGTACCGGGAGAGCATGGCTCGGGTGGACCAGCCGAAGAGCCGCATGGCATCCGTCTCGCCGCCACCGTTGGCGAGCCAGACGTGGGCTGAGGTGTGGCGAAGCTGGTGGGGGCGAACGGGCTTTTCAAGCCCGGCGAGCCGCGAGCGACGTTTGAGCATCTGGTACAGGCCGGTTGTCGTGAGCGGGCCGGCGTTTCCCCGACCGCCGCGGGGTGCGGCAAGCCAGAGCATGATCGATGCGGCGTGCGGGTGCTTGGTACGAGCGCGGAGGTACCGGGTGAGCGCTCGCCCGGTCCGGGCACCGAAGGGCAGCATTCGAATCTTGCCGCCCTTGCCCACAAGGCGAACAAGATCCTGGGTGAGATCGACCTCTTCCAGGCGGATGCCGACGATCTCTTCGCGCCGAGGACCACCCGGCTCACTCATGAGCCGGATCATGGCCTCGTCCCGCACGTCCAGGAAGTCGCGGCTGCGGCAGGTTGAGAGGAGAGCCTTGAGCACGTCATCCACGACGATCGGTACCGGACGCTCGGGGACCTTGGGCTCGCGAAGCCGTGCCATAGGCGACTTCTCGATGAGCTCTTCCTGCTGCGCCCAGTTGTAGAAGCGCCGCAGCGCCCGAAACCGATTGGCAGCGGTTGCAGCCGAGGTCCGGTTCATCACCTTGACAAGGAAGTCCTGGATGTTCTGCTGGGATAGGAGGAGAAGATCCCGGTCCTCATACATCGCGGCCAGCTGGTCCAAGGCCTCGCGATAGTTGGCCACCGTGCGGGGAGAACGGTTCTCCACCCGCAGGGTTCGCTCGAAGTCCCTGATGGTCGCGATGTTCAGGGAGGACTCGGGGTTCATGATCTTCACCTCGGTGGTGCGTGATCCTGGGTAACCAGGTCGGATGAGCACCAAACATAAGCCGCTTTGGGAGCGGCGTACACCGAGGTGAAGATCGGGAGAGTGACCTAAAGTGGCTGGTCAGAGGCTTGGGGTGCGCCGTCAGGGACTCGAACCCCGAACCCGCTGATTAAGAGTCAGCTGCTCTGCCAGTTGAGCTAACGGCGCCCGCACGGTCTCTCGCCGTGCGACGCGAAGAACGTTAGCACAGCGTCCACGCGGGCTACCAACCGGCTGGTCAGCGAGCCGACGGTAGGCCCAACGGGGTGGGTGGGGCAAGGGGTCGTGACGGTGTGCAGCGGTTCGGGTGTGACGGAGGTACCACCCGGTCGGTGGGTGGGCGAAACGGGCGGCACTGGGTGACCCCTGTCATGGTTGTCCTACCTCGTGTCGGCACTCGCCGGTCGTCACGAGCCAGAGGGGGGTTGTCCGATGGTGCAGTCCGCTGTTCGGGGCGGTAACGGACCGCTACGGGGAAGCCTCGGTGTCGCGGCCATGTGGGGGGTGCTGACCGTGCTCATCGCCGCCTGCACCGGGGGAGGCGGGCCCGACCCGGGGCCGGGGTCCGTGCGGCTGGTGATCCTGCCCGCCGACCAGGCCGCCGGCGTCGAGCCGGATAAGCCGGTCACGGTGTCCGCCACCGGCGGGCGGCTGACCGAGGTGGTCGTCACCAATCCGGAAGGGAAGCGGGTCGCCGGCGAGATCAGCCCGGACGGGCGGCGGTGGACGAGCACCGAGCCGCTGGGGTACGGCCGCGGCTACACGGTCCGGGCCACCGGTACCGGCATCGACGGCCGCACCGCGACGGCCACGTCGAGTTTCACCACGGTGAAGCCGGACAAGCAGGCGTCGGTGTGGATCAACCCGGGCGACAACGAGGTCATCGGCATCGGGCACCCGCTGGCGTTCACCTTCGACACGCCCGTCACCGACAAGGCGGCCGCCGAACGGGCTATCCGCATCGAGACCGTGCCCACTGTGGAGGGCGCCTTCCACTGGTTCAACGACAAGGAGTTGCGGTGGCGGCCGCGCGAGTTCTGGAAGCCGGGCACGAAGATCACTATCTCGGCCGACGTGTACGGCAGGAACCTCGGCGGCGGCGTGTTCGGGCAGTCGGACGTGCGGGCCACCGCCACCGTGGGGGACGCGGTGGTGGCGCACGCGGACGGTGCCACGCACCAGATGACCGTCGAGGTCAACGGCCGGGAGGTGCGCACCATCCCGATCTCGCTGGGCCGCCCGGCGTTCCCCTCCAACAACGGGATTCACGTGGTCTCCGACAAGGGGGAGAACGTGGTGATGGACTCGATGACCTTCGGCCTCGCGTATTCCGCGGGCGGCTACCGCACCACGGTCCAGTGGGCCACCCGAATCTCCAACGGCGGCGAGTACGTGCATGCGGCCCCGTGGTCGGTGGGCGAGCAGGGCTACAGCAACGTCAGCCATGGCTGCATCAACATGAGCACCGAGGCGGCCCGCTGGTTCTTCGGACTGGCCAAGCCGGGAGATGTGGTGATCATCACGAATTCCGGCGGGCCCGAGCTGCAGCCGTGGGACGGCTGGGGCGATTGGCAGATGCCGTGGGAGCAGTGGATCCGAGGCGGAGACCGCTGACCGCGGAAAGCGGCCCGCAAACACGAACGGGTGGTTCCGAACGAACCGGAACCACCCGTCGACTGGGGTGAGTGACGGGATTTGAACCCGCGACACCTGGGACCACAACCCAGTGCTCTACCGACTGAGCTACACCCACCACGTTGAACGGCCCCTGCGGGCCGCGCCGGCAAACATCGTAGCGTGCCGGTGCACGCGAGAAGAAACCGGCCGGCCGGAGGCGCTCAGCCGGTGCTCCCGCGCAGCAGTTCCGCGGCCACCGCCTGCGCCTGCTCGGTCGTCGGCCCGGGCAGCGGCACGAACAGGGTGCGCCGGTAGTAGGCCAGCTCGCGGATCGACTCCCGGACGTCGGCCAGCGCGCGGTGGGCCAGCCCCTTCTCCGGCTGGACGTAGTACACCCGGGGGTACCAGCGGCGACACAGTTCCTTGATCGAGGAGACGTCCACCATCCGGTAGTGCAGGTGCGCCTCCAGCGTCGGCATGTCACGGGCGAGGAAGCCGCGGTCGGTGGCGATCGAGTTGCCCGCCAGCGGCGCGGTGCGCGGCTCCGGCACCCAGGTGCGCACGTAGTCGAGTACCTTCCGCTCGGCGTCGGCGAGGGTGACCGTCGACCGGCGGACCTCCTCGGTCAGCCCGGAACGCGCGTGCATCTCGCGCACCACCTCGGGCATCCCGTCGAGCAGCTCGTCCGGGGCGTGGATGACCACGTCCACGCCCTCGCCGAGCACGTTGAGCTCGCCGTCCGTGACCAGCGCGGCGATTTCGATGAGCGCGTCACGGCCGAGCTCGAGGCCGGTCATCTCGCAGTCGATCCAGACCAGTCGATCAGTCACCCGGCCGAGCCTAGTCCGCGACGCAGCGTGGTCACTCGGTTCCACCTGCGGTGGCGCCCGTCACGGCCGGGCATAGGCTGCCGAACGAACCGACGCGCCTGGTCCACACGGACCAGGCGCGGTGATTCGAACGGGGGTGTACCCGCCGGGCCGAACGCCGCCGCGGCGACACCCCGGACGGAGGGAGGCGCCGTGCCCGACGTGTCCCGCGGCGGCCATGACGGGTCGGCACCGCTTGAGCGGAAGACGCGGTCAGCTCGCCCGGGTCGGCCAGTCAATGGCGGCGGGGGCGGCCCCGCTCTGCGTGGCGGCCCTCGGTGGCCAGTCGATGGAGGTGGGCGTGGTGGCCGTGGCGGAGGTGCCCGCCGCCATCACCGGCGCCGCCGCACCCGCCACGATGCCCACACAAAGGGCAGCCACAGTCAAGCCGCGGGTTATAGGGTTCATGACCATCGTCAAGCTCCGTTCGATTGGTAGCCGCAGTGCGTGACGGGAATGACCAACAGGCGCGACGCTCCCAGCAGCCGCCGGTGGCGCCCCGCGCGGGAAGAAACTTCGGTGCCCGGCTGCGCTCGCTTCGGCAGCGCCGCGGCCTCGCCCAGAAGGATCTTGCCGGCCCAGGCGTGTCCATGAGTTACGTCTCCCGCCTGGAGTCGGGAGACCGCGTCCCGTCCACGGCGGTGGTGGCCCGGCTGGCCGCCGTGCTCGGGATCGAGCCCACCGAGTTGCTGGGCGAGTCGGGAAGCCCGCGCCAGGAGGCCGCGCTGCTGTGGTGCGAGGCGATGCTCGCCTACCAGAGCGGCGAGCCGGGCCGCGCGATCGCCCTGCTCGGCGAGCTCGCCGGATGCCAGGAGGACGAGCTGTTCGTCTGGGCCGCGCAGTGGACCAGGGCCGCCCTGCTTGCCCGGGAGAGCGACCCGCAGACCCTGCTGCGGGCCGTCGACGAACTTGGCGAGGCGTGGTCCCCGGGACGCGGCGTGGACGCGCAGGTGGAGATGTTCCGCGCACAGGCGCTGCGCAGGCTGGGCCGGCCCGCCGATGCGGTGCGGGCGATGCGCACCGCGCTCGAGCTGAGCGCCGCCGACGACACGCCCGGCGCGGAACGGGTGCGCCTGCGGGCCCGGGTCTACCTGGCCATGGAGCTGGCCAGATCGGGGCGGCTGGGCGAGGCGGAGCAGGTGATCAAGGAGCTGGGCGACGCGCCGGGCACCGGCAAGGGCGACCGGATGGCGGTGTCCGCGTGGTGGGTGCGGGGCCAGGTGGAGAGCCGGTTGGGCGAGCACCAGGCGGCGGGTGAGTCGATCCGCCGGGCGCTGGACCTGCTCGACGACGCCGACCCGGACCCGACTTTCCGCAACCGGCTGCGACTGGCGGCCGTGTCGCTGGCCCTCCGCTCGCCCGGCCCGGACCTGGACGAGCTGGCCAGGACGCTGGACCAGGTGGAGTCCGAGGTGGCCGGTCCGCGCTCGGAACTGGCCGCGCAGACCGACGGGCTGCGGGCGGAACTCGCGCTGCACCGGGGTGACGTCGACGCCTGCTGGCGGCTGGCCGAGCACGCGCTCGCCTCCGGCGCCTTGGACGCCGACGACGAACTCCGCTGCCGCCTGCTGATGGCCCGCGCCGCCAACCAGGCGGGCGACGACGCCCGGCTCGCGGTGGCCCGCACGGAGCTGGCCAACCTGCTGGACAAGATCGGCACCGACGTGGTTGACCCGGTGATGTGGCGAGATGTCGCGCGGTTCGCGCTGCGTGCCCCCAGCCGGCCCACCGGTTGACAGCGTACGTGCGCACCCGAGCGTCCCGGTGGTCAGCGTTCTTGCCGGCACACCGCCTCGGATTTGCCTCCCGGTGCCGGCTGGCCCCAGTCGACCGATGGGCTGCGGCCACGCCCTCGTCGACATACCGCACTCCGCCTGTACTGCTCTGCGCTGATGAGCGTACGCAGAAGGTAGTTGAGCTGTCTTCACTTGCCAAGTAGGAGTAGTCCGGAAGACTGGCATTCCTGACGGTAAGTCGCCGGCAGCGGGAAACCGTTAGCCCAACTGGACGTCTCGACAGGCATAATGGGGCGAAATGGCCACGCCCTAGTGTGACGGCACAGCGTCCGACGTCCGGGATCGCCCTCGGTGACCGCCACCCGGGGGAACCCTGCCGCCTTCCCGAATGATGGGAATGCGGTGCTCGTGGCGGTGTTTTCGGGTATGGGGCGGCCCGTCGGGGAGTGTGGCCAATCCCGCGTTGTCATTTTTTGTCAATGGTTGTTGACACCCGGTGTTCGCTGGTAATGTTCATGGCGTCAAGCCAGTCAAATGCTTGACAAACTTGGGTGCCGCACCGTGGTGGCGGCCTCGACGTGACGGCACCCGGGCATCGCGGAACCTGGTCCCCGCGCTGGCCTCCTGGCCAGGTCGTGATGCCCGCCCCGGTGGGGGTTCCCTCCCCCTCTCGTCCACCCTCGCCGGGGCGTGACAAGCCCGTGGGTGGGGCGCGGCGTGCCGGTTGATCCGCGCCCCACCTACGGGGTCCCACAGGGATTCCCGGCGCTGACTAGCCACAGTGGACGGTCTACTCCACGTCCTCGGCCTGGTCGCCGTCCACGGACGCGTCCACGGCGGCCGCTCGCAGCGCCGCGCGCAACCGGCCGGCCTCCAGCGGTTCCAGGATCGCCGTCTCTCCCGGCGGCGCGACCAGCACCACGTGGCCCTGGCTGACGAACACCGTGACGTCCCGGCGCCGGCCGGCGACGTCCCGGCAGCTGACCGCCCACTCCCTGCGGCTCACCACGTCTCCCTTCTCGCGACTTCGCGCCCCCGCGACCGGGTCGGCAGGGCTCCGCCCGCCACCCCGGTCGCGGGCCTGACGGCCCCGGCGCGCGTCATGCGGAACCGGCCCAGCGAAAACGGGCCGCCAGGCCCGTGCGAGCGGCCGGTGTGGCGACCGAAGGTGCGGGCCGCACGGCGACACCGCATGACGCGAACGCCTGCGGGAGCACAGCGCGCACGGTGGCCACCTCGGGCACCAGGGCCTGACACGCGCATGAGGGAGCCTCCTGCCCTGCCGACCTCCGGCCGCGCGCGGGCGCCCACCCTAGCTCCCACACCGGAGATCGAATGACCTGGTCGATGCGGCAACGGAAAATTCCCCAGAGCGCCGGACGGCGATGCCGACCGGCCACCGCTAGCGTCGCATGTGCGGATGCTCCACGCGTCCGGGGAGGACACGAACATGACCGAACCGCAACGGATTGTCGTCGTGGGGGCCGGGCTGGCCGGTGCGACCGCCGCGATCACCCTGCGGGAGCGCGGGTTCGACGGCGAGGTGGTGCTGCTGGGCCGGGAGCCGCACCGACCCTACGAGCTGCCCGACCTGTCCAAGGCGCTGCTGCTCGGCGACGCCGACGCGCCGACCTGGGTGGCCGGCGAGAGCGCCTACGCCGAGCGCGGCATCGACCTGCGCACCGGCACCGAGGTGCGGGAGGTGCGGCCGGCCGACCGCGTGGTCGTCGACGACCGCGGCGGCGAGCTGCGCTACGACCGGCTGCTGCTGGCCACCGGGTCCCGGCCGCGCACCCTGCCGCTCCCCGGCGCCGACCTCGCCGGGGTACACCTGCTACGCACCCTGGACGACTCGCTCGCGCTGCGCGAGGCGCTGCGGCCCGGCCGGCGTCTGGTCATCGTCGGCGCCGGCTGGATCGGCTGCGAGGTGGCCGCCGCGGCCCGCCGGCACGGCACCGAGGTCACCGTGCTCGACGTGGCCGCGCTGCCGCTGCGCAACGTGCTCGGCGAGCGGATCGCCACGGTGTTCCGCGACCTGCACGCCGAGCACGGGGTGGCCTGGCGGCTCGGCACCGGCGTCCGGGAGCTGGCCGGCGAGGACGGCCGGGTGCGCGCCGTCCGGCTGGTGGGCGGCGACGAGCTCCCGGCCGACCTCGTGCTTCTCGGCGTGGGCGCGGCGCCCCGGCTGGAGCTGGCCGAGCGGGCCGGCATCCGGACCACCGGCGACGTCCCCGGTGGGGGAGTCACGGTGGATGCCGCGCTACGCACCTCCGCGCCCGGCGTGGTCGCCGCCGGGGACATCGCCGCGCACGACCACCCACGCTACGGGCACCAGGTCCGCGTGGAGCACTGGGCGAACGCGAAGGACCAGGGAGCCCACGCGGCGGGTACGCTGCTCGGCGAGGACACGCCGTACCGGGCGAGCCCGTTCTTCTTCTCCGACCAGTACGACCTGGGCCTGGAGTACCGGGGCCTGGCCGATCCGGATCGGGACGAGCTGGTCGTGCGCGGCGATCCGGCGTCCCGCGAGTTCATCGCGTTCTGGTTGCGCGACGGGTCCGTCCGGGCCGCGATGAACGTCAACTCCTGGGACCACGGGGACACGCTGCAGGCCCTGGTGGACCGGCAGGCCGCGGTGCCGGCCGATCGGCTGCGCACCGGCGACCTCGCATCCCTGCTCTGACCGCGCCGAAGCCGGCGTCGCGGGGAGGTCCTCCGGGGATGGCTCAGCGCTCGGCGAGCCGTTCCAGCAGCTCGATCGCGCGGCTGAGCAGCCGCAGCTCCTCCTGGTCGTATTCGGACTCGAGGACCCTGGTCAGCCAGTCCTCCCGGGAGCGGCGCGCGGACCGCGCGGTCTGCCAGCCCTGCTCGGTCAGCTCGATGAGGATCTGCCGCCGGTCCGTGGGGTGCGGGCGGCGGGCGACGAGCCCCTCGGCTTCCAGCGCGGCGAGCGTCGCGCTCATCGACTGCGGCCGGACCCGCTCGGCGGAGGCCAGTGTGCTGGCGCTGGCCGGCCCGTCGTCGGCTAGTCGGCTGAGCACCGACACCTTGGACATGGACAGCCCGTCCTCGGGGTCCTGTGCCTGCAGGGCGCGCAGCAGCCGTCCCACCAGAACCCGAAGATTGCCAGCCACATCGCCGACTAAGGGACTCTCCATCATCACGTCCAGTGTCATCGCACACCTCACCTGAGGACGTGGCGTTTGGCGCCACCACCCACGCAAGCGCTGCTGCAGCTTGCGATCTTGGATACGCGGCGGCGAGGTGGTCTGGTTCAGCCGTCCTGGCAGGATCACACGGTTCTTACTCGCCCGCGGACGCCCTCGCCAGGTCGTGGTCGGCGTTTACGCTGGTCGCCGCGCTACGGCGGGACCGGGTCAGCGAGAAGAACGCCGACAGGGCGAGGGCGCCGAGGCAGGCGATGACGAGCGCCATCGGCAGGGCGCTGGCCTCGCCGAGACCGACGAGCGGCGCGGCGACGGCGCCGACAATGAACTGGGCCACGCCCAGCAGCGCCGACGCCGAGCCCGCCGCCCGGGGGTAGTCGGAGAGGGCGAGCGCGGTGCTGTTCGGCATGACGAAGCCGATGCTGGCCACCACGACGAACAGCGGCGGCAGGATCGCCGGCAGGCCCAACCCGGCCGCGGTGACCGCGAGCAGCGTCAACCCGCCCACGCTGCTCGCCACCAGGCCGCAGACCAGCAGCCGGGCAGGTCCGATTCGGCCGACCAGCCGGCCGTTGACCTGGCCGCACACCATGATGCCCACCGAGTTGACTGCGAACACCAGGCTGAACGCCTGCGGCGACAGGCCGAACAGTTGCTGGAGCACGAACGGCGAACCGGAGATGTAGGAGAACATCGCGGCGAAGGCGAGCCCGCTGGCCAGCGCGTAACCGAGGAACACCCGATCGGTGAGCAGCCGGCCGAAGGTGCGCAGCGTGTCGCCCAACTCGCCGGAGCGGCGCCGCTCGGCGGGCAGCGTCTCGGCCAGACCCAGCCCGGCGGCCAGCAACAGCACCGCGCCGAACAGGCCGAGCACCACGAACACGCCGCGCCACGACGTCAGCCGCAGCAGTTGCCCGCCAATCACCGGGGCGAGGATCGGGGCCGCGCCGGCGACCAGCATGAGCATGGAGAAGTACCGGGCGGCGGCCGCGCCGGAGTGCAGGTCGCGCACGACGGCGCGGGCGATCACGATGCCCGCGGCCGCGCCGAGACCCTGCAGCAGCCGCAGCGCGGTCAGCGCCGGCACGGACGGAGCGACCGCGCACAGCAGCGAGACCGCCGTGTAAAGCAGCAGGCCGGCCAGCAGCGGGCGGCGCCGGCCGAGCGTGTCACTGAGCGGGCCGGCGAGGACCTGGCCGACCGCGATGCCCAGTACGCACGCGGTGAGGGTGAGTTGCACCTCCGACTCGGCCGCGCCGTAGCCGCGGGCCAGCGCCGGCAGCGCGGGCAGGTACATGTCGATGGACAGGGGTCCGAACGCGGTGAGCCCGCCGAGGATGAGCACGCGGCGCAGTCGCCGCCACCGTGACTCTTCCCGCGGGCTCGCGCTCATCGCTGCACTCCCCAGTTCGTGCGGTTGCCTGGCATCGGCCCCGCGCTGTTGAGCGGCGGGACGCGAGTGGCCGCCCCCCGCGTCAACCGTGCCGCCCGCGGTGTTGTTCCCGCCCGGTGAGGGCACCCACAGCGCCGATCGATGCTCGAGGCCCAACTATTTTCCCTATGCTAACTAAACAGTTATCCTCGGCTCGGCGGACATGATCGGCTTACGGGGGCGTGACACGCGGGTGACAGCGTCGACACGGATCGGGCCGGACGCCACCGGCGCCGGGCTGCCCGCCCGGCTGGTCCTGCCGATCGCGCTCGGCACCCTGCTCCAGGCACTCAACTCGTCGATGATGGCGGTGGCGCTGGGCCAGATCCGGGACGAGTTCCACGCCGGAGCCGACGCCTCCTGGCTGATCTCCGCGCTCTACCTGGCCACCGCGGTGGGCGCGCCGACCATGGGACGCCTCGCCGACCTCGTCGGCCCGCGGCGGGTGTTCCTCGGCGGGCTCGCGGTGACCGCGGTCGCCGCCGTGGCCGCCGTGTTCGCGCCCACCATGGGTTGGCTGATCGCCATGCGGGTGCTGCTCGGCATCGGCACCTCGGCCCCGTATCCGGCCGGGCTGGCCATGATCCGCGCCGAGGCCGACCGCCTGGGCCTGCCCGGCGCCGCGGGCGGGTTGGGTGTGCTGGCCATCGCCGGCCAGGTGACTGTCGCGTTCGGACCGGCGCTGGGCGGCGCGCTGGTCCAGCTTGCCGGGTGGCGGGCGATCTTTCTGGTGAACGTCCCGTTCCTGGTGGCAGCGGCGGCGTTCGCGGTGCGCTTCCTGCCCGCCATGCCCGGAACCGTTGGTGTACGGAACGTGCTGGTCCGGCTGGACGTGGCCGGCATGGTGCTCTTCGCCGGGGCCATGGGCGCGCTGATGCTGGCGCTGCTCTCCGTGCCGGGCCACCCGTCGTGGTCCGGGCTCGCCCCGCCGCTCGCCGCCGCCGTGCTGCTCGCCGGCCTGCTCGTGGTGCGCGAACTGCGCTGTGCCGCGCCGTTCCTGGACGTGCGGCTGCTGGCCCGCAACGGCGCGCTGACCGCCACCTACCTGCGCACCGCCCTCACCTACGTGGCCTTCTACGCCGTCTTCTACGGGTTGCCGGCGTGGCTGGAGCGGGGCAGGGGGCTCGCGCCGGCCGAGGTGGGCCTGGTGGTGCTGCCCATCGCCTGCCTGGGCGCGATCACCGCGGCCACCGCCGCGCGGCTGTCCCGGTGGCGCGGCGCCCGGCCGCTGCTGGTGACTGGTTCGGCCGCGTTCCTGGCCGGCGGCCTGGCCATGACGGGCACCGGCGCGGGCACGCCGGTGGCGGTGCTGGCACTGCTGGCCGCGCTGCTCGGCCTGCCCAACGGGTTCAACAACATCGGCAACCAGACCGCGCTGTACGCGGCGGCGCCGGCCGAGCGGATGGGCGCGGCGTCCGGGCTGTACCGCACGTCGCAGTACATCGGCGCGAACGTGGCCGCCGGCCTGATCGAGATCACCTTCGCCGGGCCGCCCTCGGACGCCGGCCTGCACCGGATGGCCGCCGCCGTGGTCGGGATCGCCGCCGTCCTGCTGGTCACCGGCCTGGCCAGCCGGCGCCTGCGAGTGGCAGGCACCCGACCGGTTCGGGCCCCCCGGCATCGCGCCGTTGACCGTTGACCGATACCGCTGGCCGGCGTGCCGGGGACGCACCGCGAGGTGTCCGCTTGCGACACTGGGGCCGATGCACGTTGCCGGGGGCAGGGAGAGCGGTTGACCGACCCGATCACGGCGGTACTGCTCCGGGCCGCCGAGCTGACCGCCTCGGGCAGGGCACGCAAGGCGGTCGAGTTGCTGGGCCCGGTGGTGGCCGCGCACCCGCACCACGCCGAGGCGTGGGGCCGGCTGGCCGCCGCACGGCTCGACGCCGGGGACGCCGGGGGCGCGCTGGACGCCGCGACCCGGGCGCTCGCGCTCGGCGTGGACGCCGCATGGGCGCACCGGGTGGCCGCGCTGGCCCTGTCCGAACTCGGCCGGCACGGCGAGGCGGCGGTGGCCGCGCGGGAGGCGGTGCGCGCCAAGCCGGGCGAGTGGCGCTGCCAGGTGACGCTGGCCGAGGTGCTGGCCGCCGCTCCGGAGGGCGACGACGCCGAGGCCGCCGGCGCCGCCCGGCGGGCCGGCGAACTCGCGCCGGACGAGCCGCGCCCCTACGAGGTGCTCGGCGACATCGCGTTGCGCGGCGGGGACCGGGGCACGGCGGAGTGGGCGTACCGGAAGGCGCTGCGGCTCGACCCGGACGCCGACCATGCCAGGCGCAACCTGGCCAGGCTTACCCGGCAGCGGTCCCGGCGGCTCTCCTGGCGGTTTCCCGGACGGCCTTCCGGGCGGTTCTCGCGCCGGCTTCCCCGCGGGCTTTCCCGGCGGCGCGGCGCACCGGCCGCACCCACCGGCGCGCCGCCGCTGGGTGCGGAGCGCGTGCTGTGGCGGCTGCTGGTGCGCCTGGCCGGCGTGCTGGCCGCCGGCACGCTGCTGCTGGTCCTCGCCGGGCAGTCGGCGTCGGGCCGCTGGCTCGGCTGGGGCGGGATCGCGCTGCTGGCGGTGCTGGCCGCGGTCACCGTGCGGACCGTGGGCCGGGTGCCGCGCGGCGGGCTGCGGCCGGTGGCCCGGCTGGTGCGGCGACGCCCGATGCTCGCGCTCGGCACCGCGCTGCTCGGCGCCGCCCTGCTCGTGACGGCCGGCTGGACCGTCGCGGTGGTCGCCGGCATGGCCACCGTCCAACCGCTGGTGCCGGCCGGCCTGTGCGCGCTGCTCGCCATGGCGGTGTCGGTGCCCGGCCGGCTGGTGCTGCGGCACCGCCGCGCCCGCGGACCGGCCGGCTGACGGCGGATTTTCGGACGCCGGTGGTTCCGCGGCTGCCGGCGACGTGGTAGACGGACGGCAGGAGGATGGCCGGCTCTCGACGTCGAGGATGCGGCCAAGGGACCGGGAGGAGCGGCATCGTGGCTGGCAGGCCCGCGGACTATCAGAACGAGATCTACCTCCAGGGCCTCGGCGGCCAGGTGCCGCCGTTCACCACCAACCCCAACGAGTTGGAGGAGTCGGCGCGCGGCCGGCTCGGCCCCGGCCCGTTCTGGTACGTGGCCGGTGGGGCCGGCGCGGGCGCGACGATGCGGGCCAACCGGGAGGCGTTCGACCGGTGGCGGATCGTGCCGCGGATGCTGCGCGACGCCACCATCCGGCACCTCGGCACCACCGTGCTGGGCACCGAGATGCCCGCGCCGGTGCTGCTCGCCCCGATCGGCGTGCAGTCGATCGTGCACCCGGACGGCGAGCTGGCCACCGCACGGGCCGCCGCCGAACTCGACGTGCCGATGGTCCTTTCCACCGCCTCCTCGTACAGCATCGAGGAGGTCGCCGAGGCGAGCGGCGACGGCGCCCGCTGGTTCCAGCTGTACTGGCCCAACGACGACGAGGTGTGCATGAGCATCCTGGACCGGGCGCGCAAGTCCGGTTTCCGGGTGCTCGTGGTCACCCTGGACACCTGGACGCTGGCCTGGCGGCCGCACGACCTCGACCAGGCCTACGTGCCGTTCATCCGCGGCGTGGGCACCGCGATCCCGTTCTCCGACCCGGTGTTCCGCGCCGGCCTGGAGCGCTCCCCCGAGGAGGACCTGACCTCGGCGGTGCTGCGCTGGGTGCCGATGTTCACCGGCACCGACAAGAGCTGGGAGCGGCTGCCGTTCCTGCGCGAGCACTGGGACGGCCCGATCGTGCTCAAGGGCATCCTGCACGTCGACGACGCGCGGAAGGCCGCCGACGCCGGGGTGGACGGGATCGTGGTGTCCAACCACGGTGGCCGCCAGGTGGACGGCGCGGTGGGCGCGCTGGACGTGCTGCCGGAGATCGCCGCCGCGGTCGGCGACCGGATCGAGGTGCTGTTCGACTCGGGCGTGCGCACCGGGGCCGACGTGATCAAGGCGCTGGCTCTCGGCGCCAGGGCCGTGCTGCTCGGCCGTCCGTACGCGTACGGCCTGGCGCACGGCGGCGAGCCCGGGGTGCGGCACGTGGTTCGCGGCCTGCTCGCCGACCTGGACCTGACGCTCGGCCTGGCCGGCTTCCGCGGCGTCGCCGAACTCACCCCGGACGCGTTGCGCCGGTTCTGAGCTCAGCGGGTGGCCAGCGACTCGGTCAGCCGGCTGGCCAGGGTGCTCGGATCGGCGGGGGTGATGGTCACCCAGGCCCGGCCGTCGGAGCCGGGCCGGCGCACCGCGACGTACCGGCCGGCGGCCGTGTCGAAGTAGGTGACCGGGCCCGGCGCGCGATGCTTGCGGCCCAGGTGGTCCCGGCTCGCGGCGTAGAGCTGGCCGCCGCCGGTGCGGGGCTGGTCGAGCAGCCGGCGCAACTGCGCGGTGGACGCGTTGACGCTGGTACTCGCGGACACCATCACCCCGCCGCCGTACCCGGGGCCGTCGCCGGCGCTCCCGCCGACCTCGTCCTCCGGCATGGAGATGGCGCTGCCCCGGCCCGCCGGCGCCTGGGGGAGCAGCGCGACCAGCGCGTCGGCCGCGCCCGCCGCCCGCACCGGCTCCAGGGTGAGCTGGTTGTTCAGCAGCACCGCGCGCACGGCGTCCTCGCCGGACACCGCGACGACGGCGGACACGGTGTCGCTCTCGGCCGCATGCCACCAGCCGTAGAACTCCTGGTGTGCGCGGGCGATCAGCCGCAGCGCGGCGAGCAGGTCCGGGTGGATCTGCTCGCCGCGCGCCAACCCCAGGGACGCCAGCTCGGCGAGTGCCCTGCGCTCCAGTTCGGCCCGCTCCTCGTAGGTGGTTCCCGGGGACGGGGTGAGCAGCGCGCGGTGCTTGTCCGGCAGCCGCTCGGACTCCCAGGCCACGTCGTAGGCCAGGGCCGAGATGGTGATTCTGGACCGCAGCACGGTCCCCCCTGTTTTCACTTGGTCTGTTGTGGACGGTGGTCGGATGCGGCGGTTCAGTCTTCGCCGATGACGGGCGGCGCGACGAGTTGGCCGTCGCCGAACACGTCCTCGGTCTCGACCAGGTAACCGGGCCGCTGGTGCTCGGAGTCCTCGCCGCCCTTGCCGCCCCGGCCGCCGGCCATCGGGCCGCCCATGGCGCCGGCCGCGCCACGGCCGCCCGTGGCGCCACCGGGACCCATGCCGCGCGCCGCCGCCGCTTCCTCGGCCGCCGCGCCCGACGCGGCGCCCGCGCCGAGGTTTCCGCTGCCCGACCCGAACCGGCCGGCCGATCCACCGGCCCCGCTGGCCCCACCCGCGCCCAGGCCGCCGGTCCTGCCGCCGTAGCCGCGACCGGCCCGGTACTCGTCCTCACCGCCACCGAAACCGCCCGGCCCGAAGCCGGGGTACCCGCCGGCGCCGCCGCCAGGCCCGCCGGACCGGTCGGAACCCCGGTAGCCGCCGTAATCGCCGGGATTGCCGTACGGGTCGCTGCCGCCGGGGCCCGTCCCGGGCGGCCAGTTGCCCGCGCCGGACGGGTTGGTCGAACCGCCCGGGTTCCAGCCGCCGGGGTTGGTGTCGCCGCCCGGCCCGGGGTAACCGGGGGTGTTCGGGCCGCCGCCGTGCGGGGTCCAACCGCCGCCGCCGATGCCGCCGGGGCCGCCGTAGCCCGGACCGCCGCCGCCGGGGCCCGGAACGCCGCCACCGGAACCGCCACCGCCGGGGCCACCGCCACCGGGGCCGCCGGTACCCGGCTGCTGCACGTCGACCTGCATCGCGGTGGGCGCGGTGAACTGCGGCATTCTGCCCATGTTGGTCGTCGTGCTGTTGCCGTACTCGGTCAGCGCCTGGATGGCCTGGTTGTCGGCATCCTGCTTCTTCTGCATGGCGTCGTCGTAGTCCGTTGACCACGGGACCCAGTCGTTGTACCAGGGTTTGTCCGGCACATTCGGGGGCGGACCGACCTTGCTCTGCGCGTCGCGGAACGCCCCGCTCTGGCTGGCGACGTTGCTTGCCACGTTATTCGCCGAGCTGCCGGTGACATCCGCCCACTCGCCCAGCGGCGAGATCGACCCGTGCGCCGAGTCGGCCGCCTGGCCCTCCCAGGTGGCCTTGGAGTTCTTCAGCGCGTTCTCGATCGTGTCCCGCACGTCGAGATGCCCGTTGGCCAGCGTGTCCCACTGCTGATAGTTGATATCAGTGGTCTGCTGCGGCCCCTTGCCCTTGTGGAGCCAGTCGTAGATCGTCTCGGCGTCCCAACCCTGGGGTCTCGGAGTACCCACCTCAGCCGCCCCCCTTCAGATTCCCAATAACGATCTGAGCGACCTGTTCCGAGACTGTGCATGGTGTCTTGTATTGAGCGGAGGTTTCATTCTGCACATGGACGGCAACCTGGAACCCGGCACCCTGCGAAGTCGCGACCCCTGTCGTGCATTCGCCGTGTGCAGCGTCAGTGATGTCGCCATCGACAGCTGGATAGCCGCTCACCTGCGTCGGACGGAATACCGGGAATTTATCTCGATTTTGATAGATTCCCTCTAATCCGTGGGCCTTTGTCAGTACGGATACCGTGACGGTGGTGCCATTGAATGCGTCGGGCGACCTCCATCGGCACTGAGGTCCCACCGCCGATTCGCCGCGAGAACCCGAGGTAGAGGCTCCGAAGGGTGTCAGCTGGCTCGCAGTCAGCGCACTACACGGGTCACTCTCATACTTTGACAGGTTGAGCGTAGGCTGTGTCACGGGAGGAACGCCGCTATCAGAGCTCGACGGCGCACTGGACTCCGAGGCGCCGATTCCCGATGTGATGGGAGACGGCTGCCCCGGTGTCGAAGAACAGCCAGCTACTGTCACGGCTGCGGCGCCGAGCACGAGCGCCACCGTCCTCAGTCTCACGACTGGATTCCTCCGAATTTCTGGCGATTCGCGTCCTCGGCGTTCTGATAGCCGGATGCGCTGGCCTGCAAATTGGCGATCGTGTTCTTCAACGCTTGCTGTGCCTGCTTGTTGGCCCATCCGTAGCCGCCCGGGTCATCGCCCGCGACATGCTTGATCGTGTTTGCCGCCTGGCCGCTATAGGGGTCGCCACCGGGTGGACCAACTTCTCTGAGGCTGTAGGACTGGTCGTACAGTTCCTGCAACTTGTCGTAAGCATCTTGCAGACCTTTGATCAAGGTCTGTACGCCGTCGCGGGAGACCATGAAGGTCTGCTGGCCCGAGGGTGTGTCGGCCTTGAAGCTGACCATGTCGCTGTACCACGGGCTACCGCCGCCACCGTCCTTCAACAACACCGTCCTCGCCCCCTCCAAGGCATCCGAGCTAGGGAGATCGTGCCACAACCGGCCGACACCCGGGCCGGGTATGAGCAAACCCGCACACTTGGACGGAGCACGATGCCTGTTGGTTCCGCGTGAAGAGCCAGGTCAGCGGGCTGTAGGTCGCGGCCGCCCGTCAGGGGACGCGGCGGGCGAGGGCCGTGGCGACCGCGATCACCACCTCACAGGGATCGACGCCGGGGAAGCGGCTGTTGGAGAGCGTGACGCCGGCGGAGCCGCGGGACAGACGAATGATCACGATGCACATCTGGCCCCCGCGCACGTGCTCGGTGGCTGCGGGGCGGAAGGTGGCACGCCGCAGGGCAGCAGGCTTCCCGGCAACGGTGATGCTCTGCGTTTCCGAGGACTGAATGTCCGCCGGGTCCAGTTCCGGTCCCCACACCACCGTGGCCAGGAACGGCACCAACTCCGCGTGCGCGGTCGGTGGTTCGGGATCGCCGGGGCGGGAGACCGATCCCTGACTGGCGCTGTTGTCGAAGTTGCAGGCGATCGTGAACCGAGCGCCCTCTTTGGGGTTCGTGCGTTCCGCGGGATGCTCGTCGGCGGGCCGCACCGCAGGGGGGAAGTCGCCCCAGCTCACCGCATGGCACGGGTCGAACAGCGCGTCGGGGGGCGTGGTCACCACGGCGGTCGTGGCGGTCGTGGTGTCCGGGCTGGCCGTTGTGGACACCGCGAGCTGCGGGCTGGGAGCCGCCACGGGGTGACCGGAGACGGCATGGGTGCATGCGGCCATGGCGAACACGGGGAGCAGGACCAGCAGGCGGCGCTTCATGGCCGGCCGCCCGTGGTGAGATGAGCGACGGCCGCGTCGAGGTTTTCCAGCAACATGCCGGCCTCGGGGCAGGTGAAGCGCAGTACGGTGCCGCCGGCGGTGGTGAGCAGCAGGTCGGGGTGCTCGATGCTGATGGTCAGCACACAGCGCCGACCGTGGTGGTCCGCGTAGTAGGCCCACCAGGTTCCCGGGGGCATGAGACCGGGGTCGCGCACGGAATCCTCCTGAGGTGTTGGCGTGCGGGATTGAGAAGCGGGGAGTGGTCGGCGGCGCGGCACGGCGGCGCCAGGGAAGGGGTGACCGTGGGGCTGGACGCCGCCAGACGGCGCGCGCCGCCGACCACGACGGCCCGGTGGTGTTGTCGGCGAGGAACCGGGCCGCGACACAGGGCCGTGAACCCCGATGGGCTCACGGGCAGGTGGTGTGGATCAGTCGTGGACGAGTTGCAGGTAAGCCGTGGCCAACTCGCAGATCAGCCGGCGAAGCCGGGACGGCGGGAAGATCAGCCGAAGACTCTGCCGCTGCGGCAGGTCTAGGGCCAGTTCCATCGCCGGAGCCCCGGATGTTCGGCACACCCCGCGTTCGATGACGGGCAACTCTTCCGGTGTGGCGTGCGGTCCGACGCGCAGCAGGCGCGGGCCGTGGTCCTCATGTGTCACGGGGATCTGGGCGCTGCCGCTGGTGCGCAGCGCGTGGAGCAGGGCGCGGGCCGAGCTTCCGCTCAACGCGACCGTGAAGCGGACGGTGGAGGCCAGCCGCAGCAGCAGCCATCGCCCATCGCCGCTGAGTTCGATCTGCGAGTGGCATGTGCTTCCACCAGGCACGAAGCCCTCCACGCGGCGGTAGAAGTACGTCACGTCCCGCTGCCCGAACGGCGCTGTTGCCATGTATCCCCCTGGCGGATCACTAAGTGGAATGGAAACTATCATGGAATAGCTTCGTGCGGCGTCATCCGATCGAAGGAAGGCTGGGATGACTCTCCGTAGGCGAGCAGACTTGCGCTGATCCGCTGATCACGTCCGTGCCGGAGGTTCTGTGGTGGCAAATCGCGAAGACCCGATCGTCCATCGGATACAGCTCGGCAGCGAGCTACGCCGCCTCCGGGAAGCGGCCGGCAGGACGACGACCGAGGCGGCGGAGCATCTTGATTGCGGGCAACCGAGGATCAGCAAGATCGAGCACGGCAAGCTGGGTATCAAACCCGACGAGGTTCAGTTACTTCTGGACTTTTACGGCGCTTCTGACGAGGACGCTGAGGCTGTCCTTGAACTCGCCGCACGGCGCCGTTCACGGACGCGTCTGTCCTATCGGGACGCTGTTCCGCGATGGTTTCGCCGGTTTCTGGCGTTGGAATCGGCGGCCTGTGACCTTCGGATCTATGAGACGGAGTGCATCACCGGACTACTGCAAACTGCGGAGTACACCCGAGCGGTGATTCGGGCGTGGGAGCCCGATGCCGACGACCAGGAGATAGAACGCCAGGTGCACGCAAGGCTGTCGCGCCAAGCAGTGCTCACCCGCACGGACCCGCCGCCGGCCCGGCTCGAGGTGATCTTCAACGAGTATGCGCTCCGTCGGGTCATCGGCGGAAGCGAGACAATGAGCGTTATTCAGAGCCCTTACCAGCCAAGTCGGTAGAACTCCAGTGCGGTGACGATTCGGATGACATTCGGAAGCTCGGCGAGGCGCCCTCGAAAGCCGGTGGCAAGTATCTTCCAGTTCTT
>NZ_BJFL01000054.1 GCF_005405885.1 Gandjariella thermophila
TGGGATGCCGGGCGGCCAATCCCCCTGGGCCATCGCTGGCGGAGGCATGGAAGCCATACCCGGCACCCCTGGGTCGTCGGAACCCTACGACCGGCCCCGAGCGACACAGGAAGAAGGTAAGGAAGGCGTGGGAGTCATCGGTGCGGTGGGCCTGGTCCTGCACCCCGGTCGGCGCTGCGCGCCCGTGGTGGACACGATCACCGGTTGGGCCCGCGAGCGTGGGGTCACCGTGCTTGGCCTGGACCACGAGGTGGTCGCGCTGGAGTGCCACGGCGTCGCGGGGACGGACGCGGCGACGCTGGGAGCGCGCGCCGACGTACTGATCAGCCTCGGCGGCGACGGCACCATGCTGCGCGCCATGCGGCTGGCCTACGACGCGCGCACGCCGGTGCTCGGGGTGAACCTCGGCCGCCTCGGCTTCCTCGCCGAAGTCGACGTGCCGGAGTTGGCCGAGGCGCTGTCCGCGATCGACGAGAACCGGTTCACCGTCGAGGCCCGCTCCGGGCTGCTGGCCAGCTCCGCCGGCTGCTCGGCCGTGGCGTTCAACGACATCGCGCTGGTCCGCGTCCCCGGGCACGGGATGAGCAACGTGCAACTGCACGTCGACGGCCAGCCCTTCGTCCGGTACTCCGCCGACGCCGTGGTGGTGGCCACGCCCACGGGGTCCACCGCGTACAGCTTCTCCGCCGGCGGCCCGATCGTGTCGCCGCGTGCGGAGGGCCTGCTGGTCACCCCGGTCGCGCCGCACTCGGCGTTCAACCGCGCGCTGTTCCTGTCCACCGGGGAGAAGCTGGTGCTGGAGGTGTTGCGGTCCAGCGGTGAGCTGGCCGTCGAGGCGGACGGGCGGCTGATCGCGCACACGCACCCCGGTGACCTCATCGACACCACCGTGGTATCCGCCGCCGCCCGGGTGATCCGGCTCGGCCGCACCACGTTCTACCAGCGCGCCCAGCGCCGCCTCCGGCTGACCAACCCGCTGGAGGCGGACGCGGACTGAAGGCCTATGCGGGCGCCAGCTCGGGCACCCGCTCCTCCGGCGGCGGTGGCCCGGGCGGGGTGCCGTCGCCGAACGGGCGTCCGCCCAGTTCGGCCCGGCCGTGCGGCTCCAACCGGTTGGTGGGATCGGGGCCGACCGGCACGACACCGCTCGGGTTGAGCTGCCGGTGCACCCCGTAGTAGTGCTGCTTGATCTGCCCGAAGTCGATGGTGTCGCCGAATCCGGGGGTCTGGAACAGGTCGCGGGCGTAGGCCCACAGCACCGGCATCTCGGTCAGCTTCTGCCGGTTGCACTTGAAGTGGCCGTGGTACACGGCGTCGAACCGCACCAGCGTGACCCACAGCCGCACGTCCGCCTCGGTGATCGTGTCGCCGACCAGGTACCGCCGGGTGGCGAACCGCTCGGACAGCCGGTCCAGCGTGCCGAACAGCGCGTGGTAGGCGCGCTCGTACGCGTCCTGGCTGGTGGCGAAGCCGCACCGGTACACCCCGTTGTTGACGTTCCGGTACACCTCCGCGTTCACCTCGTCGATCTCCGCGCGCAGGTGCTCGGGGTAGAGATTCGGGGCGCCCGGGCGGTGGTAGGCGGTCCACTGCGTGGACAGGTCCAGGGTGAGCTGCTGGAACCCGTTGGTGACGAGCTTGCGGCTGGCCACCTCCACCACGGCGGGCACGGTGACACCGCCGGTGAAGTCCGGGTCCGCCCTGAGGTAGGCCTCCCGGAGGTACTCGATGTCGAGGACCGGGTCACGGTCACCGGGGTCGAGGTGGAACCGCCAGCTTCGCTCGTCGTGCAGCGGCCCGGTGATGCCCAGGGACAGCACCGGTTCGAGGCCGAGCAGCCGTCGCACGATCACGGCGCGGTTCGCCCACGGGCAGGCCCTCGCCACGATCAGCCGGTACCGTTCCGGTTCCACCGGCCACGGCGAGGATCCGTCGGAGGTGATGCGGGTGTCGAAGGCGACCGGCTTGCGGACGAACGCGCCCGCGTCCTCCCGATCGGCCACGGTTGCCGTCTGCTCGTCACGCTGGATCATGAGACTCCCCTGAGAACGCACATCGCTTCCGGATCTGCCGGCATCACCACTGCCCACGGTCACCCGGCATCCCGCCGCTGTGAAAGAGACCAATGCTTACCGCCGGGCACCGCGGGTGGACTATCCCCGGCTCCTGAGGCGGGCGTTCGGCAGTTCCGGTGCGGGCAGCGTGTGCTGCCACTCCGCGGGGAACGTCCCGTACCGTGCGGAAGCGCCGCCCCCGTGCCCCGCCCGTTCCCGCTGCCAGTCGTCACGGAACGCGACGATCTCCTCGTGGCCGCGGCCGAGGAAGTTCCACCACATGACGATCTGTAGGGTGCGGGCATGGCGGAGGAGATCAGCACGGCCGAGATCACCGTGGACACGCTGCGCGGGTACCTGGCCCAACCCCGCGAGGACGGCGGCAGCGGGATGCTGCTGCTGCCCATGGTGACCGGGATCGGCGAGCAGGTGCGCGAGTTCGCCGGGGACATCGCGCGGGCCGGGGTGACCGCGCTGTCCTGGGACCCGTTCCACGGCAGGAGTTCCGACGACACTCCGAGGGAGCGGCTGTTCGAGCTGATGGGCAAGCTCGACGACGAGACCGTGCTCGCGGAGCAGCGGCGGCTGCTGGACCACATGTTCGGCGAGCTGGGCCTGCGCCGGGTCGGGGTGATCGGCTGGTGCCTGGGCGGCCGGTTCGCGCTGCTGCTCGGCGGGCGGGACGACCGGCTGGCCAACGTGGTCGCCTACCACCCGACGGTGCCCATCCCACCGGCGCCCAACCACACGCTGGACGCCGCCGAGTACGCGGGCCGGATCGCCGCGCCGGTGATGATGCTCTACCCGAGCGAGGACGACCTAGTGCCCCGGGAGAGCTTCGAGTCGCTGCAGGCGGCGCTACAGGGCCGGAGCGGCGGGTCGAGCATCGTGCACCTCTACCCGGGCGCCGAGCACGGCTTCTCGGCGAAGGCCCGGCACGGCAACCCGGTCAACGCCGAGGCGTACGCGCTGTCCTGGCCGCAGACCCTGGCGTTCATCCGGGCCAGCACGCGCTGACACCGGCCCGGCGTGCAGGAGGGAACCGCGGCCCGGATGCGCCGGTTCCGCCGCCCGCGGGTGGGCCAGGAGGGCAAGAACCACCCGCGGGCGGCGGTCCGCGGTCCCCGGTGCGCTCCGGGGCGGCCGTCAGGCGATCGGCCGGTCGGTCGGGGCGATCGGGGCGGGCAGCACGTTCCGGCCGGTGAGGTAGGCGTCCACCCCGGCGGCCGCGGAACGACCCTCGGCGATCGCCCAGACGATCAGGGACTGGCCGCGGCCCGCGTCACCGGCGACGAACACGCCGGGCACGCTGGTGGCGTAGGACGAGTCCCGGGCCACGTTGCCCCGCTCGTCCAGTTCCACGACCAGCTCGTCCAGCAGCCCGTGCTTCTCCGGGCCGACGAAGCCCATCGCGAGCAGCGCCAGCTCGCAGGGCAGCTCCCGCTCGGTGCCCTCGACGGGGACGAACTTCCCGCCGTCGTTGCGCACCTCTACCAGCCGAAGCGCGCGCAGCCGGCCGTGGGCGTCACCCAGGAACTCCTGGGTGGACACCGAGTACAGCCGCTCGCCGCCCTCCTCGTGGGCCGAGCTGACCCGGTAGATCATCGGGTAGGTGGGCCACGGGTGCCGCTCGGAGCGGGACTTCGGCGGCATCGGCATGATCTCGAGCTGGGTGACCGACGCCGCGCCCTGCCGGTGCGCGGTGCCCAGGCAGTCCGCGCCGGTGTCCCCACCGCCGATGATCACCACGTGCTTGCCGGCCGCGTCGATGGGGGAGCGGTCCAACTGGCCACTGGCCACCCGGTTGGCCGGCGGCAGGTACTCCATCGCCTGGTACACACCCTCCAGGTCGCGGCCGGGAATCGGCAGGTCCCGCCAGGCTGTGGCGCCGCAGGCCAGCACCACCGCGTCGAACTCGGCGCGCAGTTGCTCGGCCGTGACGTCGACACCGACGTTGACGCCGGCGCGGAACTCGGTTCCCTCGGCGCGCATCTGCTCCAGCCGCCGGTCCAGCCGCCACTTCTCCATCTTGAACTCGGGGATGCCGTAGCGGAGCAGCCCGCCGATCGCGTCGGCCCGCTCGAACACCACCACGTCGTGGCCCACCCGGGTGAGCTGCTGGGCGGCGGCCAGCCCGGACGGGCCGGAGCCGACCACGGCCACCTTCTTGCCGGTGCGGGTGGCCGCGGGCTGCGGGGTGATCCACCCCTCCTCCCAGGCCCGGTCCACGATCTCGATCTCCACCCGCTTGATGGTCACCGGGTCGTCGTTGATGCCCAGCACGCACGCGGACTCGCACGGCGCCGGGCACAGCGTGCCAGTGAACTCCGGGAAGTTGTTCGTGGCGTGCAGCCGCTCGATCGCGTCCCGCCAGTCCTGCCGCCACACCAGGGTGTTCCACTCCGGGATCAGGTTGCCCAGCGGGCAGCCCTGGTGGCAGAACGGGATGCCGCAGTCCATGCACCGCCCGGCCTGCCGCTCCAGCCGGTCGTGCTCGAAGTCCCGGTAGACCTCGCGCCAGTCCTTCAGCCGCAACTCGACCGGCCGGGTCTGCGCGTTCTCCCGCGGCGTGGTCAGGAAACCCTTGGGGTCAGCCATGTGCCGCCTCCATGATCGCTTCCTGCACGTCCCGGCCGTCGCGCTCGGCTTCGGCCTGGGCGAGCAGTACCCGCTTGTAGTCCTTGGGCATGACCTTCCCGAACCGCTCCACCGCGGTGTCCCAGTCGGCCAGCAGCGCCCGGGCCACGGTCGAGTCCGTCTCCGCCTGGTGGCGGGTCACCACGGTGCGCAGGAACTCGCGGTCGGTCTCGTCCAGCGGGTCGAGGTCGACCATCTCGTGGTTGACCCGGTGGGTGGGCAGGTCGAGGACGTAGGCGATGCCGCCGGACATGCCCGCGGCGAAGTTCCGCCCGATCGGGCCGAGCACCACCACGCGGCCACCGGTCATGTACTCGCAGCCGTGGTCGCCGACTCCCTCGACGACGGCGACCGCGCCCGAGTTCCGCACGCAGAACCGCTCACCGACGGTGCCGCGCAGGAACATCTCCCCGCCGGTGGCGCCGTAGCCGATCACGTTGCCGGCGACGATGTTGTGCTCGGCGGCGAACGGGGCCTCCGGGTGCGGCCGGACGGTGATCCGCCCGCCGGAGAGTCCCTTGCCCAGGTAGTCGTTGGCGTCGCCGACCAGCCGCAGGGTGATGCCCTTGGGCAGGAACGCGCCGAACGACTGGCCGGCGGTGCCGGTGAAGGTGATGTCGATGGTGTCGTCGGGCAGGCCGACACCGCCCCACCGCCGGGTCAGCTCGGAGCCGAGCATGGTGCCGACGGTGCGGTTGACGTTGCGCACCGGCAGTTCCAACCGCACCTTGTCGCCGGAGGCGAGCGCGCCCTCGGCGAGCTGGATCAGCGTGTTGTCCAGTGCCTTGTCCAGCCCGTGGTCCTGGGTGGTGGTGCAGTGCCGGGACGCGCCCGGCTCGATCTCCGGCACGTGCAGGATCGGCGAGAGGTCCAAACCGGACGCCTGCCAGTGGTCCACCGCGGCCCGGGTGTCCAGCAGTTCGGCGTGCCCGACCGCCTCGGCGAGCGTGCGGAACCCAAGCGCGGCCAGGTACTCGCGCACCTCCTGGGCGACGAACTCGAAGAAGTTCACCACGTACTCGGCCCTGCCGCTGAACTTGGCGCGCAGCTTCGGGTTCTGCGTGGCCACCCCGACCGGGCAGGTGTCCAGGTGGCAGACACGCATCATCACGCAGCCGGACACCACCAGCGGGGCGGTGGCGAAGCCGAACTCCTCGGCGCCGAGCAGCGCGGCGATCATCACGTCCCGGCCGGTCTTGAGCTGGCCGTCGGTCTGCACCACGATCCGGTCGCGCAGCCGGTTGGCCAGCAGCGTCTGCTGCGTCTCGGCCAGGCCCAGCTCCCACGGGGCGCCCGCGTGCTTGATCGAGGACAGCGGCGACGCGCCGGTGCCGCCGTCGTGCCCGGAGATGAGCACCACGTCGGCGTGCGCCTTGGACACGCCGGCGGCCACGGTGCCGACGCCCACCTCGGAGACCAGCTTGACGTGGATGCGCGCCAGCGGGTTGGCGTTCTTCAGGTCGTGGATGAGCTGGGCGAGGTCCTCGATGGAGTAGATGTCGTGGTGCGGCGGCGGCGAGATGAGGCCCACGCCGGCGGTGGAGTGCCGGGTCCTGGCGATCCACGGGTACACCTTGGCACCCGGAAGCTGCCCGCCCTCGCCCGGCTTGGCGCCCTGCGCCATCTTGATCTGGATGTCGTCCGCGTTGACCAGGTACTCGCTGGTCACCCCGAACCGGCCGGAGGCGACCTGCTTGATCGCCGAGCGGCGGGAGTCGCCGTTTGGGTCCGGGGTGAACCGGTCGGCGTCCTCCCCGCCCTCCCCGGTGTTGGACTTGCCGCCCAGCCGGTTCATCGCGATGGCCAGGGTTTCGTGCATCTCCTGGGAGATGGAGCCGTAGGAGATGGCGCCGGTGGCGAACCGCTTGACGATCTCGGAGACCGGCTCGACCTCCTCGATCGGCACCGGCGGCCGGACACCCTCCCGGAACTTCAGCAACCCGCGCAGCGTCATCAGCCGCTCGGACTGCTCGTCCACCGCCCGGGTGTACTCCTTGAAGATCTCGTACCGCCGGGACCGGGTGGAGTGCTGCAGCTTGAACACCGTGTGCGGGTTGAACAGGTGCGCCTCGCCCTCGCGGCGCCACTGGTAGATGCCGCCGGTGTCCAGTTCCCGGTGGTGGGCGTGCACGCCGTCGGCCGGGAACGCCCTGCGGTGCCGCCTGGCGACCTCCTCGGCGATCACGTCGAACCCGATGCCGCCGAGCCGGGACGTGGTGCCAGTGAAGCAGGAGTCGACGACCTCGGCGCCCAGGCCGATCGCCTCGAAGATCTGCGCGCCGGTGTAGGAGGCGACGGTGGACACGCCCATCTTGGACATGGTCTTGCGCACGCCCTTGCCCAGCGCCTTGATCAGGTTCCGGGTGGCGTGCTTGGCGTCCACGTCGCCCAGCAGGCCGCGCTCGGCCAGTTCCTCGACGGTGGCGATGGCCAGGTACGGGTTGACCGCGGCCGCGCCGTAGCCGATGAGCAGCGCGACGTGGTGCACCTCCCGGGCGTCGCCGGACTCGACGATCAGCCCGACCCGGGTGCGGGTCTTCTCCCGTACCAGGTGGTGGTGCACCGCGCCGGTGAGCAGCAGGGACGGGATCGGTGCCCGGTCGGCGTCCACGCCCCGGTCGGACAGCACCACCAGCCGGGCGCCGCCCGCGATGGCCGCGGACACCTCGGCGCGGATCTCGTCCAGCCGGCGCACCAGCGCCTCGCCGCCGCCGTGCACGTCGTAGCGGCCGTCGATGGTGACCGACTGGAACTCCGGCAGGTCGCCGTCGTCGTTGATGTGCACCAGCTTGGCCAGCTCGTCGTTGTCCAGCACCGGGAACGGCAGTGTCACCCGGCGGGTGGAGCTGGGGTCCGTGGATAGCAGGTTGGTGCCGGAACCCAGCGACGTTTGCAGCGAGGTGACCAACTCCTCCCGGATCGCGTCCAGCGGCGGGTTGGTCACCTGCGCGAAGAGCTGGGTGAAGTAGTCGAACAGCGGCCGGCCCCGCTCGGACAGCGTGGCCAGCGGGGCGTCGTCGCCCATCGACCCGATCGGCTCGGCGCCGGTGGCCGCCATCGGCCGGAGGATGACCTCCAGGTCCTCCTCGGAGAAGCCGAACGCCTGCTGCCGGCGGACCAGCGAGGCGTGCGTGGGCACCTCCCGCTCCCGCTCCGGCAGGTCGTTCAGGTGCACGAACCCCTGCTCGACCCACTCCTGGTAGGGGTGCTCGGCGGCGAGCTGGCCCTTGATCTCCTCGTCGTCCACGATCCGGCCGGCCGCCGTGTCCACCAGGAACATCCGGCCCGGCTCCAGCCGGCCCTTGCGCACCACCGCGGACGGCTCGACGTCCAGCAGGCCGGCCTCGCTGCCCATCACGACCAGGCCGTCCTCGGTGACCCAGTACCGGGCCGGGCGCAGCCCGTTGCGGTCCAGCACCGCACCGATCAGGGTGCCGTCGGTGAACGCCACCAGCGCGGGGCCGTCCCACGGCTCCATGAGCGTGGCGTGGTACTCGTAGAACGCCCGGCGGGCCGGGTCCATCTCGTCGTGGTTCTCCCACGCCTCCGGGATCATCATCAGCACCGCGTGCGGCAGCGACCGGCCGCCCAGGTGCAGCAGTTCCAGCACCTCGTCGAAGGTGGCCGAGTCGCTGGCGTCCGGGGTGATGACCGGGGACAGCCGTGCCAGGTCGCCGGGGATCAGCTCGGAGGAGAGCATGCTCTCCCGGGCATGCATCCAGTTCCGGTTGCCGCGCAGCGTGTTGATCTCACCGTTGTGCGCCAGGTACCGGTACGGGTGCGCCAGTGGCCAGGACGGGAACGTGTTGGTGGAGAACCGCGAGTGCACCAGGCCGATCGAGCTGGTCACCCGCTCGTCGGTGAGGTCGGGGAAGAACCGGTCGAGCTGCTCCTCGGTGAGCATGCCCTTGTAGACGACGGTGCGCGCGGACAGGCTGGGGAAGTACACGTCGGCGGCGTGTTCGGCGCGCTTGCGCACGCAGAACGCCATGCGCTCTAAGGAGAGCACGTCATCGGTGTCGCGCTCCGCGGCCAGGAACAGTTGGCTGAAGTACGGCATCGCGCTGGCCGCGGTGGGGCCGACGTGCTCGGTGTCCACCGGCAGGTCACGCCAGCCGAGCACGCGGGTGCCCTCCTCGGCGGCGATCCGCTCGATGGCGGCCACCGCCTCGGCGCGCGCCGCGGCATCGACCGGGAGGAACGCGGTGCCCACCGCGTACCGGCCGGCCTCGGGCAGGTCGAACGGGACCACGTCGCGGTAGAACGCGTGCGGTACCTGGATGAGGATGCCGGCACCGTCACCGGTGTCCGGCTCGGCGCCGCGCGCGCCGCGGTGTTCGAGGTTGCGCAGTGCGGTGAGCGCCTTGCGCACGATGCCATGATCGGTGCGTCCGGCCAGGTCGGCGACGAAGGCGACACCGCAGGCGTCGTGCTCGTACTGGCTGTCGTACAGGCCCTCGGTTCGGTAGGAATCCTCCCGATGGTGGGTCATGTCGGCCCTCCCATGATGGCGCTCGTTCGGGCACGCGAATGCGGCCGGTGGACGACGGGTGGGTCGCCGCCGGCAGCACGCCCCGGAATCGCTGATGGCTCAAGCGACGCGACGAAGCCCAGGCAGAGACTCCCGGCGCACATCGTCGTGCGGAGGGCCGCGCACCACGCTGTGCACGGCGTTCGCGTGTGCTCCTCCGCTCCAAGTTACGGGGGTCGAGCTCACGCTGTGCGTCGCGCCCGGGATCATCCGGGGTCCTGTGACGATAATGTGAACGCGCCGTTATCGCTGCCTTTCAGCGCCAGTCGTGGGAAATCCCACCCTCCACTTGACATTGGTGGTGGGGCGGTACATTTTTGCCAGGCGCTGCTCGGTCGGGATTGGGCGGGAGACCGGAATCCTGGATCGAGCCAGGGCCCGTGGCTATGCTCTGACCTGCGATTTCTCTGCCTCCCCCAGCGCCGTGGAAAGCGGTTTTCGATCAATGTCCGCCGTTTGCCCGCACCGGAAGGGATCACCGATGGTGCCGGCGGCCGCGCGGACGGTGACCGCGAAGCCGCCGGCATCCGTCCTGCTACGACCGCTGGTCGGCCGCCATCCGCTCGCGCAGGCTACGCGGGCGCATGTCGGTCCACACCCGGTCCACGTGCGCGGCGCAGTCCTCCCGGCTGCCCCGCATGCCCTCCGGGCGCCAGCCCGCCGGCACCTCCTTGTCCGCGGGCCACAGGGAGTACTGCTCCTCGTCGTTGACCAGAACCTGGTAGGTGCCCTCGTCGTCCACGGTGAATTTCCTCCTGTCGGTCGGGTCCGTCAGCGGACCGTTTCCTCTTTGTGGGGCTTGCTCGTTTCGGATTGCCGTTCTTCACCCGTTCGGGCCTCACCGCGTTCGGCCGGGTCGGGTTCGGCTGTCCCGGATTCGGCGTCGTGCGGTTCGCCCGGCCGCACGGGAAAGCGGCGCAGGGTGGGGCTGATCGTGGCGAGCAGGGTCATCACCGCGATACCCGCCGAGCACAGCAGCACCGCCGGGTAGCCCCGTACCAGTTGCATCAGCCCGCCGCCGAGCGCCGGGCCGACCGCCGCGGCCGCCCCGACGATCACGCTCATCACACCGGTCAGCCGGCCGCGCAGCTCGTCGGGGGTGAGCAGTAGCTGGTAGGTGTTGATCGTGGTGTTGGCCACCGGCGCCAGGAACGCCATCAGCGCGAACAACCCAGGCGGTGACCGGCGATGACCGAGCCGATGCGAACTTCCCAGACGGGTGGGCGGCGCTGGTGCTGGGCGCGGGTGGGGTCGTCGGCACCGCCTGGATGGCGCCGTCGCGGCGAGCACCGCCGTGCCCGGCGTCTTCCCGCCGATCACGCTGCGCGGTGGCCGGTACATGGACGGCGGGCTCCGGTCCGCCACCAACGCCGACCTTGCCGCCGGCGCCCGGGTGCTCGTGGTGGTCGAGCCGCTGGCGCACCTGCTCCTGCGGGAGGCGCCGCACCGGGAGATCGAGGTGGTCGGCCCGGACACGGTGGTCACCGTCGTCCCGGACAAGGAGACGATCACGGCATTCGGCCCGAACCCGCTGGTCCAGGCGGCCTGGGAGCCCAGCTACCAGGCCGGCGTGCGGCAGGCCGACGCCGTGGCGGAGCGGCTCAGCGCCGCCTGGCAGCAGCAGGTCGGCACCGGCTGACGCCGCACGGTGCCCGCTCTCGCCGGCTCGGCAGGCAGGTGAAGGCAGGCACTTCCGGTCACCAGACGTCGCCGTCCCGCCAGTCGCAGACCAGTTCGCCGGACCGATCGAGCGGCACGGCCACCGGCAGGACGAACACGCAGTCGTCGGCGTCCGGGGTGCGCACCACGCCGGTCGGGGTGAGCGCGGCACACCGCCCCCGCCAGGGCCACCACCCGCGCGCCGCGTAGAACTGGGCGCCCTCCTCGGTGGCGGCCAGCGCGCCCACCTGGTACGCGGCGCGGATCACCCGCTCCAACTCCGCCATCATCGCGCCGCCGTAGCCGCGGCCCTGCCGATCGGCGCGCACCCCGACGCCCTCGACGTATCCGGCGCGCAGCGCCCGGCCGCCGTGCACCAGCCGCCGCTGGATCACCGAGGCGTGCCCGACCAGTTCCGTTCCCTCCCACACCATCGCATGCACGCCGCCCAGCGCGTGTTCCCAGTCGTGCTCGGTCATGTCGTCGAACACCGCGTCGAGCAGCGACCGGGCCGCGCGCAACGTGCCGGCGTCCAGATCGGCGGTGTGGGCGGTGCGCACCTCGGCCATCCGTTCATCCTTGCTCGCCGCCGCGGTGCCGGCGACACCTTTCCCCGGTGTCTCAGCCGGGCAGCACCGTGCTCACATACGGATCCGGGTCGATGATGATCTCGTGCAGCACGGCGCCGGCCGCACCACGCACGGCGGCCTCGGTGCCCAGCGTGGCGCCCAACACCTCCACCCGCGACCACGCGGCGCTGACCACCCGGCGGTCGAGTTCGTTCTGGAGACTCGGCCGCAGCCAGCGCTCCAGCCGCGCGTAGCTGCCGCCGAGCACCACGGTGGGCACGTCCACGGCGTTGAGCACCGCGGACACCCCGATGCCGAGGGACCGCCCGGCGCCGCGGACCGCGCGCAGCGCCCGGCCGTCCTCGGCGGTGAGCCGGTCCACCAACTCGTCCAGCAGCGCGGCCGGCGGGCGCAGCGGCCCCACGCCGTCCCAGACGCCGGCCGCGCGCAGGATCCACTCCTGCCCGGCCAGCCGCTCCAGGCAGCCGCGCGCCCCGCAGGCGCACTCCGGGCCGACCGGGTCGACGCAGACGTGCCCGATCTCGCCGCCGAACCCGCGCACCCCTCGGAACAGCGTGCCGTCCACCACCAGGCCCGCGCCGATACCGATCTCCCCGGACACGTGCAGGAAGTCCCGCAGGTCCGGGTGCCCGCCGCACCACAGCTCCGCCAACGCCGCGAAGTCCGCCTCGTTGCCGACTAGCACCGGCAGGTCGCCCAGCCCAAGCCGGCGGCGCACCTCGGCACGCACGTCCACGTCGCGCCAGCCGAGGTTCGGGGCGACCCGCAGCAGCCCGGTGGCAGCCTCCACCAGGCCGGGCACCGCGACGCCGACGCCGCCGACCGGCACGCCGCGACGCTGGGCGTCGGCGAACGCGGTGCGCACCGCCCGAGTGACCCGGGCGAGCACCCGGGCCACCGACGCGGCGCGGTTGTCGCCAGGGCGGATCCGCAACGCGTGCACCTCGCCGGTGAGGTCGACCAGGCAGGTGGCCAGGTAGTCGACGCCGATCTCCACGCCGAGCCCGTGCGGACCGCTCGGGGACAGCGACAGTCCGGTGCCGCGCCGGCCACGCCCGGAGCGTGCCTGCGGCCCGGTCTCCGCCAGCAGGCCCGCCGCCACCAGCCGGTCGACCAGGCTGGACACCGTCGCCTTGGCAAGGCCGGTGCGGGCCGCCACGCCCGCGCGGGACATGCCCGGGCTTTCCACCACGGCACCGAGCACGAGCGCGGAGTTGTGCCGGCGCACGGTGTGCTGGCCGGCGGGCCGGGGTTGGTTCACCAGTGCCATGTTAATCGTTCAGCGGCCGTACGAATTCCTTGACCTTCCCACTAACCGGTTCTAAGTTCAGTGCCCGAACGATTAGCCGCTCGATCGGAGGCGATGTGGCCGGCCAGCCCACCCGCGACGACAAGTTCAGCTTCGGCCTGTGGACCGTCGGGTGGCGGGCCGCGGACCCGTTCGGCGAACCCACCCGGTCGCCCCTGGACCCGGTGGAGGCGGTGCACCGGCTTGCCGAGCTCGGCGCCTGGGGCGTCACCTTCCACGACGACGACCTGATCCCGTTCGGCAGCGACGACGCCGCGCGCGAGCGGCACATCGAGCGATTCCGCGTCGCGCTGGAGGCGACCGGCATGGTGGTGCCGATGGCCACCACCAACCTGTTCGCCCACCCCGTGTTCAAGGACGGCGCGCTGACCAGCAACGACCGCGGCATCCGCCGGTTCGCGCTGCGCAAGGTGATGCGCAACCTGGATCTGGCCGCCGAGCTGGGCGCGCGCACCTACGTGCTGTGGGGCGGCCGGGAAGGCTCGGAGACCGACGCCGCCAAGGACGTGCGCGCGGCGCTGGACCGCTACCGGGAGGGCATCGACACGCTCTGCCAGTACGTGCTCGACCAGGGCTACGATATCCGGCTGGCCCTGGAGCCCAAGCCGAACGAGCCGCGCGGCGACATCCTGCTGCCCACCATCGGCCACGCCCTGGCGTTCATCGCCCAACTCGAGCACGGTGAGCTGGTCGGGGTCAACCCGGAAGTCGGCCACGAGCAGATGGCCGGGCTGAACTTCGTGCACGGCATCGGGCAGGCGCTGTGGGCGGGCAAGCTGTTCCACATCGACCTCAACGGCCAGAAGGGACCCCGCTACGACCAGGACCTGGTCTTCGGCCACGGCGACCTGCTGTCCGCGTTCTTCCTGGTCGACCTGCTCGAGCACGGCGGCTACGACGGCCCTCGGCACTTCGACTACAAGCCGCCGCGCACCGAGACCATCGACGGCGTGTGGGCCAGTGCGGCCGCGAACATGCGCACCTACCTGCTGCTGCGCGAGCGCGCCGAAGCCTTCCGGGCCGACGGGCGCGTCCAGCGGGCGATGCGCCGGGCCGGGCTGGACGAGCTGGCCGTACCCACCCTCGCCGACGGCGAGACCCCGGCCGACCTGCTCGCTGACCGCACCGCGTTCGAGGACTTCGATCCGGACGCCGCGGCCAGCCGCGACTACGGGTTCGTCACCCTGGCCCAGCTCGCGCTGGAACACCTCGTCGGCGCCCAGGCGTGAGCGCGCGGCTCACCGGGTGTCGTCGAGCAGACCGCGGGCGGCCAGGTTGGTCATCAGCGCGCGCACGCCGAACGTCCACGGCGGCGCGGACTCGCTGTGCGCGACCCGGTTGACCAGGGTGCCCAGCCGGGGCGAGGAGATCCGCACCACGTCGCCGAGTCGGTGGGTGAACCCCATGCCGGGCTCGTCGCGGTCCTCGGTGGGAGCGAACTCGGTGCCGGTGAACAGCATGATCCCGTCCGGATACTGGTGGTGGTCGCCCATCGCGTGACCGACCAACTCCAGCGGGTCCCGGCTGATCCGCTCGACCGAGCTGTGCCCGTCCAGCACGAACCCGTCCGTGCCGGTGATGTGTAGCGCGATGGTCGCCGCGCGCACATCCGCGATGCCGAACTCCGCGTCGAACAGCCGGAGGAACGGGCCGACCGCGCAGGAGGCGTTGTTGTCCTTGGCCTTCGGCAGCAGCAGCGCGCTGCGCCCCTCGACGTCGCGCAGGTTGACGTCGTTGCCCAGCGTCGCGGCCACCGCCTCGCCGCGCGAGGTCACCGCGAGTACCAGTTCCGGCTCGGGGTTGTTCCAGGTGGAGTCGCGGGGCACGCCGATCTCCGCGCCGAGGCCAACGGCGGATAGCACCGGTGCCTTGGTGAACACCTCCGCGTCCGGCCCGATGCCCACCTCCAGGTACTGCGACCACAGCCCCTCGGCCTGCAGGATGCGCTTGACCCGGGCGGCGTCCGCCGACCCGGGGACCAGGTCGGCGATGGCGCCGCCGATCGCCTGCTGCACCTGCAGCCGCACCTCGGCCGCGCGGCTCGGGTCGCCCTTGGCGCGCTCCTCGATCACCCGCTCCAGCAGGCTGCGCGCGTAGGTCACGCCGCACGCCTTGATGACCTGAATGTCGCACGGGGCGAGCAGGTGCGGACGGTCGAACCGCCTGGCCAGCGCGTTGCCCACCACCTCGGCCAGCGGCCATGCCCGGCCGGCCGGCGCGCTGCGCGCCACCTCCGCCGCGTCCGCGCGCTCCAGCAGGTCGGCGGTGGTCGGCGCGACGCGGGTGAGGTCGACGAGCCGGTCGCCCCGGACGGCCGCCACGCACGGGCCGCCGGCCTCCGGATCGAACACCCGGGCGAGGAGGGTGGCGCGGTCGGCGTCCTCCGGCAGCACGGCATCCGGTTGATCGATCAAATCGGGTCATCCCCCTCTGGCTCTCGGCCGCCTCGGGCAGGGTAGAACGAGGCCCAACACCGCCTCGGGCTGGGATTCCAGGCGGTCGCCCTGCCACACTGGGCGCATGACCCGACCCGACGTGGACCCGGCCTGCGCGGTCGCCCACGGCAGCGCGGAGCCGCCGACCCGGGACCGGACGCTGGTCGCGGTATTCGCCTCCCCGGTCGCCGACCACCTGCTGCACTTCGGCCGCGACCTCGGGTTCCGGCCGCTGCTGGTGGAACCGGACCCGGAGCGGGCGGGCGCGGCCCGGGAGGCGGGCGCCACGCTGGTCGACGTCGCCGAGCTGGACGCGACCGCCGACGTGGTGGTCACCGACCACCACCGGGTCGAGTTGGGCCCGGTGCTGCGGGACGTGCTCGCCCGCCCGGTCCGGTGGATCGGCGTGATGGGCAACCCCCGCCATCCCGCGCCGCACGTCGCCGCGCTGACCGAACTCGGTGTCGCCGAGGCCGACATCGCCCGGGTGCACCGGCCGATCGGGCTCAACATCGGCTCCCGTACCCCGCCGGAGATCGCCGTGGCCACCCTGGCCGGCCTGCTCGCCGACCGCAACAACCGGCCGGGCGGCTTCGAGTTCTAGCCCGGTTCCCGGCATTCCGCTCCGACGCGGCGAACCGGGCGTAGTGAGCCCGGCTGGACGGCGCGGGCCGGGCCCTCGCCGAGGTGGCGCTACCGGCGTGAGCTGACCGGTCCGATGGCCCGCACCACGGCCAGGCCAGCTACCTCACCGTGCGCCGCTGAGGGACCGGAAGGAGGCGGGCCGCCACCACCGGCCCGCCTCCGTCGTGCTCAGCCGGGTTCGCCGTCGACGGTGACCTCGATGCCCTCGCCGAGGAAGCTGAGCAACCCGCCGACGGCGCGCGCCTCGGCCAGCGGCTCGTGGTAGCTCCACGCCGCGTCCGGGTACACCGTGTCGCCCACGCACACGTCGTGGTAGGTGGCCACCCCCTTGTACGGGCAGACGGTGGTTGTGGTGCTGCTGCGCAGCGCCGCCATCCGCACGTCCGACGCCGGCAGGTAGTACCTGGTGGGCAGGCCGGTCTCGAACAGTGCCAGCGCCCGCCGGCTGTCCGCCACCGTCTGCCCGCCCGCCCGCACCACCACGTGCCGGGACGTGCGCCGCACGTCGACCCGGTGGAACGGGTCGCGCGGGTGGCCGAGCACCGGCTCGTCCTCCTCGAACCAGGCGTCCAGCCGGTCGAAGTAGAAGGCCACCAGGCCGGCCAGCGGTGGGCATTCCGGTTTGGGGTTCTCGTACCCCCAGATGGTGTTGCCGGCGACCCGGTCGCCCACCCGCAGCGTCCAGTACGAGGCGTCGCCCTTGAACGGGCAGTGCGTGGTGTGATCGGTGCGCTCGATCAGGTCCTGCCGGACGTCCTCGAGCGGCACGTACCACTGCGGTAGCAGCCCGGTCTCGTGCAGCAGCATCGCGCGGCGGGTGTCCACCACGGTCTGGCCGGCGAACCGGCCACGGATGCGCTGCGGCACCTCGTGCAGGTACAGCACGTGCGCGGGCGCGGCCGCGCCGAGGTCGAAGTTGAGCGAACCGCGCGGGGGCTTGGCCAACGGGCCGTTTCCCAGAGTGAGCGACATGATGCCAGCCAATCAGCTCGTAGCGTGGACCACCACTCAGGCAAACCCGCGGAAGGCGCCCGGTCATTCCGGGCCGGCGGGCGGCGGCACTACAGCCGCGACCGGGCCCGCCGGCGGGTGACCGGCGCGCGCCGGAACGGGATGGCTCGGTCGCCCGACCACATCGCCGGGGGAGCCGTGCACAGCGAGGCGAACCGCAGCAGCACGGCCTCGTAGTTCACCCGCCAGCCGGCGAAGTCCTGCCAGGTCTGGTCGCGGTCCGGCCGCAGCGGCGCGCCCGCGGCGGCCAGCCGGCGGCAGGCGGCGTCGTATTCGGAGCGGGTGATGGCGATGGGGTCGTCCGGCGCGGGGTCGGGGTCGTAGGGCATGACGTAGAAGTCGCCGATCCGGCGCAGCGCCAGGTACCCGGACCGGATGCACAGTTCCGCGGACGGCTGGCGCGGCACGTCCAGCGTGGAGGCGAGCAGGGACGCCGCGTCCAGCACCGCGCCGGCCGCGGCGACCCAGGACCGGTCCGGCTGCGGCGAGCGGAAGAACACCAGGGCGGGTGTGGAGGTGTGCGTCTCCTCCAGGCCGGCGAACCAGCTCGCCCACTCCTGCCAGAAGGTGTCCAGGTCGTCCAGGCCGTCGATGCGGGCCAGCCGCTCCAGCAGTTCCACCGCCGACGGCGGGCTGCCCGCCTGGGTCTCCAGCGCGGTCACCATCAGCTCGCGGCGGGAGTAGGACGCGTAGATCGACGGCAGGTAGGACACCAGCAGGGCGAGCAGCCCGAGCCCGAGCATGGCCTCGGAGAAGGCCAGCGCCCCGGTGACCACGCCGTCCGGCGCGCGGAAGCCCAGGGTGAACATGGAGGAGCCGCTCTCCAGGAACGCCGACGGCCACGGCCGCACGCCGACCGCCCAGAACATCGCCATGTACCCGGTGAGCACCAGGACCAGCCAGACCGCCGGCAGGGTCAGCAGGGTGAGCGGCGCGTACTGGGCCATGATGCGGTCGCGGCGGCGGTAGTCCTGGCTGCCCGCCGCCAGCGCGGTGAACACCGCACCCATCCCGACGAACACCCATCGGGTGATCAGGACCGGCGTGCCGCGCGGCACCGCCAGCGTCATCGCCGCGGAGAGCACGGTGACCACCACACACACCGCGCCGGCCATCCCCACCAGCAGCACGACCGCGGTGAGCACGCCCGCTCCACTCCCCTCGTACCACCCTGCGTGCCCGCCGCCGAGCGCCGGGCGTTCGATCAGCCGAATAGTGTCACGCGTCCATCCCACCCGCTCGATGCCCGCCCACCGGTGCCGGCGGTGCGGCCGCCCCCGCGGCGTCCGGAACTCCCGCGCCGGTGCCACCGTTTCCGTAGCGGGCATGGGTCTTACCGCCCGTTCCGGGGAATGCGCTGGAGCGGCGGGCAAAGCGGGCGGTTTTCGGGTACCTCGTTGGGAGATAAGGTGGGCATATGACGGCCGACCCGGACCGGTGCCGGCCCGCGATCGCGGCGGTGGCGGTGCTGCACGACGATGTCCGCCGCGGCCTGTACGAGTTCATCCGGCGCAGCCGCCGCGCGGTCACCAGGGAGGAGGCGGCGGGCGCCGCCGGCATCTCCCGCAAGCTCGCCGCGTTCCACCTGGACAAGCTGGTCGACGCCGGGCTGCTGGTCGCGCATACCGCGCCGGGCCGGGAGCGCCGGGTCGGTCGGCGCCCGAAGGTCTACCAGCCCGCGGCCACCGACATCCGGGTCACCATCCCGGAGCGCCGGCCGGACATGTTGGCCGAGATGCTGCTCGACGCGGTGCTCACCGAGGATGCCGGCGAGGACGCCCGGCAGGCGGCGTTTCGGGTCGCCCGGTCGCGCGGGCGGGCCATGGGCGAGGCCGAGCGGGCGCAGGCCCGACCGGGCCGGCTGGGTCCGGAGCGGGCGCTCACCCTGACCCAGGGACTGCTGGAGGGGCACGGGTTCGAGCCGTCCCGGGACACCGCCACCTGCGTGCGGTTGCACAACTGCCCGTTCCACCCGCTCGCCGCGCGCGCCCCGGACCTGGTCTGCGGCCTCAACCGGGAGCTCCTGGCCGGCTTCCTGGACGGCCTGCAGGCCGGCACGGTGGAGGCCGTGCTCGTCCCCCGGCCCGGGCAGTGCTGCGTCGAACTGCGCGCCACGCCGGCAGCCGGAAACGGTGGCCGCGACACACCCGGGTAACCGTCGATCGCATACCGGCCGGCGTTTCGCCAACTCTCGTTCGTCCTATGGTCGGCGCGAGCTCAGAACCGGCCGCCGAAGAGCAGTTGGGCGACGTGGCTGTCGGTGGCACGGCCCTCGTCGTAGCCGCCCTGCCCGCGCAGGCTGTTCATCACCGCGACCGTGTAGCGCTCCGCGGGGCCGGCGAAGCCGACCGTGTTCATCACCCAGCCGCCCTGCTCCAGCGACCACCCGTCCTTGTTGCCCGGCTGCGCGGCGGGGCCGGCGTCCCACACGCCCCACTGCTGGTCCGGGGCGACCGTGCGCAGCTCGCCGACGATGTGGTCACGCAGGCCGCGGGGCATGTCGTCGAGCACGTGGTCGATCAGCCGGAGCAGGTCGTTGGCGGTGCACTGCTGGAAGCCCCAGTACGGGTAGAAGTCGCTGAACCCGCGCTGGGGTCGCAGCGACGTCATGCCGAGTTGGGCGAAGTCCCGGTTGAAAGCCATGTGGTCGGAGCCGGCGTAGCGGAACCACAGCGTGTCCGCCGCGTTGTCGTCGGAGTTGTGCAGCATGGCGTGGATCAGGTCGCGATCGTCCGCGCTGAGCTGGATGGCGCCGGCGCGGTCCCGCTCGAACAGGTCCACCGCCATGGCCAGCTTGATGGTGGATGCCGTCCAGATCGGCGTGTCGGCGTCGTCGTTGCGCCACACCGCACCGGTCTGGCGGTCGTGCACGACGACAGCGACCATCCCGGGCCGGTTGGCGAGGTACCTGTCCACGGCGGCGAACCGTCGCTGGAAGTCACAGTCGAACCCGGACTGCGGCCGCGGGCAGTCCGCCACCGAGCCGAACGCGGCCGGCCCGGGCGGTAACGGCGAGGCGGACGTCGGGGTCGGCCGCGGGGCGGGTGCGCTGGTCCGCGGCGACGACGACACCGGCGGCCACGCGCAGGCGCCGGCCAGCCCGAGGAGCGCGGTGATCGCGGCGGCGAGCACCACCAGCAGCGGGCGGCCGGCACACCGGGCCGTTCGGGTCATCGGGTCTGTCCCTGCCTCGTCAGCGGAGCTGGTCGGGTGCCGTGTGAGGAGACACACTAGGCGGTCGGCTCCGCCCGGCCCGGTCCCGGGGTGGGCGCGGGTCGGCGGGGCCGGGCTACTGCGCGCCGAGCTGGGTCAGGGCACGGAACGCCGTGTAGTTGGCGATCACCTCGGGTTCCGCGCCGGTGGTGCTCGCCACGGCGGCGACCGGGTCGGGCTGCAACTCGTGGGCCACCCCGGCATAGCGGAGGCGGACGGCGAGGTCGGTGGCGCGTTCTCCGCTGGCGATCACGTGCCGGCCGCGCAGGAGTTCGAAGCGCACGTCCCACAGCCAGGAGGTGTCGAACCCGTCGGCCTCGCGGGCGTTGACCGCGATGACCAGGGGTCGTTGGTGGTCGGCGATGACGGAGAGCATTTCCTGCCAGCCG
>NZ_BJFL01000055.1 GCF_005405885.1 Gandjariella thermophila
GCATATCAAGCTACTGGCATTACGACACGCTGTTGAGTTCTCAAAGAACACACGCACACCACCACGAAACCCACAACCGCAGGCCCGATCCGGGGCGCACAGACCCTCAGGTCCAATTCACTTCTCAAAGCCTACCCGGTCCTTCGCACCCAGATCAAATCGACCCGTACTTGGGTCACTCACCTGGGTTCGGCCCGGAAGACGCCCTACTACTTTACCCGGTCCGCTTCGCGGTGTCAACCACTCGGCCCGGGCCGCAACGCACCCCGTTAGCTTAACACCATCGGGGCGTCGGTCTGCGTGGCCGTCCTCGCCAGGCTCTTTCGTCCTGTTCCGTCCGGCCTCCCGTGCGGCAAGGAGAAAGTTACGCACTCGCACGACCAAAGTCAAATCGGCTGGTCACGCAGGGAAACAGGCAGTGACACGGTGCGGCCGACCGGCGCGGCGGGCGCCCGCGCCGAACCGGAGCGCCCGCGCCGAACCGGAGCGCCGGCGCCCATCAACTCGCCCGGCCCTTCGGCCGCAGCCACAGCGTCGTGGCCCGAGCCGGATCCAGCGCGCTGAGCAGTTCCTCCGGCGACAGTGGTTGCTGCCCGCTGACCAGCATCAGCTCGTAGCCCCAGGTCCGGAACTCGCGGAGGGCGACGATGGGGTCGTCGCCCAGCTCGGTGACCGCACCCGGCGCGAACTCGCAGAACACATGCGGCCGGTCCCGGCGGAGCAGCCGGACCAGGCCGCCGAGGGCTCGGTGGCCCCGACCCGGCACGTCCACTCGGACCACGGACAGGTGCAGGCCCTGCAGCGATGCGATGCCCTCGATTTCCCGGTCCAGCCGGATGGCGCGAACGGTGTGCGGTCGGTCACTGCCCGTTTCCACCGCGGGTGGCCGTTCCTCGACCGCCGGCGCCGCGGCGCCGTCCGCGGGGGGCGCCGAGCCGGAGTGATCTTCGCCACTGGAATCGCCGGAGTTGCCCGAGTCACTCGACGTCCCGGAGTCACCGGCGTCATCGGAGCCTGCCGCCCCGGCCCGGTCGACCGGGGCGGGGCGGACCGCGAGCCCGCCGGTGAGCGCGTCCTCGGTGAGCAAGGTTCCCGAGGTGTCCCACGCGGCCGCGTCCAGGACGACCAGGCGCTGCGCGGCCGCGCGCGGCACGTTGACCTCGACGTTGTGCCGCAGCAGGGTCGCCGCGGTGCGGCTCGGCTCGACCGCGACGACCGCACCGCTGGTCCCGAGCCGGCTGGCCACACGAACCGTGTGGTAGCCCACGTACGCGCCGACGTCCACGAAGATGCCGCCCGGTTCGACCAGCGAGTCGATCAGCGCGGACAGCTCCGGCTCCCACACCCCGTTGCTGGACAGCAGGGGCAACATCACACCGTCCTCGGCCGGCAGCCGCAGCAGGCCCGCGTCGCACACCACCACTGAGCTGCGTACCGCGGGCGGCGTGGCATGCCGCTCGTGCTCGCGGACCACCACCCGGCGCAGCGAGTCGGCCGTCTGCAACGCCTGGGTGGCGGTGCGCATGCCGGACTCCAGCTTCCGGTCGCGCTCGCGCAGGAGTTCGGCGACGGACTCCTCCAGCGAGTCGATCCGGTCGAGGGTGCGGTCCAGCGCGTCGGTGAGCCTGTCGATCCGTTCGGCCAGCGTCTCGACCTGCCGGCCGCGCTTGGCCGCCTCGTTCACCACGGCGTCCTCCGCCTCGCGCAGCCGGCGGCCGAGCCCGGCCAGGTCGGCCCGCACCCGGACCACGCCGTCGTCCGCACCGGCCAGCGCGTCACCGAGCCGGTTCTGCCGCTCGGCCAGGTCGTCCAGTTCGGCGCGCAGCACACTCACGTCGTCGACGCCGGCGCCGTCCCGGATGAGCTGCTGCTGGTGCACCAGTTCGGTCGCGGTCCGCTCGATGCCGTCGACCAGCGTGGACAGCACCTCGCGGACGTGGTGGTCGTAGTGGTTGAGCACGCGGAGCACGGCCTTGCGTAGCGCTGGCGCCATCGGCGTGCGGCTGGCCGCGCCCACGTCCGGCCGGCGGAGCAGGGCGTGCCTGGCCGCATGCAGCGGGGCGAGCGGATCGGTCTGCGGGTCGGGGCGGGAGGCCGCCCTGCGGGCGCGCCAGCCGCGGTAGGCGTGCTCGACCCGGCCCCGCAGCCGCTCCGCGACCTGGCCGAGCGCGCGGTGGCGCAGTAACTGGTCCCGGGCGGCGAGGCCCAGCTTGGCTGCGGCGTGCCGATCCTCGAGCAACGTGGCCAGCAGCACCCCGGCGGCCTCGGTGTCGGGTTCGTCACCGCCCGGGTGGGCGGGCACGAGTACCGACGAGGAGGCGTCGAGCAGCGTGGAGATCGCACCGTCGTCGCTGGTCACCACGGGGATACCGCGGGCGACGGCGTCGCTGAGCACCAGCGCCACCCGGTCCGCGCAGCCGCCCGCGCCGCCACGGTGCAGCGACACCACGCAGTCCGCGGCGTCGAACACGTCGCGCCGCTGGGCCTCGGTGGCCTCCTCGACCAGCCGGATGCGCGGGTCTGTCGAGGTGGCCAGGCGCAGCCGCTCGGCGGCCTCCGGGTGCTCGGCCGCCCCGGTCACCGCGATGAGCAACATCACGTTCTGCCGGTCGGCGAAGGCGCCGAGGAACGCGGACACCGCGCCCAGCGCGTTGCCGGCGTGTTCCACGGCGTGGTCGGCGAGGCAGGCCACCACCACGGCGTCGGAGGGCACGTCCCACCGCTGCCGGGCGGCCGCCTGCGCCTCCTCGTCCCGCTCCCCCGGGTCGAGGACGGGCAGCGGCACCGTGGACACCGACCGCGCGCCGGCCGACTCGAGCACGGCGCGGGTGGCGTCCGAGGGCACCCACACCTCGCCGGCGCCGGGCAGGTCGCCGCCGCCGTCCAGCCGGTAGGCGATCAGGTAGCGCTCGGCGGGTGGTCGCGGGCCGCCGCCGCAGTCCAGCACGACCGGGTAGCTGGCCACGTCGGAGGTGGGCAGGCCGGCGGCGCGGGCGGCGGCGCGCATGAGGTCGGCGACCCGGCCCCGGCCGAGCACCGAGATGCCGAACTGGTCCAGCAGCGCGGGCTCCGCCACGCCGGGACCGGGCACCAGGTCCGGGCGCACCCGCCCGGCCTCCACTCCGGGGCCGGCGCACCAGTCGCGGAACGCGTCCGCGTCCGCGCCGAACGGGTCCGGGAACCGCTCGCGCAGCACCTGGTCGCCGCGCCACACCGCGGCCGCCCAGCGGGTGCTGCCCGGATGCCCGTCGACGGGTTCGCGGGCCCAGGTCAGGAAGGCGCCGCCGTCGCTGCCGAAGGCCGGGGGCGGCGGCGGCTCGCCGGCGCGGTCGGCGGCGGACCAGGCGGCGTGGAACTCGTCGCGTAGCGGGTCGGGGATCGCCGTGCCGTCGGGCAGCACGGCGAAGCGGTACGGCTCGTCGTCGGTACCGAGGCCGGCGCGGACCAGGTGGTTCCGGTACGCGGCGCACAGCTCGGCCAGCACCGGATGTTCGGAGAGCAGCACCCTCGGCCGGTCGGTGACCTCGGCGGAGAGCAGCCAGGGGCGCTGCGGGTCGAAGCCGGCGAAGTTGACCGTGCGCAGCGGCGTGGCCCCGTCGACCAGCACCGTGTTGCCCTCGCCCCTGCTCAGCTCGCGCTGCGCCGCGTTCCACACGGAGAGGCCGATGCCGCGCTCGCGCAGCACGTGGTGGTCGACCATGGCGGGGGCGCCGTCCAGGAAACTGTCCGCCGAGGCGGGCGCCCGGCGGGTCTGCTCGGCCCACGCGGACAGGAATGGTTCGGCGCCCGGGGCGACGGCGAGGAAGCCGGGGTCGTAGACGCCGGCGGCGAGCAGTTCCTCGGCGCTCGGCCGCAGCCCGTCGTCCGGCAGCGGCCGGAGCACCCGGGGGGTGAGGGCAAGCTCGCTGTGCGCCAGCGTGGGCAGCAGGTGATCCCCGATCGGGCCGAGCACCAGCGTCCACGGGTCCAGGTAGAGCACCGGGGTGCCGTCGGCGAGCAGGTGGGCGAGCAGCCGGGGCCGCAGCACGGCGCACAGCCGCTCGGCGGTGTGCGCGGTGGCCAGGTAGGCGAGTTCGGTTTCGTCCACCCCGATGTCGGCGGGGGTGAGCAGGCCGGGGCCGGAGTCGCCCGGCTCGGCGTCGACGATCAGCGCTTCGAACCCGGCGTCCGGGTGCGCGTTCACGAAGGACGTGCTGAGCACCCGCACCGCGGCCAGTTCGGCGCGGGTGGCCACGGTGCAGGCCCGCAGTGTCTGCCTGTCGGGCACGGCGGGCACGGAGGTGGGGCCGCGGTCGGCGCCCGCGGTCGCGGTACGCACGGTCACCCTGGTGGACCCGGACGAGGCCAGCGGGGCAGCCGTCGACCCGGTCGTTCGACCGGATGGCTGATCGCCGGGCTGCCCGCCGGGGGAGAACGCGTCGGTCACGAATGCAGAACCTAACTTCCCGAAGCCGGCGTGTGGACCTCCCGCGGTCGCGAGTCCCCGTCGACCCGGCCCCCGGTTGGCCCCTTGCGGTTACAGCATCGGCAGGTAGGTGCGAAGTTCGTAGGGGGTGACCTCGCGGCGGTAGGCGTCCCACTCGGCACGCTTGTTGCGCAGGAAGAAGTCGAAGACGTGCTCGCCGAGGGTCTCGGCGACCAGTTCCGAGTTCTCCATCTCGATCAGGGCCTCGTTGAGATTCTGGGGCAGGTTGGCGTAGCCGGCGGCGCGCCGCTCCGCGTCGGTGAGCGACCACACGTCGTCCTCGGCGGCCGGCGGCAGCTCGTACTCCTTCTGCACGCCGCGCAGCCCGGCGGCGAGGATCACCGCGTACGCCAGGTACGGGTTGCACGCCGAGTCCAGCGAGCGGATCTCCACCCGTCGGGAGGACGCCTTGCCCGGGGAGTACATCGGCACCCGGACCAGGGCGGACCGGTTGGCGTGGCCCCAGCAGACGGTGGTCGGGGCCTCGCCGCCGACGATCAGCCGCTTGTAGGAGTTGACCCACTGGTTGGTGACCGCGCAGATCTCCCTGGCGTGCCGGAGCAGGCCGGCCACGAACGCCTTGCCGGTCGGGGACAGCTCGTACGGGTCCTCACTGTCGTAGAAGGCGTTGCGGTCGCCCTCGAACAGGCTGACGTGGGTGTGCATGCCGGAGCCGGGCTGGTCGGTGAACGGCTTGGGCATGAACGACGCGCGCACGCCCTGCATGAGCGCGACTTCCTTGACCACGTACCGGAAGGTCATCACGTTGTCGGCCATGGTCAGCGCGTCGGCGTAGCGGAGGTCGATCTCCTGCTGGCCGGGCGCGTTCTCGTGGTGGCTGAACTCCACCGAGATGCCCATCGCCTCCAGTGCCTCGATGGCCCGGCGGCGAAAGTGCGGCGCGGCGTCGTGGCTGGCCTGGTCGAAGTAGCCGCCGTTGTCCGCGGGCTCGGGCCGGGTCCCGTCCCCGTTCACCGTCCGGAGCAGGAAGAACTCGATCTCCGGGTGCACGTAGCAGGTGAACCCGGCCTCGCTGGCCTTGGACAGCGTCCTGCTGAGCACGTGCCGAGGGTCGGCCCACGACGGCGAGCCGTCCGGCATGGTGATGTCGCAGAACATCCGGGCCGAGTAGTGGTCACCCTCGTTGGTCGCCCACGGCAGCACCTGGAAGGTCGACGGGTCGGGCCGCGCCACCATGTCCGACTCGTACACCCGGGCGAAGCCCTCGATCGCCGAGCCGTCGAACCCGATGCCCTCGGCGAAGGCGCCCTCCAGTTCGGCGGGCGCGACCGCGACCGACTTGAGGAAGCCGAGCACGTCGGTGAACCACAACCGGACGAACCGGATGTCGCGTTCCTCCAGCGTACGCAGCACGAACTCCTGCTGGCGGTCCATACCGGCAGCCTAGGCAAGGGGCGTTAACAGCATGTTTCGGGGCACCCCGCGGGGCCGGGACGGGTTCGCCGTCGGCGGAGGTTGCCCGAGGTGGACCCGCGGTGTAGGACCGGTGGGCCGGCACGATCGGGGAAAGGACTACGGCGCGATGGCGAGCACCAGTTCGGCGGACGGGCGGCTGTCCGCGGACCAGCGCAACTCGTTCCTGGCCGCGCTCCTGGGCTGGGCGATGGACTCCTTCGACTACTTCCTCGTCGTCCTCGTCTACGCGGAGATCGGCAAGGAGTTCCACGTCTCGCTGGCCCAGATGGCGTTCCTCACCACCATCACGTTAATGATGCGGCCGGTGGGTGCGCTGCTGTTCGGGCTGTGGGCGGACCGGATCGGCCGGCGCGTGCCGCTGATGGTCGACGTGTGCTTCTACTCGTTCGTCGGGTTCCTGTGCGCGTTCGCGCCGAACTACACGGTGCTGTTCGTGCTGCGGCTGCTCTACGGCATCGGCATGGGCGGCGAGTGGGGCCTGGGCGCGGCACTGGCCATGGAGAAGGTGCCGGTGCACCGGCGCGGGTTCTTCTCCGGCGTGCTGCAGCAGGGCTACGCCATGGGCTACCTGTGCGCGTCGCTGGCGTTCCTGCTGGTCCACTCGGTGCTCGGGCTGTCCTGGCGGTGGCTGTTCGCGTTGAGCATCGTGCCGGCGCTGATCAGCCTGCTGATCCGGAGCCGGGTGCGGGAGTCCGAGGTGTGGGAGGCCACCAGGGACCGGATGCGGGTGACCCGCACCTCGATGCGGGACGTGCTGCTCAACCCCGCGGTGCTGCGCCGGTTCGGCTACCTGATCGTGCTGATGACGCTGTTCAACTGGATGAGCCACGGCACCCAGGACGTCTACCCGACGTTCCTCAAGGCCACCTCGCACGGCGGCGCCGGCCTCGCCGCGAGCACGGCCACCTGGATCGCGGTGCTCTACAACGTCGGTGCGATGATCGGCGGCGGATTCTTCGGTGCGCTGTCCGAGAAGTTCGGTCGGCGGCGGACCATCGTGCTGTGCGCGATCCTCGGGCTGCCCGTGGTGCCGGCCTTCGCCTACTCGCACACCGCCGGCATGCTGGTGCTCGGCTCGTTCCTGATGCAGGTCATGGTGCAGGGTGCGTGGGGCGTCATCCCGGCGCACCTCACCGAGATGTCGCCGGACGCCATCCGCGGCTTCTACCCGGGCGTCACGTACCAGCTCGGCAACTGCCTGGCCGCGTTCAACCTGCCGATCCAGGAGTCGCTGGCCAGCACGCACGGCTACCCGTTCGCGCTGACCGTCACGATCGTGCCGGTCTTCATACTGCTGGCCATCTGCACCTGGCTCGGCAGGGAGGCCAAGGGCGTCGACTTCGGCACCGAACGCACTGGCACCACCACCGCGGCCGTGTCGTAGCCGTCAGCGGGCGCAGCGGGTGCCGGGCGGCGGAAGCCGCAGGTCGACGAGGTAGCGCACGCCCGCCGCGTCCACGCAGCCGTTGCCCTGCAGGAACACGGTGTGCTGAGTGCCTTCGAAGGTGAGCAGGCCGCCGTGCAGGGCGTTCGCCAGGTTGACGCCGGCCTGGTAGGGCGTGGCCGGGTCGCGGGTGGTGGACACCACCAGCACCGGGGGCAGCCCGGCCACGCTCGGCTGGTGCGGCGTGTCGGTGGGCGGCACCGGCCAGTACGCGCAGTAGTCCAGCGCGGGACTCGGCGGGTTGCCGCTGTTCAGGAACGGCGCCGCCGTCTGGTACCGCTGCTGGGCCAGGCGCTGCTGGGCCTCGTCGGTGATCCGGGTGTCATCCACGCAGTGCACCGCGTTGAACGCGTCCGTGGTGGTCGAGTAGTGCCCGGAGGTGTCGCGCTCGTAGTAGACGTCGGCGAGCGCCATCATGCCGCGCCCGCTGCCGCGCCGAAGCTCGTTGAGGCCGGTGTTCAGCGACTCCCACAGCGACTGCGTGTAGAGCGCCTGGATCGCCGCGGTGGTGGCGTCGGAGTAGGACAGCACCCGCCCGTCCCCGGCCGGCATCGGGTGCCGGATCAGCGGGATGGTCAGGTCGCGGAAGGCCTGCGTGGCGGCGGCCGGGTCGTGGCCGAGCGCGCAGTCCTGCCGGGGCGCGCACCACGCGGCGAACTGGTTGAACGCCTGCTGGAACCCGGCGGCCTGGGCGGTCTCCGCGTCCACCGGGTTCTGGGTCGGGTCCACCGCGCCGTCCAGCAGCAGGGCGCGCACGTTGTTCGGGAACTGCTCGGCGTAGCTACTGCCGATCCGGGTGCCGTAGGAGTAGCCGAGGTAGGTCAGCTTCTGATCGCCCAGCGCGGAGCGCAGCACGTCGAGGTCCTTGGCGACGTCCTTGGTGCCGACGTGGGACAGCATGTCGGCGCCGGTGCGCTGAGCGCACTTCTGCGCGTAGTCGCGGTGGTCGGTCTCGGTCCTGGTGACGCCGGCCGGCGAGGCGTCGGTCTCGTCCAGCAGCCGCTCGGCGTCGTGCTCCGGGTCGGTCAGGCAGCGCACGTCGGGATCGCTGGCGCCGACCCCGCGCGGGTCGAAGCCGACCACGTCGAACCGCTGGCCGAGCTCGTTGCCGGACACCCGGTCGACCAGGCTGGCCGCCGCCTGCAACCCAGATGCGCCGGGGCCGCCCGGGTTGACCAGCAGCGAGCCGATCCGCCGGTCGGGCTGGCTGGCCGGGCGGCGGATCAGGGCCAGAGTGATGGTGCGGCCGTTCGGGTTGGCGTAATCCAGCGGGACGGTCACCCGTGCGCACTCCATGTGCTTGCCCGTGTACGTACCGGGAGTGGCTCCGCTGGGCGCCTCGTAGGCGGCGCAGTCCCCCCAGCCGACCGGCTGCCCGTAGAAGCGGTCCAGCCCGGCCGGGACCGGGCCGACCGGGCCGCGGGTCTCCACCCGTACCCCGGTCGGGGCGCCGGGCGTGGCGGAGGTGCAGCCGGCGAGCAGACCGGCGGCGACGACGACGGTGAGGAGCCCGATCAGCGGGCGGCGGCGACCGAACACGTCACCGATCGTGCCATCACACGGGCGGACGCACGTTACTCCGTACACCCAGGCGAGGGGTGTTCGGTGCCGGCCGGCGCCGCGGTGACTCATCGCGCACATTCCGTCCCGACCACGGCCGATCGTGGGAGAAGATGGAGTCATGCCGCAGCTGCGCATCGCCCTCGCCCAGGTGAACGCCTGCGTCGGCGACCTGGCCGGCAACGCCGACCTGATCGTCGACCGTACCCGCCAGGCCGTGCGGGCCGGCGCACACCTCGTGGTGTTCCCGGAACTGATGCTCACCGGCTACCCGGTCGAGGATCTCGCGCTGCGCAAGTCCTTCGCCGAGGCGTCCCGGGCGGCCATGGACGCACTGCCCGGGCGGCTGGCCGAGGCGGGCTGCGGGGACACCCTGGTCGTGGTCGGCTACCTGGACCGGGACGAGGTGGGCCCGCGCAACGCCGCGGCGTTCCTGCACGGCGGCCGGGTGGTGGCCCGCTACGCCAAGCACCACCTGCCCAACTACGGCGTGTTCGACGAGGCCCGGTACTTCAAGCCGGGTGACCGGCTGCCGATCCTGCGCTGGCACGGGCTGGACGTCGGCGTGGTGATCTGCGAGGACATCTGGCAGGACGGCGGCCCGGTCGCCGCGCTCGGCCAGGCCGGCGTCGACCTGGTGCTGTGCATCAACGGCTCGCCGTACGAGCGGAACAAGGACGACGTGCGCGGCCCGCTGGTGGCCAAGCGGGCGGCCGAGGCGGGCGCGCCGATGGCCTACGTCAACCTGGTCGGCGCCCAGGACGAGCTGGTTTTCGACGGCGACTCGCTGGTGTGCGGCCGGGACGGGGTGCTGCTGGCGCGAGCGCCGCAGTTCGTGGAGCACCTGCTGGTGATGGACCTGGACCTGCCGGCCGGCGGCAGCGACACCACCGGCCGGGTCGGCGGGTTCGAGGTGAGCCGGCTCACCCTGGACGCCGAGCCGCTGCCGGTCTACGAGCCGCTGCCGGCCCCGCCCGTCGCCGAGCCGCTGAGTGACGAGGCCGAGGTGTGGTCGGCGCTGGTCGCCGGCCTGCGGGACTACGTGCGGAAGAACGGGTTCCACTCCGTGGTGATGGGCCTGTCCGGCGGCATCGACTCGGCGGTGTGCGCCGCTCTCGCGGTGGACGCGCTCGGCGCGGACGCGGTGCACGGCGTGTCCATGCCCTCCAGCTACTCGTCGTCGCACTCCCGCTCGGACGCCGCCGAGCTGGCCCGCCGCACCGGGCTGCACTACCAGGTCCAGCCGATCGTGGACATGGTCGACGTGTTCGTCAAGCAGCTCGGGCTGACCGGGCTGGCCGAGGAGAACATCCAGGCCCGCTGCCGCGGCATGACCCTGATGGCGCTGTCCAACCAGTACGGCCACCTGGTGCTGGCCACCGGCAACAAGACGGAGCTGGCGGTCGGCTACTCCACCATCTACGGCGACGCGGTCGGCGGCTTCGCGCCGATCAAGGACGTGCCCAAGACGCTGGTCTGGCAGCTCGCCCGGTGGCGGAACGCGGCCGCGGAGAAGCGCGGCGAGCTGCCGCCGATCCCGGAGAACACGATCAGCAAGCCGCCGTCCGCCGAGCTGCGGCCCGGCCAGCTCGACACCGACTCGCTGCCGCCGTACGAGCTGCTGGACGACGTGCTGGACGACTACGTCGAGGGTGACCGGGGCTACGCCGAGCTGATCGCCGCCGGCTTCGACGCGGAACTGGTCGACCGGGTGGTACGGATGGTCGACGCGGCCGAGTACAAGCGTCGCCAGTACCCGCCCGGCACCAAGATCACCTTCAAGGCCTTCGGCCGGGACCGCCGCCTCCCCATCACCAACGCCTGGCGCGAGCACCACGTCACCGTGCCCCGCTGACGCCGGCCGCACCGACGTAGGCTTGCACTCCCACGTCTGCTGTCGGTGGTCCCCGGAATGATCTCCGGCCGTGGCGAGCATCGCGGAGATCCGGCAGCAGATCGAGCAGGTCCTGGCGGCGCTGGACGACGCCGCGTCGCTGGTTGAGCACACCGGCCGGCACCCGCACCGCACTCCGGCGAGGTCCCGAGGGAGCGCAGACGACAGGTTGGTGGTTGCAACGCCACGGCGGGCGGGTGCGATTGCTCAGCGGCGAAAACGACGACCCGCACAGTTGGCAACAGCAGGCCGCGCGGTTCTTGCGGGAGACCTTCCCCGACAAAGGGCCGGGCCTGGCGGTGTTGAGCCGGCACGTCGAAATCCAACTCGCCGTGCGGCTGCGCCATCGTCCCACGAACGAGGTCGTGCACGAGGTGCTGGTCATCGACCGGGTGGTCTGCGGCCGCGATCCGCGTACCCAAGGCCGCGAGTACACCTGCGACACGGTTCTGCCATTCGTGCTGGATGAAGGCGCTACGTTGACGGTGGTGGAGCATGATGGGGCGCGGGTGACCTACCGAGGAAGGGGACGGCGATGACGATTACGGCGCGGTGGGCCGACCTGCGGCCGGGCACCGTCACCGCCCAAGCCGAGCACGAGATGACGCTGTCCACCTCTGAGGACATTCGTGGCCTGGTGGAGCGGTTGTCGGCAGCACACACCAGTGAGGCACACCTGGTCCACCACGACCGTCCCCGGAAGGTCAGCGCGTTCGGTGGCGATTCCCGCCCGGATCACCACGTCGTCGTCGGCGTATGGCAGGGCTTCGGCTACATCGAGTACACCGACCCTGAGCACTGGTCCCAGCCCATCGGCGACCCCAACTCACCGGAATGGCACACCAGCACGGGCGAACACTTCCGCGCCGGCAGTGGTATTCCCATCACCGACCTGGTCAACGCCCTCAGCGAGTTCCTCACCAACCCGCAACGGCCCGCCTGCCTCACGTGGCGCGAGCATGGTGACTTCCCCGGCCAGCACCGCGTCGCCGGCTGACCTGCGGCAACGCCGCGATCCCTCAACGGGCGTGGGCACGCAGAAAGGCATGCCAGGAGGCGGCAGGGAAGGTCAACACGGGGCCGGGGTGCTTGGCGTCCCGGACGGCGACCACGGGGCTGGCGTGGGCGACCTCGACGCAGTTGTCGTTGGCCACGCTGCTACGGCTGCTCCGCCGCCACGTCCGCGCCGGGTGGACGAATGCCACCTCGACGCAGTTGTCCTCGTGAGTGCCGCTGCGGCTGCTCTTCCGCCACAGGACATCGGCCAGGTCCACCATCGCGGCCTCCCTCGTCGCCAGACAGCTCCTCGGCCACCCGGCGGACCAGGTTGATCGACGCCGTCGGGTCGAGCGCGGCCGCCCGCAGGCGGTCGAACTTCAGCCTAGCCGCGCGCACCTGCTCCGGTTTCTCGATATACAACTGGCCCATGGCGTGCGGGATGTAGACCCGTTCCGGCAGCACGTCGACATCGAACCTGAGCAGGACGAACGGCGCGCTCATATCGGGATATGCGCCCCGTGCGACCGGTAGGACGTGCAGGGCCACGTTCGGGAGTTCGGCGACCTCGGCGATGTGCCGTAACTGGTCGGCCATCACGGCGGGGCCACCGACCGGGAGCCGGAGGGCGTGCTCGTGCACGACGGCCTCGAACATCAGGGGGCGCTCGGCGCGCAGCCGCTCCTGGCGCACCGCGCGCAGGGCGACGGCGAGGTCGGCGTCCGCATCGGTGAACGTCTCGTCGGCGGCGAACAGGGCGCGGGTGTAGGCCTCGGTTTGCAGCACGCCCGGGATCAGGCTCACCTCGAAGTTACGCACGATGCTGGCGTCGGTTTCCAGGGCGACGTAGCCGCCGTCGCGCAGGCCGTACTCCTGCCACCAGCCCTTGCGGCGGGACTGCCGGGTCAGGTCGAGCATTTCCCGCCAGCAGTCGCCGCCGTTGTAGAGGTCGAGCATGCTCCGCACCAGGTGGACGTTCGCGTTGACCTTGCCGGTCTCGATCCGGCTTAGCGAGGGCACCGAGATGTCCAGCTCGGCGGCGGCCTCCTCCATGCTCATCCGGGCCTGCTCGCGCAGCCGCCGCAGCGTGGACGCCACCCGCAGCCGCGGAACCATCGGGCTGAACCGGTACTCCACCGCACGCCTCCCGCTCGTGGTCGTCACCGTGCGCACAGTGACGGACACAATCCGGATTCCGTAATTACACCGGGCCGGGAGTCCAGGCGGGCTACTCGGGGCGGACGAACGGGAACAGGACGGTCTGCCGGATGGAGGCACCGGTGAGCATCATCAGCAGCCGGTCGATGCCCAGGCCCAGGCCGCCGGTGGGTGGCATGCCGTGCTCCAGGGCGCGCAGGAAGTCCTCGTCCAGCTCCATCGCCTCGACGTCGCCGCTGGCCGCCTTGAGCGACTGAGCCTCCAGCCGGCGGCGCTGCTCCAGCGGGTCGGTCAGCTCGGAGTAGGCGGTGCCCACCTCGGCGCCGAACGCGACCAGGTCCCACCGCTCGGCCAGCCGAGGATCGTCCCGGTGCTGCCGGGTCAGTGGGGACACCTCGGTGGGGAAGTCGATGTAGAAGGTGGGCGTGGTGGTGTTCGCCTCGACCAGGTGCTCGTAGGCCTCCAGCACCAGCTTGCCCGGACTCCAGTCGCCCTGCGCCGGCACCCCGGCGGCGGCGCAGTAGCGGATCAGCTCGGTCGCGGTGGTGTCCGGGGTGACCACCTCGCCGAGCGCCTCGGACACCGCGCGGTGCACCGGCAGCACCGGCCACTCACCGGAGATGTCGTGCTCCGCCAGCCCGCCGCCCGCGTCCGCGCGGCGGGCCACCGGGGCGCCGTGTGCGGCCACGGCGGCGTGCTGCACCAGGTTCCTGGTCAGGTCGAGCATGGTCCGGTAGTCGGCGTACGCCTGGTACGCCTCCAGCATGGTGAACTCCGGGTTGTGCGTGGCGTCCACGCCCTCGTTGCGGAAGTTCCGGTTCAGCTCGAACAGCTTGTCGACGCCGGCCACGCACAGCCGCTTCAGGTACAGCTCCGGCGCGATGCGCAGGTACATGCGCATGTCGTAGGCGTTGATGTGGGTGATGAACGGCCGCGCGTTCGCCCCGCCGTGCACGGTCTGCAGCATCGGGGTCTCCACCTCGAGATAGCCCCGGCCCTGCAGGAACTCGCGGACCGCGCGGACCACGTCGCTGCGGGTGCGCAGCATCTGCGCGGCGTCGTGGTTGACCGCGATGTCCAGGTAGCGCTGCCGCACCCGCGCCTCCGGGTCGGCCAGGCCCTTGCGCTTGTCCGGCAGCGGGTGCAGGCACTTGGCGGTGAGCGCCCAGCGCTCGGCCAGCACGGACAGCTCGCCCCGCCGGGAGGTGACCACCTCGCCGCACACCCCGACGTGGTCGCCCAGGTCCACGGTGGCCTTCCAGGAACTCAGTTCCTCCTTGCCGAGGGTGTCCGCGGCCAGCATCACCTGCAGCTCGCCGCTTCCGTCCCGCAGCTTGGCGAAGCACAGCCCGCCCAGCTCACGCTTGGCCACCACCCGGCCGGCCACCGCGAGCCGCTTCCCGGTGTGGGTGTCCGGGGCCAGCCCGCCGAACTGGTCGCGCACCTCGCCGAGCAACGCCTCCCTGCGGTAGGTGACCGGGTAGGCGTCCGCCCCCTCGGCGCGCAGCCGCTCCAGCTTGGCGATGCGCACCCGCATCTGCTCGGGCCAGCGCCGCGGGGCCGGCGGGGCGGTGCGGACCCGCTCGTCCACCGCCCGTACCGCGGCGACGAACTCGTCCCCCACCTCGTGGTAGCGCAGCACCCGGCGGGCACCCCGGTGGAACAGCGAGCGCAGGCTGGGTACGAACCCCTCGGCGACCCCGGCCACGATGCTGATCCGCACCAGCTGGCGGGTGCGCTGGAAGCAGATGAACCGGGGCACCCAGCGCGGCCCGTACTTGGCGTTGGACCGGTACAGCGTCTCCAACTGGAAGAACCGGGACGCGACGCCGAGCACGCCGCGCCACAGCCGCAGCACCGGGCCGGCGCCGATCCGCGATCCCTCCTCGAACACCGCCCGGAACATGGCGAAGTTCAGCGAGATCCGCTGCACGCCGAGCCGGCTGGCCGCGCCGACCAGCTCGGACACCATGTACTCGTTGAGCCCGTTCTCCGCGTCCCGGTCCCGGCGCATCAGGTCCAGGGACAGCCCGCCGCGCCCCCACGGCACGAACGACAGCAGCCCACGCAGCCGGCCGTGCGCGTCGTAGGCCTCGACCATGACGCACCGCTCGTCGGTCGGATCGCCGAGCCGGCCCAGGGCCATGGAGAAGCCCCGCTCGGTCTCCGCGCCGCGCCAGCGTTCGGCCAGGTCGAGGATGGACGCCATCTCCTCGCGCGGGATCTCCCCGTGCCGGCGCACCCGGCTGCGGTACCCGGCCCGCTCCACCCGGCTGACCGCCTGCCGCACGTTGCGCCGCTCCGGGCCGGCCAGGCTGAACTCGCGCACGTCGAGCACGGCCTCGTCGCCGATCTCCAGCGCCTTCAACCCGGCCTCGGCGTACACGTGCGCGCCGCGTTCGCTGGCGCCGAGCACGCCGGGCAGCCATCCGTAGGTGTGCGCCTCGGCGAGCCACTCCCGCACCGCCTGCGGCCACGCCTCCTCGTCGCCGATCGGGTCGCCGCTGGCCAGGCTCACCCCGCCGAGCACCCGGTAGGTCAGCGCGGCCCGGCCGGACGGGGCGAACACCACGCTCTTGTCGCGGCGGGTGGCGAAGTAGCCCAGCGAGTCCGGCTCGCCGTGCTCGGCCAGCAGCTCACGAACCCGAAGCTCCTCGGCGCGGCCGATCAACCGCCGGCTGCGCACCCCCTGGAAGAACACCACCAGCGCGTACGCGGCGACCAAGGCGCCGAGCAGGCCGAGGAACACCGAAAGCCAGCGCGGCCCGGCCTGGTTCACCCCGATCTGCTGCAGCGTCAGCAGCTCGCCGGTGACCTGGTTGGTGGCCCACACCAGCCGGGTCCACGCGGTGGGCAGGTTGCCGGGGAACAGCTCGGTCAGCCCCCAGCCGAGCAGGCAGGACAGCGCCAGGCCGCCGCCGAGCGCAGCCAGCGCGCGCAGCCACGCGCCCGGCGCCAGCCGGGCCGGGAACGCCGGGCGCAGCAGCAGGAGCAGCAGGAGCAGCGCCACGGTGACCGCGTTGGCCAGGCTGAGCTGCCAGATCGCGCTCGGCGACATCGGTTCGCCGTACTGGTCGGGCACCGCGTCCGGGCCGTACACCACCACCGCGACCTGGATCAGCGCGCCGAGGGCCAGGGTGAGCACCTGGAACAGCACCAGCGTCCACAGCGCGGCCCGCTTGCGGCGGCGCAGCGCCGCGCCCAGCACGCCGAGCACCAGGGCGATGAACACGTTCGCCGCGACCGGCAGCCCCAGGTAGCCGAAGCCGCTGATGATGTCGGCCGACACGGTCGGCAGGACGTTGTCGAACAGCAGCACGAACAGGCTGGCCAGCGCGCCGAGCTGGACGGCGGTCGCCACCACGCCCGCCGCCCGCCGCCGCCACGTGGCCATGCCCCGCTCGGTGCCCTGCGCTGCCACCTGTCTCCCGCTCCCTGATCTCGCCGCCACCCGGATCGGCAGGGTGGCACAGCCACCACCCCGCCGCTGGTGCGGGCACCGCCAATCCGCTACCGCGTCCGGCGTGTCGCCCGTGTGAGGCTGCTCGCACCGCGGTGTCACCCGCGCCCGTACGGTGTCACCCTCGTCGTGCACCATCCACTACACACCCGGGGACCCGTGTGCAGCGGGCCTCGAGGGAAGGACGGTCGACGATGGCGTCTGCCAGCCTTGGTGGCACGGAGGTACCCGCGCCGTACGGGACGGGTGCCGACACATCCAGTACTTCTACCCCCGCCCGCAAGGTACGCGTACACCACCTGCGGGAACTCAAGGATCGCGGCGAGCCGTGGCCGATGCTCACCGCGTACGACATGTACACCGCCCAGCTCTTCGACGAGGCGGGCATCCCGGTGCTGCTGGTCGGCGACTCGGCGGCGAACAACGTGTTCGGCTACGACACCTCGCTGCCGGTCACCGTGGACGAGTTGCTGCCGCTGGTCCGGGCGGTCACCCGGTCGGTGAAGCGGGCCCTGGTGGTGGCCGACCTGCCGTTCGGCTCCTACCAGCTCTCCCCGGAGCAGGCGCTGGCCACGTCCGTGCGGTTCATGAAGGAGGGCCGCGCGCACGCGGTCAAGCTGGAGGGCGGCCGCCGGTTCGCCCCCCACGTCGAGGCGATCACCTCGGCGGGCGTGCCGGTGATGGGCCACCTCGGGTTCACCCCGCAGAGTGAGCACAACCTCGGCGGCTACCGGGTACAGGGCCGCGGCGACGACGGGGACAAGGTGGTCGCCGACGCGGTGGCGCTGCAGGAGGCCGGGGCGTTCGCGGTGGTCCTGGAGATGGTGCCGGCCGAGGTGGCCAAGCGGGTCACCCACGAGCTGCGCATCCCGACCGTGGGCATCGGCGCCGGTCCGGACTGTGACGCCCAGGTCCTGGTCTGGCAGGACATGACCGGCCTGCGCCGGGGCAAGGTGCCGCGGTTCGTCAAGCGGTACGCCGATCTGGCCGGGGTGCTGTCCTCGGCCGCCTCCCAGTTCGCCGACGAGGTCCGCCAGGGCACCTTCCCGGGTCCGGAGCACTCGTTCCACTGAGTCCGCGCCGACCGAAGCCCCGGCCCACGCCGGGGCTTCGCCTTACCTGGAAGTCGCCCCAGGACCGACCTACTCAGCCGCCCACGCATACCGCAGCTCGTACAGCGTGGCCGCCATGGTCATGTTGTTGACCTCCACGACGCGGCCGTGGCTGTAGGTACGCCGCTGCACGCAGAGCACCGGGCCGCTGGAGATGTCGAGCAGTCGCCGCTCGTCCGCGTCCGGCATCCGTGCCCGAACGATCTCTTCATGTTCGGTCAGCTCGTAGCCCATTCCCTCCAGGCGGGCGAAGATCCCTCCCGGGCCGGTGTCCACCTGTTCAAGCGCGGAACCCCGGCTGATCTCGCGGGGCAACCGGGACACGGCGACCATGACCGGCCGGCCGTCGGCGCGCATGACTCGGTCTCGGACGCAGACTTCGTCGGTCTCCGCGATCCCGAAGATCTCCGCGAAGTCGCCGGCGGGCTCGAACCAGACCTTCACATTCGACGCCGGCGTAAACCCCTGCTCGGCGGCCTCGGCGAGGAACGCGCCCTCGTTCCGCTGCCGCCGCGCCCGGGACAGCCGCTCCCGACTGTCCAGACGGCGCACCAGGCGAGGCGGCAGCACGAACGCACCAACGCCGTGCCGTATCTCGACCAGGCCCGCATCCCGCAGCTCCTGTAGTGCCTGCCGGACCGTCGACCTGGAGGCGTTGTACTGCTCGATCAGCGCCTGCTCCGTGGGCAACCGATCCCCGGCTGCGAGGCGTCCGGCATCGATCTGCGCTCGCAGGGCGTCCGCGATCTCCCGGTACTTAGCCGCCGCCGGCATCTGATCATCTCCTGTCGAGTCTCGCAGCATCAGCACGACACGGACGAGTGTGCCATCTGAGATGACCGGACCTACACAGCAAGGCCATCCAATGCTACGGTAATCCAGACGTCACATACGACTGTGATGACTGGCCGAGAGGTGGGCAACCGATGAGGAACCGCAGCCACCGGCATGGCCGGCTCCGCCCACGGGGACATGGCGGCCCGACGAACCCAGGTGGCCCTGCCTTGCGGGCAAGGACCGCAAAGTCGCCATGAACCGCGAAGATCGCGAACTCGTGGTCATCATCCGGCAAACGCAATGGCTACTCGATGAAGCCGCCCGGGACATACCTGGCGGCCGGTATAGCACCGAAAACCATATCGAACTGGCAGACATCCTTGAGAGCGTCGGCGCGTTGATCCGCCGACGAGCGACCCTTAAACGCCCCACTCCACATGTCGAATAGGCCAACACCATGGCCATCGTTCGACCACCGTGGCCATCCGCAGGCCGCGAGATTGCCCGCGGATGGCCGGGTGTCTTCCGCCCCTTACTCCATGACGTCGCCGAGAACACCCCATCCCTCATAGTACGCGGCGTCAGGATCTACTTTGCCAAATGCAATTCCGCCTGCTGGCCGCCCTACGGGACGACACCGACAGGCTACCGAGCCTGCCCGCGATGCTGGGCATGACAACACACTCGAAAAACCACATCGAGGGGAAATCCTTGCCATGGAAATGCTGGACTTTGTCTGGCTGGAAATCACCGGGAAGTGTCAGCTCACGTGCGCACACTGCTACGCGGATTCCGGCCCCAAGGGAACCGACGGCGCGATGCAGCCGGCCGACTGGTTACGCGTGATCGACGAGGTAGCTCGGCTTGAAGGTAGGTTGGTGCAGTTCATCGGCGGGGAGCCCACGCTGCACCGCAGCCTGCCGGAGTTGGTCGATCGGGCGCTGGGTCGCAAGCTCGAAGTCGAGGTCTTCAGTAACCTCGTACACGTGTCGCCGCATCTCTGGGAGGTCTTCGCCCGGCCGGGCGTGCGGCTGGCCACGAGCTACTACTCCGATACCGCCGACCAGCACGAAACGATCACCAAGGGGCGCGGGAGCTACGCCCGAACTAAGGCCAACATCGTCGAGGCGGTGCGGCGCTCGATCCCACTTCGTGTGGGTGTGATCGATGTGCAGGACGGGCAACGCGTCGAGCAGGCCCGCGCCGAACTCACCGCCGTCGGCGTGCAGGAGATCGCCGTCGACCGCCTGCGTCAGGTCGGACGCGGCGTCCGCGATCAGCGGCCAGACCTGTCGCAGCTTTGCGGCGAGTGTGCGCGCGGCAAGGTCGCCGTCGCCCCTGACGGCTCCGTCTGGCCGTGCGTGTTCGCCCGCTGGATGTCCGTCGGCAACGTACGGAAACAACCGCTTGGTGAGATCCTGACCAGTCAGCCGATGCAGGCTGCCGAAGCAAAGCTGGCCGCCCATGTACCCCAGGGACGGTGCAACCCTCGTTGCTGTCCATCCAACATGTGCGATCCGCACTGCTCGCTGTCAACGGCGCCCGAATTTTGACCCCTTGTCGGCATCTGAATTTTGACCCCTCTGCTCGGTGGGTTGATCTTTACTCGTCGGTGGTGCCGGCTCGGGGGACGCGGCCGAGGTTGCGGTCCT
>NZ_BJFL01000056.1 GCF_005405885.1 Gandjariella thermophila
GCACCACCAACGAGCCGACATCCCGCGACTGGTCTCCAGAAACGATCACGCATGCCTATCGGCACGCCGCCCGGAAACCTTTATGACCTGCACAAACGCCGAATTTAGTTCAGTCAACAAGACGCTGGGCCTGCGGCTGGGGGTGCCGGCGTATGTGGCGCCGTTGGTGGCTCCCGCTGTTGATCTGTCTGTGCTCGGGTTGTTGGTGGGAACGCGGTACCTCGCTCTGTACGGAGCGTCGCCCGAGCAGTTGCGTCCAGCGCAGCGCTTGTTGACGTTTGCGAGCACGGTAACGCTGGCCTTGAACGTGGCGGAGCCGATCTGCGCGGGCCAGTTCGGGAAGGCAGCCTTCGATGCGGTCGGACCACTGCTGTTGATCGGCTGGGCCGAGGTCGGGCCCAGCTTGCTGAAGGCTGTCCAGGAGGTCGACCAGCCAGGTGTGGAACATGCCCAGGTCGGTGCAGGCGTCTGGTGGCCGGATGGGGAGCACCGCGAGGCGACAACGTCGCGCACGGCTTTGAACAACGTTGCTGGTCAGAGCGGTGACCGGAAGAATGCGGAGGCGTGGGCTGGCACCGAAGACGACCCATTGGTCGTCGATGCGTGTCGCTTGGACGCGGAGCACTGGGAGAGACACCGGCGCCCGATCTCGGCGGAGACCTTGCGCCGCGAACTCCGTGTCGGGTCGCGGCGCGCCCGTACCTTGGCGCGGGTCGTGCGGAGTCGCCGTCAGCCGCGTCCGGCGGCGTTGGTGACCGCTTAGGCCGAGCAGGGAGTGGCCGGTCCGCTCCGGCGGTCCAGCTGCGGCGACCTTCTGCTGCTACCGCAGGCGTGACCGCTCAACACCAACGGTCCGCGGATGCAGACGGCCGACGTCGATCTTGATGGCCGTGCGGCCGCGTGCGTGCCGGGGGCTGCGTACGGGTCGGTATTGTCCGGCGAGATGCGCCGGGCATCCAGTCCCGTAGCCGCCCGCGCTGAGGAGGATCGCCGTGACCAATCGGCAGCAGGTGACGACGTCGGAGAGGTCCGCGTCGGGGTCATCGGTGGGCCACGGTCGCGGCGCGCATGACACGGTGCGCCTTGCGTTGGTGGTCGGTGCGCTCGGCGTGGTGTTCGGCGACATCGGGACCAGCCCGATCTACACGCTGCAGACGGTGTTCAACCCGAGTGATCCGCATCCGGTCCCGGTGAGCACGGAGAACGTGTTCGGGGTGGTGTCGCTGGTGTTCTGGTCGGTGGTCGTCATCGTCACGGTCACCTACGTGCTGCTGGCGATGCGTGCCGACAACGACGGCGAGGGCGGCATCATGGCGCTGATCACGCTGCTGCGGCGCTGGCGCGGCCAGCGGGGCCGGCGGGCGGCGCTCGTGCTGGCGGCGCTGGGCATCTTCGGCGCCTCCCTCTTCTTCGGGGACAGCATGATCACGCCAGCGATCTCGGTGCTGTCCGCGGTCGAGGGGCTCAAGGTCGTCCAACCGTCGCTGGACGAGCTGATCGTGCCGATCACCGCGGTGATCATCGTGGTGCAGCGCAGGGGCACCGAAGCGGTTGGACGACTGTTCGGACCGGTAATGATCATGTGGTTCGTGGCCATCGGCGTATGCGGGGTGGCCGGCATCGTCGACCGTCCGGAGATTCTCAAGGCGCTGTCGCCGACCTACGCGCTGGGCTTTCTGGTCGGCCATTTCGGTACCGCCTTCTTCGCGCTGGCCGCGGTCGTGCTCGCGGTCACCGGCGCTGAGGCGCTGTATGCCGACATGGGGCATTTCGGCCGCCGGTCGATCACCCGAGCCTGGTTGATCCTGGTGTTCCCGGCGTGCATTCTCAGCTATCTGGGGCAGGGTGCGCTGATCCTCGACAATCCGAGCAACGTCAGCAGCCCGTTCTTCCTGCTCGTGCCCGGGTGGGGGCGCGTGCCGATGATCTTGCTGGCCACGGCGGCGACGGTGATCGCCTCCCAGGCGGTGATCACCGGCGCGTACTCGGTCGCGTCTCAGGCCGCCCAACTCGGCTACCTGCCCCGGCTGCGGATTGCGCACACCTCGGAGTCCACGATCGGCCAGGTCTACGTGCCGTGGATCAACTGGCTGCTGATGGTCTCGGTGCTCACCCTGGTGTTCGCGTTCCGCAGCTCGACGGCGCTGGCCTTCGCCTTCGGCATGGCGGTGACCGGGACGATCACCATCACGACCCTGTTGTTCTTCTTCATCGCCCGCTGGCGGTGGGGCGCGCCGCTGTGGCTGGTCGGCATCGGTGCGACCGTGCTGCTGGTGGTGGATCTGCTGTTCGTCGCGGCCAATCTGACCAAACTGATCCACGGCGCCTGGCTGCCGCTGCTGATCGGCCTGGCCGCCTACACCGTCATGACCACCTGGGAACGGGGCCGCGAGATCGTCACCGCGGAGCGCAGGCGGCTGGAGGGGTCGCTGCGCGAATTCGTTGACCATCTGCGCAACGGGAAGCCGTCAACGCGATGTGTCCATGGCACCGCGATTTTCCTCAACCGGGGCAAGCAGACGGCGCCGCTGGCGATGCGGGCCAACGTCGAGCACAACCATGTGCGGCACGAGCGCGTCGTGATCATGTCGATCGAGACCGAGCCGGTGCCCCGCGTCCCGGCCCGCGAGCGGATCGTCGTCGATGACCTCGGCTATGCCGACGACGGGATCACCCACGTCACCGCCCGGTTCGGTTACATGGAGACACCGGACGTGCCCGGCGCGTTGGCGACGCTGGACCCCGCGGCGACGGAGGGGCGGCTGCAGTTGGACCAGGCGTCCTACGTTCTGTCGAAGATCGAGCTTCGGTGCGGATCCGCGCCGACGATGGCGCGCTGGCGCAAGCGGTTGTTCATCGCCACCTCCTACATCACCGCTGACGCTGCGGAGTACTTCGGCCTCCCACGTGACCGCACGGTCGTCATGGGCTCGCACATCGAGGTGTAGAGGCGCGAGACCGTGGTCGGAGGATGACTCGGCATATTTTCTTCGCGGGGAGGTCCTTGAGGTGGCTGGCGAGGGAGATGTGCTCGGCGGCCGCGCTGTCGAGGGCGCCGGTCGGGTCGATGCTGTGGGCGTATGCGATGCGGTCCTCGGTGAGGGGACCAGTATTGTTCACGCATAGCACATCCAGCACGGCGTGTCCTGGGTGGCGTTGAGCTCTTGACGATCATCCGGTGACGGCGATGTCTACGCGCCGCAACCGGGGTTGATGATCGCGGGCAGTTTCACCTGAGGATGAACCGCGGGGAGATGTCCCACCAGCGTGGACGGGTGATCGGCCCGCTCGTCGGGCCGATCAGGGTGAACTTCTCCAGCTACCCGGCCGGCTCCGCGCGCGTCGATAACCGGAAGGGCTGACTGCGGCAGGTGCTCGCGGTCGTTGGTCCCGGAGGGGGCCTGGACCCCGGCGGTGCTGCCTGGTCAGCGCGGCGTGTCCCCGGGCGTGGCGCGCGGGAGTTGCCCGTCGTGGGCCGACGTTGCGCACGCATGACCGCTGCCCTGTCGGGCACCTCCGTCGATGCCGCGCCCGAGAAAACGCGGTGCGGGTCGTCTTCCCGCCGCGGGGCCAGGGCACGAGGCTGCCGGTGAACTCCGGCAGGGTTCGGCTGTGGTTCTCGGCCAGTGTGCTCGGCAAGGATGAGGCTGGCCTGCAGGAGCTGGCGTGCCGGCCCCAGACCGATCGCGTCGGCAAGGAGGGGAAGCAGCATCGGCGCGGCGTCACGGAGAACGCGGCTGAGTGTGTTGGGCTCGAGCAGGCGTACGGTCGTTTCGGCGGCTGCGATGATCGTTTGGGCGACCGGCTCGACGGGCAGGCCCAGCGGTCGACGCTGGGTGTCGGTGGGCAGTGTGCGGATCGGTTCGAACAGCACGTCGGGCCTCCTTGCAGGGCAGCCCGAATCACGGCAGGTCACCCCGATGGGCACGGGTGGCAGCCTCCGCGCGCGGAGGAAAAGCTGCGGGCGGCGTCGTGCCGCACAACGAATCAACCGGCCGTGTTCAGGCGGGGACGGGTGGGCGCGGGATCGGGAACCGTGTCCCGACTGTGACTCGGACTCATCTCGCTCACCTCCCTCGCGGCCGGGACGCCGTCGATGGCGTCGTTTCCGCTGGCCCGGAGAGCCCGCCTCCGCGAAGGGGCGGGCACCCCTCTCGTTAGAGTTTTGGCACTCCACGGCGTAATCCCTTGCCCGCTCTGGGGCTGTGGGTAGCCACTTGGGGTCACCCCTTAGGCCGGGGAGACCTGTCCTGACCCGGGGCGTCTCTCGACGTTGGGGTCAGTGGCTTGTGTCCGTTAGACGCCTCACCGAACGAGGTGCTGCACCCACCACCCTAGACAGAACGCCACGAACAGTCAAATGCTCGCGCAAGTGTAGGAATGTGGATCTGGCGGAGTGGCGGCGTCGGCCTGCGCCGTCTTCCTGCCGTGGGGCCGTCCAGCGAATGGCGATCGGCCAGGGTCACGGGTCGAGCTTGTCGGTGACCACCGCTGCAGGCCGACCGGACAACGACCCACTACTCGGTGTCGAGTGACGCTGTGACGGATTCGTTTTGCACGGCGGGGTGGAGGCCGGCGTTGGGGTCGGCGGTGATTTGGTCGGTGTCGGTGTCGTAGTCGAACAGTTCGGCGTAGCGGCCCCAGTCGATGGCGGTGTCGAGCTGGTGCTGGGCGTCTTGGGCGGAGAAGCCGCGGCGGAGGAGGTCGAGGAAGAACCCGGCGCGGAGGTTGCCGGCGGCGCTGCTGGCCAGGGCGGTGCAGATGGTGCGGACGAGCGGCGCGCGGTGGCGGGCCTGTTCGGCGAAGATCTGTTTGCTGCGCTGGATGTCGGCGGTGGTGAACTCTTTGCCGGTCGGGGTGAGTGTCACGTCGCCGGCGGCGACGTGCAGGAAGTCGAGCATGGCCGCGGCGTCGACCAGTGGCAGCAGGTCGTCGATTTCGAAGTTGAGGTCGGCGGCGACCTCGGGGAGGTCGGCTTGGCCGCCTTTGGCGTAGACGATTTCGACCAGGCCGGCGAGGCCGCCCACGGAGGCGGCGGGGAGTGGCCGGGCGGTGGGGGTGGCTTCGGTGGGTTCGGGCTCGGCCGTGCCGGGTTCGCGGCCGGTGAGCAGGGCGTAGAGCCGGTCCACCAGGGTGGCGAACGCGGTGGATTTCCGGTCGCGGGGCTGGGCGAGGTCGATGGGGACTTCGGCGCGGATGTGGCCGGGGTTGGCGCCGAGGACGAGGACGCGGTCGGCGAGCAGGACGGCTTCTTCGATGTTGTGGGTGACGATGCAGATGGCCTTGGTGGGGAAGTTGTCCTGCTGCCAGAGGGCCATGAGTTCGGTGCGGAGGTTTTCGGCGGTGAGGACGTCGAGGGCGGAGAAGGGTTCGTCCATGAGCAGTAGGTCGGGTTCGAGGACGAGGGCGCGGGCGAAGCCGACGCGTTGGCGCATGCCGCCGGAGAGTTCTTTGGGGTAGGCGGATTCGAACCCGTCCAGGCCGATGAGGTCGATGGCGTTCAGGGCGCGTTCGCGGCGTTGGGTCGGGGGGATGCCGCGGGCGGCGAGGCCGAGTTCGACGTTGTCCTGCACGGTGAGCCAGGGCATGAGGGCGAAGGTTTGGAAGACCATGGCGGTGCCGGGGTTGGCGCCGTTGAGTTCGGTGCCGCGGTAGCGGACGCTGCCGGTGGTGGGGGCGATGAGCCCGGCGATGGTGCGCAGCAGGGTGGACTTGCCCGAGCCGGAGCGGCCGAGCAGGGCGACGATTTCACCGGCGCGCAGGTCGAGGCTGATGTTGTGGAGGACACGCAGTTCGTGGCCTTCTGCGCCGGTGAAGCTCTTGCTGAGGTTGTCGACGCTGACGAGCACGTCGCCGCGGGTCATGGAAGCCTCCAGGGCGGTATCGGGTCAGGACAGGGAGAAGCGGCGTTCGGCCAGGGCGTAGAGGCGGCGCCAGAACAGGCGGTTGAGGCCGACGACGTAGAGGCTCATCACGGCGACGCCGATGAGGATGTGGGCGGCGTTGCCGGTGCTGGTGGCGTCGTGGATGTAGGCGCCGAGCCCGGTGGCGGTGAGGGTGGTGCCGTTGTAGGAGACGATCTCGGCGACGATGGAGGCGTTCCAGGCGCCGCCGGCGGCGGTGATGCCGCCGGTGACGTAGCTGGGAAAGATCGCGGGCAGGATCAGCTTGCGCCACCACAGTGTTCGGGTCAGCTGGAGGTTGGTGGCGGCTTCGCGGAGGTCGTTGGGGATGGCCGAGGCGCCGGCGATGACGTTGAACAGGATGTACCACTGTGCGCCCAGGGCCATGAGGAGGATGCCGCCCCAGTTCAGGGAGATCCCGGTTGCGACCAGCACGGCGGTGATCAGGGGGAAGAGGAAGTTCGCTGGGAAGGAGGCGAGTACCTGCACCACTGGCTGGGCCAGCCGGGAGACCTTCGGGTTGAGGCCGATCCATACCCCGACGGGTACCCAGATCATGGTGGCGACGGTGACCAGGGCGATGACTCGGCCGAAGGTGATCAGGCCGAGGAACAGGGCATGGCCGACCTCGCCGAACCCGGCGGTGTCGGCGATGAAGGTGACCATCCGGACCAGGCCGTAGGCGATTAACGCCAGGATGGCCACCGCGAAGGTGATGTCCCCGGTCCGGCGGCGCAGGGGTGAGGTGCGTAGGGGGTACTCGGCCAGCCCGAACACCGCCATGGCCCGGTCGAGGGGGTACACCAGCGGCGCGGCGATCTGGCTGAGCAGGGTGGGGATGCGGGAGCGGCGGAGCAGGTCGAGGGTGATGCTGCGGGGTGCTTGGGTGGCTTCGGAGTATTCGACGCGGAAGCGTTCGGCCCAGGCGGTGAGCGGTCGCCAGAAGGCCACGTTGACGCCGACCACCATGACGATCATCACGGCGATGGCCAGCAGCACTCGGTCGAGTTCGCCGCCCGCGCTGGCGGTGGCGACGTAGGCGCCGATGCCGGGCAGGGCGTAGTCATGCTGGTTGACGCTCAACGCTTCGGAGGCGGTGAGGAAGAACCATCCGCCGCCGAAGCTCATCATGCCGTTCCAGACCAGGGGGATCATGCCGCTGGGCACGTCCAGGCGCCAGAACCGCTGCCATCGCGACAGGCGCAGTAGTCGGGCGGCCTCGTCGAGCTCGCGGGGTTGGGAGGTCAGGGAGTGGTAGAAGGCGAAGGTCATGTTCCACGCCTGGGAGGTGAAGATCGCGAAGATCGCTGCGCACTCTAAACCGAGCTCGGAGCCGGGGAAAAGGGCGATGAACCCGGTGATGGTCACCGAGAGGAAGCCGAGGATGGGCACTGACTGAAGGATGTCCAGGGCGGGGAGGAGCACCTTCTCCGCTCGCCGCAGCCGCGCGGCTGCGGTGGCGTAGACGAAGGTGAACACGATCGACAGCGCCAGCGCGGCGAACATCCGCAGCAGGGACCGCGCCGCGTAGTAGGGGAGTTCGCGGGGATCGGTGGACACGGTGGACGGTGCGGTTTGCGGTGTCCAGGGCACGGTGATGCCGTGCGCGAGGCGGACCAGCAGCCACAGCAGCGCGGCGGCGCCGAGGAACACGAGCATGTCGGCGGCGGTGTGGCCGGGGCGGGCTAGCGCGCCGCGGGTGGGAAAGGTGCGTAGCAGGGACATGCGGGGTTACCTGTCTTCGGTGTCGCGGTCGGGGTTGGGGGTGTCGACTTGCCAGCGGACGCTGGTCACCGAGGGTTCGAGGGACAGGCGGCTGACGGCGAGTTCCATCTGTTTGTCGTCGCGTTGCTCGGCGGTCAGCGCGGCTCGCACCTCCACGAATCCCTCGGCGTCGGCGTTGCTGCTCTCGATTGCCTGCAGGGCGAAGTCGGTGCGGGAGAGGTCTTGCACGAGCAGGGTCCGCACATGCGCTTCCGCGTCGTCCTTGGTGACGGTCTGAAAGGTGTAGGTGGCGGGGGTCTCCCGGCCGGTGTTGGGACGGCGGTCTACGGCGCGGCCGAGCGGACGGAGCACGATGTTGACCGCCACGACGACGGCCGTGCCTGCTGCTGCGATGTCGTAGAGTCCGGCCCCGGCCAGTGCCCCGACGGCGGCCGAGCACCACAGGGTGGCGGCGGTGTTGAGTCCGCGGACGGTCAGGCCCTCGCGCAGGATCACCCCGGCGCCGAGGAATCCGATGCCGGAGACGATCTGTGCGGCGACCCGGGTCGGGTCGGCGGTGGCGCCGGAAAACCCGTGGGCGGACAGCAGCACGAACAGCGTTGCGCCGGCGGCGACCAGCGCGTTGGTGCGCAACCCCGCCATGCGGGCGCGGTACTGGCGCTCGAATCCGATCACGGCGCCGAGCCCGGTCCCGGCCGCGAGGCGCAGCAGCATTTCCAGCGTGGCCATCGGTGTTCGCCCTTCGCCTGTCGGTGGCGTGCCCCAAATCCCGTTACAACCAGGTGCGGTGATGTCGCAGGTACCGGGACTTGGCCCGCTGCGCGGTGAAGCCGTAGACGGCCAACGCCAGCGCGAGCCAGAGCAGGTAGATCGCGGGCAGCGGGTGCAGATGCAACGGCCCGGCCAGCGGCGTGACGGGCAGCGCCAGGCCGGCACCCGCCGCGAGAGCGGCCGCCACCAGGACGGCCCGGGACGGTCCCGCGCCGCGCCAAAGTGTGCCGCGGCTGCGCAGGACGAGCACGATCAGCAGTTGGGAGAGCAAACCCTCGACGAACCATCCGGTCTGGAACAGCGCCGGGTTGTGGCCAGCGTGGAAGAGCCACCACAGGATCGCGAAGGTGGCCAGGTCGAACACCGAGCTCAACGGTCCGAACACCAGCATGAACCCGGCCAGGCCGCCGGTGTCCCAGCGGCGCGGTGCGCGCAGATAGGCCCGGTCGACCCGGTCCCAGGGCAGGGCGAGTTGGGCGGCGTCATACAGCAGGTTCTGCACCATCAACTGGATCGGCAGCATCGGCAGAAACGGCAGGAACACGCTGGCGGCGAGCACGGTGAGCACGTTGCCGAAATTGGAGCTGGCCGTGATCTTGACGTACTTCAGCGTGTTGCCCAGCGTGCGGCGGCCCTCGATCACCCCGCGCGCCACGACCGCGAGGTCGGAGTCGGTCAGGATCAGATCGGCGGCCTGCTTGGCCACCGCGGTCGCGGTGTCCGGGGCGATGCCCACATCGGCAATGCGCAGCGCTGGTCCGTCGTTGACGCCGTCACCGATGAACCCGACGGCCCGCCCACCAGCGCGCAGGGCGGCCACGATGCGGGCCTTGTGCGCCGGAGTCACCTTGGCGAACACCGTGGTGCGCTCCACCAACCGGCGCACGTCCTCGTCGTCGGCGGCATCGATGTCGGTGCCGAGCACGATCTGGCCCACCCGTACACCGACGTGCGCCGCGGCGCGGGCGGCCGCGTGCTGGTTGTCGCCGGTGAGGATGGTGACCGCCACGCCGTGTTCGGCCAAACTGGCCACGGCCTCGTCTGCGCTGCCCCGGATCGGGTCGACGAATCCGACGAACCCGACCAGCACCAAGCCGGTCTCGTCGTCCTCGGTGTACCGGCCGGGTCGGGCGGGCCGCTGCCCCGCGGCCACGGCCAGCAGGCGCATGCCGTGCTCCGCGTGGGCACGCACCAGATCGGCGGCCTGCAGCCGCTGCCCCTGGTCCAGTTCCACGATGTCACCGTCGCGGCGGGCGTGGCTGCAGCGGGACAGAATCTCGTCCGGGTCGCCCTTGGTGATCAGGATGTGCTCGCCTTCCTGGCGGCGCACGACCACCGTGGCACGACGGCGGGCATGGTCGAAGCCGATCTCGTCGACCTGTGTGAACAGCGCCTCGGTGAGCAGGTCGTCCTCGTCCTCGGCGAGTTGGGCGGCGATCGCCTCGTCCAGCCGGTTGTGCGGGAAGGCTTGGAAGTGCACCCCGAGATAGGCGTACTCGGCGGCCTCCCCGTCCGGCCGGCCCATGACGTCGATGCTGTGGGCATAGACCACCCGGTCCTCGGTCAGCGTGCCGGTCTTGTCCACACACAGCACGTCCATCGCGCCGAGGTCCTGGATCGCGTTGAGCCGGGTGACGATCACCTTCGCGCGTGCGAGCTGCTGGGCGCCTCGGGCGAGGTTGGTCGTGACGATCACCGGCAGCATTTCCGGGGTCAACCCGACCGCGACCGCCGCGGCGAACAGCGTCGCCTGGGCCCAGTTCCCGGTGACCGTGCCGTTGACGGCCAGCACGATCGGGACCATCACGAGCATGAACCGGATCAACGTCCAGCCGACCGTGCGGACCCCGCGGTCGAAGCTGGACTCCGGTCGCTGCCCGCTGGTCTGCCGGGCCAGCGACCCGGAATAGGTGTTGCCGCCCGTGGCGATCACGACTACGGTGGCGGTACCGGCCGCCACCGAGGTGCCGGCCAGGCACAGCGACGGAGCGTCTCCGAGCCCACGCGCGGACCGCCCGTGCCGGCCCTGGGACCGACGCGGTGTCGCCGCAGGCGGGGGCTGCTTGCTCACCGGCAGTGTCTCGCCGAAGAGCACCGCTTGGTCGACCACGAGATCGGTGGCCGCCACCACGCGCACGTCGGCGGGTACCACGTCGCCGGGGGCCAGCAGCACCACGTCACCGGGCACCACGTCCTCCAGCGGCACCTCACGCTCCACCGGCGCATGGCCCGCCTCGGCGCGGCGCCGCACCGTCACCGTGGTGCGCACCTGGGCCTGCAGGGCCCGCACGGCGCGGTCGGAGCGGGTGTGCTGCCAAAACCGCAGTGCGATGGACAGCACCACCATCACGGCCACGGTCACCGCGCCCCGCGCGTCGCCGACCGCGACGAACACCCCACCCAGCGCGGACAGCAACGCCACGAACGGGCTGCGCAGCGCAGCACCCGCGCGGGGCAGCACTCCCGCGCCCAGGCCGATGTCGATCGTGTTGTCGCCGTATCGGCGCAACCGATCAGCCGCCTCAACCTCGGTCAAGCCCTTCGGTGAGCTGGCCAGCAACCGGTACACCGACAAGGCGGGAGCATCCGCCAACTCTCGCAGCCGCGCATCGACCTGGCTGTCCTCGCCGCGTCCCCGCGCCGCGAGCGTCGAAGAGGTTCCAAACATTGGGCGGTCCCTGTCAGTGAAGGCATCGGTCGTGATGGACGAGCAACACCACGCGGACCGCCGCGGGGGCCTTACCCCCGCCCTCCCAGCCGCGGCCGGGTGCCCGCCGCATGGCCGTGGCGACTACTTCCCTCGCCGGTCACCCGGCTCACCTCCCTCCACACCTGACACGCCACACCCGGTGGCGGCCAGTCCCAGTACACCCGCCCCCACCTCCACAGTCAAATGCTTGTGCAAGTATGGAGGTTTGGGTGACGCTGAGGAACACTCTCGACGAAAGGACGATGCGTGGCCCCTCCCGACCCACCGCAACCTCCTTCCGTCGGACCGCAGCCCGAGGTGCTGCAGGACGCCGCGGCCACCTTCGGCATGCTCGCGGCTCCCGTCCGGCTGCACATTCTCTGGCTGCTCGGCACCGGCGAACGCGACGTCGGCACACTGGCTGCCGAGGTCGGACAATCCGTTGCCACCGTCAGCCACCACCTGAGCAAACTCAAACTCGCCGGCCTGGTGCGCGCCCGCCGCGCGGGCAAACACCAGATCTACCTGGCCGACAACCCCCACGTGATCGAGATCGTTCAGCTGACCGTCGCCCACCATCACGACCGCCGCGATGTCACGTCCCCCCGGCGGCGATCCCAAGGCGCCTGAGCACGTCGCACCGGGAGGGCACACGGTGGGCCAGGAGCTTGCGGGGCGTCGGCGCACTCACCGAGAGTCAGGCGGCGGTTTCTGGACGTGCGCCCGCTCCCTCGTGGGCTGGTGCATGGCCGGCGACCGCGGCGTGATCTACATTTCATCGGTTGCCCAAGCGTTTGACTGTTCGCTCGGGTGGGCTAGCCTGGGAAGCGCAGCACCTCGTTCGGTGAGGCGTCTGCACGGACACAGGCCACTGGTCCCCAACGTCGAGAGACGCCCCGGGCCAGGACAGGTCTCCCCGGCCTAAGGGGTGACCCGAGGTGGCTTCCCCGCCGCACGGTGGGGGTACGCCGTGCAGTGTCAAAGCTCTGACGAGGAGGTGCCCGAGCCCGCCGCGGTGTTTTCGCGAGCTGGGTGCCACTCGCTGCGTGGAGTTGACCGCGTCGCACTGCGCGTGCCCGGCAGCGGGGAGGTGAGCGATGAGTACCGACGATTATCACAGTCGCCGTTCGGATGCTCCTGTTCACCATGCGCCCGCCAGCCGCGGCTGAGGTTGCTGCCCTCCCGGCGCGACATCCTCGCGCGATCGTGAGCTGATCGCGGGCGCCCGTTTCGAGGGGATGACCCGCGATGCTGCACGCCCTTGTTCGAGTCATGCGCATGCGGACCTCCGCGCTGCGCCTGAGCACGCTCGCTCCCGTCACGCTCGGCGGTCGTGCGGGCGGGGCCGACCTGCTGCGGGCCGGCGGCGAGCTGGCGCCAGCGCCGATGACGATGACCGCCGTGTTGGGCGGCCGCCCGCCGCACCAGCACTGCCGCGCCACTGACCACACGCAGCACTGACGACCTGCCCTGCTCCGGCAGGCCCGGGTGGATCGACACGCACGCACCCGCGCGGACGACCGGCCGACCCCGGTCGCTCCGCTGTTGGAAGGGACGAATCCGGTGACTACCCACGCCACGCACGCCCGCACGCGACCGGGCCGGGGTGCGACGCTGGACGAGGCGCACGTCGGCGACATCCACGGCGCGTTCGGCACCATCCGCCACGGTGATGTCGGCGCCCGGCGCGGCCTGAGAGTCAGGCTCAAGACGTTGGTGGCGATCGTCGGCCCCGGTTTGATCGTCATGGTCGGCGACAACGACGCCGGCGCGTTCGGTACCTACACCCAGGCCGGGCAGAACTACGGCACGCGTCTGTTGTGGACGCTGCTGCTGCTGGTGCCGGTGCTGTATGTCAACCAGGAGATGGTCGTGCGCCTGGGCGCGGTCACCGGCGTCGGCCATGCCCGGCTGATCCTGGAGCGCTTCGGCAAGTTCTGGGGCGCGTTCAGCGTGATTGATTTGTTCCTGCTCAACGCGCTGACGATCATCACCGAGTTCATCGGGATCAGCCTGGGACTGTCCTATCTGGGCTTGCCCAAGGTTCCCGGGGTGCTGCTGGCGGCGGTGGTGGTGATCCTCGCGGCCAGCACGGGCAGCTTCCGCCGCTTTGAACAGGTCTGCCTGGCGCTGGTGGCCGGGAGCCTGCTGCTGGTGCCGATCGTGGTGATGGCGCACCCGCCGCTGGCCCAGATCGGCCACGACTTCGTGGTGCCCGGCCTGCCCGGCGGCGGGTCGGAGCTGTCCACCGTGATGTTGCTGATCATTGCGATCGTGGGTACCACGGTGGCCCCGTGGCAGTTGTTCTTCCAGCAGTCCTACATCATCGACAAGCGCATCACCCCGCGGTTCATCCGCTACGAAAAGGCCGATCTGTGGCTCGGTATCGTCATCGTGATCCTCGGCGCCGGGGCCATGATGGCGTTCAGCACCGCCGCGTTCGCCGGGCACCCGGAAGCCGGCAACTTCACCGACGCCGGCGGTATCGCCACCGGCCTGGGCACCTACGTGAACCGCACCGCCGGGGTGCTGTTCGCGCTGGCGTTGATCGACGCCAGCATCATCGGCGCCTCCGCGGTCGGGTTGGCCACCGCGTACGCCATCGGAGACGTCCTGGGCCTGCGCCACTCACTGCACCGCAGCCCGAAGGAGGCCAAGGGCTTCTACGCGATCTTCGCCGGGCTGCTGCTCGTCGCCGCGATCATCGTCGTGACCCCCGGCAGCCCGCTCGGTCTGCTGACCGAGGGGGTGCAGACCCTGGCCGGGGTGCTGCTGCCCTCGGCGACGGTGTTCCTGCTGCTGCTGTGCAACGACCGCGAGGTGCTTGGCCCGTGGGTCAACGGCCGGGCGATGAACATCTTCACCTCCGCGGTGATCGCCCTGCTGGTGATGCTGTCGATCGTGCTGACCGCCAGCGTGGTGTTCACCGGCCTGCCCAGCACCGCGATCCTGGCCATCCTCGGCGGCGGCACCGCGCTGGCTGTCCTGGCCGGGGTGTTCCTGGCGGTCTACCGGCGGCTGCGCCCGCAGGCGGCCACCACCGATGCCGCCCCGCACGACGCCGAAGACCGGGCCACGTGGCGGATGCCCCCGCTGTCGCTGCTAGCCCGGCCCCAGCTCAGCGTCGGCCGCCGCCTCGGCCTGATGGTGTTGCGCGCCTATCTGGTGCTGGCGGTGGGCATGGTGGTCGTCCGTGTCGTCCAGCTCGCCGTGCAACGCTGACCACTCTCGACGGCTGCGCACGGCACAGACAGAGTCCATGATGGAGTCAACCGGCATTGCCCGGGAGGGAGAGGCCATGACGGACATCCCTGGCCAGGCCCGACACGTCCCCACGCACAACTCGACCCCAGGCGTGCCTCCACAGCCGACGGGACGGACACTGTCGCTGGCCGTGCTGTTGACCCGCGCCGTCGTGGGCGCGCGCGGGCAGCAGATCGGCCGACTGGACGACGTGATCGTGCGCCTGCGAGGCGAGGACTACCCCCTAGTCACCGGCCTCGTCGCGAACATCGGCGGCCGCCCGGTGTTCCTGCCCGGCACATCGATCATCGACTGGCACAGCGACACCATCCAACTGTCCTCGGCCAAGGTCGACCTGCGTGCGTTCGAGCGTCGCCCGGGTGAGGTGCTGCTCTCGGCCGACATCCTCGGCCACCGGTTGATCGACATCCCCGCGGTCCAGCTGGTGCGCGCCTACGACCTCCGGCTCACCGAGACCGACGCCGGATGGGTACTCACCAGCGTCGACACCCGCCCCAGGCACTGGTGGCACCGGACGTGGCAACGCCTGACCGGCACCGCGCCCGACGAGGCCGCCGCGGTGCGGGACTGGAAGGCCTTCGAAGCCCTGATCGGCCACCAACCCTCGGCGCTACTGCGGTCCCCGATCGCCCGGTTGCGCCGGATGAAGCCGCAGCAGATCGCCGACCTGCTCGAAGACGCCTCCCATGACGAGCAGAGCGAGCTGTTGCAGCAGGTGCACACCGACCCCGAGCTGGAAGCCGACGTCTTCGAGGAACTCGACGACGATCGGCAGTCCCGGCTGCTGCGCGACCGCACCGATGCCGAGGTCGCCGCGGTGCTGGCGCGGATGCGCGCCGACGACGCCGCCGACGCCGTGATGGACCTGCCCCAGGATCGCCGGCAGCCGATCGTGGACCTGCTCCCGGCCGGCCAGCGGGTCAAGGTCACCACCCTGCTCGGCTACCAGCACAACACCGCCGGCGGCATGATGGCCCTCGACCATCTCGCCCTCCACACCGACACCCCGGTCGCTGCGGTCCTGGAGCAGGTCCGGCGCGCCGACAGCATGCAGCCCGAGGCGCTGACCACCATCTACGCCGTGGACGACCAGCAACGGCTGCGCGGCGCGGCCAGCCTCGTCGCCCTCGTCCAGGCCAACCCCACCGTCACACTGGGCGCGGTCGCCGAGCCGGATCCCGTCCGCGTCAGCCCACCCGCCGACCTGATCACCGTCGCCATGTTGATGTCCGACTACAACCTGCTCACCCTGCCGGTAGTAGACGAGGACGACCAGATCCTCGGCGTGGTCACCGTCGACGACACCCTGGATGCCACCGTGCCGGACAACTGGCGCCACCGCGAACCCGCCGCGCAGCCCGAACGCGCCAACCAGGAATCCGGGCCGTCACCGGCGATCGACGGCCCAGGCGGAGGACTCTCCAACCGGCCGGAAGCGTCCGGCCGATCCTGACCGCCCCAGCCATGCCCCACCTACGGCCCGCCGCCGTATCCGCTTGGCGGCGGGTCCGGCCGCGCCCCGATCTGAAGGCGGCGAGGTGACCACCGATGGTGGCTGCGAGCCGCGCCGCGGCGCGTCAGGGCAGGCGCTGGCTGATCAGCAGCGCCGCGCCGGCGGCGGTGATCGCGACCAGCGAGCCGAGCGCGAAGAACGGCTTGCTCACGTCCCGCTCGGTGGTCTCGTAGCCGATCTCCTCGCCGAGGTTGTTGTAGACCTGCTGGAGCTTCTCGCTCGTGTCGGCCTTGAAGAACTGGCCGCCGGAGATGTCGGCCAGCTTGTGCAGCGAGTCGTCGTCCACCGGGACCGGGACTTCCTTGCCGTCCAGCTCGATCGTGCCGTCCGCGGTACCGAACGAGATCGTGTTGACCGGGATCTTCTGCTTCGCGGCTTCCTGCGCCATCTCGAACTCGTCCCGGCCCACCGTCTGCTTGCCGTCACTCATCAGCACGATCACCGCGGGCGGCGGGCCGCCGGGGATGACGTTGCCGAAGCTCTGGATCGCCTGGAGAGCGGCGGCGATGGCGTCCCCGGTCGCGGTGGACGGCTGCAGCTTCATGCCGTCGATCGCGGTCATCACCGGGCGGCGCTCGGTGGTCGGCGACACCTCGATGGTCGCCGCGCCGCCGTAGGTCAGCAGCCCGAGGTTGATCCCGGGGGTCATGTGCTCCACAAAGGACTTCGCCGAAGCCTGCGCCGCCTTGATCCGGCTGGGTTGGATGTCGGTGGCCACCATGGACAGCGAGACGTCCACGGTGAGCATCACGGTGGCCCGGTTACGCGGGATCTTCGCCTCCGCGGTCGGCCCAGCCAGCCCGATGGTGAGCAGCACGAACGCGACGGTGAACAGCGCGGCGGGCACGTGCCGGGGCCAACCGGGCCGGGTGGGCGCCACCCGGTCGAGCAGTTCCAGGTTGGCGAACCGCAGCACGTGCCGCTTGCGCCGGCGCTGCACCAGCAGGTAGCCCACGACCACCGCGGCGACCGCGGCGAACAGGGCGAACCACACGGGACTGGCGAAGCCGTCGATGAGCAACCACCCAGCCAACCCCACGGGGCGTTCCACCCAGGTGAAACCCCCGCCCTGTGACCTGGCGGAGAGACCGTGCGGAGACCGAACCACCTCCCCTGTGCATACCTATCGTTACTATCGAGTCACATACCGTAGAAAGATTGCGGGCAGGCGGCCGGTCGGTGGGACCGCATCAGGCTTGCCCTGCCTCATGCCCAGAAGCATCCCTACGGAGAGGCAAGGGGAGAATCGTGTCGCCGAGGCGCTGGACGTTCCGACGGCGTCACCGTGGCCGCCCTTCCGACATGGCCGAGAAGGCACACACCCTCGCTGCGCTGGAGGCTGACCTGCGCGCGCAGCTACCTGCTGGTCTGTGTGCGGCAATGCCCGAGACCGCGCCAGAATTACTGTTCACCGCTTTCGTGTTGGCCCGTCACCGGTACGGCGCCCGGGACCTGGCACGCCACTTCCGCCTCACCCCCACCGCGCCAACACGATCGTCGCGTACGCCCAGCGTGGAGGCCATACCGGTTCGTGACACGCCCTCCCGTACGGTCGGCTGTTGTCGAGCCGCCGCGGCCGGCCCGTGCGGCAGGCCGGTCGCGGCGATTCCGTGGCTGGGGAGTGGTACGGATGCGTAGGGCGATACTCGCCGCAGGCGCCATGCTCGGCCTTCTCGCGGGCTGCTCCGGTGGCTCGCACACAAGCCCAGCCTCACCCTCGCGGATCACACTCGACCCCATCGACGTCGCCGGCTACACGGGTCGGCCCTGCGCCCTGGTGCGACCCGACCAGCTTGCGCAACATCATCAGCCCGCCGGCACACCCAGCGGCCGGGACTGCAACTGGCCAGCCGCCTCAACCGACCGACCATCGTTCACCGCCCACGCCGACACCACCTCAGGCGGTCTGGACCCCCTGCGTCGCCACCCACCGCCGTTTTTCGAACCGACAACCATCGGCGGCTACCCCGCCGCGCACACCGACACCGACCACGGCGGCCCGCAACACGGCCACTGCACCGTCAACGTGGGCGTGGCCGACAGCTCCCTAGTGGTGGTCACCGCCACGTACGAAAACCGCTCCGCCGCTAACGCGACTGCCCCGTGTCCGGACGCGGACATGTTCGCCACCCTGGTGTTGTCCAACATCAAGACCGCGGCTCCATGACCATCCCATCGGCGGATGATTCCGGTCCGCCGCGCTCACGGGCGGACCCCTCCCGCCTCTGATGGCATGAAGGGGCGGGGCCTCCGTCCCTCGTGGTCCCGAGCGGACACTCGGGTTCTCACGTCAACGCACGACGAAGGAGGCCCCTTGTGTCCGAGTATGACGCGACGCAGGTCGTGGG
>NZ_BJFL01000057.1 GCF_005405885.1 Gandjariella thermophila
CCATGATGGCAGGGCAGGCACGGTCTCTCCTGTGATCACGAAGCGTCAGCAACTTCATGATCACCGAGCCCGTGCCTGTGCCACATCCGGGGTCAGCGCACCACTCCAATCTGCGCGACCTCTAAGCCCGTGGCGCCCGTGTTTCAGGCCCCTGGGACGTCGCCGACGTCGCCGACCCGCGGAACCGGGCGCAACCGGGACAGCTGACGACGCATGATGGCGCCGCGAAGACCGTCCCGCGACGGGACCGCTGATGATCTCCTGCGGGCTCGCTGGGTACGGGCCTGGGCGCCATCAAAGGCCGTGCTGACCGTGGCCGGCGAACGGCCCGTCGAAGGCACCGGACTCGCGGCGGTCTCACCGGGCCAGGTGCCGAAGCGCGGCGTGGAGCGGCCCGCCAACCGCCGAGACCGTTCGTGGACAACGGTGTCCGCAAGAAGAGGAGACGACCGAATCCACAGTTGGTGTTGGCGTGGCGCAGGAGTCATCCCGCAGGGTCAGCACCGTTGCTCAGCTGACGCTCCAAGGCCTGCCGCACGAGCCCTAGGACGTACGGAATATCCTTCTCAGACGTCAAACCGACCTCAACGTCGCCGTTTCCCCAACGGCCGAGATTGGTCACGTCATTCGCCATTCCTCTCGGGTCCAACAGCTCTGGAAAGGGCATGTTTATGGACAGCCGCAGACGGCTAGCCTGCGGTACGACGTCGACCACATTCGTCTCCGCCTTGTACGCGATGTACAGCTTCAGAATCTCCTCTGTGATGTTCGGGTCCATTCCAAGCAGCGCGGAACGTAGTGTGTCGAAGAGGAGGCGCATTGGCCGGCCAGCCGCCAGGTAAGGATGGTCGTCCAGACCATACGTTGAGTCGGTCATCTTGGTGGTAGGGCGATAGGCTGCCAGAACGTCCTCATCCAGCCTCGGCTGCTTCCACACGCGTGTGGCGATCTCGGCAAGTCGGGCAGCCCGTGCGTCAATGGCGGCCTCATCCCAGCGCTGCACCGCCCCAAGCCCCTGGTTGAGACGAAGCGGGCTCTCCCTGAACCCTCCTCGCATGTCGCGCTTCTCGGTGAACGTGCGGTCGCTGTACTCGCTGTTGTAGCCCGTGAGCGTCAGGTTGCCCAAGGTGTGCAGTTTGGTCTTGTGGACGCGTTCCCAGTCTGGACCGAGATCCCGCTTCCATTGTTCGGAGAGGTTAACGTTTTGCGGCATGATGTGCTCGATGGTGTACTCGTCGACGAATACGCGCTCTTTCCGCCCGAAGTTCTCGAGTCTGCGTAGCCAGTAGCTGCGACGTGGCAAGTTGTACATGTCGCGGATAACCAGTTCGCGTTCGAATTCCTCATCGTTGGGAAAGCGGCGATACGATGGCAAGAACATGAAGCCTGCTTGGATACTCTCCAGGTAGCGGTCCTTTTTGAGTGAACGCCCGAATGTGGCGAAGGTCTTGTTGAGTGAGTTGGTTGGGATGGCGCAGATCGCCCGTCGGAAGACGTAGGACTCCATCAGCCGAAGCGCCTGGATGAAGTCGTCTCGTGGAAGCACTTCGGCCTCGTAGTCGCGGTACAGCTCAAGGAGCAGCGGATAGGCTACCTCGACCTTCAACTCGCGGAGGTCCTGGAAGGCTTCACCGAGCGCCTTGTCGGTTTCGCTGCCGATGGCCATGGCGCAGTAGTAGCGGGCGTATGTATGAACGTCCGCGACGAGCGCATCGACACCAGCTGCAGCCACAGTCGGCTGGCGCGCATAGCGCTTGAAGGCCTCATAGACGGCGCGAACATTGGGGATATCGCCCGTCTTAACTGTCAGGTAGTGGCGCATAAAGGAATCAAAGTAGGAACCGTAGGCTTCCTGGCCGAAGCCGAGCTCCATCGGGCGCCAGTGACGCTCGTACAGTTCCGTCTGATGTGACGGCTCCAAACCCATCAGGACGTAATTCCGGATCAGATCTGCCTGGCTGAGCTCGCGGCCGGTGGAGTTCATGCTCTCAAAGATCAGCTGCGGGTTGTCCTGCTCGCGGTTGAGTGCCACGTCGACAATAACCAGCTTGCTCAAACCTCGGCAAAGGTCGGCGAAGTCGCCGCCGAGCGCCTTCACCTTTCGCTCGAAGAGGTCAAAGTTCTGCTCGATCCGGAGGGATCTTCCCTCTGGCAACGGCTGCTGCTGCACCAACGCCTTCAGGCTGTCCCTGTCGGTCTGCGTTAGAAGTAACTTGAACGCTTTCTCGCCGTCCTCCAGAGGATTAAGCAGGTAGTAGCTACGGATCTTCTTTGCCGAGAACCCTTCGATAGGCTCCTGGCCGCCCAGGTGCCTCGACAGGGCCTCCAGCACGAGCATCACCGTTGTCAGGCGCTGCTGGCCGTCAATGACCAGTAGCGGTGACTGGCTCGACACCTGGTACAGGCTTTTTTCGACGTAGACCACGGAGCCGACAAAGTGAGCGCTGATGTCTGCATTCTGGCCAGCACGCATGATGTCCGACCATAGCTGGAGGCACTCTTTGTCGGTCCAGCTGTAAGTCCGCTGATAGATCGGAATAACGAACTGTGGCGACTTCTTTAGAAACTGCAGCAGTGATGCTTCGGTTGCCTTCATGTAACCAGTTAACCATCGCAATCGTCGTTGATTTAGTTGCTTTACTTCAAGCTCTGCCGTTGCAAATGATGATCACGGATGCCTCGCGGGCCTCTCACCCGCAACACCGACGCCCTACCCGAAGTCTGTACGTCGTAGGGGCGACGGCCGGCGGGCGGACGGTTTCGCAGCGGTTTGTTCCTCTCCAACTCGTCAGGCTTACAAGATCATCGTGATGGTCGCAGATGTCGATCGCGGAAGGGTCACGGTGGGGCGCACAGGGCGGCACCCGCAATACGACATTCGGGTCGCGACGTTCTGCGGGCCCGTACCTCTTGGCGGCCCCTTGCCACTCTCCGTATGTCGCGTCCGCGTAGCTGTAACACGACAGACAGTGATGGCGACGTGACCCATCGGTGGGATTGGCAGCCGCACGGGTTCGCACGATCCTCTGAGTGAGTGCATGCAGTAACAGTGATCTCGCGTGGAGCTACCGGATCGGGGAGGGTGGCCGTGGTGCCTGCCAGTGGTACGGGTGGACCCAAGCCCGGTCCGCCGCCTGCCCGGCAGCGTTGGTTCCAGGAGCGGCAGTCCGAGTACGCGCATGAGCAGGACGGGCTGGACCACGTCAGGCGCCTGATGCCCAACGCGGAGCCCTATCGGGCCTGGGCGACGTTCTCCTTCACGGCCGCCTCCGGGCGCATCAACGAGTGCGACCTGTTGATCGCCGTTCCTGGCGGCCTGTACCTGGTGGAGCTGAAGGGCCATCCCGGCCATGTGGTCAACAGCGGGGAGACCTGGACGTTCCGGCCGCCGGAGAGCAAGCGGGTGCTGACGCTGCGCAACCCGTTGCACCTCACCGACCTCAAGTCGAAGGAACTCAAAGGCCGCCTGGAGTGGGCCGCCCGCCGCCTGCGCATCAGCCAGCGCATCCCGCGGGTGGAGCCGGCGGTGTTCCTGTCCGCGCCCGGTCTGGTCGCGGACCTGGACGAGGTGCAGCGCACCCGCGTCTACGGCCGCGACGACGACTCGACCGGGCTCCCCTGGATCTGGCGAGACCTACTCGCCCGGCCGCCGCAGCGCGAGCAGCAACGCATCACCCCCGCCTTCTCCGAGCACATTCTTCCCAAGCTGCTGCAGGAAATCGGCATCCGCGCGTCGACCGCGCATCTGCGGTTCGGCGACGACTGGATGCTGCGGGCCGAGCCGCTGGACGCCGGTCGCACCTGGGAGGACCGGCTCGCCGAGCGCCGCGGCATCGTCCGGGAGGAGGGCCGGGTCCGGATCTACCTCACCGCGCAGCAGGCCACCGACGAGGTCAGGCAGTCGGTGGAGCGCGCCGCGCGGCGGGAGTACCAGGTGCTGCAGGGCATCAACCACCGCGGAATCGCGCAGGCGGTGGAGATCCGCGAGCACCAGGGCGGGCCGGCGATCCTGTTCCGCCACCGGGCCGCCGACCTGCGGCTGGACTCCTATCTCGCGGTCCACGGCGATCGGCTCACTCCCGAGGTGCGGCTGGACCTGGTGCGCCAGCTCGCCGAGGCCCTCCGCTACGCGCACGGCCACTCGCTGTACCACCGGGCGCTGGCGGCCCGGTCGGTGTACGTCTCGGCCAAGGACGACGGGTTCAACCCGGTGCTGCGGATCATCGACTGGCAGTCGGCGGCGCGGGACTTCGACACCACCGGGATGTCGTCGATCGGCAACTCGACGCTCACCGGCCAGCATCTCGCGGACGTGGCCGAGGTGTACCTCGCTCCCGAGTTCGACACCCCGTTCCCCGACCCGGTCGACCTGGACGTGTTCGGGCTCGGCGCCGTGTCGTACCTGATTCTCGCCGGTCAGCCGCCCGCGTTGGAACGCAGCGGCCTGCTCGATCGGCTGACCGCGGACGGCGGCCTGCACCTGTACGCGGTGGCCGATGGCGTCTCCGACGAGTTGGACGCCCTGATCTACCAGGCGACCCGCAAGGAGGTCGACAGCCGGTTCGCCTCGGCCGAGGCGTTCCTCGACGCGCTGGACCGCATCGAACAGGAAACGCCCACGCCGGAACCGTCCGTGCCGACGGTCGACCCGCTGACCGCCATGCCGGGGCAGATCCTCGACGGCGAGTGGACGGTCAAGCGGGTGCTGGGCACCGGCGCCACCGCCCGCGCGTTGCTGATGGAACGCGAGGACGAGGACGAGAACGGCGATCTCCACCCGCGGCGCAGGGTGCTCAAGATCGCGCTCGATGAGGAGAAGGCCGCCCGCCTGCACGCGGAGGTCAAGGCGCTGGAGCTGGTGGGCGGCGGCGTGGTGGTGAAGCTGCTCGGCGGCCCGCGCCAGCTCGCCGGCCGGACCGCGATCGACCTCGAGTACGCCGGCGACCGCTCGCTCGGTGCGCGGCTGCGCGCCGAAGGCCGGCTCACCTACCACGAACTGGAGCGCTTCGGCGGCGACCTGTTCACCGCGCTGGACCAGCTCGCCGGCAAGGGCGTGCGGCACCGCGACATCAAGCCGGACAACTTCGGGGTGTTCCAGCGTGCCGACCGGTCGTGGCAGCTCATGCTGTTCGACTTCTCGCTCGCCGACATCTCCGAACGGGACGTCAAGGCCGGCACCCGCGGCTACCTCGACCCGTTCCTGGGCACGGTGCGCCGACCCGCATTCGACGACCACGCCGAGCGCTACGCCGCCGCGGTCACGTTGCACGAGATGGCCTCGGGGGAGCGGCCGGTCTGGGGCGACGGCGCCAGCGACCCGCGGATGAGCGACGACGAGTGGCCCGCCGTGGCCACCGAGGCGTTCGAACCGGCCCTCGCCGACGGGTTGACCGAGTTCTTCCGCCGCGCCTTCCACCGGGACGTCGACCAGCGGTTCGACACGGTGCGGCAGATGCACGACGCGTGGCGAGCGGTGTTCACGGCGGCCGACGCCACCGCCCCCGCCACCACGCCGGCGACCGTGGGGCTGGAGGCGCAGAACCTGGAGGAGACGCGCGACGCGCACGCCGCCGCCGCCGATCTGAGCACCCCGCTGGAGGCGGCGGGCCTGTCGCCGCGCGCCGTGTCGGTCGCCCATTCCTTCGGGGCGGCCACCGTGGGCGAGCTGCTGGACGTGCCGCTGCACCAGATCGCGAAGGCGCGCGGCGCCGGCGCGGTGATCCGCAAGGAACTCAACCGCCGCCACAAGCAGTGGTCGGCCCGGCTCGCGCACGCCGCCGAACCGCACGCCACCCCGGAGCCGGCCGGCCGGCAGCGCACCGAGATGCCGGCGGGCCCGTTGACCGTGCAGGAGATGGCCGGCCTGCTCACTCCATCCCGCGGCCGCAAGGGATCGAGCAAGACCGACGTCGCCCGGCACACCCTCGGCCTGCCGGACTCCTCGGGCATCTCCGCGCCGTGGCCGACCCAGGTCGAGGTCGCCAAGCGACTCGGCGTCACGCAGGCGACCGTCTCCCGGCAGCAGCAGGCCCTCGCCAAGGAATGGGCCGCCGCCGCGTGGCTGCCGGGCATCCGGGACGAACTCGTCGAGATCGTCACCGACGGCGGGCGCATCATGACCGCGCACGAGCTTGCCGCCGCGCTCCGCGCCCGGCACGGCGCCGGCGAGAACACCCCGCGGCACACCATGGCGAAGGCACTCGCCGTCGTCCGGGCCGCCGTCGAGGCGGAGATCTGGGACGGACTACACCGGGCGAACGTCGAAGACGGCGACGACGGCCCCCGGCTGGCCGTGCTGCGCCGCGCCCAGCACGTCCTCGTCGCGTTGGAGTCGCTGCCCGGCGCCGACGACCCGAGCGCCCCCGAACTCGCCGACTACGCCGAGCTGCTGGGCCGCCGCGCCGACGAGCTGACCCGGCAGGACCCGCTGCCCGGGCGCGGCGTCGTGGTGCGCGAGCTGCGGGCGGTGACCGCGCCGGAGGGCCTCGATCCGCTGGCCGACACCCGACTCGTCGCCCTCGCCGCGGCCGCCTCCCAGCAGGCCGCCGCCTCGCCCCGCCTGGAGCTGTACCCCCGCGACCTCGACCTCGCGAAGGCGTTGCGGATCTCGCAGGCGGCCGCGGGCGTGCGCCGGGAACCCGGCATCAGCGTGGACGAGCTGCTGGCCCGCGTCCGCTCGCGCTTCCCCGAGGTGGCCATCGACCCGCGGCTGACGCACGTGCGGGTCGAGGAAGCCCTCAAGGCGGCGGGTTTCCCGCTGGAATACGACCCGGCCGCCCGGCGCTTCCGGCCACCGGCCCCCGAAGTGTCCTGGGTCGCCAGCTCGTCGAGCACCTCGCTGAGCGCGCACACCCGGATGACCGCGATGGGTCTCGACCCGCAGACCGCCCTGGAACGCAAGCTCGCCGACGCGGTACAGCGCGGCGGCTTCCTGGCGCTCGCCCTGCGCGGCCGCAACCTCCCCGGCGCCGCCCGGGCGATCGCCGAGCGGTACCCGGTGACCCAGATCGACCTGGGCCGGGTGTTCCTGCGGGAGTTCCGTGGCCTGGCCGCCGAGCACGGCCAGGACTGGAACAAGGTGCTCACCATCGACGCCCGGTTCAGCGAGACCGGCCAGATCTCCCGCGGGCTCGCCTCCTACGTGCGGACGACGTGGACCCGGGTGGAGCACCAGCTTGTGGACCTGGCCGCGCGCGAGAAGACGGTGCTGTTCCTGCACGATGCTGGACTGCTCGCCCGGTACTTCGACGACGGCGGCCGGGACCTGCTCACCCGGCTGCAGAACGCCGCCCGGCGCCCGGCAGACGATCCGCACGGGCTGTGGCTGCTCTGCCCGGCCGAGTCCGAACTGGACACGCCGCGGCTCGAGAACCGCACCGTCGAAGTCCTCGACGCCTCCGAGCGTGCCGTGCTCAGTCGTTCCTTCCTCGACGCCCTCCGCGGCGTCTCGGACCACGCCGCCTGACCGGCTTTCGTGCACGTAAGGAAAGAAGGGAACGCCGTGGTAGCTCCGCATGGCGATGCGCTCTCCAACCTGGTGAAGGACCTGCGCCGGCAGGTCACCGCGCTCGAGGACGACCTGCGAACCCGCAGCGAGGAGCCCGAGTTCGCCGACGCGCTGGCGCGCGAGTACCAGGTGGCCATCGACGCCAAGCGCACCGCGGCGACCTATGAATCCTGGCGGGACGAGCGCATCACCCAGATCGCCGCCGCCTGGGTGCTCAGCACCGTGTTCGTCCGCTACTGCGAGGACAACGACCTCATCGAATGGCCGTTCATCGCCGGCCCGGGTGAGCGCCTGGCCGAGGCCGAGGAACGCCACGAGGCGTTCTTCCGCGAGCAGCCGCAACTCAACGACCGCGACTGGCTGGTGGCCGCCTTCGATTACCTCGCCGCCACCAATCCCACCGTCGCCGGCCTGTTCGACAGGCGCCACAACCCGCTGTGGGAGGTCACCCCGTCGTTCGAGGCCGCCACCGCGCTGCTGACCTTCTGGCGTCGCCGCGACGACGAGGGCAAAATCCGCTACGACCTCACCCGCTGGGACACCCGCTTCCTCGGCGACCTGTATGAAGAACTTTCCGAGTACGCGCGGAAACACTACGCATTGCGGCAGACCCCGGATTTCGTCCAGGAGTTCATCCTCGACCTCACTTTGGAACCGGCCGTCAAGGAGTTCGGGCTGAACGGGCTGCGCACGATCGACCCGGCCTGCGGCTCTGGCCACTTCCTACTCGGCATCTTCCACCGCCTGCTTGCCAAGTGGCGCAACGCTGCGCCCGGCACCGACGACTGGGAATTGGTTCGACGCACGCTCAATTCTGTGCACGGTTGCGATAAGAATCCGTACGCTTCGCTTATTGCCAGATTTCGTTTGCTGGTGGAAGCGCTTCGCGAGGCAGGTGGGCGCTCGCTACGGGCTGCTCCCAGGTTCCCGATCAATGTTGCGGTTGGAGATTCCTTGATCCACGGACGAGGGGCGCCGGGAATACAATCTGAACTATTTGCGGCTCCGCACACATATGCTGTTGAGGACGTATACGAGTATGTCAGGTTGTGCGACATGCTCGGGCGATTCACCTACCATGTAGTAGTAGCAAATCCACCGTATATTCCAGCGCAAGACAAGCAAGAGAACGAGAATTACCGCGAACTCTACAAATCGTGCTCAGGTAAGTACGCGCAGACGATCCCGTTTGCGGAGCTCCTCTTCCATTTGGCGATTCGCGCTCGCGGTGATAATCGTGCCGCTGGCTTTGTTGGCCAAATCACTGCAAACTCTTTCATGAAACGCGAGTTTGGTAGGAAGCTGATCGAGGAATTCTTCCCGACGGTTCATTTGACACACGTCATCGACACCTCCGGCGCATACATTCCTGGTCACGGCACGCCGACGGTGATTATGGTGGGCCGAAACCACTTCACTAGCTTAAGCCAACCCGTCCGTGCCGTGCTTGGTGTACGCGGGGAGCCAACCAAGCCGGATGTTCCATCAAAAGGCTTGGTTTGGTCCGCCATCGTGAACCAAGTTAACGACCCAGGGAGCGAGTCGGAGTGGGTCAGTGTTGAGGACGCAGGCCGAGCTGGATTCCAACGCCACCCGTGGAGCCTCGGTGGCGGTGGCGCTGGCCAATTGACCGAAAGACTAAATAAGCGTCCACACCGCCTCGGGCAGCAGGCCCAGAGGCTCGGTGTCTTTGGTATGACGAATGCCGACGAGGTCATGCTCGCCCCGCGGGAATCATTTGTTCGCCGGGTGGGAGAAACTCCTCTCGTTAAGCAACTTCTGCTTGGTGATGAGATAAGAGATTGGCTTGCCGCGGGTGACACATTCAGCTTCTTTCCGTACACCGCCGATTTGTCGCTTGTGCGTTCGGAGGCGCTAGGAAAGCTTACCTATTGGATGTGGCCCTGTCGTACTGTGTTGGGAAATCGAGCCACTTTCTCAAAGGGTACCTATTTTAGCGATGGCCGGCCGTGGTATGAGTGGCATCAGTTGACAGGTGACCCGCATGGTCACCCGTGGTTCATTACCTACGCATTCGTGGCGACGCATAATCATTTTGTATTGGATCGTGGCGGGAAGGTGTTCAATCGTTCGGCGCCGGTTATTAAATTGCCGGAGGGGGCGATTGAGGATGAGCACTTGGAGTTGCTGGGGGTACTCAACTCGTCCACGGCGTGCTTCTGGCTGAAGCAGGTCTGCCACAACAAGGGCGAAGGCGGCGGTGCGCGTGTGGATGCTGGTTACGCGGCGCTAGGCAGTGAAGCGTGGAAGAACACTTACGAGTTCACGGGGACGAAGCTGCAGGAGTTTCCGTTGCCGGCGGAGTTGCCGCTGGACCTTGGGCGCCGGCTAGACCGGTTGGCGCAGGACTTGGCGAAGCAGGAGCCGTCGGCAGTGTGCGGGCGGGCCACGCCGACCAGGGAGGCGCTAGACGGCGCTCGCGCCGAGCACGCGCGCATCCGGGGGCGAATGATTGCGTTGCAGGAGGAGTTGGACTGGCAGGTGTACGGGCTGTACGGCCTGCTTAACGACTCCGAGGTTGGCCAGCTCATGGCGTCCGATATGGACAGTGTGCCCGAGGTCAAGTTGGGGGAGCGGGCGTTCGAGATCGTGTTGGCGCGCAAGGCGGCCAACAACGAGATCGAGACCGCGTGGTTCAAGCGGCACGGGTCGGCGCCGATCACCGAGATTCCGAGCCACTGGCCGGAGTGGTACCGGCAGATCGTCCAAGCTCGGATCGACACGATCGAGAAGCGGCGGGACATCGCGTTGATCGAGCGGCCGGAGTGCAAGCGGCGGTGGGCGACCCAGCCATGGGAGAAGAAGGAAGCCGAAGCGCTGCGGACGTGGTTGCTGGACCGCTGCGAAAGAGAGGACGTCTGGTTTGCTCTGCGCGACGGCATCCGCCAACCCCGGACGCTGACCGTCAACCAGCTTGCCGATGCGTTCCGGGACGACGCCGACATGCACGGCGTAGCCCAGCTTTACGCCACCGACCATCTCGGCAAGCGGGACCTCACTCTGGCCCAGATCCTCGAAACGATTGTCGCCGACCAGCACGTGCCCTACCTGGCCGCCCTGCGCTACAAGGATTCCGGGCTGCGCAAGCGGAAGCAGTGGGAGCGGGTCTGGGAGCAGCAGCGCGCGGAGGACCGCACCGGCAAGCGGCTCAACATTCCCGTGCCACCGAAGTACACCACCGCCGATTTCCGCAGGACCAGCTACTGGGCGCAGCGCGGCAAGCTGGACGTGCCCAAGGAGCGGTTCATCTCCTACCCGGACGCCAACCCCGACTCCGATCCGACGCTGCTGCTCGGCTGGGCCGGTTGGGATCACAAGGACCAGGCGCAGGCGCTGGTGAACGTCGTCAACGACCGCACCGAGCAGGCCGGTTGGGGCGCCGACCCGCTCACGCCGTTGCTGGCCGGGTTGGCCGAGGTGATGCCGTGGGTGCACCAGTGGCACGTCGAGTACGACGAGGAGTGGGGCGGGACGCCGGCCGAGGAGTACCAGGCGTTCCTGGACGAGCAGCGGGCCAAGTACCACCTGACCGAGCACGACCTTCGGGCCTGGCGTCCGGCGCCGAGCACCCGCGGCCGCAAAGCCAAGAAGGGCTGATGCAGCAGTGACGACCAACGAACCCCTGCTGCGGGATGTCATCGAGATCCCGGAATCGGTGCACGCCGGCGACTTCAAGGTTGAGCTGTCCGGCGGGTTCACCGAGACCGAGGCGCGCGTCAACGAGTACGTCGTCACCGACCAGCTTCGGGACGCCTTCCGCAAGGCGCTGTCCATCGTGCGCGCGGCGATGCGGGACGGCAGCTCGCATGCCGCCTACCTGCACGGCTCGTTCGGCTCGGGAAAGAGCCACTTCCTGACCGTGCTGCACGCCGTGCTCAACGACGACCCGGCCGCCCGGAAGAAGCCCGGCCTGCAGCCGATGATCGCCGAGCACGACGAATGGCTGCGCGGCAAGAAGTTCCTCATGGTGCCCTACCACCTGGTCGGTGCCGCGGACATCGACTCGGCCATCCTCGGCGGGTACGTCAACACCGTCCGCAAGCTCCACCCCGACCAGCCCACCCCACCGGTCTACCGGTCCGACGCGATGCTCGACGACGCCCGCAGGCAGCGCGAGTTCCTCGGCGACGACCGCCGGTTCGCCGAGTGGCTGGGCGCGGGCGCGCCCGCGGTGGCCGGTGACCCCGACGACCTCGAACCCATCGACGCCGGCCCGGGCTCCGGGTGGAGCAGCGCGGACCTCGACCGCGCCTTCGCCGCCCCGGCCGGCGATCCGCTGCGCGACGCCCTGGTGTCCGCGCTGCTGTCCGGGCCGATGTCGTCCTACATCCGTGGCGCGGCCGGCGACGCGGACGCGTTCATCCCGCTGGAAAACGGATTGGCCGTGCTCGCCCGGCACGCCCAGCAGCTCGGCTACGACGGCCTGATCCTGTTCCTGGACGAGCTGATCCTGTGGCTACAAGCCCACATGTCCGACCAGCAGTTCGTCAACAACCAGGTGTCCAAGCTGGTCAAGCTGATCGAGTCGGGCGAGGCCAACCGTGTGCTGCCGATTGTGTCGTTCATCTCGCGGCAGCGCGATCTGTCCAAACTGGTCGGTGAGGACGTCACCGGCGCGGACGTGAAGAACCTGGAGGCGCAGGTCGAATACCTGGCCGGCCGGTTCGACGTGGTCAACCTCGAAGACCGCAACCTGCCGGCGATCATCAAGGAGCGGGTGCTCAAGCCGAAGCCCGAGGGGCGGGCGGCGCTGGAGGCGGCGTTCGCGTCGATCGAGTCCACCAGCCCGGAGGTCAAGGACACCCTGCTGGACGCCAACGGCGCGACCGGGGCGGACTGGAGCGACTTCCGCGAGGTCTACCCGCTCTCGCCCGCCCTGCTCAACGTGCTGGTCGCGCTGTCCGGGGCGCTGCAGCGCGAACGCACCGGGCTCAAGTTGCTGCAGGAGATGCTGTACCGGCGGCGCAACGACTTCCGGCTCGGCCAGCTCATCCCGCTCGGCGACCTGTGGGACGTGCTCGCCGACGGCACGGGCGAGGCCTTCACCGACCGGTTGACCCGCGAGGCCGAGGCCGCGCAGCGCTTCTACGCCAAGGCCCGGGCGTTTCTGCTGGCGAAGTACGGCAGCGAGACCGACCAGCGGTTCGTCGCCGACGACCGGCTGGTCAAGACGCTGCTGCTGGCCACGCTGGCGCCGAGCGTGCCGGCGCTGTCCCGGCTGACCGGAAAGCGGTTGGCGGCGCTGAACCACGGGTCGATCCGCTCGCGCACCGTACAACCGGGGTCGGTCGTCGTTGCCCGGCTGCGCGAGTTGCAGGCCGAGTTCGGTGAGCTGCGCGCGGACGGCGACGAGGATCCGGTATTCGCCCTGCATCTGTCCGATCTGGACGTCGAGCCGCTGCTCGACGCGGTCGGCGAACAGGACAGCGTCGGCGCCCGCCGCATCTGGATCAAGAAGCAGTTGTGGGCGGCGCTCGGGGTCGCCGACCGCGGGGAGTTTGTCTGCGAGCGCGAGGTGGTGTGGCGGGGCACCCGGCGCACCGCGGAGTTCGTGTTCGCCAACGTGCGGGACAGCCACGACATTCCGGATCAGCAGTTCGGGCCCAGCGTCGACGGGCGGGCGCGTTTCGTCCTGGACTACCCGTTCGACGTGCCGGGCGAGTACCCGAGCGACGACGCCGGGCGGGTGCACCGGCTGCGGTGGGACGGCGTCGAGGCGTCCACAATCGTGTGGCTGCCGCACTTCCTGTCCCCGCAGAAGTCCGCCCAGCTCGGCCGGCTGCTGAAGATCCAGTACCTGCTGGAGCGCGACCGGCTGGACGACTACGCGTCCCACCTGTCCGCGGACGACCGGGTACGGGTGCGGCACCAGTTGCAGGCCCAGCACGACAACCTCACCTCGCAGCTCACCGCGGCCCTGCAACAGCTCTACGGCATCGCCCGCGCCGACGAGGGAACCATCGGGTCGGCGGTCGGCGACGACGGCCACGTGCTCTCGCTGCTGCCCGGGCACACCCCGCGGTTGGAGGGCGGCGCCGGGTTCGAGTACAACATGCTGTCGCTGTGCGACGGGGTGTTCGACGCGCTGTATCCCAAGCATCCCAACTTCGACCCGACCGGCAACCGCAAACCCGTCACCACCAGCGAGCTGCGGACCGTGCTGGGTTGGATCACGAAGGCCATGGAGGACGGCAGGCAGCGGGTCGTGGTGGACCGCAACCAGTTGGCGCTGGTGAAGCGGATCGTGCACCCGTTGGACCTGGGCGAGGTCAGCGACGGACCGCTGAACCTGTCCACCGAGTGGCGCCGGCGCATCGAGCAGTACGCCGCGCAGCACGGCAAGACCGGCGACTACCCGGTGGAGGACATCCGATCCTGGATCGCCGCCATGGGCTACACCGGCCTGGACAAGGAGGTCGGCAACCTGATCATCGCCAGTTACGCGCTGCTGTCCGACCGCGCGTGGCTCTACCACGGCACGCCCGTGGACGCACCGGATCTGGCCAAGATCGGTACGGGGCACGTGCTCCGGGCACAGGAGATGCCCACGGCGGAGGAGTTCGCGGCCGCGCGCGATCGGACCGCAGCACTGTTCGGCCTGCACGTGTCCGACGTGCTGTTCGCCCGCAACGTCAACCGCCTGGCCCGTGACGTGCACGCCAGAGTGGGAGAGTTGCAGGCGGACGTCGACGGCGTGCGGCAGTCGTTGAACCGGCACGCCGCCGCGCTCGGCATCGACGCCGAGCAGGCGCCACGGGTGCGCACCGCGCGCGACGCCGCCGACCTGCTCGCCCGCCTGACCAACACCCGCGAACCCACCCCGCTGGTCCGCGAACTCGCCGGCGCCCGCTACGACGTCAGCGACCAGGTCCTCGGCGCGGCCATCGCCTCCGCCCCGGCCGTGCACAAGGCGCTCGACGCGGTAGAGTGGTCGCTACTGGAGTCGGTCCGCGGGTTCTCCGCGCGCGGTGACGACATCGGCGCACGCGCCCAGCGGGTGCTCACCGAACTGGCGGAGGCCGCCACCGCCGACGAGTTGGTCCGGCCGCTGGCGGGTGCGCTCGGCGACGTCTACCAGCGCTCCATCGCGCTGATCCGCGACGTGGCCCGGGAGAACGACAAGGATGGCCCGGGCGGCACGAAGGAACCGGTCCGGCCCGTGCCGGGGCCGGGCACGCGGGACGAGGTACGTAAGCCCGTCGACGGCCCCGGAGTGCGTGGCAACGGCCAGCCACCGTCGCAAGGAAGGGTGACGGCGAGCGTGGCCGAAGCCGCGCTGGCGAGCGTGGTCGGGGACATCGAGGCGCAGATCCGGGCGTATGCCAACCTTCACCCGCGGGCCAGGGTCGAGATCACCTGGCACGTGGTGGACGACAGCGGCGAGGCGGGACGCTGATGGCCGCACCTCCCGCCGTCAACCGGCGCATCGTGGAAGCCCTGGTCGAGAGCAGGTTGCCCGACCCGCGCGGCCGGCGGCTGCTGCTCGTGCACGGCCGCTACGAGGACACGCTGCCCGTCGAGTTCCGCGTGCACGTGGCCGGTTCGCCGCGCCGGGTCCGGGTCAGCGACCAGAACTCGGTGCTCGGCATCGTCGAGGCGTGGCAGGAGCACCTGGATGCCGATCCCGACGGGGACGACGTGCTCGTGGTGACCACCGGGTTGGCCGACGCCGCCCTGGGGTGGGACCTGCGCGGCTACGCGGTGCGCGGCGGCACGCAGACGGTGGACCGCCTGGAGATCATCAAACACCGCTTCACCGCCACCGACATCGACCCGCGCATCCGCACCGAGCCGTGGCTCGTGGACGCGCTTCTCGACGCGGAGCCGGCGACCGGTTGGCCGCGGGTGGGCTCGGTGCTCACCCGGGATGCGGCCGTGCGGGCGCTGATCTTGGCCCGGCTGGGTGAGGCGGAGTTCGGCAACGGCACCCTGGACGCCGGCACGCTGCTCGCCTGGTCACAGCGCGGGGCTGGCCCCGAGCGGTTCGCCGAGCTGCCCGCGCAGGAACGGGACGGGCTCACCGCGTGGCTCGCCGAGACCGTCGGGGACACCGCACGGGTGGTCATGGGCCTCGCCGCCGCCGGCAGAGCCGCGGACGTGCTCCCGCTCGGCCTGCTCGGCGCCGCCGCGACCCAGCGGGATGCCACGGCCGAAGCGGCGATGGCATTCGGCGGGCTGCTCGGCACGGTGCGGCCGCGCACCCCCGAGTTGCGGGTGTTCGTCGAGGCCGTCGAGGGAACCGTCGAGCGGTGGATCGGCCAGGCGGAGTCGGGCGGGCCGCACGGCGAGGCCGCTCGGCGACGGGTCCTGGACGTGCTCCGGCGGGCCGACGACCTGGCCGCGACCGCGGAGCTGAGCGCCGCCCTGGCCGGCAGCCGGTTCCTGCCGTCGGCGTTCCAAGCGCGGCTGCGCACCCTCGCCGGCACGCTGACGCCACGCCCCGACGCCGCGGCACTGTCCACGGCCGAGAACGCGCTGGTGTCCCTGACCGCACACGAGATGACGCGCCTGTTCCCCGAACGCCAACGGGCCGCGACCATGGCCGTCCGCCTCATGCGCTGGTTGGTCAGGCCGGAGGACACGATCGGATCGGTCGCCGAGGGCGTTCGCCGGCACATCGCCGAATGGGGCTGGGTCGATCGCGCGCTCAACGTGGTGTGGGCCGGCGACACCGGCGGCGATCCCGTGGTCGCCAACGCCTACCGCGCCGTCTACGAGGCCGCCCGAGCCCGCCGCGACACGCTGGACGAGGCGTTCGCCAGGCGACTGGTGACGTGGACGGCGCACGCCTCCACCCAGGCGCCGGGCGACTGCCTGCTCGTCGAGCAGGTGCTCGAGCGCGTCGCGGTCCCGCTGAGTGGGGAATCGGCGCCGCTGGTGGTGGTGCTGGACGGGATGAGCAGCGCCGTGGCCGCGCAACTGGGCGAGGCCCTGAACAGTCGGGTGTGGACGGAGGTGTCCCCGGAAGCCCGCCGCGCGTCGGCCGTCGCCGCGATCCCGTCGGTGACCCGCGTCAGCCGGGCCTCCCTCCTCACCGGCGTGCTGACCGAGGGAGATCAGGACGCCGAGCGGAAGGGGTTCGCCGCGTTCTGGCGGCGGCATCGCCGGGACGGCGTGCTGTTCCACAAGAAGGACCTCGCCGGCCATGCCGGTCACCGGCTCGCCGGCCCGCTGGTCGAGGCGCTCGCCGGGGACGCCGTGGTGGGCGTCGTGCTCAACACGATCGACGAGGCGCTGGACCACGGCCGGGAGGGTGACCGAACCGGCTGGCGGCTCACCGACCTGACGTACCTGCCGGAACTGCTGGACGCGGCCCGCGACTACGGCCGACCCGTCGTGCTCGTCGCCGACCACGGGCACGTGCTCGACCGCTCGTCCACTGAGGACGGTCCCACCGCCGCCTCCGGGGTGGAGGCGGCGCGGTGGCGCACCGGGAACGCCGAGGCCGGTGAGGTCGAACTGGCCGGACTCCGCGTCATCTACGGGGACGGGCGCGTGGTCGTGCCATGGCGGGAGGACATTCGCTACACCCCACGCAAGGCCGGCTATCACGGCGGCGCGTCGCTGGCCGAGATGACCGTGCCGGTGTTGACGCTGTTGCCGGCCGTCGACCTGCTGCCCTCGGGATGGTCGGTGCTGCCCCCGGAGTCGGTGGCCCCGGAGTGGTGGGCGCCACGCCACAAGCCTGCGCCCACGGTGATTCCCGCACCACCCGCCGGACGGAGGCCGGGCAGGAAGAAGCCTGCGCGGGAGGCGCCGGACGTCACGCCGCTGTTCACCGTCGAGGGTTCGACACCGACCGAGTCGGCCGAGACTCTGGGCACCCGCGTGGTCAACACCGAGGCCTACGCGGCCCAGCAGGCTTTCGTCCGCAGGCGGCCGGACAAGTCGGTCGTCGCCGCCGTCATCGACACCCTCATCGCAGCGGACAACCGGTTGTCGCTGACCGCTCTGGTGGCAAAGGCGGGCCGGGCCGGCCGCAACCCCGAAGGCTTCGCCGAGACGTTGCGGCGGCTGCTCAACGTCGAGGGCTATCCCGTGCTCTCCCTACAGGACGGCGGCCGGACCGTCGAACTCAACGTTGAGCTGCTCCGCCTGCAGTTTGGGGTGACCGCACCGTGAACCCGGTCAGGAGGCCGCGTTGAAGATCGTGCTCGAGCCGATCTTCGAGGCGGATATGCTGCCGTGCAGTTTCGGGTTTCGCCCGAAGCGTTCGGCGCACGATGCCCTGCAAGTTCTCATTGACGAGTCCTGGCGGGGCAAGCGGTGGGTGGTCGAGACGGACATCGCCAATTGTTTTTCGGCGATACCGCACGAGAAGTTGATGCAAGTGGTAGAGGAACGAATCAGCGACCAGGGCGTCCTGAAGCTGCTGCGCGCGATGCTGCGGGCGGGAGTGATGCAGGACGGGATGGTACGCCGTGAGGTGTCCGGAACCCCGCAGGGCGGTCCGGCATCGCCGTTGCTGTGCAACGTGTACCTGCACCGGTTGGACCGGGCATGGGACACGGGCGAGCACGGCGTGCTGGTGCGTTACTGTGATGACTTGGTCGTGATGTGCCAGTCACGGGAACAAGCCGAGGCTGCGTTAGAGCGGTTGTCGGTGTTGTTGGGTGAGCTTGGGTTGGAACTCAAGGCCGC
>NZ_BJFL01000058.1 GCF_005405885.1 Gandjariella thermophila
CCGGCCAGGATCGCGTCCAGCATGGCCTGCTCGTCGGTGAACGAGGTCAGCATCAGGCAGGTCAGCTCGGGCAGCTTCGACCGCAGCTCGCGGCACAGCTCCACGCCGTTGCCATCCGGCAGGGACCTCGGCCACCGCCGTCCTGCGATCGCCGGCGATTCGACGGGCCGGGGACCTTTGGCCCCGGCTGCCGTGGCGAAGCGACCCTGTCCACTCACCGCTTCACCGTCGAGGCTGGGCGGCGGATCCTTGGCCGTGGAGGGCCTTGTCGTGCAGCACATCCGAACGCTCCGCCACTCTGGCTGCTTCGCCTGGCACGTCGGCGTCGACGCCAACCCGCTGTGCCGCCGCTGGGACCGCATCGAGGCGGTCGTGGTGGCGGTGCTCATCGTGGTGGCCTGCGCGATGATCCCGGTCGCATGGTGGGTCGGCCACGCTGTCTACGACGCGGGGGTGCGCACCGCCGCCACCCAGACCGCGACCCGCATCCCGACGACCGCGACCCTGACACAGCCGGCGCCGACCGCTGCGGGCGGCCAAGATCCCGGAACGAGGACGAAGGTGCCGGCGGTGGGCCAATGGCGGCTGCCCAACGGCGCGCAGCGGGTCGGCACCGTCGCCGCTGACGTCGGGGCCCCGGCCGGTACAGCTATATCGATCTGGATCGACGCCTCCGGTGCACCCGCCCCGGCCCCGATGTCCCGCGACCAGATCATCATGCAGGCGGGCCTCGGTGTCTGCTACACGGCTTTGGCAACCCTGGTGCTGTTGGCGGCCGCGTTCCGGTTGGTGCGGTGGCGACTGGACCGCGCCCGCTTCTTGGCGTGGGAACGGGAGTGGGCGTACGTCGAACCGCGCTGGATGCGGCGCCGCGGCGCGGACGGAACGCCTTGACCGGTGATGGGGTTGCCGTCGACCTGGGCGTCAGGGTCGTTGGACTCTCCCCGCGCCGCCGCGGTGAATCGAACGGTGGACGCAGGTCCGGCGACGGTGTGGGGAGTAGACGATGCCCGGTTACGTGATGGGATTCGCCCAGCTCGGCATGAACGACGCGGCTGTCGCCGGCGGCAAGGGCGCCAACCTGGGCGAGTTGACCCGGGCCGGGCTGCCGGTCCCGCCGGGGTTCGTCGTCGGTGCGCAGGCGTATCTCACGTCGATGGCACGGGGCGGTGTGCGCGACGAGCTGCTCGCCGAGTTGGAGAAGGCGCTCACCGCGGTGTCGGACGGGGCACGGCTGGAGTCCGCCTGCCGGCGACTGCGCGAGTTGGTGCGCCGGGCTGGGGTGGCCCCGGAGGTCCGTCCGGAGGTGCTGGCCGCCTACCACGACCTGGGAAGTGCTCTGCCGGTGGCGGTGCGGTCCTCGGCGACCTCGGAGGACACCGCGGGCACGTCGTTCGCCGGGATGAACGTGACGTTCACCAACGTCGCCGGAGAGGACGCGGTGTTGGCTCGGCTGCTGGAGTGCTGGGCGTCGCTGTTCACCCCGCGCGTGGTCGCCTACCGCGCGAGCCGGGGTGTGCACGAGGAGCCGGCGATCGCGGTGGTGGTCCAGCGCATGGTGGACGCGCAACGCTCCGGGGTGATGTTCACCGCCGAACCGGCCACCGGAGACCGGCAGCGGCTGGTGGTGGAGGCCGCGTTCGGGCTCGGCGAGGTGGTCGTCTCCGGCGCGGTGGAACCGGATACCTACGTGCTGTCCAAGGCCGGACCGGCATTGCTGGAGGTCCGTGTCGGGCGCAAGTCCCACCAGATCGTCCGCGGCCCGGAGGGCACGGACCTGCGGGTGGAGCTGGACCCGCAGTCCGCCGTGCGGCGCGTGCTGGCCGACGACGAGGCCGTGACGCTGGCGAGGCTGGCGATTCGGGTGGAGCAGCACTACGGCAGGCCTCAGGACATCGAGTGGGCCCTCGACGACGGCCAGACCTGGCTGGTGCAGTCCCGGCCGATCACCACGCTGGAGGCCGAGGCGCCGTCGGCGGCCGGCACGGTACTGGTCACCGGCCTGGCCGCCGCGACGGGCACCGCCGCCGGGCGGGTCCGGATCCTGCGCACGCCCGCGGAGGCCGAGCGGCTGGCCGACGGTGAGGTGCTGGTCGCGGCCATGACCAGCCCGGACTGGGTGCCGGCGATGCGGCGGGCGGCCGCGGTGGTCACCGACGGCGGCGGCATGACCTGCCACGCCGCGATCGTCGCCCGTGAGCTGCGCCTGCCGTGCGTGGTCGGCACCCGCGCGGCCACCCGGGTGCTGCGCGATGGCGAGCTGGTCACCGTCGACGGCACCGGCGGCCGGGTCCTGGAGGGGCGGCCCCGTACCGAGCAGCCGTCCCCACCACCACCGCTACCGGGGTCCCCTGCCGCCGAGGCGCTGGGCACCCGGGTGTATGTCAACCTGGCCCTGGCGGAGCACGCCGAGGAGGCTGCCCGGCTGCCGGTGGATGGCGTCGGCCTGCTCCGCGCCGAGTTCCTGCTTACCGAGGCACTGGACGGCCAGCATCCCCGGCACCTGCTCGCCCAGGGTGGCCAGGAGAAGTTCGTCTCCGCGATGGCCGCCTCGCTGCTGCGGATCACCACCGCGTTCCACCCGCGTCCGGTGATCTATCGCGCCATCGACTTTCGCACCAACGAGTTCCGCGACCTCGCCGGTGGCGCCGGCTACGAGCCGCCCGAGGACAACCCGATGATCGGCTACCGGGGCTGCTACCGCTATGTCCGCGAACCCGACCTGTTCGACCTGGAACTGCGCGTGCTGGCCCAGGTGCGGGAGCACACGCCGAACCTGCATCTGATGATCCCGTTCGTGCGCACCCGCTGGGAACTGGCGGCGTGCCTGGCCGCGGTGGACGCCAGCCCGCTCGGCGGCCAGCGCGGCCTGCACCGCTGGGTGATGGCCGAGGTGCCCTCGGTGGCCTACTGGATTCCCGCCTACGCCCGGCTGGGCATCGACGGTGTCTCCATCGGCAGCAACGACCTCACCCAACTCGTCCTCGGCGTGGACCGCGACTCGGAGATCTGCGCGGACCTCTTCGACGAGGCGGATCCGGCCGTGCTGGACACCATCGGCCGGATCATCCGGGCCTGCGCTGAGGCCGGGATCACCTCCTCGCTGTGCGGCCAGGCACCCTCCAACCACCCGGAGTTCGCCGAGCACCTCGTCCGCATGGGCATTGATTCCATTTCCGTCAACGCCGACGCCGTGCCCGCTGCCCGCGCCGCCATCGGCGGCGCCGAACGCCGGCTGCTGTTGCACACGGCCCGTGCCACCGCTCGATCGAGTGGGCGTGGGCGGGCTCCGGTGCACCGACGTGGCGCGACGGCGTTCCCTGAGCCTCTGATGTGGTAGGGCATCCGCCAGGCGGAAATGGCGTCGTTGGCCGGCTGGTAGCCGGTTGGTCAACGGCCGGGTGCGGAGAGGCGGACTGCGGTGACCCTGTTCGGGCTGGCGGGGATCCTGGTGGCCGGCCTGCTCGGCCCGCTGCTGGCCACCCCGCACCGGCTGCGACTGCCCGTGGTGGTCGGCGAACTGCTCGCCGGCGTGCTCGTCGGCCGCACCGGCGCCGGATGGGTGAACCCGGACCAGCCCGTCCTCGCCTTCCTCGCGTCGGCCGGTTTCGCCCTGGTCATGCTCGTCGCCGGCAGCCACGTGCCGCTGCGGCACGACGCCCTGCGCGGCACCCTGCGTCGCGGGGTGCTCCTGGCCGGTGCGGTGGGTCTGCTCGCGGTTCCCGCGAGTCTGGGCATCGCCAGGCTCACCGGTACCGGTCACGCACCGCTGTATGCGGTGCTGCTGGCGTCCAGTTCGGCGGCGCTGGTCATGCCGATCATCCAGGGCGAGGGGTGGGACACGCCGGCGGTGCGCGTGACGATCGTGCAGGTCGCCGTCGCCGACACGGTGTGCATCATCGCCCTCCCGCTGGTCGCCGCTCCGGCTCATGCCAAGGGGGCGGCGCTGGGAGTGCTCGCCGTCCTGGTCGCGGGGTGTGCGATGTGGCTGGTGATGCGCTGGTTGCGGGCGCACCGGGTGCTGGACTGGGTTCGCCGGCTGAGCATCCGGCGGAACTTCGGGCTGGAGCTGCGGGCGGAGCTGATCCTGCTGTTCGCCCTGGCGGGGCTTGCCCAGTGGGTGGGCATCTCGGTGATGCTGGCCGGGTTCGTCACCGGACTGGTGCTGGCCGCCCAGGGCGAGCCGCGGCGCCTGGCCAGGCAACTGTTCGCCGTCACCGACGGGTTTCTCGCGCCGGTGTTCTACGTGTGGCTGGGCGCCACCCTCGATCTGCGCGCACTGGCCGGCCAACCCCGCATGCTCGTCCTGGCCGCCCTGCTGGCCGGTGGCACGCTCGCCGTGCACGCCGCCGCGGGATTTCTCGGGCAGCCGGTCACGCTGTCCGTGCTCGCCGCGGCGCAACTCGGGGTGCCCGTCGCGGCCGTCACCATCGCCACCACCGGTCACCTGCTCACGCGCGGCGAAGACGCGGCGATCCTGGCCGCCGCGTTGGTCACCATCCTCGCCGCGGGCACGGCAGGGGCCCTGGCCAGCCGAAGCCAACGGCGCGGCTCCACCCTCGGGCCCCGGTAGGTACGCGTGCGGCCTCAGGTGGGGCGCAGTGCCACCGCGGTGACCTTGTACTCCGGGCAGCCGGTGGCGGTGTCGGTGTGCGCGGAGGTGAGACTGTTGGTGGCCGGGTCGGGGAAGTGGAAGGCGGTGAACACCTCACCGGGTGCCAGTTCATCGGTGATGCGGGCGGGCAGGGTGACCGTGGCTCGGCGGCTGGTGACCGCGACGGGTGTGCCGTCGTCGATGCCGAGTGCGGCCGCGTCGGCGGCGCTGAGATCGAGGGTCTCCTCGGCCAGCAGTGTGGTGTTGGGGGTTCGTCGGGTCATGGAGCCGCTGTTGTAGTGCTCCAGCCGGCGGCCGGTGACCAGTACGTACGGGAACGCGGTGTCGGGTTGCTCGCCCGGCGGCAGATAGGGGCGGGCGGCCAGGGCGGCGCGGCCGTCGGCGGTGGCGAACCGGTCGAGGTAGAGCACGGCCTGGCCGGTATCCCGCGGTCCGCGGCAGGGCCAGTGCAGCGGACCCTCCCGGTCGAGCCTGTCGTGGGAGATCCCGGCGAACAGCGGCGCCACCGCGGCGCATTCGGCCATGGCCGCGGCCGGCGTCGGGCAGCCGAGATCGGCGCCCATCGCGTGGGCAAGCCGGCGGAGGATGTCGAAGTCGCTGGTGGCCTGGCCCGGTGGGGCGAGGGCGGGGCGGACGCGTTGGAAGCGGCGGTCGAAGTTGACGAAGGTGCCGTCCTTTTCCAGAAACGACACCGCGGGCAGGACGACGTCGGCGTGCGCGGCGGTCTGCGAGAGGAAGAGGTCGTGGCAGACCACGAACTCGCAGGCGTCCAGCGCGGCGCGCACGTGGCCGGAGTCGGGGTCGGTCTGGGCGATGTCCTCGCCGATGACGTACAGCGCCCGCAGTCGCCCGGCGATCGCGGCGTCGAACATCTGTGGAATCCGCAGCCCGGGCCGTTCGGGCACCGGCTGGCCCCACACCCGCGCCACCCGTTGCCTCGCGGCGGGGTCGGCGAGGGGTTGGTAGCCGGGCAGCAGGTCGGGCAGGGCGCCCATGTCGGAGGCGCCTTGGACGTTGTTCTGCCCGCGCAGGGTGAGCACGCCGCAGCAGCCGGGGGTGCCGACCGCGCCGCGGAGGATGGCCAGGTTGGCCAGGGTGCGCACGCCGTCGGTGCCGTGGGCGTGCTCGGTGATGCCCAACCCGTAGACGATCGCCGGGTGCTCGGCCTGCCCGTACAGCCGCGCGGCCGTGGCGAGGTCGGATGCCGGCACTGCGGCCAGCTCGGCGACCCGTTCGGGTGGGTAGTCGCGCAGCAGTTCGGTCAGCTCGGCCAGGCCGGTGGCCCGCCGGGTAAGGAATTCCTCGTCGGTGTAGCCGCCGTCGAGCAGCAGCCGGGCCAGGCCGTGGAACACCGCGACGTTGGAGCCGGGCCGACCCCGCAGGTGCACGTCGGCGAGCGCGGCCAGGGTGGTGCGGCGGGGGTCGACCACCACCAGCCGTGCCCCGGCGAGGACCCGTTGGGTGATGCGGGCCCCGACGACCGGGTGGGCCTCGGTGGGGTTGGCGCCGGCCAGCAGGATGCAGTCGGCGTGGTCGAGGTCGTCCAGCGGGTTGGTGCCGCCGGCTAGGCCGAACGACGCGGTCAGCCCGGCCGCCGACGGTGCGTGGCAGAGCCGAGAGCAGTTGTCGATGCTGTTGCTGCCGACCACGGTGCGGAGGAATTTCTGCGCGAGGTAGTTCTCCTCGTTGGTGGCCCGCGCCGAGGAGATCATCGCGACCGCCTGTCCGCCGTGCCGGTCGCGGATCGCGGTCAGCCGCGCGGCCACCAGGCCCAGGGCCTCGTCCCAGGACGCCTCCTCCAGCGCGTCACCCCGGCGGATCAGCGGCGCGGTCAGCCGCTCGCGGCTTCCCGCGAAGGCGTGCGCGAAGCGGCCCTTGACGCAGGCGTGTCCCCGGTTGACCGGCGCGCCGTGCACCGGGGTGATCGCGGCGACCTGTCCGTCGCGCACGTGCACGTCGAGGGTGCAGCCGATCCCGCAGTAGCCACAGGTCGTGGTGGTGGTCGTCGCGATCGGCGCGGGGTCGAGCAAACCGGGTTCGGACAGTGCGCCGGTGGGGCAGGTGTCGACACAGCCTCCGCAGGCCACGCAGGGGGAGTCCACCCACGGCCCGCCGGTGCCGGCGGAGACCACGGTGTCGAAGCCGCGGCCGGCGAGTTCCAGCGCGAAGGTGCCCTGCACCTCCGCGCACATGGCCACGCACCGGCCGCAGGCGATGCACAGGTCCCGGTCCAGCTTGACGTACGGGTGGGAGTGATCGACGCCTCGCCGGTGGGTCGCGCCGTGGAAGCGGGTATCGGTGACGCCGAAGTGCGTGCAGACGCGCACCAACTCGCTGCGCTCAGCGGGGATCTCCAGCGCCCGGGACGGCAGCTCCGAGACGATCAGCTCCAGCGCCCCTCGGGCAGCCTCGCGGGCACGCGGATCGTCCATCTGGATGGCCATGTCCTCGGTGGCCGGGGTGGTGCAGGCCGCGACCACCCGGTCGGCGGCCCGAACCAGGCAGACACGGCAGGACCCACGCGGGGACAGCCGGTCGTCCTGGCACAGCGTCGGCAGGTACCGGCCGGCGGCGCGGGCAGCGTCGAGTACGGTCGCGCCCTCACCCACCTCGACGGGAGTGTCCCCGACCAAAACGCGCATCACCCGGCTCCCAGCTCGTCCCCGTAGACGCGGACCAGGCTGCGCACCGCACCCGCCACGCCACGGCCGAAGGCACACAGGCTGCCCACGGCCAGCACGTCGAGCAGCTCGTCCTGGACGGCCAACCAGCCGGGCGAGGACGAGCCATCGGCGAGTTCGAGGCCACGGCGCGAGCCCACCCGGCACGGGGTGCAGGCGCCGCAACTCTCCGACGCGGCGAAGGTCCACAGATGGCGCAGCAGGTCCCGCGCGGGCACGGTGTCGTCGACGGCGACCAGACTGCCGTGGCCGAGCGCGACACCCGCGTCGGCGAGTACACCTGCCAGCAGCGGGAGGTCGAGCTGGTCGGGGGAGAGGAACCCACCCAAAGGTCCGCCGACCTGCAGCGCGCGCAGCGTCCGGCCGTCGCGCAGCCCGCCGCCGAGGTCATCGACGAGCAACCGCAGCGGCACGCCGAAGGGAACCTCGTACACCCCGGGCCGGCGGAACCGTTCGGACAGGCACACCAGCTTGGTGCCGGTTTCCCGGGCATGTCCCAGCCGGGCGTACGCGGCGCCGCCATGGCGGACGATCCACGGCACCGCGGCCAACGTCTCCACGTTGTTCACCACCGTGGGCCGGCCCACCAGCCCCCACGTGGTCGGGTACGGCGGCCGGGGCCGAACCGCGCCCCGCAGCCCCGCCAGCGCGTGCAGCAGCGCCGTCTCCTCCCCGGCGACGTAGGACCCCGCGCCCGCCACCACCTCGACGTCGAAGTCGACGCCCGAGCCGTGGACGTCGGTGCCCAGGTGACCGGCTTGTCGTGCCTCGATGACCGCCGCGCCCATGCGCGTCACCGCCGCCGGATACTCCGAGCGCACGAACACGAACCCCCGGCGCGCGCCGGTCGCCAGCCCCGCCAGCGCCAGTCCCTCAAGGACCCGGTGCGGATCGTCCTCCATGAGCAGCCGGTCGCAATACGAGCCCGGATCGCCCTCGTCGCCGTTGGCCACCACGTACCGCGCCGCCGCCTGCCACTTCGCCGCCACCGGGAACTCCGCACCACCGCGTCCCCGCAGCCCAGCCACCCCCACCTCGGCGCGGATGTCCCCGGGCGACCGGCTGGTCACCGCGTCCGGCCAGACCTCCCACGGCCGCGCCTCACCCCGCAGCCCGGCCAGGATGACCGCCCGGTCACCGGCCACCCGCAACGGCACCGGCGGTGCGGCGGCACTGGCCGGCGGTCCGGATGCCAGACGCTCGGCGACATCACACCCCACCACGGGCTGGTTTCCGTCCAGGGCCGCCGGTGAGGCGTAGCAGTAGCCCAGGCAGTACACCGCATCCAGGGACACCGAGCCGCTCGGCTCGCACTGCCCGCAGCGCACCCCGAGGGCCGCCTCCGCCTGCGCGACATGCCGGCCGCCGGTGGCCGCGAAGCAGGATGTGCCCCGGCAGACCCGCACGTGCCGCCGCCCCCGCCGGCTGGCGAGATCGGCATAGAAGCTGGCGGCGCCCTCGACCGCGGCGTCCGGCCAGCCGCGCTCTGCCGCGATCCTGCGTTTGTCGTCGTCGCCGATCACGCCGCTGCGGTCGTGGGCATGCCGCAGTCGGTCCAGCAGCTCGGTGACGGGCAGGCTGCGGCGCGCCTGCCATTCGACGAACGCCTCGCGAGCGTGCGCGATGCCACGGTCGGCACCCCGTCCAGCGGAGGAACGCGGGATAGTCACCTGGGTCGCCACCTCCCTCGGTGCCACTCTTCGGGCTGCGGAAAGGCCCGCACAGTGGCCTCCCCGATCGCCTTCGCGCCCGGACGGCTCGCGGCGATCGGCCACGTGTGCCAAGCCGGACCAGAGATCACCCGCGCGTGGTGGATTCCGCGGCCCGCTTCGCGGCGCGCAGCGTGGCTCGCATGATGGCCCGGATCACCGGCGAGACGGTGGCCCAGTACCAGCCAAACCAGCGGCGGGTCATCGGGTCGTCGAGGATGGTGCGCGCCTCGTAGCTGAGCAGGCTGCGGTGCTCGCCGTAGGGGCGCACCGAGTACGCGGCCGCGATCTTGCCCAGCCCGGGTTCCTCGAAGGCGACGAACTCGTCCGGGGCGATGTCGCGCCAGCGGACCACGGGTGTCCAGAAGCGGCCCACGGCACCGAAGACGACTTCCCGTCCGGGTTGCTCGCCGAGTAGCACGGCGTCCCCGCCGGCGTCGAGGTCGTCCAGGGTGAGCCGCGTGGGTCGGCGCGGCGGAACGTGCTTGCGCAGCCGTTCGGGCAGCCCGCGGACCCAGAACGCGGCGTCGGTCAGACGGGAGTTGACGGTGAGCAGATCCAGATGCCGCGCCGCCTGATAGGTGGCGTCGACCGGCGCGTCGACGACGACGTGCTCGACCGCGCTGAAATCAAAGCGGGGCGCGAAGCGGTCCAACAGCATCGGCTGTGTGGCGGCATCCGTGATGTCATGGGGGTGGCCCGTTCCGGTGGTCATCGCAGCCCTCCCTGTCCTTGCGATTCCGACCGCGACTCGCGCCGCCTTCGCATGGCGGATCGCCATCGCCCGACATGCACGCCACCACGCAACCCCGGTCGATGCTGTTGTCCGGGTCGGGGTTCGCGGGCAGCGTCAGGAGGCGACGTGCTCGTGCGGGGCGTGATCGATGACCCGGCCATCCGGCCCGGGGAAAACCAATCCCTCCCGCCCGTCGAGCCACTTCACCAGGTATGGCGGCGACCCGTCGGGATGAGGTATGTCGATGATCAACCCTTCCTGGCGGCCGTCACCAACGTGCGTGCCCTCCACAACCAGCCAGTCGCCCTTACGTGCGTGCATCATCTGCTCCTTCGCGGCTGCGGCTCACCCAAGCCGCAGTCCGCCACACGAAGGGTCCATCCGGCCACCAGGATGGGGGCAGAGGCGATGGTCACCGCCGGATGGGTCCGAACGCCCCGCGAAGGCTGGCGCCCAGGCCGTCGCCCGGCATCACCCGCACGGGTGCCGTCACCGTGCCCGTTCCGGGCGGGTGACGGTGACCGGGCAGGGCGCGTGGTGTAGCAGGGCCTGGCTGGTGGAGCCGAGCAGCATGCCGGCGAACCCGCCCCGGCCCCGGCTGCCCACGACGATGAGCTGCGCGTGCTCGCCCTGGGCGAGCAGGCCGCGCACCGGCCGGTCCCGGACGACTATTCGGCGCACCCGAACATCGGGATACTTTTCCTGCCAGCCGGCGAGCCGTTCGGCGAGCAGGCGTTCCTCGTGCATCCGGACCTCATTCCAAATGATGTTCACGCCGGGCATGTCGAGTGCTTTGGCGGCGGTGATGTCGCTCCAGGCGTGCACCGCGACCAAGTCGACCCGGCGGAAGGACGACTCGTCGAAGCCCAGCTCGATGGCGGCCTCGCTGGCCGGTGAGCCGTCCACGCCGACCACCACCGGACCATCCGTCGGCGGTGGCTGGTCCAGAGTGCGGCCGCGAACCACGGTGACCGGGCAGTGGCCGTGCGCGGCCAGGGCCACCGCGGTGGAGCCGACCAGCAGCCCGGTGAACCCGCCCAGGCCCCGCGAGCCGAGAACCACCGTGCGCGCGGTCGTCGACTGCTCCAGCAACAGGGGCACCGGGGGCGACTCCACCATGTCGGTGTCCACATCGAGACTGGCGGACACCGCCAGGGCCGCCTCGCGCGCTTGGCGCAACCATTCCCGACCCTGGGCGAGGGTGCCGTCATACAGGCCCTGTGACGCGGTCGAGGCCCCGGGATAGGTGGCGTGGATGAACATCAGGCCGTGCACCAGCCGCAACGGCAGGTGCCGGCGGGCGGCATCGGCGGCCGCCCACTGCACCGCGTGCAGTGCGGACATCGAACCGTCGACGCCGACCACGATCGCCGACGTCCGTGCGCTCCCGACCATCGCGGCCTCCCTCCTCCAGCACCGCCCAGGGCGGCGGTATCGGCCCGGCTGACCAGCTCCACCCGGTTACCGGCAACGCTAGGCCGGCACGGCGCTGGCATGCCGCCATCCTTGGTCCTCACTGTCTGGGACCAGCGACAGCACGCGCGACCGGCGCTGAGGCGCCGAGAAACGAAGACCGCGAAGCCCATGGGCGGTCGGTGACCGGATAAGACCGACGCGGTGACCGATGCCAACGTCCGCGAGGCCCAAGGACTCTGCACCCCGGGGTAGCTGGGAGGAATCGTGGAAGCCCGGGTGGCCGACGCGGCGCAGCGGCCCGGAAGGATTCTCGGGAGTGTGCGATGACCACCTCAACCAAGCTCGTCCTCGCCGGTGTGGACGGCTCCGAACAGTCCCTGGCCGCGGCCTCCTGGGCCGCGACGGAAGCGGCCCTGTCGCATGCGCGTCTGCACGTGCTGGTGGTCAACGACGACCCCGCGCGGGACGACTACGCCAGCGCCACGGCCCGGCGGGGCGCACAGCACTGCAACTGGCGGTATCCGGACCTGGCCGTGACCCACGAGGTGGTGCGGGGGCATCCCGCCGAGGTCCTGGTGGACCGCTCCCGGCAGGCCCAGCAACTCGTGGTCGGGTCGCGAGGCCACGGCCGTTTCGCGGCCACCCTGTTGGGTTCGATCAGCGCGGCGGTGGCCTATCACGCGCACTGTCCCGTGGTGGTCGTGCGTGACCATCACGGCCCCGGTGCCCGTGCGCCCGTGGTGGTCGGCGTGGACGACTCGCTGGCCAGCCGGCTGGCGTTGCAGTTCGCCTTCGACGCCGCCACCGTCCGCCACACCGAACTGATCGCGGTGCACGCCTGGCGCGAGCCCGCGGTGGACTACCCGATGCTGATCCCCGACGCGATCGCCGCGCCGCTGACCGATCTGGATCGCATCGAGGAAGTGGTGCGGGGCAACCTCGCCCAGCACCTTGACGGCTGGCGGGAGAAGTATCCCGACGTCACCGTGCACCCGATGGCGCGCCGCGGCCACCCGGTCCGCGTCCTCGCCGACACCGCCACCGACGCGGATGGCCAACTGTTGGTGGTCGGTCACCGCGGGCGGGGTGGGTTCGCCGGGTTGAGGCTGGGCTCGGTCGCTGCCGGTGTCCTGCACCACGTCCACGGCCCGGTCGCTGTGGTGCGGGCGACCGACGATCATGACCGTGCGTGATGGCACCGAGTAGCCACGAGGATCGCGATCCGTCGCACCGAACCGCCGATGCGGCACGACCTGCCCGCGGGCCAGCACGGCAAGCGCGCGGGCATGCCGGTCCTCACCTGCGGGGACTTCGGGCTCTTCTGCGGGGACCGGCGCCCGTGCCACGTTCGGTTTCACAGTCCCCAAGGCATGGGAGGTTGGCATGCGGGCCGGACTGCCCGACGACGCGACGGTGCGTTCGGCGATCGACCTCGCCGCCCGCGCACCCTCGATCCACAATTCGCAGCCCTGGTCGTGGCGGGTGGCCGATCGCTCGCTGCACCTGTTCGCCGATTCTTCCCGTCATCTCCCGGCGACCGATCCGGCTCGTCGTGACCTGCTGCTGAGTTGCGGCGCGACCCTGCACCACGCCCGGGTGGCGTTCGCCGCGGTCGGGTGGGCCACCACGGTGCACCGGCTGCCCAACCCCGCCGAGCCCGATCACCTCGCCGCGGTCGAGTTCCACCGGCACGATCCCACCGCCGAGGACATCGCCGCCGCAGCCGCGATCGGCCGCCGCCGCACCGACCGTCGACGCTTCAGTTCCTGGCCGGTCCCGCCGATCCTGCTCGTCCAGCTCGCCGAACGCGCCACCGAACAGGGCGCGACGCTGGTCGCGGTCACCGAGCCGGAGCAGCGACACCAACTCGCCGCGGCGATCGACGAGGCCGCCATCCAGCAGAACGCCGACCCGATCTACGCCAGCGAACTCGCCGCGTGGAGCGGCCGCAGCCGCGGCGCGGCCGAAGGCGTGCCCGCCGCGAACGTCCCGATTCCGCACGGGCGGCACCCTGAGACGACCGCCCGGCGGAGTACCCGCCACGGCGACACCACGATGCGCACCTTCGACGGGGGCGAGCTTGCCTCGCCGCCCGAGGACGAGGAGCCGGACGCGGCTGAACTGCTCCTGCTGGTCACCGCCTCCGACGACCAGGTGTCCCGACTGCGCGCCGGTGAGGCGCTCAGCGCCGTGCTGCTCGCGGCGACCGAGATGCGGCTGTCGAGTTGCCCGCTCAGCCAGCCGCTGGAGATCGGCGCCACCCACGACGTGCTGCGCGACCAGGTGCTGCGGGGTTCGGCCGCGCCGCAGATCGTGCTGCGCATTGGCTGGACACATCCCTCCAGCCCGCCCATACCCGCAAGCCCGCGACGAGCCGTCGAGGACGTGCTCGATCGGTTCCCCAGCCCGCGATGAGCAGTTCTGAAGCGGGCCCCGGGCTCCGGCGGCGGCTGGTGGGGCTTGCCGCGCTGGCCGGGGCCACCGTGCTGGGTGCGGTGCTCGTCGGGGTCCACGTGCCGGGCGGGCAACTCGCCTGGATCGGGGCGACCACGGTGGCGTTGGCGTTCGCCGCTGTCACGGTGGCCACGCAACTGGCCCGCAAACGCGTCGGTGTGGATCTGATCGCCCTGTTGGCACTGGCCGGCTCCCTCGCGGTGGGCGAGTACCTGGCCGGCGCGGTGATCGGGGTCATGCTGACCACCGGTCAGGTACTGGAGGGTTATGCCGCCCGCCGGGCCCACCGCGACCTCAGCGAGCTGCTGGATCGGGCGCCCCGCACCGCACACGTGCAGGCCGACGGGCAGCTGCGCACGGTCCCGGCCGGTGAGGTGGCCGTCGGGGACGTCGTGGTGGTCCGCTCCGGTGAGGTCGTGCCCGTGGACGCACGGCTGATCGGCTCGGGCGTGTTCGACGAGTCCGCGCTGACCGGGGAATCGCTGCCGGTCAGCCGGCCGGCCGGTGACCTGGTGCGCAGCGGCGTGGTCAACGCCGGCGCCGAGGTGGCCATGCAGGTCGTGCACCGCGCCGAGGACAGCAGCTACGCCGGGGTGGTGCGGCTGGCCGAGCAGGCGGTGGCCGACGCCGCTCCGGTGGTGCGGCTGGCCGACCGGTTCGCCATGTTCTTCCTGCCGCTGACGCTGGCGGCCGCGGGCGCGGCCTGGTGGGCCTCCGGTGATCCGGTGCGCGCGGTCGCGGTGCTGGTGACCGCCACGCCGTGCCCGCTGCTGCTGGCCGTTCCGGTGGCGGTGACGGCTGGCATGTCCGCCGCGTCCCGCTGCGGCGTGGTGGTCAAGGACGGCGCCGCTCTGGAACGACTCGGCCAGGCACGCACCGCGGTGCTGGACAAGACCGGCACGGTCACCCTGGGCCGGCCGCGGGTCACCCAGGTGATCAGCGACCCGAGTCGGGACCGGGCCGCGGTACTCGCCGCGGCCGCGGCCGTGGAGCGGCACTCGCCGCACGTGCTGGCCGCGGCGGTGGTCGCCGAGGCCAACCGCAGCGGCGCACCGGTCCCCGATGCCACCGGTGTGGTGGACCGACCCGGCGTGGGCGCGGAGGGCGTGATAGACGGCGAGCGGGTCGCCGTCGGGCGACTGCCGACACCCGCGGATGGGCTGCCCGGCTGGGCCCGCACCGTGGAACACCGGGCCACCCTGGACGCGGCCGGGGTGGTGTGGGTGACCATCGCCGGGCAACCGGCCGCCGCGCTGCTGGTCCAGGACGAGATTCGACCCGACGCGGCGCGCACCCTCGCCCGGCTGCGCGCCGCAGGGCTCCGGCGGCTGGTGCTGCTCACCGGCGACCGACGCGCGGCCGCCGAGGACGCCGCCGGCATTCTCGGCCTCGATGAGCTGATCGCCGGGGTCAGCCCGGCCGAGAAAGTGGAACGGGTCCGTGCCGAGCAGCGCCACGCCGTCACCCTCGCCGCCGGCGACGGCGTCAACGACGCCCCGGCGCTGGCCGTCGCCGACGTCGGCGTGGCGCTCGGCGCCCGCGGCGCCACCGCGGCCGCGCAGGCCGCCGACGCCGTGCTCACCGACGACCGCATCGACCGGCTCGCCGACGCCGTCGACGTGGCCCACCGCGCTCGGGGCATCGCCGTGCAGAGCGCCGCCGCGGGCATGGGGCTGTCGCTGCTGGCGATGGGCGCGGCCGCGGCCGGTTGGCTGCCACCCGCCGCGGGCGCACTGGTGCAGGAAGCCATCGACGTCGTAGTCATCCTCAGCGCGCTGCGTGCCCTGCTCCGCGGGCGGCGCAGCCAGGTGCCGCCGCACGCCGCGGAGCTGATTCACCGTTTCACCGCCGAGCACGCCGATCTCCTCCCGGCGCGCGGTGCGGTCCGGGCGGCCGCGGACGCCCTGTCTGCCGGCGCGACCCCACAGGCGGAGGCCGCGGTGCGGCGCGCGCACCGACTGTTGGTCGACCAACTCCTGCCGCACGAGGTGGCCGAGGAAAACGAGCTCTACCCGGCCGTCGCCCCAGCGGTCGGCGGCCGGGACGGCACCGCGCCCATGAGCCGCGGCCATGCCGAGATCCACCGCCTGGCCCGCCGTCTTTCCCGCCACCTCGTTGACCCCGGACCACTCCGCGAGGACCAGGTGGACGACCTGCGCGCCACCCTCTACGGGCTCGACGCCGTGCTTACCCTGCACTTCGCCCAAGAGGAGCAGAGCTACTTCACCCTCGCCGAGCCGCGCCCGCACCGCGGCTGACCCGACAGAGGTCAACCGTTTCCGCAGTCCGTCAGCGCTTTGTCCGATGACCGTACGGACCTCGGCTCCACCGAGAAGACTTCACCACCGTTGGTCCTCCCCGGTGGGTCTATCCCGTGATCGGCACCTCTCTGTGTCAAGACGCTGGGGGCAGAGAGGAAACCCAACTTGGTGAATCCGGTGCGGAGATTGTGGGGCGATGTCAAGTGATGGGTGCACCACCTGCCTCAAGGGACGACCGAGGGACGATCTTCATCGCCTTGGAGATCTTGCCCCGCGCCCGTCACACCCACTTCGCGATCAGAGCGACCGTGTCCGCGATGACCACCGGGGTGCCGATGCCCAGCGAGCATCCCTCGGTGGCCAGCCAGGCCGGCAGGTGCTCCAGGATCTCCGCGCCGCGCTGGGCGATGAGATCCCGCACCAGCATCCGCCACGGCGGCCACGGCCTCCCCAGACGCCTCGACGGCATCACCAACGGCGTTCGTCACCGCGGCGCCGGCCTGGATCCGGCCGTGCTGTCCAGAGTTGCCCGGTATTCGTCGCCGGCCTGCCCGGTCCAGTCCCGTGCTGAGCCCAGTCAGCCTTCAGTCCAGCTCCTGCCCGATTGTGTCCAGTGCCATGATCGATGGTGAGGGCCTTCGCGGTATCGTGCCCGTGATCGCGTGTATCGGAAGGGCGCGGGGGCGCGAGGTGACCCAGGGATTCTCGGTTGATCTGGACGCGTTGGCGCGTGCGGGGCAAGGCGCGGCATCGTTAGAGGCCGCGCAGATTGGTGAGTGTTACGGGCGTCGAGCGGGTCTTGTGTCCCAGCGGTGAGTGGTCCAGGCCCGTCGGATGAGGCTACGGACTGTGATGATCGCGTCGGCGAGGTCGAAGAA
>NZ_BJFL01000059.1 GCF_005405885.1 Gandjariella thermophila
GAAGATTCACACCCTCTCCGACCGCGCGGGCCTGCCGCTCACCGTGGCGGTCTCGGCGGCCAACACCCACGACAGCGAAGCACTCAAACCCCTGGTCAACGCCATCCCCGCCATCCGCTCCCGCCGCGGTCCACGGCGCCGCAAGCCGGCCAAGCTCCACGGCGACAAGGCCTACGACATCCCCGCCCCTGCTACCGCGACCGGGACCGCACCGCCGCCGAGAAGGTCATCACCGCCGCGCGCACCTGTCCGGTGCCGGAGGTCGCCCGGCTCGGGCGCACCCTGACCGCCTGGCGCACCGAGTTCCTCGCTGCCTTCACCCATCCCGAGGCCTCCAACGGCCCCACCGAGAACCTCAACCTCAACATCAAGAACACCAAACGCGTCGCCCGAGGCTTCCGCAACTTCGACAACTACCGACTGCGACTATTGCTCAACCACGGCCGAATCCGGAATGATCACTTGACACCACGGATCCGGACCAGATCCGGACCCGCCGTCCCAGCTTGGTGGCGTAGAGCCAGTTTTATGCCTCCTTCTCATCTGTACCAGAGATCAAGAGGTTCGGTTGCTGTGGAGGTTCAGCCGCGCGGGCGGCGGCGTTGGGCCATCGCCTTGAGTCGGGCGCGCCCGTCGGACGGCGCGGCCACGGGCTTCTGTTCAGGCGAGGCCTGCCCTGTCGGCTCGGGCGGAGTCTTCGTCACGGGCTCAGTCGCGGCGGCCCAACGACGTTCCAGCAAGGCAGACAGCTCGCGGATCGTCGAGGTTTCGAGTAGGTCGGCGACGCGCACCTCGATCGACAGCTCTGTCGCGATTCGCGATTGGAGGCGGACCAGCAGCATCGAGTGGCCACCGAGGTCGAAGAACGCGTCGTCAATACCGACGTTCTCGATTTGAAGCAGCTCAGACCAGAGCTTAGTCACTACGCGCTGTGGCTCGGTTAAGGGCGGCGCGTACGGCACGCGTAGTTCCGGTCGGGTCAGCGATGGCTCGGGCAACGCCTTGCGGTCAATCTTGTCCGTGCGACCCAGTGGCATAGCGGCCAGGTACACATAAGTATCTGGCACCGCCGGCTCGGGTAGCTCGGCGGCAAGGAAGCGTTGGAACTCCGGCTCGGCGTGGCGGGTTACCGGCGCGCTGCCGGGCGGCAGCGCCATCGAGCGCGACACCAAATAGGCCACTAGCCGGGTCCCACCGACGCCGGGCCTGGCGGCAACCGCGCATGCCTCCACGTCGGGGTGGCGTGCCAGCACCGCCTCCACCCCAGTGGGCTCCACGACCACGCCCCGGATCTTCACCCGGTCGTCGCGCCGACCCAGGTACTGGTAGACGCCGTCGCCGAGGTCCTTGACGATGTCGCCGGTCCGGTACACCCGCTGACCGGTCACGGGATCGACGACAAACCGGCCTACCTCCAGATCGGGGCGGCCGAAGTACCCCTGAGCCAGGCAGTCACCCGTGACGCACAGTTCGCCCGGCTCGCCCGCCGGCACCGAGGTGAATCCCTCGTCGAGCACTCGCAGGCCCACGTTCGGCAGTGCGCGGCCGATTGGCGGAGTCATGGGCCAGGTCGCCGGGTCACCGGTGAGGTCATGGGTAGTGATCACGTGGGTCTCGCTAGGCCCGTAGATGTTCTGCAGCGTGCACCCGGGCATGGTGGTGAACCAGTCCACCACGGGCGCGGTAACCATCAACTGCTCACCCCCTGTCATTACCTCGCGCAGTGCCAGGGGTTCGCGCCCCGCCTTCGCGTGCCGCGCCCCGACCTCGGCCACCGATTGCAGCGCGATGTGCGCGAGGAACACGCTCGTTACGCGCTCGCGGGCCATCAGGGCGTGCAGCCGTACCGGGTCCTGCCGCTCGGCGTCGCTGGGCACGATGAGCGTGCCGCCCGCGATCAGCGTGCAGAAGATTTCCAGGAACGAGACATCGAAGGTGAGGGAGGTGAACTGCAACGCGCGCAGAGGCTCGCCACGTAGGTGTCTGGCCGTCGAGGCGAGCTGGTAGTCGACGAGGTTGCGCAATGAACGGTGTGTCATCGCGATGCCTTTGGGATCCCCGGTGGACCCGGAGGTGTAGAGCACGTACGCCAAGGCATCTGGTGGTGGGTCGGCGACCGAGTTCGTCGGTGTCCCGGGAATCTGTAGTTTCTCCACGACGACCGGTATCGCGCCGTACCGGCGGACTTCCTCGGCGCGGTCGGCGGTGGTGACCACGACGTTCGCCGCGCACTCACGGACGAGCTTCTCGATTCGCCCGGGATGCTCATCCACCGGCAGCGGCACATATGCGGCCCCTGCCCACAGGATGCCGACCGGCGCGGCCACCAGTTCGGCCGAGCGAGGCAGCAGCACCCCGACCGGTGCGTTGCCAAGTTCCTGATCCGCCACCGCGCCGTGGATCGCGTCGGCGAGCACATGGAGGTCCCTATAGGACAGTCGTCGATCCTCGAACACAACTGCTGTCTCGGCGGGCGACAGCATAGCGCGCGTGTGAATCCGCGCCGAGAATCCCTGTGCCATGCCTATTGCCTCACCCGGCCGGGCGCAGGCCGCGCGCTGGTGCGTTCACGAGCACCACGTTATTTCCCAGAGGCTGAGTTCCATCGGCGGTCTCCTGGTGGATCCGCGCGATGTCGCGGAACTCGTACACCGCGCCCAGCGCGGGTGAGACATGACCGCTGCTCACCAGGTCGATGATCGCGCGGCACTCGCGCAGGTTTGCATAGTGGGAGCCCTGCAATCGCTTCTGCCGCATCCAGAGGTACCGGAGGTCAACCTCACCCCGGTAGCCGCTGGTGGCCCCACAGGTGACGATCATGCCGCCGGTGGCGCACAAGAACACCGACGTGGGTAGGGTGTCGGAGCCAGGGTGCTCAAAGACGATGGCGGGTGCGCGCCGTTCGCCGAGTGCGTCCCAGAACGCGCGGCCGAATGCTTTGAGTCCGGCCTGCCAGCGCTTGTGCTCCGCCGAGTCCTTTGGCACCGGTCCCCAGTGGTCAAACTGGGTGCGGTCGATAACACCCACCGCACCCATCCGCTTGCAGAAGTCGGCCCGGTCCGGGTTGGACACGACGGACACCGGGCGGCCGCCGAGTGCCCGGGTAATTTGCGAGGCCATCGACCCCAGACCGCCGGCGCCGCCCCAGACCAGCACCGGGTCCCCGGGGCGCACGGTGTTCGGCGGCCACCCCGTGAGCTGCCGGTAGGCTGTCGCTCCGGTGCAGAGGAAACAGGCAGCTTCTTCCCAGGTAAGTCTGCTCGGCATCGGATGGCACTGATAGTCCGCCACCAGCGCGAACTGGCCGAACGAGCCGTAGTTGGCTTCGTATCCCCAGGCCACCTGGGTCTCGGAGAACATCGGGTCGAACCCGAACCGCACGTCCGGGTGGGTCTCGTCCCACTGGCAGCCGGACAGCATGACGTTGTCACCCACCTTGATGTGCTCGACGCCCTCGCCGACCGCCCACACGATCCCAGAGCCCTCGGACCCGCCGATGTGGAACGGCGTCGCGTTCGGGTCGCGGCGGCGTCGCATGGCCACCACGTCGACAGGGGTGCCCCGGCTCGCCCAGATGTTGTTGTAGTTGATACCCGCGGCCATCACCATGACCAGTACCTGCCCGCGGCCTGCTGTCGGGGTGTCGACCACCTCGATTGCGATAGCGTCGGCAGGCTCGCCGTAGCGCTCGCGCCGAACCGTCGCCGCGTACATCCGCTTGGGCACGACTCCGATCGGGGGCATCTCGCCCAGTTCCACCAAGTCCACGAGAATCCCTTCGCGTTCGCTAGATGAGCACCGGGAAGAACTTGCCGCCCAGGGGGGAACCCGCGGGCTCGTCGACGAGGGGATACTCTTCGCCCGCCCCGCCCACCAGCCATGCAGGCAGCCCGTTCACCTCGGGCAGGTCGACCGCGGCCCGAGTTCCGTCGCGCATCACGTGGATCGTGGTGGCGCGTCGTGGTTTGGCGCTTCGGTTGGGCGCTGAGCTGTGGATCACGAGCGGGTGGTGGAACACCGCGCTGCCCGCTGGGACCTCGGCGGGCACCGGGGTGAACGCGGCTCGCTGCTCGGTGGTGAGTTGGCCGAACACGTAATCCATCGCCTCGTCCGCCTTGGACGCCTGCGGCAGCAAAACACCCCAGCGATGGCTACCCGGGATGTACTGCAGGCAGCCGTTCTCGACGGTCGCGTCGTCGAGGGCCACCCAGCAGGTGGCATGGCACATCGGCTGGGTGTAGCGCCAATAGGAATAGTCCTGGTGCCAGAGCACACTGCCGCCCTGCCCAGATGGCTTGGCAAGCACCTGGTCGTGCAGCAGCCGTACGCTACCGCCGACGAGCTGACGCAGCCGCACCGTGATTGCTGGGTTCCACAGAAGGTCATGGAAGCCCGGACGCACCCGCCAAGCCCCGCTGCCGTGCAGAAAGCCGCCTTGGAATACCCCGTTCTCGGAGAGGTCTTGGTACTCGTACCAAAGCTCGCGGCCATCGTGGTCGGGGTCGGACAATTCCTCGATCTCTGCGCGCAGCCTAGCGAGCTCAGCCTCGCTCAGCACTGGGATCCCCGCGATGAAGCCGCGGTCGTGGAACTCGGCGAGATGCTCGTCGGCGAACAGGTACTCCTCGGGATCGAACGCGTTTCGCTCGACCAGCGGGCCGTGTATCTCGGACAGATCACGCACTAGCGATACCCCCTTGGTTGCTGCCGTTCATGCCACCGCGCAGTCGTAGGCGGCTCTGGCTACCTCGTTCGCCCTGGGGTCGGCGCCGAGGTGGAGCTGTTCCTGGATGGTGAAGTAGGCGAACGCTAGCCCGCTGTCGGGATCAGCGAAGGTCAGGAGGCCACCCTGGCCGTAGTATCCGAACGACCGGGTGTGTTCGCCCGCCATAGGCCGGGTGGGGTCGGTGAGCATGAAGCCGGTGGCGTACCGGCGCTCCCAGCCCACCACCCGGTCCGGGCCTGCCGCCCGCACCGCGCAAGCCTCCGCGAGACTCTGCTCGTCGAACAGGCGCACTCCGTCGACCTCGCCAATCAGCGCCGCGTACAGTTTGGCCAGTCCCCGCGCCTGACCAACGCCGTTGCTTCCGGGCATCTCGGCGGCCAGATACTCGGGGCGGTGTTCCCAGGACCGGATGTCCGGGTTCGCCGCGGTTTGGGCGAGCCGCGCCTCGTCGGCAGCGGAAGCGCTCTCCGGCATCAGATTCAGCCGCCGGCCGCCCTCGGCCGCGCGGACCGGGCGCAGCCCGCGCATCCGACGCAGCGGCATCCCGATCCAGAGGTCGATGCCCAGCGGCTCGGCGAGTTCGCGGCGGACCAGCTCGCCGACCCGCACACCGCTCGCCCGGCGGAGGATCTCTCCGACCAGCCAGCCGTACGTCATGTCGTGGTAGCCGTGGTCGGTGCCGGACGGCCAGAGTGGGCGCTGCCGTTCGAGCGCCGTGATGGCCGGCTGCCACGCGAGCGCGTCGGCCACGGATATCGGCTCCTCCAGGTAGGGCAGGCCCGCTTGGTGCGAGAGCACAGACCGGACGGTGATGTCTGCCTTGCCCGCCTGTCCGAAGTCCGGCCACAGCGCGGACACCGGTGCATCCAGGTCGAGTTGCCCGCGTTGACGCAGTAGGTGGGCAAGTATCCCCAGCAGGCCCTTGGTGGTTGACCGCATCACCTGGATGGTGTCGAGTTCGTAGTCGCCGCCGGCGATATCGACAACTGGTCGTCCGCGGTGGTAGACGCACACTGCGGCGCCGGTTTCGCCGCGCTCGCGCAGGTTGCGGTCGAACTCCCTCGCAACGGCGCCGAACTGCGCATCGAAGTGACCCCGGACGAGAGGAAGATCGGCAGCTTCGTCGAGGAGACTGTCGGTCGTCATTGGGCAGACCGTAACTTCGCTCTCACTGGTGGTGTACCGCCTTGTGGAGGCTCCCGGCCACTGGTTCCCGCTCGCGAAGTGAGACTCGGCACGGAATCCACACGGTTCTTGAGATGGCCGGCTTAGCCTCACCGCGCCGCGAGCGCCAGTTCGGTGACGACGTCGATGACATCATCGAGACTGGTCAGCGATACGAGCCGCGCAAGGGAGACAGTGACGCCGAGCCGGCGGGTGAGCCGGGCGCGGAACTGGATGGCGCTGAAGCTGTCCAGTCCCAGCTCGACCAGCGAAGCCGACTGGGCGCGCTGCTCGGCGGGCGGGGCGCCTAGGGCTTCGGCGATCGCCTCGCGCACCTCGGCCGTGACAAGGGTCCGGACTGCCGCCTCATCCATGCCGCACAGATCGGGCACGTCGCTGGGCTGTGATTTGGACGGCTGTTCGGGCCGAAGTGCGGGTTCGGCCAGTAGTTCGGCGTGGCAGGCAAACGGGCGCCGGCCCAGGTTCGCAGACCACGTGTGCCAGTCGTAAGCGATGACCCCGAGCACGCCGGTGGCCGAGGTGACCAACTCGGCGAGCAGGCCCTTCGCGGTGAAGTGCGGCAAGGGGTTCATGCCTCGTGTCCGAAGGGTGGCCATCAGGTCGGCGTGTTCGGCGAGATGCCCGACATCCGCCCAGGCGCCCCAGGCCAGTGAGAGCCCGTGCAAGCCCTGGGCGACGCGGTGGGCGACGAGCGCATCCAGGTAGGCGTTGGCAGCGGCGTAGTTGGCTTGCCCGCCGTTGCCGACGAAGGACGCCGCGGAAGAGAAGCAGGTGAAGAAGCGAAGAGGGGTGTCGGCCAACGCGTCGTGGAGGTGCCAGGCTCCCCGGGCCTTTCCGGCAAAAACGGTGCGCAGGTGGTCGACATCCATCGCTGCCACGGTGATGTCGTCGATCACTCCGGCACAGTGCACGACTCCGTCGACCCGTCTGCCGCGGGCGTTGATCGCCGCGAGCAAAGCGTTCACCTGGGCGCGGTCGGCCACATCGGCCCGGCACACTGTGACCGCGGCGCGGGTACCCAGCCGGTCGACGCGCTCGGCTGCCTCCGGCGTCGGGTTGTGCCTGCCCACCAGGACGATGTCCTTGGCGCCCTGCTCGACCAGTGCCTCGGCGGTGAGCAGGCCGAGCGTGCCTAGTCCGCCGGTCACCAGGTAGGTGGCCGCGCTGTCGAGTTCCTCGTTGGTCGCCTCGGGCATCGGGACCCGAGTGATCCTGCGGTACCGGCGTGCCCCGCCTCGGTAGGCCAGTTCCGCTTCGTCCTCGACGGTGAGTGCATCCGCGATGGCCAGCAGATCCGAAGCGTGGTCGGCATCCAGATCGACGTGGCAAATCTCCAGGGCCGGGTTCTCCACGGCGGCCGCACGGGCGAGTCCGGCGACCGCGCCCTGGGCGGGATCTGTAGCTGGCGAGCCGTCTCCGGTATCCGCGCCACCGCGGGTGAGCAACAGGCACGGCAGCGGGCAGTCCAATTCGGTGAGCGCTTGGAGAACCTCGGTGACACCGAATAGGGCGGTTTCCACCGTGTCGGTCACCACGTCGAGGGAACTCGCAACGACGACCCCGGAATAGGGCACGTCACTTTCCCGCAACGCGGCGAGCAACGTGGCTCGGCTTGTGCCGCGTACTACCCGGTACGCGGTCTCCCAGGCGGTGTCCGGCTGTGCGTCGGCAACCGTGCAAAGCGAACCGGCCGCGTCAAGCGCGTCAACGAGCCGCGCCGCGACCCCCTCCCGGTCGGCCACCACCAGGTAGTGCCGTCCGGCGAGCGATGCCGGCGAGTCGGGAAGGGGTGGGCCGACGCGCCACGCCGTGCGGTACAGCAGCTCTCGCTCAGGCGACACATCGTCGGCGGAACCGCGCGGCGAGTCGATCCAGTGCCGCTGGCGGTCAAATGCATATGTGGGCGCGGGCACCGCCCGACCGCCGCCGGACGCAGCGATGTTCGGCCAGTCGGGGTCCACGCCGTGCTCGTAGAGCTCGCCCACCGCAGTGAGCAACTGCTGCCAGGGCTCCAGGTCCCCGCGTAGGCTCGCCGCAACCGGCCCGGCGAAGTCCGGGTCGTTGGCCAGGACCAAGCCGGAAAGCACAGGGGCGGGGCCGAGTTCGACGAACCCCGTGGCTCCCTCGGCCAGCGTCCAGGCGAGACTGTCGGAGAATCGTACTGGCAGCCTCATCTGCCGCTGCCAGTACTCGGGGGTTGCAACCTCGTCGGTCTCGGCTCGACCCGTCACATTTGACACGAACACCGGTCCGGTCGGTGCCGAGAGACGCACCTCAGCGAGTGCCGCGCCGAACTCCTCCAGCACGCCGTCGACTTGCGGGGAGTGGCCAGCCCGGCCGAAGTCGAGCACCTTGACCCGGCGACCGGCCGCATGTACGGCATCCGATACCCGACACACGTGCTCACGTGGGCCCGCGACCACCACGTTGGTCGGGCCATTCACTGCGGCCACCGCGACGGTACCCGGCGGCTGCACGGCGCAGTGGGCGGACACCTCCTCGGCCGAGGCGTGCAGGACGGCCATCGCACCGTCGTCCGGCATCTTCTCGTAGAGCCGCGCTCGGGTCGCCACCAGGTGGACGCCGGTGGCCAGGTCGAACACGCCTGCAGCGTAGGCGGCAGCAAACTCACCCAGGCTGTGCCCGACCACCATTGCGGGCCGCACGCCCCACGACTTCCACAGCTCATGCAGCGCCACCTGCAGCACGAACTGGCACGAGTGCAGCGTCACCAACGAGTCCACCGCGGTATTGCCCGCGGTGGCGAGCAGGATGTCCTCGAGCGTGATGCCTGCCTCCGCGCGCAGTGACCCACGGGCCTCCTCGAGCACTTCGCGGAACGGCTCGGCGGCCAGCAGCGGCCGAGCGAGCCCATGCAGCTGCGGCACGTAACCGGTGAACAGCTGCACCAAGCGATGCGGGGCCGTCCGTCGCGGACGGGGCGGCTCGCCCACTCGGTCCCTCAATGCGCGCGCAATCGTTTCGGCATCCGGACCGATTACCGCCCGCCGCAACGCGTGGTGTGGCCTCCGGACAGCGCTGGTGAAGGCGAGGTCCTCGAGCGACGTGCCTACCGCCACCGCGTCCGCCCATGCCGCCGTCGCACGATCCAGTGCCGGTGCTGACTTCGCGCTGACCGGAAGTATCTGGCTGGGGCGTCGGGACCGCGGCGCCGGCACTCGTTGCGGGGCCTCGCGCAGGACCACGTGCGCGTTGAACCCGGTGACACCGAAGGAGCTAACGCCTGCGTACCTGGACCGCTCACCCGCGGGCCAGGGCCGGAGGGTGGTCACCACCGACAGCGGCGAGTTGCCGAAGTCAATCTCCGGGTTGGTTTCGGTGTAGTTCAGCACCGCGGGTATCTCGCCATGCTCTAGGCACAGCACCGCCTTGATCAGCCCGGCAATACCCGCCGCCCAGCCGAGATGCCCGATCGCGGGCTTCACCGCGGTGAGCGCCACCGAACCCGGCGGCGCACCGCGTAGGGCCTCGGTGAGCGCGTCCACCTCCACCGGATCGCCGACCGGGGTAGCGGTGCCGTGCGCCTCGACCATGCCTAGCTCCGCTGGGCTGACCCTGGCCATTCGCAGGGCGTCCTCAATCACCGCACGCTGGGCCCGCGCCGATGGCGCGGTGAGGCCGGTCTTGACCTGGCCATCGTTGTTCGTCGCCGATCCTTTGACCACGGCGCGAATCGGGTCGCCGTCGGCTAGCGCGTCACCGAGCAGCTTGAGCGCCACCACGCCGCACCCCGAGCCAAACACCGCCCCGGACGCGCCCGAGTCAAAGGTTCGGGTATATCCATCACGGGAGACGTACGTCCCGTCCTCCAGGCCCGGCAGCCCTGTCTGCGGCACCGAAGCATTCGCCGCGCCCGCGAGCGCGACCTGGCACTCGCCGGCCAGCAGCGCGTGTACCGCGAGATGGACGGCAAACAGGCCAGTGGCGCAGGCGGCCTGTACGGTGACCGCAGGACCGCGCAGATCCAGCAGGTACGCGGCGCGCCCGGTGAGGAAGTCCTTGTCGCAGGAGATCAGCGCGCGCATATCGGCGGCCGAGTCGGTCATCGGGCGGTCCCGGTCATTGGCAAGACTTGGCCACACATTGTTCAACAGGTACGTGCTGTGCCCCATGCCGCCGAAGACCCCGATCTCCGTTTCGCGGGTGCGCCCGGCGTAGCCTGCGCACTCCAGCGCGGACCAGCATGCCTCGAAGAACATCCGCTGCTGCGGGTCGAGTAGGTCAGCATCCCGGTCGCCCAGCCCGAAGAACCGCGCGTCGAACCGCTCAAGGTCGGCAACCATGCCGCCGGCGCGCCGCAACTCCCCAGTCCACGGGTCGAAGATCCTGGTCACTGACTCCGTGCCCGCGCGCAGGTTCTGCCAGAATGCGCGTTCGTCGGTGGCACCGGGTAACCGGCAGGCAAGACCGATGATCGCGACGTCGGTCTCAGGATCCAGGTCGGACCCGTCCAGGGTCGGGGAGTCCGGCGTCATGCAACGAACCATAACCGCGCCGCAGTCCAGAGAACCTCGGTTGCCGGCGACATTGGCGCGTTCGGCGCAGTGTCAAGACGGCCAAACTGTGGCTTTCCCGAACCCCGCGATCATCTAGCTTCGGGGCCGGGCCGGCTGACTGGCTGTGCCAGTCGGGCGGAGCTAGGTAGGTTGCTCGGGACGGGGGGCCAGCGAGGACATGCGGCGCAACGATAGGACCGTCGTCCTCGGTGGAATCGGTGGCGACTCGCACTCGGTAGGGCTGATCATCCTCCATCACGCCCTGATCCGGGCTGGGTTCCGGGTGCGTTACCTGTCCACCCAGAACCGGCTTGCTGACCTGTGCCGGGCGGCCGAGGGCGCGGACGCGGTGCTCGTGTCCAACATGGATGGACACGCGCGCTACTACCTCGCCGACCTCGCTGCCACACGCGCCGTGTACGGCGGGCAGGGCGCGACCTGGTATCTGGGCGGTAACCCGGGCTTGGACGACACCGAGGACACTGAGCGGGAGCTACGCGCGCTCGGGGTTGACCGGGTGTTCCTTCACCATCTCGAACCGTCCGAAGTGGTGGATGTGCTCGACGCCGACCTCGGCACCACTGCGGGCGAAACCGGGGTGCGTGCGGCTGCTGGCTCAAGGGCAGCGCCCATGCCGTACCTCCCCGAGCCAGCCCATGACTTCGACCGCGAGCGCGCCGACGTGCTCGACCAGTGGGTAACCGGCCGCGCCGCGCGCGACCTCGACCGCAACGCCATCGCGCTGGCCGAGGGCACACAGCTCTCCCAATTGCAGCGGCAGGCCAGACCGGAGGGTCGCACTTTGATCCATCCGCGCACCGGCATCGCTGACCTCGCGGGTCAGGTGCAACTGTTCCGCGAACTGCGTAACGCGGGCGCCGATGTGCTGTCGTTCCAGATCGACTCGCTCACCAGGAACAACGCCTACAATCAGATCGACGTGCTACTGAAGGAGGCCGCCGCACGGCCGAGCGAGTTCGCAGGGCTCAACGGCTTCCCACTCGTCAACCACGGGGTCGCGCCCGTGCGCGAGATCGTCACAGAATTCTCCGGCACGCCGCTGCAGGTCCGCCACTCCACTCGTGACCCACGCCTGCTGGCCGAGATCTCCTTCGCCGCGGGCATTTCAGCGTACGAGGGCGGCGCGCTCAGCTACAACCTGCCGTACTACCGCGACTACTCGCCGCACGAATCCGTCCGGCGCTGGCGCTACGTCGACCGGCTCGCCGGCCGGTACTGGGACCGGTACGGCATCACGATCGACCGTGAGTTCTTCGGCGTGCTCACCGCAGCGATGGTGCCGCCCTGCCTGGCGATCGCCGTGGGCGTGCTAGAGGCGCTCCTGGCTGCTGAGTGCGGGGTGCGGTCGGTCTCGCTCGGCTACGCCGAACAGGGCTGCCGTGCCCAGGACATCGCGGCTATCCGGGCCGCCCGGTTGCTCGCCCGCCGCTACCTCGAGCGCTTCGGCCACCACGAAGTCGACGTGCACACGGTGTTCAACCAGTACATGGGTGCCTTCCCTGAGGACCACGAGCGCGCTCGCGAGCTGCTCGCTGGGTCCGCGGTTACCGCGGCGCTCGCTGGAGCTACCAGACTCATGCTCAAGACCGCGGTGGAGGCCACCCGTATCCCCTCGGTCGCCGACAACGCCGCCGCCATGCGCCTGGTCCGCACGGCAATGGCCGGCGCAGCAAGTACCGCGTACGACGCCGAGCGCGTCGCCGAGGAACAGGAGCTGATCCTCGCAGAGGTCACGTCCATCGTTGACGCCACGCTCGCGCTCCCCGGCAACCTCGGTGACCGGGTGGCCGCAGCCGTCGAACACGGGTTCATCGACGTGCCATTCTCACCGAGCCTGTGGAACGCGGGCACCGCCATAGCGCTGCGCGACGCCACCGGGGCGGTGCGCTTCGCCGTACCCGGCGCGATCCCATTACCCCAATGGGTGCGCGAGTTTCACCGCAACGCCATCGCGCGCCGCATGCGCGACGAACACGTCGACCTCGCCTGCCTGGTCGAGCGTGACGTGCTGGCGATCGCCCGCTGCGACCACCCCACTTGGCCACTCGATGGCCACTAACCCGAGGATCAACCGATCGTGGACCCACTGCACGTGATCGCCCTGGACCGGGACCTGCACCCCGAGCTACTCAAACGGATCATTCCAGACGGGCACCCGCTGACCGACTGGCCAACCGAGCCTCCCACACCGCCCACTATCGAGCTAGCCGCCGCAGCCCGCGCAGTCGCCGACTCGATCCTCCGCGAGCCCGGCTACGCGGTGGTGGACACCCAGGCGGCCGAACTCACCGACACCGAACTCGTGAGCGCCGCATGGAACCTATTCACCGTGCTGTGCGTGCCAGTCCCGCAGTATCTCACGGGTGAACTCATCTACCCGGTCGAGGTCACCGCCGCCACAGGACCGGGCATCAGCCACTACTCGACATCCAACGCTGCCGGGGGTTTCCACACCGACGGCACCATGCTCGATCAGCCACCCGCCGTTGCTGCCCTGCTGTGCGTTTCCCCGGCCGATGAAGGCGGCGAGACCCTCCTCATGGACGGGCTCCGGCTGATCTCCGACCTGACGCCCGAGCACCGCCTCGCGCTCACACGCCCGTTCTGGTTCCACTCCGGCGACCCCGGTTCGCCGCTGCGCCACCAACCCATCCTGAACGGGACTGAGCTGCGCTACCTGCGCCGCTACATCGAGGAGGGCCATCGCCAAGCCGGTGCCGAACTCTCCACCACCGCCCTCGACGCTCTGGACCGGCTCTCCGAGCTTCCTGACAGGCAGCGACCCGTGCCGCTGCGCCGCGCGCAGGTCCTCCTCTGGGACAACACTCGCTTCATCCATGGCCGTCGTCCCTTCACCGAGAACACCTCCCGCCGTAGGCTCCGGCGTATGTACGGCACCCCCAGGGACCTCAGCGTCTGACCGGAGCCCAGCCAGGGCACAACGGGCTGGGCTGTACCCTTTTCCGCATGTCGAGGCAGCGCGAGCGTGGGGTGACCCCTCAGTCGGAAGACTTCTCCGCGTGGTACAACGAGCTGGTCGTTAAGGCCGAGCTCGTGGAACGTGGTCCGGCCAAGGGCACGATGGTCATCCGGCCGTACGGCTACCGCATGTGGGAGCTGTTGCAGTCCGAGCTTGACCAGCGTATTAAGGACACCGGTCACGAAAACGCCTACTTTCCGCTGCTCATCCCGCAGAGTTATCTGACTCGCGAAGCCGAGCACGTTGAGGGCTTCTCGCCGGAGCTGGCGGTCGTCACCCACGCCGGCGGCAAGGAGCTCGACGAGCCGCTGGTCGTGCGACCCACCTCGGAGACCGTTATCGGCGAGATGATGTCGAGGTGGATTTCCTCCCACCGCGACCTGCCAATGCTGCTCAACCAATGGGCAAATGTGGTTCGCTGGGAGATGCGACCGCGGCTGTTGCTGCGCACCACCGAGTTTCTCTGGCAGGAGGCACATACCGCGCACGTCGACGAGGCAGACGCGATGCGGGAGACGATGCTCGGCTTGGAGGTCTACACCCAGGTCGCGCGTGACGTCACGGCCATTCCGGTGGTACCGGGCGAGAAGACCCCGGGCGAGCGGTTCGCCGGCGCGGTCCGTACCTACACCATCGAGGGCATGATGCGCGACGGCCGCGCACTGCAGGCCGGCACCTCGCACTACCTCGGCGACAACTTCGCCCGCGCCTTCAACATCCGCTACGCCACCGAGTCCGGTGAGCTGGCATACGCACACACGACCTCATGGGGAATGACCACACGCATGATGGGCGCTGTCGCCATGACCCACGGCGACGACCAAGGCCTCGTACTCCCCCCGAAAGTAGCCCCCTATCAGGTGGTCATCGTGCCGATCGGCAAGGGCGAGCAACTCGATACTGTGGTGGACGCCGCCAAGGACCTGCTGAGCCGCCTGCGCAGTGCGGGCGTACGCACACACCTGGACGCCCGCACGCACCTGTCACCAGGCTTCAAATTCAACCAGTGGGAGCTGCAGGGCGTTCCGCTGCGCATCGAACTGGGCCCGCGCGACCTCGCGGCTGGAGTGGGCACGCTGGCCCGACGCCTGGGCGACGGCAAGGAGCAGATCCCGCTTGACACCGCGCCCGAGCTGATCCCCAGCATCCTGCAGGAGTTTCAGGACTTCCTTCTCCAGCGGGCCACCAAGTTCCGCGAGGCGCACACCACCGTCGTCAGCGACTGGGATGCCTTCACGTCCGCAGTAGCGGGGGGCTGGGCGCTGGCGCTGCACTGCGGCGAAGGCTCATGCGAGGATGAGATCAAGGCCGACACCGCCGCGACACCGCGCTGCGTACCGCTCGATGGCGAGAGGGAGTCCGGCGCGTGTGTGCGCTGCGGGAAGCCGAGCGCGTACGGCAAGCGGGTGATTTTCGGCAGGGCCTACTGAGCGGTCCCGCCCATCCTATAGTCGCCGCTGCATCTGTCGGACATCGTCCTACTCGCCGTGGACATGGGAGTAAACCCTCATGTCCGGGTTGCGCTGGCCGCAGGTTTGCGGCGCGGCAAGCCACGCGAGAGCGCTGCAAGTTGACGGTCCTTCCGAAGCGCGTTTTGTCATTTGCAGTAGCCCCTCTCGGTCAAACGTAGCAATCAAACCATCGGCCGGCCGCATTGCGTGCGGCCGTGTGGTACCCCAAACCCTATGACCATGGCCAACGACGGATCCCGCAGCTTGCCCCACGACAGCCATGTGCACACAGAGTGGTCCTGGGACGCAGTGGCAGGCTCGATGGCACGGTCCTGTGCCCGAGCGCTCGAACTGGGTCTGCAAGCGATCGCGTTCACTGAGCACGTCGACCTCACCCCCTGGCGCCTCTCTGAGCAACTGAAATCGCAGCTACCCGAACACTTTCTTCGCTGGGTGGGTAATGGCGATGTGCTTGAGGCGCCGGAACTAGACGTCGCCGGTTACCTAGAATGCGTCGAACGATGCCGCGAAAGGTTCCCCGAGTTGCTCATCCTGACCGGCGTCGAGTTGAGCGAACCACATTGGCACCCTACTCGAACAGCAGAACTTCTGAGTAGCACAAACTTCGACCGGATACTTGGATCTGTCCATTCGGTACCCTCGGACAGCGGCTACGCATTGATTAACGAACTATACTACACTCACACGCCCACCGAGGTCGTAAAAAACTATCTCGAAGAAACACTACGACTAGTCGAATCGACAGCAGATTTTACCGTCCTCGCACACATCGACTACCCAATCCGGTCTTGGCCGGTTCAAGCAGGTGTCGCCCATCCACGGATGTTCGAGGATGAATATCGGGCCGTATTGCGGACCTTGGCGCGCTCCGGGCGTGTACTCGAGGTAAATACCAAGGTGCCGCTGCACGCCGAGATAGTGCATTGGTGGTATCAAGCTGGCGGGCCAGCGGTCAGCTTTGGCAGCGACGCGCATAACCCCACCAGGCTGGCACACGGCTTCGCTGATGCCCAAGCCATGGTTGAGGCTGCCGGCTTCCGTCCGTGCTCAGCACCCGACGCTTTTTGGACCCGCAGATAGGCATTGCAGCCTGCTACGGTCATGGAGGACCTGCTCCCGCTGATCATGGCAGCTCGCGGTCTCCGGCTGCTACCTGCCAGGGCTTAGTATTCGGCGTCTACCAGGGACAACCGGACAGCAAGAGACCGTGGTGCTTACCAGAGATCCGAGACCGACTCGATGCAGCTTGCCGTGCCGGAACGGGTCAGCATGGCAGTGCAAGATCGCCACGGACGATCTTCGCCAGCAGAAGTGGTCGACGCCCGGATCCAGCTTCACGTGCTCATACCTGCTCCTGCGGTACCAACCGAGCGACGGCCGCCTCGAGGTTTTTCGCCCCATAGGCAGGCCGCGACCCCGGAATAGAAGGGCAGTCGTGGGCCATCGCCCCACTCCGCCGGTACTCCGCAACCGAACATGCCGTCCCCGGCCGCCCGCGGCATCTATCAGGCGACCGTTCCCGTACGTGGAGGTCTTACATCCTGGCAGCCCAATGCCGTTAAGTTTGGGTGTTTGGGCAGGCCAGTAGGGGGGTGGCCGGGCCGGTATGGCGGATGTTCTGGTCGGTGGGGCGTTTGACCCGGTAGGAGTTGTGCCGGGCGCGTTTGACGGCG
>NZ_BJFL01000060.1 GCF_005405885.1 Gandjariella thermophila
AACGTCCTGTGGGCCATGCTGCGCGACGGCGCCCTCTACCAGTCCGTTCCCCCTACCGCGGCAGCCTGAGCCACTCACGGTGCCTCATCCCCATGACTTGACAACTTCATTGGGAATCCCCCTCGCGGACGGGCTCGTCGCCCAGTGGCATCCGGAACTTCTCGAAGTCGGAGTTGAAGCGGTCGAGCAGGCTCGCCAGCCGCCGGATCTCGCCCGGTGGCCAGGTGGCCAGCAGGCGCAGCAGGTACGCGTTCCAGGTGCCGCGGTGCTCGTCGAACACCTTCTGCCCCTCGGCGGTGGCCGCCAGCAGGCAGGCGCGCCCGTCCTTCGGGTCCGGCCGGCGCTCCACGAGGCCCTGCTGCACCAGGGCGCCGACCTGCCGGCTCACCGTGGACGGGTCGGAGTGCACCGCCTCGGCGAGGTCGGTGGTGCGCTGCGGCCCCTCCCGGACCAGGTGGGCGAGCAGCACGTGCGCGGCGCGCTCGATGCCATCGGTCCGCCGCGCGGCCAGCTGGGCGGCGGCACGCCCCACCAGGCGCATCAGCCGGGAAAGCTGGCAGCCCAGCTCGTCGGCGACCTCGGCGGGCACGGCCGCCTGTCCCGGTGCGGCCGCCGGGTCCGGCTCGGCGGCCGGTACGACGCGGGCAGCGGCGGCTTCGGCCGGATCGGCGCTCGGTTCGAGGTCGCGAGCCAGGGTGCGGGTGGCGGGTGGCGACGACGGCGGTGCGGTGCGACCGGCCACGGTCAACCACCCCCTCCTAACGTTGTGTGGCCCATGCAAGTAGTTGTTGAAGTCAACAATGCACCCAACGGTGGCAGGAACGCAAGTCGGTTTCGCGCACGGCCGATCCACCCGGGCGAATGACCGGCGTGCGCCGCGGCCAAACACAGGTGGCCCCTCCGCCCGAGGCGGAGGGGCCACCGTGGCGGCGGTGCGCTGCTACCCGCGGAGCAGTGCCGCCGTCAGCGCGTCGGCGTTCGGCGAACCCCACCCGCTGGCCAGGTCGTAGCCGGGGGTCGCCGGGTAGTGCCGGTTGTTGCCGGTGAGCACGTCGTGGAAGGCCGCGCCCCGGTCGCCGGAGCCGCCCACCCGGTACAGCGCGGGGTTGGCCGAACCCAGCCGGGGCCTGCCAGCCGACGCCGCCTTCTGGTCGTACAGCGCGAGGTACGCCGCCCACAGCGGGGTGGCCGCGCTGGTCCCGCCGACGGTGCCCCAGCGGCCCTGGCTGTAGACCGAGTACTCGCCGCCGGCCGCGGCCGCGGACACGTCCGGGGTCTGCCGCTTGTTCGTGGCGTGCACACCCGACCCGGTCTGCCACGCCGGCCTGGCGAAGGCGCTGGAGTAGCCGCCACCGCCGGCCCAGCCGCCGCCCTCGTTCCACACGGTCTCCGTGCCGTAGGAGCTGTTCGGTCCGAGGGTCAGCGTGGTGCCGCCGACGCTGGTCACGTACGGGTCGGAGGCGGGGAAGTCGACGGCGAGCTTCTTGGCGTTGTTGGTGCCGTCCCGCTCGCAGTCGTACGCGCCGGAGTCACCGGCCGCGGACAGCACGGTCATGCCCTGCGCGGCGGCCTGCTTGGCCACCTGGTCCACGGCGCGGATGTTGGCCTGGGTGCGGTCCAGCTCGCACAGACCCCAGCTGGAGGACACCACGGGCACGTTGTCGGCCACCATCGCGTTCCACATGTCGATCTCGCCGGCGTCGCTGTTCGGCGCCTCGTAGACCACCGTGGTCGCCTTGGGCGCGATCGCGTGCGCCACCTCGATGTCCAGCTCCACCTCGACCTGGGCGTCGCCCAGGGTGGTGCTGCCGCCGTCCACCGGCCGCACCTGCGGGGCCGGCGAGCCGGTGCGGTAGAACTGGTCGTACGCGGTGATGTTCTTCTGCTCGAAGGCGGCGAACTCCATCAGCCCGATCTTCTGCCCGCTGCCGTCGACCCCGGACTTCAACAGCCGGTCGACGGTGTAGGCGCCGCGCAACTCGGTCGGGGTGTAGCCGCCGGCGGGGCCACTGCCCACCCGCGGCGCGTTGGGCCGCACGTGCGAGTGGTGCCTCGGGTAGTGGTCGTTCAGTCCGGCCACGCCGGCGACCAGCCCGGCCACGTCGCCGGGCAGGCTCACCGCGGTGTCGTTCGCGGTGAAGTCGCGGTTCGCCGCGCGGTCGTGCCAGCGGGACAGGGTCGTCCCGAAGGCCGCCTCGATCTGCGCCACCGTTCCGGTGGCGTCGACCACCTGCCGGTTGGCGCTGGTCGACGCGGTCAGGCCGTGCGCGCGCAGGTAGCCGGCCACCACGTCGGCCTGCTGCGCGGTCGGCGCGAACCGGTCCCGGAACTCCTCGGGGGTGAGGTAGTGGCCGTAGTCGGCGGAGGCGGGGTCGGTGATCCGACCCAGCAGAGCGTCCAGTTCGCTCTGATTGCGCAGCTTCAGGCTGACCGCCACGGACATCGGCCTGACGGTGCTTTCCGGGCCGGTGCGGGTGGCCAGGTCCAGGCCGGGCGCGACGCTGGCGGCCAGCGGCACCAGGGGTGCCTGGGGCTGGGCGCCCGCCGCGACTCCGCCGGCGATCAGCAGGGGAATCGCCGCCACCGTGGTCACGGAGGCGCGCAGGGACAGCTTCACCGTTTTCCTCCCTCAACGGAAAAAGCCGAAACAGGGCAGCACGAAATGGCGTGCCGTCGCCCGAGCAGGGGTGGACGGGCGACGGCGCCGCTCCTCGTTTCGACCACGGCCGGACGGGGTTGATTCGGGGTGTCATTCCGGCCGGCCAGACCGTAGCAGTACCGATGAGTTCAGCGAAACGGCGAGATTTTCACCGCCAAGAAACCGAGAATCGCGCCTGCAAGAACCCGGAAGCCGCGTTTCACATCGTTTCATTCGACGACACGGAAGCATCACAGACCCGCACCGGAACGGTGCCACAGCGTCGGCTGAACGCGCTGGTCAGCGGCATATCAGCGTGCCAACGACGAGCGCCTGGTTTTCACACTTTTCCACCACGGCCGGAGGTGAGGCTTGCCGGCGGCACCGGCCGCCCGCACAATGCGCCGGGCGAGACGTCGCACCGCCACCGGGCGCCGCTCGGCAAGATGCCGTTCCGCCCAGCGCGGTACGCTGTTCGGGCGCGGCGGGACCCGTAACAAAAAAGCAAGGAAAGACCCTACTTTGGTCGGGAAGCGGTCGCGGGCCGAACAAGCGGACAATCCGGTCGAACCGCGTACTGGTCCCCAAACCGGGCGAGCGGCGGTCTCGGCACCGCCGACAAACCGGGACGGACCGGACGTACCACCCGATCCGGCCTGGCCTGCCGGCGCGGTGACCGCGGTCACCCCCGCGCCGGCGGACCCCGCGCGCCTCCAGGCCAGACTATTGCCGGGCCGGTGACCTGGGCCTATCCTCTCCGCAACCCACGTCGAGCCACCCACCGGTACGCACAGGCCCCGTCGCGGCCGGGTCGCCCGCAGGGGCGATGCGGTGCCGTGAAAACGTGTGCGGTGCGGCGACTCGGCGCGGGACGAGGAGGGTAGCCCCGTGACACAAGTCCCCCACGCCGCAGCACGCCTGGAAGTGGTCCCCGCGCTCGCCCCGACCGCGGAGCCGAAAGACCTCGCCGACGCGCTTCGCCGCGGCCCGTTCCACCTCGCCCTCCAAGCCGCCATCCGGGCCAGCGGGCTGAGCCTGGAGTCGGTGCAGCGGCGGCTGCGCTCCCAGGGTCACCAGATCAGCATGGCCAGCCTCAGCTACTGGCAGCGCGGCCGCAGCCGCCCGGAGCGGCCCAGTTCGCTGGCGGCCGTCCGCACCCTGGAGCGCATCCTGGAACTGCCGCCGGGGTCGCTGATCACGCTGCTCGGCCCGGCGCGGCCGCGCGGCCGGTGGGTCAACCACGTGCCCGGCTCGGTGCCCTTCGCCGCGCTCGGGCACTCCGAGCGGACCCTGCGGATGGTCTCCTCGCGCATCGACCCGGACGTCAACCAGCGGCTGGAAACCATCAGTCACCACGAGGACCTGCACGTCGACGCCGAGGGCCGCGGCTACCGGCAGCGCATCCGCCGGGTGCTGCGCGCTCGCTCGGACGGCACCGACCGGATGATCGTGGTGATCGTCGCGGACGATCCCGGCAACCCGCGGCCGTCGTTCCAGCCGCTGCTCAACTGCCGGGTCGGCCGGGTGGTGCACGACGACGAGGAGGACGTCACCGCCGCCGAGATGATCTTCCACCGGCCGCTGCGGGCCGGCGAGACCTACCTGGCCGAGTACGAGGTCATCGCTAGGGACCTGACCACCCGGGCAAGCCGGCTGGAAGTGGGCTTCCGGCAGCCGACCCGGGAGTGCGTGCTGCAGGCGGTGTTCCACCCCTCGGCGATCCCCATCCGCTGCTACCCGGTGTGGCAGCCGCAGACCCGGCAGCCGTCCCCGCTGGAGCCGGAACTGCACATCGAGGCCAGCGGCAGCGTGCACGTCGCGATCACCGACCTGCCCGCCGGCCGTTACGGCCTGTGCTGGGAATGGGAGTAACCAGCCTCCCGACGTGGTCCGCGGGCCCGCCGCCCGAGCGCCCGTTCAGGAGAGCGAGCCCAGCGCGGACCAGTCCAGGACCTCGGCGGCGAGGTCGCGGATGGTGGCCAGCAGGCCCAGCCGGGTGCGGCGGACCGCCGGGTCGTCGGCCATCACCAGCACGTCGGTGAAGAACGCGTCGATCGGGTCGGCCAGCGCGCCGGCCGCCGAGGCGAACTCGCGCAGGCCCACCGCCCGGCCGTCCAGCCGCTGCCGCACCCGGTCCACCGCCCGGTGCAGCGCGACCTCGGCCGGGTCGGTGAGCGCGGCCGGGTCGTAGCCGGCCGCGGTGCCCGCGGGGACGATCCGCCGCACCCGCTGCAGCGCGGTGGCCAGCCGGACGAACCCCGGGTCGCCGGCCAGCTCGGACAGTTCGCGCAGCACGCCGTCGGCGGCGGCCGGCGCGTCGGCCAGCGGCAGCACCGCGGCGACGTGCCGGTGGTCGTACCCGGTGTCCAGCACCAGTTGCTCGTAGCGGCGCCGGACGAACTCCGCGGCCTCGGCCACCGCACCGGCCGGCACCTCGATCCCCTGCTTGGCCAACGCCTCCGCGGCGGCGCGCAGCCCCAGCGACACGGTGACCGGCCGCAGCGAAGGCATGGTGCGCAGCACGGAGACCAGGCCGAGCGCGGCGCGACGCAGGCCGAACGGGTCCGAGCTGCCCGTCGGGCTGGCGCCCACCGCGAACAGGCCGACCAGCAGGTCGAACCGGTCGGCCAGGGACAGCAGCGCGCCAGGAACTCCGGTGGGCAGCGCGTCGCCGGCCTGCCGGGGCAGCTCCATCTCGAACAGCGCGGTGGCGACGGCCTCGTCCTCCCCGGCCCGGCGGGCGTACTCCCGGGCCATCACCCCGGCCAGGCTGGACAGCTCGATCACCATCTGCGAGGCCAGGTCGAACTTGGCCAGCGCGCCGGCCCTGGCCAGCGCGGCCCGCTGGGCACCGGTCAGGTCGACGCGATCGGCGAGCGCCTCGGCCAGCCGGGCGATCCGGTCCGCCCGGTCGGCCATCGAACCGAGCCCCTCCGCGAAGGTCAGCCGCGCGAGCCCCGCCTTCATCGCCTCGGGCGGGGTGCGCAGATCGGCCCGCCAGAAGAACGCCGCGTCCTCGTACCGGGCCCGCAGCACCGCCTCGTTGCCGGCGCGCACCACGTTCTCGTCGCAGGCACCGTTGGCGACCGCGACGAAGTGTGGCAGCAGCTGGCCGTCGGAGTCCCGCACCGGCAGGTACCGCTGGTGCTTGCGCATCACCGTGGTCAGCACCTCGGCGGGCACCTGCAGGTAGCCGGGGTCGAACGAGCCGAGGATCGGCGTCGGCGACTCCACCAGGTTGGTGATCTCGTCCAGCAGCGCGGCCTCGCCCTCGGCGTCCACGGACCCGCCGACGCCGGCGGCCAGCTCCGCCGCCCCGGCGACGATCCGCTCCCGCCGCGCCGCGCCGTCCAGCACAATCCCGTGCCGCTCCAGCAACTCCGGGTACCCATCCGCGGACTGAACCTCCACAGTGGATGGATCGGCGGTGCGGTGCACCCTGGTCCGCCTGCCGCTGTCCAAACCGGACACCGCGACCGGCACGGCGGTCTCCCCCAGCAGCGCGACCAGCCAGCGGATCGGCCGGCTGAACGACAGCTTCGGGTCGCGCCAGCGCATGTTCTTCTCCGCGCGCAGCTCGGCGACCACCTGGCCGAGCAGTCCGGAAAGGACACTCACCGCGCCCCGCCCCGGCTCCGTCCGGACCGCGGCGACGTGATCGTCCTCCCGGCGCAGCTCGGCCACGTCCACGCGCTGCGCACGGGCGAACCCCTGAGCCGCCGCCGTGGGTCGGCCGTCGGCGTCGAACGCGGTGGCCGCCTTCGGCCCGCGCACGGTGCGCTCCGCGTCCGGCTCGCGCGGCTGCACGCCGTCGACCAGCGCGACGATCCGCCGCGGCGTGCCGTAGCTGCGCACCTCGCCGTGGCCGAGCCGGGTCGCGGCCAGCCTGCTGGTGAGCGCCTCCCGGACGGCCTGCGCGGTCCTGGTCACCTCGGCCGGCGGCAACTCCTCGGTGCCGATCTCGAACAGCAGCGTGGCCGGCGCCGCCACCTCCGGCAGCGTCGCCGGCAGCACGGCGGCGGGCGGCGGCTCCACCACGCCGAGCGGGTGCCCCAACTCGGCGCGGCGCTCCCGCCACAACTCGGCGACCTCGCGAGCCAGCCCGCGCATCCGCGCGAACGCCCTGGCCCGCTCGGTGGTGCTGATCGCGCCGCGGGCGTCCAGCACGTTGAAGGTGTGCGAGCACTTCAGGACGTAGGTGTGCGCGGGAACGGGCAGCCGCGCGTCCAGCGTCCGCCGGGCCTCGGCCGCGTAGTCCTCGAACAGCCGGCGCTGGGTGGCCACGTCCGCCTCGTCCAGGTAGTACCGACTCATCTCGTACTCGGCCTGGCCGAACGCCTCGCCGTAGCTGATCCCTGGCGCGTACTCGATGTCCCGGAAGTGGCCGACGCCCTGCAGCGCCATCATGATCCGTTCGACGCCGTAGGTGATCTCCACCGACACCGGGTCCAGCGTCAGCCCGCCGGCCTGCTGGAAGTAGGTGAACTGGGTGATCTCCAGGCCGTCCAGCCAGACCTCCCAACCCAGCCCCCACGCGCCCAGCGCCGGTGAGGCCCAGTTGTCCTCGACGAACCGGAGGTCGTGCGCGTGCACGTCGATGCCCAGCGCCGCCAGGCTGCTGAGGTACAGCTCCTGCGGATCACCCGGGTCCGGCTTGAGGATCACCTGGAACTGGGTGTGCGTCTGCATCCGGTTCGGGTTCTCGCCGTAGCGGGCGTCGTCCGGCCGCACGCTCGGCTCGACGTAGGCCACCCGCCACGGCTCCGGCCCGAGCACCCGCAGCACCGTCGCCGGGTTGAGCGTGCCGGCGCCGACCTCGGTGTTCATCGGCTGCACCGTGACGCAGCCGCGCTCGGTCCAGTAGCGGCTGAGCGCCAGCAACGCGTCCTGCATGCTCAACACGGCCAAGCCTTTCGGTGACGGGGATCACGGTGATCCGGCGCGGCCGCGGCCGTTCGGACCAACGCCGAACCCACAGGACGGAGTGTAGGTTTGCTGAACCGCCGGACCGAGCCGGCACGTCGGTGTGACACGCGCCAACAACAGCAAGATCTGAGCAGGTCACCTGGCATCGTGGGGCGGCGTCGGTCCGCCCGATGGTGGGCAGTGTGACCGCTGATGTGCCGTAATGGCCATCTCCTCGTCATTCCTGTGTCAGGCTACGAGCAACCTTCGTGGCGGGGAGCACGTCCCCGAAGAGGAGACCAGCAGCTCACGCGGGAGGAGTAAGGGTGGACAACCGGCCGCCGAGGCCCGGGGGGCCAACCGGTTCCTCGGGTCGCCCAGGTTCCCAGCGAGGCTCGTCCCCTCGTTCCCAGGGTGCCAGAGGCTCTTCCGCTTCGCCCGGCGACAACCGGCGCTCGACCGGCCGGCCGGACGCCGCCCGCGGCGCCCGACGCGACGGCGGGCGCACCACCGCGACCCGCGCGATGCGCTCCGAGGCCGGTCCCGGCCGCCGGTCCTACACCGACGACCCCACCGAGGTGATCAACGGCTCGGCGGCGCGGTCCGCCGCCCGCGCCGGCCGCACCGTGGTGGCCATGGTCTCGGTGCTGGTGCTGGGCCTGACCGGCTACGCGTGGGCCACCTACAACAACCTCGCCCACGGGCTGACCACGTCGGACGTCATCGACAGCGGGGCGGGCGGCGACAAGCCGGCGGACGGCGCCACGGACATCCTGCTGGTCGGCATGGACAGCCGCACCGACGCGCAGGGCCACCAGTTGCCCAGGGAACTGCTCGACCCGCTCAACGCCGGGGACGACACCGGCGAGGCCAACACCGACACCCTGATCCTGGTGCACATCCCCAACAACGGCGGCAAGGCGGTCGCCATCTCGCTGCCCCGCGACTCGTACGTGGACATCCCCGGGTACGGCAAGCACAAGATCAACTCGGCTTTCGCCCGCGCCAAGGTCGACGCCATGAACAGGCTCCAGTCGACCGTGAAGGACCAGGCCCAGCTCGAGGTGCAGTCCAACCAGGAGGGCGACAAGGAGCTGATCAAGACCATCCAGGGGCTCACCGGGATCACGGTGGACCACTTCGCCGCGGTCAACCTGTTCGGCTTCAGCGAGATCACCAAGGCGGTCGGCGGCGTGGACGTCTGCCTGCTCCGCTCCGTGCACGACGACTTCTCCGGGGCCAACTTCAAGGCCGGCCAGCAGACCATCTCCGGGCCGGACGCGCTGAAGTTCGTCCGGCAGCGGCACGGCCTGCCCAACGGTGACCTGGACCGGATCAAGCGGCAGCAGGTCTTCATGGCCAGCATGGCGCACAAGATCCTCTCCACCGGCACGCTGACCAATCCGACGTCGCTGTCCAACCTGATCACCGCGGTGAAGAAGTCGGTGGTGCTCGACCAGGGCTGGGACATCCTCGGATTCGCCAAGCAGATGCAGGGCCTGACGGCCGGGAACATCAACTTCATGACCGTGCCGATCACCACGATCAGCCTGAAGACCCCGTACGACGGCGACGCGGTCGGCGTCGACCCGCAGAAGGTCAGGGCGTTCGTGCAGGCGCTGACCAACGGCCAGGACCCGTCCCAGGCGCAGGCCGCCGCCACCGAACCGGACAAGCAGGCGGACACCGCCACCACCAGCGCCACCGTGGACGTGCACAACGCCACCGGGATCACCGGGCTGGCCAACAAGGTGCTGGACGTGCTGGAGCAGAAGGGCTTCACCCGCGGCGACATCGGCAATGCGGCCACCCGCAGCAGGTCGCTGATCCGCTACCCGAAGGGCGGCCAGGAGGCCGCGCAGCAGGTCGCCCAGGCACTCGGCGGCGGCATCAGCATGGAACTGGACACCAGCGTGGAGTCCGGGCACGTGGACCTGTACCTGGGCAAGGACTACTCCGGCCCGGGCGCGCAGCGGATGGGCGCGCCGGCGGCGCTCCAACTCGACGGCGGAACCCAGCCCCGGCAGCAGCCCGCCCCGGCACAGCCCTCCCCCGGCAACGACCAGCCGATCACCGCCGACGGCACCACCTGCGTGAACTGACCAGGCACATGGCAGGCCTGCGGTCGCGGAGGCTGCTGCTCGCCGCGGCCGTCCTGGCCTGCCTCCCCGCGATCCCGCTGGCCTGGGCCTACCGGGCCAGCGCCGGCTACCGCGGCACGGTCGCCGGCGTGCCGCCCGCGCCGTTCGCCCTCGTGCTGGGGGCCGCGCTGGACCGGCACGGCCGGCCGTCACCGGTGCTCGCCGGCCGGCTGGACGTGGCGGTGCGGCTGTACGCGGCGGGCAAGGTGCGCGCCCTGCTGGTCAGCGGCCGGCGCGGCGCGGGCTACGACGAGCCGGCGGCGATGCGGACCTACCTGGTCGCGCACGGCCTGCCGGCGTCGGCGGTGCACACCGACGGCGGCGGGCTGACCACCTGGGACTCCTGCGTACGCGCCAGCACGCTGTTCGGGGTGGATCGAGCCGTCGTGGTCACCCAGACCTTCCACCTACCCAGGGCGGTCGCGCTGTGCCGGCGGGCCGGCATCGACGCCTACGGCGTGGGCCACGACTCGCTGGCCGACCTTCCGCTGGTTACCGTGTACGGCTACGCGCGCGAGGTGGTGGCCGACGGCAAGGCGATGTGGAGCACGCTGACATACCGGCCGGGCTCAGCCACCGGCCCGGGCTCGTGGTGAGGCCGGCTCAGGAACGGGAGGCGTCGTCCCGCTCGGTGGCCTTCTTGGTGGCGTCCTCGCTGTGCGACTCGCCGTCCGACGCCTTGATCTCGCTGCGGAAGATCCGCAGCGACCGGCCGACGCCGCGCGCGGCGTCCGGCAGCCGCCTCGCCCCGAACAGCAGGACGAAGATCGCCAGGACGATCAACAGGTGTGTGGGGCTCAGTCCGTTCAGCATCGCCATCACCCTAGCCCAGTTCGCGGCGAAACGGACGGTTCCTCCGTCCGGCTCCGCCGCACCGACCGTGCCAGCCACAGGCCGGCCACCAGGCCGGTCAACGCGGCGCTGGCATGTCCGAAGGTACCGAAATCCGGCAGCGCGCCGTACCAGGCGGTCTCGGTGAATCCGTACAGCAGGCCGAACGCCGCCCAGGGCACGGCCAGCCGGCGCGGCAGGAACGGGCTGACCGCGGTGAGCGCCGCGATCGCGCCGTAGCTCACCCCGTAGTCCAGCGTGCCGCGCACCTCGTCCGGGTAGCCGCCGGCGCGCAACGCCAGCACGATCACCGCGAGGCTCGCCAGCGTGCCGAGCACATGCCCGGCGGCGAACACACCGAACGCGCGGCCCACCCCGAACCGGCGCTCCAGCCACGCCAGGCAGCCGACGATCCCGGGCACCGTGACCACCTGCAGCCCGCCGGCCGGCACCAGCGCGCTCGCCGCCAGGCTGAACACCGGGTGTCTGGTCATGTTGTCCAGGTTGGTGCTGATCGCGTGCAGCACCGCCGAGGCGTGCGCCGGGCTCAGTTCGCCCACCAACCACCTCGCGAGCAACACCAGAAGCAGGTAGCCCGCGGTGACCGGATTGCGGGCCGGGTAGTCGGCCACGGCGCCCGTAGCCCGGTGCAGCAGCCAGCGAAGCCTCGGTAGCCACACACCGCAGGATTCTGACAGGTGAGCTGGCGAACGCTACTCTGTTCGGGGGAACGTTGGAGAAAGTCGCGTCATCAACCTTCTGCTGCGCCCTTGTTCTGGGTAGGTGCCCGCGACGGCTGACCGCCACCACCGTTCGGGCGCCGCCCACGCCAAACGCGGACCCACTGGGCCCCAGCTCACGGGTGGAGGCAGCACCGTGCACATGAACCCGGCGACCTACCAACGCGTTCTCGGAGACGAGCTTCGCCGTCTTCGCAAGCAGCGTGGTTGGACGCGCAAAGACCTGAAGCGACGGCTGCAGAGCGACATCTCGCTGCAGACGCTCGCCACGTACGAGTTGGGGACCCGGCAGTGCTCGGTCGTCCGGCTGGCCGAGATCTGCATGGCGCTCGACGTCGCCCCGCACGAGGTGCTCGCCCGGGTGCACGAGCGGGTGTTCACCGACGTGCCGGACGGCCGCATCCGGCTCGACCTGTCCCTGGTCGTCCAGGACAACCAACCCGAGCTGCTCCCGCTGCGCCGCTGGGCGCACGATCGGCTCAACCAGCTTCCGTTCGGCCGCGCGCCCGAGGTCCAGCTCGACTTCGCGGCGCTGGAGTACATGGCGCAACTCTGCGGGCTGGAGACCGTCGAGCTGGTCGGCAGGCTGCGCAGCCTGACCAGACCCGCGCGCACCGCCTGACCGGCACCGCTGGAAAGACCCGAGCACGCGTGTCGCGTAGGCGCGGTCGCGACACGCGTGCTCGCTCTCCCCTTGTCGCCGACCCCTGTCGCCGACCCTCGACGCCGACTCCTACCGCCGACGCTGACCGCCGGCCTGCGGCCCGGCTACCCGACCGACTCGGCCAGTTCCCGGTCGGGCTCCGGCCGCCCGGCGGAGAGCAGTTCGAAGTCGGCGAGCCGCACCTTCCTGGTCCGCTGCCAGTACCGCCAGGTGAACCCGGGCCAGATGGTGCGATTCACCCCGTGCGCGTCCAGGTACCAGCTGTTGCAGCCGCCCTGGGTCCACACCCCCTTGGTGAGCTGCCGCTGCAGGTCGCGGTAGAAGGTGGACTGCGCCCGCGCGCGCACGTCCATCGCCGTTGCGCCGTGGGTGTCCAGCAGCCGCAGGCACTGGCCGATGTAGTGGATCTGCGACTCGATCATGAACACCACGGAGTTGTGGCCCAGCCCGGTGTTCGGCCCGAGCAGGAAGAAGAAGTTCGGGAACCCGGAGACCGCGATGCCGAGGTAGGTCTCCATGCCCTCGCTGTGCCACTGCTGCACCAGGTTCCGCCCGTCCCGGCCGACAATGTCCAGGTGGTCGTAGCCGTCGGTGACGTGGAAGCCGGTGCCGTAGATGATCGCGTCCACCTCGTGCGCCATCCCGGCGCCGTCCACCACGGCGTCCTCGGTGATCTCCGCGACCCCGTCGGTGACCAGGTGCACGTGCGGCTGGGCGAGCGTCGGGTAGTAGTCGTTGGAGATCAGCACCCGCTTGCAGCCCATGGTGTAGTTCGGGGTGAGTTTGGCCCGCAGATCGGGGTCGGGCACCTGCTTCTCCAGGTGCTTGCGGGCGATCGTCTGGGCCAGGCCCATCAGCTTCGGGTTGATCGTGAACCCGACCGCCCTGCTCTCCAGCATCCAGTAGATCGCGTTCCGGTACAGCCGCTGGGTGAGCGGCAGCAGCCGGAACATACGCTGCTCCCACGGCCGCACCGGGCGGTCCATCTTGGGCACGATCCACGGCGGGGTGCGCTGGAAGATATGCAGCTCGGCGACGTCTCTGGCGATCTCCGGGACGAACTGGATGGCGCTCGCCCCGGTGCCGATCACGGCCACCCGCCTGCCACGCAGGTCGTAGTCGTGGTCCCAGTTCGCCGAGTGGAAGGCGGTGCCGCGGAACCGCTCGGCACCGGGCAGCTTCGGCACGTTGGGCACGTGCAGCGCGCCGACGCCGGAGACCACCGCGCGGGCGGTGTAGGTGTCGCCGGCCCTGGTGCGCACCCGCCACACCCGGTTCCGCTCGTCCCAGTGCGCGCCGGTGACCTCGGCGCCGAACCGGATGTGCCGGCGCAGCCCGTACTTGTCGGTGACCCGGCGCAGGTACTCCCAGATCTCCGGCTGCCGGGCGAACATCCGCGACCAGCCCGGGTTGAGCTCGAAGGAGAAGGAGTACATGTGCGAGTGGATGTCGCAGGCGCAGCCGGGATAGGTGTTGTCCCGCCAGGTGCCGCCGACGTCCTCGGCCTTCTCCAGCAGCACGAAGTCGTTCCTGCCGGACCGCTTCAGCTCGATCGCCATGCCTAACCCGGCGAAGCCTCCGCCGATGATGAGGACGTCCGTCTCACGAGTCCTGGGCGTGCCCACGCGTACCTCCACATCGAGCCGCACCGGTCCGTACTCCACGGTAGGTTACTAGTAGTAGGTTACCGGCGGTAGGGTTTCGGTAGACTCCTTCGCGTGACGACGAGCGTGGGTCCCACCGGCACCTCGCGGCGCCAGCGGGTACCGCGCGAGGTCCGCAAGGCGCAGATGCTCGACGTGGCCGAGCAGGTGTTCGCCGAGCGGGGCTTCGCGGCGGCCTCGATGGATGACATCGCCGAGCGGGTCGGGCTGTCCAAGCCGATGCTCTACGAGTATTTCGGCTCCAAGGAGGGCCTGCTCGTCGGCTGCATCAACCGGGCGAGGACGGAGCTTCGCCAAGTGACCGAGCACGCGGTCGCCGAGGCGGACGGCGCCGAGGACGCGCTGCGCCGCGCGGTGCGCGCGTTCTTCGACTACATCGAGCATCGGCGGGTGTCCTGGTGCATGCTGCGGCACGAGTCGGCGGTGACCGTGCCGTGGGCGGTGGACGAGATCGAGGGGATCCGCCGCCAGCAGACCGAGCTTTTCGCCATGCTGACCGCGGGCTACCTGCCCGGAGCCGGGCCGATGGACCTGGAGGCGGCGGCCGAGGTGGTGGTCGGCGCCTGCGAGCGGGTCGCGCTGTGGGCGGAGCGCCGCGGCGACGTGTCCGCCGCGACGGCCACCGAGTATGTCATGCGGTTCGTCTGGTCCGGGCTGGTCAGCGTCGCCGCCCGGTAGCCGCACGGCCGCTGCCCGGCGGACGGCGGATCATCGAATGCGCCTGAAACGATCGCGTTCCGGTGCGAACGGCCTAGGATGGGCGGGCCCGGACAGCGGCTGAAGTCTGGTGGGCGGCCGGGAGCTGAGCCAGCTGGACGGGAGTGCCGGCGTGCGGGCGAAGGGGATGCGCGACGAGGAGGCGGGTCGTTGTCCACAGTCCCGTACAACGGCGGAACGCAGGCGGGAACGCGCGGAAGACCGCGCGACGCGAGCCGGGACGAGGCGCTGCGCCAAGCCACCCTGGACGTGATGGCCGAGGTCGGATACCGGGCGCTGACCATGGACGCGGTGGCGGCCAGGGCCAGGGCCGGCAAGGCGACCATCTACCGCCGCTGGGATTCCAAGCTCGATCTGGTGATCGACACCTGCAACCAGCTGGTCCGCCGGGAGATCGCGGAACCGGACACCGGATCGCTGGAGGGCGATCTCCGCGACTTCCTGCTCTCCTTCACCGCGTTCCTCACCGGGCCGGTGGGCAAGGCGGCGCAGGCGCTGGTCGGTGAGCTGCCGCACGAACCGGAGCTGGCCGCCGCGTTCCGCGACACGTTCCTGAGCAACCAGCGCGACGTGCTGCACCGGGTGCTGGACCGGGGCGCGGCGCGCGGCGAGCTGCGCGCGGACGCACCGAGGTCCATGCTCGTGGAGCTCGCCGGCGCCGCGCTGACCTACCGCCTGATGATCACGGGCGACCCGCTGGACCAAGCGTTCGTCGAGCGGCTGCTCAACCAGGTCATGCTTCCGCTGCTGCGGCCGTGACCGGCAGGCCGGTCAGCGGAACAGCCTGCGCAGCAACACCAGCACGACGAGGACACCAAGGCCGATCAGCGGGTACTTGATCCTCGGGTCGGCCAGCCTGCTCCGCAGGGCGTCCGCGCCGCTCTCCACGAACCGGCTGGGGTGGGCCCGCTCGCTGAGCTCGTCCAGGGTGCCGGCCAGCGCCTCCCTGGCCTCCTCGATCTCGCGTTGGATCATCTCGGGGTCCCTGGCCACCTGTCCTCCTCGCACGCCGTGCCGTTGGCTGGCCACACGTTAGAGGACCCCCGCCGGCCGCCGGCAGCCGGAGCCGCCGGCGGCGGGGTGATGAGCGCGGCACGGGCGGGCGACTACGCTGATCGTGCCCGGCGGCCGCCGCCGGGTCACGGGGCCGTAGCCCAACCGGCAGAGGCACACGGTTTAGGTCCGTGCCAGTGTGGGTTCGACTCCCACCGGCCCCACCAAATTAGTCATTGCACGAACACCTTCCTTGGTGGCCCTGGCTGGCGGGTTTCCGCTGGTCAGGGCCTTGTTTGTGTGTGCCGTGTCCGGGTTGGTGCGGGGTTGGGGGATGCGGTAGGCGGGGACGACGCGGTCGGGCCCTGTGATGATGACTCTGGCGATGGGGGTTTCGATCAGGGCTTTGCGGATCTTGTCGCTGCCGGCG
>NZ_BJFL01000061.1 GCF_005405885.1 Gandjariella thermophila
GATCAGCGGAAGTATGGATCGATAAACTCTCGATACGGTCGACTGGCTGACTCCGAACAGGTCGCCCACAGCCGCCTGGTTCAGATTCTGCCGGACGTATACCAAGGTGAGTACGACAGCGCGGTATAGTCCCACCACCGGAGGCCAGACTTGCTTTTTATTGCAGGAGGCGATCTGCCAAATGCGAGCAACAAGCTCCTCGATCTGGTCGGCAGCAAGTCCTGTAGTAGACTGGTAACGCAACGGCCCCGCCTGTAAGTCGTGTTCTGTGGTAGGAAAACGATCTTATCTGATCGGGGTCGTTGCCCTACTTTGAGGTGATCAAGCCGGCCTGAATAACGCTCTGAGAACCTGCAGCAGCGCCGGAAGACCTTGCAGCGACACGACGTGCGCTTCAATCAGGCAGCCGGATTCCGCGGTGCGGGCCGCGAGATCATGCCGCAGCGCCGCAAGTTCGTCGAGTCCTCGCGGCAGGTCCGGGGGGACATCGATGTAGAGCAGGCTGACCTGGTCTCCCGTTCCGGGATGCACCCAGTGCGTCTGGTCCTGTTGCTGGAATCCCGTGGTGTCGAACGACAATGGCACGCCGCTGACGCTACCGGTGTGGATCGGTGTGTCCGAGCCGTTCGCAACGATTCACATCCAGGATTTCTCACACCAACTCCACCCGCTGCCCCCTACTGCGTCAGTGACCGTCGCGAGCCAGGTGACCATCCAGGCTGATACACGGCGAAAGGTGCACCCGGCGCCGCGCCGGGCCACCGCACACCACGACGGCGTGGCCGACACAGACCCGCCGTGGCTACTGGCCGTTGAATGGATCATACAGTGTCAGGGTCCGGGCGGAAAACGTCATACTTTGCTCGGTACTCGTCGGTGGCGCGTGCATGGTTGGGGATTCTGGTGACCGTGTTCCACAGCTTGTGCACGAAATACACGTGGTCTGATCAGGTGTTGGACTGTACACGGTAAGCCGGTCCGATGTCGTGGGCGTAGGCCGGGCCGGCGGGAATACCGAAGGCGGCGCGGACGCGGTCGACGGCGTCAGCCGGGGAAGTGATCACTTCTTGGGGTAAGGGCGTGAGCATGAGCGGCTTGGCTCCTTCGGGATTGACGCCGGTGTGCTCGGCGACCTGGGCGCGCAGCCCTTGAGGCAGATCGCTGGCACACGAGAGCAGTGGACCAGCGAGGTCTTGACGTCGGTTCTCCCGCAGTTCGTTCGGCACCCACGGGGTGATGACCTCGGCGAGCCGGTTGGCGATCGCGATCGCCCGCGGCTGCCACGGCATCGCGCGCAGATGCTGCAGGTACACCCAATACACCAACTGGTCCCCGCCGGGTGGCAGGTCGGGCGGGAGTTGCGGACTCGTGGCCGAACGCAGCAGCATCGCCACCCGCATGCCGGCTTCTGCGGCGTCGTTTAGGCTGTCGCGGTTACCGCCATGCAGTGGCTCGACGGCACGGAACGCGGCTGCCGCAGCCAGCACGTCCGGGTCAGTGACTCCTCCGCGAACGAGCACCTCCACGGCGCTGATTCCCAATCGGAGCGCGTGGGTGCGCTCCGGCGTGGTCTGGCCGAGCTTGCCCCACTGGGCCAGGGCGTGTTCGACCGCCGTGAAGGTCGACTCGTCCACCAGTCCGGCGAGCCGCGCGCTCTCTTCGACCCACACCGGTGGGCCGACATCCAGACCGCCGGCTGGGTTGTCCACCAAGAGCTGTGCCGCACGCAGCGCAGCTACCAGGTCCGCCACCGGCACCTGTGCCTGCAATCCGGCGCTGCCCTGGATCACTACCGAGACATCGGCGGGAAGCATCCGCAGCAACCGGGGTAGATAGGTCCGGTCCGCATTTCCTCGGGCGCCACCGCCGACGCGGTGTAGGTCATCAGGCAGCGCCCCTGCGCAGGCTCCAACAGCATCGGGTTGCCCTCCGCCGAGACAAGCACTGGCAACACCGCCCCGCCGATCATCAGAAGGAAATGATTCCGCTGTAGCCGGCCGCTCATGGCCAGGCGCATTCCGTGATCAATCCAACTCACCGGTGGCTGTCCAACCTCCAGTGGCGAGGGCCGGTATCCCAAGTTGGCCTGGTACGGCCCGATTTCTCCTGTGGCGTCGACGGCGAACGCGTGGTTGAGGAGGAAGGATACATGTTTTCCGCTCGTCGATTCGATGACGAATTGAGGTCCCCCATGCGGCACTTCCATGTCGGAATGCGGATCGCGGCTCCGCCTCAGGGCTCTCACTGGCCCAGCAGCCGAACGAGGTCGTCTCCGGGCAGGGTGACGGTGGGTGGTGTACCCGGGTTCAGCCGGAGTAGGGCACCTCCCAGTCCGGGGAGGAGGGTACGCACGGGGACTTGTAGGTAGCTGGTTCCCGCGGGCACCCTGGTCGGTGACGTGTAGCCGACCAGCATCGACCGGCCGGCTTCATCGGCGACGAGGACATGGCCTGGTTGGCCCGGCACGGTGAGCATGCACAGCTCGGCGTCGGCCAAGGCGCGCAGTAGGTTTTCCTTCGGTCCGTAGCCGGTGGCAGCCAGCTCCAGCGCGCGCTCGACCCGGTTGGTGGGGCGCGGAAGGCCGAGGGTGCGTGGTCCGGGCCGGTAGTTGGGGTTCGCCCGATAGCCTCGCGTGTCGATTTGGCCATCTGGCGTGGTGGGATAGCCCCCTCGGATGGCCCAGCCGGGGACTTGGCCATTGGGATCGCCGATGTCCGGATCGATGGAGTAGATCCACTGACCGGGATTGGCCCTGGCCTGCTGCCGCATAGCCTCGGTTACTTCTGGGGGCGGGAGTGCTTCTCCAGCCATTGCCTTCTCCTCTCCAGGGCGGCGCGCCGCAGTACATCGGTGCACCATTCGTCCCACCGCTGGTACTTGCTTTCCTGCTCTGCGGCCGTACCGATCAGGTCGCGTGGAGCCTCCTCGAAGAGACCAAACCATTCCGCGCCGTGGATCCCGTACCACTCGCCGGTCTCCAACGACATGAAACGCATGACCGCCGTCATGCCAGGGCTGCGCTCAATGCCCACCGGGAAGCAGTCCAGACGGGCCCCGGCGAGAGCGAGAAACCAGCCGTGATGCTCCAACTCCACCCGCACCGCCTTGAACGCACCCCAGACCGACCGCTCCTGACGCACGATATGCGGGCCGCCGTCGAGTGCAGCTCCCGCCTGGTAGACCTCCCCCGCACAAGCTATCTCAACAGTGACGGGACACTCAGAACCGTCCCCGCGAAATGCGGTGGCGCGGCGAGCCACCAACCTTTTCGCACTCATGCTTTCAACCATGACTCAATTGTCATCCCGCTCGTGGGCGCCCGAGGTTGTTCCCGCTCCGCTGCTACCAGCCGGGGTAGCGCTGGTCCCAGTCTGGTGTGGACGGTGGTTCGGGACCGAACTCGCGGACGGCGTCGCGGGTGATGGTCTCGATGACGTCCCGGAGTTCCAGGGTGGCGAGCCAGGATTCGGGGATGGCGGCAGGGCCGTAGTGGGCGCCGACGATGTTGCCGCACACCGCGCCGGTGGAGTCGCTGTCGCCGGAGTGGTTCACGGCGACGATCAGAGCGTCCGTGAGGTTGTCGGTGCAGAGCGCGGCGCACACGCCGATGGCGAGTGCTTCCTCGCCGACCCAGCCGCCGCCGAGCCGTTCGGCGATCTGCTCCGGGGTCGGCCGTCCGGCGGAGGCCAGGTCGATGGCCGCGTCCAGCGCGCGGGCCTGTTCCTCGTGGCCGTCCCAGCGCAGCAGGATCGAGTGGGCCGTGGCGATCGCGGCGCGGAGGTCGGCGCCGGCCAGGAGTTGGTGCACGATGACGGCGAGGGTGCCGGCGGAGAGGTAGCCGCTGGGGTGGCTGTGGGTGAGTGCGGCGGTGGCCGCGCCAAAGTGGAAGACCTCGGCCGCGTCGTCGCTCCACAGCGCGGCGGGTGCGGCGCGCATGACTCCGCCGCAGCCCTTGGAGTCGTTGAGGTGGTGGGTGAAGGTGCCCATTTGCCCGGTGCGGGCGAAGGTGCGCAGGGCGGTGATGCAGGTGTTGCCGGGGGCGCGGGTGGCGAACAGGCCAGGGTTGCTGATCAGCCAACCGTCGGGTGCCGGGGCGTGGGCGCCGAACATCCCGGCCGCGTTCGCCCACTGGTTGCCCTGGGTGTGCAGCCACCGCTGGTAGGCGTGCTGGACGGCGAGCAGCACGTCGTCTGAGCCGGTTAGCCGGCGGCGCACGTGCGCGCGGATCAGCCCTTCCAGGGTGAACAGTGTCATCTGCGTGTCGTCGGAGATCTCCCCGCCCCGGCCGCCGCGACGATCGAAGTCAGTGATCCCCGCGTCCCCGTACCGGCCGCGAATCCCGTCGATCGACTCGAACTCGACGGTGTACCCGAGCGCGTCGCCGACCGCGCCCGCCAAGATGCTCCCCACAAACCGCTCTTTCCGCGTGGGCGCGATGCGGTGAATGTGGCCCTCTCCCCTGCCGCCGTCCCCTGAAGCGTTCTCCGTCTTTTGATGCAGTGGGTACGGTTCGTAGTTGTCGTCGAGTCCAATGGGAAATTTTGTACGGTCCGCCATCTCCGGGGATACGTACTTCCCTTGCTTTTTTAGTTCCCGCAGCCTGGCGCGAGTCTCTTCTCTCTGTTTGCGGACTTCGGGGGGAACCTGCTTTCCTGGAACTGAGTGCTTACTCACCAGTTCGTCATGTTCCATTGTTCTGGCTCCCTAGTCGGCAAGGTGTATTACCCAGGTCCAGCTTTCTTCGTCGAAGTACTTGTCGGTCACCGTGAACTCGTAGTCAGGAGGGTACACCACCTCGTGTTCTCCCAGGCAAGATATGTCCCTGCCATTTGTGCTGTCAACGACGAACATCACGTTTCCGTGGTATGGTGAATCTGGTGACGTGCTGGTGAACGCAGGTTCCCGCACGGTCTTTCCTATTTCGTATCGGGCAAGTAAATCGTCCAAATCTGCTTGTCTTACGGCGATACCCCGATAGGTCTCCCCCTTGTATCTCGGCATCTTTTCGATACTGGACTCAAGTGTCTCAATTTTTGGCGCTAAGCGCTCCAAGGCATCAGGGTCACCCGCTCGGAGAGCTTCGTTGATCTCTTTGTAGCCAGATCCCTTGTAGTCGGCTATCACGTAAAGCTGCTCGTCGGTCAGAGGGCGTAGTTCAGGGATCTCTTTTCCGGTGTGAACGTCCCTCCTTCGAGATTGGGCATACTCGCGATCTTCTTGTGAGAGCGAGTAACGGTTTCCGCGTCGGTCGACGACGTCCGGAGAATGATGCTCGACGCCGGAGCTGTCAGCTTCTCCCACCTTGAGGTCGGCGAGTTCCTGTTCGGCTTTGTGGAAGGTGCCGTCGAGTTTTTGGGTGATGAGTGACGGTGGGGTGGGTTCGTGGGGCGCGGAAACGTTGGGTGGGCGGTGGACGGAGTGCGGGGCGGGGGCGGTGTCCACCGTTCCCGCGCTGGAGGTGGTGGTCGTACCGGGGTCGTGGACGTGGAGGTTCTGCAGGTCGCTTTCGACCTTGCCGAGTCCGCCGCCGGACTGGTCGAGGTGGTGGGCGATCTGCTGGTCAAGGTCGGGTGGGGGTTGGTAGAGAGATGGCGGCTTGGCGTCGGTGGGTATCGCGTGACCGGCGTCGCCGGCGGCGGTGTGTGCGGTGTCCTGAGCGCCGGCTGTGCCGGCGTGTTCGGTCGCGGACTTCGCGGCATCCGCGGCAGCGGTGCGGGCGGCGTCCTCGGCGCCGGTGGTGGCGGCGCGTTCGGTGGCACCGGCGGCGGCGCGTTCGGTGGCACCGGCGGCGGCGCGTTCGGTGGCACCGGCGGCGGCGCGTTCGGTGGCACCGGCGGCGGCGCGTTCGGTGGCACCGGCGGCGGCGCGTTCGGCGATGGAGGCGCCGGCCTTGGCGGCGGCGCCGCCACCGTCGGTGACCGCGCCGAGCACGACGTTGGCGGTGAGCTTGCCCAGCGCCTCCGATGGGTCGCTGCTCCAGCCGGTGCCGACCAGACCCTTGACCAGTTCCACCGGGTGGTGCGCCGAGTGCACCAGACCCGCGGCCGTGGTGGAGACGCCGTCGAGGTATTCGGCCGGGTGGGTGACGTTGTAGTAGTCCTGCGGGTTGAGCGTGCGGGCGAGCTTGACGATGTCGCCGGTGGCCTTGACCACCCCGCCCAGGAAGTGCTCCTGCTCGATGGCCCCGCCCTCGTACAGGTCTTTCGCGTCGGCGAGCATGCGGCGGCCGAACGACGGCTCGGCCGGGGCCAGGTTGGTCGCGGCGACGATCGTGTCCTGGGCGCGGGCGGCCGCCTGGTCCCGTTGTTGCCTGGCCCGGTCCAGGATCTCCTGTGCCTCCCGCATCCGCGCCTGGCCCGGGTCGGTGAACGGGCCGGGCTTCTGCGGTGGCCGCTCGGGTGTGCCGCCGAGGGAGATCGCGGTGTTGTACACGGCGACGTCGGCGTTGTAGCTGGCGACCTGGGCGTCGTACTCGGCGTGGGCCTGCTCCGAGGCACGCCTGCCGTCCTGGTAGAGCCGGAGCGCCTGCTGCGCCTGGTGCTGCGCCCAGTCCACGGTGTGCGCGTAGGACTCCCAGGCATCGGCGGCCTGCTGGCAGGCCGACTCCGCGTCCGCCCACTGCCTCGGGTGCTGGTGGTACACCGCCCGAAACGCGTCCGCCGCCTTGCCCTTCCAGTGCGCGGTGTCGATCTCCGCCAGACCGCGGGCGGTCTCGCCGAACGCCTCCGCGAACTTCCGTAAGTGCCCGACGGTCTCGTTGATCGCGTTGACGTCGCCGTGGACCAGTTCGAAGGCGAACTCCGTCTCGCCGAGCTGTTTCTCCGCCACGTCCGCGCCGAGCGCGTCGGCCGCCTGGTCGCCGACGAGCCGCATGCCCTTCGCGGCGTCGTGCGCGCCCACCGCGTCCAGGCCGCGAGCGACCAGGTGCGCGCCGCCGTCGACGGCCCGGCCCGCCGCATGTTCGACGGTCTTGGCGAGGTGCTCGGCACCGTCGCCCAGCTCGTCGACGAGATCACCCAGGCCCATCAGCGCTCACCGTCGTGGCCGGGCGCGGAGCCGAACAGCTCGTCCTCGGCGCGGGCGAACTCCTGGCCGTGCCCGGTGGCCGAGGCGATCTTCTTGGAGATGCCCATCGGCCCCTCGACGGCGTCGCGGGCCAGGTCCTGGCCCTCGGTCTTCCAGGTCTGTTCGATGTGGTCGGACGCCTTCTGGTACGACTCGGCGCTGTAGTCGGCGTGCAGCGTCTGGTTGACCGGGTTGTCCGCCCACACCTGCTTCCAGGACTGCTTCTCCACCTGCTCGTCGGTCAGGTGTGGGTTGCCCATCGCGTCGGACACCACGTCCTTGAGGACGCCCGAGGCGTACTGCTCCGCCTGGTGGTACGCCCCCGCCGACAGGTGCAGATCCTCCGCGATCTGGTTGCCGTCCTGCACCAGCGTCCGCACGCCCCAGGACCAGCGCTCGCAGAACTGCTCGAACGCCTGCCGCAGCCCGCCGTGACCGACCTGCATGCCGCGCAGCGCCAACCCGGAGAAGCCACGACCCATGGCCGCGGACCCGTTCACCCCCAGGGTCTTCAGCTCGGCGATGGCGTCGTCGATGCCCTTCGCCGTCGCGGCCAGGGCTTCCGGGTTCACGCCGTAGCCGTCAGCCATGCGACACCGCCCCCGCGTCCACCGCCACCGGGGCCGGCACGATACCGGTGACCGGCGGGAACATCATCGGCCGCGGGCCGGCCACGTCCAGCGCCACCCCGGCCGGACCGCCCACCTCCGCGACCACCACGTCGAGCAGGCGCCAACCGCGAAAGGTCGCGTAGTCCCATGACCGGTCGGCCTCGCCACGGGCGGCGGCGAACGCCGCCAACTCGGCCTCGCTGCTGAACGCGTAGATCCACCGGATCCCGCCCCACGTCCCGCTCAGTGGCAGGTCGGCATCGCCGAGCGGCACCAGCACCACGCTCTGCCGGAACGCCTCGACCAAGGCGTTGCCGTCACCGGAGCCGTGGTAGATCGCGGAAATTCGTTCCGCGAGGACCATCCTGTCCCCCGACACGTCCCCTCCCACACGGTCACGTCGCGACGGACTGATGCGGATCGTAGATGCGACGCGTGGCGCCTCGGGCGCGTTCCGTATGTGATCGATCACTCAGTGACCGGCGGGTCCTCCTCGGCGGGCGAGGGCTGGTTCGGAACCAGCCACAGCACGCCGGCCGGCGGAAGCTGCAGCACCGCCGAGTACGGCCGGCCGTGCCACGGCTTTTCCTCGGCGTCCACGCCGCCGAGGTTGCCGACGCCGGAGCCGCCGTAGTCCTCGGCGTCTGTGTTGAGGATCTCCCGCCAGCGGCCCGGCTGCGGCAGGCCGACCCGGTAGTCGTGGTGCGGCACCCCGGCGAAGTTGGCCACGCAGGCCAGGGTCGAGCCGTCCGCGCCGTGCCGCAGGAAGGACAGCACGTTGCCGTCGGAGTCGTTGGCGTCGATCCAGGAGAAGCCGCTGGGCTGGGTGTCCAGGGTGAACAGCGCCGGGTGGGCCCGGTAGAGCAGGTTGAGCTGGGTGACCAGCCTCCGGATGCCGGCGTGCAGCGCCGCGTCGAGCAGTTCCCAGTCCAGCGAACGGCTTTCGGACCACTCGGCGGTCTGGCCAAACTCACCGCCCATGAACAGCAGTTGCTTACCGGGGTGGGCCCACATGTAGGCGAGCAGCGCGCGCAGGTTCGCCGCTCTGTTCCAGTCGTCCCCGGGCATCTTCGTCCACAGTGAACCCTTGCCGTGTACGACCTCGTCGTGCGACAGGGGCAGCACGTAGTTCTCGCTCCACGCGTACACCAGCGAGAAGGTCATCTCGTTGTGGTGGTAGGACCGGTAGATCGGGTCGTGGGAGAGGTAGTCCAGCGTGTCGTGCATCCAGCCCATGTTCCACTTGAACCCGAAGCCCAGGCCGCCGAGATGGGTGGGCCGGCTCACCCCGGGCCACGCGGTGGACTCCTCGGCGACCATCACGATGCCGGGGTGTCGCTTGTAGACGGTCGCGTTCAGCTCCTGTAGGAACCGCACCGCGTCCAGGTTCTCCCGGCCGCCGTACTCGTTGGGCACCCACTCGCCGTGACCCCGGGAGTAGTCCAGGTAGAGCATGGAGGCCACCGCGTCCACCCGCAGCCCGTCGACGTGGAACTCGTCCAGCCAGTACAGCGCGTTGGCCACCAGGAAGTTGCGCACCTCGCGGCGGCCGAAGTCGAACACGTAGGTGCCCCAGTCGGGATGCTCGCCGCGGCGCGGGTCGGGGTGCTCGTACAGCGGGGTGCCGTCGAAGCGGGCCAGTGCCCACTCGTCCCGCGGGAAGTGCGCCGGCACCCAGTCCACCAGCACGCCGATGCCGCGCGAGTGCAGGTGGTCGACAAAGTAGCGGAACTCGTCCGGGGTGCCGAACCGCGGCGTCGGCGCGTAGTAGGAGGTCACCTGGTAGCCCCACGATCCGGCGAACGGGTGGCCGGCGATCGGCAGCAGCTCGACGTGCGTGAAGCCGAGTTCGGTGAGGTAGTCGCCGAGCTGGTGGGCCAGCTCCCGGTAGGACAGTCCCGGCCGCCAGGAGCCGAGGTGCACCTCGTAGACGCTCATCGGCGCGCTGGTGACGTCGGTGGCCGCCCGGCGGGCCAGCCACTCGCCGTCACCCCAGACGTAGTCCGAGGTGTAGACGACGGACGCGGTGGCCGGCGGCACCTCGGTGGCGAACGCCAGCGGGTCGGCCTTCTCGTGCCAGTGCCCGTCCGGGCCGAGGACGCGGAACTTGTACCGCGCCCCATCCGGCACGCCGGGCACGAACAGCTCCCACACCCCGGAGGACCCCAGCGAGCGCATCGGGTACGCCCGGCCGTCCCAGTGGTCGAAGTCGCCGCACACCCGCACGCCGCGGGCGCTCGGCGCCCACACCGCGAAGGACACGCCGTCCACCCGGCCCATCGGCGTCTGGTACTCGCGCCGGTGCGCGCCGAGCGCCTCCCACAGCCGCTCGTGCCGGCCCTCGCCGATCAGGTGCAGGTCCAGCTCGCCGAGGGTTGGCAGCCAGCGGTACGGGTCGTCGGTCACCACGGTGTGGCCGGCGTAGTCGATCTCCAGCCGGTAGTCGGTCACGGTGTCCGGCACCAGCCCGGAGAACAGCTCGCCGGGCAGTCGTTCCAGCGCGTACCGGTGCTCCCCGGCGATCACGGTGACCATCTTCGCGCCCGGTCGCAGGGTGCGGATCGCGGTGCCGCCCTTGACGTGGTGCGCGCCGAGCACCGAGTGCGGGTCGTGGTGGTCGCCGTCGCGCAGGCGGTCGAGGTCGCGCTGGGCCGGTGCGGCGGCCTGCGGGACGGGAGTTGCCGTGGGGCCGGCAGAACTCATGGGTGCTGTTCCTCTCTCCCCGCGAGTTCGCGCGCCTCCACGATCGCGTCGCCTGGGCGCGCGTCGCGCAGCGCGGTTACCTCGTTCGGCAAGGCGCCCTGCCGCCACGAGCGTGGGGCCTCCGGCAGGGGCGCGCGGGGGTGGTCGCGGTGCGTGCCGCGGCTCGACACGGTCATGCGCATTCTTCCCCGGCGGTCATGCGGGCGACCGCGGCCAGCGGGACCGCCAGCCACTCCGGTCGGTTGGCGTGCTCGTAGCCCACCTCGTACACGGCCTTGTCGAGTTCCAGGGCGCGCAGCAGGGTGGCCTTTTCGCGCGGGTCGACGCCGGCGGCGGCGTACCCGTCGCAGAACGCCCGGCGGTTGCGCTCCGTCCACTCCGCGGCGCGCACCTCGAGCTGGTGCGGCACCTCGTCCCCGACGAGGATCTGGTGCGCGGCGTAGTCGATCGACCGCAGCATGCCGGCGATGTCGCGCAGCGGCGAGCGGAGCGTGGACCGCTCGGCCACCTCGGCGGCCGGCTCGCCCTCGAAGTCGATCAGTACCCAGGCGGTGTTCGTCCGCATCACCTGGCCCAGGTGCAGGTCGCCGTGGATCTGCTGGAGCCGCAGCGGCAGCGGCACCGAGCGGACGGCGTCGAACGCGCGGCGCAGCGCCGGCTCGTACGGGGCCAGCTCGGGCACGGCCACCAGCACGCGGTCGAGGCGGCGGTGCATGCGATCCACCGCGGCGTCCAGCCGGTCGCGGTCGCCCTCCTCGCCGCCCAGCGCGCGGCGCAGGTCCTCGTGCACCGCGGCGACGGCCTCGCCCAGCCGGTACGCCTCGGCGGCGAAGTCGCCGCCCACCTCGTCGGCGTGCAGGTCGCCCTCGGCCATCAGGTCGCGCACGCTGGTGTTGGCCATCGCCCAGCCGTCCACCGCGTTGCTCAGGTACTCCTGCAGCACGCCGAGCACCACCGGCTCGCCGCGCAACTCGCAGTCGATCGACCCGAGCGGCGCCGCGATGTGCTGGCAGCCGACCCGGTGCAGCGCGCGGTGCAGCTCCAGGTCCCGGCTGGGCCCCGGGTGCAGCCGGCGATAGAGCTTGAGGATGTAGCGGTGGCCGAAGATCAGCGACGTGTTGGACTGCTCCACGCCGGCCGGCCGGGACCGCAGCCCCGGGTAGAGCTGGGCGTCCGGCTCCGGCCGGAAGCGGACGCCGGCGACATCGCGGTCGGCGGCGATCAGGTCCAGCAGGGTGGTGCCGAGGTCGCCGTCGTGTACGGCGCTGTAGCAGGTCTCCCCGGCGACGGTGCCGATCTCGGTGCCGGCCAGGTGCTCGGGCAGTCGCTGGGTGCGACCGACGAGCACCTGGTACAGGTCCTCGGCGCCGGTGCGACCGCCGCCGTCCTGCTCGACGGCGAGGACGGCGTGCACCAGGCCGGGGTCCGCGTCGCCGACCAGTTCGGTCGCCCGGACCGGGCGCACCGCGCGGATTTCGCGGTCCTTGCCGGCGAACCACCGCTGTTTGGGCAGCCAGTCGGCGAGCGGCCCGGCCAGCTCGTTGATCAGCTCTGTGGGCGCCAGGCGGGTCATGGTGCCTCCCCGCTCTCCGTGGCGATGATGGAGAACCAGTAGAAGCCGTGCCCGGGCAGGGTGAGCAGGTAGGGGAGTTGGCCGATGCGCGGGAACGGCACCTCGCCGGTCAGCTCGACCGGGATGGACCCCTCGTGGTCGGAGAGGTCCAGCTCCACCGGTTGCGGGAACCGGGACATGTTGTTCACGCAGATCACCAGGTCCTCGTTGCCGTCCGGGGTGATCCACCGGCGCTGGTAGGCCAGCACGCTCGGATTGGACGAGCCCAGCTCGACGAACGTGCCCAGCCCGAAGGCCGGGTGCTTGGCCCGGACCTGCAGCATCCGCCGGGTCCAGTGCAGCAGCGAGGACGAGCTGTTCAGCTGGGCCTCCACGTTGACCGACTGGAACCCGTAGACCGGGTCGGAGATCGCCGGCAGGTAGATCCGGTTGGGGTCGCAGCGGGAGAACCCGGCGTTGCGGTCGGGGGTCCACTGCATCGGTGTGCGCACCCCGTCCCGGTCGCCGAGCCAGATGTTGTCGCCCATGCCGATCTCGTCGCCGTAGTAGAGCACCGGCGAGCCGGGCAGGGACAGCAGCAGGGCGGTGAACAGTTCCTGCTGGTTGCGGTCGTTGTCCAGCAGCGGCGCCAGCCGGCGGCGGATGCCGATGTTGGCCTTCATCCGCGGGTCGGTGGCGTACTCCGCCCACATGTAGTCGCGTTCCTCGTCGGTGACCATCTCCAGGGTCAGCTCGTCGTGGTTGCGCAGGAAGATGCCCCACGTGCAGCCGCTGGGGATGGGCGGGGTCTGGGCGAGGATCTCCGAGATGGGGAAGCGGGACTCGCGGCGCACCGCCATGAAGATCCGCGGCATGAGCGGGAAGTGGAACGCCATGTGGCACTCGTCGCCGCCGGTGCTTGGCTCGCCGAAGTAGTGCACCACGTCCTGCGGCCACTGGTTGGCCTCGGCGAGCAGCACCCGGCCCGGGTACTCGTCGTCGACGACCTTGCGGCAGCGCTTGAGGAAGGCGTGCGTCTCCGGCAGGTTCTCGCAGTTGCTGCCCTCCCGCTCGTACAGGTAGGGCACCGCGTCCAGGCGGAAGCCGTCGATGCCCAGGTCCAGCCAGAACCGCAGCACGTCCAGCATGGCGTCCTGGACGGCCGGGTTGTCGTAGTTGAGGTCGGGCTGGTGGGAGAAGAACCGGTGCCAGTAGAACTGCCCGCGCACCGGGTCGAAGGTCCAGTTCGACGTCTCGGTGTCGGTGAAGATGATCCGGGCGTCGGTGTAGTGCTGGTCGGTGTCGCTCCACACGTAGAAGTCGCCGTAGGGACCGTCCGGGTCCTCCCGGGACGCCTGGAACCACGGGTGCGCGTCCGAGGTGTGGTTGAGCACCAGGTCGGTGATGATCCGGATGTTCCGGCGGTGCGCCTGGTCGAGCAGGTAGACGAAGTCCTCGACGGTGCCGAACTCGGGCAGCACGGCGCGGTAGTCGCTGATGTCGTAGCCGCCGTCGCGCAGCGGCGAGGCGTAGAACGGTGGCAGCCACAGGCAGTCCACGCCCAGCCAGGACAGGTAGTCCAGCTTGTCGGCCAGCCCGCGCAGGTCGCCGATGCCGTCGCCGTTGGAGTCGGCGAACGCCCGGACCAGCACCTCGTAGAAGACGGCCTCCTTGTACCACTCCGGGTGCCGGGGGGCCGGGCGGGCATGGTCGAAGTCCTCCGCGCTGGGCTCGACCATGAGCCCTTCCGGCGTCACCGCCTCCCCGGTGTGCGGCACGCCCTCCAGCCCCAGCGCAGCGTCCGGTCGCCCGTCGTCGGCCATGTCGGACCTCCGCCTTACCTCAGCAGACCGTCCCTTGCAGCCTCTCATCGTCACCCGAACGGGGACCATAGGCAGGACGAGATGCCCCATTCGGCCCAGTGGCGACCGAGATGTCCGGATCATCCCGCCGCGGGTCAGCCGCCGCGCGCGGCCCACCGGCGCGTCCGTGCCGGCGGGTGGGCATCTGCGTATCGCACGTTCGGGTGATACTCCCGGGTCGCTTTCCGAAACCGCCCGTGCGCTGGTGGTCCGTTCCGCGAGAACTTTTCACTGGTCTGTTCCCATCTGTGTTCTCGTTCTTGGTCAGAGCGCCAAAAAGTCCAGTTGGTGACCCCTGAATCGGTCAGTGAATGCCGTCGCAAGCAGTCCGTGAGCCGCCTTGTCGATCTTCGTTCGAGCCGGTCAAGGTCGGCTTGAACGGTCAACCTTCTTTCCTTGACAGCATTGCTGGCCGGCGTAGCGTGGATCACGTTCAGAGGTACTCCCACCCCCAGGGACGAGGGGAAATCGGATTATGATCAAGGATGTTTTCAGGACGGGCGTGCCCGCCCGCCAGGACGGTTGGTGGGGCTGGTCGCCAAGGCACCACCACCGTCGCTGGCACCGTGGCTGGACCGGTCGCGGCTGGTGGGGCGGCCGCGGCTGGGGCGGCGGCTGGTGGGGCTGGCGCCGCTGGTAACGCGGTTCGGCGGACGGCGGTCACCCCGGAGGCGGGGCTGGGCCGCCGTCCACTCTGTTCGGGGGGACTGCTGAGCAATGATCGTGGATCGGCTGCGCGCGGTGTTCGGGGCGCCCGGGGCCGCCGGCGCGGGAGTGGTCGAGGCGGCGCCGACCGTCCGGGTGCGCGAGGTCTTCCGCCGGTTCTGGCCGGACACCCGCCCGATCCGCCCCTGGCTGTGGGTGAGCCTGATCCTGCTGGTGCTCGGCCCGGCGGTGGACACCGTCGCCATCTGGATGTTCAAGATCCTCATCGACGACGTGCTCACCCCGAGGAACTTCCACCTGCTCTTCGTCCTGGTCGGCGCGTACCTCGCGATCACCGTGCTGATGGGGATCGTCGGCTTCGCCGACCACTTCCTCTCCGAGTGGATGGGCGAGCGGTTCGCGATGGACCTGCGGACCCGGCTGTTCAACCACCTGCAGACGCTCTCCGTCAGCTTCTTCGAGCGCCGCCGGCTCGGCGACGTGCTGGCCCGGCTCGGCGGGGACATCGCCGCCATCGAGATGGTGGTGCTGAGCGGGGTGGCCGCCATCCTGTCGAACGCGTTCAAGATCGTGTTCTTCACCGCGGCGCTGTTCTACATCCGCTGGGAGTTGGCCGTGGTGTCGCTGGTGGCGGTGCCCGCGTTCTGGCTGCTGGCCAAGCGCTTCGCCCGGTTGATCAAGGACGCCAGCCGGGAGGCCCGCAGGCGCACCGGTTCGATCGGCGCGGTGGCCGAGGAGAGCCTGGCCAACATCGCCCTGGTGCAGGCGTACAACCAGCAGGACGCCGAGACGGAACGGTTCCGTCGGGAGAACGTGGGCAGCTTCGCCGCGGAGATGCGCTCCACCCGGCTGCGGGCGCTGTTCACGCCGCTGGTCGACGTGCTCGAGGTGGCCGGGGTGCTGCTGGTGATCGGGCTGGGCACCTGGGAGCTGGCCCGAGATGCGATCACCCTGGGCGGGCTGCTGGTGTTCCTGGTCTTCCTGCAGCAGCTCTACAGCCCGGTGCGGGCCTTCGGGCAACTGTCCAACTCGATGTTCGCCGCCGCGGCCAGCGCCGAGCGGGTGATCGAGCTGCTG
>NZ_BJFL01000062.1 GCF_005405885.1 Gandjariella thermophila
CCCGAACAGTTCGGCCTGGTCACCCATCACCCGGAAATCGCTGATCGCCCGCGCCCCGTCGGCGATCGCGCAGGCCACATCCGCCATCACCCGGCCCCGGTCATGCACCAGCAACCGGGTGCCGGCCAGCGCCTTCGACAAGCCCGCGGTCAGACCCGTCCTATCGGTCAGACCACGCAGCAGCGCCAGCCCCGCGTGCGACACGATCCCCTCACCATCAGCGGTAACTTCCAAACCCCGCGACCACCCAGTAGCCTGCACCTCGAAAGTGCTCCTCACCTTGGTTGCGATACGGACGTCAGACACCCGCATCCTCCCAGGTCAGGAGCACTTTCTGCGTTCCGGCACGCCGCATCACAACCAACCCACATGAAAAGTCAGGGCTAACCCGGGACGGCGCGCAATTTCCCGTCCGCGTCGAACTGGTCGGAGCCTGCGCGAACAATGTCGACTTCTTCCCCAATGCCCTCTCCACAGCCGCGTTCTATGTGATCAACGATCACCTCTTCTGCCAGCCTGGCACGATCTTCCCTCGTGTCATCGAAATGTACGACCCCGACATCACGATGAAGCACTTGATGTTCGTGAGTCCGTTCATCTGGGGGGATGCACCACACACCCTTGAGTTGCCCGATAAAACCGTCGCGTGGCTGCTCGCGGTACCCATCGCAGAGCAGGAACGCCGATACGCCGAAACGCACGGTGCCGAAGCACTGGAAGACCTGTTCGAACAAGCGCAAATCGACATCTTCGACATCGACCGCGACCCGGTCACGACCTAAGCCCGGCAAATTCCTCAACCCAAACCTGCACGAACCTGGCCTACACGAGCGGAAGGCGACCGGCATCTGATCACGGTGGCCTACCGGCAACGCTCCAACGCTCTCGCCCCGCCCGGGGGGCCAACAAAACTGATGGACGCTTGCTGTCGCAGTCCGGCGGTGACGTTGCGACCACCGGAGTCGTTGGTGGTGGTCAGCCAGATGTTCACGGTCTCCCCGGCCGCGTGGGCCGGGGCGGCTAACAGAACTCCACCGGCCCCCAGGACAGCCGCCGCGGCCGCCGGGACAAGGGCCCGTAGCCGCCAGCGGGGACGAGGTGCCGAATCGAGCTGAACAGTCATCGTCGCCCTCGGAGTAGCAAATGGTTGACCGGACTGCGTGGAAAATGTCCTGGAATGGTCTTTTTTGGCGTGGCCACGCGCTCGACGTCGCCAGCTGGGATCGTCGTCTCGCTTGCCGGGAGTGATCAGGACCAGACGGCCGTCTGACACGGCCGGGCGGCACGTCACGGGACGTCGTCCCGCCCACCGCCGTCAGGCGAGGTCGAAAAAGAAGTTCTGGGTCAGTCGACCACGCTCAGCAATGTCACCGTAGAGTTCCGAAACGCCATGGAAGACCTTGCACCCTTCGAACACGACCATCCGGTTGTAGCGGCCTGGGATGACGTCGCTGAGTCGCCAGGCCCGAGTGTCGGTACTGCGCGTGGTCACGAACCGTAGGTCGAAGTCGAGCAGGGACGTGTAGCCCAACTCCTTGAGCGTCCGCTCGTCGGGAACGGCGTCCAAGTCCGGGTCGACGCTGCGGTAGATCCCCAGCCCGCCCCGCACGTACTCGTCCGGTGTCAGGTAGACGATCGCGGCCCAACCGCTGTGATCGATGTGCACTCCGGTGGGCGCGATGTCGCCTTGCCGGGAAAGGCGGAACCTCCCGAAAACCAGCCGCTTCTCGTCGATCCGGATTGGCGCCCCGACGATGCTTTCGAGCCGCCGGACCAGTGCGTGGTTGTAGTAGCCTCGGCAGGTCTCGTGGCCGGCGAACTTGCCAGCTCCCGGCTCTTCCCACTTCTGCGCCCGCAGCCCGAGTTCGCGCACCAGGTCTGGCTTCGAGTAGACGCCGTCGATGATGAACGCTCGCGCTCCGCCGGGCATTCGCAGCTCTTTGACGTTGCCGGTCACCTGTTTTCCTACCTTCGCATTCCCGAACATTGACATGGGCGCTTCACTCGTCCGCCGATCACCGCATCACCCGATAACGAACCGGGGTGACGAAGGGATAGGGGCCGACCAGGCAGATGAGCCCCGTGCTGTTGAGCTGTTCGATGTCCTCGGGTGACCAGTCTTCGGTTGGTGCGGGCCAGGCCCGCCACAGCAGTTCGAACGCCGGCCCCGACAGCACGGAGGCGTCCTCGGGGCTTCGGCTCACCACCGCGAAGCCGGCCCCGAACCGGATCCGCGGATACGGGTCACTCGCCGCCCGCCAGGCCGGCACCCCGTCGGCGCCGAGCGGCGGATCCAGGTGACCCAGCGCCGGACGCAGCGGTTCCGGGACCGAGCCGTACCAGTTGACCCGGAGTCCGACACCCATGGCCTCACGGACGAGTTGGAGCAGGCGCCATGCACCGCGCCAGTCGGCCTCGGAGAGATCATGCCGGCCGCTGAGCACGATCTGCCGAAAGCCGAGTCGAACGACCTCAACGAGAGACTGGCGTCCGGACCAGGCGGCCGGGTCCACCACCCGTCGCTGGTCGGAAATCGTGGCCTTGCGGGCGCTCACCATGTCAATCCCACCGGCAGCGCGACGGCATGCGCCCCGTCGACGAAAATCAGCCGCGCCGCGATCAGTTCATCGAGCACAGCGCGCTCCCCGGGCGCCAGTTGGTCGACGTTCAGTCCGGGTGCCGCGCGCCTGAGGATGGTCGTCTCGTCCTCGGACAACTCCAGCACGCGGCGGCTGCCGCCACGCCGCTCGATCACGTCGGTGCGCCCGTGGGCCGTCGTGACGTGCAGTCGAGTGCTGCGGTGCATCCGCTTCCACTGTTTGATGGCCGAGCCCAGTGCCGCCGCGGTGCGGTTCCCGATACCGGCCCTGGCCGAGTCGTAGACATACACCAGATCGGCCATCTCGCGGCGCGGCAGACCGTACGCGGCCGACAGCAGGGCGGACGGTCCCTCGCTGCGGAGGCCAAGCTCGGGATTCTCGAAGTACGGGCTGAACCGGGTCATCACGATCCGGTACGTCCCCTCGGGCGGCACGAGATGGTGCAACAACGGAAGCTGCTCGATCAGCTCGAGGTAGGCGGCGTCCGTCTCCCCGGGAAACCCGAAGAGCAGGTTCCAGCCGGGGTAGATTCCCACAGTCGCGGCGTCACGAAGGAAACGGACGTTCTGCCACGCTGACACGCCCTTGCGCATGAGCCGGAGAACGGGCGACAGCAGGCTCTCGATACCCGGTTGCAGCTGGGTGAAGCCGGCGCGGCTGAGCACCTCCAGTTGCCGGAAGCGGAGGTTCGACTTGACCTCGGCGAAGAGCTGGAAATCGAGGTCGAGCTGGGCGAGTTCCGACGCCGCCTTGTTGACGACGGCCATGTCGAGGATGTTGTCGGTGAACACCGCGTCCAGTGAGTGGTAGTACGAGGACAGCTCGCGCAGGTCCGAGACGAACCTGTGCGGGTCGCGCGCCCGGAACCGCATGCCGGTGCCGTTCAGGCCGCAGAACGTGCAGTGGTGCTTCTCTCCCCACCAGCAGCCTCTGCTGCCTTCCAGCTGCATCTTGGGGACGACGGTCGAGCGCACGTGTGGCGATCGGTCGAATGCGGCGTAGAAGGCGTCCATCTTCGGGCGTCCTGCGGCGGCGAGGCTGATCTGGCGTGGCTGGGGAGGGTTGGCCACGCTGCCGTGATGGCGGCGCCAGCACAGCCCCGGGATCTGGCGCAGCAGCGCGACGCGTTCGTCGCCGTCGACGCTGAGCGCGGTGAGCAGCCGGGGCAGGCTCTCCTCGGCCTCCCCACCCACCACGAAGTCGACGAAGCCGAAGTTCCTGTGCAGCGCGGGCCCCTGTTCGCCGTCACAGTTAGCGCCACCGAAGACGACCACCGCGTCCGGTCGCCGCGTCTTCAGCGCCGCCGCCAGGGCCAGCGACGCCATGTTCTGGTCGAAGGTCGTGGTGAAGCCGAACATCGGACTGTCGACGTCAGCGACCGACGCGGCCAGCCGGTCGGCCTGCTCCTCGACGAACCCGCGCGCCCAGCCGTACATGGCGGCCGCGTGCTCGGCGATGGTCCCCTCGGACCGGTGGACGAGTCGCCAGTAGGCGGTGTCCTCCGCAGCAAGGGCGGGGCGGAAGTACGCGGAGAAGATCCAGTCCCCCATGCCGACGAAGTAGCCGCCGACCACCTCCTCATACTCGGCCGCGCCCCAGCGCCCACCCGAGCGTTCATGGACGTGTTCGGCCCACGCCAGGTTGAGGTAGTCGGTCTCCACTCGCTCGACGCCGGGATGACGCTCCGCGACGCCACCGAGCAGGCTGATCGCCATCGACGGCAGTTCCAGAGGCGCCCAGGGCATCGAGACGAACCGCAGGGTGAGGCGGCTGCGGCTCGGGGGCTCGACGTGTAACGGCACTCGCTGGTCGGTCCCGGGCTCGGCGATGCTCGTCATTGCAGTGCTCCTCCTTTCGGCGGCGGGGTTCGGTGAGGGCGGTGCCGAGCGCGGGCATTCCCGGCGGCACTCCGCCCGGTGTGCCAGTCGTGTTCGACGTGCCTGCGCTACGAGATCGACCGAGCGTCGACCCGACCGACGTCGCAACCCGCGGTGTGGGCGGTCGTGAAGTCGACGTCGCCAGCGAAGGCAGCCCACAATTCCGCCCCGCGCAGGGATGCCCCTTTGACGTTCACCCGCCGCAGATCCGCCTCGGACAGGTCCACCCGGCGCAGGTCGGCACGCGAGAGGTCGGCACCGTTCAGGTTCGCCTGGGCGAGTCGGGCGCCGACGAGCGACGCTCCGGAGAGGTCCGCGCCGGCGAGGTCGCATCCGGTGAGATCCGCACCGTCGAAAACCGCGTGCCGGAGCGACGCCCTCCGCAGGTCGGCACCACTTAACTGGGCGCCCGGCGCGCGCAGGCCGCTGAGGTCGGCGTCCACCGCCCCGAAGCGCCGCAGGGTTGCCCAGCTGTCGACGATGGCGTGTACGGCGGCCGGCCGCCCGCTGAGGACGGCGACCAGGCAGGTGGAGTTGCCGCCCAGGCCGGCGCCTGCCGCGGGGTCGTGTGTCGGAACCGGACCAGTCCACACCTGACCCACCTCGATGCGGCTGCCGTCGCCAGCGCGCCCCAGGGAGTCGAGTGCGACCAACCCGGCAAGGGGGCCGACGGGGCGGAGGCCGGCCGTCAGCACGTCGAGCAGCGTGCGCACCGCGCTCACCCCAGCCCGGTGGGCGCCGGGGCGGGCGCCTCGAGCCACGGCCGCACACCGGTCGCATCGGCACCGGCGTCGACCCTGGTGTTGAAGAAGAAGTTCTGCGTCAGCCGGGCGTCGCCGGCTCGCGATCCCGCTCCGGAGAGCGGCGCGTGGTACTGCCTGGAGCCGCGGAAGATGACGAGCCGGTTGTACTCCGGCGCCACGTGCGAGACGAGTTCCCACCTGTCTAGGTCGGCCATGTCGCGGCGCGCGACCCGTTCCTCGAACTCGTTGGCGTCCGCATAACCCATCTCGCGGGCCTGGGCGTCGGTGGGCGGCCCGAACAAACCGGTCTCGCGGTGCCGGAAGAACCCGGTACCCGCGTCGTCGGCGATGCCAGGTGTCAGGTAGACCATCGCGGCCCATCGCACGGCGGTGTCCGCGTGCACCTTCGTCATCGCGCCGGTCTCCTCGGTGATCACCCGGAAGCCGCCCCAGGTGTACCGGTCGGGATCGGGCTGGACATGCTCATGAATAATCCGGCCGAAGGCGGCAGCCAGTGCGTCACCACTCAGTGCGCGGGCGCTCTGCCATCCCGGGTAGTTGTAGCGTCCGGCGCTCAGGAAGCTCGACGACAGCGCGAAGGCTCGAACCTTGTCCGGATCCTTGTAGAAATTGTCGACCACGTATAATGACCCGCTCATGCGTCAACCTCCGTGTCGTCGATGTCGAAGAAGAACCGTTGGGTCAACCGGGCATCGGCGGCGGTGGTACCGAAACCGTCGCTTGCGCGGTGGAACAGTCGGGCGCCGTTGAGCAGCACGAGGCGGTTGAACCTGGCTCCGACGAACGACGTCCGCTGCCACGCCTCGGGCGTGAGCTTGTCGCGGTAGTAGACCTCCTGTATCCAGGTCTGCGAGTCGGCATAGCCCAACTCGCGGGCCTGCTCGTCATCCGGTGGGCCGGTGAGGCCCGATTCCCGGTGACGGTAGAAGGCCAGCCCCGAGTTGGTGCGGTTGAGCTCGTCCGGCATCAGATAGACGATCCCGGACCAGCTGGTGTCGTCGAAATGAGTTGACACGTCCACCGCCGCGGAGGCGGGGTAGAAGGCGAAGACTCCGAAGCCCATGCGCTTCGCGTCGAAGACGATACGCCTGCCGACGATCCTGGCAAGCTTGTCGACGATCGCGTCGGTGTAGTAGCCCTTCTCCGTCTCGCGGCTGTACTCGCGCCCGTCGGAGATCTTCGGGTCGAGCCAGCTGGACCGGAGGGCGAGGTCACGGACCGATATCGGGTCACGGTAAAAGTCGTCGTAGACGATATAACTCGTTTCGGACACTGGTGGCTACCTCCCGGAATTGGGCTTCATGAGGGACCATGCGGCACGGATCGGGCGCTGCGCGGCGCCGCCGATCACCGCGACGGCGAGGCCGCCCACCACGAACGCCGCCCAGAGGACGCTCCGCTCGGGTACCGCTGTGGTGACAGCCCAGACGACCAGGCCGCCGAGCACCATGCCGAGCAGGGAGGCGGCTGCGCCGGCCGCCTGTGCGCGGGCGGCGAAGCTGGGGCGCAGGTGGGCTGGGCAGATCAGCTGGCGGGCGGTCGTGGTGGCCACCGCCCAGCAGGCCACCGCGAAGCCGCCCGCGGCGTAGGCGGGACTGGCGGTCCAGGTGCTTCGCGCCAGGCCCTGGCCGACGAACGCCGCGGACATGATCGCGATCATCGAGGTGGCGGTGGCACGGTAGCCGAGCAGGTTCGTCAGGGCGGGGCTCACCTTGGCGCCGGCGATGCTGCCCACCGCGGAGACGGTGAGCAGAACCGCGAACGACGTCGGGCCGGCGTGCAGAACGAGCCGGGCATACAGCACCTGGATGCCAAGCAGGGCGGAATACACCGCCGTCAGCGCGACCGTGACGGCGATCAGCCCGCGCAGTGTCGAGATCCGCCGTTCCCGCGCCGAATCGTCCGAGGTGGCGGCCGGCGCGGCATCGGTGGCAACGGTCTCGGGCGCGCCCGGGTCGCCATGGACCGTCCCGCGAGGCCCGGTCGCCGTGCGCATGGCGAGCAGAACGGCGCTGACCGCGGAAGTGGCCAGGTTCACCAGAAACGGCAGCACCGGCGCCACCCCGAGCAGAAGGCTTCCCACCGGACGACCGACGAAATCTGACGAGACCAGTTCGATGGTCCGGACGTTGCCGTTTAGGCGGGCAAGCTCGCGGGACGGGAGCCGGCCGTTGGCGATGTGGGTGTCGAGTGCAACGTCGAACAGGATGTCGGTGATACCCACGGCCGCCATGAAGGCGAACAGCACCGCCTCCTGCGCGGGCAACCACACGTAGCAGGCGCTGAGCACGCCCAACACCGCCACGCGGATCAGGCAGGAATTGCGCATGGCGCGCAGTGGACTGTCCCGGACCAGCGACGGCGCCCAGTACCTCGCGAGCACTCCCGGCACCCGACCGACCGCGGATGCGAGCGCCACGACGATCGCGCTGTGCGTGAACCCGGTCAACAGCCACGGCACGGCGAACAGTGAGATGTTGTCGCCGACGTTCGACGTCGCGGCCACGATCAGGGTCCGGGAGGGGCTCACCGGCTGGCGGGCATCGCTGATTAGTCCCGAGTTGCCCGATGGAGCGTCATGACCTCGTCGAAAAACCAAGACACCTCCTCGAATGGAACACCGTGCGGGCTGAGGGCGATGCTGACGCACTGCCACAACAGGCAGCCGATGACGAACTCGGGTGACGTGCGCGCGATGAGGTCGGCGTGGTTGTCGCGGAACCAGGTCAACAGCCATGCGGCGTCACGACGGTGGTCCTGCGCCTCTCCCGCGAGAATCACCGGGATCGCCGTGGCCGCCGGGTCGCCGCGTTCGGCAAGTCGCGACATCGCCGCGGTCGCGAGTTCGGGCGCGGCAAGTACCTCACGAAGCGTGTCCGGGTGACGGCCCCGCCCCGCCCTCACCTGCCGGGCGGCGGCCAGGACGGCGCGGGCCATGGCGGGCCACCGCTGGACCATCGCGTCGTTCTGCGCCGCCCGGGAGGACACCGCCGACACGTCGTGGGGGCGCGGCGGTGGCAGCCGGGACAACGACATCGTCCGCGCGGCCCCCAGGCGCAGCCGGTGCGCACGCAGCACCGCCCGGTCATATCGGTGAAGATGATCGGGCGGCGGGTCCTCCGCCGGCGCGTCGGCGCCGGCATCCTCGTGCTGCAACAGCAGGCTGGCGTTACGCCGCGACGGCAGAACCCGCACCCGGCTCCAGCCGCCGACGTCCTCGATGAGCCGCCCGACCGTCGAGTGCGCGTTCCAGAACCCGAACTGCTCCAACTGTTCGGGAATACCCCAGGTGTTGACCAGTACCGGCGCCGCCGCGCGAGCACTCACCTCGCTCACCCGGCGCCAGAAGCCCGGCCGCAGCAGGATGTCGGGGTAGCCGGTGGCCGTGTAGAGGTCGACGACCAGGCCTCCCCAAGGCCGCTCGCTTTCCGCGAGGAAGGCGTACGCGTCCCGCTCGACGATGTTCAACCTCGGCTGGTCGCACAGCCGACGGGTCACCTCGTCGGCCAGCCGGAGCGTGCGCGGGTCGTTGTCGACGCAGGTGATGTGCGCGCTCGGCCGAGCGGCCAGGATGGCACGTGTCGATGCGCCGAAGCCGGTACCGAGGACGCAGATCTCGTCCCCCGTGGCCAGCATTCCGATGAGTGCGCCGTCATCCGGCTGGTTCCCGGTGAAGGCACTTCGCCCCTGGACGTTGCCGATCGGCGACATCAGGGTGAAGGTCGGGTCGGTGTAGAGATCCATGTCGTGCGTTCGACGGTGCGGCGAGTCCCGCCCGTTCGGGCGGGACTCGCCGGCCTCGGCGTCAGGCAAGCGCGAGCGCCTCGTCGGCCTGCCGCTGCTCCTCGGGCGACAGCGGCACGAACGCGACGAAACTCGGCATGTTGTTGTCCGAGCAGCGCATGTACTCCTCGTGCTCGAACTCCACCAGGTCCGTGCGTTCCTGGGCCATTTTGGCCTCCCTTTCCTGTAACTGATGTGGCGCCGGTGAGTATTCCAGTTCGCGGCGTGCTGTCAATTGAAGCCAACCGGCCGAGCGACCATCTGTGCGCACCACCTGAAATGCGCGCGCGTTCGCGAGGCGGCCGGAAGCGCGAAGTGACCGACGATCGGTAGCAACTGCGGCTCCGACCGGCGCTGCCCGCTACTCCGCGCAGTGTTGTTCACCTCGTCAAACGGTGCGGCCGCACGGTGGCTTCGGTGGACTGTCGACCGAAGATCCGTGTCGTGTTCGACTGAGGAATTTCCTCACTCGAACACGGTCGCGTGGCGAACCACGCGTGTCCGCGCAGGTTGATTCCGCTGGCGATCACGACATGTCGGTTCTCCGCCTTTTGAGCTCTGTTCCCAGACGTTCCCAGGCCCGCGCGTACACGGAGGCGAGATCGCCCACAACGCTGATACAGTGCGGTGGCACCGCCTCGATGAGCCGCTCCCAGTCGGTCGGGCCCATCGCGTGTGCCGCCAGCAATCGAAGCAGTGCGCGGCCGGGCCCGGTGAACTTCAGGGACGGATCTTTCATCAGCATCGGCACGACCGAAGTGAAATCCGAAAGGTTGGTCTCCGCGTCCACCCGGTCGACGTCGGAGCCGCCCGATGTCCCCCGGTGCGGGGAGTTCACGGCGTTACGGTCCGCTGAAGGAGCCGGCTCCCGAGCGTGTTCAATGCGTTGACGGACGTCGCGCGCGGTGCTGACCGAGATCCCGGCGGACCGCGCGATCTCCCGCAATGACGCGTTCGGCCGGCTTCTGATCAGGTCCTCGGCGGCCGCGCGCCCGGCCGAGGCGTCGAGCGGGCGCAGCCGACCGTCCCGGCCAACTCTCCTGTCCGAGTGCGGCGTGCCATCGCTCGAACGACGACGGACCGTGGCCACGGTCTTGGGTGACAGACCCGCGACTCTGGCGATGGCGCGATCGGACAGGTTCGGCCGCGTCGCCGCGATCCGCGCGGCGGCCGCCTTGCGATCACGCAACGACAACGGCAGACCATGACTGATGTTGGCTTGCACCGCCCGCACGAAGACATCGGCGTCGTCGCCATCGAAGAACTCGACGGCGATGCTGTCCTCGCCGCGGAGCACGGCCGCTCTCAACCTGTGCATCCCGTCGACCACGCGCATCGTACGGCGGTGGACCAGTATCGGTGGCAACGTCGTGGCTATCTCGGCCAACACCTTGACGTGCGCCTCGTCCTCCCCCTCGAGCCTGGGCGAGTCAGCCGGTTTCAGTGAGCTGATTGGCACCCTGATCACTGTGGTGTTCGGGTCCATGGTCGACGCTTCCGCCGATAAGGCTCCCGTTGTCACCGCCATGGCTACGATCTCCCCCGAGTCAGTTTCGAAATCCGGCTCACGCGACAGGAACCCAACTGGTGGTCCGGCCTGGACCCATCCGCATTCCCCTCCTGTCAACGATCTTCCCGTGTCAGACGGACACGTACCAGCGAGTAGCACCAGTCGTCAACTATGGTGAACGCCTGGCGGCGGGTAGCGCCGGCAGCATGCGTGGCGAGTGCGGTGTACCCGCCCGCCCGATGACATGCCGTATACCGGGTACTTACCGCTGCCATCCAGCCCGAGGCTCCGCAGTCGCGGGCAGGTCAGGCCTCCCGCGTCGGCCGCGCCACCGCGTTCTCTCCCGCGACGATGCCGATGAGCCCGCGGCACCGCATGTCGACCGTATGGACCACACAGATCGTCACCGGACGCAGAATCCTTGATCGTCAATGCGGGTTCTTACTACAGTCACCACGTTCTGTGTGGATCTTTCGACCGACGGAGATGAGCAGCTCGTGAACTCGCCGGACCCGGGCTGGCTCGCTGCCAAGCTCAACGCGCTGATTGCCAGGCGGTACCAGCATGGGCGACGGCCGCCGGGGAACAGGCAGATCACCCGGGACATCCGCGCCCAGACGAACGTCTCGATCTCACACACCTACCTGTCGATGCTCCGGAACGGGACCAAGACGAACCCCACGGGTGAGGTCCTCGAAGCCTTAGCACATTTCTTCCGGGTGCCTGTCGGATACTTCTTCGAGCCGAAACACGCCAGCAGCGACGCGGCCCTCGACGCCGCGCTGCGGTCGAGGGGCGCGCTGTTGATTGCCGAACGGACCATCGGACTTTCCGAGCTGAGTCTTCGCGACATCCTGAAGGTCGTGGAACAGTGCCGCCAGCGGGAGAGGCTTGACGAACAGGCGGAAGCATCCGAGTAGATATTGACGATATTCGGCACCGCTTCGGGGGGGTCACCAGATATGGCCGATCGGAAACTTCGCCGGTTTGTCGCGTCCGAACTACGCCGCCTCGGTTTGTCGGCGCCGTTCACTCGACAGCATGTCTGCGACGCGATCGCCAGGGACCGTGGGCGGCGCCTCTACCTCCACCCACTACCGGACGATCTGGGCCCCGACCGGCCCACCGGGCTGTGGATCGCCACCGACCGAGCCGACCACATCATGGTTGACCCGGCGACCAGCAGGCCGCACCAGGATCTCATCATTTACCACGAGATCGGCCACATAATTCTGCACGACAACCTACTGGCCGAACTGCCGGCCGCGGAGACTTCACCGGACGTCGACCAGATCGCCGACGTCGTGCGGCAGGTTCAGGCCCGCGCCGGGTACACGCGGACCGAGGAGCACGAAGCCGAAACAGTCGCGCGTCTCATCTGGAGCAAGGCCACACGTTTACGGTGGGCGCCGCTACACACCTGTCACCCCGATCTGGGCAGGGCGCTCGGGGTCGACCATGACTGAGGACAACATCAGAAGAGGGCTCCTGGTTCTTTGCTGGACGGCGGTGATCGTCCGTCTTCCGGCCCTGCGGTCGCAACGTGAGCGTTCGGTGTGGACCGTTCTCTTTTCCCTTGGCCTGGGCGTTACCGTGCTCCAGAACTCGTTGGCCGCCTCGATCGACCGAATGACCAGAGTCCCGCACGCGTCGAGCCTGGTGTCGTCCCTTCTTGCGATCGGGATGGTGACCAGTGTTCTCGCCCTCGCGGCCCGCATTACGGTAGCCAGTGACACCGAACGGGTGACGTGGTTACGACCGTGGTTGCTCTGCGCACTCGCCACCATGGTTCTCGTGGTAGTGGCATTCGCGTGGGCGATCGTCTCCGGCGCGCATCCCGCCCCGGGTGGCCGATTCTTCCCGCAACCGGGAACGCTCACCGCTCTCACCGGGTACTGGATGGTGTACGGCACCTTCACGGTGTCGGCCTCGGCATGGGCGTCGGTGGTGTTTTGGCGCCACCTTTCCCATGTCCAGGGTCTGCTGAAGGTCGCGAACCTCATGCTGGCGCTGGCGACCACCGTCGGCGTCTGCTATTTCGGCACCCGATGGGCGGCCTTGTTCCGCATCAGTCATGCCGTGCTGGCCTGCGGCCTGGTCGCTTCATCGCTGTATTTCGTGCTCGTCGCCCTCGCCTGCTCCATCGCGGCGACGAAACCGCTCGTGGACGTCGGCTTCCGGTGGTGGAACTGCCGAAGGCTGTACCCATTGTGGCGGGAACTGTGTGATGCCGTCCCGCACATCGCGCTCCATCCGCCCCGCCCGTGGCTGTGGGACTGCCTGCTGGTCGTCAACACTGCGGATCGGCTGACGGACCGCATCGTGGAGATCCGCGACGGTCTCCGCGACGCGTGCCGGTGGGTGACGGCATCGGACATCCAGCGGATACGTGACTCATTACCTCTCGCGGGGCCGGCTGGTGACCAGCCGGATGCGGTCACGACCGCGTGCTGGCTCCATGTCGCACTCGACGCCAAGTCCGCCGGTGCGCCGCCGGCCGACGAGTGTGACGACCTGGTGCGAGTCGGCGGCGACGACGCTCAGGCCGAGCGTCGATGGCTGCGCAAGGTGGCCGATGCATGGGCATCTCATGAGGTACGGCGGTGCGCGGCGGCCGTCGTCGCGGCACGTCCGGAAATGGTGACGAACCCCGCCCCGAGTACCCCAGTAGCCGATCAGGAGCGGATATGAACACCACAACAGACGACCGCACGGAACCGCCGATGGGCATTCGGGCTACACGGCTGTACGACGGTGAGAAACTCCACGAGGGCTGGCCGTTGGTGGTCATTCGCGGCGACCGAATTGCCGCCGTGGACCTCACCGGCGCACGCCCGTCGGCGGATCTGCGCGTGGTCGACCTGGGAGACGTGACCATGCTGCCCGGACTGATCGACGTACACACCCACCTGGCCTGGGATCCGCACCGCAACCCCCTGGAGCAGATGGACGCCGATGACGATGCCACCGTGCTCACCCGCATGGGCGCCCACGCGCAGCAGGCGCTCCGAGCCGGAATAACCACTCTCCGCGATCTCGGTGATCGACGCTACCTCGCCCTGACCCTTCGCGACATGTACAACTCGGGCCGCGAACTGGGACCGGAAGTCCTCGCCGCGGGGCCCCCGATCACCCCACGACGCGGGCACTGCTGGTTTCTCGGCGGGGAGGCCGATGGCACCGCCGGCGTCGCCGCTGCCGTTGCGGAACGGATCGCGCGCGGCACGGACTGCGTCAAGGTGATGGTCACCGGAGGCGTGATCACGCCCGGCTGGGCTCCGCACGAGTCGCAGTACTCCTACCACGAACTGCGCACGATCGTTGACCTCGCACATGAAGCCGGCAAACCGGTTGCCGCGCACGCGCACGGCGCCGCAGGAATCGGCGACGCGATCACGGCGGGGGTCGACACCCTCGAACATGGCTTCTTTCTGGCCGGTGGTGGTCGGGTGGACCCGGACTGGCGGACCATCGAAACGCTCGCGGCGCGCGGCGTTCCGGTGAGCACCACCACGGCTCGCCTGCCGGAGGAAGGCGGCCTGCCGGACATCCACCTCCGGGTGAGGAGGAACTTTGCGCGCATGCACGCCCTCGGAGTCCGGCTCGTGTGCTCCTCCGATGCGGGTGTCGGTTCTCTCAAGCCTCACGACTGCCTGCCGCACGGCGTGATCGAGTTCGGCGAACTCCTGGGCTTGCCGAGCGCCGCCGCGCTTGCCTCCGTCACCAGTGTCGCGGCCCAGGCGTGTGGAGTTGGCCACCGGAAGGGGCGCGTCGCCACCGGGTTCGACGCCGATCTCCTGGCGGTGGCCGGGAACCCGGTCGACGATCTGCGGAGTCTGTTGACGGTCCGCGCCGTGTACCGCGCTGGTCGCCGCGTTCCGGTCCTGCCGTGAGGAGGACCGCCACGCGACATTACCGACGTCCTACCGACGTCCTGCCGTCGAGTGGCCGGCAGACCTCGGCCGGAGTCGCATGGGTTGTTCCGGTACCGCTGCGCGGCCACCATGGCCGGTAGCCGTGGAGGTTCGTGCCGACATCACGTCGGGCAAGGGGGATTGCCGCTGTGACAGAACGCAAGCCAGCACATATCGGCTTCGAGACATGGGTGGACCGCCAGATTCGGGAAGCACAGGAGCGCGGAGAGTTCGACAATCTTCCCGGCCACGGCAAGCCGATACCCGATCTGCACCAGCCTTACCACGAGCTGTGGTGGGTGAGGAACTATCTCCGCCGGGAGGGACTGTCGGCGGAGGCATTGCTGCCCACGTCGCTGCAGCTGCGCAGCGAGCTCTCTCGGCTGCCCGACACGGTTCGCGACCTGCCGACTGAACGGGCCGTTCGGACCGCCGTCCACGCGCTCAACCGCCGGATTCTGGAGTGGCTGCGGGCACCCTCGGGCCCGCACGTCCGCATCCGGCCGGTGAACGCCGACGATGTCGTCGCGCAGTGGCGGGCCGCCCGGTGGGCAGCGAGCCGGGCGGCCCCACAGTCACCGACCGGGCGGGCGGCGACCGCGGAGCCCAGGTCGTCACGCACGCGTTGGTGGCACCGGTTCCTGCGGCGCCGGCCATAGCGCGGGCGAGGACCACGAGCCGGCGGGCGGCGACGGCTCAGACCACAGTGGAGGCTCAGGCAGGATCGACGAGAGCACACCACCCGGCATGCCCGTTGCACACTGCGACAGTTGACACCCCTTCAGGGTCGTTGGGCACACCGGAACTGGGAGAGGCCGTTTCCGCGACCCCGACCCCATAAGAGCGTGTCTCGTTTGGATGTTGCTGGGTAGGCTGCGATGATCTCGCGCCGTGATCGACTCGTTGTCGGAACGGTTGGTGCCCGACGAACTCTGGGCGTTGGTGGAGCCGCTCATCCCACCAGCGAAGGCGCGTCCGCAGGGTGGTGGACGCTCGCGCGCAGACCCCCGTGCG
>NZ_BJFL01000063.1 GCF_005405885.1 Gandjariella thermophila
GTGAAGACCCGTCTCAAGCGGATGCAGTACCGCCCCGGCCTCATCGACGCCTTCATCACCGAGACCGGGCTGCTCCCCGCGACCAAGCCACCGTGACACCCCGGCCTTTCAACCTCAGTAGTGGCCAGCAGCCAGTCCAGCGCGTTGACCCCGTAGCCGGATAGGTACTCCACGATCCGGCCGTGCTGAGCAGGACGCTGGTAGTCGAAGGTGGCCTCGGCCCGGACGGCGTAGGCGAGTCCGCTGGGGCGCAGCGCGAGGTATTCGACGTATCCGGCGCGCACTCGCCACAGGCGGGTACCGATCAGCGTGCCGCCGTCGTCGGCGTCGGGCAGGGGACGAAAGCCCGCGGTGTACAGCCGCTGTCCCAGTTCTTCGGCCACGTCCCGTGGCATTCGGCTCATCGATGGCGCTCCCCACGAGCACGGTGGGCGGCGATCTTTGCATCTACATTGGCGTGGTAGAGCGCCACCGCGAGCCGGATCAGGAACACGAGCGCGGCGACGAGTACCAGGACGGCTTGCGCAGCCGGACTCATGCGCGGGCTTCCACGGCCGGGACGGCTTGCTGGTACCCGTCTCGATCCGCCTGGTTATCCAGCGCGAAGACGGCGTCGCGAAGGACGGCACGCAGCCGGCCAGCCTCCAGCGGCTCCAACATCACGACCTCGCCGGGCGGGAAGACCAACGCCACGTGGTCGTCGTCGGTGAGCAGCACCTGGATCTCGCGTCGCCGCCCGGCGGCATCCCGACATGGTGCTACCGGCTGGTCGCGCCGTCGTCGCCTCCACCACATCATCGCTCCCCACTCTCGCGGGCCCGGTCGGGCCGGGTCGTTCCGGCAAGGCGGCCGGGCCAGGTCGGGGTCTGGCCCGGCCGCGCTGGCTGTCGGCGGGCCGGGGGGCCGGGATGGCCGCCGCAACCCCCCGACTCGGATGGAGACTACAACTGAGACTCAATCGACGACACAGCGCGATTATCCGCCATTCGGGTGTGAAACTGAGACTCAAATAGCGACGCTCAGTGACCCTCGTCTGGTGGTGCAGACTGTGCTCATGCACGAGGAAGATCCCGGCCCAGTCGTCCAGCGGCTCATCCTGGGCGAACGCCTCCGCGCGCTCCGCGAGGCCAGCGGCGTCAGCCTGGACGACGCCAACACCCGGCTGAACTGGTACCGCGGCAAGCTCTCCAAGATCGAGACCGGGATGCTCGGCCTGACCGAGCGGGAGCTTGCCACACTTCTCGATCTCTACCGGGTGACGGGTCCCGAAGCCGCACAGGTGCGCCAGCTTCGCGTGGAGTCCCGCAGGCGGGCCGCGCCGGAGCGGGTCAACGACTGGGCCAAGCAGTACGTGTCGCTGGAGCGCGCCGCGTCGGAGATTCGCATGGTCTACAGCGAGATTCCTGGACTGCTCCAGACCAAGGATGCTGCTCGTGCACAGCTCGCCCGCTCTCCGGTCGTCATGGCCGCCGATCTTGACGCGATGGCGGCGGCCCGCGAGGAACGCGGTAACCGGCTGTTCCGGGACAACGCCCCGCAGGTGTGGGTGGTGCTCGGTGAGGAGGCGCTGCTGCGCCGCATCGGCACGACCGCCACGATGAAAGCCCAGCTCCAGCGGCTGCGCAAGATCGCCGAGCTGCCCACCGTTTCGCTGCGGATCGTGCCCCTGGATCATGGTCCGGAAGCGGGCCTGAGTTGCCCGTTCACGTTGCTGTGGATCGAGAGAGCGAGGGCCACCATTGCCTACGTCGAGACGCTGACCGGCGCGGACTACGTGAAGACCACCGCCGCCTACTCCACGGCGTTCGACCAGGCGCACAACACCGCGCTCGCCGAAGACGTCACACTCAAGCTCATCGACCGCCGCATGGCGGAACTGGACAAGCAGTAGGGAGAACAACATGCGGACACCGGACGCCGACCTCCAGTGGCGCACCAGCAGCTACAGCGGCGGCGCCCAACAGTGCGTTGAGGTCGCCAAGGACTCCGACGGCGGCCGATGGCTACGCGACACCAAGGACCGCACCCGCCCCGCCCACTACTTCACCGCCGCCGAGTGGGACGCCTTCATCAAGGGCGTCAAGGACGGCGAGTTCGACTGAGAATGCCAGTGTAGGTTCCGACTGGTGTCTCTACCTAGGTCTGACACGAGCCGGGGAAGCCGATGGCAACCCGCGCGGATCGGACTCGTTCCTGTTGCAACTGGCCAGGTCCAAGGACTTGCGCGACCGGGGCGGACGTACAGGTCGTAGATCCCGACCGCCAGAGCGCTGCGGAGCCGCGGAAGGCGCATGGTAACGGATCGCACGAGCCTACGACATACCCAGAGCCGCGCATGGGACTTCGACTCGACGCTGAGATGATCTAGCAGTTCGGCGAGGAGGTGCAGTCATGGAGGAGGTGCAGTCATGGACGAACTCGGCGGGCCCGTAGCCGGCTGTGTCCGCGTGAGCTTGCACAGTCATGTACGGCCGCCCGTTGCGCAACAGCACCAAACCTGACCTTGAAAGCCCGTTGCAAGACTACAGTGCCCAGTAGGCCTGTCTTCTCGACGAGCACTGTACGAGGAGGACCCCTTTGACGTCGGATGGCGACGCTCGCCTGGTGCGCGACCAGCGTGTTCGACTGCCCGATACAGGCGAAATCGTCCGGCTACTCGACGTGCGCCCGGGGAGCTTCTGGCACCTGGTTTACCGAGGTGAAGCAGGGCCGGGAGAGATCACGTTGTCGGAGGAGGAAGCCGCCAGGCTGGAGATCGTCACCGAACATGATCAAGAGCGGTTCGACTCCGACCCCATCGCCTTCCGTCTCGGTGTGGAGGCGAAGCGCATCCAGACTGCCTTCACGCACGACATGGCGGCGCTCGCGGTGTCGAACATCCAGCCGTTGCCCCACCAGCTGGAGGCCGTTTACGGCGAGTTCTTGCGCCAGCCTCGCCTGCGATTCTTACTGGCGGACGACCCCGGCGCTGGCAAGACCATCATGGCCGGGCTCTACATGAAAGAGCTGGAGCTGCGCCGGTCCGCCGACCGCGTCCTCATCGTGGCTCCAGCCAACCTCCTCCCGCAGTGGGCTCGCGAGCTGGAAGAACGCTTCGGCTTCGAGTTCGACCAGGTTGGCGCTCAACAGATCGACAACATCATCCGCGGCAACCCGTGGGACCGACTCAACCGCGTCATCGTCTCACGTGACTTCCTGAAGAACCCGGAGCGGCTTGAGCAGTTCATCGCAGCTCGGCGGCCATGGGACCTCGCCGTCATCGACGAAGCGCACGGCTTCACTCTCCAGACCGACACGAAGGGGATGATCAAGCAGCGGAGCCTGCGCTATAAGGCCGCCGAGCAGGTTGCAGCGGTGTCCGAGCGGCTCCTGTTGATGACCGCCACACCGCACTCAGGCAAGACAGAGAGCTTCTGGGGGCTACTGCGCTTGCTGGACCGCGATGCATTCGGCGATCGATGCCCCCGCAGTCTTCCTGCACCCGATGGCTACTACCGCAAGGTCTCGAAAGAGAAGATGACGGACATGGACGGTGCGCCGCTCTTCCGAGAGCGGCATACCGCCACCGTGGAGTTCGACCTCGAGGGCGCCGAGAAGGAGCTGTACTACGCGGTCACCGAGTTCGTGCAGACAAGACTCCGCGAGATCCGAGGCGACGCGGACCAGCGCACTGCCGGATTCGCGCTCACGACGATGCAGCGTCGGCTCGCCTCCAGCATCCGAGCCATCAAGCGCACCATCTCCCGACGCATCGAGCGAATCGACCGGGCCTTGACCGACCCGGCTGCGTACCTACGCAATCGGAAGGACTTCCGGCAGCAGCTCGTAAGCGACTCCGAGACGCTTGCCGACCTCGACGACGAAGCACTCTGGCAGCTCGAACAGGCGGCACTAGACGAAGCCCTGCCTGCCACAGTGGAGGAGTTGAGACAAGAGCGTGAAGCACTGCTTCCGCTCCTCGATCAAGCTGAAGCAGCCGAGGCTGGCGGCCAGGAAAAGAAGCTCAATGAACTTCTTGACGTCGTGCGTGATGAAGGTCTGTGGGAGGACCGCAGCCGGCTGCTGGTGATCTTTACCGAGCACCGCGACACCCTTGACTACCTCGTCGAGAAGCTCTCCGCCGACTTTGACGTGGCGACGATCCATGGTGGTATGAAGCTCGCCGAGCGGATCGAGCAGGAACGCCGGTTCCGCGAAGAGGCCCAGATTCTGGTGGCGACTGAAGCAGCTGGGGAAGGCATCAACCTTCAGTTTTGCCACCTGATGGTCAACTACGACATCCCGTGGAACCCCAACCGGCTTGAACAGCGCATGGGCCGCATTCACCGGATTGGCCAAACCCGCGACGTTCATATATTCAACATGGTCGCCGTCAACACGCGTGAGGGCCGCGTCCTCGCCACCTTGCTACGCAAGATCAACGCCATGCGCCATGAGCTTGGCGATGGCGTCTTCGACGTCATCGGCGACACCTTCGCTGGATACCGGCTCCAAGAGTTGATGGAGTCCGTGATCGCGGGTGACATGTCCGCGGAAGACGTCATCGACCGCCTCGGCGGCGATGTTGTGGACCCGCAGGTGCGCGAGCGCGCTCGCGATCTGATGCAGGAAGCCCTCGCCAAACAGCACGTCGACTGGCGAAGCGAGCGTGAGCAATACCAACGCGCACAGGAGCGCCGACTGCCACCTGGCTACTTCCAGCGCTTCCTCACCGACGCCGTCACATGGCTCGACGGCAAGGTCGACGAACGGCTCGATGGCACGGTCAATATCAGCACGCCGAACCGGCTCGTCGCTGCCAGCCGAGCCGCAGGGGCAACCCGCCAGGTCTTCCCCACCTACAAGAAGTTGACATTTGATCGGCAAGTTGCCGAGCGGCCCACCGGCTCCGAAACGGGCGGGGGTCCGCCGCCCGAGCTATGCGGACCAGGGCACCCTTTGTTCGACGCGGCTGTGGAAGCGGTGTTGCACGACACCGCCTCCGACCTTGAACGTGGCGCAATCGTGTTCGACCCGGACGCTGTTAAGCCGCACGTTCTGTCCTTCGTGACCGGGGATGTGGTCGACTCCGACAGCAACATCGCCTACCGCCGCTTCGACGCCGTCCGAGTCACTGCCGACGGCCACATGGAGCAGGCGCCGCACACGAGCCTCTTCGACCTGGTCGTGCCGGACGACAACTCGCCGGCCCCCGACGACCTACCTGCTGTCGACAGCGGCACCGCAGACGACCTCGAACGCTGGTGCCGCGAACACCTCTTCGAGGACGACTACCAGCGGGTACGAGCCGAACGCCAGCACGCAGCCGACATCCAGCAACAGTTCGTCGAGGCCAGTGCCCGGTCCGTCATTGCCGACATCGAACGGACTCTGATGGACCTAGAAGACGAGGTCGACCAGGGAGTCAAGGGCGCTGAGGGCCGCCTCCGGCAGGCCCAACTGGATAAGGAACAGCACCTCCAACGCCGCAACAACCGCATCGCCGAGATCCGCCGCAACCGCGACGTCCGCCGAGGCCCCGTCCGGTTGATCGGACGCGCACTCGTCCTCCCACTGCCCGTCGACGCCATCGAATATCACGACGGCGCGACCGAGACCGAGGACATCGAGCAGATCGCGATCAACGTGGCGTGGCACTACGAGGAGGGTCGAGGGGCCAAGGTCGAGAGCTACGAGAAGGACAACATCGGCTTCGATCTGCTGTCGACCACCAAGGACGAGCGACGGTGCATCGAGGTCAAGGGGCGCGCCGGCTACGGTGCTGTGGCGCTCAGCTGGAGTGAGTTCGCCAAAGCCCAAGAGATCGGCGACGACTACTGGCTCTACGCGGTCCTGGACTGCGCTTCCTCTGATCCGCGGCTGTACCGAATCCACAACCCGGCGCAAGCACTACTCGGTGCCTTCCGCCCCAACCTTGACGTGAAGTTCGCCGTGGCCCCCGACGACTTCATCCCCGCCGCGGAGGAGAACCCGACATGACCACCGAACGCCGCCGCCTCATCGAACATGGTTTGCCCCTCGCTCAGGTCAACGAGCAATCCGGGCGGGAGAAGAGCTTGCGCCGCGGTCACATCTCGACCCTGCACCTGTGGTGGGCACGCCGTCCCTTGGCGATGAGTCGGGCCGTCGTTGCCGGAGTCCTCCTTCCTGATCCAGGCGACGAGTCCGAGCGGCAGAAGATCATGAACGATATCGCGCTCGCGGCGCCCTTTGAGCAGAGCAATGGCGCAGGGGTCCGCCACCTCCGTGAACGTATCGCCAAGGCATGGCCGGACCGTAAGCCTCGCGTGCTCGACTGCTTCGCTGGCGGAGGCGCGATTCCTTTGGAGGCTCTGCGGCTTGGCGCAGAGGTGACAGCAAGTGACATCAATCCGGTCGCTCATCTTATCCAGCGTTGCATTCTGGAATTCGCGCAGCGCTACGGACGTTCCGGTCATGGTGAAGTTTCTTCACTAATAGAAGATTTCCGCGAGTGGGCAACTTGGATACGTGAACGCGTTGAGGGCGATCTCGACGTTGTATTCCCGGAAGCTCCGCAGGGTGGCCGCCCAGCGGTGTATTTCTGGGCTCGCACTATGCCGTGTCAAAACCCCGCGTGCGGCGTTGAGATTCCTTTGATGCGTGATCTGTGGCTAGCCAACAGCAATCGTCGTAATTACTGGATCGAGTTCCGGCCAGTTGGTCACCGCCTCGACATGGTTGTGCACAAGGGTAAACCAACTGGCGACGACAATCCAGACGAAGGTACCGTTAAATCAAGTTCCGTGACCTGCCCGCGCTGCTCCAGCGTTGTCCCGGCAAAGCATGTTCGGATCTATGCACAACAGCACGGCTTCGGCAAGCGCCTCTACGCAGTTCTCGAAACTCACGGAGATGATCGGATTTACCGCCAACCGACCTCCGCTGAGCTCGAGGCCGGAGAGGAGCTCCCAGAAGGACTCATTGACCGGCTTGGGGAAACGCCGGACGGAACGAGCGCCGTCCCGGATGAACAAATGGTCAAGTCGCAGTTCCGAATCCTGCGAAATCTAGTCTACGGCATAGATAGCTGGGCGGGACTCTTTAATGGTCGGCAGCTATATGTGCTCGCGACTTTCTGCGCAGGCGTAAGAGAAGCCCACCGAGAAATGCTTAACGCAGGCATGGACCCTGAGCGCGCGAAGGCTCTTGCAACTTATCTAGCTTGCTGTGTTAGCCGAGTCGTTGACTACAACTCCTCATTTACCACCTGGGTATCAAGCGGCGAATTTATCACACATACCTATCCGCAACAAGCGATAAGGATGGCTTGGAACTACACAGAGATCAATCCATTGGCGGACGTGTCAGGCAGTTGGGACAGCGCTGTTCGTTGGGTTGACCAGGCAATCCGTCATTGCGTCGACGTCTCGCCGGAAAGCGTAAAAGTTCTCCGCGCAGATGCGCAGAACCTGCCCTTCGAAACTGACTACTTTGATGCCGTTATCGTAGACCCGCCGTATTACGACGCCTTCCAGTACGGCGACCTGTCAGACCTCTTCTACATATGGCTTAAGCGCAGCATTGGCCACCTCTACCCTGAGCTTTTCGCTACTCCGCTCACGCCAAAATCCGGCGAGATTATTCAAACTCGCGCAGACAAGAAGTCACCAGAGCATATCACGGACGAGGAATACGAGCGTCGGCTTCAAAAAGCTCTGGAGGAGATGCGACGCGTGGTGCGAAGCGATGGGTATGTTGCCCTTGTCTTCGCGCACACTGAGCCGGCGGCATGGGAACGCCTGCTCAATGCGCTTCGAGCTGCGGATTTGCTCGTCACCACATCGTGGCCCATGCGCTCCGAGCGTGCTGCACGCTCCACGGCACAGATTAGTGCAGTGCTCAACTCGTCCGTCGTACTGGTTTGCCGCCCGGCAAACCTTGAGAAGGACGGATTCTATGATGACGTCGTTCCGGAGTTGCGCGAACGGATCGCGGAGCGTTTGGGAACATTCGAGGGTCTCGGTCTGCATGGGGCGGACTACTTCGTCTCAGCTGTCGGACCGGCGTTCGAGGTATTCGGTCGCTATAGGCGAGTCTTGCGGCTGTCTGGCGAAGAAGTCGGCGTAGACGAGCTGATGGTTCTTGCTCGTCAAACCGTCGCGCACCACGCGATGCGAAGCCTCATTGGAGGCGAACGACTTACTACCCTCGACAACGAGACCTTGTTCTATCTGAGCTGGCGATGGGGTTACGGTACCGAGGATCTGCCGGCTGACGAGGCATACATGCTAGAACGGGCCTTCGATGTTGATCTTTCTGCACTGCAGCGCATCGGACTTGTCAGCAAGAATGGTTCATCGTTCCGGCTGCTTGGTCCGCAGGACCGCAGAGGACCGCGGCGCGGCGATGAGATGGCGACCACTGCCATTGGCGTCCTGCACGTGGCGGCGCGGCTGTGGGAGGACGGTCGACGTGCCGAGCTGACTGCGCTGCTGGCCCGGACCGGGTACAGCGACGAACCCGCGTTCTGGGCAACTGCCAATGCGCTTGTGCAAGTGCTACCGGAGAAGAATCGGGAACGAACGATGCTGATGGGGTTGGCAGGCAACCAGGAAGCGCTTGCCAACGCCGCAGCCGACTCGACCGCCGACTTCTCGTCGGGCCGGCTGTTCGATCTGCCGGGCGATCGTCTGTCCTTGTTCGAGTAGCGGAAAGCCGAGGGAAGGGACCTGTGACCACTGAACTGACGCCGTGGACAAAGATCGCTCAGCCCCATGCTGACATCGCCGATGGCTCGTTCGACGAGGGGTTGTTCGCCGCCGACCTGGGTTCGGTAGCCCGCGGACGCGGCCCGGCCGACTACGTCAACCCTGTCCAGTTCTGCGAGAAGACCTACCTCACCGCGAGTTTGACCGACGTCCTCACGCGACTGTCCCGCCGGCTGTCGGGTGACGAATCCGCGCCCAGCGTACATCGGCTTCAGACCGACTTTGGCGGCGGCAAAACGCACACTCTGTTGTCTGCATACCACTTGTTCCGGAAGCCCGACGACGTGGCTGGAACGGCGCTGGCGAGGGGACTGTCGGAACAGCTTGGTGGCCATGCCATACCGAAAGCAACGGTAGCGGTTCTCGATGGCAGCGATCTGCCAGCCACACCCGAGCAGGTCGACAGCGACCACCGCTTGTACACCCTCGTCGGTCATCTCGCTTGGCGGCTTGGCGGTCCAACGGCTTATGACAGGGTCGCCGAGGCGGACCGGGCACGGGCTGGAGCCTCCACTCATGAACTCGCCGAACTGCTCAGCGCCTACGCTCCATGCTTGGTGCTCCTCGACGAGATGCTGGTCTACCTCAACAACGCACTTGCGATCGAAACGCATGAAGGTAGCCTCGCTGGAACGACGCTGACAATCATCAAGAACCTGACCCAGGCAGCAGCGCAAGTACCCGGTGTCGCCGTGCTCGCAACTCTGACGTCCAGCCGCATGGAAGACTACGCGGATGTCAGTGGTACTGAAATGTACGAACGCCTGAGTCGGGTTGTCGGTCGCAGTGAGAACATCGTCACCCCGGTCGAGGGGGACGATATTTTCCCGATCCTACAGCGTCGCCTGTTCGCAGCCACCGGAAGCGAGGAGCATCGGCGAGCCGTCGCGGACGCTTACGGCAATCATTACGACAGCCTTGGCGATGTGCTCCCGTCAACCTTTCGAGAGCAGAACTACCGTGACCGTATCGCTCGGGCCTACCCCTTCCACCCGGAGCTTGTGGACCTGTGCACCCACCGATGGGGATCTCTTTCTGGGTTCCAGCGCACCCGGGGCGCGTTGCGCATCTTGGCTCACACGGTGAAGGCCCTTTGGCGCGCGAACCACGACGCGCCACTGATTCACCTCGGTGACCTGCCCCTGTACGACGACGCAGTACGGGGAGAAGTGCTCAAGTTCGCCGGCGAGAGCTACAAGTCGGCCTTAAACGCCGACATCATTCGGCCTGATTCGAAGGCTCCGCAGGAGGACCAGCGCCGCGGTGGGCAGGCTGGGCAAATGCGGCTGGCCACTGCCTTGGCCACTACTGCCTTCGCGAACTCCTTCAGCGCCGACAGGGTTGTCGGCGCATCAGCAGCGCAAATGATGATCGGTGTGACCCGCCCGGGTGTATCTCGCGGCGTGCTCGATGACGTTCGTGACGCTCTCGAAGGGGCGCTGTGGTACATGCGCCTAGAAGGAGGGCGCTACCGCTTCACGACAGAGCCCAACCTCAACAAGGTCATCGTTGAACGTGAAGCCGCTGTCCACGGGTATGATGTTGATCAACGCATTAACGACGCCATGCGCAAAGCATCCCCGAGCGGCCAAGGTTTCCGCGTCATCCACAACGTTGCCGAGCCATCAGCTCTCCCTGACGACGGCCGGCTGACCCTCGGCATACTCGACCCTGAGCTGCGGCTCGGCGGTGATACCGACAGCGAGGCTCTTGAGATAGCCTCGCAGATCCTTAAGACAAAGGGCGCTGGCTGGCGTGCTAACCTCAACGCGATCGTTCTCGTTGCCGCTGACGCGCACCTCATGAGTGCCGCCCGGTCGACCGCTCGCACCCTTGCGGCCATGCAGGATCTGCTCGGAGATCGCTACCGACTTGCTCGATTCAATGCCGAGCAAAAAGAGCGACTGCGTAAACGCGCCTCTGACTCGGAGGAGCGACTGCCACAGCAGATCGTTATGGCATACCGACATTTGCTGGCGTTGCGGGACGCAAACGGCGAGGGAGTCAAGGTTGACCACAGTGACCTGGGTCCCGCTCGCATGGGGAGCACGATCACCGAACGTGTCGCTGCTCACCTAAAGGACGCTGACCGGCTGATTTCTGACCAACTCGCGCCAGCAGCGCTCCTGTCCCAGCGATTCGCCGTTCTCCCTGCCGACCAGGATGCCGTCGAGCTCGACCGGCTGCTGTCGTACTTCTCGCAATACCCGCGCCTTCCCAAGCTGGCGTCCGAGAAGGTGCTCAGCCGCGCTCTGGCGTCCGGCGCCGAGTCCGGCCAGTTCGCGCTTTCAAGCGGCACCTCCTGGGATGCTGAAGACGCCTTGATCAGGTTCCGCGAGTCGGTCAGCCCGGACGAGATCGTCTTCCAGCCGGGGACCTGGCTCGTGCGCGCCAGTGCTGCTCAGGCTCTCCTCGCCCGACGACAACCCGCAGGCGGACCCGACGACAAAGAGACTCGGGGAGAGCCAAGCGGCACTCAGGCGCCAGTCGTGCCCAGCGGATCGACGCCATCTCTACCTGCAAGTCCCACCGGATCTGGCGGGCGTGCCCATGGCGGTGGGGCACGCGGCGGTGGCCGCAGCGATCACATCTCCGCTGTCACTGTGTCCGTGCGTGGGGTTCCCGGCGAGAGGATGCGGGAGGTGGTCAAGTCAGCTGTGCTACCGCTGGTGGGGGCGGCTGAGGTATCTGTGGATCTGCAAATCAGGGCGTCGGGCGGTCCGCAAGGAGTCCCACGGCAGACCCTTGATCTGGTCGTTAAGGAGGCCCTGCGTCAACTCGGACTGACCGACTTCCATGTCGACGAGCACGACGCTTGATCACAAACACTCCAGCGCGGCATTGCCAGTCCCAAGGGGGCGGGACTGGCAATGTCGCCCTCGTTGAAGGGGAGACACACGCTGCCGACTCCAACGTCGGAAGTAGGTCGTCGCTCCGTCTGGGCCGGTCTCCGATTTCCAGCCCCTCACCAGCGGTCCACCAGTCGTGTTGACACGAGTGCACCGTCGGCGGGCTGCGGAGTGGGCTCTGGGAGGCGCAACTCCCGGTCTTCACCGGAGTCGGTGGAGACTCGGACCTTATCGGTAGCGTCAGCGATTTGTAGGCCGCGAAGGACGTAGCCTCCACGAAGAGCGGGTTGGAGGAAGCTGCGTCAAACGGTTCGATGTGGCGCTGGCCATAAAGCTCTGCGTATGGCGCGACCCAGCCTCACAGCAGCAACCCATTAGGCCAATGCTCGCGATGGTTTTTCGCAATCTTCCGGAGATTGCCACGAACTTGCTTGAGGTCCGTGGTAGACGGAACATCGTCGTCATGATTGCCAGGATTTAAAACCTTGGCAAAAGTACGCCATTTCCCTTTCTCCTCGTTATCCAAAGCATAACCGCTCACAAGCCGCACGAGATCGCCAAGCACGGAAGCTTCCGCCTCGATATCGCCCACACTGCAGGGTTGACCGTCGTTCGTTCGAGCCGTCGCGATAATTTGCTTGGCGAGACGTTCTGCTGCCGATCGGAGACTACCGCAAGCAGCGCGACGCATGCGGGGCGTCGGAGCGTGCAGATTTTCCTCCGCTTCCAGAAGCAGACGGTTGAACGTGTCAGAGGTCTGCGTTGGCTCGGTCCCGGCCACTGCGTCAAGCAATGTGAGCTGGTATGCCACCAAGCCGCGCCAGTCGTGGTTGCTTTGCGCCCAATCCGCAAGTTTGCTGTCAAAAGTTGTGAGTATGACCTGAGTGCCCGCGTCAAGCAGCTTGGTAAGCGTGTTTTGGACAAAGGTGAGCCGATGGTCCGCGTCGCTGCCTGGAATCGGATCATCGAGCACAACGACGGGAAGCCCAATGAGTTCGGTCCGGGCCAAAAAGATCGACAGACCCAGGGCGTTGAGCTGCGAGTCGCTGTAGACACCGAGGGCGTCCCTCTCCACCGGTTCACCCGTAGCGTCAGAACGCAAGGCGGCGATCAAGTTCACGAACAGAGCGCCACCAGCTCGGCGTTTCACACCACCGAACCCAACGAGCTCTTCCGGCCGGATGGTTGCCCACCACGCGCCGATAGTGTCGCTCATCCGGGTAAAGCGACCGTCGAGAACACGTCCCGCCGCGCCGCGCATCGCACGCTCTGCCGCAACCAGTCGTTTGACCGCTCGTCTCCGGCCGGTCTCGGTGGCGACGTCTGCGACGAGCTCATCCGTGCGGTGAACTACGTCGGCTAGCTCAACGAGCCCGCTTCCGGTGGCCCGGTCCCGCACCGCCGCCTCCACGACCGTGCGCAGCTCATCCGCCAGCGCGCGATGCGAATCAACTGCCTGAGACACCTGGTGTAGCTCTGTGCCGAGCCGTTCGTAGAGGAGATTGACGCTCGAGAGCAGTTCCTCGCGTGCCGCGACGGCTTGAGCGGCGCGGTCCAACTCCTCGCGGGCTTCCTCTGCGACCCTTTCGACGGCGGCGGAGGCGTTCGCGATCTTCGTGGCGCTCTGCTGCGCTAGACCGGCGAGCGTCTCGTCGACCTCCAGCTCGCGCAGGCGTGCCGTGGCCTCGGCGACCTCGCCTTCTGACCAGTGAGCGGCGGCCGGGACCAGAGTCCTGACTGCGTCGACCAGTTCGTCCAATTGCCGCCGAGCACGGTCGATCGCGCCACTTGCATTACGGGCGCTCGTGTCCACCTCGCGGGTACGGCGTTGCAGGTCACGCAGCACCTCTAGCCGTTGAGGTGTCAACGCACTTGGTGTCGCGCAGACTGGGCAGTCCGTTGGGTGGTCCAGCGTGGCGTACTCGTCAACCCTCAGCACCGCGGCAAGCACGGGTGCGAGCCGGGCTGCCCGTCGGTCGGCTGCCGCCAGCGCCGCCGTGTACGAGTCAAACCCAGGAGCAGATACTGGATCAGGCACCGGCGATGAGATCGTGAGCGCAGCGAGTGGAAAGACATTCTCTCGCTGGGCGTCGAGGGCAGCCTCCACGGCGCCCCTGAGCTCGTCCAGCGAGGTCGACCTCGTTCCAAGAATCGCCGCCCCGGCGTCAAGCAGGGCTTCCTCGACAGTCGCGGCTGCGCTGGCGCGATCAGACGTGGAACCCGTCGACTCACGTAGTTTCGCTGCGACATCTCCAGCCGGCGTGGGAGTCAACGCCGCAGTCGCGCGAAGGGCAGCACCGACAGGTTCACGGTCCAGGCTCGAACGCAACGCCGCCACACGTTCGCGCAGCAGGTCCAAATCAGTGAGCGAGAGCACAGCCTTGAAGTAGCCAACCCGCTGCTTAGGTTCGGTCGACAGCACATGCCTCAAGGTGTGCTGCAGCAGAACTGGCGCGCGTACGGGCGGATCGGACATCGGCAACCCAAGCGCGGCCAAGCTGTCGGCTGGTTTTCCGTCGATGAGCAGTCGGCTCTCGCATTCGGTCCCACGCCCGAAGTCGCACACCAGCTCACGACGAACCTGGTGCACCACGCCGTCTCGCCCACGGATGGCGGCCTCGATGTAGACGTCATCGTCACCGGGCGGCAGGTGAGCATTGCGCAGGCTGTCGTAGTACTCAGCCTTCGCGCCGCCCAACAATTCGCGACGGCTGTTATGGCCGCTGATCAAGAACTCTAACGCCTCGGCGAGACTGGTCTTGCCTTGGCTATTGCCCGCGTGAACGACGACGAGCGGGGCGTCGAACGTCAGCCGCCGTGGTTCGGTGCCGAACGCCCGAAACCCACGGATCTCCAGCCAAACCAGCCGCGTACTGTTACCGGTCATACCCGCCGCCACTCCTCGACCACATTGGCCAGCGCCTGATCCAGCGCCTCCTCGGACGCGGCACCGCGAGCAGCCTCGGCAAGCCTCCGCGCATCCTGCATACCAGCGCTCACACCTGACAGCTCGTCGATCAAGGACTCCAAGTTGGGCAGCAACTCGCTCACCCGCCGGAGGGTAGCGCGGCCCGAACGGCGGACCCGGTTGCACACACCGGGTCCAGGGAACTCCAAATGGCCGAGCGCCGGTAGTGGCGAATGGTGTGTGCACATGTCCTCCGCCGAGCCCATGGGCCTGTGTCTGATTTCGGGCTGTGCGTCGGACTTCAGGGGCATGACAAACAAGACCAACGAGGCCTACGACGACCTCGACACCTCCTGGCCCAGTCGCCGGCGCCGCCCCTACCGACGGCAAACCGAGCCCTGATCGACATGATGCCGGAACAGCACAGGAACGCGGTCGCCGAGCGTCGGCCGTGTTCGATGACAGGTCGATGAGCAGGACGGTGCCAGCGCACCGCTGAGCCCCAGCCATCCGACGCCTGATCTGGTCGCTGAAGAGATCTGTCAGTCGAGGCGTGCTGCCACCAGCGGAGAAGCTCCCGGCAGGTGGCGGCTCCGAACGACGTGGGCCAACGCACGAGCGCGCCGAGACCCGACACGGAGTTCGCGCCGCAGCGTGTCCGCCGAGATCGGTCGGACCTCCCCCCGTTGACCGGACACCTCAGATGACAGGAGAGAGTGTTCGCTGTGGGAGAGCGACCGACGGTGAAGCGGGCTCGTCGGAGGTTCACCGACGAGTTCAAGCGTGATGCCGTGGA
>NZ_BJFL01000064.1 GCF_005405885.1 Gandjariella thermophila
CTGTAGTAGACTGGTAACGCAACGGCCCCGCCTGTAAGTCGTGTTCTGTGGTAGGAAAACGATCTTACCTGATCGGGGTCGTTGCCCTACTTTGAGGTGATCAAGCCGGCCTGAATAACGCTCTGTGGTAACCGCGCGCTGGCCACATCGTCCGGTGATGTGACGGTGACGATTCAGCCAGGCTGGCTGGTAAGTGGCAATGCTCCGTTCCGGGTCGAGCTGGCCCACATTGTGTGCGAACTCCTGGAATCAAGCTACCCGATTGGCGCAACGTTGGAGGCTCTCCGTCTCGACAGGACGAGTCCTCTGTAAATTGTTTTGACAACAAGTTTGTCGGCATTCCCAGGAATCTGCCCTGTCAACCGGTGTGCTGGTGTGGCGGCCCACTTCGGTGGTCTTTCCCGGGGCGCACCATGCTCGATACGGAGGGACTTTCACGCCGCACCGTCCTGCCGGCGGTGCCCGATCACGTCGCGGCCGGAAAGGACAACACGGCCGGATGACTCCGCGGGCTTCCACCACACCACCTGGCGCCGTGTAGCGGCCGCCCTTGGGCCGGTGGGTCACCCGCAGCTCGCCCAACACCGCCGCGTGGACCGGCCGGAACACGGGAGAAGGAACGGTCCGCTGTTAACGGTCGGGAATCAGGCGGTCACCCGACGGGTTCACCATTGTCGACCACGTGCCGCAACGTCGCGGTACCACAGCCGGAACGTGAACACCACAACCGCGTACGTGATGGTGGTTGCTGCGATACGGCGGGGAAAGTGCCACGCTCGTCGGCGTGCAGCTCACGATCCTCGGCTGTTCCGGCAGCCTGCCCGGACCGAACGCACCGTCCTCCGGCTACCTCGTCGAGGCTGACGGGTTCGCGCTCGTCGTCGATTTCGGTAACGGCGTGCTGGCCGCTCTGCAAGTTATCCGTGATCCCTTCGACGTCGGCGCATTGCTGCTCTCTCACCTCCACCCCGACCACTGCGCCGACGTCAGCGCGCTCACCGTGCTCCGTCGCTACCACCCCGAGCCGCCGCACGATCCCCGGCTGCATCGGCTGCCGGTGCACGCCCCGGCCGAGGCGCCCACCCGGCTGGCCGCCGCGTACGCGCCGAGCGAGCACGAACGGCTGGAGACCGACCTGGGCGACGTCTTCGACTTCCATACCCTGCGTCCCGGCACCGTTCGGATCGGCCCGTTCGAGGTGACGTCGGCGCACGTGGCACATCCCTGTGAGGCCTTCGGCTTCCGCATCGCGCACCAGGGCCGGACTCTCGTATACACGGGCGACTCCGGCGTCTGCTCGGCACTGGACACCCTGGCCGAGGGTGCGGACCTGCTGCTCGCCGAGGCCTCCTGGACACACGCCGACAACCGGCCGCCAGACCTGCACCTGTCCGGCCGGGAAGCCGGCGAACTGGCGCGGCGCGCGCGGGTGCGCCGGCTGCTGGTGACCCATGTGCCACCTTGGACGGACCGCACCGCTGTCCTGGCCGAGGCCAAGGCGGCCTTCGACGGCGACGTGGCGCTCGCCGAGCAGCAGGCCAGCTACCGGATCGGCGGGTGACCAGCGATCGGTGAACGACCCTGTTCCGCCGTGACGGCGGGCCACGTCGCGTTCCGCCCGACCCTTAGGCTTGCCCCCGTGGTAAGGAGCGATGGCAGGAACGACGAGGCCCTCCGCGAGGTTCGGATCACGCGAGGCGTCCAGCGGTGGCCGGCCGGCTCGGTGCTGGTGGAGTTCGGTCAGACCCGGGTGCTGTGCGCGGCGAGTGTCCTCGAGGGTGTACCGAAGTGGCGGACCGGCTCGGGACTGGGCTGGGTGACCGCGGAGTACGCGATGCTGCCCTCCGCCACCCACACCCGCAGCGACCGCGAGTCGGTCAAGGGCCGCATCGGCGGCCGCACCCACGAGATCAGCCGCCTGGTCGGACGGTCGCTGCGCGCCTGCATCGACCTGGCCGCCCTGGGCGAGAACACCATCGTGATCGACTGCGACGTGATCCAGGCCGACGGCGGCACCCGTACCGCCGCGGTGACCGGCGGCTACGTCGCGCTCGCCGACGCGGTGACCTGGCTGCGGGCCGCCGGCCGGCTGGCCGACCCGCAGCCGCTGTCCTGCGCGGTGTCCGCGGTCAGCGTCGGCGTGGTGGACGGCCGGGTCCGCCTCGACCTGGCCTACGAGGAGGACTCCCGGGCCGAAGTGGACATGAACGTGGTGGCCACCGATGTCGGCACACTGATCGAGATCCAGGGCACCGGCGAGGGCGCCACGTTCGCACGGTCCACTCTGGACCGCATGCTGGACCTGGCCTTCTCCGGGTGCGCCGAACTGTGCCGGCTGCAGGCCGAGGCGCTGGCCCAGCCATACCCGGGTGAGCTGCCCGAGCCGCCCGCGAAGGGCGGCAGGTCGAAGACGCGGGCGGGGAAGTCGTGACCAAGGTCCTGCTGGCCAGCCGCAACGCCAAGAAACTGGACGAACTCCGCCGCATCCTGGTGACCGAACGGGTGCCCGGTATCGAGGTGATCGGGCTGGACGAGGTGCCGCCGTTCCCGGAGGCTCCGGAGACCGGGGCGACGTTCGAGGAGAACGCGCTCGCCAAGGCACGGGACGCCGCGTCGGCCACCGGTCTGCCCGCGGTGGCCGACGACTCCGGACTGGTCGTAGACGCGATGCACGGAATGCCCGGTGTGCTCTCCGCGCGGTGGGCCGGCCGGCACGGCGACGACCAGGCCAACCTCGAGCTGGTGCTCGGCCAGCTCACCGACGTGCCGGACGAGCGCAGGGGCGCCGCGTTCGTCTGCGCCGCGGCGCTGGTGCGGCCGGACGGCTCGGAGACCGTGGTGCGCGGTGAGTGGCGCGGCAGCCTCGCCCGGGCGCCTCGGGGGCGCAACGGGTTCGGCTACGACCCGATCTTCGTGCCGTACGGCGAGACGCGTACCTCGGCGGAGCTGGACCCGGCCGAGAAGGATGCGGTGTCCCACCGGGCACGGGCGCTGCGCCTGCTGGTGCCGCACCTGGGCGCGCTCGCCTCCGCCTGACGGGCGAACGCACGCTCGCCCCTGACGGCATAGGCGTGCTCGCATCCGGCTGGCCGCGAACGCGGTCGCTACACGCCGAGTTCGCCGCGCAGCTTGGCGACGTGCCCGGTAGCGCGCACGTTGTACATCGCGCGGTCGATCTTGCCGTCCGGACTCACCACGAACGTCGACCGGATGACGCCGGTGACGACGCGGCCGTAGTTCTTCTTCTCCCCGAAGGCACCCCACTCCGCCATCACCGTCCGATCGCGGTCGGAGAGCAGCGGGAACGTCAGGCCCTCGGCATCGCGGAACTTCGCGAGCTTCTCCGGGGTGTCCGGGGAGATGCCCAGCACCACGAACCCGGCGTCGGCGAGTTCGCCGAGGTTGTCCCGGAAGTCGCAGGCCTGCTTGGTACAACCCGGTGTGCCGGCGGCGGGGTAGAAGTAGACGATGACCGAGCGGCCGCGGAAGTCCGAAAGGGACACCTGGTTGCCCTCGCTGTCCGGCAGCGTGAACGCGGGCGCGGGGTCACCGGGGGAGAGGCGCTTCTGCTCGGTCATCCGTTGCTCCTTCGGGATCGCACGACGTCGACGCTAGCGCGCACCCCCGACAGCGTCGCACCAACCCCGCGGCCGGCCCCGCTCAGGCCGCCCCGACGTAGACCGCGGCGGCCCGTGGCGAGGACGCGTCGGGTTGCACGATCAACTGGATCGGCACCCGCTCGGCCGGCATGGCGAACCCGAGCGTCAGCTTGACGGTCTTGCCGGGCGGGATGTCCGGTCGCACCCCGCTGACTCCGTCCAACCCCTGGGCGGCGTCGCTGATCTCCTGGACCGGCTGACCGCCGCTGGTCGCCTGGACCACCATCTGCGACGGCTTGTACGGGTCGGTGGTGTCGTTGTCGATGACCACCTCGAACACCGCCGCGCGGGGCGACCGCGGGGACGCCACGTCACTCGGCTGCAGCGACTTGGGCGGCGAGATGGTGATCGCCAGGCCGTTGGTCCAGGTGCGCTGCACGCCGAACGCGGTCGGTCCGTCGGTCGCGGGCACCTGACCGCCGCGCATGGCGCCCGCTCGCGCGCCGTCCGGCTGCGACACCGTGCCCGGACCGCCGCAACCCACGGCGACGACGGCGGCCAGGCACGCGGCGGCCAGCCCAACGATCTTCACGACCCAGATCCCTTCCCGGCGAGGGTGACGACCGGCGCAGGTGGACAGGTCCACGATGCGGGGTGAATCGATCCCGTGTCGCCCGAACAGCCCTTGTCGAGTCAGACCTGGTGCATCCCCGTGCTCAAGCCGTGATCGGACCCCGGTGGCGGGGACCTGTCCCGCCACCGGGGCGCCGGCCTGTCGAGTCACGTCCCGACCGGCTCGCGCCGGTCGGGAGGGGCTGAGCGCGTCGGGGGGCTTGCGCGCTCATCATCCACATCGCGCTCGGTGGTCCCATTGCTACACCCGATGACAGACTCCACTCTGTTGGAGCAACGTCGCGTTCACGCACACGGGCGGTGGGTGTGCCGCCGGCTACCCGCACTGGACCGCAAAGTGCCTGATCAACAGCTTGGTGTCGGGCGATGTGCGGACGTCGCGCACTCCCGGCAAGGCGCGAACGGGTGAGATAGGACGGCCCAGAACGGGTGACGACGATCGTCGGTTGTGCCACCCTCAATGGGCCCAACCCTCATGCGGCGACCGTCACTCTCGAGCCGCCCGTATGGCCGCCCGGCGGCCGGCCGGTGATGCCGTAGACCATCCGCGCGCACACCGAAACGGCATGATCGGCGAAGCGCTCGTAGTAGCGCCCGAGGAGCGAGGCGTCCACCGCGGCGCGCACCCCGTGCCGCCATTCCTGTCCGGCGATGCGGCGCAGCAGCTCCCGGTGCCGCTCGTCGACGTCGTCGTCCAGCGTGTCCGCCGACCGGGCCAGCACCAGGTCCCCGGTCCGGATCACCTGGCCGGCGACCTCGGCCACGGCCACCGCGCTCCGGTGCAGCTCGGTCACCAGGGGGCGCAGCTCCTCGGGCAGCACCGGGGCCGGATGCCGCAGCCGCACGAGTTCGGCCACGTGCCGGGCCAGGTCGCCCATGCGCTCCAGGTCCTCGGCGGCGAGCGCGGTGGTCAGCACGGTGCGCAGCTCCGTGGCGACCGGGGCCTGCAGCGCGATCAGCGCGTAGGCGTGGTGCTCGCAGCCCGTCCTGGCCCGGTCGATCCGGGGGTCGCCGCCGATCACCCGCTCGGACCGCGCCAGGTCGACATCCAGCAGCGCGGTGGTGGCGTCCTCCATCGCCCCGCGGGCCATGTCGGACATGTCCGCGAGCTCGCCGACCAGCACGTCGAGTTGCCGGTGGTAGGCCTCGCGCACCACTCCAGGGTAGGCCCGCGAGGCCCGTTCGAACCGCCGCCTGGCCCAGGAGCGATCGGCCGAACGGAGCAACAGGCGTCCGGTTGACGGCGGTTCGCCGGGCGAGCAGAATGACACGTCATTCCGTGAGCCGAAGGTTCGGAAGGAGAGTCGCATGACCGCGCCCGACGCCGCGGATCTCAAGCGCGACCAGATCCTGGCCGCCGCGAGCAGGGTGATCGCCGAGCGGGGCTACCACGCGACGAACATCGCCGACATCGCGCGGGAACTCGGCGCCGGCCACGGCACCTTCTACCGCTATTTCAAGAACAAGCACGACATCGCCGTGCAGGCGGTGGACCGCGCGATGCGGCGCATCGCGGAGGCGCTGGCCGACGAGCCGCCGGAGGTGGCCACCAGCCTCGACGAGTACCGCGCGCAGGTCACCCGCATCGCCCACCGGCTGTTCGACCTGGTCATCGCGGAACCCGTGGTGGCGCGACTGTTCTTCTTCGAGGCCGCGGCGATCAACCGGGAGCGGGCCGAGCGGTTCCACGCGGCGCTCGACGACCTGGGCTCGTTCACCGCCGCCTACATCCGCAACGGGCAGCGCAGGGGCTTCCTGCGCGCCGAGGTGGACCCGGAGGTGATCGGGCTGGCACTGAACGGGGTGATCCTGGCCGGCGCCGCGCGGATGCTCCGGGTGTCCGATCCCGCCGCCGAGCGGGACCGCTGGGTGGACTCCGTGCTGACCCTGATGTTTCACGGGCTGGCATCGTGATCTTCTTTTTTGCCCGCTGACGGAATGACATGTCATTCCACTAGGAGGTAGCCATGGTCCAGGTGGACGTGTTCTGGTCGTACGGCATCGGGTCCGGCTTCGCCCTCGCCGCGGCCCGCCAACTACAGGCGCGCCGGCCAGCGGGCACGCCGGCCGCCAGGGGGCTGGACGCGAGTGCGTTCTGGACGAACCCCTACCTGCTCGCCGGCACGCTCTACCTGGCGCTGCTCTTCGCGCCGAGCGGCATCTGGCTGCTGTGGGGATTCCCGGACTGGGAGACCATGCAGGTGGCCAGGGACCACTCGGCGCTGCCCGCATGGCTGGTGGCCGGCTTCGCGGTGACCAACATCAGCCAGGGCGTGCTCGGGTTCTGGGTCACCGAGCGGCTGGTCCTGCGTGGCCGGCGCTACACCGCGTTCCTCAACATGGTGCTGGGTTACTTCGGGATGTTCTTCATCCTGGTCCACGGCTGGGACGGGCGCGGCTACCAGCGGTTCTTCTCCGCCAGCCGAGCCGTGTTCGGCGCATGGCCGGCCACGCCCACGGCCGGGGACGCGCTGACCCGCGCCGGTACCTGGCTGACCTCACCGGTGGCGCTGACCCTCGCCGGCATGGCCGTGGTCATCGTGCCCGCGCTACTGGTCCCGATGGTGTCCTGGCTGCGCTCCGGACGCCCGGCCGGTGACCGCGTGCCGGGACCCGTCGCGCTCACCGGCGGCATCCTGGCCGCGATCTTCGGCCTGGGCCTGGGTGGCGCGATCGTGGCGAGCATCCTGGTGCACGTCCTCGGCTGGTGGCTCGGTGCCGTCGCCGCCGTGGTCGCCGCCTGGATTCTGCTCCGCCCCGGCTGGCCGGGTCACCGGTTGTATCGCGTCCTGGGCCTCCGCCCACCGGACCGCATCACCGTCTCGACGGCCTGACGCCGGCATGCCGGGAACCCGGCAGCCGCGGGCTGTCATGAGGATGTTGGGCGTCGACGGCGACCACGCGGCCCCGCTCGTAGATCGCCCGGCGCACGGTCCCTGCGGCGAACGATCAAGTCGTGAGCCATGGCTCACACCGCCGGCATCTGTGGCGGCCAGCCGGGTTTCGCCAGCGATGGAGCGGTCTGCGGTCAGCTACCGCACAGTGCGGAGGCCGCCGCGTGCCGGCCAACTCCTGGCGCGCCGACCCGCGGGTACGCCGGCCGCCAGGAGCTGCTGCGAGGCGTCTGGACTACCTGCTCGCCGGCACGCTCCGCCCAGCGTCGTTCAGCCGACCAGCGGGTTCCGGATCCGCAGGGAGGGGCCGAACCGGCCGAAGTCGCGGTCGGCCGACCACAACTCGCGCACGCCGTGCGCGGCGCACAATGCCGCGATGCATGCGTCATGCACCATGGGACCGGCCACCTTGCCGCTGCTGAGAAGGTCTTTCAGTTGGTCCCAGTAGCCGGACGGCTCGGCGAGCAGGGACAGCGTCGGTGCGCCGAGCCAGGCCTCCAACTGCGCGATGGCCTGCTCACGGCTGCTCGGCGGGTCGTAGATCTTCGGATGTGTCGCGATCGCGAAGAACTCGTGCAGGCATGGCCACGGAATCGCCCACGCTGATCGTCCCTCGGCGAGTTCCTTGACCAGGCTGACAGCGCGGGAATGGAACTCGGAGTCACGTCGATGCGCGTACACGAGGATGTTGGTGTCGACGGCGATCACGAGGGCTGCTCGTAGATCGCGTCACGGAACTGCTCCCACCGGGCCCCGCGGAATTCCGGCTGGAGGCCGCGGCCGTCAACGCTCGCGTCCTCGAGGACGAAGTGCGACTCGGCGGTGCGCTGCCTGACCACGGTGCGCAGGCCCGTCTCGATCAGTTCTCGTAGCGTTGTGTGCTCACGGCGTGCGAGCTCCTGCGCCTCCCGCAGCAGCTCGTCCGGCAGGTTCACCGTGGTCTTCATATGGCTGACTGTACCAGTCGAGCCATACAGCCATATCCCGCGGCTTATCCGCGATGAGCGCTGCGACCAGGGGCAAGTCACATGCACAGCTATGCCGTGCACTCAACGACTCTCCAGGCGCCGGCCGGGCCAGCGGTCTGGCCAGCGAACAACGCCGGGGCGGCACCTCGGTCAGCCAACCGTGGGCCGCGATCTCCACGACTCGCCGACACACGTCTGATCGAGCAGCGTGAGATAAGCGTCGAGTTGGGCCGCGCCGGCGAGCAGGTTGCGGCTGCGCGTGGCCAGCCGGTCCTGCCAGGAGCCGAGGAAGGCGCTCAACGCGTCCGCCCCGCCAGCTTCGCGCAGCGACTCGATGAACCGCGCGACCTGGCGAAGCAGGTACCCGCCGCGACGCAACTGCCGCGCGATCTCGGCGTCGCGCACGCAGTCGGGTCCGTATTCGCGGTAACCGGTTGCCGGGTTCCGTTCGGGGCGCAGGATGCCTTCGGTTTCCCAGCTACGCAGCGTCCCCGGGTGCACGCCGAGTCGACGGGCGAGTTCGCCGACGGTCAGCGGTCGGCCCTGGACAGGGATCGGCATCGTGGTGGAAAGGCTACCCAGGGATGTCGCGACCTCGGTGCGGGTGTCGCGTTCGGCGAGCAGCGCGACGTGTGCGGCGTCGATGAGCCGGTAGGCGGACTCGGTGTCGCCCTGGTTGGTCGCGCGCATGATCTCCATCGCCTGCTGGTGCCCGTGGCCGCGGCGCAGCGCGAGGAAGGCGCGTAGGGCCTGTGCGTGCAGGGGCGTGTAGCGCCGGTAGCCGGTCTCGCTGCGCTCGGTCGGCGGGAGGATGCCGGCGTCCTCGTAGTTGCGGATCGCCTGTGCGGACAACCCGTGTTCCCGGGCGAGGTCGATGGGTCGCAGCGTGCACCTCCGATTGAGGCTTGAATCTCATGAGCGCAGGTAGACGTCGCGGAAGTTTCACTCGAATGTTCAACGATACGGTCGAGGGCAGGTCCTTCCGAAAAGGGGTGTTCATGTCCACTGCCGCAGCATTGCGTGCCATCGGCCGCCAACTCGACGACCCGGCCAGCCTGGGCCGTGCCCTCGACGAGCTGCTCGCCGCGCGGACCGAACCGCCGGCCCTGCTCGCCCTCGGCGAACCGACCCACGGGATCGAGGCGTTCCCGTTGCTGCGCAACGAAATCCTCGGCCACCTCGTCGAACGGGGGTACCGGTCGATCGTGCTGGAGACCGATGTCTTCGCCGCGTCCGTTGTCGACGACTACGTGGCCGGGGGGACGGCGGATGTCGACACGGTGCTCGCGACCGGCTTCAGCCACCGGTTCGGCGCCGTGCCGGGCAACCGCGAACTCGTCGAATGGCTCCGCGCGCACAACGCCAGCCGCACGCCCCAGGACCGGGTTCGCTGCTACGGCTTCGACGCGCCGGTGGAGTACTCCGGTGTGCCGAGCCCGCGACGCTTCCTGTCCTCGGTCAACGACTACCTGCCCGCCGCGCTGTGCCCCGAGTCAGCCCGCGACCTCGACGCGCTGCTCGGCGAGGACGCGGACTGGACGAACCCGGCGGCCATGTTCGACCCGGCGGCGTCCATCGGCGACTCCGACCGCGCTCGCGCCCTGCGTATCGTCGCCGACGACCTCGCCAGCGCGCTGCGCCGCGCGGCACCCGGCCTGCGCCCCGCCGACCCGACCGGCTACGACCACGCCCTCGCGCACGCGCGCACCGCCCAGGGTCTGCTGCGCTTTCACGCGGCCATGGCAAGTCCCGCGCCCGATCGCATCGCGACCCTGCTCAGCCTGCGCGCCGAGATGATGGCCGAGAACCTGCTCGCGATCGTTGCCCAGGAGCAGCGACACGGGCCGAGCCTGGTGTTCGCGCACAACGCGCACCTCCAGCCTGCGCAGTCCCGCATGCCGGTCGGCGAGGACGAGGTGAGCTGGGGGAGCGCTGGCGCGCTCGTCGCGCTCACCCTCGGCGAGCGCTACGTGTTCGTGGCAACGGACGCCAACCCACACAGCGACCCGGACACCCTTCAGGGCGTGTTGGCCGCGGCGACCACCCGCCGCGCCCTGTTCCCGGCACAGGCCCTGCGCGCCGCGCTTACCCCGTCGATCGGCACGGGCGAACCGATCGTGCCCGGCCACATCCCGCTCAACCCGGCGGACCTGGACGGCGCCGACGCAGTCATCTTCGTCGCCGACACCGACGGGAAGCGGCATCAGTACTGGTAGCGGCACATTCGGCCGACCAGGCGCAGGCCCCGCGCGAGCTGGCAGGCGATGATCCTCTACCGGCCCAGGACGTTGACGACACGTATGGCTGACGCCTGTCCCAAACCCAGCGGGCTCGGATTGTGAAACATTGTGGGCCTAACGCTCCACAACCCGAACACCCTCATCGTGGAGGGGCCGGAGATCCCGATCAAGCCTGTGGGCACACGTCGCGTGGGCTCGGGTGACGGTGCGCAGTGAACCCAGAGGAACTCATCACCGGGTTGAGCGCCGCTCAGACCGATGGGCTCGTCTGTGTGATCTGCGGGCTCGACTACCTTCGCTCTCCCGGTTCCGCGTCCGTGCCGGTCGGCCGGTCGGTGACTGGTTCGCAAGTGTTCGCCTGCGTCGGCCGCTGCGTCGAGGCCGCTCCCACTATCAGCCGTCGCGTGGGCGGTGGTCGCCGATGACGACCGTCGACCCGAACGCCCAGCCACCGCGGCGGGATCGAGCGCTGTGGGTGCAGTGCACCTGTACCGCGCTGGTCGCGCTCGGCGCGGCGTACGCCTCCTACCGGCACGGGCGGGAGTTTGCCCTGCGGTTCGGCGCGGATGCCACCACCGCGACGATCTGGCCCCTGGTGGTGGACGGGCTGCTGACGATGGCGACTGTCGAGTTGTGGAAGAACGGACACGGCCGCCGTGGTGGCGGCCAGTGGAAGGCATGGCTTGCCTTCCTGTTCGGGGTGTCGCTGTCGCTGTGCGCCAATATCGCCGCCGCGCCCGAGCTGAGCGTGTTCGCCGTCGCGGTCGCGGCGTGTCCACCGCTGGCGCTACTGCTGGCCGTCGAGTTGCTCAACCGCGCCCTAAAGCGGCACCGCGCCGAGACCGCCAGCGAGACTGGAAACGAGACGACCGAGACCGGCGAGACGGGCAACGAGACAGTGCCGGTGGCCTGTCTCGCGGTGGTCTCGGAGAACTCCCGTCCGCCCGCGGAGCCGACCGCCGAGCAGAAGATGTGGGCGTACTACCAGACCGAGCGCGCCAAGGGACGCCGGCCGACCGGCGCCGAGCTGGACCGTGTCTTCACCACCAACAACTACGGCCGGCGGGTCCTGCGGCGCTGGGAGAAGGCCGGGCGGATACCCACCAAGCGCACGGGCGCTCCGTCGTGGTCGATGGCCCCAAACAACGGCCGGCTCGTAGCCGACGCGTAATGAGCTGCCAGATGCTGACGGCAGCGCCCCGTCCGCCGCGCTTGCCGAGCAACCGGATCTCCAGTCGCGGTATATAGATCCGGAGACCGAACAGCGGCCGGATCGCATCGGGAAGGTGCTGCCGGCCAGCCGTGCAGGGCTGGAGGGTTGGCCGCAGTCTCGCGGGATCAGGCCATGACGCATTCGCGGGGTGGCCCCCTTGGGTTGAGAGACAGCCACGACACGATGCAAGCGAGCGTGCTGGCACGCAGGACGCCAGCCCCCCTCGAGCGGGCCTGTGGGACGCGGATCGCCGATCTCGCTTTGGCGGATCCGCCCGGCTCAGGACTGGCCGACGCGCACGAAGAGCCTTTTCGTCAGGACGCTCGCCGCCCTAGCACGGTGCGTGCCCGCCCTTGCCGCGTTCGTTGCGGCGGTGGGGGTCTGTCCGTCTCCAGACCGTTGGGGGTCGAGGCGACGGTGTTCAGGTCCGCCACCGACCCGTCGCCCCGGGGATTGCTCCATCAGCGTGAACATCACGCTGATACGGAACGCCGTGGGGACGTATTTGCTCGAACCCGTCACGGACGTGATCGTCGGCGATACGGTGAGCGCCGAGACCACCACGGCAAGGAACGAGGGAGACGACCATGCGTGCGGGGGGGCACGGCGAGCCGTCGGCAGGTGCCGGCGGTACTGGACGTCGATGAGTGGGACCGCCTGCCGGACCAGGTGTACGTGTTGGCACGATCACCCCTGCTCGGCGACGCAGAGCTGATGGTGGAGCTGCGCGCGACCACGTCCGGCCAGCTCGCATTAATGGCCTACTCGTCACTGGCGGCGCTAGGCCAGGCGTGCGGCACAGGCCAGTCCTGGATCAAGGTGCGCTCCGCCGAGCTGCCGGAGATCCGCCGCCGGGTGGGCTTCCAGGTGATCGCTTTCGACCTGGCCTTGCCGCCGGATCTGCGCCACCCGGAGCTGGACGCCGTCGTCGATGTTCCCGACCTGGACGAGATCCGCTTCGACACCGGCGAGCCGGGGGTGGTGTACATCCCGTCGCGTCCGTACCGGCCCGGTGATGCGGACGTGGCGGTGGAGTTACACCGGGCACCGGACGGGCGGCTGGCGCTGCTGGCCTATCCCTCGGCGCAACAGCTCCACGCGGGGTGTGGGCCGCACCAGCCGTGGGTGGCGCTGCCGGCCGAGGAGATCGAGCGCGTGGCAGCGGAGTCCGGCGCACAGACGGTACTGATCAACGCCGTCCTGGCCGAGGAGACCCGGCACAAGGGGCCGGCGGGCCAGCGGTAGGGCACACGTACCGGGAGAGGAGACATCGTGGTCGGCGGAGGCTACAGCTACGACCCAGCGCGATTGACCGACATTGCGGGCAAGCTGCGCGATGGTGCCAAGGCGTTGGCGGACACGGCCCGTTCCGCGCCGCCGTCGCCGGACGCGGGCACGTCCTCGGCGGTTGTGGGCGAGGCGCTCAAGGCCCTGGTGCGGGCGGGGGCGACCGCTGTGGCGCGGATGGATGACGTCGCGGGCAAGGTCCACGCCTCGCAGGGCAGCTACGACACCGTGGAGAACACCAACACCGGGGTGCTGGGCCCGAAGTAGGGCGGCGGGGACACGACCCGGCCGGGTTATTCGAAGATCGAGGGGGGAAGAGGAAAGACATGCCGGCGTTGGAGACCGACGTCAAGGGAAGCCCCGGCACATGCCAGGAAACCGCCGACTGGCTGCGCACGTTCGCGCAGGGTGCGCGCACCGCCGCCGACGCGGTGCACGCCGCCCGTGCCGAATCCGACGCGGCCTGGGAGGGCCCGGCGGGCAACGCCTTCCGGGGCTCCGTCAGTGGGATGGACGGCGACCTGGACCGCCTGCACGACAAGGCGCTGGCAACCGGTCGGGCGCTGGAGGAGTTCTCCTACGCGCTGGACCGGGTGGCCTCGCAGATGGCACATGCCCGCGAGGTGGCCCAGGGCGGCGGTCTCGAGGTCAGCGGCACGGTCATCCTGCCGCCGAAGCCGCCGGGGCCGCCGCCGTTGGGGACGTCGATCTGCACCCAGTCCGACCCGGCGGGTGCTCAGGTGACGATGAACCAGCAGTCGGCCGAGGCGCAGGCGCACCAGCGGGCGGTGGACGAGTACAACGCCAGGGTCCGCGTGTTCAATGACGCCAAGCACGTCGTGGAGGACGCCCGCAAGGCCGAGACGGATGCGCACGCGGCGCTGGAACGGGCGATGAAGGAATCCGGCGAAGGGGCTTCCGCCCTCAAGGAGATCGGCACCACCGTCGCCTCCCGCGTCTTGGACGCGGTCAAGGGCACCCACGAGCAGGCCACGGAGTTGCTCAACAAGTCGGATGAGTTCTCCAACGCCGCTCAGACCTATCAGAAGTTCGCCACGGGCAATGTAGCCATCCTCACACCCCAAGAGGTTCAACTCCTCGAACGCCTCGGCAAAGAATCCGACCAACTCGCCCAGATCAATTCCGCGAAGGCGGGCCAACTGGAGCAGTGGATCAAAGCTATACCGGAGGATGTCCGCAAGGCCATCGCCAAGAACCCCAGCACGTTAATTACAGACAGTTCAATGTATCTGAAGTACGCCAAGCCATACCTGAAAGGGATGCCGTATGCAGGCAGCGCCTTGACGATCCTCAGCGAAGGTTTTGATGTCGCCAACGGCGAGAAGTCCGTCGGTAGCCCTGACTTTTCATGTGGGTTGGTTGTGGTGCGGCGTGCCGGAACGCAGAAAGTGCTCCTGACCTGGGAGGATGCGGGTGTCTGACGTCCGTATCGCAACCAAGGTGAGGAGCACTTTCGAGGTGCAGGCTACTGGGTGGTCGCGGGGTTTG
>NZ_BJFL01000065.1 GCF_005405885.1 Gandjariella thermophila
CCGAAACGACGGCATTCCAGCATTGGAATGCTCAGCCCCATCCAGTTTGAGACACGACAGACGTCGCCTCACCACGGCGGCTGACACCACACCCAACGTGTCCGGAGAACGGGGTCAAGCTCAAGTGCGGCTGCGCGGCTGGTGATCTCGTGCGGGTGTTTGGTCGGCAGCCTCGCCCGACGGCTGGTTGCGGGCTGCGTGGAGAGCGTGTTGCGGGGGACTCCGTTGGCTGGTAGGCGGTGCCTGCGTTGTGGTCGGGCGAGGGTGCGGAGGGCAACGGCGCTGGATTAGACCGGGTGGGCCGCGTGTGGGGACGCCGACATGGCCGCTGCTCGCCCGAGTCTGTGCATACGCAATGTCAATCAGGCTGTTGTGGCGCGCTGTTGTATCGGTGCGGGACCGCTGGGTCTCGTGGAAGATCCGGAGCGGCGGGAGGAGTTGCCCGGGGCGCGGTGCGGCTACCGGCGCGGTTGTCGACCGGCGTGCTCAGCTTGGCGTCGCGGCGAGGTGGCCAGCGAAGTTGAACTCGCCGTCGAGCGCTCCGGCAACGAAGGCGGACCATTCGGCCTGGTCGAAGCGCAGTTCCACGCCGGTCTGGACGGACCGGACAAGGGTGTCGGCGCCCATGGGGGTGATGGTGGCGACTCCGTTTGTGCTGGTCAGGCCGTCGCACGCCTCGGCCACGAACGCCGACCACGCCGGGAGGGAGAAGGTGATCGTGCCGCTTTCGGGGTGCTTGCTGTGTCGGATGACCACGCCGCTGGTTGTCGGGGCAACTTCCACGCAGTTCTCGCCGTTGCTGCTGCGGCTGGAGGTCCGCCACGCGTGGCGATCGACGGTGGCCATGTCAGTCCTCCGAACTGGTATCGAGGGCGGCGATTCGCGCGGCGATGGCATCGGCGGAGCCAGACACCGACAGCGCGGCTGTGCACAGCCGATCCGCTGACAAAGTATACGCCGCAACCTGATCTTGGTCTTGGACGTAGATGGCTCCGGTGGGGTACTCGATGTAGCCGATGCTTTGGGCTTCGTCGAAGTCGAGCAGCAGGAAGTCACCGTCCAGCCCATCGTGCACGGCGACGTCGACCGGCATGACGTGCAACTCGACGTTGTCCCGCTGCATGAGGGTGAGCAGGTGCTCCAGTTGGGCGCGCATGACCCGCGGACCGCCGACGATGCGATCAAGCACGTACTCCTCGATCACGGCGCGGAACCGCAAGGGGTTGGTGTCGTCGGTGAGGCGTTGGCGTGCCATGCGGGCGCGGACGACCTGTGGGGCGTCCATCGGCGGCACGCGCAGGTTGCCCACGAGCAACGCGGCAGCGTAGTCGGCCGTTTGGAGTTGACCGGGCAGCAACAGGGACTCGTAGCTGAACTCGGAGGCGGCCAGTCCTTCCAGACCGACGAAGGTCTTGAACCAGTTGGGCAGTACGTCACCGAAGGGCGCCCACCAGGTGCCCTGATCGGCGCGGCCCGCCAGCGATGCCATCCGGTCGACGTGTTCCACGTCCGCGCCGTAGGCACGCAGCAGGGCGGTTACCTCGTCCGGTTTCTGCTGCGTCTTGCCGGTCTCCAAGTAGTTGATCTTCGCCTGGCTGCAACCCAGGACCTTGGCGGCCTCGACCTGCTTCAAGCCGGCACGCTCGCGTGCCACGCGCAGGTCGTGGCCGATCAGGAAGCGCAGCGCGGACGGGTCTGCGCGGTGGTCCGCCACTGAGTCCCCTCCCGTATCTCGGCCTGGTCACACAGAGTGTGGCATCCAGCCCAGCGAACAACATCAGGTACACCCGTTTGATGTATGGAGCGTTGTATATATACGGGATAGCTTGCAGGGGTACCGACAACGGAGACGGTACCGCGTCGGGTGTGACGCCATCGCGGAGCCCCTTGCGGCGGCACGGGGGTGCGCAACCGGCACCTACCGCCCGACGCGCCGAGCCCGGCGGGGCCGGGCCAGTCCCCCGACCTGGCCCGGCTTCGCCGGCCACCACCCGCCCGAACTCCGGTTCGAGGTGCGGGCGCTGACAGCGGGGAGGGCGATCATGCGGCAGACGCGACACAAGCTCGGCCAGTGGGCAGCAGCCTGCCGGGACATCGCCCGACGGCGGCGAGAAATCCTGGTGGTGCCCACCGAGGACCAGCGGGTGGCCCTGATCGTTCCGCCGGGCGAGGCCGCCGTTTTGGAGCCGCTGGAAGTCGGCCGGCTCCGGGCGGCTCTGCGGGATGTCGTTCTGGCCCTGGACCACACCCGCACGCCGGAGCAGCGCGAGCAGGGCACGCAGCCGGTGCAGGTCAGCGTATGAGCACGTCCACGCAGGTCATCGCGCTAGTGATCGCGGCAACGGCATTCGGCATCCGCCTGGCTGTCGTGCTGCACCAGGCGCGCATTGAGGAGCGCATCGCTGCCCGCCGCTCGCACGGGGAGGGGCGCGGATGACCGGCTTGTCTGCGCAGGTCGCCGACAGAGTGGGCCGGCTCCTGCACGCCGAAGGGTTCCGGCCCTTGCCCGATGTCAACGACGACGGCGAACTGATCGGCACCCGCCTGTGGCGGGTACGCGCCGGGTACGTGGAATACCTCGCCTTGCGCCCCAACGGGTTCGCGCACGCTGTCCGTGTCTGGGCCGCCTTCGACTACCGGCAACCGACCGAGCACGGTCCCGTGCTGGAGTACCGGTCCGGCTACGTCGTGAACGCCGTGGACTGGTTACTCGACAGCGCCGACGCACCAGCCAGTCGGCTTGCCCGGCCCTACGCCCCGCCCAGCGCCGAGAACCTCCGTCGGGAGCGTGACGAGGGGGATGGCACCGGATGACCTGCCGGGACCACGGGCCCGCCATGGCGGGGCACCCAGACGGTCGCTAGACGGCTGTCTTGCCAGCTTCCTAGATTCGATGCGGAAGATCCTCTGACGGGGGAAGGCTCCTACGTGGTGACGATTGCCGTCAATCTCGCGACGAGCCGACCAAAAAGATTTGATCGCGAGGATCGGATGAGTCAAGGTGAGTCTGTGTTACCGCTCACAGCGGAGAGATTGTTCCTGTCGTTGACGCCGCACCTCGCCGGCGAGCCCCGCCCCACGTCGCATCGCAAATTTGTGTGCGCGAGCCACGGTCCTACCGTAGTTACCAGTTGAAGGGAGTCAGAACGCATGAGTATCAAGCAATTAACAGGTATTCGCAGTATTCGGACGTTGTATCTGCAACTGCTGTACCGTTGCAACTACAATTGCCTGCACTGCTTCCACGGGGAAAACCTGAAGCGCAGGGACCGCATCACGGCTACTCAGGCATTCGAGATCATGTCGCACTTTGTCAGCGAGTATGCGACAAGCCGAGTTGTTCTGCTTGGCGGCGAACCATTTCTGCATGACGCCATCGTGCCGATCACCGCTGGCGCTCACGACCGGGGTCTCTACACGGAGATTTGCACCAACGGCCACCAGGTAGTACGCCGCAAGCTGACATACATGGTTGACACACTCGATCGGCTCCGTGTTTCGCTAGACGGACTACGCGAAGCTCACGATGATATTCGCAAGGCCGGAAGTTACGACGATGCAGTGAAGACCATTAAGCACGCCATCGACCTCGGCCTCAAGGTCGGGGTGACGCTGACGGTCACCAGCCGCAACGTTGAAGACCTACCACAGTTGGTCGAAGAGATAGCTGATCTTGGTGTCGGTGAATTGAAGCTGCATCAGCTCCGTCCCGTGGGCAACGCCGAAGGCCGCACTGATCTGCTTGTCGAAGACAAGAGCACTATCCAAGCCAGCCTGGAAAGGTGCTCATCGAGGCTGGAGTTGGTTCTCGATGATGACCTGATCGACCTTCTCGACGGGCTGCCTGCGCATTGTGATCAGGACGCCGACCCGGAAGAGAGTCTCGCCCGAATCGAGATGAGCCCTGATGGGGCTCTCACCATGTCATGTAAGGCTGTGGGTCGGAACGCGCACGCCTTTGTGTGGGACCTAGCCGAGGGCGGCATCGAGTATGTTCCATCAGAAAACAGCGAGATCGCCCTGGCTATCCCGGACGTTCGTTATGTAACCCTAACGAGGAGCTGATCTCAACAACTTTGGGAGTGAGCCATGCGATCAGAATGGAAAGACACGCGTACCTTCTTCCCCTTGTTTATCGAACACCTTAATCAAGACCCCACGATCGAAACTGTTGTGGTTGTGGGCGCTGCCGACGGAAAGTTCGTTCTTCCCTTGCTCCGAGCTGGCTACAGCGTCACGGCGATCGAAGTGAACAATTCAGCAGTACACGGATACGGCGATACTCGCAAAGGCAAGGCCGCGGAACGCTATTCAGGCGGCGGGCTGACGGCCGCCGCCCGCGAGGTCGGACTGCAAGATAAGCTGACCATCGTCAACGCCGATGTCAGGACCGCCGACATCTTCCCGCGCGACGCCTTGTGGACGAGCTGCTCGTGGCACTACTCGCTCAACCATGACCAGCCACTCAGCCGGTTCTTTGACGCCATGAAACGATGCGTTCGACCGGGCGGGATACTCGGCGCGGAGTATTTCATGCCAGTGGCGCCAAAGCACGTCGAGACCGAACACTACCTTGAACAGGGCGAGGTGTGGCGCTATCTGCAAGGCTGGCGAAGAAATTGGGAAGCATACACGCCCGTTTTTGTCGAGGCTCCCCATTTAGGCCAGCCGGATGTCCACGTACACCGAATGGGCTTCTTCATCGCTACATCAAGCGGGTGAATCACTGTCGAGCGCGTGACGAGTGTGATACTCTTCGTGTTTTCCTAAGGTAGGCTAGCCCGCGCGTGATCTAGGGAGGATAGTCGGTGGACGATGAGATGCTGTTCTTGCCACGTGATTTCCGCCGGCTAGAAACCGCCATAGCCGACTTTGACGAGAAGTACAGGACCCATCTCGGCTCGATCGGTGAAACAGCCGATATATCCAGCGAGACGTGGCACGACAACCCCGCTTTTGATGAGATGCAACAGTTGGCCAAGTCCTCGTATGGCCAGCTCAAGCGGTTGGAGGCAATCCGCAACCAGGCGAAGGTCCTCACCGAGAGACCCACCGCGGAGACCGTCCAGATCGGTTGCCGCGTCCGCTACCACCGCACCGACCTCGGTGGTCTCGAAGACGAAGTAGTCATTGGCAGCTCTTTTCTCGTGGAAAGCGCAGACGACGAAGTCTCGGCCAGTTCGCCCATCGGCCAACTTTTACTCGGTGCCAAAGTGGGAGACGTCGTCAAGGGAAAGATCGCAGACCGCGCGGTTACCCTCACCATTAAAGAGATCACCGTGGCCGACGAATACTTCGACTAGTCTGGTCCGGATACGCCATAGCCGTCGTATTCTGGGCCACCAACCATCCAGCGCATGGGGGTTACACGTGTCATCTTCCGACTCGACGGCGCTCTTTGTGGCACTTGAGGGACTGAGCGGCACTGGGAAGACGACGACAGCACCGTTACTCGCCAAGGCACTTAATGCGGAGTTCCTGGATACCCTCGTGGACGACTTCGAGCCGATTCGGAGAAAGCTCGACGCAAGCGAGAACGTCATGGCTCGAATGCACTTCTGGATGATGGCCAACTACATAATCTCCGACATCATCCGTGAGAAGTTAGCCATGGGGCGCAGCGTTGTCATCGAAAGCTACTTTTACAGAACCCTGGCTACGCATGGAGCGATGGGTGCCCGAATCTTACCGGAGGTGGATTGGGACATCGCAGTTCGTCCCGACCTCACCGTGCTACTGATCATAGACGAGAACGAACGACGACGGCGCCTCCAAACGCGAGACGGTTGTCAGTACCGGAACAGATGGCATCGACTCGGCGCTGAAACAGTGGACGCTACACAAGAGCTTTATTCTCGGTACAACTTGGCCCCGCTCGACGTCACCGGACTCCCACCGGGTAAAATAGTGGAGGAAATCGTGCAGATAGCCAAGGTCATGAAGCGTAACCCAGCCGACCTGATGACCTCCTCTTGTCATCGTCTTGAGTAACCGGGGGGTAGTTCTTGAAGCCGGAATACGAAGCCCGCTTCTGCAACATTGACGTTGAGGCCACTACCGATCGGCTAAAGCAGCTTGGGGCACGCTGTGTCATTCCGAAGACTCTGATGAAACGGATGGTCTTCGAGAATGCCCACCTCAGAGCGAAGCGCGGCTGGCTTCGTCTTCGCGATGAAGGTCAATCTGTCACCCTCACCTATAAGCAATCGACGGCCACCACCTCCGCAATTGACACCCTCCTTGAAGCCGAGGTTGGCATCAGTGACTTCGCCGGGGGGCAGCAGCTACTAGAAGCTCTCGGATTTGAGCCGCTGAGGTACCAAGAAAACTATCGCGAAGAGTGGGCACTGGATGGCGTCAAGCTCGACTTCGACACATGGCCGGGCTTGCCGACCTTCCTTGAGATTGAAGGCCCGAACGAAGAATCAGTCAAGCTCGCCGCCAAGAAACTCGGGCTCAATTTTGCCGATGCCACCTTCGGGAGTGTCGACGAGGTGTACTCGCGTGAGTTGGGTATCGACATCCTCCAGAAGCCCGAACTCACCTTTGACTGCCGCTAAACACTTAGGGCACGGAAGCTACTGCTAGGAACGCGCCTCATCGCCGTGCGCCGATAATTGTCGACGGGTTGTGGTCGCGCCACGAGCCCTTCCTCCGGCGGGTGCGTGCCGGAACTGCTCACCTCTGCGTCTTGACCGAGCACTACTGTGCGTGCCGCATCCTGCTCACCTGATCGTCGGTACCCCTGGCCTGCACGAGCCGGTCACGATCGCGGGTGAGGAGGCACTCCGGTTGGTCGGGTTCGGGGCTGACGTGGCCGGAGGAGCGCGGTGTCGTCGGGGGACGCGTCGCGCACGGCGCGGGAGGGCCGGCGTTGAGACAGCGCCGGCCCTCCTCCGCCGACACATGCCACCGGAGCACCGACGGTTGCGCCGCTGAGCGCCTCACAGCGGCGAGAACACAGCCTGGCTGGCGCCCAGGGGCGCGGGGATGCCCACAGCCCGCGGCAGGGGGCCGCAGAAACCGTTGCTTCTCCTCGATAACCACTATTCCTTGCGGCTGGGGTCGGCGGTGGCGCACCGGCTGGATTGAAGGAGCAGAAGCAAACTTCTCGCCCCAGCGCCTTGAACTCCTCCGCATACAGAGCGTCCATCAACGTCGCGATCAGCCCGCCCCGGGCTGGGCGACGTTGAGGAGGACCACGATCATGGCCGCATCCAAGCAGGGCCGGGCGAACAGCGCGGCGGACGGCGTGGCGGCAGCCGTGCCGGCGGTCGAGCGGGTCCACGCCGCGCTGACCCGGCAGCGGGGCCAGACGGTGGCCGAGATCGCGGCGGCGCTGGGGTTGGGGCGCTCGACGGTGGGCAAGGCGTTGGTGGCCTTGGAGTCCGCCGGGCGCGCCGAACGCAGCCGGGGAGACCGCCTCGGGGCGCGCCGCGCTCCGGATTCCTGGCGGCCGGCGGAGCCAGCGTGCCCGCCGGAACCCCACCGCGCTGCGGCCACCGCCAGTACGGCCACCGCCGCGAGCGGCGTCGGCGAGGCGACGCTCTCGGCGGCCGGTGCGACCGCGCCGGGTCCGATCGCCCCGGTGAGCAGCGGGGCCGAGACCGTCGTGGGCGTGCCCACGGACGCCGACAGGGCCGTGGGAGCGGGGTCGGGGCGGCTTGGGCGCGGGGCGTTGCGGTCGCTGGTGGCGGAGTTCCTCGCTGCCCATGTGGGGGAGGAGTTCACCGCGTCTCGCATCGGTCGGCGGTTGGGGCGTTCGGCGGGGGCGGTGGCCAACGCGCTGGCGGTGTTGGCCGGCGAGGAGACCTCGCCGCTGACCCGGGTCGGCGACGGCCCGCGCCGCTACACCCACCGGGAGCCGGCGTGAGCCGCACCCCGGCGGTGGGCCGGGATTGTGTGGAGGCGGTGCTCGCCGCCCTGGCCACTGGTCGGGGTTGGCGGGCCACGGCTCTGGCGCGGGCGCTGTACTTCGAGCCCTCCACGGTGCGCCGCGCGCTGACGCGCCTGGAGACCGCCGGGCTGGTGCGGCGGGAGCGTTGTCAGGACGCGGATCGGCGGGGTGTGCCCTGGTCCTGGCGGCTCGTGGTCCCCGTCGAGCACGCCCAGGCGGTGCTGGCCGCACACCGGCCGCGCCGCAGGCGGTTGCCGGCTGGTGAACTCCGGGCGCGGGTCGCCGCGCACCTCGCCGCGCATTCGGAGCGGGCGTTGACGCCGGGGGAGATCGCCCGCGCGCTGGACGGCCGGGCGTGGGCGGCGGTCCGCGACGCCGCCGAGGCACTGGTCGAGCAGGGCCACGTCGAGCGCGTGGGCCGCGACCCGGTGCGCTACCGCCTCGCCCAGGGCCGAGAAGCACCGCGAGCACGTGGCTGCTTGCGTGAGCACGCGGGCTGTTAGCGCACGCGGTCGAGGAAGCGTACAGCGATGAGCCCGCGTTCCGTGCCGCCGTCGAAGGTGACCCAAACCAGGGGTTCCATGGCGGGCAGCAGGGCGTGGTCGTCGGCGACGGTTCCGGTGCGGTGTTGGTAGCGGCCGAAGCGCACCCGCACGCGCGTCCCGACCGGCAGCACGGGAGGCAGGTCCTGCATGAGTCGGCACGCTACGCCCACCGGGGGCACGAGGACCCGTGCCGCGGGTGTTGGAGGCCCGTCCAGGGGGCCGTTGGCCCCACCGTCGAGGACCCCGTTGGGGCACCGTCTTAACGACGGCGGGTCAACGGCCCCCGCGTAAGTCGCCTTGATGCAGGTGGATGGCGTGATCGAGGAAACTAACACGGCCCAGGCTGGTCACGATAACCACCGAGTCTGCGGTCCTGGGGCGAATCCGTGTGCCTGGTCGCCGAGGGAGGTCGGTGGTCTTTGCTGGTGCAATGTGAATCCGGGCGCGAAGCCGTGCTGTAGAGGGACGTGACAGCCACACCCTCCGCGCAGCACGGCGACGCCGAGGGGAGCGATTCGCGTGACGCGGGACGCTCCTCACCGGAGACGCCGCTTGATCCCGTTCGGCCCGTCCAGATTCCGCATCCCCGCCGGTCACCCGAGAACACCGAAGCGCGCACCGGCACGCACGCGAACAGCGGGACGTGGAGCTACCGTGTCCGCCGGAAACGGGCTGGTCAGTGGACCTTCACCGGCCACCTCGTGCCCGTTGCGCCTGCCGACGCCGAGCGGGTTCGCGGCGAGCTGGCCCGCGTGGTCCAAGACCTTCTGGTCTGGGCCGATGCGACCCGAGCCACCGAGACCTGATCACAACAACGACAACGACGGCGACCTTTTCGGTCACGTTTTGGTCGCGGGGCTGGATTTTCGGGCCGAAATTCGGAGTCGGGGGGAGCGCGGGCTTTTCCCAACTGGGAGGTGATCACGGGTTGGCTGTACTGATCGCGATGGGCTGCCTTCGGCATGGCGGGCAGGAGTGGCCGGTGGCGGTGATGACGCCTGACCGATCCGGTGTGACATGCACCACTCTATGGGGCGTCGCTGTCCAGTAACGCCGTGATTTTTGGACTTCGGGGGTGCAAGGCGGTTTCCGGCTCGGAGAGGACGTGAGTGTCGTGATCATGCTGTCGCGTTGTTGGCCTCGTGGGATCTCACCGTTGCCCGCGGTGGTGCCGTGCCGTTTCGGTGGGCGCGGCTTGTTGCGGGCGAGGTGTCTTGTCGGGGGCTGGAATCCGGACTTCGGGGTGCACAGCGTCGGTCTGATTGGTGGTGGTGATGATGATGGTTGACCGACGAGACAACGAGGGCCATGGCCGCGCGGCTGGCGCGGCGGGTGGGGCCGCGGATGGGGCGGCGTCTGCGGTGCGTCCCAGGACCGCAGGGGCATCCGCAGGGGGCCTTGTCCCCAACGGCGCAGGTCAAAGGGCGGACACGGGGCGGCGGGCGGGTCTCCGACTGATTGGTCACAATCAGTCTCATTCCACGTCGGGCGCGGGCAGGCGTGGTCGCCGAGCGGCGATGCCGGCGGCTGGGGTGCCGGACGGGGCGTTGTGGGCCAGGTTGACGCCTCGGGACCGCACCGTGCTGGAGTTGGTGGCGGAGCATCAGGTGTTGACCACGGAGCAGCTTCGTGCGTTGGTGTTTCCGTCGATCTCGCGGGCGCAGCATCGGTTGTTGGATCTCGCGGAGGCGGGTGTGTTGTGGCGCACGCAGCCGTATCGCGCCGAGGGCGGCTCGAAGCCGTTTCACTACCTGCTGGGCTATCGCGGTGCCGAGTTGTTGGCCGCGCAGCAGGGAACGAGTCCGCCGCGTCCGTCGGCGCATGCGGATCGGTTGCGCCGCATCTTGGAATCCCCGCGCCTGGGGCATCTGTTGGGGGTGAACCAGTTCTTCGCGGATCTCGCGGGCTACTCCCGCCGTGCGGGGTTGGGCACGCCGTTCTCCCCGGCCGATGGCCGACCGCGGGGCGAGGGCCTGCACACCTGGCGGTCGGAGAAGTGGATCACCGAGTTCTACCAGCACAAGATCACCCCGGACGGCTACGGCTGCTGGTACCAGGACGGCCGGTGGCTGGGGTTCTTCCTGGAACACGACACCGGCACCGAACCGCTACGGCGGGTCGCCGACAAGCTCGACCGCTACACCGCCGGCTCGGATGACCGCTACAGCGACGGGTGGGAGATGGCGCGGCAGTTGGCGGGCATGGTGCTGTTCTGGGTGGCCAGTCGCCGCCGCGAGCAGGGCTTGCGCAAAGCCTTGCAGGCCAAGCACTCCGTCGTGCCCGTGGCCACCGCCTCCCGGGATCACGGCGACCCGGATGGCCCCGCCGGGGAGGTGTGGTCGGTGGTCACCCCGGACCCGCACCGCGCCCGGCGGGTCCGCCTCGGCGAGCTGCCCGCCATGATCGGCGGTACCATCGACGACGGCACTCCCACCGTCCTGCACGAGCTGGCCACCCGCCCCGGCCCGGTCCTCGACCGCGACGATGACCGCGACGACGACAGCAGCGGCGAGGCGGCGTTTCGTGACGGGCTGACCGACGAGATGCGCGAGGCCAACCGACACGGCATCGACATCGGTGACCTCGTGCTTACCGACCCCGAGGAGGACACCACCACAACAACCACGACGGCACACGCGCCGCGCGTGGCCTCCACCGGGCTGACCCGGCACCGGTGGAAGCGTCCCGCCTGAACCCCTGCCCAAACAGATGATCGTCTGGGCTGTCGTGTCGACCCGCCCGCGTGTCTCGCTCGTGGCGAGACCACGCCGAGACCGCAAGCGAGACACCGAGACCACCCCGAGCGAGACGAGACCACCCGTCTCACCCGGTCTCGTCCGCGGTCTCGCCGGTGGTCTCGCCGAGCGCGTGGGCGGTGAGAGTCCAGAACGACGGCCGGTGAATTGCTGGCCCCGACGGGTGCCTGAGAGCAGTCGGGGAGTCGAAGCCCACCGGCCCACCAACGCCGACACCGCCAGCCACCACAGCGCGCGTCATGGCGCGCGCCCGCAACGCCGAGAAAGCCTGACAGGCCACGGGGTTCGGGTGATCCGCTGGCGTGTTGTCCGCTGCGTCGACGGTTGCCTGCCAGCCGACCAGCCGCCCGCGACCTCCCACCCAAGCCAGTGGGCTCGCGGGCACACCGGAGGTGCCCGATGTACCCCCACCACAACACCCCCGATGAATCCGACGACACAACCGGCGAGGACCACACACGCGGCGGTGACGACACCGATGGCGTGGTGATTCCGCTGCCTCGCCCGGCAGCGGATGATGATATTGAAAACCTCCCCAATATCGGCTCTGACCAGCCAGTTTGGTGGTATGATCAGCAGCGACAACGCGGCAGTGACCGGCAATTTTCCGGTTACGTGGCCCCAGTTTTCGGCACCGACGGCGAACAACTCCGGAGTGACCTCGCCGCGATTATTCGTGACCTTCTGGACTGGGCAAACAAGCAATCCCGCAAAGAGTCTACTGAGGACGGTGAAGCTGCATGACAGCATCCGATGAGCCCGTGGTGAACCCGCCAGCCCCCGCGCTGACGCGGCGGGCCGCGTCGTTGTCGGCGCGGGTGCCGGTCTCCGGACCGTCGGGGTTGTCGGACTACGCCGTGTCGCCGCTGGGGTTGCCCACAGCGCTGTTGGGTGATGAGGTGCGGGTGGCCTTCCTCGGTCGGACCTCGACCGATGACCAACAGGACCCGCGGCAGTCGCTGCAGCGGCAGTTGGGCAACTGTAAGACCGCCATCCCCGAGTCGTGGGTGATCGTGGCGCATTTCTACGACGTCGAGTCCGGGCGCATGGAACTCGACCAACGCGGCCACGGCACCAACTACGAACGCTTCGGCATCCCCATCGCCCGCGACGGCGGCATCACCGACCTGCTCGACGAGGCCGCGCACCCGGGGCGGCGGTTCGATGTGGTGATCTGCGAGTCCGTGTCCCGGGTCGCCCGCCGCACCTACGAGGGGTTGTCGGTGGAGCGGGAGTTGGAGCGCGCCGAGGTGCCGCTGTTCGCCTCCAACGAACCCATCACCCTCTCCGGCAGCCGGGCGCAGCGGATCTTGCAGCGGCGGATCAACCAGTCGGTGGCCGAGTACGAAGTCCTCAACACCCTCGAACAATCCTGGGGCGGGCTGTGCACCCACGTCCGGGAGGGCTGGAACATCGGCAAACCCCCCTACGGCTACCGCGCGAAGGTCTACCGGCACCCCAACCCCACCAAAGCTGCCCGCGGCCACACCAAGACCCGGCTGGAACCCGACGGCGTGCGGGCCGAGACCGTGGCGCAGATCGCGCAGTGGCGCTACCACGAGCAACTCGGCTACGACACGATTGCCGAGCGCTTGAACGCCGACCCGGTGAAGTACCCGCCGCCGGAGCCACCCGGGAGGGTGCGGGCGCGGGGTGCGTGGGGCAAGACCAGCGTCTACGAGGTGCTGACGAATCCGAAGTACACGGGCTATCAGGTGTTCAACCGGCGCGCGTCCCGCTCCCGACGGGGCAAGGTCAACGACCCCGTCAAATGGGTGTGGTCGGCCGACCCGACCCATGAGCCGTTGATCCCGAAGTGGATGTTCGACGAACTCAACGCCCGCCGGCAGGCTCGGCGCGGTTCCCGGGACGGCAACGCCAAGAACACCCACCCACAGACCCGGCGGACCTATGTGCTGCGGGGGATGGTGTTCTGCGGCTGCGGGCGGCGGATGTTCGGCAACCACCGGCACAACTCCGCCTATTACATGTGCTGGCCCCGCAACAACAACCGCGGACGGCCGGACAAGTACGCCGGCCACCCCAAGGCGGTCTACCTCCGCGAAGACGCCATCCTCGACGCGGTGTCGCGGTTCTTCGCCGACCGCGTGTTCGGCCCGCACCGGCGCGAGCTGCTGGCCGCCGACCTGGACCAGGTGGATGACCGGGCCGCCCGGCAGCGGCAGGCCGAACGGGAACGGCTCCAACGTGCCCTGGCCGACATCGCCCGCCGGCAGCACTCGATCCTGCGGCAAGCCCAGGACGGCGACCCCGACGATCCCTTCACCAAGGGACTACGCGGCGGCTACAACGACCTGGAAGCCCAGAAGACCGCCACCCTGGCGGCCGTCGCCGAGTTGGACGCCGCCGACGAGGTCGAGCCGGCACGGCCGACACCGGGGGACGCTGAGCTGTTGGACGCGCTGCCCTACCTGGCGGTCAACCTGGCCGACGCCCCCGAGCCGCTGCTCCGGCGGCTGTTCGAGATCACCCAACTCAGCGTCCGCCTGCACGACGACAGCGACGAAGTGACCATCACCATCAAGCTGCCCGCCGACGAACTACCCCAGATCGCCCACGCGGCAGAAAGGATCACCATGCCATCGACACGAGAAACCCCTGGTCAGCAGGACACAGGTTCTCGTGTAGATGCTGTACGTGCCCCCGGCGGGGCGCAACACAGACGGTCCCGCCCGTGACCAGCGCTTTCCGGCTGGCAGACTCGTGATCGACGGGAGTTTCGTCGTTCCCGAGCCGGGTGGTGGGCGCTGATGGGTGCTTCTCGCGAGGCTGTGGTCTGGTGGGTCACGATGATCACGGCGACGGTCATCGCGCTCGCGTTCCTGTTTGGGTTCGGCAACGTCCTGAGTTCTCTGAACTTGATCTTTGTTGGGGTTGGGTCCTCCGGGGCCGGCTCGGTTGTGGTCGGTGTCGTCAGTGGTCGGTTGTGACTGTGGGGATGCCGAGTTCGATGGGGCTGCGTTGTGCGGGG
>NZ_BJFL01000066.1 GCF_005405885.1 Gandjariella thermophila
CCGGCCAGGATCGCGTCCAGCATGGCCTGCTCGTCGGTGAACGAGGTCAGCATCAGGCAGGTCAGCTCGGGCAGCTTCGACCGCAGCTCGCGGCACAGCTCCACGCCGTTGCCATCCGGCAGGCGTACGTCCAGCACGGCGACCCGGGGCCGCAGCGCCGGAATCCGGGCGAGCGCCTCGGACGCGGAGCAGGCCTGCCCGACCACCCTCATGTCGGGTTCCTCATCGAGCATGTCGGCGACACCGCGCCGGACCACCTCGTGGTCGTCGACGAGAACCACCGTGATCACATCAGCGCCGGGGCGCGTGTCGCTGTCCACGGCATCTCACGCTACGACCCCCACGGCCCCGCGAGGGATGCCCAAAGTCGGTGAACCGAAGGACCAAGGTCATCCACTGTCCTCGTCGGAGCGGTCGCCAGCTCCGTGGAGCCGCCGACGACCTCAGCCCGTGATTACTCTGCGGGTTTCCGTCGGTCACTTGGCGTCACTTAGATGCCGCAGGTGGGTCCCTCACGTGGGCCCGGTCGGGTCGCCTTTCGACCGGCTCGATGCCAGGTGGTGTGCCTACCATCGATTGGTGTCCGGCGCGGATGGCCGCGTGGCCGTCGACGCCGCGGTGGGGCTGACCGCGGCGGAGGTGCGGCGGCGCGTCGACGAGGGGCTGAGCAACGCGGTAGCCCGCCGGGGCAGTCGCAGTGTGGCAGGGATCGTCCGGGCCAATGTGTTCACCCGGTTCAATGCGATCATCGCGGTGCTGTTCGCGGTCATGGTGGTAGTGGGGCCGGTGCAGGACACCCTGTTCGCGCTCACGGTCGCGGCCAACACCGCCATCGGCATCGTGCAGGAGCTACGGGCCAAACGCACCCTGGACCGGTTGTCCATCCTCGGCGAGAGCCGTCCCCGCGTGCGGCGTGACGGGACGGTTACGGAGATTCCCCCCGCCGAGTTGGTCGTCGATGACCTGATCGAGCTCGGGCCCGGCGACGAGATCGTGGTCGACGGCGTGGTCGCCGCCTCGACGCAGCTGGAGGTCGACGAGTCGCTGCTGACCGGCGAGGCGGAGCCGGTGCACAAGCGGCCAGGAGACCACCTGCTGTCCGGCAGCTTCGCCGTGGCCGGCAGCGGCAGCTATCAGGCCACCCGGGTCGGCCGGCACGCCTACGCGGCCCGGCTCGCCGAGGAGGCCGGACGGTTCAGCCTGGTCCGCTCCGAACTCCGCACCGGGATCAACCAGATCCTGAAGATCATCGCCTACCTCATGGTCCCGGTCGGCGCGCTGGTCGTCTACAGCCAGATGCGGGCCAACGCCGGACTGCCCGACGCGGTGCGCGGCATGGTCGCCGCGCTGGTGCCGATGGTCCCGGAGGGGCTGGTGCTGCTCACCAGCATCGCCTTCGCGGTCGGCGTGATCCGGCTCGCCGGGCGTCAATGCCTGGTGCAGGAACTGCCGGCGATCGAGGGCCTCGCCCGGGTGAGCGTGGTCTGCGCGGACAAGACCGGCACCCTCACCGACACCGGCATGCGCCTCGCCGAGGTCCGGCAGGTGGATTCGGCGGCACCGGTCGCCGAGGCGCTGGGCGCGCTCGCCGCCGCCGACCCGCAGCCCAACCCCAGCATGCGGGCCATCGCGGACGCGAACCGTGACGGCGCCGGCTGGCGGGCCACCGCGACCGCCCCGTTCTCCTCGGCCCGCCGATGGAGCGGCGCCAGCTTCGCCGACCACGGTCACTGGGTGCTCGGCGCACCTGACGCGCTGCTGCGTGCCGGCCACCCGACGCTGGGCGAGGCGGAACATCTCGGCAGGAACGGGCTGCGAGTGCTGCTGCTCGGCCACACCCGCACGCCGGTGGACGCCGCGGACGCGCCGGGCGAGGTCACGCCGGTCGCGTTGGTCGTGCTCGAACAGCGGATCCGCCCGGACGCCGCCGACACGCTGCGCTACTTCGCGCAGCAGCACGTCGCGGTGAAGGTGATCTCCGGGGACGGCCCGGCCTCGGTGGGCGCGGTGGCCGCCGCGCTGCACCTGCCCGACGCCGAACACCCGGTGGACGCCCGGCGCCTGCCGGAGGGCTGGGACGCCCTCGCCGAGCAGGTCGCCGAGGCCTCCGTGTTCGGCCGGGTCGCGCCGGCGCAGAAGCGCGCCATGGTGGCCGCACTGCGGTTCCGCGGGGACACCGTGGCGATGACCGGCGACGGCGTGAACGACGTGCTGGCGCTCAAGAACGCCGACATCGGCGTGGCCATGGGCACGGGCAGCCCAGCCACCCGGGCGGTCGCCCAGATCGTGTTGCTGGACAACCGGTTCGCCACCCTCCCGCACGTTGTCGCCGAGGGCCGCCGGGTCATCGGCAACATCGAACGGGTGGCCAACCTCTTCCTGATCAAAACGGTGTACTCGGTCGCGCTCGCGGTGCTGATCGGCGCGGTCGGCCTCCCGTTCCCGTTCCTGCCCCGGCACCTCACCCTGATCGGCGCGGTCACCATCGGCATCCCGGCGTTCTTCCTCGCGCTCGCCCCGAACCCGGAGCGGGCCCGTCCCGGGTTCGTGCCGCGCGTGCTCCGCATGTCCGTTCCGGCCGGCATCGTGGCCGCGGGCTGTACCTTCGCCACCTACCTCCTGGTCATCGCCGAGGGCACCGCCGACCCCACCCAGCGAAGGACCGCCGCGGTGATCGCCCTGTTTCTGGTCACCATGTGGGCACTGGGCATCGTTGCCCGCCCCTACGTCTGGTGGAAGATCGTGCTGCTGGCCGCGATGGGTGGCATGTTCGTCCTCGTACTGCTGGTTCCCTACGGCCGGTGGTTCTTCGCGCTGGACCCGGGCGGCCCGAGCACAGTGGTCACCGCCGTGGCCGTCGCCGGCGTCGGCACGGTGGCGATGGAACTCGGCTGGTGGCTGGATGGCTGGCTGCACCACGAGCGGCGCAGGCTGACCGCGTGACCACGTCCGGTGCCTCGACCGGACCGAAAGCTCAGCGACCCGCAGGGCGTCGCCGAAATTCCGTCTGGCGTCGGCCACGCGACGGGGCAGGGCTGGCCAACCGGGACCGCCGCGGGTTGGCCAGCCCATCGGGAATGGTCAGGACGCGGCGTCCGGGCGGGCGATCAGCAGCGGGCAGGCCGCGTGGTGGATCAGCGCCTGGCTGGTCGAGCCGAGCAGCAGCCCGGTGAAGCCGCCCCGACCACGGGAGCCCACCACGAGCAGCTGCGCGGCGGTGGCCTGCTCCAGGAGGAAGTGGGCGGGGTGGTCGCGGGCGATGACCCGCTGCACCGCGACGTCCGGGTACTTCTCCTGCCAGCCGGCCAGCCGCTCGGCGAGCATGGCCTCCTGCTCGGTTTCCACCTGATCCATGTCGATCAGCGCCATGCGCGCCATGGCGTAGTCCACGTCGGAGGTGTAGTCGGTCCAGGTGTGTGCCGCGATCAGCGGGGCGCCGCGCAGGGAGGCCTCCTCGAAGGCGAGCGCGACCGCGGCCTCGCTGGCCGGCGACCCGTCCACGCCGACCACGACCGACCCCTCCGTGGGCGGGACGTCGTCGGTCGAGGCGCCACGGACGACCGCCACGGGGCAGTGGCCGTGTGCGGCGAGGGTGACCGCCGTGGAGCCGGCGAGCAGGCCGGTGAAGCCACCCCGGCCGCGGGAACCGAGCACGAGCATGCCGGTCTCGGCCGAGGCGTCGATCAGCGCCGGCGCCGGGTACTCGTGCCGGAGGCCGCACTCCACCGCCAGGTTCGGGTGGCCACGGCGCACCTCGGCCTCGGCCTCGGCGAGGTAGCCGCGGCCGGCGTCGTCCAGCTCGGCGAAGAAGCTGTCCGGTGGCGCGATACCGCCGGCGTAGGCGAAGGTGGGCACCATCACCGCATGGAGCAGGCGGAGCGGCACATTGCGGCGTGCCGCCTCGTCCGCGGCCCAGGCGGCCGCCCGCAGCGCCGAGCGCGAGCCGTCGATGCCCACCGCGATCGGTGAGCCGGCGAGATTGCTGGTCATCATCGTCCCCTCCGGTGCGTGTCAGTCGCGTGTCCGACGCTAGGCACCGCGCGGGAGGGGCACGGCAGCCATTGGTCATCACCGGCCGGGACCTCCGCCACCACCCGGCCGGGCGGGTCAACGCCGGGCGAGTGCGTTGGGAGTCGTGGCGCAGGACGTCGCGGCGGCGCGGTCAGTCGCCCAGGCGTGCCGGGCCGTGGGTGATCGCTTCGATGTCGGCCCGGCAGGTGTTCATCAGCTGCTCGGCCAGATGGACCAGAGCCCGGGCCACGGCGAGCTCGTCCCCGATCTCGGGTACGTCGGCCTCGCCGGTCTTCGGGTGGGCCGTGCCGACCCCGACGAGGGTGCTGTCGTCGGCGTTGTGCAACCACGCGCGGGCGCGCGTGTGGCGGTACTGCTGGTCGATGTGGATGTCGACTCTCCACTCGTTCGTGTGCATCGTGGCCACCTCTTCCGTGCGGTTCCACGCTGGCACCGCGCGGTATACCTGCCGAGAGGCAGAGGTCCCCCGCCGGCGGCGCCGGTGGTCACGCCGTGCGGAGAGGAGAAGGTCATTCCGGGAGGGAGAACGTCACCGTCTCGTTCGGTTGGAGCGTGGCGGTCTCGCCGCCGCAGGCGATGCGCAGCGGTGCGTGGCCGCCGACGCCGGTGCTGGCGGTCACGGTGCGCCCGGTGACGCGCAGCGTGAGCGGGTGTTGCTGGTAGCGGATGGCGAACTCCAGCGGTCCGAGTTGGCGTGGCCAGTGCGGATTCAGGCGCAGCGTGTCGCCGGTGGTCTCCAGCCCGGTGAAGCAGCGTTGGAGCAGATCAACGGTGCCGGCCATGGCGGCGAGGTGGACGCCTTCGGCGGTGGTGCCGCCCTGGATGTCGGCGACGTCGCTTTCCAGCGCGTCAACGAGGAACTCCAGCGCCCGCGGGCGGTGGGCGCGGGCCAGGACCCAGGCGTGGACCACGGCGCTGAGCGTGGAGCCGTGCGAGGTGCGGGCGAGGTAGTACTCGATGGTCTTCGGGATCGTGTCGCGGGGCATCCGGTAGCCCAGCCGCGCCAGCAGCGCGCCAAGCTCGTCGGCGGAGAGCAGGTAGAACAGCATGAGCACGTCGGCCTGCTTGGACGCCTGGTACCGGTCCACGCTGTCGCCCTCGGCCTCCAGGATCCGGTCCAGCCGCTGGATGTTGCCGTAGCGGGCGCGGTAGCCGTCCCAGTCGAGTTCGGCGAGGTCCGCGTAGCCCTCGAACTGGCTGATGATGCCGTCGCCGTGAAACGGCACGGTCATCCGGCGCGAGATGTGCTCCCAGCGGCGCAGTTCGGCGTCGTCGATCCTCAGGGACTCGCACAGTTCCTGCCTGCGTTGCGGGGGCAGCAGGTCCAGCACGTCGCGGGCGCGCAGCAGTAGCCAGGTGGCCATCACGTTGGTGTAGGCATTGTCGTCGATGCCGGAGGTGTCCCGGCGCGGGTAGCCGGTGTGGAACTCGTCCGGGCCCACCACGCCGCGGATGTGGTACCGGTCGCCGGCCGTGTCGTGGTCGGTAAGGCTGGCGAAGAACCGGGCGATGTCGAGGATCATTTCCGCGCCGTCCTCGGCGAGGAACTCACGGTCCCCGCTGGCCTGGTAGTACTGCCAGATGTTGTGGGCAACGGCCAGCCCGATGTGACGCTGGCGGTAGGTGGCATCGGCGACCCACCGCTGGGACAGCGGGTTGAGGTGCAGCGGCGGGCTTTCCTCCCGCCCGTCACTGCCGCTCTGCCACGGGTACATCGCGCCCTGGTAGCCGGCTGCGCGGGCCGCTCGCCGCGCCTGCGGTAGGCGGCGACGGCGGTAGCGCAGCAGGGCACGCGCCAGTTCCGGCAGGCGGAAACTGATGATCGGGAAGACGAACAGTTCGTCCCAGAACACGTGACCGCGGTAGGCCTCACCGTGCAGGCCACGCGCCGGGACGCCGGCGTCGAGGTCGACGGTGTGCGGGGAGATCGTCTGCAGCAGATGGAACAGGTGCAGGCGGATGATCCGCAGCACGGTGTCGTTGGCCTCGACGTGGAAGTCGAATCGGTTCCAGAGGTGTTGCCAGGCGAGGACATGCCGGTCGAGCAGAGCCTCGAAACCCCCCGCGTCCCCGAGCCAGGAGAGCACCTCGAAACCGGGCTCGCTGGTCGCCGGGTCACGCGAGGTGTGCACCGCCGCGATCTTCTCGATCCGCAGTTCCGCGCCGCGGTCCAGCTCGACCGTGAACTCCTGGGCGATCGCTCGCGGCGATCGAACCAGTCGGCGGGGTGGGTCCAGGGGGCGGCCGTCGCACCAGCAGCCCGTGCGGGCGGCGGTCGCCACCCGGATGTGGGAGTGCCGGGTTTCCACCGCGAGTCGCAGCACGTCGGAAGCGGGGTCGTCGGTCTCGTGTCCGATCAGGTGATGGCCGTCGAGGTGGCGGTAGCGGGCGACGCCACAGTTGGTGATGCCGCCGTCGATACCGGAGCGCACCGTGAGGGGCCCGGAGAAGTTCTCCGCGACCACGGTGGTCTCCAGGCCGGCCAGGTGCGCCAGTTCCATGTGTACGAACCGGCGTTGCGCCACGCGAATGACCCGCCCTTCGGGATCGCGGGCGCGCAGCCACCGGGACAGCAGACCGCGACGCAGGTCCAGCTCCTGCCGGTGGTCCAGCACACGCATGGCCTCGGCGCCCAACCACGGCCCGTCGCCGATCCGGACGGTCAGCGGCAGCCAGTTCGGCAGGTTGACCAGGCTTTCGTGGTCCACCTCATGGCCGTCGACCGTGTCGCGCAGGTGGTTGTAGACCCCGGCCACGTAGGTGCCCGGGTAATGCACCCCGTCCGCCCGCGACTCCGGAGCCGCACCGCGGGTGGCCAGGTAGCCGTTGCCCAGCGCGCAGAGCGCCTCCCGCTGGCCCTCCTCGGCGTCGGCCCCGCCGAGGTAGGCCAGCAGCCACGGCGTCATCCGCGCCGGGCCTCCGAACCGTGGTGCCCGAACCGGCACCGGGACACCGCCCGCGTCCCCGAGGTTTGCGTCGCGGTGACCACCGGTGCGCTCTCCCTGTTCCTTCGGCTCCGGCAGCGACTCGCGCCGCCTTCGCATTGCGGATCGCCATCGCCCGACATGCACGCCACCGCCCAACCCAAGCTCCGGCTCACCCAAGCCGCGGGCCGCTACACGGAGCGTCCATCCGGCCACTAGGATTGGGGCAGAGGCGATGGTCACCGCCGGACGGGTCCGAACGCCCCGCGGCGGTCGGCGCCCGCGCCATCGTGCGGCATCACCCGCACGGGTGCCGTCACAGTGCCCGTTCTGCGCGGGTGACGGGGACCGGTAGGGGGCGTGGTACGGCAGGGCCTGCCGCGAGCGTCCCCATTCCGCACGGGCGGCACCCCGAGACGACCGCCCGGCGGAGTACTCGCCACGGCTGCCCAGCGGGGTGAGAGCGGCGAGCACGCCGGCGCCGCCCGCGGTGGCGGCCCGGGCGGGGAAGGCGGGGTTGGCGTACCAGGAAAGTCCGGGCCGGGTGCGCAGCGTCCAGCCGATCGGTGCGTGGCCGGCCAACCAGGGTGATCGAGCGGGCGGTTACACGCCTTCAGCTACTCGGCCAAGAGTGCTGGGCGATGCGAGCCGCGTAATAGCGCTCCCACGGCTCACTCGGGTTTTCCCTCGTGTAGTCCCTGTCGAGCTTCACCAGCAGATACACCAGCTCACTGCGCACCGGAGCAGTCCCCAGTAGCTGCGGGAGCTCGGAGAGCCGGATCAACCAGTCCGCATACCAGGACGCCCAATCCGGGTCGGCGCCATCCACGATCCGGTAGACCCGATGGTGTGTCTCAGAGGCTTCCTGCAGCAGCTTGCTGATTGCCGACACGTCGCTACCCATACCGTCCCCGATGCCTTTGCTACCGCCCCGTCATGCGATCACCAGCGCGCCAGAGAAATCCGCGACGACGCTGCGGGGGTAAGCCACCGTAACCGCCATCCCCGCGGCGCGCCTATGGATCTTCCCCGGCACGGGCCACGACCTCCGGCGTCGCCGTGCACGGTCCGGGTTTGGTCGTTCGCGCTGCCGCCGGTGGCGAGGAGCACGCGTGATCGCGGGATGGGCAGGCCGCGACGCTGACATGACAGTGTCCCGGTCCACGATGATCAGTCGGGGGCAGGGCCGCCGCGGGTGGGGTAGCGCTGGCTCGGCGCGCACCCGTGTTGCCTGTTGCGGGTGCCGGCACGGGCTCAAGGTAGGGCCGGCGGCACAGGCGCCGCCGGCCCGCCGGTCATTTCGGCTCCAGCACGAACACCGGGATCTGCCTGTCGGTTTTTTCCTGGTACTCGGCGTAGGAGGGATAGGCCGCGACGGCCCGCTCCCACCACTCGGCCCGCTCGGTGCCCTCGACCTCGCGCGCGACGTAGTCCTTCGTCACGGCCCCGTCTTGCAGGCGGAGCTCGGGGTGCGCCTTGATGTTGTAGTACCAGGTGGGGTGCTCAGGGGCGCCGCCCTTGGACGCTACGACCGCGTACTTGCCGTCGTGCTCCACCCGCATCACGGGGGTGTAGCGCAGCTTGCCGGTCTTCGCGCCGCGCAGCGTCAGCAGCACGATCGGCGACCCAAGGATCTCGATGCCCTCGGTGGTCCCGGTCTCAAGGATCTTCTTCGTTTGGTCCTGTACCCAGTCCGTGGGGCTGAGCTCTACGGTCTCGCCTGACATGTCCAGGATCAACACTCCTTGCGCCGCTCTCATTCCCGGCGGGGGATCGAAGGCCGGTGGGTGCCCGCCAGCAGAACCGCACCCGCGGTGGGTGTTGTGACACGGCAGGTGCCGGATACTACGGAAATCGCAGGTATCCGACCGCTGGTGTGACAGAAACGCGTGTTTCGGTAGGCTTCCGGGTGATGAGCAAAGCCGCACTCCCGGTCGGTGCGAACAAATAATGTGGCTATGCCAAACGAGTATCCGGCGCCATGGTTGCGTCTGCGTGTTCCGAATCACTCCCGTGGCTGGTCGCTGCGCCCGGTAAGCAGGGAAGACGCTGCTGGGCCGCATCGTTTTCGCGTCTGCGGAGACATTACGGAACTCTCCGCATTGATCAGGATATTCGGTGAGTCCAGTTTACGGTCACGTCATGGTCCGGACACTGCCAGCAATGAATTACCCTGCTTCACTGCGTCCCGCATGTCGTCAATTCTCGTCGTATATCGGCGCAAGGACGGGAGCGGAACGCGATGGTGCCCGACCATGCCGCTGCCAGGCGCCCCGACACCCGGCTGCCCGTACCGGTGCACCGCACGCGGCAGGCCTCGCTGCTCCCCGTCGCATGGGTTTCAGGTGGTGAATGTGGCGGTGGCGATGATCGTGCCGTTCGTGGCGATGAGTCGGGCGGTGGCCAGGGTGGTGGGGTCGAGGTTGATGGGCGTCCCCCAGTAGCCGTAGCCGTTGCTGAGCTGGAACTGGCCGATTGTGACGAGATGGCCGTCGGTGGTTTGCAACTGGCAGGACACGGTGGTGGTGTCGTGTTCGGTGTCGACGGCCATGTAGATCCAGGGCGGGGTGCCGGTGTAGGCGAATGCCTGGCCCGCGTCGCGGTGGTCCGCGGTGAAGGTGGCGGTCAGCAGGCGGGGGCTCGGCGAGACCGGCGCGGCGGTGGGGGGTTGGTGCTGGGTCAGGGTGCCGAGGCTCCATCCGCCCAGTCCGGCGGCGATGACCAGGGCCGCGGCGGTGATGGTGGCGAGCAGCCGGCGACGGCGTCGCTGGACGCGGGTGCGCGCGTGCAGGTGGTCGAGGAGGCGGGTCTCGAAGCCGACCGGGGGTTCGGTGTCGGGCACGAGGGTGCGGAGGTCGTCGCTGATGGTGGTCAGCGCGTCGAGGTGTTCGCGGCAGGTAGAGCAGCGGTCGCGGTGGGCGAGTGCCGCGGCGCGTTCTCGGCCGGGCAGGATGCCCAGTGCGAGCTCGCTGGCGAGTTCGCGGAACTCTTCGCAGGTCACGTCGGCCATGGTGATCTCATTCGGCGTGGAGTGTGGCGCGGAGCTTGCTCATCCCGGCACGGATGCGGGTCTTGGCCGTGCCGAGCGGGATGTGCTCGAACTCGGCGATCTCCCGGGCGGTCAGGCCGTGGATGGCGGCCAGCACGAGTGCTCGAGCCTGGTCCGGGGGCAGGGCGGCGATGGCGCGACGCAGCCGCGCGGTGGATTCGGCGTTGATCACGTGGTGCTCGGGGCCGGTGGCCACGGCGTCGAGCACGGCGGCGAGGTCATCCGGCGTCACGGGCACGGGCCGCACGGTGCGAACGGTGTCCACCGCGAGGTTGTGCGCGATGGTGGTCAGCCACGTGCGCACTGACCCGCGGCGGGAGTCGAAGACCTGGGCGTGGCGCCAGGCTCGTTCAAAGGTTTGTTGGGCGACGTCCTCGGCCAGTTGCCGGTCGCCGACAACGGCCAGGGCGGTGGCGAACACCGAGCGCTGGAACCGGCGCACGAACGCCACGGCGATCTCCTCGTCGCCGGTCGCCAGGCCCGCCAGCAGCATGTCGTCGGGAAGCCGGTCGACGGGCACTCCAGCCCTGCCCACGCCATGAGATACGGGCGGAAGCCGGGCAGGGATTGCGCGGCGGGACCAGAAACCTCGCAAGGGCACCGTCGACCTCCTCCGGCCACGGGGCAGCGGTGCCATTCTCGTCAGAGCGCAATCCCTTCCGCGGCGCCGTTCGTATGTAGTGCACCGGCAGGTCGAGGGAAGGCACCGGCATGAACGCGGTCGACACCGGCGGCGACGAGGCCGCCGAATCCCCCAGCGGAGGGCGCAACCGGCGGCACCGGATGTTCGGCGCCGGCGCGGTGGCCGGGGCGTTTCTGGCAGCGGCATGCGCGGGTGGGCAAACGCCCGCATCGCCGTCGAGCCTGCCTCCGGCATCCGGCGGCCAGGCGCCGGGCACCACGGTCGGGGTGACGCTGACCGACTTCCGCGTGCAGCTTTCCCGCCCCGGCCTGACGCCCGGCCTCTACACCTTCACGGTCACCAACCAGGGCCACACCGTGCATGCCCTCGAAGTCGACGGGCCGGGCGTGGCCGGCCAGCGCACACCCGGTGTGCTCCGGCCCGGTGAGACGGCCAACCTCACGGTGACCTTGGGCAACGGCGTCTACGAGTTCTCCTGCCCGGTGGATGGGCACAAGGAGAACGGCATGGACCTCAAGGTCACCGTCGGCACCGCGGAGAGCCCGACGCCGAACGGGCCGCCGGCGGGCGGCGGGTACGGGTACTGAAGGCCGACGGCCATGGTACGCCGCGTGGTCATCGTCGCGCTGCGCCTCCCGGGCGCGGCGCTGACCGTGGCGATGGGTTGGATTCATCTGGATCTCTGGCAAACCGGTTATCGCGACATTCCGGTGATCGGCATGCTGTTCCTGCTCAACGTCATCGGGTCCGGGGTTCTCGCGCTGGCGCTACTGGTCGTTTCCCGGCGGGTGGTGGGCCCCGTCGCGGCGCTGGGGACGGTGTTCGCGGCCGGCACCCTGGCCGCCCTGGTGGTCAGCCTCACCGTGGGCCTGTTCGGCTTCCGCGAGGTGGCCGGCGGCCCGTGGGTGACGGCCACGGTGATCGTGGAGACTGCGGCCACGGTCGTGCTCGCCGCCCTCGCCATGCTCACCAGGCCACATCCCCGGCAGCGGTCCCGGTGGTCCCGGCATGGGTACCGCACCCGCCGCCAACCGGAGCGGCCGTCCAGGTGACGAGCCACGCGCCGAGAGGTGATCTTCGTGAGCGGTGGGAGCGGCGATGGCGGCGGGGGCACGCGCCATGGGTGACCCGAAGCGCCCGGCCACCCGGGACGCCGTGGCGGGGAGGAAGGCCGTGGACGACCTACGTGCGGTGCCAGTCGGACGGATCAGGCGATCGTCTCGCGTGCAGCGCGACGCAGCAGCCGCCGGTGCGAGGCACGAGCAGGGCGTCAACCGTGTCGGCGCGGAGGCCTTCCAGCAGGCCGCACAGGAACGCGTGGTTGATGCCGCGCACCAGCGCCGGGGCACGCTCGGTTGGACGTCATCGCCGTCGCGTTCGGCGAGCACCGCGTAGACGCGGACGGCGACGAGTGTGTCGGCGCGCCGCTCCGGGATGGCGATACGGATCTCGCTGCCGGTCGGCTCGTAGACGGTGGGGCGGCGTCCCACCCGCCGCAGACCGGCCAGCGGGGCCGGCCGCGCGGACAGCAGGCCGGCGTCGACGAGCTTGTCGAGGTGGAAGGCGGCGAGCTTGCGGGAGATGCCGATGGCCTCGGCGGCTTCCTGCCGGGACCGGGCGGCGGGAGTGGCGGATGAACTCGTAGAGGCCGTGGCGCAGGTCGTCGTCGAGTACCGCGGCAGCCGCGATCGCCCGTCGCCCCGGGCGTGGGCCCTGCACCATCGCCCCTCCAGGTTTATGACCCACCTCAATCGGTGAAACTACACCCTCACGGTCATGGGCTCCTCTCTTGACGCAAGTGACATCATAAGACCAACATGGATTAGTCAAAATCCTCGGTGGTGGAGGCTGCTGTGGCAGGCACGTCCGAGCACGCGAAGCGTCCGGTGAGTGCTCTGCTCGCCGGGCCGTACGGGCATCCGATCCATCCGATCCTGGTCACCGTGCCCATCGGGGCGTGGGTGTGCAGCCTGGTGTTCGACCTCGGCTCACACGCCACCGGTGAGCCGCGCGTGCTCGCGGCGGGGTCGCAGTGGTTGATCGCGATCGGCGTGGTCGGCGCGCTGGCCGCGGCGATGGTCGGCTTCCTGGACCTGTTCGCCATTCCCACCGCGACGCCGGCCTTTCGCACCGGCCTGGTGCACATGGGGCTGAACCTGGCGGTCACCGCGGCCTATGCCGGCAACCTGGCCTGGCGGCTGGCCGCGGGCCAGCCGGTGGACGGCGTGCCGGTGGGGCCGCTCGTGCTGTCGGTGGCCAGTCTGGTGGCGCTGGCGGTGTCCGGGTATCTCGGGGGCAAGCTCGCCTACCGCTACGGCGTGCGGGTCGCCGCGGAGTCCGCCCAGGCCGAGGGTTTCACCCGGACACCGGCGCACCGCCGGTGAGTCCTGTCCAGCCGGATGTCTGGACCTCTCCGTGAAGGAGTTCGTCATGGGTATCGCCGCGTTGATCACCTGGGTCGTGACCGCCGCGGGCGGGTTCGTCATGCTCGGTACCTGGGTCGCCAAGGGCGGCCTGCGGCAGCAGGCCGAGGCGTCGTCGCCCCGCTCGTCGTTTCCCCCGGCGTTGATTTTCGGGCACTTCGTGCTCGCCGCGGTGGGGTTGCTGGTCTGGATCGTTTACCTGCTGCTCGACAAGGCGGTCCTGGCCTGGATCGCTTTCGGGCTGCTTGTCCCCGTCGCGCTGCTGGGGTTCGTGATGCTGGCCCGGTGGCTTGCCGTCTACCGTTCCCGCGGCGCCGTGACCATCTCCACGGGTGGGAGCACCTCCGCTGCCGGGGGTACCACGGCGGCGACCACGAACGGTCCAGCGGAGGGACATTTCCCCGTGCCGGTGGTGGTGGGGCACGGCCTGCTCGCCGTGGCCACCGTCGTGTTGGTGTTGCTGACCGCGCTTGGCGTGGCCGGGAGTTGACCGGTGGCCGGCGATCCCACTCCGATCTCCCAGCCCATCACCGGGCAGCCGGAGCAGCGACCGCATGCCGCGCTGCGCATCGTGCACGAGCCCGCGGGCGTTGACCTCGCCGCCGCGGAACGCGCCGCTGGTGAGTTTCTCCGTGCTCTGGGGATGTCCACCGACGCCGAGGGGCTGCGTCGCACGCCTCGGCGGATGGCGCAGGCGTATGCCGAGCTGTTCAGCCCGCGTCCTTTCGACCTGACCACCTTTCCCAACGACGAGGGCTACGACGAACTCGTCCTCGCTCGCGGCATCCCGCTCCGATCGGTGTGCGAACACCACCTGCTGCCCTTCGTGGGTGTAGCACACGTCGGCTACCTGCCCGGGGAGCGCATCCTCGGGCCAATGCGGTTCAGATAAGGCATGTGTGCTGGTCAGCGTGGTGAGCTGACGAGGGTCGTGGTGACCGGTACGGTGCCCAGCCGTGACGTTGTCTGGGGTGGAGTCGCTGCCGCGGCCGCAGGGC
>NZ_BJFL01000067.1 GCF_005405885.1 Gandjariella thermophila
GTTGCCGGTGGGCACATCGGTTCCGTCGACCAGGACGAGTCGGCCGCGGATCGCCTCTTCGAGGTTCGGAACGTGCAGGCACAACGCCTGCCCGATCAGCGGAAGTATGGATCGATAAACTCTTGATACGGTCGACTGGCTGACTCCGAACAGGTCGCCCACAGCCGCCTGGTTCAGATTCTGCCGGACGTATACCAAGGTGAGTACGACAGCGCGGTATAGTCCCACCACCGGAGGCCAGACTTGCTTTTTATTGCAGGAGGCGATCTGCCAAATGCGAGCAACAAGCTCCTCGATCTGGTCGGCAGCAAGTCCTGTAGTAGACTGGTAACGCAACGGCCCCGCCTGTAAGTCGTGTTCTGTGGGAGGAAAACGATCTTATCTGATCGGGGTCGTTGCCCTACTTTGAGGTGATCAAGCCGGCCTGAATAACGCTCTGTATCTGAAGATGGCGATTTCCCTCGTCGAGATGACACAACGGATCTCTTACTTGCGATTGGCACATATAGAGTAGTGCTCAATACCTTTGGATTGACCTGAAAGGTGCGCACCTGGCCAGGACGCTGTCGCTCACAGTGTTGGTCAAGGCCGTTGAGGTGCTGGGCATCCCCGCCAACGTGGCCGCCCAGTTGGAAACCTCGCGCCGCAAGTCCCAGGAGCAGGGTGTCCGCCCTGCCTGGCGTTGCCATCACCGTGGCGCCCCTGCGGAGAGAGTTTGGTACTTGAAGCGGTGACAACGAGGTTTCTGTCGGGTGCGTGCGGGAGAATGACCTCGTGAACGGATCGACCGAGCGTGTATGGCAGCGTGGCGTGCAGCTCGGCAAGGCCAACCAGGAGATCGTCGAGCTCGCGCGCAGGCACTGCCTGAACATGGAGTTCGTTCCCGGTGGCGGCCGGGGCATGGTCGAGGCGGAGACGGGACTACCGGTCGACATGCGTCAGGTTCGGTGCCCGGTCGCGCTGGGCGGTATGGCCAGCAATCTCCGGTGGATCGCGACCGAGTTCTACCGAGAGCACTGCATCGGATGTGCCAAGCGGCATCCGACCGGTGACGTACCGAACCTGGCGACGATGGTCAACGACGCGGATACGGCACGGGCAGCCGCCGCAACCCGCGAGAAGGACCGGCTTGCTCAGGCCCGGGCGCTCTGGGTGACTCGGGACGAGCGGCGGCGGGCTCTCGCCGCGGGCAGCGGTGAGGCAATGGCAGGTGCGCTTGCTGACATCGGCGTCATCGACAGGAATCCGGACGTGCCCATCGACGCCGACCGCCGAGCGGCTGCCCTAGCAAGGCTCACCGCACTCGCTGACCGCAAGCCTGAGCTGTTCACCGCCGATGTGGTGACCGTCGCCGTGGAAGTCGTCGAATCGTTCGGTGGCGCGAATGAGTTGCTCGATCCACTGCGGCGGTTGGCGCTTTCCCGCCAGGAGTTCTCGAGTGATGTGGCTCGGGCCGCGGTAGCGGCGTTGCGTCGTGGCCCGGTTGTGTCGGCCGGTCGGTGCATCGCGGACCTGGGAACTCACGTTCCGGCCGATCTTCTGGACCAACAGGTGTGTACCGCGCTGGTGCATCTGGCGGGTGCCCCAGCACTGGACCAGTTCGGCCGGTCCCGGCCGAACGAGACGAACGACCCCACTGGCCTGCGCGCTGCCGCCGGCATCGTTCCCGATGTGCTGGCACGTGTGCTGCGCGAGATGCTGCCCGCTCCGTCCGCACCGACTGCTCTGGTGTTGCCCTCACCTGCGCCCACGCCCTACCAGGTCTCCGCGCACGACCGGGCAACTGCGGCAGGCGCCGTCCGCGCCCTGGCCACTACCCACCCCGATCTGGCGACCAGCCTGGTGAATGTCCTGATCTTGGACCTCGCAGTGGTGGACGACGAGTTCAACGATCCCGCTCGACCGGCGATCGAGCGCACCCTGGCCGTACTGCTCATCCTGGGCGTGGGAGACGTCGAACAAGCAGTCGACACCGCAGGTCGCCGAGGCGGCGAGGAACTTCGGGGCCGGCTTCTGCATGTGATGTCGCGCGCGGCGGACCTGATCTCGCCGAACCCCCGATGGCGGGAACCAGGTGACCCAACTCCGGACGCCGATCGGCGGGCAGCGGTAGCGGCGGCCTTGTTGGCCTCCGCCACCGCGCGGCTCAGCGGCGACTGGGGCGACCGCGTCCGAGTCGAAGCTGCCGACCTCATCAAAGACCTGGCTGGCCAAGATCCGGGCGGCGCGCTGGCGAACCTGCCGGCCTTGCTCGGGGCCGTCCTCACCCTGATCGACGCGGACCGGCAGCCGCCACCCAGTAGCAGGCTGGATGTGCCCAGCGAACCGCCACAACTGAACACGTTGGAACCATTGGCTCACAAGAGTGCGGTGAGTGGTGCTCTAAGCCGCGTGCTCGGCGCGGTGGAAGCCGTCGCAGCAGCGGACCCGGCCGCGGTGTGCTCGACGATCGCGGTATTGGTCGCCGATGAGCGGGACACCGAGCGCGGTACCGACCTACTGTGGTGGCTGCTGCGCACGCTCGGCCGGATCGGGAGCCGCCACGGGAGCGAGCAACGGGTCCTGCGCACGATCCTGCCGATTCTGCACAGCTATCTTGTTGACAGCGACGTCTCGCTGCGCGCCCGTGCGATCGACGCCTGGACAGAGATCGCGACGTACCAGGAGCTCCCGTCCAGCCTGCTCGATCTGCTCCCTGCCCTGCTCACCGACACGTACGTCGCGGTCGCGCGCGCCCTCGCACGGGCCGCGGCCCGCCTTGACTGGCCCAATACCACTCGTGAACAGCTGCTGATGCACGCGCTGGGACTGCTGCACGGCGTCGACCCGGCCACCCAGTCGGAGGCGGTGAAGGACGCGATCACTGCTGCGATCAAGCTCGTCCACGACGGCGACAAGCATCAGCGCGCCGCCGTCGAACAGGCCGTTCTCGCTGTGGCGTCCCACCTCGACAGCTACGACCTACGGGACGCTCTTGATCACGCATGGTTGCCGACGACCGAGCGCTCCGCTCCGATGGCGCGCCTTCGACTTCGCCAGGCGGCCGACCTCCAGATCAACGACCGCTGGAACGCCCACGACGATCGGGAGCTGTGTGCTCTACTCGCGTGCGGCCCCGGTCTTACCGATCTCCCGCTCACCGACCTCAGCGCGGCGGCACTCGCGCTGGCACCGGAGCGTCCGCTGGGTGCGGCTGAGTTCGCCGAGGTTGCCTGGCGCGCGGGCCGCGCTGACGACGCGGTCTCGATCATGGTTGCCGTCTTGAATGCGACCCCGGACCAACCCGCGTACGCATCCCACCGGCTGATCGTGGACCTAATCCGGGTCGCCGCCGAGGTAGACGCTGCCGCTGCGGCCGGGCGTGACTGGACAGACGCGGCCACGCGCGTCACCGCTGCGGCATCGGCGCTCACGAGCGTGAGTGACAGCGACGTCGCGCGCACCCTGGCCACATCCTGCACCGCGGCCCTCGAGATTCGGCACCTGCTCACCGCGTGCGAACGCAGTAGCACGACCGTAGCCGATCCAGCGCAGGCACGCCGGCAGCGAGCTAATGCCCTGGCCATTGTAGGGGCCACGCTTGCCGCCGCATCCCGACAGGCAACCGACACCGGCGCCTACCTCCGCGCTGTCGCCGCCGCATGTGATGTTGGCGCGCACCTCCTACGTGCCGACGCCGCCGCACTCGATGCCGATACCGGCGCGATGACCGCGCACGCCACCGCCGCGACCCGACGTGCCGATGTCATCGCCACCGAACTCGCCGAACGCTTCGCGCCCGATGATCCGCTCGCCGGCCCGTTGTACGCGCATATGGCCGCCCTGACCGATCTGTCGCCGGGCACAGCCGCCGACGCCATCCTCGCTCGGTGGGTACCCTTGCCGATCCCGGTGCCGGTCGTGACCGGGCCACGTCGCCGCGACCTTCGGGCGCTCGCCGCGATGCGCGGTTCCGCGACGGTCGACGAGCCTGACCGACCCGCTCCGACTCCGGTCGCCGTGGTCCTCGCGTCGGTTGATAGTCAACTGATCAGCGGCCCGGAGGTGCTGCGCGCGGATCGCGTGTACGACCTACAGATGGAGGTTCAGTCCGGCATCTGGCCTGACTGGGCCGACCGGCTGGACGGCGAACTCCTGACCCACCTCACTCCGGCGGAGATCACCACCCCGGAGTTCACCTGGAGCCGCGGGGAGCACGCCGGCGATGGGGAGACGTACACGAAAAATGGTCCGCTGGTCCTGCGGTTCTCCCTCGGCCCTGGCCAGCCAGCGCCGCCCCTGCTGGTGCGGCTGACCTGGCGAGGCGCCCGTGACGGGGAACCCGTCTCCCAAGTGCTCGACATCACCGGCCACCGAGAGCTGCGGCTCCGGCCGTTCGACCACTCCCGAGACCGCGTCACCGACTACCCCGTCTTCGACGAACGACTCCTCAGCTACTACGAACAGCTCACCCGCGCTGGCTACGACGCCGACCAACTGCAGGCATTCTGCCGGTTGCTCACCGCGATCTGCCGCGTCAGCCTACGTATGACCTGGGAGAAGAAGTACCGCCGCGGCACCAAGGTCAGCGAGCGTACCTTCCACGACGACCTACACGAACGCCTGCTCGCGGATCCGGAGCTCGGTGGTCGTGTCGATCGTGGAAACCCGCTCGCCCTCGGCTACCTCGACGTACGGCACGACGGCATCACCGCCGAACTCAAGGTCGAACGCAAAACGCCCGTCACCCGCGACACCGCGCCGAAGTACATGGGCCAGCCGACGCAGTACGCCGCCGCTGACGGCGCCCGCCTGTCCATCCTGACCATCCTCGACATGAGCCCGAAGGTACTGCCCATCGGCACGCCGGAGAACTACCTGTTCACGCTGGAACCGCGCCTGCACGGGCTGGACAATCCTGAAGCTCCAAGCCGGGTCGCCGTCCTCGTGGTCAACGGCAACATGCCGACGCCAAGCTCCTGGTCGCGACGCAAGACTCCGACGACAGGCGACACCCCGAGTTGATCCCGCCAACTCCGTCCCCGGATTCCAGGTGGTCGATGTTCTGGGGACCGAGACATCCGCGTCCGCCGCCTCGTGGAGATCGTTCACGGACTCCGGCATCGCGTCGTGAACCTTCACACCTCGTGCTCTGTGCATGGTGGAACGTAACACCAGGACTTCGGGCGGCGCGCGGACGGTTGGACCAGTTATGGACGGACCCTACTGGGTTTTCCCCTGATCAGAGACCTAATACGACTCATTGTCGCTGCGAGATTGATACAGTCGGTCTCAACTGTCTCAGTGTGTCCACCGTTGGGCATCTCCTTCGGGCTGAGATACTTGGGGAGGCCAAGCTCTACACGCCACCAGTTAAGGATGTCTTGCTCGATGCCTAGAGCTATCTGGCCGTCAACGGTTTCGCTTACTAATACCTGCCATCCTTGTGTCTGATGGCGAGACAGGCGCACTCCGCTTGGTGCGGTGACGCCAATTTTGGCAGCACCGTAGCCGGGATGAGTAATAAGGTAGATGAGCGCCTCATCCGCTGCTTTAAACCCGGACGTTCGACACCAGCGGCAGCCACCCCAGCCCTGCTTGACGGTTGAGTAGCAGGGCGTGACAATCCGCTTACATCTGAGGCATCGGCATTTCCATGGGCGTAACGAACCCGGATATGGCTCCAACGGTTCGAGATCGACGCCTCGCATACGCGCTGCAGCAACGTCGGGTTTGATCGTGGTGTCGTTACAGTAGCGGCAGCCCGTCCCACGTCGCACACCGTTGTAGCGAGGTGTCACAAGCTTGGTGCAACGGAGACAGCGTGACAGCCAGGGTGCGTGTGCGCCCGGGTACTCGGCAAGCGGTTCCAAATGTGCCGCTCGCATCACCGATACCGCCATCTCGGGATCGACGCGGTTACCTGCGCACCAACCGCACCCAGTTTGCCCCTTCTTTATGTTATTAAGCAGTGGGTTTGTCTCTTTACCACACGCGCAGCACTGGCACCGCCACGGCTTCATGACGCCTTCGTATGGTTCCAAGGGCTCCAAACCGGCGGCACGCATGACTTGCACGGCTTGGGCTTCATCGCCGCGCCGCCGGTTGTCCGACGTGCGTCCGGCACATGCGCGGCAGCCGCCCCATCCCTGACGGATATTGCCGTATCGCGATGTGACCTCTTCTCCGCAACCGAGGCACCGACATCGCCACTGCGATCCGGCCCCAGGATAGGGTTCGAGCGGCTCTAAACCTTTTTCAAGCATCAGGCGAGCGGCATCCTCGTGCCGAAGTCGCTGCTTTGCTCCGCTTACTTTTGCCGCACACAACCGGCATCCTCGATGCCCACGGGCGACGTCCTGGTATCGCGGTGTCACCGTCTCCCCACATTCCAAGCAGGTACACCGCCAGGGTTGATTAGCACCAGGATATGGCTCCAATGGTTCAAGCCTCGCGCGACGCATCACGCTCTCAGCTTGCTCTGAATTCAACCGAACAGCTTTAGATATTCGTTCCGGTGCGCAATATCGACATCCTCCACCTTTGACAACCACCGCATACCTCGGGCGTACCTCTCGCTCACATTTTTTGCATCGACACCGCCAGGGTCGACCAGCTCCCGGGTAAGGCTGCAATGGTTCCAAGCCAGCAGTTCTCATTACCACGGCAGCATTGTTCGAATCGACCGCGTGTCCTGAACAATACTTGCACGCTGCCTGACCAGCTCGCACATTACCGAGCCGTGGAGTTACTTCCCGCTTGCACGTGCGGCAACAGCATCGCCAGGGGACAGTGGAGTTTCGATATGGTTCTAGCGGATCAACCCCAGCCGCTTGCATAAGCTCGACTGCTTCGTCTGGGTTAAGCCGGCGAGGCACAGTGTCATTTCTCCCTTATCTCCAGGCCCGTCGCTACCCTGCTACGGCGCCTTGCATTGAGCCCTCTGCCCGATTCCCATAATGCAGCGGATGCACCTTGGGGATCTCGGGAAAAATAACCGGGTTCTCAGCTCGCTGCTGAAGACGGCACCGCACACCGCCCGAACTGCCACCGGTATTGGCGGTACTGGACGAACTCTGGGTGGCCCCGGAGCACGGCCCGAACCTCGGCAACGGTCGGCACCGTGGCGGCTGGAAAGTAGTCCCGAATGAGCGCTTGAACCTCTGACGCCAGCAGCGGCTCGGTTTGCCGGGCCAGCACGATGGCGACTTGCTGCTTCACACTCGGCTCGCTGGGCGCCGCCAGAAGCACCTCCTGCAACGCCACGATGCTGGCTTCCTCTTGCAGTCTTGCTTCCTCGATCGCAGTGAACACGGCCTCAAGGACTGGGATGCCGTACTGCTCAAACGATCGTCCGAGCCGCGTCCGTCGTTGGGAGTCAGTTAGCAGGAGCGTTGCGCCAACCGCGACTAGACCACCGAGCAGCCCCGGTGACACGCCGAACCGCCGACCAACGAATCTGACCAGTGCGGTCAGCGCCCACCCCGGCGATACCGCCAGGGCACCGGCAACGTTCTGTTTGCTGACTCCTTCGGCGAGGTCGGCCGCCAACCCCGCCACTACACGCCAGTCCTGCGGTGCGAACCCTGGCTTACGCAGGTGCTTGTCGTCGGAGAAGACCACACACGGGCCGATGAGCTTGGCGAGTCGCCCGGTCGGCAGATCGTCGAGGTCCGTGATCGCCAGTACTTGGTCATCCGAAACGTCTGCCTCCGCGACCGTGACGAAGCGCAGGATCGGCAAGTAGTACTGCTCGAAGTGGGCGCGAAGGACGGCCAGCGGCACCGGACTGGACTTGGCGACCTTCGGCAACCGCCGATACATCTCGCCGTACACGTGATCGGGCGCGTAGAGGACTGCCGTTCCGAAGGCTGTCATCCGGCGCAGCCGGGACCGGAAACCTTTCCGGCAGTCATTCTCAACGCTGCTCAGCAGGGCGTTTGTGTCGGCGATCCCCACCAGGCGAGGTACCAGCGAGCAGTACGGGTCGAGGTGCACTCGCTGTGCACCCTCCGTCACCTGCACGTTCGTCATGGCGATGAGGGTAGCTACCGCCACCGACAGTTGCGCCCGTGTTAGCCGGCCTGAATCCAGCTCAGCGGTTTCGGTGGCCAAGGGCCTCCTGGACGCGCTGACGGGTCGCGGCGTCCGTGCCATCGAGGCACATGGCGTAGATCTTCAACAGCACTTCCACGGAGTGCCCGGCCCACTCTGCGACCGTGGTCGGCGGCACTCCCCCGTTTAGCCACGTCGCTACCGCGGCGTGCCGCAGGTGGTAGGGCGTCCCGGCCAACGGAGAGGCCGCCACTTCCTCGGTGAACGCCGTCTGCCGCGCCCACTTCCACGTGCGTACGGTGGTGAGCTTCGGCAGTTCTGGCGGTTGCGCTCGCCCACGAACAGCCGACCGCCCGGGCCAGTGTCGAACTCGCGCATGTGCCAGTGCAGAAGCGCTTGCTCGGCAGCCGCACCGGCGACCTGCTCGGTTGGCTCGGGCACAGGCTGACCAGGACGAGCTGTCCGTTTCCAGGCCGGCCTCCCGGCTCGAGATCGTGACGCCGCGCCCCCAATTACGCGCCATCGCCGCAACGCTAGGCGCGTGCCCGCAGCCCAGGGCCGAGGTGGAGGCCGCGGGACAGGCCAGCCTTGACCGCAACCAGCAGCACTTCGCCGCCCACCACGTTGATGTGCTACTGGAAATGGGCTGGCTGGAGGCGGAGGACAGCGAGCTCCATGCCGTGCACGACATCGTCATCGACCAGGTGCTGGAACAAGTGCGCGCTGGCGAAGCGGGTCACCTCGCCGGCCTCGGCCACGAACACCGCCGCCAGGGTCGGGCCGATGCCGGGAATGATCTGGATGGCGTGGTAGCCAGGGTGGCCTGCGAGCTTGCCGGAGACGAGATGGGTGGCCACGTCGATTTCGGAGGTCAGCGCGTCGAGCAGCCGGCAGAGCTGTTGACCCGGGCCCGGTAGGCGCCATCCGGTGAGGCCTGGACCAGCAGGGCGCGGCCGCGGGGCCCCGAAGCCCTCTTTGCCACTGACTGATAGGTGGCCAGGCCCTGCTTGGCCAGGACGCGTGCACGGAGGCCTTCACAGCTGAGCAATGCGCGCTGCGCCGGGGACCTGTCGGTACTGACCGGACGCGGCAGGCGTAACGATCGATTGCCGGGATGAGACATCCTCTCTGCAGGTCAACTTGTTCGAGGACAGGTGCCAACGGTGGCGACAACCAGCTTCACGGTCGGAGACGTCGTCGAGACATCGTTCCGCCCAGACCGGCCCATCAAAGTCACGGCCGTCATGTACGAAGCCGTCGTGCGGCTGCGTTCGGCTCTCATCGTCGCTGCTCAGCGACGAAGCACACTCACCTACGAAGAGGCGTCGGCCGCCATCGACTGCGCCTTTGTGCCGGCTGGTCTCGGTCGGCCGCTGGACCTACTCGCGGAGGACTGCGTCCGCCGCGGCGAGCCTTCCCTCGCCGCATTGATCGTTCAGAAGCGAAGCGGTGAAGTCGGCTCTGCCTTCATCGGGAACGCTGATGCTGAACGAGAACGTTGCTACCGCCACTGGCGTTGAACCTCCTTGGCTGTGCGTTTGGCACGTTCGCGGCGCTGCCCCGCCCGGTGAACCTGCACGACCTCGTGCGCGACGAGGTCGGCATCCCCGCCCAGCCCCCGGGTTCTACCAACACCCCAACGACGGAAGCGACCCCACGCACCGGAAAACGACACCGTGCAGGCAACCTCGTTCACCGCCGTGGGCCAGTTCGGCCGCGACCACCAGTTCGCGGGCCTGTACTACTGGAACCTCGACTTCTACCAGAGCCCAGCCGACCCGGCTACTGGGACCACGGCAGCTGCGTCGGCCGCCCAGCTCAGGACGCGATCCGCCTGACGTAATCCCGGTTCAAACCTCGCAATCATGCTGTCAAGACTATGCCAACCAGAATCTTCAGGCGCACAAGTCAGCACGGAGGCGCCCGGGCGACCTGTTTGCACTGGTCAGGACGTTCAAAATCCGAGCCAGCCCGAAAACAAGTGGAAGAACTATACCAGTCAAACAAGTTTGCTGGGTTTTGAGAGGTAGGCGCCAGGACACTGGCTGCGCGGTCGCACAGAGCGCCCAGCTGACGAAGGAGCGAGCATGATGACGCTGGTGGACACCGAGTTGGTCGGCCGAACGAAGCGTGAGCAAGATCCGAGCCGGAAGCGGGATCGCCTTGCTGCAGTCCGGTACGGACGTGCGCGCATGAACCCCTACCGAAGGCCGCTGCGGCCTGGGCAGTGGGCGCCAACGCTCGTGGAGGCCTGGGCTCGCTACAATGATCGTTTCATCGGGGCCAGCATTCAGCCTCACAGGGCAAACCCCGGGTTCGTCCGCATGAGCGTTTCGACTTGGTTCAACTCGGCGCGCTTGCAGTGTCATCGCTGCCGGGCGGTGTTCTCATCGAAACCCTCGACGACCTCGGTCCGCCTGGAACTCCGCCACTGTGCCGCGCGGTGCTCGGCCGATTCCTGCAGAAGGACGACTCAGGCCAGGACCCGCCATGGTGGTACGGCCGAAAATGGACGACGGCTAACCGGCCACAGGCTCGCCGAGTCACCGCCAAGAATGTCGATTCTTGGGTAAAACAAGCAGAAGAATCGATTATTCAAGATGAACTCGACGCCTTTCGGAAGGCACTTCAAGATTATCTCATCGCGAGATACTCGGGCAACGCATCCGCTTTATTCTCTTTTATCACTGAGTTGGGGTCGGGTCCAGTCAGAGATGTCATTCTTGCCAAGGATCAGCACCGGCGCCTGACCGCCCACAACTCAGATGCTGAAATTTCTCGATACCTCGAAACCTATGGATATATCAATCCCGCGGGAACCGTCGGACGGTGGCACCACGAGCATATGAAATCGTTGCGTGACAATGGGTAAATCTGATCCCTGCCGTGCAAACGAAGACGCCGCCCCCGACGAAGACCGGACCCAGCGGGGAGCCTCGTCCTCACGCAGCCATCACCGCCGCCGTTCCCGGTTGACGGCGACTGCGCACGACGCGGGCCAACACGCGAGCACGCCGAGACCCGACACGAAGTTCGCGGCGCAGCGTCTCCGCCGAGATCGGTCGCCGATGCTTATCCCAGTGCTCAGCATCCAACCGGGACGCATCGGCAACCAACGGGTCGTCGTCCTCGACACCTGCCAACGCCGCCGCGCCCTTGCCATCATCGCTCCGACCAGCAGCGTTGTTCACAGCCGTGCGCGGCGCTGTTTCCTCGCTGTCGGCCTCGTCGCGGCCCGCCTCCGGCACCTCTCGCTGCTGGCCCGGTTCATCGACCTCGCGAATCGCCTTCAACAAGCTGGGCCCGACCTCAGCCCAACCGATCAACAGGAGCGGACCCACCGCATCGAACGCTGCCTTCCCGAGTTGACCCGCACAGATCGGTTCCGCCACGTTCAAGCCCAGCGTGACCACGCTGGCAAACATCAACAAACGCTGCGCCGGACGCAACTGCTCGCGCGACGCTCCGTGCAGCGCGAGGTACCGCGTGCCCACCAACAGCCCGAGCACCGACAGATCAACAGCCGGAGCCACCAACGGCGCCACATACGCCGGAACCCCCAGCCGCAGTCCCAGGGTCTTGTTGACTGAACTAAATTCGGCGTTTGTGCAGGTCATAAAGGTTTCCGGGCGGCGTGCCGATAGGCATGCGTGATCGTTTCTGGAGACCAGTCGCGGGATGTCGGCTCGTTGGTGGTGC
>NZ_BJFL01000068.1 GCF_005405885.1 Gandjariella thermophila
AAAGTTCCCCGCACCTGGCCCTGGGCCAACCAGATCGTGAACGCATGGCAGCGCATCACCTCCCTGCCGCAAGCGCCCTAACCAGCACGAACCCGTCCCCGCGACCAAAGAAAGGACCCCGGGGCCTGTGGAACCCCCGGCTACCCGGCCCGACAGCCGGGCAACCACCACGCCCAGGCCACAAAAACCAGCCACACCACAACAAAACACAACCTCCCCACCCACTCACCGACCGCCGTGAAAAGTCAGGGCAAGTGGCTCCCGGTGCTCCGTCGCAGGCATCGGTTGGCGTTCTGGCACAGCGGAGGAGCATGACGCTTTCCCGTGTCGATCGCGTGTCGCCGGGTTTGCCGGTACGAGGTGGGAGGTCGTGTGGGCGAAGTCGGAGGGTTGGACTGTCATGAAGGTGTCCATAATGGACTCTTCTGTCCATGGGCGTGTCCATGGGGCGGCGCCAACCATGCCTCCCCGGTCGGCCGGCCAGTCGCGACCGGGCTACGTATGCCCAGGCTGCTACCCATTCTGTGTGACCTTGGACACTCATAATCCGTCAGGTCGTGGGTTCGAGTCCCACCTGCCCCACCAAAGCGCCTGGTCAGAGCCGCTGGCGCGGGTAGGCTGCATGATCGCTACCACCCAAAATTTTTACCGCTTCCCCCGTACGTTCGCCAGTGTCGGCGTACGGCGCTGGTCACGAGCGGGCACCGATCGACAGGCGCTTCCCGCACACCCCAGCCACGACAGCTAACCAGATGATCTGCGTAAGCTCATGTTGCGAGCGCGCGACGGGCGCGCGACGGAAGGGCGAACGCCAATGGAGCAGCACGTCATCGTCGCCGAACTGTCCGCGGCCGGCGCGCAGGAATTGCTGGCAGCGACGTCGATGGCCCACCTCGCCTACAACGCCGAGGACGGAACACCGCGTGTGATTCCGGTCGGCTTCTTCTGGACGGGCACGGAGTTCGTGATCTCGACTGCCACGACCTCGCCGAAGGTGGCCGCGCTGAGGGCTCGTCCTGACGTTGCGCTGTCGATCGATGGGGGTGATACGCCCGAGCAGGCACGGGCGCTGTCGGTGCGCGGGCGGGCGAGCGTCGAGATCGTTGACGGCCTGGTACCCGAGTACCTCGCTGCAGCGCGCAAGTCGATGGGCGCCGAGGCGGCCGCCGAGTTCGAGAAGAACTGCCGTGAGATGTACGACCAGATGGCCCGCATCGCGATCGTGCCGAGCTGGGTGCGCTTCTACGATTTCGGCGCGGGTCGCATGCCGAAGTTTCTGAAGGAGCTCGCCGAACGCAACCGGGAGCAGCGGCCATGATCGTCGCCACCCATCACCCCAGGAATGCTGGTGGGCTTCCATGCCGGCGACGCCCACGGTCAGGGTCCGATGAAACTCCGCGAACACCACGGGCAGTGCCTCCGGCGGCACATGGACGATCGACCATCAGGCGACGACGCCGCCGAGTTCCCCGTCACGCAGATCCAGGGCGGTCATCGAGCCCACCTCGAACCGCAGTTCTGGATGTCTGCGGCGGGGCGACCTCCACCATCTTCGGTGACAGGCCGACACCCAGCATCGACAAGCCCAGCGAGTCCAGGTATGCGGTGACCTGACCCGGACCGCACCCGACATCCGCCACCACGCCGCCGCCGTCAGCACGGACGAGTTCGGCGAACGCGGTCAGCATCGCCCGTCCCAGCGGCTCCTGCTCGAACAGCGGCGGCACAAGCGCCGCGTAGTTCCTCCGCAACAGCGTCGTAGGACTCTCGGGCAGCGGTCAGGTACGAAGGCTCAGCCACCCGGATGACGGTAGCCGCCGCGCCGATCGGGCAGTCGTGAGCTTGCCGAACGCGGAGTCATCGGCTGCGGCGAGCAGCCGCAGAGCGGCCGTTACAGCGCGTCGAGTTCGTGGCTGATGAAGCCAGGGCCGGCCGAGGAGATCTGCGGTCCGATTACCGCGAGACCACCGCGCCGTTGTCGGCCGGGGCTTCGGGCGTGAACAACGGATATGCCGCCGGGACAGCGGCGCGCTGGTGGTCCCCTTCCGGCGGGAAGGGGACCACCGGCGGCGGGTCAGCCGACCTTCTCGATCCGCGCGTGGCGGATGAGGTTCTTGCCAGCCTCGCGAACCTGGTCGAATGCCGCGTTGTTCAGGAGCACACAGCTGCCGGAAACCCCGTTTACCTTGACCGTGGTGGACTTGTTGTTGTCCAGGTTGGTCACCTTCAGGGTGGTGCCCACCGGGAACTGGTTGCTGGTCGCGGCGGGCGCGCCGCCCTCACCGGACAGCGTCACCGTCGAACCGGGGCACACCACCTGGCCGGCGGCTCCCCCATTGGCGGCGGCGTTGCCGGCCTGACCGGCGTTGTTGTTCGCCGCCCCGGCCGCCTGGGCGGGTGCCGAGCTGCTCGCGGCCGCCTGCGACGACGCCGGAGCCTGGGCCGTGATGTTGTTCGTGCACCCTGCGGCGGCACGGCGCTGCTGGATCAGGTTGACCACGGCCTGCCGATTGGCGATTCTGGCTGCGGACTGCGCGTCAGGGTTGGCCTGCTGGGCGGCGATGAAGTTCAGGTTGTTCTGTAACGCCTGATCGAGGCCGGCGCAGTTCTCCGCGGCGTGGCTTTCCGGGTTGCTGAAAGCGGTGAATCCGATCGCCGCGGCTGCCGAGAGCACGACCACCGCGCCGGCGCCGATGATGGCGGGCTTGCGGTGTCGACGTCGAGCAGACACGTGTGTCTCCTCTCGTTAGGTGGACGGGGTCGCCGTTCCAGTACGCACCGGTAACGAGATGGGTTCAAAGGGTCTAGACCTCTCAGTTGGACGATCAGATCAACCGCCAAAGCATTTCATCGCGGACGGTGTCCAGTTGGCAACGCGAAAGGGTAAGAACACTTTCTTTCCGCGTTCCTCGGTGGATTCCTCGGCCGTTTGGAGCAACGGAAATATCACCTCAATGTCGGCGGGCCGGCCTCTCGACGGCGTCCGTAGCTTTCCGTGGACACCCGGGAACAGGCCGCTGTCCACGGCGGCGACGTTGTCGACACCCGTCCGGCTCCGGCTGGGCGGCGTACCGGTGTCCGGTCAGTTGGTGGACTCGGTGACGTCCCGGTTGTTCGGCACGAGGTCGTGCGCTTCGCGGTCGGGGTCGTCGATGCCGAAGCTGATGACGCGGTCCGGGTGGATGCGGATGATGGCCCCGTCGGTGCCGATCGAGTGGTCGTACGCCGAGTCGGTCGGCGCCCCGATCGCCTCGGCGGTGCCCCGGATCTCCAGGCACCGTACCCGCCACGGTTGCACCGAGGCGATGTCGTCAACGACGAAGGCGACCCGGCCGTTCGCGGCGACGTTCCGGAACTTCCGGGTGGACGCCATGTTGAAGCCACCGATGTCGATGGTCTTGGTGTCCGGGTTGTAGCGGAACCCGACCGGGTTCACCTGGAGCGTGCCGTCCGGCTGGGCGGTGGCCAGCCGGCCCAGGCGCTGGCTGGCGAGGTAGGCGAGTTCGGCTTCGGTGAAGGGCATGGTGCTCCTCCTGCGCGGTGGGTTGCCGCGCCCAGCATCCGACCTCGACCTAACTGGAGGTCAACCGTCGGATCCGACCGCTGGCCGATTCTCCGGCAGGGACTGCCACCAGCTCATCACCGCGCGGACCAGGCCGCCGGTCCGCGGGTTGTCCGGTTCGATGGTGACCGCGTAACCGGCCCGGCTCACGGCCAGCCCGGTGACCGGGCCGACCGCGGCGACCGCGACCGGTCCGTTGAGCGCCGCCCGCACTGGCTCGGCGATGCCGGCGGCGCCGGCCAGTGCGGCCAGCCCGTGCACCGCTCCGGGCGAGGTGAACGTGACCACGTCGAGGTCCCGGGCGGCGACCGCGCGGGCCAGCCGGGTGCCCGGTTCCGGGTCCTCCGGCGGAGTAGACACGTAGGGCGTGATGATCTCCAGCTCGACGCCGATCCGGGCGAGTTCGCCGTAGGGGTGGCCGCCCGCGCCGTGCACCTGCACGGCCACCACCTCGCCGGGACGCACCCGCGCGGCGAGCCACTCCTCGACCTGGGCGTCGCGCTCGTCGGGGGCCACCCAGGCCGGGTCGACGCCGAGACGCCGCAGCCCGCCGGCGGCCTTCGTGCCCCGCGCGACGACGGTGGCACCGGCGAGCGTCCGCACCAGCGCGTCGAGCCGGCCGGTGCGCTCGGCCGCCTCGGTGAGCAGCCGCACACCGGTGCCCGTCGACGCGGCAAACCACGGCGGCCGCAGCCTGGCCAGCCGGTCGATCGCGGCGGCCAGCGTGCCGTCGTCCACCGGCTTGTCGCCGCCGAGGGTCGGGCCGTGCAGGACGTGCGCGCCCCGCCGCTCGAACGCGGTCACCAGCTCGACGCCCTTGCGGGCGCCGGTCACCCCGACGCGAGGTCCGCCCACGCGCTCCTGACCGGGAATCACGGAGGACCAGCCTGCTCCATTCGGCGGCGGCTCACAATCCCGGTTCGCCCGCGCAGTGCGGAGACCACGGCCACGGGTGCACGCGCTGACCTTCGCTCGGGCCATTGCCGCGGGATCGTGTGCCGGGCACCATCAGGAAAACCGAACGGTGTTCAGTCAAAGGGGACTGGCCATGGGTGAGCGGAACCTGGCCCGACAGGCGGACCGCCAGTTGGACCGGCACGGTGACTACGACTCCCTGTTCTTCGAGGGCGCCTGGTACTCCTCCGGCTGGCTGGCCGATCGCGCCGCCCGGCTCGCCACGGGCCTGATCGGCCAGGGTGTGGGCCCCGGCGACCGGGTGGTCATTCTCATGGCGAACTGCCCGGAAGTGCTGGTCACCTATCAGGCGGTATGGCGGGCCGGCGGTGTGGTCACACCGCTGATCTTCCTGGTCAGCGAGGACGAGCTGCGGCACGCCCTCACCGACTCGGGCGCGGTCGGCGTGGTCACCACGGCCGAGTTCGCGCCGAAGGTCGGCGCCGCGGCGCGCGGCGTGCCCACGGTCCGGTTCGTCACCGTCGTCGGCGGCTCGCCGGACCAGCTTCCCGTGCCGGGGTTCGACTTCGCCGAGCTGGCCGCGCACGAACCGGGTTCCATCGTCGACCGCGCGGACGACGACCTAGCCGCGCTGCTGTACACGGGCGGCACCACCGGCCGTTCCAAGGGTGTGCCGATGACGCACGCGAACCTCTACTGGTGCGGCTCGGCCGCCTACCAGTCGTCCGCCCGCGACGACCTGACCACCGGCCTCGTCCCGCTGCCCCTGGCGCACGCCTACGGCCTGCTGGTCACCTGCGTCGGCATGCACCAGGAGCAACCGGGCAGGACGATCCTCATGCGCTGGTTCGACCCGGCCGGCTGGGTCGACCTGGCGGAGACGCACCGGGTGCAGCGCAGTGCCCTGGTCCCGTCGATGATCCAGATGCTGCTCACCCAGCCGCTGGAGCAGGCGGACCTCTCCGCGCTGGTCGCGGTGACCTCCGGGGCGTCCCCGCTGGCGGATGAGGTGCGGGCCGAGTTCGAGGCCAGGGTGCCCAGCGCGAAGATCTACGAGGGCTACGGCTGCAGCGAGACCGGCGCGGTCATCTCGGGCAACCCGCTGGACGCGCGCCGCCCCGGCAGCGTCGGGACACCGGTGCCCGGCGTCGAGGTGACGATCCGCGACGACGACGACCACGAGCTGCCGCCCGGCCAGGACGGCGAGATCTGCGTCCGCTCGCCCGGCGTCATGTCCGGCTACTGGCACGCCCCGGAGGCCACCACGGCCGCACTGGTCGGCGGCTGGCTGCACACCGGCGACATCGGCCACCTCGACGCGGACGGCTACCTGTACGTGGTCGACCGCAAGAAGGATCTGATCATCCGCGGCGGGTTCAACGTCTACCCGAGGGACGTGGAGGACGCTCTGCTCGGCCATCCCGCGGTCGCCCTGGCCGGTGTGGTCGGCCGCCCCGACTCGCGTCTCGGCGAGGAGGTTGTCGCCTTCGTCTCGCTGCGCCCCGAAGCCACCGTCACCGCCGACGAGCTGACCGCGTACGCCAAGGAACGCCTGGCCGCGCACAAGTACCCGCGCGAGATCCGCATCGTCCCCGAGGTCCCGCTGACCAGCGTCGGCAAACTCGACCGCAAACGCCTCCGCGCCATGGTCCGCGCCGACGCCGAACGCTCGGCGGCCCAGCAGGCGGCACGCTGACGCCGGTCACTCCCGCACGACGGTTGCCCTGCTCGCCAATGCCTTGTGGCGTCGGACGGCTCGGGCAACCGGAATTGCGGAACGTTTGAGCCCCGTGGCCCGTCGGTGTGGAAACCGGGCGGAAGCGGTCGACGCTCTCGCGGTACCGGTCGGTAGGTAACGGTGTGGTTGCCGCGCGTAGCATCCTGCGGTGCCGCAGCGATGGAAAGTCCGTCGCCGGCAACGGGTCCGCGTGGTTCTGCCGCCCGGAACGACGAGCAGTCCGTGTACTTACCACTGTGCTGCGACACGACGCTGCGAGGGGGCGAGGTGGCCGACACCGGGGGCGGGAGCGCGGTGGATGCGGTGCGCTCGCTGCTGGTGGAGTTCCAGCGGGGCGGAGAGCCGGAACTGCTCACCACCGCGGTGCGCACGGTCCGAGGATGGGTGGACGCGGCGGGCTTCGCCGACCTGGACGGCCCGGTTCGGGCGCTCGTGTGGACGCTCGGGGCAGCCGCGCTGACCTTGCGGGCACGCACCGAGCAGGCCGAGCCGACCGATCTCGATCAGGCGATCGACTGGACGGAACGGGCCGTCGGGGCATGGCCGGCGGACCATCCGAACCTGCCAGGTGCCCGAGCCAACCTGGCGACCGCGCTGAGCGACCGTTACGACCGCGACCGTGATCCGGCCGATCTGCGGCGGGCGCTGTCGCTGTTCGACGCCGCGATCGCCGGGCTACGCGCCACCGGCGTGCGGCTGGACGTCGCCCTGCACGGCCAGGGTCTCTGCTACCACGCCCGGGCCACCGCGCCGGGTGGGTCCGGAGTGGACGATCTCGACCGGGCGATCGAGCGGTTCCGTGCGGCACTGGACAGCGAGGACCCGGACCCGGAAGACCGGGCAGGATATCTGAACAGCCTCGGTCTGTCCCTGCGCGCCAAGGGACGCGCGGTGACCAAGCCCGGACTGCTGGCGGAGGCAGCCGACGCCTTCCGGGCGGCCCGCGAGCTGGGGCGGCAGGGCGGGGAGAGCTACGTCGCGGCGACGGTCAACCTGGCCGGCGTGCTCCACGAGCGCGCCGAGGGGGACAACGACATCGGCCTGCTGCGCGAGGCGGTCGAGCTGTACCGCGACGTGCTGCCCGCCGTCGACGGGCAGCGCCACACCCGGGTCACCACGAACCTCGCGACGGCGTTGACCGACCTGTACCGGTACTCCCGCGACCGCACCCTCCTGGACGCCGCGATTCACGACCTGCGGCGCAGCGCCGAGGACATGCCGGACCCGGCCGACCGCCGAGCCGCGCTGACCAACCTGGCCGCCGCGCTCCACGAACTGTTCGCCAACACCGGCCGGCTCACCGCGCTGGACGACGCGATCGCGGTACAGGAAGAGGTGCTCGGGCCCGGGTGCCCGCGTAATCCGGATCGCACGCTTAACCTGGGGATCAGCCTGCTTGACCGGTTTCGCCGGCGACGCGCCTCGGCTGACCTTGATCGGGCGATCGCGCTGTTCGAGGAGACCGCGCGGACCGCGACGTCGTGGGTGGTGCGGGCCTCCGCGTTCAACAGCCACGCCAACGCGCTGTCGCTGCGGTTCGACGCCACGCGAGCGCGCGCGGATATCGACGGCTGCATCGAGCTGCGGGAACGGGCCGTGGACACCGCGGCGCCCGGATCCCTGGACGAGGCGTTGTACCGGGGCAACCTGGGCGTCGACCTGCTCACCCGGTTCGAGTTGGACGGCGACGGGCGCGACCTGGACCGGGCGGTGGACACGCAGCGACGGGCGGTCGGCAAGGTCCCGGACACCTCGGTCGACTGGGTGCTGTTGCAGGTCGGGCTGGCCGACAGCCTGGCCGCCCGGACCGCGCGGCGCACGGCTGACGTCGCCGAGGACGTCAGCGCCGCGCGGGAGGCGTACCGTGCCGCGGTCACCGCCGGCCTCGCGTCCCGGCCGGAGCACGCGCTCGCCGCGGCGATGCGTTGGGGCGACTGGGAAGCGCGGCGGGACTGCTGGACGGAGGCGGTCGAAGCCCACGAGTCCGGGTTGACGGCGATGACGCGGCTGGTCGGCCGCCAGCAACTGCGCGCGGACAAGGAAAGCTGGCTCGGGGACGCGCAGGGTTTACCGGCGGCGGCCGGCCTCGCGCACACCCGGCGCGGCGACCCCATCCGGGCGGTGGTGGCCCTGGAACACGGCCGCGCGATGCTGCTCGCCGAGGCCCTGCACCGGCGCCGCGGGGTGGAGCCGGGCGAGGTGGCCGAGCAGTTTCTCGCACCGCCGACGTTCGACCTCGTCGCGCAGGCCGCCGCGCGGTGCCCGCTGGTGTACTTCGCCGCCACGGACCACGGTGGCCTCGCGCTCGTCGTGCGGGACGGTGCCGCGACGCCCGTGCCGCTGGACGACCTGACCGCCGACGACCTGCGGCGCCGCGTCGAGGCACACCTGGCCGCCTACACCGCCTACCGGAACAGTCCCGAAACCGGTCGGGACGGCTGGTCGCGCTCGCTCGCCTCGACGGGCAGTTGGCTGTGGACGGTCGCTGTGGGTCCGGTGCTCGACAGCCTCGCCGGTTGTCCCGAGGCCGTGTTCGTGGCCGGCGGCCTGCTGGGACTGCTCCCACTGCACGCGGCGTGGACCGAAGACTCGGCGCGGCCGACCGGACGCCGGTATGCCCTCGACGAGCTGGCGATCAGCTACGCACCGAACGCGCGTGCCCTGCGGGCCGCCCGGGAGCTGGCGGACACCGTGGTCGACCGCCGGTTGCTCGCGGTGGTCGATCCGGCGCCGGTGGCCGCGCCACCACTGCCGTTCGCCCGGTACGAGTCGCGCGGTTTCACCGCCGGGGCAGGGCTGACAGCCACCGAGTTACCCGGCCGCCGCGCCACCCCGTTGGCCTTCGAACGGCACGCCGCCAACGCGGACATCCTGCTGCTGGCCTGCCACGGTCAGGCGGACCTCGCCGACCCACTGCACAGCGGCCTGCTCCTCGCCGGACGGCCGGTGGACCTCCGGCAGCTTATGGACATGCGCCTGCGGATCCGGTTGGCCGTGCTCTCCGCGTGCGAGACCGCGCTGCCCGGTATCGACCTGCTCGACGAGGTGATCGGCCTGCCCACCGGCCTGCTGCAGGCCGGCGTCGCCGGCGTGGTCGCGTCCCAGTGGGCGGTGCCCGACCGCGCCACCGCGATGCTGATGACCGAGTTCGCCCGGCGGTGGGCGGGCGGCGGGCAGGCGCCCACAGCCGCGCTCCGCGCGGCGCAGCAGTGGCTGCGGGACACCACCAACGGCGAGAAGCGCCAGCACTGGATCGACAGCCTCACCACGGACCCGGCGCTTCCGGTGGACGTCGTGGAGGAGTACGTCGCCGCGCTGAACCATGCCGAGCCCGACGACCGCGACCACGCCGATCCGCTGACGTGGGCCACCTTCGCGCATATCGGGGTCTGACCAGGCCGCCACGACGAGGTTCGGGAAGAAGGAGAACCATGGACGAGACCACTCTGCGCGAGCTGACCGCCCGGTTGTTGACCGAGTTGCCGGACCTCATTCCGAACCCGGACGAGCGGACCCCGGTCGCCGAGGCGATCACCACGGCTTTGGCCGACCAGGCGGATGGTCGGCTGCCTCTGCTGCAGGCGCTGGCCTCGCATCCGGCGACCCGGCGGTGGATGCGCGAGCACGACGCCAGCGCGGAGGACGTTCTTCGCACGGTGACGTCCTCAGTGGACGTTCTCGGCACGCCCAACGCGCAGCTGGGGCTCTACTACGTCTGCCCGGAGCGGGACCACGACGAAGTCCTGCTGGCCATTCCGGAACAGCCGCCGCTGTGTCCGACGCACGGTGTCCGGATGGATCTGGTGGAGGACTGACGCCATGCTCGACGCGTTCTGGTCCGGCGTCGGAGAGGAACTCGCGCGCCGCTGGGTCGCCCGGGTGCTCACCCCGGCGCTCGCGTTCTGGGTCGGCGGCCTGAGCCTGCTCTGGTGGGACGTGCACCGCGCCGGGGTGGCCGCCAGCGGATGGGTCGCCGAAATCACCAGAACGGCCGAGCAACTGGGGCGTCTGCCCGTGCTCGTCCAGGGCGCACTGGTGGTCGGCGGGCTGGTGGTGGTCGCCGCGTCCGCCGTGGTGGCCGAACGGCTGACCGTGCCGGTGCTGCGGTTCCTCGAGGGCTACTGGGCGCGGCCGCAGTGGTTGCGGCGCCGCATGGTCACCCACCGGCAGCGGCGGTACGAGAAGGCGCGCAACCGTGCCCGCTCGCTGCAGCTCCGGCAGCGCCGCGGTCGCCTCAGCGTCGCCGAATACGCCGAGCTGCGCCAGCTTCGCCAGGACCCGGCGCGTGATCCGCAGCGCCGCACCGAGTTGGAGAGCGCCGCCGCCGACGCGCTGACCGCGCAGGAGGCGACGCAACTCGGCAAAGACCTGCAGTGGTTGCGGACCACGCCCGACCGCGACGAGCTGCGCATGCCGACCCGCCTCGGCGATGCGCTGCGGGCCGCGGAACGCCGGCCGGTCACCAGCTACGGCATGGACGCGGTGGTCTGCTGGAACGCGCTGTGGCACACGCTGCCGCAGCAGGCTCGCACCGAGCTGAGCCAGGCCCGTGCCGCGCTGGATACCGCGGCTCGCGGCTGGCTGTGGGGAGTTCTCTTTCTGGTCTGGACGCCGTTGAGCTGGTGGGCCGTCCCGATCGGTGTGCTGATTCCCGTGGTGAGCTACTGGTTCGGGATCGTGCCGCGCGGCATCGCATTCGGGCGGCTCATCGTCACCTGCTACGACCTGTACCGGTTCAACCTGTACGACGCCCTGCACCTGCCGCGCCCGGAATCCCCGGAGCAGGAACGCACGAAGGCCGGCCCCCGGGTCACCGCCGCCCTCTGGGGCACGCTGGCCGAGGCCGGTCTCCGATACCGCTTCGACCCGGTCCCCGAGTCCCCCGTGAACAACGACCCGCCGCCTGCCATACAGGTATTGTGATCACTGTGCGGCCCGATTTGCCGGACCAAGTGGTGACCAAAGAGCGTTATTCAGGCCGGCTTGATCACCTCAAAGTAGGGCAACGACCCCGATCAGGTAAGATCGTTTTCCTACCACAGAACACGACTTACAGGCGGGGCCGTTGCGTTACCAGTCTACTACAG
>NZ_BJFL01000069.1 GCF_005405885.1 Gandjariella thermophila
CCCACGACCTGCGTCGCGTCATACTCGGACACAAGGGGCCTCCTTCGTCGTGCGTTGACGTGAGAACCCGAGTGTCCGCTCGGGACCACGAGGGACGGAGGCCCCGCCCCTTCATGCCATCAGGAGGGTGAACAGCTTGGTGAGCCGACCGCCCTCCGGAGGCGGGAGCGCAGGTTCGAATCCTGCCAGGGATTCGAACCTGCGCACGCCACTAATAGGGCTTTGTTAGGTGGTTGATCGGGATGTGATCTTCTTCGGGTGTGACTCCGGAGGAGATGGATCAGATCCGCCCCCTGATCGAAGAGTTCGCCGGGCAGATGCTCGGCGGGTTCGCACGGCGTGACCAGCGGGCCAAGGGCGAGCTCTACCTGCGCGGGTTGATGCTGGATGGCAAGCGTAAGTCGATGCAGCCGATGGCCGAGCGACTCGGGGTCGACCACCAGCAGTTGCAGCAGTTCGTGAGCACCTCCACGTGGGACCACGTCGAGGTCCGGCGGCGGATGGCGGTGTGGGCGCAGGAGTTCATCGACCCGCGGGCGCTCGTGATCGACGACACCGGGTTTCCCAAGGATGGCAAGGATTCCCCCGGTGTGGCACGGATGTACTGCGGGGCGCTGGGCAAGACCGGGAACTGCCAGATCGGGGTGAGCGTGCACGCAGTCACCGACTGGGCGTCCGCCGCGATCGACTGGCGGCTGTTCCTGCCGGAGTCCTGGGACGAGGAGAAGACCACTGACCCGGACACGGCGGCCGGGATCCGGCGCAGGCGGGCTCGTAGTGCGATCCCGGAGCAGGTGCGGCATCGGGAGAAGTGGCGGCTGGCGCTGGACATGCTCGACGAGGTCACCGCCGAGTGGGGCCTGCCGGCCCGCCCGGTGGTGGCCGACGCCGGTTATGGCGACGCCACGGAGTTCCGGCTCGGCTTGACCGAACGCGGCCTGGTCTACGTCCTGGCGGTCAGTCCGACCGCGACCGCGCACCCGGCCCACGCGGTGCCGGTGACACCGGCCTACCGCGGGAACGGGCGCCCACCGCTGCCGCGCTACCCCGACAAGCCTCAGGATCTGAAGACCCTGGTCACCGACGCCGGACGGTCAGCGGGTCGGTACGTGGTGTGGCGGCACGGATCGCGCAAGTCCGCCAGCAACCCGACCGCGAGCATGCGGTCACGCTTCCTGGCGCTGCGGGTGCGTCCGGCCAACCGCAACATCCCCCGCGGCGCCGACGGCAGCCTGCCGGAGTGCTGGCTGCTGGCCGAGTGGCCGCCCGGTGAACCCGAGCCCACCGACTACTGGCTCTCGACCCTGCCCGCCGACATCGCGCTGCGGGACCTGGTGCGACTGGCCAAGATACGGTGGCGCATCGAGCACGACTACCGCGAACTCAAGAACGGCCTGGGCCTGGACCACTTCGAGGGCCGCAGCTGGATCGGCTGGCACCGGCACGTCACCCTGACCGCTCTGGCCCAGGCGATCTGCACCCGGCTCCGACGCACCCCAAAAGCCCCTGCGCAGGCCTGACCCTCTACGCGGTCCTGCGCGAACTCCAGGCCTTACTCGCGGTCTGGACGGGGGTCTGCCACACCTGCCGACAACCCGTCCAGGCCCGAACCCGCGAACAGAAACCCCAGCTCAACAGCACCTAACAAAGCCCTACTAACCGCTCCCCCGCTTCCGGCGCTCCATCACCAACGACGCACGCGCCTCGATGACCAGCAGCTTCTCCTCGAACAGTGTGCTACCTGTACGAGCCAGCCGGGGCGGCTGGGCGGAGTCGGAATCCGTGTGCATCCTGCACGTGCCGCCCCGGGGACGCGAACGCACACCAATCGTCACCTTCGGCAGCCGCACCGTCCACCTGGGAGCATGGCGATGGGAGCAAATTGGGAGCATCCGCGTGCGCTCAACCGCACCGAACAGCGTCCGACATCACCCAACGGCTCCGCCCTGATGCGATGGAGGAGCGGAGGCCCCGCTCCTCCATCGCATCAGGGCAGATCTAGATCTACGTTGACACGGTAGAGGTCACTGGTTCAATCCCAGTATCGCCCACCAGGCATATGTGCTGGTCAGAAGGCCCGCGGTGATCATCACCGGCGGGCCGTCTGCCGTCGGTGGGAGCACGTCGTCAGCGTCTGCAGGGAGATATCGCTCTGCAGCCGCCGTTTCAGGTCCTTGCGTGTCCAGCCCCGTTGCGTGCGAAGACGCCGGAGTTGCTCTCCCAGGACGCGCTGATAGGTCGCCGGGTTCATCTGCACGGTCGCTGCCTCCACCCGTGAGCTGGGCCCCAAGGGTCCGCGGTAGTGGTCGGGCGCCGGGCGGTGGTGGCGGCCGCTCCGCCCGGGCGCCCACCAGGAACAACGGACGCAACGCAAGACTGATCACGCGACCCTTTCGACCGAAGCAGCGGGAGGGCCACGGTGCTACCCGCGCACCGTGGCCCTCCCGCGCCGCGCGACGCGTCCCCCGACGACATCGCGCTCCTCCGGCCCTCCCGGCCCCGATTCCGGGCAGTCCGGAGGTGCAACCTGATCCGCGATCGTGACTGTGGATGCGCAGCAGGTACCCGGCAATGGACGAGCTGCGTTCTGGCAGCACGGTGTCCCCACCGGCGGCCGTGGCGGCCGGGAACGGTGCACGCGCGGCGCAACGCCAAAACGCCATCGAGCCGTCCCGTCGGCGCTGCCCGGGTTCTCCCCTCTGCACAACCCGACGACGTCCCGGCGGCCATGCGGACACTGCGCCGCCGTGTCGACGATCATGTGAGGGTGAGCCAGGCCAGGCTGCCCGCGCCGGCGAGCACGCAGTACACCGCGAACGGGGTGAGCGTGCGGGTCTGGAAGTAGCGGGTGAGGTAGCGCACCGCGAGGTAGGCGCTGGCGAAGGAGGCGATGCTGCCGGCCAGTACCTGGCCGTGGATGCCGGCGCCGAGCGGGCCGAACAGGTCCGGGATCTTCAACACCCCGGCGGCGAGGATGACAGGGGTGGCCAGCAGGAAGGAGAACCGGGCGGCGTCCTCATGCGACAGTCCACGCAGCAGCCCGGCCACCATGGTGATGCCCGAGCGGCTGATCCCGGGCAGCAGGGCGAGGATCTGCGCCGAGCCGATCAGCGTGCCGCGGCCAACCGACATCCGCGACAACCGCGCGTCGGCCGCCGCGCCCGCGTCCTGGGCGGCGCCGGGCGCGTCCGCGCCATCGGCGGCGGGGAGCGCGTCGGTGGCCTCGGCCGCCCCGGCGGCGGTCTCGGCCCGGCGGCGCAGCCGCTCCCCGGCGTAGAGCACGAGGCCGTTGGCGAGCAGGAACGCCGCGGCCGGGATCGGGCGACCCAGCGTGGTGCGGAACAGGTGTTCCAGCAGCAGGCCGGAGATGCCGACCGGGATGGTCGCGACGATGATCAACCAGGCCAACCGCTCCGCCGGCGTGCGCACCCGCCGGTGGCGCACCGAAGACACGAAGCCGCCGAGGATGCGGACCCAGTCGCGCCAGAAGAACAGCAGCAACGCAGCGGCGGTCGCCACGTGCAGGCCGACGATGAACGCCAGGTAGGGCGATTCTGGGGTGGACACGTTCAGATCGGCCGCCCACCGGCCGCCGACCAGGGCGGGGACGAGCACGGAGTGGCCGAGGCTGGAGACGGGGAACAGTTCGGTGACACCCTGGAAGGCGCCCACCACGATGGCCTCGAGATAGCTCAGGTGACTCACGAGTGATCCGGATCCTTCCGGTGACGGGAACGGAGCAGGTGATCAGCGGGGCACGCGCTGGGCGCGGCGCAGTTCCAGGGCCGCCGGCACCAGCGAGGCGATCACGATGACGGCGATGATCGGCAGCAGGTACTGGTCGATGTTCGGGACCCGGCTGCCCAGGGCATACCCGGCCAGCGGGATTCCCAGCGACCACACCAACCCGCCGACGACCTGCCACAGCGTGAACACCCGCGCCGGCACGCGGAGGATGCCGGCCAGCGGGTTGAGCACGGTCCGCACCAGCGGGATGAACCGGGCGAGCACGATCGCCTTACCGGCCCCATAGCGATCCAAGACGGTTCGGGCGCGCTCGGTGGCCTCCCGCACCCGCGGGCGGTTGGTCCGGGCCAGCAGCGCATGGCCACCACTTCGGCCCAGCAGGTAGCCGGTCTGGGCCCCGGTCAGCGCCCCGGCGACCGCGGCGAGCAGCACCGTGGGCAGCGACAGGTGCACGGTCGCCGTCGCGCTCGTCGCGCACAGCAGGCCAGCGGTGAACAGCAGCGAGTCCCCGGGCAGGAAGAACCCGATCAACAGACCGGTCTCGGCGAAGAGCGCCAGGAAGACGCCGAGCGCACCGAGGGCGGCCAGCAGGCTGTGCGGGTCGAGTAGGTTGACGGCGAGCGTCGGCGCCCGCATGAGCATGGCGGTCACAGTGGCTGCTCCAGGTTGGGAGTCGGGCGGGATCCTGCTGGCGCCCGTGAGAACTACTATCAGGATAATAGTAATCGGAGGGTGAGGGGCACCAATGCCCGAGCGTGACGCGCCGGATGACGATGCCACCGTCACCGCCGCTTCCGGTGGGCGGCGGGACCGCGGTGCGTTGGAGGCGGCCGTGCTGGCCCTGTTCGCCGACACTGCCGAGGCGTTGACCGTGTCCGAGGTCCAGGCGCGGCTGGGCGGCACGTCCGCCTACACCACCGTGATGACCACCCTGGCGCGGCTGCACCGCAAGGGCGCGCTGAACCGCCAGCGCCGCGGCAAGGCCTTCGCCTACACGGTGGCGGCGCCCCCGCAGGCGGTCGAGGATGCGATCGTGGCTCGGCGCATGCGGGAACTGCTCGAGGGCCGCACTGACCGCGGCGAGGTGCTCACCCGGTTCGTCGCCGAACTCGACCCCACCGACGAACAGCTACTCACCCGAATCCTGCACCAGCTCGACCACCGCAACCAGCCACCGGACCAACCATGACGATCGTGGTGACCGGAGTGGTCGTGGCGGTGGCGGCCAGTCTGGTGCTGCCCATCACGGCCCGCCACGCCGGCCGGCGCCTGCCACCCGCGGCGCTGGTGCCGCTGCTGACCGCGACCGCCCTCACCGCCGCCGCCTGCCTCGGCTTCATGCTCTGCGCGCTGGCCCTCGCCGTCGCCGCGCGGGAAAACCCGCTCGCGGCCACCGGGCACTGGTCCCCCACCATCCTGCGCCACCTGCTGCCCGTGCCCACCGCACTCGGACTCACCGCCGGCATCATCGTCGGCGTCCTCGCCGGCAGCGCGGCATGGCGGGTCCTCACCACGAGCCGGGCACTGCTGCACGCCGAACACCTCGCCCGCAACCTGCCTCCGCAGGGTTCGACCGTAATCGACGACGAGATCCCCGACGCCTACACCCTTGCCGGGATCCAGGGCCGGATCGTGATCACCACCGCGATGCTGCGCGCCCTGCGCCCTGAGGAACAACGCGTGCTCTACGCCCACGAACACTCCCACCTACGCCACCGCCACCACCTCTACCTGCAGCTGACCCGGATCGCCGCCACCGCCAACCCGCTGCTGCGCCCCCTGGTCGCCATCGTCCGGCACGGCATCGAACGCTGGGCCGACGAGGATGCCGTCCGTGCGGTGGGCAACCGGCGCACCGTCGCGGCGGCCATCGCCCGCGCCGGCCTCGCCCGCGCCCGCGCCCAGCGCACCAACGCCGCCACGCCCAGGCTCGCACTCGGCGGCGCCGACCACGGCACCGCCGACCGCGTCGCCGCGCTGCTCGCCACCCCATCCCAACCGCATCCCCGGATCGCCTTCGCCATGATGGGCCTACTCCTGGTCGCCCTCCTGACCAGCCTCGCCACCACCGCGCTCACCGTGCACACCACCTTCGAACGCGCCGAACAACACACCCTCATCAGCACCCACTGACCAACACCACCAGCGCCCCTCTTGCCGTCGGCGCCAGTGGCACCACGGCGACCATGAACGTCACGGGTAGTTCGGCAGCGACGAACACGCTCACCTGGCGGCGGTAGTGATGATGGCGAGCACCGGGCTACGTCGATGAGTACCGGGGCCCACGATGGACAGCCTCGGTCCGAGCGGTCTGCGTTCCGGGCGAGAAATATTGCCAGGCGAAGTAGGTTATTCACCCGCCCGCGCTGACTGGACAAACACGGGCGAATCAAACAGCATTCGACCCGGACGAGAGCCCAGGCTGCTCAATCGACAGTCAGACGCACTCATCTTTGGACTGCGCAAATGCAGGGCACATTGCCACCCAAATAGGCGAGCGATTCTTCACCGCGGCATACGGGCCAATCGCTAGCCTCGCGACATGGCTGCAAGCCCGCGTGACACCCCGGTGACCACCGCGGAGCCACCCCACCACAGACACCACCCATATGTGTCACATCGAACACCCGCACAACCGCACGAACGTGGCGTACACCATCAACCTGTGTAGTTGCTCGCGATTGCGGCATCCACGTCGATTGGAGAACGATGACCCCGTCAGTGCCGGAGGCCGCTGGCCCCGAAGCACCGCATCAACCGGCCCGCTACGTGATGCGAAAACTTCCCCACGTCACGCTGCTGTTCTGGATCCTCAAGATCGTCGCGGTGACCCTGGGCGAGACCGCCGGCGACCTGCTGGGCATCACCTTCAAGATCGGCTACGTCACCACCGCGCTGATCTTTCTCCTCTTCTTCCTGGCCGTCCTGGTGGCCCAGGTCAAAGCCCGACGGTTCCACCCGGCTTTGTTCTGGACGGTGGTGCTGGGCACGAGCATGGTCGGCACCGAGATCTCCGACTTCCTCAACCGCGGCTTCGGCCACGGCAGCGAACCCGACGGTGTCGGCTACGCCACGGGCGCGGCCATCCTCACCACCGTCCTGGGGGTCGTCTTTCTGGTGTGGTGGCGCACCGGGCAGACCTACGACGTGGAGAACATCACCAGCCGCCGGGGCGAGATCCTCTACTGGATCGCGATCCTCGCCTCGAACACCCTCGGCACCTCCAGCGGCGACTGGCTCTCCGACGACACCGGCCTCGGCTTCCGCAACGCTTTCCTGGTCATCGCCGTGATCATGGTAATGATCGTGGCCGCGCACTACCTGACCACGATCAACGGCATGGTGCTGTTCTGGCTGGCGTTCATCCTCACCCGCCCGCTCGGCGCCGCCGGCGGCGACGCCTTGACCAAACCGGTCGACGAAGGCGGCCTGGGCTGGGGCACCCTGTGGGGCTCGGTGGCGCTCGCCGCGCTGCTCGTCGCGTTGATCGTCTACCAGGCGGTCCGGATTCGCCGGCGCCCGCTCGAGCCGCTGCCCTACCCGCACAACCGGCGCACCGGCGAACCGCAGCAGCCCAACGGCGCCGTGGTCACCCACACCGCGCGCGCGACCGAATTCGCCAACAACGCCGGCGCAGGCGACCCGACGCGCTTTCGCTTCAACGAGCCCGCCGAGCAGGAAGGCTGAGGGCCTCCGGAGCCTTCCTGGCGCGCCGCGCGCCTCCCCGCCTCATATCCGTGCGCCAAGCGCTCCGGTTCGCCGCGGCCAACCGACACTCAGCCTCGTGTCGGGTCGCCCGCCGAATCGGGCGGGCGGCCCGACACGACGCCGCCCATGATGACACCGGGGCCACCCGCGCCGGAGGCCCGGGTGTGGTCGGTCATCGACATGCGATCTCCGACAGTGGTCACGGGCAGACGAATCCCCTGCCTGCTGTCATGGCCAGTGAGCATCCGGGCGGCCCCGGCGGGTTGTTGGCGCAGATCACGAAAACCGTGCTGGAGTCGACGCTGACCGCGGAGCTGGATGAGCACCTCGGCTACGAGAAAGGGGATCCGGCCGGTCGGGCATGGGAAACGAGCGGAACGGGCGGTCGCAGAAGACGGTGCACACCGATATCGGCTCGGTGCGGATCGACGTGCCGCGCGACGGGAATGGGACTTTCCAGCCGCGGATCGTGCCAAAACACGCCCGCCGCGTCGAGGGTTTCGACGAGTCGGTCATCTCCCTGTATGCCAAGGGGCCGACCACGGGCGAGATCCAGAAGCACCTGACGGAGATCTACGACGTGGACGTGTCTCGCGAGTTGATCTCCAAGATCACCGACAAAGTTGTGGCCGAGATGAACTCTCCGATCTTTGGAGCACACCTTCCGGCTGTTCAAGCAGACCCTCAGGTGGACCCGCCCGAAGCTGGGCGCCCCGGAATCGGCCGATCGCTGGACCTGGCTGATCCTGACCGTCCACACGCAACTGCCACTGGCCCGCTCCATCGTGGAGGACTGTCGCCGTCCGTGGGAGAAACCAGTCACCGAGTCCCGCCGGCTGGCTCCGGCGCGGATCGCCAAATGGCACGTCAACACCCCTATCGCGGCGAACCTCGCCACAGCCGGGACGATAGCCCCGCGCCGCGCCCTTCACGATCAAGGCCCCCAGCGGCCCATCGAACCCGAGGCGCTTCCTCTTGCGTGACCAGGCCATCCCGCGGGTGAACCTTGTCCGCCGAAAGGTCATCTCTGCACGGGCGGCTCTTGAGCTGCCACGGCACAGCGCCGTAGGACCTTTGGAGAGGCAGAAGATCCAAGCAGAAATGCTACCGAAATATAACCAGGAGAGTGCGGTGAACAATCGGAAAGGCTGGCGGCTTGGGCGCCACGTCGCGATAGCGCTCGCTGCGTTGGGCAGCATGGTGGCGATAGCGTCTCCGGCCATGGCTGGCACCGTTGACCACCACGGCATCCAGCAACGCCAAGCGCAACCTCGCCAGGGAACGCCGACAACAACAACCGTGAATGCGAGCCCAGCGACGACCGCGGCCGGCAATACGGTGTCCTTGACCGCAACCGTCATCTGCGATGCTCTGCCGGCGGAGCCGACCGGCTCGATCAATTTCTTCGACGGACCACCACCGATGCCCGGAACATTTCTGGGAACTGTTCCCCTGACGAATACCAGCGACGGAATGTCGACCACCGCGTTCCCGCAGACCTTCACGCCTACCGTCACCGGGCCCCACACCATCTATGCCGTCTACGACGGCGCGAGCATCTCGTGTCTGCCGTCGGTGGGCACCACCACGGTGACGGTGACCACCGGCAATCCGCCGCCATGCACCCAGACGATCAGCGGAGTCCAGTTCGGCAACGTGACCACCTCGGGTTCGCTGTGCCTGACCCCGGGCTCGCGGGTGTTCGGCAACGTCACCGTCACTGGGGGCACGCTCAACGCCCAGGGTGCCCAGGTCACCGGCAACGTCACCGTCACCGGCGGCACGGGCGTGCTCGTGTGCACCACGTCGGTTGGCGGCAACCTCACGGTGACCGGGGTCAACGGGGCGGTGCTGATCGGGGATGCCGGCGACGACCCCGGCTCGGCCTGTGGGGGCAACCGCATCGCCGGCAGTGCCACCCTGACCAACAACACCGGCAGCCTGGAGTTCTCCGCGAACCAGGTCGGCGGCAATGTGATGGTGAACAACAACGACACCACGACCGCAGCCACCCCACCGGAGCCCACCGCCACGGAACTGGAAGCGAACACCATCCGCGGCAACCTGGGCTGCTTCGGCAACACTGTCAACGGCGCCACGGTGGCCAACAACCCCACCAACGACGGCAACCCGAACACCGTCGGCGGCACCCGCAGCGGGCAGTGCACCGGCCTGTGAGGCCGGTCGTCCAGAACATGAACTAACCCCGCCGTTTCGTCGGTCTCCGGCGGCCCACTGCCTTTCCATGGGTCGCCGGAAACCGGCGCTCTGCGAGAGTGTCGGATTTTTCGTGGGCGGGGCGATGACCAGTTTATTCAGTTCTCAGAGCGTTATTCAGAGCCCTTACCAGCCAAGTCGGTAGAACTCCAGTGCGGTGACGATTCGGATGACATTCGGAAGCTCGGCGAGGCGCCCTCGAAAGCCGGTGGCAAGTATCTTCCAGTTCT
>NZ_BJFL01000070.1 GCF_005405885.1 Gandjariella thermophila
CCGCTACCACGTCACTGCCGACGGCATCCGGATCGCGGTGTTCTACACCAAGGTCTACAACCGGCTGCTGGTCCCACTCACCGCTGCCGACCCGCCCCAAGCCCCACCCCAGTTACGACAAGCGCTGCGCACCCTCGACCGGCACGTCAAGGACTCCATCGATCGGGCACGCCTGGCAACGACAGCCTCAAACTTGACACAGATGTGAAGAAGCCCGCGACCAAAGATCGTTAGCTGTGCCCGATCATCACGTTGCTGACGCCGGCGTGTAGGCGCGTGGCGGGTGGCTGGTCCCCGGTCGCGGTGTGCGGCCGATGGTAATTGAAATGGATCAGCCAGCGGCGCAGCGCGTCGTGGCGTTCGTCCTCGCTGTTCCACGCGCGGGCATAGCACAGCTCATGGGCCAGGATGCGGTGGTAGCGCTCCACTTTGCCGTTGTGCCGCGGGGTGAACGCCCGGATGCGCTGGTGGCGGGTGCCGCCCAGGGAGCGGGCGAAGCGCGGCGAGGTGTAGCAGGGCGCGTTGTCGGTGATCACACGGGTGAGCTGGGTGATGCCGTGGGCGCGGAAGAAGGCCCGGGCACGGGCGAGGAACCCCACCGCCGTGTCGGCGGTTTCGTTGTCCAGTGCCTCGGTGTCGGCCAGCCGGGAGTAGCCATCCAGCGCGGTGTGGAAGTAGGCGTAGCCGACCTTCTGGCGCCGGGCGGCCCGGTCACCTGGGCTGCCGCGGCCGTGGATGCGCCAGCCACCGCCATCCGGGATGCGGCCGATCTTCTTGACGTCGACGTGGACCATGTGGCCGGGGTAGCGGGCGGTGATCCGCCGCGGGCGGCGGTTGGTCGCGCCGGTGGGATCCAGCAAGCCACGTCGGTTGAGCCCCAGCCGGGTCAGCCAGCGGCCCACGGTCGCCGACGAGACCGTCACGCCTTCCGCAGCCAGCGTGTGCACGATCAACCTGGCCGAGTACTTGTGCTCGCGGCGCAATGCCTCGATGCGGGTCACCACCTCCCGGGAGGTACGGCGTGGGCTGTGCCGAGGCGTGCTGCGTCGATCGAACAGCCCATCCTCGCCGCGGGCGCGGTAGCGGCCCACCCACTTGCTCAACGTCTGCCGGGCGATACCGGCCTCGGCGGCGACGTGGGCGATCGGGCGTCCGGCTTGCACCCGGCACACCAGACGCAGCCTGCCGGCCGGGGTTAGTGGGGCATTACCGTGGATCACGGGCGGGCCTTTCTCGGTGTTGCTCGGCACGTGTCTTCGCACTTCACATGCTGCAACCGGAGGCCCGCCCCCCTTGATCACACCCCCTCAGCCCGGCCGGCCCGTGGCGTCACCAACGTCATGAAAAGCAACAACTAGCCCCTTCAATCGCGCTACGCCGTCGTCATTCAACGATGCTGCGGCGACCATGTGCGACGACGACACCGGGTTCCGCTGCGTCGTATCAGCCGAAACACTGGAGAAGATGCTCCACCAGTAGCGACCGGCACACCCAACCCTCATCGCGCTGGCGCGGCGATGCCGGACAAGATGGGGCTATGCGCGTGCTGGTGCTCGGTGGGTCCTGGTTCCTCGGTCGTGCGGTCGTCGAGACGGCGTTAGACCGCGGGCTGGAGGTGACGACGTTCCGCCGTGGCCTGTCCGGCGGTGCTGACCCGGACGGCGTGCGCGGCATCCGCGGTGACCGCACGAACCCGGCCAACCTGGAGCGTCTGGCGTCGGCGGGTCCTTGGGATGCCGTGGTGGACACGACGGGCTACGTGCCCCGCGATGCGCTGGCCGTGGCGCGGGCGCTTGAGCCGGTGGTGGAACGGTACGTGTTCGTCTCGACGGTGTCGGTCTACCGGGGATGGCCGGTCGAGCCGTTGACGGAAGCCTCGCCGGTGCTGGAGTGTCCGCCCGATGCTGGTCCGCACTATGGGTATGACGGCGACCCGGGCCCCTCGGTATACGGGTTCACCAAGGCGGGGTGCGAGCGGGCCGTCAGCACGGTGTTCGGGCCTGAGCGGACCACGGTCCTGCGCCCCGGGGTGATCCTCGGTCCGCGGGAGTACGTCGGCCGGCTGCCGTGGTGGTTGCGCCGGCTGGAGCGCGGCGGCCAGGTGCTCGCCCCCGGCGACCCGGATCGTGCGATCCAACCCGTCGACGTGCGCGATGTCGCGGTGTTCGCCCTGCACTCGGCCACGGTGCGGGCGGGCACCTTCAACGTCACCGGCCCCGGTGTGGATACGTTCGGGTCGTTGCTTGCCGAGTGCGCCGCCGTGACGGAGTCGGACGCGGAGCTGGTGTGGGCGGCTGACGACTTCCTGGTCGAGCAGGGCATCCGGCAGTGGACCGAGTTGCCGCTTTGGCGAACCTACGCCGGGGCATGGGACGTGGATGCCTCTGGCGCCCGCGCGGCCGGGCTGGTGACACGACCCCTGGCCGAGACCGTGGCCGATACGTGGAAGTGGATGCACTCCGGCGAGGAAGGTATCCAGCACGAGCGCGCCGCCGAGCTGGGTATCACGCCGCAGCGAGAGGCCGAGGTGCTGGCGGCCTGGCACGCCCGGTAGCTACTCGCCTGCGGTGATGGCGGGCCGGGCGGTGATGCGGGCCAGCGAGGCGGCAGTGAACTCCTCGATCTGCTCACCGAGCCGACGGGCCTCGACCGCACCGCGGTAGCGGGTGCTACCCAGCGCGTGAGCAAGGATGGCCAGCCGCCGGCTCAGCGCCTCGGTGCGCCGATCCGGGCTCAGCTCGAACACCGGCGTCAGCGCCTCTTCGGTGCCGGCGAGATCACCGCGCAGCGTGCGAGCGGCGGCCAGGTCCACTTGCGCGCCCAGCTCTCCAGCAACCCAGCGTTGCGCCGGCGGCCTGGCAGCGAACAGCTCCAGCGCCGTTGCCGCCTCAGCCGCGGCACGGTCGCCGTCGCCAAGACACACGTAGGACGCCCCGGCGCACAGCGCTCGTCGGGAGCGGTCGAACCCGAGTTCGCCGCCGACCTCGTCCAGGAAGGGATCGTCGCCGGCGCGGTCCAGCTCGTCCGCGGCGTCGTCCAGCGCGGTGGCGACCTCCTGGCGTGCGCCGATCATCGACAGGGCGCGAGCGTGAACGAAATGCAGCCGGGCCCGCGCTGTGCCCGCCGGGGCGATGGCCAAGGCGGCCTCGGCGATGGCCACGGCGCGGCGAGGCCGTCCCGACCAGAACGTGACGGTGACCTGCAAGGCACGCGCCCACGCCAGCAGTGACGCGTGGTCGATGACGCTGCCGTAGGTGTGGGCGGCGCGGGCCTGCTCATCGGCCACCTCCGGGTGGCCGAGGTCCCACGAGACCGAAGACAGCAGACCGCAGACCTGGCCGGCGATGAGGTACAGCTCCGCCTTCTGACGGGGCTTGTTGGTGCGATCGAGCTGGGTGTAGACGCTGTCCCGCAGCCGCACGAGGTCGCCCAGCAGCGCCAGGGGCGGCGTCGTGTAGTACGCGCGGGCGGCCCGCTGCGCCTCGGCGTGCAGCTGCTCCAGCGCCGAGGGGTCCAGCGCCGAGGCTGCGGTCAGCGCGTGCTCCACCGACTCTCGTCCCGCGGTCACGATCAGTTCCTCCTCGGTCCTGGTGGGCGCCGGCTCCACTTCGGCCAGCGGGGGACCCAGCAGCGTGGCCGTGGGCTCGCCCCACCAGTGGGCCAGCACGCGGCACGCGGCCGGCCGCGGTAACTCGGACTTGCCGGCGAGCCACCGTTTCGCCTGCGATTCCGAGACGCTGACCCGCTCACCGAGGTCATTGGCGGCCTGGTCGAAGGCGGCGCAGAACTCGCGGACGCTCATATGCGCGTTCTGAAAGCGCTGTTCGAGCCTCGTGCGTGGCTGCTGCTGTGCCATCCCGACCTCCCCGTGCTGGCTTCACGGTACGAGCGCGCCCACCAGCACGGCTGCGATCGGCAGAGCAATGACCCCCGAACGGCCTCAAATGGCCCCGTCGTGGCCTCTCGCTGCACCCCGCGTCGTGGCGACCGTCAGGGCATCGCACCACGGTCCGACAGGAGGGCAACATGATCGAGGTTGACCCGCGGCTGCGCCTGATCCTCGTGCTGGCCGGGTTGGGCGCCCTTCCCGTGTGGATGCTGGCCACAGCCGTGGCGCGCTGGTGGTCGACCTCGCTCACGGTCGTCGTGGCGCGCGCACGGCTGGACGCCTGGTGCACGTGCTTCGGCCGCGACCTGCGCTCCAAGCTCCCGGCCGCCTCGCTCCCCCTCGTCGGCGGCCGGGTCCTGCCCACGGCGGGGCCGGTGGCCCCGAACGCCGGCCTCGCCGTGTCCCATCCCGGGCGGACGGCATGACCGCGCCGATTCTGCTGGTGCGCTACCGCGTCGGCGTGGTCGGTGAGTCCCGCCGGGTTGTGCACGTCGTCCCGCTGGCCGACGCCGATGCGATTCCCGAGGTGCTGGCCACCTACTGCGGCGAGCGCATCCCGCTGGGCACGGTGGACCTGCTCGACCGGCCCCGGGGCATGCCGTGCACGTCCTGCCTGGCCATCGCGCCCCTGCCGGCCGTCGACGACCTGCCGAAGCGGGACGGCAGCACCGCGCTGCCACCCCGCCGGGGCGAGCACACCCCGCCGGACCAGCACGTGATGCAGCGCGTGCTCGATGCCCTGCGCCGAAGTCTCACCCACGACGCCGCCATCAGCGGCAGCATCGTCGGTGCCCACCGCTGATCCAACCAAACCGCACTCCACAGGCCGCCTGGTCAACCGGGACCAGGCCAATCGGGAAGGAACCCCACCGTGTCCCAAGCCGCCGCGACCACAACAGCCCGGTCCACGTTCCTGTGGCTGGAACTCACCGGCACCTGCCAACTGGCCTGCTCGCACTGCTACGCCGACAGCTCACCGGCCGGCACGCACGGGTCGATGGCCGCCGAGGACTGGCGGCGGGTCATCGACCAGGCCGCCGAGATGGGCGTGCGCACCGTGCAGTTCATCGGCGGCGAGCCGACGCTGCACCCGGACCTGTCCGCGTTAGTCCGCCACGCCTTGTCCCGGGCGCTGGCCGTGGAGGTGTTCACCAACCTGGTGCACGTCACGCCGGCGCTGTGGGACGTCTTCTCCCAGCCCGGCGTATCCCTGGCGACCTCGTACTACAGCGACGACCCCGACCAGCACGCCGCGATCACCCAGCGACGCACCCACGCCCGAACCCGGGCTAACATCGCCGAGGCCGTGCGCCGGGGCATCCCGATCCGTGTCGGGGTGATCGACCTCGGTGACGGCCAGCGCGCCCAGGAAGCGATGGACGAATTGCTGGCGCTCGGCGTGGAGAACATCGGCTACGACCGGCTGCGCCAGGTCGGCCGCGGTGTGCGGGACCGGCAGCCCGGCGCGGACCAGTTGTGCGGCCGCTGCGCGGACGGGGTGGCCGCGGTCTCGCCCGACGGCGCGGTGTGGCCATGCGTGTTCAGCCGATGGATGTCCATCGGAGACGTGCGCCAGCAGCTGCTTCGGGAGATCATGTCTCGCATGTCCGATGTCCGCGCCAGCCTTGCGGCCGAGGGAATGCCGACCGGCGTGCGCGCCTGCGGACCCGACTGCGCGCCCAACGGCGCCAACTGCTACCCGATCCACTGCCACCCGCGTGCATGATCGGAACCCGTTAGCACCATGACCCACGGCACAGCCGGCGACGCGACCGAGGAGACGACGAACATGGACACCGACCAGGCGGAAAGCGACCTGCGCCGGTGGATGCTCCGCAATCTCGATCGCGCCGCCGAGCTGTTCGGCCTCATCGTCACCGGCGAACCGCAGTGGGGTTGGTGGCTTCGCTCGATCAGCGCTCCGGCCAGGGGCCCGGACGGCGCGTGCTGGCTCCGCGTCGGCGCCGAACACGAGCGGTGGGTCACCGACGCCAGGGTGTCCGACTTCTGGATCGGCATCTCCGACTCGGCCGCGATCACAGGGGTCTCCAAGCCGATCGTGCTGCACAGCACCGAGTGGGCCGAGCCGGACCGGCGCCGGCGTGTCCGCGCCGATGTGATGGCGCTCCTGCCCGGCCGTCCCTGCTCACCCACCGATGTGCTGCGCTCCGCGCCGGATCTCCCGGACGCCTGGTGGACCGACCTGCGCCGCAGCCTCGACGCTCTCCGCAGCCACCCCACCACCCGGTTCGCCGAGCGCGGCCAGTCCGGCGACCGCGTCCGCGACATGCTCGGCATCGAACTGCACATCGACCAGTTCGAGACCGTCCACGGCGACCTGCACTGGAACAACGTCCTCGGCCCAGAATTTGGGCTGCTCGATTGGGAGATGTGGGGACGCGGTCCCGCCGGCATGGACGCGGCCAGCCTCTACCTCCACGCCCTGCTCGTACCGGACATCGCCGGCCGGGTTCACAACATGTTCGCCGATGTCCTGGACTCCCCGGCCGGCCGCGCAGCGCAGATTCACGTTGCAGCCGCCGTGCTCGACCGCGCCCGGCGGGAACCCGACTACGCCGACCTCGCCAACGTGCTCCGGGAACACGTGCGCCCGCTGATGGACACCGCCGTGCAGAACTGACTGGAGTCAGGGCGCGGGTTGCGCCCACCGAGGACCACGGCCTCAGCCCGGCACCTGTCATCAGAGCCTTGAGACGAGCGATTGCGAAGGTTCTTCAGATTTTGAGGCTGTCACACAGCGTGCCGAGCGCGGATCGTGTCAGCAGTTAGTGCAGCCGACCGGGAGGTGTGCCTGGCCAGGCACTTCAACCCGCTGTAAGCAGGTACCTCCGATAGGCCGGACTTAAGTCACCCGGCCGTTTATCGTTCCGTGACTGCCGTCCGGCGTGTCGCGCGCAGCAACCAGCCAGTAACTGGGCGAGCTCCGGCATGATGACTGCACAGCCTCTTTACCCACGGAAGCTGGATGCGACCCCCTGTGGCAGCAGGGGGCCGCATCGCATCGGTATCCCGTCCAGAACACGCTGGCTCGCAACCAGGACGCATGTACTTGGAGGAACTGTGGCGATCATAGGGCCACCGGCAGCCGGTTGCTAGAGATCGGCGCAAGTTGCGTCTGATCCTCAGACGCGCCACGTACAGCGACGGCTACCCCGTTAGCCGTGCCGCCTGTTCGGGATACCAGGGCTGGCCCCAGCGCACCTAACTTCGCCAGCCCGCAGGCACACCGCCACATGCTGTGCCGCCCCGCGGTTGGCATCCCAACCGGACCTAGTGATCCCACCGGCCGACACTGCCCGCCTGCCGGCAGCAGAAGCCATGCTTTCTTCAAGGAACACACCTTGCCAAAACGATCTTCCTGTAAGCCGGCCTCCCTCTACCGGTTCGAGGGCGGCCTCGACCTCATGCGCTACCTGCTGCCGCTCAGCAGCGCGGAGGTAACCGCCGATCGCCTGGTGCCCATTGACGAGCTGACCTGTCGCCTGATGGCTGGGGTGCTGCCCTCGGAGCGCCCTTCCTGGGCAAGCCACGTCCGCTCGCTGACCGGCATTGACGTTGAGTTGCCAGGCAGTTCGCCCTTCGCTGTGCTCCTGGTGCCACTGGGGCGATGGACCTACGCCATCGCCTGGGGTGCCGGGCACCTCCTGCTCGATGATCAGCTGATCGACCCCGGGTTTGGGCTGCAGTTCGGCATTCGCCGTCTCGACCCGTCGCGGCTCGGGTTCGTGGCCAGCTCGGCGCTCGGTACCAGCGGCCGGTCCAGCCAAACATCGATACCCGGCGGCAGTGACCTGGGCGGCTTCCACTTGCAGCCCTACGGAGACCTGATCAACCGGCTGGCGGGTGCGGCTGACCTCAGCGGCCTCACCTACCACCGCGACACCGGCCGGAGGTACCGCATCCGAACCGGGGACGGCCTGTTCCTGCCTTTGCCGTGCAATCCCCGCGACTTGATCGCCGACCTGTTGGCGATCGAGGCTGCTATCGAAGCGCAGGACAGTGACTCGTTGCTGCGTCCGGCGTTCCGGATCCGACCCGTGCCTAAGAATGACCGGCACCTGGCCGAACTGGGCGAGCGTCTTGCGGCCGCGCTCGGTGGGGATGAGCGTTTCGGTCGGCTCGGTCTGGCCTGGCCGGCCGAGGCGGTGGACGCGGCCGAAGGGGCGGTGACCTTCAGGACTCTCGGCCTGGAGCGCAACGCACCGCCCGTGGAACGCGACCTCGAGTTGGAGGACCTGGTCGCAGCCTTCAAGGGGCTCTCGGTCGCGGGCCGCGTGAACAAGCTCGGTACCGCCAAGCTCGTCGCGTGCGCAGATGAGGATGGCACGGAGATGCTCGGCCGGCCGATCGCGATACGCAAGTGGCTGGTCTTCGAGACGAGCATCGGCTTCACTCGCTACTGCTACAACCAGGGCCAGTGGTTCAAGATCGGCGAGAAGTTCGTGAGTCAGATCCGTGATCAGGTGACCGATTTGCTCAAACGCCGTGCCGACCTGCGCTTCCCGCTGTGGACGCCGACAGGTAAGCCGGACGACGAGCACCGGTTCTGCCTGAAGGCGGCGATGGAGCCGGGCTACCTGTGTCTGGACCAGAACTTCGCCACGACGCCCCTGCACCCGCGGCTGGAACTGTGCGACCTCGTCGGCCCGCAGAACGAGTTGATCCACGTAAAGTGGCTGACGCGGGCTACCGCGGCCAGCCACCTGTACACGCAGGCGCTCGCGTCGGCGACCTCGCTCAGGGATGAGCCGGAAGCGAGGGCCGAGCTCGACAAGAAGGTTCGTGCCCATGACGCGTCCCGTGCGGGGCTCAACCCCTCGGCGGTGGTCCTGGCCATCGCCGGCCGCCGATGGGATATTGATCAACTGTTCGCACTGTCTCAGATCGATTTGCTGCGGCTGGACTCGGCAGTTCGCCATCAGCAGATGACCCTGCAGTTCGCGGATATCCCATACGTCGAGAAGAAGAGGTCCGGCCGCGCGGGCCAGGCTGCGTAGGAAGCACTGGCTGGAAACTGCCCTGTGCGGTGGGACGACGGCACCCACCGCACAGGGCAGTTGCCGAGGTCCACTCAGCCCCTGCCCTGGGCACGGACGTCCACGGCGAGAGCTGAGCTGCCGAGGAGCGCGACCATGCGGAGAAAGCAGAGCCACTTAGCCGCGGGGAAGTTCGCCCAGGAAAGGTTGCCCACCGCTGCCCGTAGCCCTCTCCTTCGGTTCAGACCTCGAGGACTGCTGCGCCGAATACGCGCCAAAGCATCATTCAATATCTGCGTACCCGCCACGAAAAGGCAGGTCATCCATGAAGGGGTGGGGCCGGTCAAGCCTTGATGGTGCGTGGGGCAGCCCTTGTTTTGCCCGGCTTCCGGCTTGCTGGGGGCAGGCGCGCAGAAGGTGTCGGGGTCCAGGCTGGCCGTAG
>NZ_BJFL01000071.1 GCF_005405885.1 Gandjariella thermophila
AAAGTTCCCCGCACCTGGCCCTGGGCCAACCAGATCGTGAACGCATGGCAGCGCATCACCTCCCTGCCGCAAGCGCCCTAACCAGCACGAACCCGTCCCCGCGACCAAAGAAAGGACCCCGGGCCTGTGGAACCCCCGGCTACCCGGCCCGACAGCTGGGCAACCACCACGCCCAGGCCACAAAAACCAGCCACACCACAACAAAACACAACCTCCCCACCCACTCACCGACCGCCGTGAAAAGTCAGGGGTAGCGCGGCGGCGGATGCGGGCGCCGACATTGCCGGTGGCGCTGTGGGCAGCATCGTCGGTGAGGCTGCCGGCGGCGTTCTGGGCGGCATCCTCGCCGGCGCCGAGGTGGGCTTCATTGGCGGCAGCGAAGTTCCAGGACTAGGCAACGCCGTGGGCGCGGTGGTAGGTGGTGTCGTCGGCGGTTTCGCCGGCAGCACCGCCGCCAAGAAGATCCTGCACTTCTTCACCGGGTAAGCGGGAGCGAGTACATCATGACCACCAGCGATCCGACCGCCGGGCTTCCACCCAAACCCGATCCGCAGACCGGGCAGCCACGGCCACCACACGCCCCGGCGCTGCACACCAACCGCACGCCGCCAGAGTCGGACCGCGACCGCGAAACTCGGCTCTCCCGCAAGCCCGAACCTCCACCGGGTCAAGGCCCCGTGCTCGCCTGGTACCGGGCAAGTTGGTACGGCACTGTGCGGTTGGGGATTGTTGGTTTCGTGATCTTGCTGGTCGGTGCCGCCGTCTTGGGCTACATCAAAGGCTACGGACTACACGTGTTCAGCCTATGGTTCACCTGGCTGGTTATGGGCCTTGCAGCGGTTGGCATAGCCGCGTCCACCCGCAAGGACTGGTGTGCTGCTGGCGCTGACTGGGTGATGCATCAGGGCGCATGGGTGCTCACCTATGAACTTACCGAGATCAAGACTCGCGGCATCAGCAACACGATCTACGTGTATCTGACCGACAAGGACGGCCGCAAGATCGACGCGAGCATCGACATCCTGCAATCCGACCGCCTCGTGTGGGATCTTCTCTACAACGGCATGCGCCACTCTGTGGCCAAGGGCGCGGCGCTCAAAGGCACCGCCCGCAGCGCCCTGGGCCTACACCCACCAACCAGCACACCACCCACCACGGCCTGAGTCGATCATCGAGGCAACACGGGATTCGCGGTGTCCAGTCGTCCCAGCAACTCTGCCACGGCGTGAGTCAGGCGCTGGTGGTCGGCCGGTGCGAGGGTGGACCAGGGTCGGCCATCGCCGGACGGGCGGCGGGTGAACTGCCAGCGTCCGGTGGGCGTGTCGTAGACCGACACCACGTATGGTCCTCGTTCGCGGCGGCCCAGCATGCCGTGCCGTCGGGAACGGTGCGCGGCCCCGAATTGGCCCATCCGGACCACGTTGCCGAGGACCTCGCCGATCTTCTGGGCATCGGCCCAGGGGACGCCCTGATCGCGCAGGGCGGCCTCCAGCCGGGAGCGTGACTCGCCGGCTTGCGCCGCCGCCCGGTCCAGCGCCTCGGCCGGGATGGACACCGACCGCGACTTCGGCAGCGGATGCGGCGGCAACAGCCCCATCACGGCGCGGGCCAACGCGGTCTCCGGGATCGGCTCGACCACCAGTTCCTCATGGGTGAGCGTCGCGAGCACCCCCGTGCGGCCGTGGGAGGCGGCCAATGCCCGCAGCATCGGCCCGTGGGGGTCGAGACGCAGCCGCGCGTCGACCTCCCACTCTGGGCGGGCCAGCACCGTGAGCGCGTCGGCCAGGTCAGGATCCAGCGCGCCCGGCCGGTGCGCCAATCCCTTGGCGGCCAGCGACTCCCATGCCCGCCGGGCCAGCTCGCGGCGCTCGTCCATGGTGTGGCCGTGGGAGTCGATGGTGAGGACGGTGGGGTACTCGCCGAGTCCAAGCGCCTCCCACGCCAGGTCGTACTCCAGGCGGGAGAGCACGAATCTGCTCACGGCTGCGGGCTACTCCTCGGCACCGATCACCGGGGGCGCGACCTTCTGAATCCCGCCCTCCCAGACATCGTCGACCTCCTGAAGGTAGGCGGCCCGCTTGTGCTCGCGATCTTCTTCCTTCCGGCTCCCAGCGCCGCCAAGAGGGCCGCCCATGCCGGAAGCACCGGCCGGGCCACGGGCACCCGCCGCACCACGACCGAAGGGGCCTTCCTCGCCCGCCACAGCCCCGGCCCCCGACGCCGGACCGCGACCCGGTTGCTGGGAACCACGCGAGCCGAACTCCTCGGATGCGAGGCCTGAACCACGGGGACCGAGCCGGCCACCACGGCCGAGATTCTCGCCCTCAGCGCCACCGCCAGCTCCGCCAGGGCCACCGATCGGGCCGAACACCGGCCCGCCGATCGGGCTCGGTTGCGACCCACCAGGAGGGACCGCGCCCGGCGGCAGCGGCCGCCCAATCGGCCCCGGATGGAAAGTCGGCGGCTGGTACTGCGACGGGTCCGTGGTCTGCGGCGGACCGCTCGGCGGCGCAATCGGGCCACCCCCGCCACCCGGCGGCACCCACGAACCACCGCCGGAACCGCCGGTCACCCGCGAACCACCCGAGCCGGCAGTGCCGCCACCGGACACCGAGGGGCGACCGGACGTCGGACCAACACCAGGGCCTTGTTGCGGCGACGGCGGCGGCACATCCACGGTCACCGACGGCGGCGGCGTCCAGGTGCCCAGGTTGGACGTCGCGGCCTGGGAGCTGGCCTGGTACGTGTTCATCACGTGCACGGCCTGGGCCTTGGCCTCGTTGGCCTTCTGCTCCTGAGCATCCTGGTCGGTCTGGCCCCCGACGAGGTGCTCAAACCCCGCCGGAATACCCCAGTAATCCGAGTTGGCGGTCGAGGTGACCTGCTGCGGCTCGGGCATCGACGTCTTCGCCGTGGTGTAGGAGTTGTTCTGCGTGCCGAGGCTTGAATGCACCTGCCCGCCGGCCATGCCCGCATCCGACGCCCACTGCGCCAGCGGCATGATCCCGCCCTGGGCAGCCTCCGCTGCCGCACCGGACCACCCCACTCCGGCCGCCGCCAACGCGGTGCTCACCTGCGCCTGCACCGACTGCATCAGCGAGTTGAACTCACGCCAGACCGCCTCCGACGCACCCTTGTCCCCCGGGACCGCGAAACAACCCTTGTCCTCGACGATCGAGATCCCGTGGATCATGTCGTAAAGCTGCTGGTGGGAAAAACTGTCAAAGTTATAGCACTGACCGGCCACGGTCATCCCCCCTCTCACTGGCTAACCCTGATCACACCCGTCAACGACCTCGAACGCCACCGGCCCGGCAGCATCGATGTATCGCTTACCGGCCACCAACAATTCGCTTGCCTTATTGACATCGCCATCCTGCAAGGCGCGCAGCCCCGACGCCGTCAGTGCCCACCCCGTGAGCCTGTCAACAGCGCCCTCACGACCCAATCCCGGCTCAGCCGGAATCCCTTCGAGCAACACATCGATGACCCCATCGAGCCTGTCAGCCGCGCTGTGCAAGTCACCCATGGCTACCTCTGTTGCAATAGCGTCGACATCGCAGCCTGCGCCACTTGCTGGGCCGCGTCACAGTTGGGAGGCACACGGTTTTCAAATCCGGGAACGACAGAGGCCGTCGCCAGCAACTGCTGGCCGTTAGCCACGTCGACAGCCACATCGCAGCGTTCGGGCTCGGCTGCCAGGGTGACCTGGACAGCCGGAAAGCCAGCGATGGGCGGCAACTGAGTCACCTTGGACGGACCACTAGACCAGACGTCGATGCCCGCCGAACTGATTGCCGTGATGTAGTACACCGCAGGAATGCCGTTGAAGCCACAGCGCGGGGCATTGTCAAACCTCGTTGCTTGAGAGGGCCTCGGAGGCTGGTCAATCTTCAGCGCTGGCAACGTGGCTGGATTAATCAGCCGGCAAGGGTCGACCCCCGTCATCGACAGTGCCTTCGGCCGGGCCACGCTCGGAGTTGTCGCCGCCGTCGAGGTCATGCTCGCTGTGCTGGGTGGCGTGGCCTGCGTGGCGGGGGTGCCGCCTTGCGAGGTGCCACATCCGGCCGCGAGCGCGGTGCTCACGGCCACAAGGACTGCCCAGAGAGGACGGAGCTTGCGCAAGTCAGGCCTGCCTGTTGAAGGTGCTGGTGTTCGTGTCCTCGGCCAGGTTGTACGCCTTGGCGGCCTGGTCGAGCCCGTCAATGGTGTTGCTCAACTGGGCCACGTACGCCCAGGCGACACGGACGGCGGTCTCTGCCGTGGCAGTAAAGGCACCGGAGGCGTCCTTGGACACCGGGTCAGCCGCCATCGGTGGCACGCGCAGGTAGTCGGCCTTGTCCTGAAGAAAGTCCCGGACCCGGTTACGGGCGTCTTCGAGTTCCTTCTTTAGCGCCAGTACCTTGTCGGGCTGGACGATCATCTTGTCGGCTCCGCCCGCTCCCGGGATGGGCTGGCGCTGGCCATCAGCCGGCATCGCGGCGAACGGCATACTGCTCCCCCTACACTGTGCACCCTGGTGATCGAGTCGCGGTCACGGTAGCAGAGGCGAAGCCCCGAGTAGGCAAGTTCCTACATTCTGCTACGGCGAGGTCGATCACTGCCCTGGGCGCATGTTGTTGGTGGCGGGACCCCGCCGGACCTCGGTCAGGAGGACCGGCGGGGACCGCGGTCGCGCTGACCACGAGGGGGGAACGGAGTCAGCGGCGAACGGAAGTTGACCACGTCGGTTTGACGAGTGCAACAGACCCGGTCTGCGCTTCGGGTCTTCGACCGGTCTTCCGCGGCAGTGGACGCAGAGCTTGCCTTCGACCTGGCTGGGCGGCACGGCGACGAGGCGGGAATCGGACAGTCGAGATTCTTGCGATGTCGAGTCAGCAAGGCGGAGCTATTCCCGCCCGTCGCGCGAGGATGTCGAGGACTTCCAGGTCGAGCCGGTATGCCTGGGCGGGGTTGGTGGGGTCGATGTCTCTGACCTCGATCTCATACCAGTGTGCGCGTCCGTCACGGACGAGAAGGATCACGCTGGTGGTCGGGGTGGGTACGAGCGGGGTGTCGTCCGGGCTGCCGCCGTAGACGTAGATGTCGTACCCGGGCAGCAGGGACTTGGTAGAGCGGTCGAGTTGGTGGGCGATCAGGCTGCAGACCGCGGCTGCCTGGGACCTGTGGGTAGCGTGTTCTGGCTGGTTGCTGGTCATCTGACGGCTCCCTTGTGTGGGGCGGTGGAGGTACACGACCGGTGCTGACAACTTGCTGGCGCGAGGGCGTCGTAGGGCAGGTGCGTCGCGCCCGGCGTTGCCCTGAGCACCCGCCGGGCGACGAGTAGCGGGGCTGGCCGGGCGCTGCAGGACGGGTTGTTGCGGGTGCCTGACTGGAACGGATGGCGTTGCGCGAGGTCATTGGGCGCCGGGACTGCGGACTCGGGGGGATAGCACCGCGGACACGGCGGTAAGCGCGGGTTGGCGCGAGGGTGTGGCGGTGTGCAGGCGGCACCGCAGTCGGCTAACCCGAGGCGGTGGGCACCGAAGACCAGTCGGCGCGCGTTCGCATGCCGGACACGGTGTAGTCGGTCTCTGGTGAACAGCCCTGGCCAGGCATGGGTGTGTGGCGGCTGGCTCATGACCAGGTGCTGGCTGGTGTCCAGAGTTCGCTGGGTGGCAGGTGGATGAGCGTGGGGGCGCCGGGCGTGCCGTGGGGTGGAAGGTCGAGCAGTGCGCGGACGACGTCGGCGACAACGCCGCGTTGGTGCCACAGCACTGGCGGGTTGGGGCGTTCCAGGTCGTCCAACCGGTAGCGGGCGGCGAGCGCATCGTTGGCGGCCCGCGCGAGGTAGATGTCCATCGCTCCGTGTGCCGAGTGGAACCCGTAGATGCCGAGGACGTTGCGCGGTGCCGGGAGATGCCAGAAGCTGAATCCAGCAGCCACGCTGGAGCGGATTGCGTCCAGGTGCGGGGTGAGCGTGGGATCCCAGGACGTCTCGGCGGCGCTCATCGTGGCCCCCTCAATGGTTTCTGCGTCCGCCTACAGCGCACAGGGGCAGTCCATCCCCCATTCCTCGGCGAGCCGGGCTCGGAGGTGGTGCGACGGGTACGAGTACTGGACTGCGCGCGGGAGTTGAACCAGGCGGGCGCTGCGGCTGGACACGCCCGCCACAACTGTCGAGTGGTGCGCCGCACTCGTCGGCGAGTCCGCCAGCGTTGGATCGGGGACGAGGTCAGGGCCGCCGCGGACACCAGCGAGACCATGGAAACCACGGTCACCAGCACGAGATCACCCGACAACATGGGCCACACCCCGATCTCCGTCCTCAGCACCGCTGCGCACGCGGAGATAGGCAGACGGTGGATCCCAACCGGCCAGCGACGTGGCGATTGGCTCGGCCGAATGCGCTGGGCGCAGCGCCGGCAGCCCGTCGTGGTTCATTTGCGACCTCTTTCTCGCCCGCGGCGGGGCGGGACTCGCTGGGTGGGTGACTAGCGCCGTCTCGTTGCTGTGCGGCGGGATCAGCCGGGTTGAGCACGCTGTCGCCCGTCTGTGAGCGGGGAGTCGCCGGCGGTGCTTCGGTGCGACAGGCACCGTCGGCGACTCCCGTTGTTGTGGGCCGCGGCCGTCGACCCGCATCGTGGAGACTATGACTGAGACTCAAAGAAGACCCAGGGCCGAACGGGTGATTAATTGAGACTCAAAAGGGACCGCTCGATCGGGCGACGATCAGGCTCAGTCGATGGCTGCGGCAGACTGACCGGCATGCTGGAGGACGAGCTCGGCCCGGTGGTCCAACGATTGATCCTCGGCGAACGCCTGCGTGAACTCCGCGACGCCGCCGGCGTCGAACTCGACGAGGCCAACGACCGCATCAGCCGGTACCGCGGCAAGCTGTCCAAGATCGAAAACGGGATGCTGGCGGCCAAGGAAACCGAACTCGAGGTGCTGTTCAAGCTCTACGAGGTCCCCGGTCCGGTCGCCGACGAGGTCCGCAAGCTCGGTATGGAAGCCCGCAAACGCGCCACGCCGGAGCGGGTGCCGGACTGGTCCCGGCAGTACGTCGCCCTGGAACGCGCCGCCTCCGAGATCCGCATGGCCTACGCGGAAGTGCCTGGGCTGTTGCAGACCCTCGAGTACGGCCAAGCGCAGCTGCTGCGCTCACCGGTGGTGACCGGAGCGGACGTGGTGGGCATGGCCGAGGCTCGTTGGCAGCGCGGCGAACGACTGCGCCGAGCGAACGCGCCCAAGGTGTGGGCCGTCCTGGGTGAGGAAGCCCTCTACCGCGAGGTCGGCGGTCCGCAGGTCCTTCGCCGTCAGCTCCAGCGACTCCGCGAGTTCGCTCATCTCCCCAACGTCTCGCTGCACGTACTGCCGTTCTCCGCCGGTGCCAGTCCCGCGCTCAGTTGCCCCTTCACGCTGCTCTACATCGAACGCGCCCGCGCCACCATTGCCTACGTTGAGACGTTGACCGGCTCTGACTACCTGCGGTCTACCGGGGCATATAGCCTCGCCTTCGAGCATTGCCAGCGTGACGCGCTGCCCGAAGACGACACGCGGGCGCTGCTTGATCGCCGGATCACCGATCTTGACCAATAGGAGCACCAGTATGTGGATGCCTGCCCCCGCCGTGGAAGGCGCACGGTGGCGCAAAAGCACACGCAGTGGCGGTGGTGGGGCACAGTGCGTGGAGATCGCGAACCTGCCAGCACGCACGGCAGTCCGTGACTCCAAGCGCCCCGACGGACCGGCACTGCTGTTCCGCGCTGCTACGTGGTCTGCCTTCCTGGACGGTGTGAAGGCCGGCGCTCTGGACCTGTAGACCGAGCGCCACAACAGCCAGAGGGGGTGCCAACGGTGCGACGGCATCCCCTCTCGCTGTCTCTCCGCAGCCGTCAGCACTGACCCGACCGCAGTCGACAGGCGTCTCGGCGACCGTTGGTCAAACTTGACGCCCGAAGGTGGGCGGCACCTACTGTCGCGGTCTGCGCGAGGAACCTTCCGCCGCCGGCATTCCAGGGACAAGTTCGCGGCCGAACCGGTCGGTTGAGGTCGGCGGCATCATATTCGATCACGAGGAGTCGATCGACCCGCACAACCGCGACTGCGCCGCACCCGAGTTCACCACCTACCTCCGCACCCTGCCTGAGGCCAAAGCCGGCCTGATCAAAGCCGCGCGGTTGGAAGGAGCAGAAGCAAACTTCTCGCCCCAGCGCCTTGAACTCCTCCGTGTACAGAGCGTCCATCAACGTCGCGACCAGCCCAACCGGGTGCTGGGTGACGTTGAGGAGGACCACGGGCATGGGCACACCGGCCGAGCCGGCGGAGCAAATCGAGCGGAACAGCACCCGGGATGACGCCGCGACGACGGCGCCCGCGGTCGAGCGGGTGCACGCCGCGCTGACCCGAGACGAGGCGCGGACGGTGGCGGAACTGGCCACCGTGTTGGGGTTGGGGCGTTCCACGGTGGGCAAGGCGTTGGTGGCCTTGGAGTCCGCCGGGCGCGCGGAGCGCGACCGGGCAAACCGCGATGGCACACGCCGCGCGCCGGATGTGTGGCGGCTGCCCGTGACCGTGTGCAAGCCGCAGACCGAGCAGGCCACGGACGCCAATCGCACCCGCAATATCGGCGGCACTGGTGAGGCGACGCGCGCGACCGTCCCCGCCCTACTCGATCGAAGCCCAAGACGACCGCCTGAAGTCCTACGTGGATTCCCAGCCGGGGTGGCGGATCGTGATGCGGTTCTCCGACGACGCCTCCGGGGCCACCACCGACCGCGAGGACCT
>NZ_BJFL01000072.1 GCF_005405885.1 Gandjariella thermophila
CAGCGGAAGTATGGATCGATAAACTCTCGATACGGTCGACTGGCTGACTCCGAACAGGTCGCCCACAGCCGCCTGGTTCAGATTCTGCCGGACGTATACCAAGGTGAGTACGACAGCGCGATACAGTCCCACCACCGGAGGCCAGACTTGCTTTTTATTACAGGAGACGATCTGCCAAATGCGAGCAACAAGCTCCTCGATCTGGTCGGCAGCAAGTCCTGTAGTAGACTGGTAACGCAACGGCCCCGCCTGTAAGTCGTGTTCTGTGGTAGGAAAACGATCTTATCTGATCGGGGTCGTTGCCCTACTTTGAGGTGATCAAGCCGGCCTGAATAACGCTCATAGGCCACCGGAAAATCACCCGCTGTTCACCGCCGTTCCGTCGAACGGGGGTTTCCGGATCGCGCGCGGCGCCGGTAGGAAATTCTCGTCCCCGCGCCGACCCGGAGGGAGACTCCCGTGCGTAAAACCGCTGGCGGTGTCCTCAGTGGACTTACCGTATCCGCCGTGATGGTCCTGACCGCGGGCTCGGCGCAGGCCGCGCTCAGCCCGGTGAAGCTGGATGCGGTGACGGACACCTACCTGTTCCACACCTCGCTTCCCCGATTCGTCACCATTCGTAGCACACACCCGTACGCCGATCAGCTCGACTGGTCGTCGGACGGCTGCTCACATGTTCCGGACAGCCCGTTCGGATTTCACTTCCGGCACGCCTGCGAACGCCACGATTTCGGTTATCGCAACTACCGGCGGCAACGCCGGTTCACCGAGCCGAACCGCAGGGAAATCGACGACAATTTCCGCTCCGACATGTACTCGGTGTGCGGCACGAACTGGACCTGCCGCCGCACCGCGGATCTGTACTACGTGGGCGTGCGGGAACTCGGCGGCCGGGTGCCCAGCACGGCCGACGCGATCACCGCGGTGCTGCACCGGTGAGCCGCGCCGGGAGGGCCGCCCGTACCCCCAGGACCGGGCGGCCCTCCGGGTGGCGCGCCCGATCGGGGAGGTACGGGTGCGGGGCCGCGTGCGGGGCGGGCGCCCACCACCCCGTGCGCAGTACCACCGGGACTCCGATGGTGTCCGAGACGCGACAGTTCCGCTGGGTGATGTTTCCGGGCGAGCCCCGGTGTGGGCGACCGGCCGGCGGGAACTCCCTCCCGCCGGTAGTTACTCCTCCTCGGCGGCCGCCGGGCCGCCGCGGATGAAGGCCAGCACCGAGTCCAGGTCCTCCGGCTTGACCAGCACGTCGCGTGCCTTGGAGCCCTCGCTCGGCCCGACCACGCCGCGGGTCTCCAGCAGGTCCATCAGCCGGCCCGCCTTGGCGAAGCCCACCCGCAGCTTGCGCTGCAGCATCGAGGTGGAGCCGAACTGGCTGGACACCACCAGCTCGGCGGCCTGGAGCAGCAGGTCGAGATCGTCGCCGATGTCCGCGTCGATCTCCTTCTTCTCCCCGGCCTTGGCGGTGGTCACGCCCTCGGTGTACTCGGGCTGGGCCTGGTCGCGGACGAACGAGACGATCGCGGCGATCTCCTCGTCGCTGACGTAGGACCCCTGGATGCGCACCGGCTTGGCCGCGCCCATCGGCAGGTACAGGCCGTCGCCCATGCCGATCAGTTTCTCCGCGCCGGGCTGGTCCAGGATGACCCGCGAGTCGGTGAGTGAGGAGGTGGCGAACGCCAGCCGGGACGGCACGTTGGTCTTGATCAGCCCGGTGACCACGTCCACGCTCGGCCGCTGGGTGGCGAGCACCAGGTGGATGCCGGCGGCGCGCGCCTTCTGCGTGATGCGCACGATGGCGTCCTCGACGTCCCGCGGCGCGGTCATCATCAGGTCGGCCAACTCGTCCACGATGGCCAGAATGTACGGGTACGGGCGGTACTGGCGCTCGCTGCCCGGCGGAGTGGTGATCTCCCCGGAGCGCACCTTCCGGTTGAAGTCGTCGATGTGCCGCACCCGGTTGGCCTGCATGTCCTGGTAGCGCTGCTCCATCTCGTCCACCAGCCAGGCGAGCGCGGCCGCCGCCTTCTTCGGCTGGGTGATGATGGGCGTGATCAGGTGCGGGATGCCCTCGTACGGAGTCAGCTCGACCATCTTCGGGTCGATGAGGATCATCCGGCACTCGTCCGGCGTGGCCCGGGCCAGCAGGGACACCAGCATCGAGTTGACGAAGCTGGACTTGCCGGAACCGGTGGACCCGGCGACCAGCAGGTGCGGCATCTTGGTCAGGTTCGCGGTGACGAAGTGGCCCTCGATGTCCTTGCCCAGCCCGATCACCATCGGGTGGGTGTCGGACACCGCGGTGGCGGAGCGCAGCACGTCGCCCAGGCGCACCATCTCCCGGTCACTGTTGGGCACCTCGATGCCCACCGCGGACTTTCCCGGGATCGGCGCGAGCAGCCGCACGTTGTCGGTGGCCACCGCGTATGCGATGTTCTTGGTCAGTGCGGTGATCTTCTCCACCTTCACGCCGTGCCCGAGTTCGACCTCATAGCGGGTCACCGTCGGACCCCGGGTGAACCCGGTGACCTGGGCGTCAATCGAGAACTGCTCCAGCACGCCGCTGATCGCCTCGATCATCGCGTCGTTGGCCTTGCTGCGGGCCTTCGGCGGGTCACCATCGGTGAGCATGGTGGGCGGCGGCAACTGGTAGTCGCCGTCCACGGTGCGGACCAGTTCCAGTTGGGTCTGCTGGCCCGCCGCCGGCGGTTCGGCGGCCTTCACCTCCGCCGGCCGCACCGTGGGCTTGGCGGCCCTGGCCGGGGCGGGCTTGGCCGGTGTGGCGTTCTCGGCCGCGGCGTCCGCGGTGTCCTGGGCGGTCTCTCCGGCGTCGTCCTTGGCCATCGAGGCCTGCCGGCGCCGGGAGGGCCGGCGCAGCCGCACCGGAGCGCTCTCGGTGCTCTGCTCGTCCGCGGGCGCCTCGGCCTGCTCGCCGTCCGCCGCCTGCTCTCCGGCCGTGCCGAGCAGCACGCGCACCCGGTCCGGCACCTCCCGCACCGGGGTTCCGGTGACCAGCAGGAACCCGTAGACGACGAGCAGGGCGAGCAGCGGAGCGGCCACCCACGGGGTCAGCCCCTGGGCGAGGAAACCGCCGGCGAGGTAGCCGAGCGCGCCGCCGGCGTTCGTCCAGTCCCGCGCCTGGGTGGGCTGCCCGGCGAAGACGTGCAGCAGGCCCAGCACGCCCAGGCCGAGCAGCAGCGAGCCGAACACGGTGCGCGGCCGGGTCTCCGGCTGCGGCTCGGTGCGCATCATCACCAGGCCGACCAGCAGCAGCACCACCGGGACGGCGAGCGCGGCACTCCCCACCACCTGGCGCACCGCGAAGTCCAGCCACAGCCCCACCGGGCCGCCGGAGCGCAGCCACACCCCGGCCGCGACGATCACCGCGACCGCGACCAGCAGCATGGCCACGCCGTCCCGCCGGTGCGCGGGCTCGATCTGCCTGGCCCTGGCGATCAGCCGGCCCACGCCACCGGCTCCGCGGGAGAACAGCCCCCGACCGGTGCTGGTCCTGGTGCTCCGGCGCGCCGCCGACCGGCCGGTGCCACGGCGGGTCGAGGTGGACGACCGGGACCGCGACGCGGCCGACCTGGACCTGGTCGCCGACGACCGGGCCCGTGATCCGCTTCCGCGGGTCGATCCTCCGCGCGAGGTCCCCGTCCGGCTCGCCATGTCCCACACGGTAGCCGAACCCCCACGTGCGTCACACCAGGCACAGTGACCACTCCCGGAGCACTCGCGGCCGCGCGGTGGGGACAGCCCGCGGATCACCCGCCGGAACGCCCTCGGGCGTGCCATGCTCGGTGAACATGGTGGCCGTGCGGTTCCGCGGGCGCGGGCCGACACGCCGGGCCGGTCGGCGTTCGGCTCCGCGGCTCTGGCGGGTGCTGATGTTCCTGGACGCGCTGCTGGTCGGCATGACCGGCCGGCTGGAGGTCACCGGTGACCTGCCGGTCCGCCTCCGCGACCGCCCGGTGCTGCTGGCCGCCAACCACATCGGGAACTTCGACGTGTTCGTGCTGGTCGCGGCGTGCCGGCGGATCGGGGTGGCGCCGAGGTTCCTCGCCACCGGCGGGCTGTTCGACACGCCGGTGATCGGTTGGGGGTTGCGGACGTCCGGGCACATCCGGGTGGACCGCGGCCGGGACAGCATCACCCAGGCGTTCGGCGCCGCGGTGGACGCGCTGCGTTCCGGGACGCCGCTGCTCGCCTACCCGGAGGGTCGGATCAGCCACGATCCCGGGTTGTGGCCGGAGCGCGGCAAGACCGGGGTGGCCAGGATGGCGCTGGCCGCCGACGTGCCGGTGGTACCGGTCAGTCAGTGGGGCGCGCACGAGGCCGCCTGGTGGGGCACCGCGGTGGTGACCTGCTGGGCGGACTTCCGGCCCGTGCTGCTCTCCTGGCTGCGCGCGGTGCGGGCGCGGCCGGTGTTCCGGGTTCACTTCGGCCCGCCGGTGAACCTGGGCGAGCTGTCCCCGCAACGGCTCGGCGACGCGGCGCGCGCCCGGGACGCGATCATGCAGGCGATCACCGACGGCCTGGTGCCGCTGCGCGCGGGCGAGCCCGACCTGCCCCGCTACCACGACCCCACCCGGCCCACCGACCGGCCCAGCCCGTGGCGGCCCGGCGGGTGATTCAGAACCGGGCGGCGACGCGGCGGGCGATCTCCTCGCCGATCGGCAGTGAGGCGGTGGCCGCCGGGGACGGGGCGTTGAGCACGTGCACCGCCAGCGGGGACTCCTCGATCAGGAAGTCGTCGGCCAACCCGCCGTCCGGCAGCAGCGCCTGCGCGCGCACGCCCGGTGGCGCCGGCTCCAGATCGGCCACGGTGATCTCCGGCACCAGCCGGGCCACGCTGAGGGCGAACGCCCGGCGGGACAGCGAGCGCCACACCTCGACCGCGCCCTGTCGCCAGTGCCGCCTGGCCAGCAACCAGAAGCCGGGGTAGCGCAGCAGGCCGGCGACGTCCACCGGGTCCACCGGCCACCAGGAGTAGCCCTCCCGGCGCGGCGCGAGCACCGCATTCGGCCCGGCGTGCACGCCGCCGGCGATCATCCGAGTCAGGTGCACGCCGAGGAACGGGAACCGCGGGTCCGGCACCGGGTAGACCAACCCGCACACCAGATGCTCCCGGCCAGCGGCGAGCTGGTAGTACTCGCCGCGGAACGGCACCACCCGGCTGGCCGGCGGCGCACCGGCCAGCGCGGCCACCCGGTCGCCGTGCAGCCCGGCGCAGGTCACCACGCAGCGCGCCTCGACATCGCCGCGCCGGGTGCTGACCACGGCGACGTCGCCGAGCCGGGTGATCGCCGTGACCTCGGCGGAGGTCCAGATCTCCGTGCCGGCGTCCGCGGCGAGCTTGGCGTAGGTCTCGGTGATCGCACCGAAGTCGCAGATCCCCGCGGTGGGCACGAACAGCGCGCGCAGCCCGGCCACGTGCGGTTCGCGTTCCCGCAGCTCGCCCACGTCGATCAGGCGGACCGGGATGCCGTTGGCGAGGCCCCGCTCGTGCAGCGCGTGCAGCCGGGGCAACTCGGCGGACTCGGTGGCCACGATCACCTTGCCGGTCGGCTCGTGCGGCAGGCCGTGCTCGGCGCAGAACTCGGCCATCCGCCGGGCGCCCTCGGTGGCGAACCGCGCCTTGAGGCTGCCCGGCCGGTAGTAGACGCCGGAGTGGATGACGCCGGAGTTGTGCCCGGTCTGGTGCCTGGCCAGGCCGCTCTCCTTCTCCGCGAGCACCACCCGCAGATCCGGCCGGGTGCGGGCGAGCGCGTACGCGGTGGCAGTGCCGACGATGCCACCACCGACGATCACGATGTCCGCCCTCATGCACTGGAGTATGGCGGTACGAGCGGTAGTCGCGGCATCAGGGCACTAGTCGTCGAGGTCTTCGTCGTCCTCCTCAGGCAGAGGCGCGTGCCACCACATGCGGATGCGGTACTGCTCGATGCCGGCGTGTGGTTCGAGTTCGTCTGGCAGTTGGTCCAACGGGATGGTGTCGTATCGCACCATGATCCGCTTCCGCAGCCTGTCGGCTTCGTCGCGTCCACGGTGGGTGAGGTCGATGGTATAAATGCCGGGCCCCGCCGGGAGATCGGCGCCGATGGCTTCACCGGTGGGGGTACCCATGCTCATTTCGCCGCTCGGGCACTCGAGTCGGAACGTCCGCGGTGTGCCCCACTGTTCCACCTGGCTGTCCGGGTACGGGGTGTCGTCCCAGATCTCGAGCGTTGCATGCACTTTGAGGAGGTCCTGTGCGCAGTGGATGTACAGCTCATAGCCGGTGCTGGCGGCGATCCCCTCCTGAGCCTCGGCAATGGCTGCGTCTGCGCCCACACCAGCATCATTGTCCTGGTCGCGCACGACGATGAGGCGGTAGGCGGGGTACAGCAGGAGTTGGTGCTGGGCCTGTCGGTGAGACATCGGCAAATGTTCCCATGGGTGGAGGCGGAAGAGAACGCGGTTCCCTGTCCGCGAGGGTAGACGGACAGGGAACCACCGAGGACACTAAGGTAGGATGGCGACGAAGAAGGGATCGTTGTCGAGAATCCGTTTCATGCCGTAGAAGTTGGCGAGTTTTGTACCACCTCTGCCGTTGTCACCGCCGTCAATTGGGCGAGCCGAGCCAAGCCACTGGTATGGCTTCCCGTCGGTCGAAGTGGACGAACCCTCGTATGCGGATTGGAACGGATATTCATCGCATTCTTGCCCGCCGGCAGTAGTGCCAGCAGTAGTCAGGGTTAGCGCCGGGTGCACAGTTGCCGTCCGGGGCTCTCGTGGAGGTTACGGTCCTGTCGAAGCGCTGGAACTGGTAATTTGCGTCCAAGAACATGATGCGGTTCTGCGTCCTGGTTAAGCTGACCGGACCGTACATGCCGACGAGGTCCCAGCCCGTCATGACATGATGGGAGGATGAGCTCGGCTGCGCCCCGGTGGTGGCGACAAGGTTGAAGTCGTAGAAAATGTCCCACGTATTGCAGCCGCCGCAATGTGGGATCGCCATAAATGTGTGCGGCTTCTTGTCCGACGACGTGATATGCCCCCCAATGGGACGGTACTGATAGCTGTTGGTGTAGTCGACCCAGTACGGCTGATAGTCCGTCTCCGAGCCAAGGTACTGCATGTTCAAACCGAGGGCGAACGATTTGGCCATGCCGTCTTCTGTGAGCGTTATTCAGAGCCCTTACCAGCCAAGTCGGTAGAACTCCAGTGCGGTGACGATTCGGATGACATTCGGAAGCTCGGCGAGGCGCCCTCGAAAGCCGGTGGCAAGTATCTTCCAGTTCTTG
>NZ_BJFL01000073.1 GCF_005405885.1 Gandjariella thermophila
ACGCGTGATCAAGCGAGGAAAACACAATGCCTACCTCATCAAGCGAGCCCACCACCACGGAACCCGCCACACCGGGCCACCAACCATCAAATTGCTCTCTCCGGTCTTAACTTAGCGGTATTGTGCTCGACTGCGGTTCCGTCGTCGTCGCGGTCTCGCGCTAGCCAGGGCACGGCAACCACGCGGGTCCGGGCCGGAAAAAGTCGTTGGCCGGCGACGAGGTCCTGTTCCTCCAGAGCGTGGCCGATGAGTTCGTGGACGAGCACGCCGGCGATCAGTGGATCAAGGAGGACTGGGATGTCGCCGTGGGGTAGTGCGACGTTCTGGGGTGCGGGCTCCGTCGACTGCTGGAACAGCGTGTTGGTCTGTTCAGTCAGTTCCGGGAGGGCTTCGGGCTGATGTGTGAGGCGGCGAAGCGAGTAGCCCGAGACATGTGCGGCGGAGAGTTCCCATTGGTCGAAGCCGAACGAGAAGTTGGTCCCTTCGGAGTTGCAATAGTTGCGAGTCGCGCTGAGGAGGCTGAGTTGCATCAGCATGTCAGGGCTGCATGGGACGCCATGGTGGGTGTCCAGGGTTGTCAAGGCTTGCGATAGCTTGGTCACTGCCTTGTCCGGGTCCTGGTCCGGGGAGAGGTCGACCTGGTCGACGTTCCATTGGCTGTGTGCTGGTGCGTAGCTGCGATCGTGTTGACTCCGGCGAGCTTCCGGTTCCCCCAGTGACCACCTGCCGTTAGCGAACACGGCTTTGCAGGTGACACTTCGGTCAACCCGGCGTTCTCGGAACGCCTCAACCATTCCGTCGTGGTCCCGTCGGCTCGGTGCCCCGGTGAGGGGTGATGGCAAGTATGCCGGGTGCGGCGCCGGCTGGCGTCCAAATGGTTCCTCGTTTCATGACCGCTCGCAGGGCGACGCTTGCCGTTATCATCGCGAGTTCTCGACCCATGCAGATGTGAAGACCGTGGCCGAAGGCCAGGTGCTCGGTGTGGCGGCTGGGGTCGAAGCGTGCCGGGTCGGCGATCGTGCGTGTGTCGGCGTTGGCGGCGTGGATGTCAAGCAGGACGCGGTCGTGGGCGTTGAGGACTACGCCGCCGAGGGTTGTTGTGCCGGTGACTACCCGGGTGATGTAGATGTCTTGGAGCCTGCGGGCTGCCTCCCACACCGCAGCGTGGGTGGTGCCGACCTGTGCCAGATCTCGCTGTTCGTCGGCCGGCAGCGTGGCGACGGCTTGCAGAGCCGCGAGCGTTAACGCTCCACTCATCTCGTGTGCCGCCATGTCCAGGATGGGGATGGTGAGCAGGGGAGCCTCGTCGAGGGTGATGACGCCACGCTGTAGTGCGTGTCCGGGCAGGCCGGTGGGACGTAGTTGGCCGCGCTGGCTCATGTCGCGGATTGCTGACCACACCGCGGCGAGCAGGCTCTTGCCGGCAGGGTCGTCGCCGTTGTTGTGGAGGAGGCTGGCGGCAACTTGCAGTCGCGCGACCAACTCGGCAGCTGTGTCGTCCGGGATGCCGGCCAGGGCATAGCTGGCGCGTCGGGTGTATGGACGGACGTAGTCGTCGGCGAGGTCGAAGGTGGCCTGCTGGACCAGGCGTTCGGCGAGACGGTCGGCGAGTGACACCAGGACGTCGTGGCGGAGCTGCTGTAAGCGTCGTGGGGACACGGCGCCGGCGAGTGCAGTGCGGAAGCGTCGCCGGTCGTCCTGCTTGCCGGTGTCGGTGGCCAAGAAGAAGCTCCGCGAGTAGCCGGCGACGAATTCGTCGGTGCGCGCAATGCGGAATGTCTGGTCGTCGGCAAGGACCGCTCGTGCTTCGTCGAGCCCCCGTACCAGCCATACACGTTCACCGAAGGGTACGACGGGAGCTACGGCTGAGGGGACGGCGGGTGAGCTCATCACCTCTCCTCGTGTTGCGTGCCGGCTGCGGTTGTGTCGGTAAACACGGCGCGCAGGGTAGGAACCGCTTGCCCCTGCGGCGCCAGTGCCGCGAGCAGTTGGGCAGCATCCGAGTTGGGCAGGGCCTTGGACATGCCGTGCTCCGCGATCACGCCGGCAGCCGCGGCTGCGACTTCAGGCATTCCGGACCAGTGCAGCACCTCCTCCGCGTACTGCGCGCCCGCGATGGGGTCCGAGTCAGTGAGAGCCAGTCGCATGAGCAGGCCCGCCCGTTCGCGGATCCACTGAGATCCCAGCGCGAGGCATGCTTCCACCTTCGTCACGGTGTCCCGTGCGGCCTCTGGGTAACCGGCCGCTTCCTGTTGCAAGGCAATCCGCAGCGGATCTTTGCCGCTGTCGGCCCATGCAGCACGCACAGCGCGTTGCCGGGTCTCTTCGGGCATGGCCGTGAGCTCGATCAGTTGCCCGTCAAGGAACAACGCGTCGGCGCCGCACAGGAGGAACTGCCGGACAGCGTCCTGCGGAGTTTCCACGAGCGGTTCGCCCAATGTGTTGAACGAGGTGTTCAGGACGGCCGCCACACCGATTCGTTCACCCATGGCAAGCAACAGACGGTGGTAGACCTCGTGCTCAGCGCCCACTGTCTGGTAGCGGACGGTGCCGTCCCCGTGTTGGACATGGTGAAGCCTCGGGTTACGGACTCGAGCGACGCTGAGCATGTAGGGGCTGAGCGAGCGTGGCCCGTCATCGAGTTCGAGCAGCTCATCCGCCACGTGTGCGGCGACGCTGATGCCGAACGGGCGGAATGGTTCTCGAAATTTCACCCGCCCGTTAAGTTTGCTCACGATCCCTTCGGCTGTGGGATCGGCGAGGATGCTGCGTGCGCCGAGCGCTCGGGGTCCCCATTCTGATCTGCCAGCGAACCAGCACACGATACGGCCTTTTGCCAGCAGGTCCGCGACGTCATCGACACCGGCCGGGTACGTGTGGTTGGCTAGTCCGTAGCGCTCCAACGCCTTCATCCTGGCCGAAGATGAATAGGACATCCCTAGATGAGCGGAGAATCTCCGCTCAGGCCGGCGCGGCTGGCCAAGTGCCTCGATCCATCCATAGGCGGCCAGTCCCACCGCCACACCATCATCCGTTGCTGCTGGATGAATAAAGACATCCTGGTATCCGGTCTCAAGGAGCCGGGCGTTGGCGGTGCAGTTCAGCGCCAGGCCCCCGGCATACGCAAGGTGGCTACGGCCGCTGGCTGCCCGCAGGGCGAGCGCATTGTGGAGTAACGCTGATTCGAGCTCGTCTTGCGCCTTACGAGCCAAGTCGGCCGCCAGGTCACTGCGCCAGTGTATGGGACGGAACTTTAGCCGCAGGCCCTCAAGTGTGTCCGGCTGCCAACCACTGTAGCCGTCATGTACGGGCACCCCAGCCTGTTCAAGAAAGGTGTTCAGCTCAGCCAGACTGATCCGCACGTCGCCGTCCGGGTGCTTCGCGCTGAGTTGTGGCCAATCTGGCCGCGTTTCGCCGTAGGCCGCCAGTGCCATGAGCTTGCCGGCCGCCGGTAGTCCAGCCTCTGACAGACCGGTTAGGGCAGCGAAGACGTCGAAGAACATCCCGAGACTGAGTGTCTCCGAACTGCCGAGAAACCGGCGCTCCAATGCGAGCGGACCGTTCGCGCCGCTGAACCACGTACACCGCTCGAAGGTGCCATTTGGTAGCCAATGGCCTTGCTCGTCAATAACGAGGATGTCACAGTTGTCGAAGGGGGCGGTGGCGTAGGCGCTGTAGGCATGCCCGAGGTGGTGGGCTGGAATTGGTGGTTCGACAACGCGGTCCGGGTCGATCGGCAGGTAGCTGAGTAGCGTGTCTCTGCAGGTTGTGATCGAGCGGCCGCACACGAGCATTTCTAGGTTGTCGAGCGTAATTCCGGCTTCGCGAAGCACGTGGGTGATCGAAGCCATCGGGGGTAATACCAGATGAGCGCCGTCGGAATAGAAGCCTTGGGACTTCTTGCGTCGGTCGATCCGCTCCTCGCTGATGGCGGCGACAATGCGGCCGTCGCGTAGTAGTGCGGCGGAGCGGTCATGGCTGGACATGCTCACACCAAGGATGTACTTATTGGAGGTCATTGTTACCGTCCGGCCACCTTGTCGAAGAGTCGGTGCAGTTCATGACGGCTGGGCGAGCCGATCGACGGCGTCAACAGACCGCGTTCCCGGTCGCGGGAGACCTCGGCGATCGTTAGTTGGCTCATCAGATATGCGATGAAGGTCTGCTGCCGTGACAGCGCATGGGTGTCATGGGCGGGATAGCCGCCAGACTCCTGGATGTCTTCGAAACCATCGATGACTCGCATCCCGAACTCGTCTGCCTTCTCGGCGTACTCTGTTCCGGGGTGCGGGCAGTAGACATAGGTGTTGATGCTGTCCACGACGCCCGTCGAAAGCAAGGTTACGATGGCATTGAGGCTGGTGATGAGGCTGTCGATGGTGTCAGCTGGCGAGCCGATGATCCATTCGAGGTGAGCGCTCAGTCCGCTGGCTCTGGCTGTCTCGATCGCGCGCAGCACGGTGTCGAACCGCTGGCCTTTGCGCATGTCATGCAGGATTGAATCGTCGGGATTGTCTAATCCCAGGTACACGCGCTGAGCCATTTTCGACAGTGGTTCGGCCACCTCTGGGGTGAGCAGACTCGAGTGAGTGTAGACGCCGTCAAAAACAATGCCTCGTTGCACGCATACTTCACTGATCGCGTGCACGTGGTCCGGGTGTCTGGTAAAGATTTCATCCTCAAGGAAGGCCAGGTGCGCCCGGTCGCCCGTGGCGTTCCGTAACGTGTCGATTTCTGTGGCGACCCGGGTGGCGGTCTTGGTCCTGTAGTTCAGCCAGTTGGGGACACCGGCGCAGAAGCGGCATCGGAAGCGGCAGCCGGCGCTCGTGCGCAGGCTGAAAGGGATGGGTTGGGATGCGTCTTGGCCGCGATACTTGTCCCACCAATCCAGGGATTTTGCTAGCAGGTGCCAAGCGGGGATCGGGGTTTCATCGAGCATCTGTGTGGTCGCCGGCTGTGGGCGTTGGCCGCTTTGTAGGGATGTGGGCGTGAGCAGGCTTGGATGGTCGACTGCGGTTACTCCCCGTCGGAGAATCTCCTCGGCGATGGTGCCAATCACTGATTCGGGTTCACCGTGTACCAGGAAGTCGCACTCGGGGAGTTGATCGAATAGCTGCGGCGCGGCTGTGGTGGCCAAACGTCCCACGGCACCGATGATGACCCTGCTGTCATCGGCACGAAGTTCACGTGCTGCGATGCGCATACCAAACAGTGTCGCTGTAGAGCGACTGGGGATGAAGTAATCGGTAGCGAAGATTACCATTCGGGCTGGCATGTCAGCCAGCATCTCGCGCAGCTTAGGCAGGTCGCGCGGTTCGTCCCAGCTGTCGAGTATGTTCTGAAGGGCGAGGTATTCGACCGTCAGCCCCGCGGCTTCAAGACCGCCCGCAACGATAAGAGGTGGCGAGTCCCACGGTTCCTGGACTGGGTAGTGCTCAGAAATGGCCTTGCGGAAGGTGGGACGACGAAATGGAGCGATGACGAGCACGTCCAGGGTCATTGCACGACCTCCGCCCTGCGTGCACATTCGCGGGACCACCAATTGCCCCAAGCCGACAAGGGGACACCGTGGGGTGCGAGATCTGTTAGGAGTCGGCAGATGTCCTCAAGAGTTACGCTTTCGCCCAGTTCGGCGATGTCATCTGCGCTTGCCTCGCGGTGGTTGAGTACCCAACGCAGGGCGCGTGCCATGTCTTGGTTACCCGAGATGAGGGAGCCATGGACGCGCAGTTCAACCCCGCCGGGGCGGAAGCGAACACGTACAGCGTGGGGGCCTTTGCCCAGCACGGTGTAATTCATCGCACCGCCCTCGCTTCCGCTACTCCGGTGCTGACTAGCGGACAGGAGGAGTCGGCTGCATCGATGCTGCCGTGCTCAGCGAGTGCGCGTGAACGAGAGCCACCACCGCACAATGAATTCATGGCGCAGGAACTGCACCCGCCGTCGAGGTCATCAACGCTGAGTCCACGAATCCGGACTAATGGCGAGGCTTCGTGCCAGATCTCCGACAACGACTGCTCACGAAGAGAACCACAATGCATTCGCTCGTCGCCCACCATGAGGACACTGGGATAGACCGTTCCGTCCCCACTCACGCACAACTCGGTTACCCCAGCCACGTCACCAAGTGATCGTAGCCGAGAATATCCGGCTTCGCGCAGCGGACTACGGTAGCGCCATGCGGCCTCGGCGACCGTGAGATCAATCCCGGCTTCGATGAGGGGGAGGTAAAACTCCCAGGCACTGGGAACCGAGAGTTGCATCTTCGGCAATTCGCCTGCAATCTTTGCCCTCGTCAGCGACTGAAATTCGGTTGACCACACCTGCCAAGGAAACTCGTAACGGTCTAGATGTTCCCGCCCATAGCCGGCAGGAAAGAATTTGATGGCGACCAGGGATGCCGCTCCCAGTTCATCGACAGCCAAACGGTAGGTTGGGACGAGGTCGGGCATCGTTGCGCGAGTCATCGTGGTGTTCACAGACACCCAGAGCCCAGCGTCCGCGGCCTTTCGGACTCCTTCCGTCACCCTCCGGAATAGCGCCGCGCGGGCTGCCGGGGTCGACCGTGGTTGCGCCCGCAACTCGGCGAACGCCTCCGGAGTCGACCCATCGATGCTCACGTTGATGCCAAGATTTGGACGGCGGGGTCATATGATCAGTGCACCACGTGCTTGGTAAGATCATAGCATTCATTTAACGGGCCTGCCGGAAAGGAACTATTGTCGCAGTGCGGGGTGTCGAACTGCGCCCGGACGAGCGAGAAATCATTTCTCGTGAGCTGGCGAAGGGGCAATCGTACCGGGCGATCGGGCGACTGCTGAAGCGGGATCATTCGGTTGTTTCTCGAGAGGTCAGCAGAAACGGTGGTCGGTC
>NZ_BJFL01000074.1 GCF_005405885.1 Gandjariella thermophila
CTGTAGTAGACTGGTAACGCAACGGCCCCGCCTGTAAGTCGTGTTCTGTGGGAGGAAAACGATCTTATCTGATCGGGGTCGTTGCCCTACTTTGAGGTGATCAAGCCGGCCTGAATAACGCTCCAAGTGCATCCGCATGTGAAGCCGCCAGGAGCGGACTTCTCTGCTGATCTTCTTCAAGGCGTCCTTGCTGATCGCGGGCAGGAAGCTGGTGAAGAACGTGCCATTCCTGCTCCGCGCCTTGCGGGCGCGGAAAGTGAACCCGAGGAAGGTAAACGAGGTGTGCTCGTAGGAGCCGCGCCGCTTGCCGTCCTTGCAGTACACAATCCGGGTCTTGTCGGGGTGCAGCCGCAGCCCGACCTCGACCATCCTGTCTTCGAGCGCGGCCAGCACCTGGAGGGCTTGGCGCTCGCTGACGCAGTGCACGACGACGTCATCCGCATAGCGCTCGAACTGGATGCCCGGATGGGTCCGGGCCAGCCAGGCGTCGAACGCATAATTCATGAACAGGTTCGCCAGCACCGGTGAGATCGCGGAGCCTTGTGGCGTCCCCCGATCTCGTCGTTGCAAGGTTCCGTCGGGCAGTTGCCGCGGAGCTTGCAGCCACCGCTTGACATACAGCACCACCCAACGGTCGTCGGTGTGTGCCTCGACCGCCTTGACCACCAAGTTCCAGGGAACGGTGTCGAAGAACTTCTGGACGTCCAGATCGATCACCCAGTCCGCCTTCCAACACCGCTGCCGACATGCCGCGACCGCATCCAGGGCCGACCTGCCCGGCCGGTAGCCATAGGATCCGGATGGAAGATCGGTTCGACCTTCAACTCCAGCCTCGTGGCCACCACCGTCTGCGCGATCCTGTCTGCGACCGTGGGCACCCCGAGCACCCTGACCCCGCTGCCATGCGGTTTCGGTATCTCCACCACCTTCACCGCCGGCGGGAAGTAACTCCCCGAGGACATCCGGTTCCAGATCCGGTAGAGGTTGTTCTTCAGATCTTCCTCGAAGTCATCGATAGAGCAGCCGTCCACCCCGGCGGCCCCCTTGTTGGCCTTGACCTTCAGGTACGCCTCCCAGACCTCCCGCTTCGAAATATCAAACGACTTGCCTGACGATGCCAGCTCGTCCACGCAGCTCCTCCCGGATCAGGTCCGGTTGACCGAACGAACACAGCCACGGATGACCCGGCCTCTTCGCTCCACCCCCATTACAGAGGTTTCCCTACTACTACAGGCCGGTCCGCCGACACGCCCCGCGACGGTACTCAACCCCTTGCGGTTCAGCCGCTTGGAGCACTCCCTCTCGCCGTCCCCAACCCAAGGGCCGACAGTGTCAGGACGTGTCTTCCCACGTTCCGCACGAGAGCAGCAGATCAGGCTCGCGCCACCTCCATGCCGGACACCACCTGGCCAATAAGCGGGCTCCCGCCAGGCTCATCCCGGACCGACATCAAGTGCCCGGTTTTGGCGCCACCTAATACATTTCGACACGTCGTCAGTGGTTCGCTCGCGCTCGCCTTCCTGATCCCTACCTGACGCCTCCCAGGACGCCTTTTCCACATCGCTCACCACGGTCGCGTCACCGCTTCCGCAGCATGTGGTGGTTTGAAGCCTCCCCCCGCAGGGCGGCTCCGAAGGGCCAACCTTCATCTCCCGCGCAGCATCGCGTTCCAGAGCTTTGCCTACATCCAGCTCCCTCCTGCGTTCGTGGCGCACGATGTCTCGTAACTGACCTTCTGGTTGCTGCTGACCGGTTTTGCGGTCAGCCGGCGATGGCAAGGTTGTGCAGATAGGCGATCGCCGAGGCGGTATCGGCGAGGGTGCTGGCAGCACGCCGGTAGTCGCGCAGGACCTTCCAGTTCTTCATCCGTGCCAGGGCGTGTTCGGCGCGGGCACGGACCCTGCGGTGGGTGGCATTGAGGTCTTCCTGCCAGTCGGCCAGCGCCGTGCCGTCGCGGGGCTTGCGGTAGGGCATGACCACCTCGGGGTTGCCCCGGTAGCCCCCATCGGCCATCACCGGGCGTCCTGCAAGCTTGTCGGCGATGCGGAGTCGCGGTAGACGGTGCAGTCGTTGCGGTTGCCCGGTTGCGGATCTCCGGTGGCCACAATCAGGCGGGTGTCGGCGTCGATGGCGACCTGCAGGTTGGTGGAGTACCGGTAGTTCTTCGACGGTGCCGCCAAGCGGTGGTCACGGGTGGGCACCAGGGTGCCGTCGATAATGGTCACCTGGTCGAGGCGGCGGCGTCGCACCGGTGCCAGCGCCAGCAGCGGCCCGAGCGTGTCGATGACGCGGTGCGCGGCGGAGTGCGAGACACCGAACAGTGGCCCGATCTGCCGCATGGTGAGGTTGGTGCGCCAGGAGGTCGCCACCAGCAGCACCCGGTCGGCCAGCGGCAGCGCCCACGGTCGACCGGGGCGTCCATCGGCGATCCTGTCGCCACCCCGTTGGGCCACGACCCGTACCAGCTTGCGGAACTGGCCGGGCTGCAAGCCCGTGAACGGAACGATCCACTCCGGTCGGGACGCCGAGATCACCTGCACCCCAGCATGATCACCGATCAGTACGACCAGCCGATCACCGGGTTACGAGACATCCCTTTAGCGACTCGAGAAGCCCCATCGCCCACCCATCCAGTTCTTCCTTCTCGGCCGACGACCTCACGGCTCGCACCACCACAAGCCCAAATGTGCAGCTGACCGCAGTCGGGCACGAGGCTACTCCCACGGGACGCTTGAGATTGCCTCTTCCTCCGTCACCCTCATCGGATGGATCGCCTCGGCGTCGGGATTCAGGCCACAGACGCTGATCATTGCGACGCTGGCTCAGCAGGGGGCTGACATCCTCCCCTCTTTAACGCGTCTTGCCGAGGATCCCTCAGTGGTACCGATCGCAAGACGGTTGTGGTGATCACCAGGCTATGTCACGCTGGCGATCAAGTTCGTTGCGGTTCGTGTCCGCTGGGGGGAGCAGGTTCGCGTGCTGGCGGTTGACTTCGCGGTCTTGAACGACGCGAGGGCCGACATCGCTCGGTCCATCGAGCACGCCGAGGACGTGCTGGCCGCGTTATCCAAGCAAGTCGCCCGCCTCGCCGAGATGTGGACCGGGGCGGCCTCGGAGGGGTTCCAACGGACCTTGGCCGAGTGGATGGCCGGGCAGCAGGATCTGCAGCGTCAACTGCAGGAGCTGCACGACCTGGTGGTCACCGCACACAGCAACCACGCCCAAGCCGTGCGTGGCAACGTGGCGATCTGGCAGGTGTAACGGATGGCGCCGCGTGGGCCGGATGGTGGGCCTCTGGTTCCGGTCAGGATCGAGCCGGAAGACTTTCACGCCGTCGCGCAGTCGTTCGTGGATGCCAGCAGCAGGCTGTATCAGGTGCTACCCACGCTGTTCCGGGTACTGGACGGCTTCCGCGGGCCAGCTGGCATGGACCAGGCGGCCAAGCAGTTCGACGCCAGCTACCGTCCGGCGGTCGAAACCCTTGTCAACGGCGTCAACCGGGCCGTGAACCTGCTCGGCGACATCGGCGTCGGGATCGACACCTCCGCGCGCAACCACTGGAACGCCGATGCCGCGGCCACCCCCGGCCGCGCCGGCCAGCCGCCGCCATTCTCGCCCGCGAACCCCGGGTTAGTGCTCCCGCAGGACCCGGCGGTGCCGTCGCTCGTGGGCAGCCCAACGGCCGTGTTACCACCGCCCCTGGACGACAAGATCCCCATGGGCCACACCGACGACCTGCGCACGGTCGGCCGAGCCTTCTGGTCCGCCCGCGACACCATCGAGGGCATCAGCGTCGGCCAGCGCAACGCCCTGCAGCGACTGTTCTCCAACAACCAGGCGGCCGACCTGGATGCGCTCAACGCGTTCTGGGACCGGGTCGGTGGCAGCGGCAACACCGCGATCCTGACCGCCCTGCAACGTGGGTGTGACGAGCTCGGCAACGCCGTCAGTCAGTTCGCCGACTGGATCGAGGACACCCAGAACCGGATCGTCGATGCCATCGGCAACGCCCCCAAAGACGCCGCCCTCGGCGCGATCGCCGCGATCCTGCTCGGCATGATCACCGAGGGCCTCGGCGCCATCGCCGGCATCGCCAAGGTGCTCGATGAGGCCGGCGAAGGCGCCATCCTCGTCACGGCTGTCGACGGCGTGCTGGCCGTGGCCGGAGGGCGTCTAGTCGCAGTCGGTGCAGTTGCCGGTAGCGCGGTGGGAGCGATGACCGCGGCCATCAACAGCACTCCCGATCCCAACATCGGCCAGACCAACCCGCAGTCGGTCACCGACGCCCAGGCACAGGCCGCCGCCAAGGACGTCGCCGACCAGGCCGCGAAGCCAGCCGATGTGGGCGCAGCACGCGAACTCAAAGTCGCCGAACTCACCGACGGCACCGTGCCGTCCGGGGCACCAGGCACACCAGGCCGCCTGATCGTGCGCCCCGGTGTGGGCAAGACCGATATCGACGTCATCGGCGGTGACGGTTCCTATATCCAGGTCGGTGGCCCCGCCAAAGCACGTGACCTCGCCAAGTTGGGGCAAAAGCTCAACATCCTCAAATGGAAGGCCGGGCAGGATGGTGTCGGCGCACAGGCATTCTTCGAAGAAGGCACACCCGAGAATGTGCTCGCCATCGCTCGACGTATACTGGGACCAGACAATGTGCACACATTCACCCCTTAGGCGCTAATGAGTAACGGATTCCTGTTCTGGTATGAACGCGACTGGTCGCCGCAGCTAGCTGCCGAACGTATCGGCGGTCTGGAGGCGGCGGGGTTGTCGTTGGCGCACCCGCAGACCGGCCGCATCACCGCGATCAGCTCTGAGGAAGACACCCTCGGCGAGCAGATCGACGTCGACCGGGCGACGTTGCTCCAGCACGCAGCGGTAGAGGCCGACGCAACGTTCAGCTTTCAGTACTGGATCGGCCAGGACATCGACGTCTTCTGTACCATCGAGCGCCTAGCCCCGGACCGCGTGGTGCAACGCCTCTACCTGGACGGTCTGACCGTGGACCAGCAACGGTTCATCGTCGGCGCCGTGGTCGACCAGATCCGTGCCTCAGCCCGCTCAACCTGCGGCCTCGTCATAGACCAGACCGGAGGTTCCGACAGCGAGGACTGGGACGCCGTCGTCGCTGGCAGCCCAGGATCCGTCACGGTACGAGCCAATGTCGTCGGAATCCCGAACAGCCTCGCTTCGAAGCACCCGGAACTGCATCACGAACCGAGCGTTCGTCTTGGCGATCTCGTGGTCTACGACCCGGACGGCCTACTTCCAGCCACGCCGAGCGCCTGACAGTCGATCACCGCCGCATTGTGAGGGCAAGACCATTGCTCCGGCTCGCAATCTTCGCCGAGCGCCTGTGCGGCCTGGCGACTGTGAGCGTTATTCAGAGCCCTTACCAGCCAAGTCGGTAGAACTCCAGTGCGGTGACGATTCGGATGACATTCGGAAGCTCGGCGAGGTGCCCTCGAAAGCCGGTGGCAAGTATCTTCCAGTTCTTGACATGGGCGATGCATCGTTCGACGGCAGAGCGCAGTGAGGAGATCACCCTGTTGTTTGCCTTGTCGCCGATAGAGAGCTCGCCACCCTTGGGTTTCTTGCGAGGCGTGATTGCGTGAGTTCCCTGGTAGGCAGGGTCGGCGATGACTGGGACATCGGCCAGAAGATCTTCCCAGCCGCACTCAGTAAACGATTTTCGGTCATGCATTGCCCCAGGCAAGGGTATCGATATTCCCAACAGGCCTCCGTTGGTATCGGCGGCAACCTGAATGTTGAGTCCGGCCCGGCGG
>NZ_BJFL01000075.1 GCF_005405885.1 Gandjariella thermophila
GCCCTGCGGCCGCGGCAGCGACTCCACCCCAGACAACGTCACGGCTGGGCACCGTACCGGTCACCACGACCCTCGTCAGCTCACCACGCTGACCAGCACACATGCCTTATCTGAACCGCATTGGGCCCAGACCCAGGCCACCTACGACGACCTCGGCGAACGGCTCACCGCCACCCAGATCGTCCGCCAACCCACCTCCGTCGCGGACACCACCACCTACACCTACGACTTCACCAACGACCCCCTCGGATCTCCGACCACGATCACCCTTCCGGGCGGGCAACAGACCACGCTGACCTACAACCACTTCGGCGACCCACTCACCACCAAAGACCCCGTCGGCAACACCACCAGATACACCTACGACCAAGACCGGCACCTGACCAAGACGACCCAACCCGACGGCACCGCCACCACCATCAGCTACGACCCCGCCGGCCGCCCGATCAGCACCGCCGAACTGGACGCCACCGGCGCCACGCTCGCCTCGACCAGCGCCGGCTACGACCCCGCTGGGAACAAGACCTCCGGCACCGACGCCAACGGTGTCACCACCACCGCCACGTACGACGCGATCAACGACCTGGTCCAACGGGTGCAGCCGGTGTCCTCGTCCGCGTCGATCGCCACGACCTACGGCTACGACGCCGCCAGGCAACTCAGCCGCGCCACCGACGGCGACGGCAACAAGAGCGTCTACACCTACAACCCGCTGCGCCTCGTCGAGTCCAAGACCGCCCCGGGCGTGGCCGGGTTCACCAGCGCCGCCGACAGCACCACTACGGTGTCCTACGACGCCAACGGGCAACCCCTCAAGGTGACCGCACCCGGTGGGGTCAGTCGCACCGCCAGCTACGACGCCCTGGGCCGGCAAACCTCCTTGGCGGGTTCCGGCGCCGAGGCACCAACAACCACACGTACGTTCGGGTACGACCTGGTCGGCCGACTCACCTCGGTCAACGCCCCGGGTGGCACCGACACCTACACCTACGACGACCGCGGCAACATCCTCTCCGCCGCCGGCCCGTCCGGCACCGCAAGCTACGGCTACAACAACAACGGTTGGCTCACCACTCGCACCGACGCGGCCGGTACCGCCACCTTCACCTACGACGCCGACGGTCGCCTGGCCATCGCGCTCGACCCGCTGACCAACACCACCGCCAGCTACACCTACAACAGCACCGGCCAGGTCAGCGGCGTCAGCTACGGCACCAACGCCGCCAGCCAGTCCTACACCTACAACGCTCGCCATCAGCTCACCGGTCAGACCCTGACCGCCCCGGGTGGCGCCAGCGAAGCCTCCGTGGCCTACGGCTACGACGGCAACGGCCGGATCACCAGCCAAACCACCACCGGCACCGCCGGCGCGGCGGCCAACACCTATACCTACGACCAAGCCGGACGCCTTGCGTCCGCGAACAACGGCGCCACGACGACGACCTACGGCTACGACGCCGCCGGCAACCGAACGCAGGCCGGCTCCACCACTGCCACGTACAACGCCCGCAACCAACTCGTCACGGCAGGATCCACCAGCTACACCTACACCGCCCGCGGCACCCTGGCCTCCCAAACCAACGGGTTGACCACGACGACCTACACCGACGACGCCTTCGACCAACAGGCATCGGCCGGCTCCACCGCCTACAGCTACGACGGACTAGGACGCCTGGCCACCGCCGGCGGCAACACCTTCACCTACGACGGCACCAGCGACGCCATGACCGGCGACGGCCCCCAGCGCTTCGGTCGAGGACCCAACGGACAACTGCTCTCCGTTTCCACGGGCACCAGCACGGCCCTGGCGTTGACCAACCAGCATGGTGACCTCGTCGGCACCTTCACCAACAGCGGCGCAAGCCTTACCGGATCCACGGCGTTCGATCCCTACGGCCAGGTGGGCGCCAGCAGCGGTACCCGCTACGACCTCGGCTACCAAGGCGGCTGGACCGATCCCACCACCGGCTACATCAACACCGCCTCCCGCTGGTACAACCCCACTAGCGGCAACTTCACCAGCGCCGACTCGCTGACGAACCTCACCGCCCCCGCGGCCACGAACAACGCATACAGCTACGGCAACGACGACCCGCTGGACAACACCGACCTCTCCGGCAACAGCTCCTGCACCACCCAACGTCCGCCAGCGAGTCACCATCCCCGGGCCCCTGTGTACCCGCCAAGCCGTCGCCATGTGCCCGTCACGGCGCCGAGCAACCCCACGCCGAGCCCTGTATACGACCTACCACCGCTGCCCCTACCGTGGTACGAACCCGTGCCGTCGTATCAGCCATACGCGCCTTACCAACCGGCATGGGGCTGGCGTGATGTTGTGGGTGTTGGCGTCGTCGGTGGTCTGGTCCTTGGAGCCATACTCGCCCCCGAGGTTGAGCTTCCCCTGCTCGGCGGGGCGGCACTGGCCTTCTCCGGCGGCTGTTCGGACGTACCCCAGAAGCAGCAGCACGAGCCCGACGCCCGCGACAACATCAACAAGCCGCCACGAAATCCCCGTCCCCAAGGCCAAGAACCCCAACCCGGGGAAACCCCCCAACCTGGCACCAAGACACCCGAGACCGGACCTGCCGACGAACCCGCCAACACAAACACCACTGGTGAAACCAACCCCTCACTGGAGAAAGAGACTCCATACCAGCCCGCCAGCCAACCCAGTTCCCCTGCCGAACCCGGCGACACCACGCCCCCCACTACCGAACCGCCGACCGGATCCGGTAGCAGTCCTTCCGGTTCCGGAGGCAGACTCCCCAACCCGCTAGTCGGCGGATTGATCGGTGGTATTGCCAACGCCACCGGGTCGGTCATTCATCAGCAGCTCACTACCGGCCACATCAACGCCACCGACGTGGCGCTTTCCGGAGCCGCCGGTTTTGTCGGCGGCGCGGTGGGCATGAGGTTGGGTTGGGCTGGTGGAGCACTCGGCAATGGCGGAGCCGACGTGCTTGTCCAACTCCACGACAATGATTGGAATGTTGCCAAGGTCAACTGGGCCGAGTTTGGAGCTGAGGCAGGGCTCGGGGCTGCGATCGGCGGTTATGGAGATTTCCAGAATATGCATATGAAATCCTTTGAGCAGTTCTATGCTGACGGATACAGGAACTGGTTCAAAAGTCGATATGTCCCGTACCTTCTGGGTGGACTGTCGGCCCTAGTTGGAGGATTTGATCCCGTAGCCAGCGCTCAGCTATATAACTAGATACTCTAATATGGTTGAGGGGTGTGGGGTGTGGGGTGTGGGGTGTGGGGTGTGGGGTGTGGGGTGTGGGGTGTGGGGTGTGGGACACCCGCCCCACGCCTCCGCTGTGGTGATAAACTGACGACGGAGACTCATCGGAGGGAGCTTCGGACTTGCCGGATAATCAGGTCGTCTTTCGATGCTCTTGGAAAAGCCTCTCCTACGCCGTCGTTCTTGTGGCCTTGGAGCTCTTCGCTGGCTTCCTTCTAGTGGTAGGTATTCTGGCGGCCTTCGCCGGCAATGGAAGTTTCATACCCATCCTGCTTGCGTGTGTCTTTGGAGTTTACCCGCCGCTGTATCGTTGGCGCGTGAAGATTGTTGTCGACGATTCGAATGTTCATATTGGCGCCATCATCGGATCTGGGCGGACGATCTCGCGTGACCGTATAGCAGGTATCCTGCAGTATTCCGGCTATCCCGGCGGTGTAGCGTTTTTCGATCGGAACTACAGGAATCTTGGCTCGACGCCACCGATGTGGACTCGACGCCAGCTTGATGAGCTCTCCAAACTGCTCCAGGTTCCTTTTGACGACAAATCTGGTGTATCGTGGAAAAAGTAAATGCTTGACTTGGCGTAACTGGTCAGCATGAAGGGAGCGGTCAAGTCGGGTTGCACTGCACTGCCGGTGTGTCTGACTGACTTCCGGCTTGGCATGGGCACATGCTTGTCGGCCAGCCAGGTGGTGAGTTACTCGCGACCGTCCGCCCCTCGAGGTGGTTGCCGGTGCGTTCCACACCAGCACCGGAAGAGTGCGGTTCTGCCCCTCGGTGCGGGTGGCGCTGCCGCAGATTCGTTGATGCCCTCCGTAGTCGCGTAATATGCACAGGTAGCCGAAGGCACCTGGGGGATTGAGCCCGGCCGGAACCTCACAGATGACAGCCCGACGGCACCATACGCCTGACCGCGGCTGGTGTGCCTCGGCAGCTCGGCCACAAGCTGTGAAGAATCCTCGCAACCCGGGGTCCGCCGTGGCGAACCAGTGCTTAGGTCGTGTAGTGCGCGGTGGGACGGTTCGTGGAGCCCATTGCGCCAGGGCCAGTCGCGGGGTAGGTGATGAGTTGGGCACGGAACGGCAACGACGACGTCGGGTGGCTGTACAGGACGGATGACGAGGGTGGTCCGGAGGCCGTGGAAACGGACGACTGATGTGCGGCCGGGGTGAAGCGCGAGTCGCTGCGGGGCACTGGGAGTGGGAGAAGAATGGGAGAGTGGAATGTCCCGGTGGTTGCCCGAACCGCGGTGTAGTGACGTCAACAGGCTCGGCATACGCAGGGATTTCTCTGTTTATCCAGGTCAGCGAAATGTGTAGACGGTTCTGGGGGTCAAGGGGTCGCAGGTTCAAATCCTGTCGTCCCGACGGCCATAAGGGCCCGCTGGCACTAGGTGAAAACCCAGGTCAGCGGGTCTTTTGCTTTGTTGGTGTCGATCTTGGTTCTTCGTCCACTGTGGTCGCGGTTAAGATCAACAGACCCTAGTGGGAGAAAATCGGGAGACGATCTTGTTCGTCTTTGACTCAACGGGCTTATGGGGTCGCGGTACGTGCCTCTCCCAGTCCGGGTGTGCCCAACGGCCCTGAAGGAGATTCAAGCGTGCCCAATGCTGATGCGGTGCGTGTCGGTTGGCCGTAGTTGGGGGCGATTCGGCCCGCCTGGTGGCCGCTGGGGCCTGGTGACGGCCGATGGGGTATGTTGGGTGCGGGTCGGGATCGTTGGCGCGGCTGGCGCGGTTGGGAAGACGGTCGTGTGCCCTGTCGACTGGTGAGCGCCGGTGCAGTAGGCAGGCCTTGGGGTCGTGGTGGCCCGTTGAGGTCGGCGCGCTGGGCGCCGAGCCCGGCGGAATACCGCGCTGGAGAAGCGGCTTCGCCGCCTCCGAGGAGGTGGCGAAGCCGGAGAAGGTGCGTCTGTGGCGTGGTCAGGCGCTGGTGCGCAGTGGCGCCGGGGGCGCTGGCAGTGCCAGCCGGCCGGTGCCCGTGGGAGCGGCGTCGCCGGTGGGGGCCAGGGTGGCCAGTGCGGTGGTCCAGCGGCGTTGGAGTGCGTCGATGAGGCGGGTTTCGACTTCGGCGGCGACGTGGGAGTAGATGTCCTGGATCTTGTCGGGGATCTTGTGGCCGAGTCGTCGGGCTTGGGCGACGTCGGGGATGCCATCAGCGATCAGCCACGTCTTGTGGCTGTGCCGGAACCCGTGGAAGACCAGGCCGGGCACGATCGGCTGGACTCGCACACGGGGACGGGTGCGATGGAGGTTGCCGTCGGTGGCGGGGCGCATGGCGCGGCGGGCGAAGTTCGACCGGCGCAGCAGTTCGCCTTCGGCGGTGACGGGGACCTCCCCCCGTTGACCGGACACCTCAGATGACAGGAGAGAGTGTTCGCTGTGGGAGAGCGACCGACGGTGAAGCGGGCTCGTCGGAGGTTCACCGACGAGTTCAAGCGTGATGCC
>NZ_BJFL01000076.1 GCF_005405885.1 Gandjariella thermophila
TGCCGCCGATACCAACGGAGGCCTGTTGGGAATATCGATACCCTTGCCTGGGGCAATGCATGACCGAAAATCGTTTACTGAGTGCGGCTGGGAAGATCTTCTGGCCGATGTCCCAGTCATCGCTGACCCTGCCTACCAGGGAACTCACGCAATCACGCCTCGCAAGAAACCCAAGGGTGGCGAGCTCTCTATCGGCGACAAGGCAAACAACAGGGTGATCTCCTCACTGCGCTCTGCCGTCGAACGATGCATCGCCCATGTCAAGAACTGGAAGATACTTGCCACCGGCTTTCGAGGGCGCCTCGCCGAGCTTCCGAATGTCATCCGAATCGTCACCGCACTGGAGTTCTACCGACTTGGCTGGTAAGGGCTCTGAATAACGCTCAAAGAACAACAAGGAGGTGATCGAAGAGGATTGCGAGCAGTCGAGATATTCATATGTCGACTGGCTTGTGTACAAATTGCTGCGTGCGGGCTGCGGCCCTGGAAGGGATGGTAAAGCTAAAAGAGAAAATCACAGAGTTGTCAATGCCTTGCGGGGCGATTCGGCGAGCTATTGGGTGGAAGATGGCATCGAGATTCTGTCACCGACATCGAGTTTGATAGAGGACTGTAACGAGCGCGGTGACTATAACAACTGTTCCTATGTCCTGAAGATCAGCTATGCTGGCCGAGCTGTCGTTCTTCCCGGTGACGCAGAGGCTGCGGCGTGGCAGTCGACTCTCGATAATCCCGGCCCGGAAGCAATCAAGTGCGACCTACTTAAAGCGTCACACCACGGACGGGAGTCGGGTTTCCATGAGAGCGCGGTGAATGCTATGTCGCCGGATGCGGTAATTTGCTCTGTCGGTAAGAAGCCATCCACTGATGCGTCTGACAAGTATGCCGCTCGTGGCGCAACTGTCCTTTCTACTCGGTATCATGGAACAATTACTGCGAAGATCTGGGGTGATGGCGATATCTGGATCACTGATCGCAATGGCAACAGAATTCACGAAATCTGTTGAGTCGTGGGAAAAATGGCCGCGGGTCGGAGCGACCTAGGCGGGCGAACTGATTATGTCGAGGGCAACGTAGCTTCTTTTTCACCGCAGGCTCGGCAGCCTGGATCAGGTGGTGCCGGGATGAAGTCGTACCGACCAGAGAAGACGCTGAAGGTCAGGTAGCCATCGGTGATGGGCTCGCCAACACCCGGTGGCCTACCCTCGGTCATGTATTGACCGAGCATCGTCGCGATCCACGCCGCATCGTGGGAGAGAAGGCTGGTGGCATGGCACTGACACGGTCCGCGCTCACGCCGCGCGGGTTCGACGCGCAGGACGCTGCCGCGGTGTTGGATGTGATCAACGCGGATCGGCTGCCTGGCCAGCCGATGTGCACCGAGGCCATGCTGTCCGAGGCGGTTGCGGGCCGCTCACCGGTGGATTCGGGGTGGTGGGCGGAACTGGATCGGCTGGCCGTCGACGTGTTGCGTGACGGCCAGGGTCACATTCGTGGGGCGGTGTCGTATGCGCATCGCGCGCGCGACGGCGCGGGAGTGATCTTGTGGTTGCATGGTCGCGAGGAGCCCGTCGTGGTGGACGCGCTGCTGGATCACGCGATGGGGCGGTTGGGCGATACCGCATCGGTGACGGCGTTCGAGTTCGCCGGCGCGTTGGCTGTGGGGCTGGAAGGGCTTCCGGTTCGGCATCGACCCGCGACACGCAGGGCGTTGCTGGCCCGCGGCTTCGTCGAGGCCGACTTGTGGCGGTATATGCGTCGCGAGCTGCCGGCGACCGATCTCCCGCGCGACCAACGCACCCAAGCCGCCCACGTCGAGGCTGATCCAGAGAATCCCGGTTGGCGGGTCGAGGTGCGTGACGCGGACGGCACGCTGCTCGGTGACGCCCAGGTGTCGGTGGCCGCTCCCGGTGTGGGTGTGCTGTGGTGGATCGGTGTCGAGCCCCCGCATCGGGGGAAGGGCCTAGCCTGGCCGTTGCTCGGTTCGGCGCTGGAGGTGCTGCACGAGCACGGCGCCCAAGAAGTGATCTTGTTCGTGGATGACGACGCCCCACCCGATGACCCTGAGCGGGGGCGTGGTGCGGCGAACGCGCTGTACGACCGAGCCGGGTTCACCGAGATTGACCGGCTCTGTTCCTACCGCCGAACGCCATAGCCGCAGGGCATGGTGATGCCAGCGGTGACCGCTCCGGAAAGCCAGGACTCCACCGCCGCCACCGTCATCCGCGTTGCCGGGTCGGTCTCCCGGGCGACCGCGTCTGGGTCGAGCAGCCCGATCGTTTCGGCGATCGGAGTGGCAGATCGCCGGGCAACCGAGGCGGCCAACGCGGCTCGGTAGGTTCGCTTGCGGTCAGGTAACCCCGGCCGCAGCGCCGGCGGAAACAACTCGATCACGTGGGCCTTGCTTCGCTGGTAGGCGGTTACGCCAGCCGGGTGGTAACGGGTAGCCAGCGGCAGTGCCACGGCCGCCGCGACGACATCCGGGTGCAGGAACGGGGACGCTTCCGGCAGGAAACCCGTTGGTGGCCGGTAGTTGCGGGGCCACCACGCATCGAAGGCGTCCGCGCTAGCCCAGGATCGACGGGCTGTGGCGTGAGCGCGCAGCGTGGCATCGACCCAGTCACGCGCCCACGCCCGTGCCGCCTCGCGCAGCGGTTCGGCCAGGACGTCGGATACGGCTGGCGGAGACCACTCGGGCCAGTTGGCCGCCCAGTACAGCCGCGTGCGAGCCGCCACCGGCAACGCGTGGCTGGCCATCGCCAGCAACTCGCCACAGATGGCCGGTCCGGACTGTGCCATGTCCGCCAGGTACCGTCGTGCGCCGCGAATGCCGAACCGCTGCAAGACCTGTGCGGTAGCGAAGCGGGGAACGGCCAGCAGTTCGTCTGCACCGTCACCGGATAACAGGACTCCCGCCCCGGCTTCGGCGGCCAACCTTGCGACGGTCGCGTTGACGACGGGGAGCGCGTCCGGCCGTGGACCATGCGGCGACCACGCCGGCTCAGTGATGCAGTGGGCAGGATCGACGACAACCAGCTGAACACGCTCGGTGAGATCGAGATCGGCCAAGAGCCCGCGCACGAACGTGGCAGTCCTCATACCGCTGTCATCGACAAGGTCGACCACGAACGCGAGGACCCGGCGCAGCGGTCGCAACGCCAGCACATGGGTGAGCACGGCGAGACTGTCGAGCCCGCCTGAGAGCGACACTGCGACCGCCGAAGCGTCGGCGCATAGCTCGGCCACAGCGTCGGCGAAGACCTCGGGCAGCGGCGTGTTCGTCGCCGTAGGCGTAACCGGTGGCCACACCAACTCGACGCCGGTGAAAAACGACGACGGAGTGAACTCACCCCACAACCCAGGACCGGTGAACAGCCGCGCCAACCCGTCCAGATCCACCGACGGTGCCTCGCCCGCGGCGGTCAGCGGATCATCAACGAGCCTGCCGTCCTGCCCCCGGTACCCCGGCCGTAATTGTCGCACCGCGGTCTAGGCCCGCCGCAACCCCCACAGCGCACGCACCACGTCCCGTAAGAACTGCGCAGGACTACTCCGCCGGCCGGCGGTTCCCGACCGACCGCCCTTGAGTCCCCTGCCGTGACTGCCATCTCCCGGACTGCTCTTTGCCGACACCCATCCTCCTGAGGATCAACGAGAACACGCACAGCCTGGCACAGCTACCCTGCGGGCGGAACCGGTTTTACACCGGGGCAGCAACGGGCATTATCGGCGCCTGCCTGGGCGTGGTCAGCCAAGCAACTGCTGCCTGAGGACGCGCAACCACCAGGGCATTCCTGCTCTTGGTGCAGGACGTTTCGTACTGGCGGAGGATTGACCGGGCGGCTTCCACCTGTCATGGACCAGGAAGTCCTTCTCAACGTGCAGTTCAAGCGCCTCACGGAAGTGGTCGGTTGCCTCGACCAACGAGTCGGCCGGCACCTCGTAGATGCGGATCAATTTGTAGAGCATGACTCTCACCTCCTTTCTGTCGCTTCCTCGCGACGACTCTTGATAGCCCACACGGTGTACTGGCCCGTCAAGGCCGAAGCGCAGCAAAGCCAGGCGCAGCTGGTGGCCGGAGGCCAGCCTTGACGGGACTGTGGAAGCCGTGTGACAGCCTGAGGAGGAGCGAGGAAGCGACAGGGTGTGGGGTACCCGCTGTCCCCTGCCCTATCGCGGGCAGGGCTACCGCGTTAGCGCCGTATTGCTGCGAGGCGGAAGGAAGGTCTGGAAGGAAGGAGCCGAGCAGCCACTATTACCCCCTGTGGGGGTGGCCTCTCCGGATACGCCGCCGCTGATGGTGACCAACCTGGCAACAGCACCCACCCATGCCACTGCACACCTGCGGGTTGTCGGTTGGTTGCGGCGTAGAAGGAGAGGACGGGGGAGTCAGCCGCGCCGTGCTCCCCATGAACCACGGCCGATAGAACACCCGAGGCGCGGCTGACTCCCCCGGACGTAGGCCACCGAACCCGCTGGCAGCGGGCTTGTCCTTCCAGCTCCAGTGCCCGTAGGGCCGGTACTCGCCTCCCTTCGCCGAACCCGTACCGGCTGGTGTACCGGCCTGAGCCGGTATCACGCCCGGCATGACGATCCGGTACGGGTTGCCCGGGTACATGATCTGGAACGAGCGGGAGGGCATGGTCGTTTTTGCCCACAACAAAACCATCCCCTTGGTAACCCCTGGGGTTCTTCCCTATTCTCCGATCCCTTCGTTCTCTCGTTCCCTTGCCTGCCTATCGACTTCGTCGATGAGGTAACTCGGATTGGCTGGTAGTGAGCCAGCGTCCTAGATGCTTATATGCATCACGTTGCAACGGTTACTCGGTCACTTCGGTCACGGCAGGCTAGTCCGTCTTTAGTCGCAAACCATTTCTGGGAGACGGCGGCTGCCTTGTCTGCTCTAGGAGATATATAAGCAAGTCTTGAGAGGGTTGTATAGTCCCGTTGCTACGATGGCACGATGTGTCGACGGATCGTTGCAACGATGCATCGTTCGGTCGTTCGGATAAACGATCGTTCGACCGAACGGTCGTTCGGGTTCTAGGCTTTGGAGAGCTTGTCCTTGAGGTAGCTGTCTATTGCATCTCGTACCATTGCGCTCATGCTGCCAACTCTGCCCTCCCTTTTCTGCAGGTAGGCGAGATCGCGCAGAGAGTCCATCTGATCCTCGTAGATCTCAAACGAATTTCTCGTGACTATCCTTTTGCCGTTCGACCGAACGGTCGTTCGAGCGTTCGAGCGTTCGGATGTATCCTCCAACTTGGGCTTGAGTAAGAGTCCATCAGGGGTACGGGTAGTACGGTGCGTAGCCCCAGTATGAGGTACCAGGGGTACGGGTTCCTGGGTCTGTTGCGGCGGCTTCCTGCGGGGGAAGAACGCCGATCCCTCAAGTTCGGTCGTGATAGAGCGTTATTCAGGCCGGCTTGATCACCTCAAAGTAGGGCAACGACCCCGATCAGGTAAGATCGTTTTCCTACCACAGAACACGACTTACAGGCGGGGCCGTTGCGTTACCAGTCTACTACAG
>NZ_BJFL01000077.1 GCF_005405885.1 Gandjariella thermophila
ACCCGCGACGAAGCCCGGCGTGAGATCTTTCGCTGGATCGAAACATGGTACAACCGGCGGCGGCTGCACTCCGCCCTCGGCTATCTCACGCCCATCGAATGGGAGCATCACCAGCGCACAGACCGCCTGCTACCGTCCACCCAAGCCGCATAAGCCAGGCGTCCGGTCATCGGGGGGAACTCCACGGTGCGGTCACGTTCGTGGACTGCGGCGTTCATGAGGAGCACGTCGCGCCAGTGGCCGTGGTGTTGGCCGATGCGTTCGCGGTGCTCGACGGTGTCGGACGCGGGTTGGCTAGCTGTGTGCGGTCGCCTCGGTGTTGTCGATGTCGATGGTTGAGGTGGGGCGTCGGTGGGTGTGGCGGTGGAGGGCGCGCAGCAACAGCGGGATGCCAACCGCGGCTGGCAGCAGCCAGTAGGCGGCGTGCGGTAGCCGGTTCCACAGTGGGAGGTTGGGGCCGTTGTCGACGTAGAAGCCGGTGAACAGCGCGATGTAGGACACGGCCATCCCGGTGGCGTGGGTGCGCAGCCAGCCGCGCCAGCGACCTCGGCGGGCCAGCAGCCCCAGCGTCGCGGACGCGAGGGCGATGGCGCCGATTGCCAGCAGGTGGACGTCGTGGGGCCAGCGCAAGATCGCGAGCGCAATCAGCGCGGCGACCGCGATGGTCAGTGCCGCGTAGTAGACGTAGCCAGCGCGGGGGTGGCGTCCGGGTCGTTTGCGCGCGACCGCGGCCAGCGCGCCCGCGACGACGCATACGGCGCTGCAGGCCACGTGGACCGCGAGGATCACCAGGAAGATGGGGCGGTCGTCGGGGATCGGGATGCCGCCGATGACGATTGCCTGGGCTGGCATGGTGATCGCCTCCTACCCGCCGCCGTGGGCGGGCCCACAGTGTGCGCCGTGCCCGCGGCCGGCGGGTAGTACCGCCGGGCCAGGTGTCGATCCGATCTCGCGGGGGCGTCAGGTGCGGGTGGCGGTGAGTTCGGCGAGCAGTTCGCGGACGCGCTGGTCAATCTCGTCACGGATGGGGCGGATCTGTTCGACGGTCTTGCCGGCGGGGTCGTCGAGGTCCCAGTTGAGGTAGCGCTTGCCGGGGTAGACCGGGCAGGCATCGCCGCAGCCCATGGTGATCACGACGTCGGCGGCCTGGACAGATTCGTCGGTGAGCGGCTTGGGGAACTCCTGGCCGAGGTCCAGGCCGACTTCGAGCATGGCTTCCACGACGGCGGGGTTGATGGTTTCGGCGGGGGCGGAGCCGGCGGAGCGCACGGTGACCGTGCCGGCCGCGTGGTGGTGCAGCAGGGCGGCGGCCATTTGGGAGCGGCCGGCGTTGTGCACGCAGACGAACAGCACCTCGGGCGTGGTGGACACGATGGCTCCTTGGATCTTGGCGGTGGCGTGCAGGCGTTCCCGGGCGAACCGGGCCGCGAGGACGGGTAGGTGGGTGTAGATCCGGGCGTGTTGGGCGAGTTGGTCGTAGGACTCGCCGACACAGCGCCGGACAGTCTCGTATTCGAAGGTGCCCTCGAAGCGGCGGGTCAGGTCGGCTGCGATGTGGTTCAGCTGGACCCGAAGCGCGCTGGGGTGACCTTCATCGCTGTCGCGATGCGGCCGGTCGGCGAGCTGGTCAGGTGGCTTCCGGCGTGGTGGTGGTGTGGCCATCGTTGGCCTCCGTGTGGTCAAGGGCGCCGCCCCGGGCCCAGCGGCCAGGTGCGGTGGCTTCGGCGACGAGATGGGGCAGGACGACCTCGGCGGCCTGATCTGCGGTGACGATCGGGTACAGCGCGCGCAGCAGCAGCACGGCCGCGGCTGCGCCGACGAGTTGGGCGACGACGAACACCGGCGTGGAGCTGGGCGCGATGCCGGCGAAGGTGTCGCTGAAAACGCGGCCGACAGTGATAGCGGGGTTGGCGAAGCTGGTGGAACTGGTGAAGAAGTAGGCCGCGCCGATATAGGCGCCCACCGCGGCCGGGGCGCGGTCGGCGCGACCGGACCTGGCCAGCGAGAAGATCACCAACACAAGGCCGATCGTGGCCACCGCTTCGGAGACGCCGTGGGCCAGGCTGGCGCGTTGGGTGGTGCTGATACTGACCACCTCGGCGGAGAACATCACGTTGGCCAGCACGGCGCCGGTGACGCAACCGAGAACCTGGGCGGGCAGGTAGGCCAACGCGTGGCGCCAGGGCAGCCCCCCGAAGTTGGCGTCCACGAAGGACACCACGGGGTTGAAGTGGGCCCCGCTGACCGGACCGAACATGAGGATGATCGCGTACAGGCCGGCGGCCGTCGCTGCCGCGTTCTCGAAGAGCTGCAGGCCGGTGTTTCCCGGTGACAGGCGCTGGGCGGCGATCCCGGACCCGATCACCAGGGCGGCCAACAGCAGGCTGCCGAGGAACTCCGCCGCCAGCTTGCGGGTCAACTGCTGCCCCATCAACGCTCCTTTCGCCGGACGATGTGCGTGTGGACCGGTCGAGGCCGCGGGCCAGTCAGGCACCGACTGGGACACCACGTTCGTCTCGCCGCCCGCGGACCCGACGTCCGCTCTCGCCGCGCACCGGCCGGGCGGCCCCAGTCCTGCTTGGTCGGGCATCGGACGCTGTCAGTCACCACCCCGCTCCGGGGGGCCCGCAGCGGGGTGGTGAACAGCGGGAGCCAGCCGGTCGACCCGGTCGGCAAGATCGCGCGCGGCGCTCTCGAAGGCATCGGGGGTGCCCAAGCGCGCAGGGTCCGGCACCGACCAGTGCAGACGGTCGGCGACGCGACTGGCAAGTTGCTCGTGCGCGTTGTCGCACACCGCTACCACGAGATCCTCCGAGCGCAGCACCTCGTTGATGTGCCAGGTGCGAGCATCCGACAGCGACAGGCCGTACTCGCCCGCCACCGCAGCGGCCAGCGGATGCACCCGCTTCGCCGGTCGGGTGCCAGCCGAGGCCGCCGGCACCGTGCTGCGGCGCTTCCACAACGCGGCGGCCAACTGCGAACGCGCGGAATTGTGGGTGCAGACGAACACCACCCGTGGTGCCGCCCGCAGACCCTGCGGCGCGAGACCCGCCAACGCGCCCGGCTTCAGACGCAGATAGGTCCGTCGATGATCTCCCTCGGAGCGGGATCGCTCGACCACGCCGGCCTGCTCCAGCAGCTTCACGTGGTGCGCCAACAGATTGCTCGACAGGCCCACCTCCCGCCCAATCTCGCTGGGCGAGGCATCGCCCAGCAGCAGCCGGTCAACGATCGCCAACCGCGCGGGCTCCCCCAACGCCGCGTGCAACCGCGCCCGCGCCACCAGCGATGAAGACCACTCAACAGACATTGACTCAATATTTGCTGAGTTATCCGTGGTAGTCAACGCGCAACACCGGCGCCGCTGCGGCACAACCCTCGGGTGTTGGTGCAGCCCCTAAGCCCAGCACGTGGCGGCGACGTGGCGCTTGACTCTGGAGTCGACTCCAAGTTCTAGCCTCGAAACATGCAGACCGAGGCGGTAGCGGGGTTGACGGTGGCGCAGGTCGCCGCCCGCTCTGGACTGCGCCCGGATACCTTGCGTTACTACGAGCGCATCGGGCTGTTGCCCGCACCGCGCCGCACCAGCGGCGACCACCGTCGCTATGACGAGAACGTGGTCGACCGGCTGTTGTTCATCCGCGGGGCACAGCGGCTGGGTCTGCGGCTGGAGGAGATCCGCGATCTGCTGGCCGTCCGCGATACCGGCGTGTGCGCCTGCGAGCCCGCCGAGACGTTGCTGCGCCGCCATCTGGACGAGATCGACGCGGAGATGCGGCGACTGGCCACGCTGCGCACCCAGTTGACCACGATGCTGGCCAGCATGCCGGGACCGGACTGCCCCGACCCCGTGCCCGGCACCTGGTGCCCACCCACCGTCGAGCCGGAAGAGAGGGGGTGAACCGCGATGCCATGCCCGTGCTGCGGCGAGTACGGCTGCGGCTGTGACTGCTGCTAACCAGCCACGCTCTCGTCCCGCCCCGAGGCGCCAGGGCGAGACGACCAGCGACCACAATGCCTGGTGTGACCACGCCGCCTCCTGCCGAGCGCGGGCCCGACGCCGCCAGCGAGCACACGACTCCCGGGGAGCCGAGGCAGCGTTGGTTGACCCGCGGTGTCGGCGGCATCGGCAGCGCCAGCTTCCTCGCCGACGCCGGGCACGAGGTGCCCACCGCGCTGCTGCCCAGCCTGCTCACCGCCACCCTCGGCGCACCCGCCGCCGCGCTCGGGCTGATCGAAGGCATCTCCGACGCGCTGGCCGGGGCCGCGCGGCTGGCCGGCGGGGCGCTGGCCGACGACCCGCACCGCCGACGCCGGGTCGCCGTCGGCGGCTACACCTCCACCGCCGCGCTGGCCGCGCTCACCGGAGCTGCCACCAGCGTCTGGCAGGTCGGCGTGCTGCGGGCCGGGGCCTGGGCCGCCCGCGGCCTGCGCGTCCCCGCGCGCAACGCCCTGCTCGCCGACGTGGTCCACCCCAGCGCCTACGGCCGGGCCTACGGCTTCGAGCGCATGATGGACAACCTCGGCGCCATCGCCGGCCCACTGCTCGCCCTCGGGCTGGTCTCCGCAGTCGGGGTGCGGTGGGCGATCGGGCTGTCGATCATCCCCGGTCTGCTGGCCGCGGCAGCGATCATCTACGCCATCCGCCACGCGCCGCCCGCGCCCCGACGCGAACACACACCGATCCGCCTGCGCATCCGCCCGATCCTGCGCGGAGAACTCGGAAGGGTGCTTGGGGCGGTGGCCGCCTTCGAGGTCGGCAACGTGGCCGCCACCCTGCTGATCCTGCGCGCCACCGACCTGCTCACCCCAACTCACGGCACCAAGACGGCCACCACGATCGCGCTGGCGCTCTACACCCTATATAACCTCACCGCCACGCTCGCCTCGCTGCCCGCCGGCCGCGCCGCCGACCGACTCGGCACACGCGGACCCACCCGCGTCCTCACCTCCGGCGTCGCCCTGTTCGCCGCCGCCTACCTCGGCTTCGCCACCACCGGGGCGAACATCGCCATCCTGGCGCTGCCGTTCGCTGCCGCCGGAGTGGCCATCGGCTGCGTGGAAACCGCCCAACACTCCGCCGTGGCCGCCCTCGCTCCCGCCACGATCCGTGGGTCGGCGTTCGGGCTGCTGGCCACCATCCAAGCCGTCGGCAACCTCGCCGCCAGCAGCATCACCGGAGCACTGTGGACCTTGGCATCCCCGACCGTGGCATTCGGCTATCTGGCGGCCTGGATGCTGCTCGCCCTGATCGGGCTCGCATTCGCCGCGCACCCACGCAACCCGGGTCCGCGAACCCAAACATCGACGTAGAGCGTTATTCAGAGCCCTTACCAGCCAAGTCGGCAGAACTCCAGTGCGGTGACGATTCGGATGACATTTGGAAGCTCGGCGAGGTGCCCTGGCGGTGTCAAGTAGTGGGTGCACCACCAGCTTCTAGCAGCAGTTTGTTGAGGACTTCGGTGGGTTTGAGCCAGCCGAGAGTCTGCCGGGGCCGGTCGTTGAGTTCGTCGGCGACGGCGTCCA
>NZ_BJFL01000078.1 GCF_005405885.1 Gandjariella thermophila
ACCCGCACCTGACGCTGGAGCGCGGGTATGCGCTGGCCGAGGCGTGGGGAGGCAGCATCGAGGTCGTACCAGGCGGCGGGCACCTCGCCAGTGACGACGGCTTCGGGCAATGGGACCACATCGTGACGGTGATCGAGCGGATTGCCGGACGCATTCTGGAGATCAGGACGTGAACGGCGTGCGCATCCGGCTCGCGGCCGTGCCGAGGCCCGTGTACTTCTACCTCGCCGCCTCCTTCTTCATGGGGCTGGCCAACGCGATCTTCGACACAGTCTTCAACTTCTACCTCGCCGAACGCGGCCTCCACGAGGCCGACGCGGGCGTCATCTACGCCGTCGCAACCGGCGCGATGGCCGTCGCGGTCGTGCCGCTGCTACTGCTGGGACGCTTTGTCTCCCAACGGCATCTGCTGATAGGCGCGGCCATGCTGTACGCGCTCCCGTTTGCCGCGCTGCCGTTCGTCGGCTCGGTCCCGACCGCGGCGATCGTGCTCAGCCTGATTCTCGCCGGGATGCTGGCGCTGCTCTCGGTGGGCAACTCCATCGCCGGCGCGCACGTCTCCGACGGCGCCCGGACCAGGCTGTTCAGCGCATTCTTCATCTGCTACCTCGGCGCGGGGACACTGGGGTCGACGATCGTTTCGCTGGGCACCGAGCGGATCCACACCGACAACCTGACGAAATACCAGATCCTTCTCTTCGCGGCGCTGGCCGCGGCACTGGTGATGCTCGCGCTGCGAATCCCGTCCGCACACGTCACCGCCGAGCCCCCAAAGACGGTCGCGACCGGCGACCGCCAGCCCGGCGAGGCCCGCAATTTGGTCTTCATCTTCATTGCTGCCGGCTTCCTCGGCGCGTCGATCGCGCTGGTTTTCCGGTTCGCGAACGTCGTGTTCTCCCAGGCGTACGGGCTTCCAGTAAGCGAGATCTCGTTGATCCTCGGCGTAGACAAGCTCGTCAGCATCGTCGGCGCCATCTTCGCGCCGCTGGTGGTCAAGCGCTTCTCGCTACGGCCAAGCGCCGCGATGATCGGCGTGTTCGTGGTGATCGGGCTGCTGCTGCAGTCGCTGGTTATCCCGCTGACGCTGTTCGTCGTGCTGTACCTGGCCCGGCTGTTGCTCAACTACGGCCTGATGCCGCTGCTGGACACGCTCGCCGTCGCGGGCTTCGCGCGGCCGCGGCAGCTCGTGTCGATCAGTCTGCGGCAGTCCTCGTTCTACCTCGGCGGTGCGGTCGCCGCCGCGGTCTACGGCGCGCTGCTCGACGGCGGCCGCTGGCAGGCCACTCTCTGGGTGTCCGCGGCCTGCGCGCTCGTCGGGTCGCTCACGATGACCCTGGTACGCGACGCCAAGCCCGCACCGGTGCCCGTGGAAGAGACCAAGTCCTTGGAGGCCGCATGACACTCGTCATCGTCGACCCGTTTTCCAGCGGCGCCGTCTTCGCGCGTCGCGCTCGTGAACTCTACGGCATCGACTCGATCGCCGTAATCACCTCCACCGCCCTGCCGGCCAGCGTCACCCGCAGCTACGTACCGGGCGACTTCGTCGGCGAGGTGACGTTCACCGATGTCCCGGAGACCGTCGCAGCGGTCGAGAAGCTCTGTGGTGGCAAGCCGAAGTACATCCTCTGCGGGTCGGAGCCCGGCGTGGAGGTGTTCGACACCCTCGCCACGCACTGGGACCTGCGGCCCAACTCCGGCGAGTCGGCGGCGCGCCGGGACAAGTTCCTCATGCAGCGCCGCCTGGCCGACGCGGGTGTCCGCCACATCCCGCACCACCAGGGCTCGAACACGAAGTCCATTGTGGACTGGTGTGCGTCCAGCGGGCTGGCGGAGTTCGTCGTAAAACCGGTACGTTCGTTCGGCACCGACGGCGTGTTCTTCTGTTCCAGCCTCGAAGAAGTCCGCGTCGCATGCGACAAGCTGTTCGGGCGCTCCGACTTCTCCGGAAAGACGATCAACGACCTGCTCGTCGAGGAACGGCTGATCGGTCCTGAGTTCGTCGTCGACTCGGTCTCGCTGGACGGCACGCACTTCGTCGTGAACATGTTCCGGTACGCCAAGGAGACCGTGCACGGGTCGCCGGTGTACCGGACGATGTCGTCGGTCGAGGTCGGCGAGTATCCCGAGATCGTCGAATACGTCAGGCAGGCGCTCACCGCGCTGGGTATCGACCACGGGCCCGCGCACAGCGAGATCATCGTGACCGCGGAGGGCCCGACGCTCATCGAGACCGGCGCCCGGATGCACGGCGGCCAAGGTCCCAAGCTCGTCGAGGCGTCGTCGACGCATTCGCTGATCGACCTGGCGCTCGCATCCCGCGTGGCGCCAGAGGTGTTCCACCTCGTGACGCAGACGCAGCCGAAGCTGCACAAGGGCGTCGTAGAGTGTTTCCTCAGCTCCGCCCGGAAAGGCGTGGTCCGGGCGAACCGCGTGCGCGAGCTCTGCGGTGAGCTGGACAGCTTCCTGTTCGACACCTGCGGCCAAGTCCCCGGCGATCATGTCCCGAAGACAACCGACTTGATCACATCCTACGGCCGGGTGGTCCTCGCCAACGCCGACCTCGAGAGGCTGAAGCGCGACACCGAGCACGTACTCGACTTGGACGACCGCTGCGCCCTCCTCGTACTCGAGGACTAATGCCAAGGCCGTGAGGTTTGGCGATTATGGTGGCCGCCGGCACGGCACGAGGGGGCTGAGTGATGACGGCGTCGAATCCGTTGGTGGCGAGGAAGCAGGACTCGACCACCGGTACTGGACGCACTTGATGCACGCGAGCGTGGTAACAGCCATTAGCCGAACACCGGGCCGGTTCACTGCCGTGGGCTGGTCGGATGCCGGCCAGCCAACTCACGACCGCAGGGTCACCAGGGTGAGGGCAGGCCGGCTCGGCGGGCCAGCGTGATCAACTGGTCGGGGTCGAGCCGGTAGACGTCGGCGGGGGCCGAGCGGTCGAGGGCGCGGACATTCGTCTCGAACCAGCGCGGCTGTCCGTTGTGGACGACCAGCAGCCCAGTACTGGTCGGCGCGGGCACGAGGACGGTGTCGCGCGGGTCGGCGCCGTAGGCGTAGAAGCGGCCCGGCCACTGGTCGGCCGTGGTGCCGTCGAGCCGCCGGGCGATCAGCGCGCACACGTCGGCGGCGGTGGGGCCGGGGACATCGGATGCGGACCGGGCGTGGTCGCTCATGGGGATGCTGGCTCCGTTCTTGTCGGCCGCCAACGGCTGTTGACGGCGGCGCGGGTTCGGGGTTGTCTGCCGTGGGCGATGACGGTGGTGAATGGCGCATATAGGACCTCCCGGCCGCCGGGGAATCGCCGGTCGAGGAGGCGGACGGCCGGGAGGGTTCGGCGGAACATGCGTTGCCCTGGGAGCGCGTCAGCTCTCGATAGGGATCACCTGCCTTTCGGGTTTCGTCGGCGTCTCAACCCCTCACGACACGTGTCGCAGCGCCGCGAGGGGGAGCACGGGCCGGTCCTCCCCCGGCTGGACCTTCGGCAGGTAGCCAGTCGGGCAGTCGTCCACCGACCACCGCACCTGCTGGAACGGCGCATCGCGGTCGGTGGCCGGCCACGCCAGCCGGGTCGGGAAACCTTCGGCCGCGATCCGCCGGATCAACTCCGCCACCGTGACGCCCCACTCGTTACCGGGCCGGTCGACGTGTTGGCCCGCCATGTCATACCTCCCGATCCGGGAGGGAGATGAGGATCGGGATGACCTTCTCCGGTCGTCCTTCGACGTTGAGCATGAACTCGCCGGCCCGTTCGCCGACCAACCACGCCCGCGCGACCACCACACGCTCATGCGAGACGATCCGCACCACGTCCATGTGGCTGCCCTCCACAATCCGGACGCCCTGAATGGCCGTGACCTCGCCGGATCGGCCACGCTTGTGGCGGAACACCCACCCGCTGTCCGCCCGCTCGCACAACGCCAACAGCGGCTCCAGCACCGGGTACTCCACCACCGCCGAGTACGGGTCGAGGGCGTGGCCGGCGCCCGGCGGCCACATGGCCACAACGGCACCGGCTCCCTGCATCACCGGCAGCTCTGGCAGTATGTGTTGGTCTGACATGGCGCCTCCGCGCTCGGCCATTGGTAGCTACTCGCGCAGCCCGATCAGGCTTGGTTGCCAACCACCTTCGCCGGTTGCCAGAATGAACCACCAGTGCTCTTATTGAGTGATCGACTGCTCCGATCACCCGGTAGGATGGTGTTTCATGGGTGCAACCGCCGACACGCCGCGAGCCAAGGCTCTGTGCGCCGCCTTACGGGAGGCGCGCCTCGCCAGCGGCATCGGCTTGCGCGAGTTAGCACGCAAAATTCAGATCAGCCACACCGATCTGTCCTTGTGGGAAAATGGCCGCCGTGTTCCGCGGCTGGAATCCGTCGTGATGGTCCTCACCGCCATTGGCACGCCAGCGACTGAAAGAAACCGAATCGTCGAGCTAGCACGTATAACGTGCGCGAGCGGAACTGGCTCACGGTCGGCGTCGAGGGCATCTCGCATGAGTTGGCCGGGGTAATCGAATGCGAGCGCTCGGCAACCGCGATCACCGAGTGGTCACCGGGGATTGTTCCAGGACTGCTCCAGGTTCCGGAATATACCCGGGCAATCATGCAGTCGGCCGGCATAAAGCAGGACGACATCGATATCCGCGTGATGGTCCGATCCGGCCGCTGCGAGGTAATTACTCGCCATGACCCCGTGGACTACGTCGCGTTACTCGACGAGGCCGCGCTCTACGAGACCATCGGGTCGGTTCCGGTCAGGGAGCACCAGCTTCACCATCTGCGCGAAATTGCCGAACGGTCCAACATCGCGGTGCAGATCGTGCCGGCACGCATTGGCTGGCATCCCGGACTGGCCGGCCCATTCGTGCTGTACGACTTTCCCGATACGCCCTCTGTTGTCTACCTTGAACACTACAGCTCTGCCGCATTCATTCCCCACAAGCACGAAGTCGAACGATACCGCAAGGCGGCAGACAAGCTGCGCGCCATTGCGATGAATGCCGCCGACTCGTCCGCCTTTATCTCCAAGGTGATCGAGGAATTGGAGGATTCCCGTGAATAACCGTTGGCGGAAGTCTCGCCGTTCACATCCGGAGCAGAATTGCGTCGAGATCGCCGCCACACTAGATGCGATCCGGGACAGCAAGAACCCCACTGGCGAGGTGCTACGCGCAGACGTAGCCGCCCTCGTCCGTGCCATCAAGGCCGGCAAGTTCGCCCGCTGAACGGACCCACCAGGACCCCCGGGTGACCGCACCGGGGGTCCTGGTCTCCGCAACTCGTCCTTAGCCCGCCCCGTTCGCGTGAGCCACGCAACGGGAGGATGTTCCGCAAAGGTTCCCCCTACGGTCGGCAGGTCCACTACACTCCCCCGCGACGCAGGGTAGGCAGTTTTCCTACGGGGGTCCGCGTGGATCGATTAGTGGTCGACTTTGCGGCACTACAAGATGCCACCGATTCGCTCACAAGCCATATCGAT
>NZ_BJFL01000079.1:2500-5458 GCF_005405885.1 Gandjariella thermophila
TGAGAAAGCACTGTGGTTAGCGGAATTCTTCTGGGAAGTTGGACCGGAGAGGGTGAGAGTCCCGTACGCGAAAACCCGGTGTCTCCCGGTGGGGATCCCAAGTAGCAGCGAGCTCGTGGAATTCGCTGTGAATCTGGCGGGACCACCCGCTAAGCCTAAATACTTCCTGGTGACCGATAGCGGACGAGTACCGTGAGGGAAAGGTGAAAAGTACCCCGGGAGGGGAGTGAAAGAGTACCTGAAACCGTGTGCCTACAAGCCGTCAGAGCCTTTGGGTGATGGCGTGCCTTTTGAAGAATGAGCCTGCGAGTTCGTGGTGCGTGGCGAGGTTAACCCGTGTGGGGTAGCCGTAGCGAAAGCGAGTCTGAAGAGGGCGTTTGAGTCGCGTGCTCGAGACCCGAAGCGGGGTGATCTACCCATGGCCAGGGTGAAGCGTGGGTAAGACCGCGTGGAGGCCCGAACCCACCAGGGTTGAAAACCTGGGGGATGAGCTGTGGGTAGGGGTGAAAGGCCAATCAAACTCCGTGATAGCTGGTTCTCCCCGAAATGCATTTAGGTGCAGCGTCGTGTGTTTCACTGTGGGGGTAGAGCACTGGATGGCCTAGGGGGCCGACAAGCTTACCGAAGTCAACCAAACTCCGAATACCATGGTGTGAGAGCGCGGCAGTGAGACGGCGGGGGATAAGCTTCGTCGTCGAGAGGGAAACAGCCCAGAACACCAGCTAAGGCCCCTAAGTGTGCGCTAAGTGGGAAAGGATGTGGGGTCGCCGAGACAACCAGGAGGTTGGCTTAGAAGCAGCCATCCTTTAAAGAGTGCGTAATAGCTCACTGGTCAAGTGGTCCTGCGCCGATAATGTAGCGGGGCTGAAGCGTACCGCCGAAGCTGTGTCGCTCACACGTGTACTTCGCCCGGCCTTTTGGGGTTGGGTGCAGGTGTGTGGGTGGGTAGGGGAGCGTCGTGCCACCGGGGAAGTCACCGGGTAACCGTGTGGTGGAGGTGGCGCGAGTGAGAATGCAGGCATGAGTAGCGAGAGCAGAGTGAGAAACTCTGCCGCCGGATGACCAAGGGTTCCTGGGCCAGGTTAATCCGCCCAGGGTAAGTCGGGACCTAAGGCGAGGCCGTCAGGCGTAGTCGATGGATAACGGGTTGATATTCCCGTACCCGTGTGGATGCGTCCCTGGCGAGGTCGGTGATGCTAACCGCCCGAACCGCTGCTTGATCCTTCGGGGTTGGGTGGTGGGGAGCGCGGGATCCGATCCGGTAGTAGCCAAGCGATGGGGTGACGCAGGAGGGTAGCTCCGCCAGTGAGTGGTAGTACTGGTGTAAGCGTGTAGGGGGAGTTGTAGGTAAATCCGCAGCTCATATAACCCTGAGACGTGATGCATAGCCGGATGAGGCGAAGTAGAGTGATCCCATGCTGCCGAGAAAAGCCTCTAGCGAGTGTTCACGCGGCCCGTACCCCAAACCGACACAGGTGGTCAGGTAGAGAATACCGAGGCGTTCGGGTGAACTGTGGTTAAGGAACTCGGCAAAATGCCCCCGTAACTTCGGGAGAAGGGGGGCCACAGGGCTTGAAGCTCCTTGCGGGCTAGGGCCAGGTGGCCGCAGAGACCAGCGAGAAGCGACTGTTTACTAAAAACACAGGTCCGTGCGAAGTCGCAAGACGATGTATACGGACTGACGCCTGCCCGGTGCTGGAACGTTAAGGGGACCGGTTAGCTGCTTCGGTGGCGAAGCTGAGAACCTAAGCGCCAGTAAACGGCGGTGGTAACTATAACCATCCTAAGGTAGCGAAATTCCTTGTCGGGTAAGTTCCGACCTGCACGAATGGCGTAACGACTTCTCGGCTGTCTCAACCACAGGCCCGGTGAAATTGCACTACGAGTAAAGATGCTCGTTACGCGCGGCAGGACGGAAAGACCCCGGGACCTTTACTACAGCTTGGTATTGGTGCTCGGTTCGGCTTGTGTAGGATAGGTGGGAGACTGTGAAGCCTTGACGCTAGTTGGGGTGGAGTCGTCGTTGAAATACCACTCTGGTCGTACTGGGTGTCTAACCTCGGACCATGATCTGGTTCAGGGACAGTGCCTGGTGGGTAGTTTAACTGGGGCGGTTGCCTCCTAAAGGGTAACGGAGGCGCCCAAAGGTTCCCTCAGCCTGGTTGGCAATCAGGTGGTGAGTGTAAGTGCATAAGGGAGCTTGACTGTGAGACTGACGGGTCGAGCAGGGACGAAAGTCGGGACTAGTGATCCGGCACTTGCTGGTGGAAGCGGTGTCGCTCAACGGATAAAAGGTACCCCGGGGATAACAGGCTGATCTTGCCCAAGAGTCCATATCGACGGCATGGTTTGGCACCTCGATGTCGGCTCGTCGCATCCTGGGGCTGGAGTAGGTCCCAAGGGTTGGGCTGTTCGCCCATTAAAGCGGTACGCGAGCTGGGTTTAGAACGTCGTGAGACAGTTCGGTCCCTATCCGCCGCGCGCGTAGGAGACTTGCGGAAGGCTGTCCCTAGTACGAGAGGACCGGGACGGACGAACCTCTGGTGTGCCAGTTGTTCTGCCAAGGGCATGGCTGGTTGGCTACGTTCGGAAGGGATAACCGCTGAAGGCATCTAAGCGGGAAGCCTGTTCCTAGATGAGGTCTCCCTCCCCTTTGTGGGTTAAGGCCCCCAGGTGATGACTGGGTTGATAGGCCAGAGGTGGAAGCTCGGTGACGGGTGGAGCTGACTGGTACTAATCGGCCGAGAGACTTGTCCGCAAAGTTTGCTCGCGTTCACTGTGTGGTTCTGGGAGAACAACCGGGGTTGGTTGTTTTTCATAGTGTTTCGGTGGTGATAGCGGTGGGGAAACGCCCGGTCCCATTCCGAACCCGGTAGCTAAGCCCGCCAGCGCCGATGGTACTGCACTCGTTGGGGTGTGGGAGAGTAGGTCGCCGCCGAACTTCTTCCCCGAAGGGGC
>NZ_BJFL01000080.1 GCF_005405885.1 Gandjariella thermophila
ACCCGCACCTGACGCTGGAGCGCGGGTATGCGCTGGCCGAGGCGTGGGGAGGCAGCATCGAGGTCGTACCAGGCGGCGGGCACCTCGCCAGTGACGACGGCTTCGGGCAATGGGACCACATCGCGACGGTGATCGAGCGGATTGCCGGACGCATTCTGGAGATCAGGACTTGAACGACGTGCGCATGAACCACGACGAAGCAACGGCTCTGACGCTGGAGCGCCTCCTTGCCGTCGATTGGAGTGGCGACACAGCGTTCGACCACCGCGGGTCACGAGTCGCGCTGATGCGGGAGTACCTGCGCCGCGCGGCGTGTTGGGCACAGCAACTCGACGCGACGGACGAATGGCCGTTCTTCGACGTCGCCGCGCATGTCGATCCCACCGCTCGCGCCCATCCGACGCTGGTCGAGCGGCTGGAGAAGTTCATGTCGGCCAACATCGGATGGCCTGCGGTGCGGAAGACGTGCCTCGCCGCACTGCACTGGTCCACCCTCCGCGACTCCGCCGCCGTACGACTGGCCGGCTTGGAGGGCCCGTTCGAGCCGTTGATCGTGATGTACGAGCGAGGCGGCGGGTTCACCACCGAGCACGGGTTCATCGAGGTCGGGCTCGCATCGGTCCGGCTGAAGACCTGGGAAGAGCACAGTTCGCCTGAGCCCGTCGTCTCGCTCGAAGCATCGGTACTGAACGCCCTTGATGACCGCGAGCGCGGTTAGAGCCATGAGCCGGTACGTGGTTGCCGGGTTCGTTGCCGTGGGCTGGTCGGATGCCGACCAGCCAACTCACGACCGCAGGATCACCAGGGGGAGCGCAGCCCGGCCCGGCGGGCCAGCGTGATCAGCTGGTCGGGGTCTAGTCGGTAGACGTCGGCGGGGTCGGCGCAATCGAGGGCACGGACGCTCGTCTCGAACCAACGCGGGTGTCCGTTGTGGACGATCAGCAGCGCGGTACTGGTGGGAGCGGGGACGAGGACGGTGTCGTGCGGGTCGGCGCCGTAGGCGTAGAGGTGGCCCGGCCAGTCCTCGGCCGTGGTGCCGTCGAGCCGCCGGGCGATCAGCGCGCACACGTCGGCGGCGGTGGGGCCAGGGACATCGGATGCGGACCGGACGTGGTTGCTCATGGGGATGCTGGCTCCGTTCTTGTCGGCCGCCAACGGCTGTTGACGGCGGCGCGGGTTCGGGGTTGTCGGCCACGGGGGCGGGTGGGCGATGACGGTGGCGCGCATGGACCTCCCGGCCGCCGGGGAATCGCCGGTCGAGGAGGCGGACGGCCGGGAGGTTCCTGTGGAACATGCGTTGCCATGGGAGCGCGTCAGCTTTCGATAGGGATCACCTGCCTTTCGCCTGTCCGAAGGCGTCTCGACCCCTCACGACACGTGTCGCAGAGCCGCGAGGGGGAGCCCAGGTTGCTCCTCCCCTGACTGGACCCTCGGGAGGTAGCCGGTCGGGCAGTCGTCCACCGTCCACCGGACCTGCTCAAATGGCGCGTCGGGGTCGGTGGCTGGCCACGCCAGCCGGGTCGGGAGTCCTTCGGCCGCGATGCGCCGGATCAGCTCGGGGACGGTGACGCCCCACTGGTTACCCGGTCGGTACACGTGTCGGCCTGCCACGTCACGACTCCCGGTCCGGGAGCGAGACGAGGATCGGGATGACCTTCTCCGGTCGCCCCTCGATGTTGAGCATGAACTCACCGGCCCGTTCACCGACCAGCCATGCCCTCGCGACCACCACGCGCTCGTGCGAGATGATCCGCACCACGTCCAGGTGACTGCCCTCGACGATGCGGACTCCCTGAATGGCCGTGACCTCGCCGGATCGGCCACGCTTGTGGCGGAACACCCACCCGCTATCCGCCCGCTCGCACAGCGCCAGCAACGGCTCCAGCACCGGGTACTCCGCCACCGCCGCATACGGGTCGATGGGATAACCCGCCTGCGACGGCGACGCGGCCACGACAACTTCGGTGTTGTGTGTCGGTATCCGCTCTGGCACGATGCCGTAAGCCCGTGGCATGGCGCTCCCTCTCATCGGCCGCTTGCGGCGACTACGTCTCTGTCGCTTAGCGACGATGGGGGTCTACGCAAGCGTAACCCAAATACCCCTATCGAGTGAACTGTTGCCGCCAATCACACGTTAGGATGGGTTTCATGGGCGCAAACCACCGCTCTCCCCGCGCGAGAGCGTTGTGCGCTGCCTTACGAGAGGCACGGATCGCCAGCGGGATCAGCCAACGCGAATTAGGGCGACTGCTGTCCATCACGTACACGAACATCTCATTGTGGGAGAACGGGCACCGCGTACCGTCCATCGAGACCGTGGCGATGATCCTGGCGGCTCTCCGCACGTCGCCGGACGAGCGCCAGCGAATTCTCGACCTCGCTCGAAACGCGAGCGAGCGCAACTGGCTGACGTCCGGATTGGCGGGCGTCCCGCAGCAGCTCGCCGGCAGCACCGAATGCGAGCGCGCGGCATCGAGGATCACGGAATGGTCGCCGGCCATCGTTCCCGGCCTGCTACAGACTCCCGACTACACCCGGGCCATCATGACCGCCGGCGGGCGGATCGCCCCGGACGATGTCGAGCTACGGATCATGGTTCGCGCCGGCCGCCGCGAGGTCATCACCCGCGTCGAACCCGTCGAATACCTCGCCCTGATCGGCGAGAACGCGCTCTACGAGCCGATCGGGTCGCCCACCGCCCGAGTGCACCAACTGCGCCACCTCGCCGACATGGCCGAGCGCCCGAACATCGTGGTGCAGATCGTGCCGGCACGCATCGGCTGGCATCCCGGACTGGCCGGACCGTTCATCCTGTACGACTTTCCCGACGCGTCGCCGGTTGTGTATTTCGAGCACCACAGTTCCGGGGCGTTCGTGCCCGACGCACACAACGTGTCCGAATACCGGAAGGCGATCGAATGGATCCGCGAGATAGCAAGAGACCCCGATGAGTCACTGGCGCTCGTCAACCGGGCGGCAGAAGAAGTGGAGGCGGCGACATGACAATACCTCGTTGGCGGAAGTCCAGTCGTTCTCATCAGAACGGTGCCTGCGTCGAACTGTCCAACACCCTGGACGAAATCCGAGACTCCAAGAACCCTACCGGACCGACACTCCGGGCCGACGCGGCCGCGCTGGTGACCGCCATCAAGGCGGGCCGCTTCGACCGCTGAACTGGGCTCCGCCAGGACCCCCGGCCAGTATCGGGGGTCCTGGCGTGGTCGCAGGTCATCCTTACCGACCCCTTCGCGTGAGCCAGGCAACGGGAGGAAGTTCCGCGAAGGTTCCCCCAGGCGTCCGCCGGTCCACTACACTCCCTGCGACGCAGGGTAGGCAGTTTCCTACGGGGGGGTCCGTGTGGAACAATTAGTGGTTGATTTTGCGGCGCTGGAAGAGGCGACCGACTCGCTCACCAACCATATCGATGCAACTGAGGAAAAGCTCAATCGGGTAGAACAGATAGTCATCGACCTGGAGTCAAGCTGGGAAGGCGCTGCTCACGAGGGTTTCCGCGCAACGGTTGCCGAATGGTCCTCAGCCGCCCGTGATCTCCACACTCAATTACGCCGAATTCGTGACTTCGTCGTCACGGCACATGGCAACCACGCCAGCGCGGTACACACCAACATCGGCATCTGGCGGGTGTAACCATGGGCCGCGGACCTGACGGAGGGCCGGTCATTCCCGTCAAGATCGCGCCCTCGGACTTCCACCTCGTCGCCCAGGCATTCGTTGACGCACAGAACGACCTCGAGCGCATCCGCGCGGACCTGCTCAACGGACTGGACGCGGCCAACGGCGCGGCCGGCGCGTGCGATGGGGCGCAGCAGTACCAGAGCGGCTGGGCCGCCGCCATGGACAGCATCGTCAACGACGGGTTCCACACCGCCTCCGACCTGCTCGGCGCCATCGGCAAGGGCATCGACGTCTCCGCCCTCAACCACTGGACGGCCGACCAGGACAGCGTGCCCGGCCAAACCGGTAGCCCGCCACCGTGGACACCCGTGGCGCCGAATCCGTGGCCGTCCAACACCGACTTCGCGATCCTCACCGGCGACGCACCCTGGTGGCTACCGGGCTTCCTGCAGAAATACGTTCCCACGGCGGATACCGGCCGCATCGACGCTGCCGCGGATGCCTGCCGCAAGGCGGCCGCCGCGATCCGCGACCTCGCGACCCGGCTGCACGGCCGACTGCAAGGACTCGTCAGCAACAACAGCTCGGCCGACGTCGCCGAGCTTGAGCAGTTCTGGCAGCAGGCCGCAGGACCGCAGTCCATCCTCACCGGGTTACCCCAAGCGCTCGACGACATCGGCAACAGTCTCATCGGCTTTCGCGTCTGGAACGACGACACCCAAGAGGTGATCAAGGAAAAGATCAAGGCAGTGATCGACGGCCTCGGCGCCGCCGGAGCCGTTCTCGCCGTCGCCAGCCTGCTCACCGACGGCGCGCTCGACGCCATCATCGCCGGTGTCATCGAAGCGCTCGAAGCGTTCGGCATCGACGCCGAAGGCGCCCTGGTCGCACCCATCGCCGAGGTCGTCGCCACCGCCGAAGCCGGCCTGCTTGCCGCCGGTGGGGCCGTCGCGGTCGCCAAGGGCGTCCAGCCCGCCATGCAGGCCGCGATCAGCGGTACGCCCAAGCCCAACGTCGAAGGCGTCGACGCCACCAAGATCAGCGACGACCTTGGCGCCCCAACGAAGCCCACACGCGCCCCGGATCCCAACGCCACACCGCGCGGCGTCCCGGAAGGCGTGAAACCCAACGACAATGCAGCCAAAAAGCTCGCCATTCAGCGCGAGAACGAGTCCGCAAGCATCCTCGCCAGAGCTCAATACCGCTAAGTTAGACGTCGTGGTGGTATTGTTGACGTGTGGCTCGCGCTGGTCAGATAAAGAATCCGGGTGACGGTCGGTCGACTGTCCGGTTGACCGACCGGATTTCGCTGGGTGTGT
>NZ_BJFL01000081.1 GCF_005405885.1 Gandjariella thermophila
CAACCGCGTCGACAAGGTGGTCAAGGACAGGGCGAATCGGCGATGATGACGCGGCAGGCATGGTCCCTCGTGACGATCAAGGCGTAGGAAACCTTCATGATCATCACGAGGGCCGTGCCGCCCAAGCATCTCCACGGCGTGTCGCCACCAACATCACTGGTCACGCAGGTCTACAGACGACTTTGCCGGAGCCCTGACCCGCCACCTGTTCCATCCTCCTGCCGAGCTTACGGCTGCCAGACAGCGCTGATCGCTGCGCGCAGCCGAGTTCACAAATCTCGGCAGGAGGCACAGCCGATCCAAGCCAGCTCGCCAGTCACAGAACTACGGCGACCGGCGAGTTGCGCTGCCGCGCAGGGAGTCAAGGATGCCGTCGTTGTCGGCGACCCTCCCCTCGTCCTGCTCGTCGGGCTGCGGGAACTGGCGGGCGTAGTTCGCAGCAACGACGGCGATGCTCTGGGTGTCCTCGCCGACCCGCTGTTGCATGAGTTCGGTGACCTGCGCGCCGAGGGTGGACTGTGCCTTGCGGATGGCGTCCATGATCTGGGCGGCGAGGTAGTGGGCGCGCATGGTGCGCACGTCTTCGGTCAGTTCGAGGTTGGTCAGCAGCCCTGAGGCCCCGACGGTGACCTTGATCGCACCGTTGGCAGCGGTGGCGGTCGAGGAAATCGCCGCCAGGTCCTCCTTGAGTTCCTGGTAGCGGCGTGCCTTGTCGTGAACCTGGGCGGCCCACTGGTCGATCTGCCGTTCCATGTCGTCAGGGCCACTGCTGGGCATGGCTGTCGTCTCCGTCGGCGAGGTCAGGGAAAGTTGGGGGAACCGGCCGGCTCCGCGAGTCGTCACTTCTTATGATGACGCAGCCACGCACGGTTGCCGAGGAGACCCGGGGGAGTCGATGCCATCTGACGGCTACGCGTACTTAGGGGTCCTTGCAGAATGATCTTTGGTTGTGTCACGGTGGGAGCGGACTTGATCACGTTCGCTGAGTGAGGAGCGTGGTACCCGGTGCGCCGGCCCAAGCCGTGGGAGATCAGCGACGAGCTGTGGGCACTGATCGAGCCCTTGCTACCGCGGCCACGACGCCGGTTCCGCTATCCCGGACGCCGGCGCATCGATGACCGCAAGACGCTGCAGGGCATCCTGTTCGTGCTCTACACCGGTATCCAGTGGGAATACCTCCCGCAGGAATTGGGGTTCGGGTCCGGCTCGACCTGCTGGCGGCGCCTACGGGACTGGCAGCAGGCGGGTGTGTGGGAGCAACTACAGCAGGTCCTGCTGGACAAGCTGCGTGCGGCCGATCAACTGGACTTCTCCCGCGCGGTGGTGGACTCCTCGCACATCCAGGCCAAACGGGGGCGATGCTCCCCAAAAGTCGGGCCGAGTCCGGTTGACCGCGCACGACCAGGCTCGAAACATCATGTGATCACCGACGCCCGCGGCATCCCGCTGCGGGTGGCCTTGACCGGCGGCAACCGCCACGACGTCACCCAACTGCTGCCCCTGGTCGAGGGAATCGGACCGGTACGCGGCATCCGGGGTCGGCCCCGTCGCAAGCCCCGCGGGATCTACGCCGATCGCGCTTACGACTACGACAGCCACCGACGCCAGCTGCGTCGGCGGCAGATCACCCCACACATCGCCCAACGGGGCCAGGGCCATGGTTCCGGGCTGGGTCGGCTGCGTTGGGTGGTCGAGGCTGCATTGGCCTGGCTGCATGGACCCCGACGTCTCCGGATCCGCTGGGAGACCCGCGACGATATCCACGAGGGGTTCCTTCAACTCGCCCAGTGCATGATCCTCGCCGCCAAGCTGCCCACCACGGCATTCTGAAAGGACTCCTTAAGCGACGAGCTGCACACCCACCGCCAGCACCTTGACGGAATCGCGGACGCTCTGGCTACGACCCGGTCCAGCGCCGCCGGAGCAGGTGCACCACCGAACGCGTTCGGGGTGATCGGCAGCTTCATCCCCGGCCTGCTGCAGCCGTTGGTGGACCGCGCCTCGCAGGTGATCTCCGCAGGGTCGGAGTCGGTGTCGCAGACCGGGCGGATGTTGCAACGCACCCTCGAGGACTACGACCAGGCCGAGAGCGGGGCCACCGCGGGCTTTCGGGGGTTGGAGGAGCAGCTGTGACAAGCCCGTCGGCGACGGAAGGTATTGCCGCAGCCCAAGACATCGAGGATCTGTCCAGCGCGATCCGCAGCGGGAACTGGGCCGAGGGCGGGCTGGCCGGGCTGAGCACCGGGCTGGACGCTCTCGGCACGATCGCCAACCCGGTGGATGCGTTGCTGACCTCGGGGGTGTCCTGGCTGATCGAGCACGTGCATGTGTTGCGCCAGGCGCTGGACATGTTCGCCGGCGACCCGGGAGCGATCCAGGCGTATGCGGACCATTGGCGGCAGCACGCTCAGCAGGTCGGCGAGCACGCCATCGACTTACGCAACTACGTCAACAACGACACCTCCGGCTGGACCGGGCAGGCCGGCGACGCCTACCGGGCGCAAGCTCTGGACCAGCACGGCGGGATTCAGGCCGGCGCCGCAGCGGCCAACAGCGTGGGTGATGCCGTCGAAGCGTCCGGGCAGATCGTGGCCGCCGTGCGCATGCTGGTGCGGGATCTCATCGCCCAGTGCGTCGCGGAGATCCTCGAGCACCTGCCGGCCTGGCTGGCCACCGAAGGATGCTCGCTGGGCATCGGCACCCCCGTAGTCATCGCGGACGCGGTCGCCCTGATCGCGAAGTGGGTGTGACGCGCCCGTGGGCAAGATCTCCAAGGCGATGAAGATCGTCCCGCGGTCGCTGAAGAATCTGGAGAAGCTCACCGAGGAGGTCGGCGAAGCAACCACCCGCGCCGAAAAGGCCCTCCAGCGTGCCGACCGGACAGCCCAGAATGCGGACAAGACGGCGGCGACGGCGAACAAAGCAGCGTCCAAGGTGAAGAAAACCGGCACGGGAGCCGGGTCCGGGGGGTCGAAACGGACCGGCAAGTACCCGACCACCTACAAGCGTCCCTCCGGCTACCGGAAGGGTGTGCGCGACCAGGTGTGGGCCCAGGCGGAGGCGGGAGCGAAGGACGGCAAGGTCCGTGACCCGCTGACCAAGCAGGTCATGTCGAAGGACGAACCGTGGGACATGGGGCACAAGCCCGGCCACGAGTTCCGCAAACACCAGGCCAGCGCCGCCGAGCGCGGCATCGGCCGCAAGCAGTTCCTCGACGAGCACAACGATCCCAGCCACTACTGGCCTGAGCTACCATCGTCGAACCGGAGCCACCAAGGGGAAGACCACACTGATGACTACTTCGGGCCGTGATCGGAGGCCGGGGCGCTTGTGAGCACCGTTTCGGAGTCCAACCGCACCATCGCGCGCACCGCGGCCGCCGCGTTCGGCGGACGGCCGACTGTGACGCGCTACTGGGACGACAACCACCACAGCTCGGTCGACATCCTCACCTGCGCGGACCAGCCCACCGAAGGCGTCAACTCCTATGCCACCCTCGGCCTGTCCGACACCCCACTAACCCGGGACGGCGCGCAATTTCCGGTCCGCGTCGAACTGGTCGGAGCCTGCGCGAACAATGTCGATTTCTTCCCCAATGCTCTCTCCACCGCCGCGTTCTATGTGATCAACGATCACCTCTTCTGCCAGCCTGGCACGATCTTCCCTCGTGTCATCGAAATGTACGACCCCGACATCACGATGAAGCACTTGATGTTCGTGAGTCCGTTCATCTGGGGGGATGCACCACATACACTTGAGCTGCCCGATAAAACCGTCGCGTGGCTGCTCGCGGTACCCATCGCAGAGGAGGAACGCCGATACGCCGAAACCCATGGTGCCGAAGCACTGGAAGACCTGTTCGAACAAGCGCAAATCGACATCTTCGACATCGACCGCGACCCGGTCACAACCTGACACCAGCCCCGCTCGTGGCCGGCGCGCTTGGCCCTCCAGAACATCAGGGTGCCCACCACCTGGGAAATCTCTCACCTCCGGCTTGTTACTAAGAGCGCGTCTCACGTGGGCCGATGCAGGGCTGCGACCAGCGCTAATCCACCTCACGGGCTGCCACATGAGACATGCTCTAAACACACGGAACCGCAGCGAACTTACTCTTCGCTTGACACACTTCAGCGCTTGGGATGTCTGTCAGCCTAGCCGTAGCTGGCGTGGTCCTCGACCGCCCGGGCCGGCGCGGTATTCACCGAGGAGGTAGTTGGTGATTAGTTGGATATCGCGTGGAGTGTTTTGGACGTCGTTCCATTTGCGCTGATTGCCGTCGGGGAATTCCCACGTGCCGGACGTCCAGCGGCACACTTCGTCGAGTGTCGACAATTCTTTGACGAAGTGTTCGAGGTCGATCTCGTCGTGGTCGTCCAGTCGTGCGTCGGCGATGGCGTCCATAATGAAGCCCAGGCTGATGATGCCGACGCCGTGGGTGAGCCGTGACTTGCGGGGTGGGAGTGCCCAGGCATCGGCGAAGACAGTGCTGACCGCTGTCCAGAAGGTCTTGAGGATGGCCAGCATTGCTTCGGTGCGACCACCGCCGGTATTGGTGTGGCGATAACGGTAGAGGACGCCGTCGGTGAGACTGTTTTCCAGCATACGTAGTACCGAGTTGTCCTTAGAGCGTGTCTCGTTTGGATGTTGCTGGGTAGGCTGCGATGATCTCGCGCCGTGATCGACTCGTTGTCGGAACGGTTGGTGCCCGACGAACTCTGGGCGTTGGTGGAGCCGCTCATCCCACCAGCGAAGGCGCGTCCGCAGGGTGGTGGACGCTCGCGCGCAGACCCCCGTGCG
>NZ_BJFL01000082.1 GCF_005405885.1 Gandjariella thermophila
CTGTAGTAGACTGGTAACGCAACGGCCCCGCCTGTAAGTCGTGTTCTGTGGGAGGAAAACGATCTTATCTGATCGGGGTCGTTGCCCTACTTTGAGGTGATCAAGCCGGCCTGAATAACGCTCGCAGTCAAGGAATCAACGAGGGGTTCAAGTCGCAGGCGTGGGAACGCTTCTTCGAGTTCACAGGAACAAAGCTTGAGCAGTTCCCGCTACCCGTGACGTATCCGCTTGAGCGCACGCGCCGACTGGACGATCTTGCTCAGCGACTCTCAGCATCGACGCCAGCGTCCATTGCGCAAGACACCAGCCCCACCCGCGAACTGCTCGACGAGGCACACGGGGAATATGAGCGTATTCGGGCGCGGATGATCGCGGAGCAGGAAGAACTCGACTGGGACGTGTACCAGCGGTACGGGTTGCTGTCGGATGCTGAGGCGGCCGAGGTAGTCATCCCGGACCCATCGACGGTGCCAGGGATCAAGCTGGGTGAGCGCGCGTTCGAGATCGTGCTGGCGCGGAAGATGGCGGCCGGCGAGGTGGAGACGCAGTGGTTCGCGCGGCACGGGTCGACGCCGATCACGGAAGTTCCCGCGCACTGGCCTGAGGACTACAAGCGGGTGGTCGAGGCGCGTATCCGGTTGATCGAGTCGCGGCGGGACATCGCACTGATCGAGCGGCCAGAGTGCAAGCGGCGTTGGTCGGCCGAAAGCTGGGAAAGCCAGCAGGAGCGGGCGCTGCGGGAGTGGTTGCAGGATCGGCTCGAAGCGCGGCACCTGTGGTACGCCGAGGACGCCAGCGGGATCGAGCAGCCCACACCGAGAACCGTGGCGCAGCTCGCGGACCTGCTGCGTGGTGACGCCGACTTCGGCGACGTGGCGCGGCTCTGGGCCTCCGACGCACTCGGCCGCACCGACGCCGACCTGGCCGAGATCGTCGGCGCACTCGTGGACGACGAGCACGTGCCCTTCCTCGCCGCCTACCGGTACAAGCCGAGCGCGCTCGGCAAGCGAGCCGAATGGGAGCGCGTGTGGGACCTGCAACGCCAGGAGGACGCGATCGCGGCCGAACTCGGGCAGGACGTCACGCATCCCGAGGTGCGCAGGGAAGTCGAGAAGCGACTCGGCACGATCCCCGTCCCACCCAAGTACGCGTCCAGCGACTTCCTGCGCAACTCCTACTGGCGGCATCGCGGCAAGCTCGACGTGCCCAAGGAGCGGTTCATCTCCTACCCGGCCGCGAGCCGCGAGGGGGACGGCAGCCTGCTCCTCGGCTGGGCCGGATGGGACCACCGCGAGCAGGCCCAGGCGCTGGCCGTGCTCATCACCCAGCGGCGAACCGATGACGGCTGGGACAAGGAGCGGGTCGCCCCGCTGCTCGCCGGGCTCGCCGAGCTGCTGCCGTGGGTAAAGCAGTGGCACGGCGAGGTCGACCCGATCTACGGCGCCTCGCCGGGCGAGATCTACGAGGGTTTCCTCGACGGCCAACTCGCCGAACTCGACCTCGCCCGTGACGACCTCGCCCGCTGGCGACCCACCGGCCGGGTCGACGTGTCACCACTCCCCCGCCGCAGCGGCACACCGAGCCGGGGTAGCAACGGCAAGCCGCGAGCGCCGCGCGCCAGCCGCGAACCGGACCCGCAGCACACCGCCGCAGTCCTGGAGTTCGCCGCCGGCGGACCGGTCACGGCCAGCCAGGTCGCCGAACTCACCGGGCTCGACACCCCAGGCGCCCGCAAGCTGCTCAAGCACCTCGTCGACCGCGGCGACCTGGTCCAAACCGGCCAACGGCGTGGCACCAAGTACCACCTGCCACAGGCGTCTCCAGCGAGTTGATCGGCAACCGTCGGTACTCTGGAGATCAGTGAACCTCGGACGGGGAGGCGGTGCCATGGACGAGGGACACGAGGTCGGCCGACGGTTGCGGGAGATTCGGCATTGGCGTCGCCAGTCGTTGAGTGCGGTGGCCGGGCTTTCCGGGATCTCGATCGGCCACCTGTCGCGCATCGAGCGTGGCGAACGACCGGTGACGAAGCGGCGGACGCTCGAAGCGCTGGCGCGAGCGCTGCGGGTGTCCCCCACCGAACTCTCGGGTCGTCCATATACGCCAACCGATCCGGTGTCCAGCGAGGCGCGGGCCGCGCTGAACGAGGTTCGCATCGCGTTGGACCAGTACGAACTTGGCACGGACCCGGAGGTCGAGATCCGGCCGTGGCCGATGCTCGCCGCGGAGGTCGATCGTCTCAACAACGAGCTGCGCGCCGACTACGCATCTCAGGGCGAGATCCTGCCTGATCTGCTGGCCGAGCTGCACGCGACCTACGTACGCGAACCGGCGCGTCGCCGCGATGCACTCACCGGGCTGATGTACGCCTACTACGCGGCAACCTGCACGACCAAGAACCTTGGTGCGGACGGGTTCCCTCTGGTCGCTGCCCGCCACGCGAGGACTGTCGCCGAGGAACTGGCTGTTCCGGAATGGCTGGGCTTCGCCGCCTACCTCCGCGCGTACGCGACCGGACAGCAGGGCCGTGCCTACCAGTACGCGCGCTGTGTCCGGACCATCGACCAGCTCTCCGCACACTTTGACGATCCGAACGTCCTACAGGCGGCGGGGATGCTGCACCTTTCCGCAGCGCTCGCATCGGCCGCGCAGGGACAGGCCAGCGAGACGACCACCCATCTCGCCGAAGCATCGGACCTGGCGACCCGAGTACCCGAGCACGCGGCCAACTTCGGGTACCTCTACTTCACCCTGGACAACGTGGGAATCTGGCGTGTCGGGCTGCACACGGAGTTGGGCGACGCCGGCCGGGTCACCGAGCTCGCACGCGACGTGCACCCCGAAACGATCCCAGCCCAGGACCGCCAAGGCGTGTTCTATGCCGATCTCGGCCGCGCGCTGGCGTGCGACCCACAAACCCGGGAGCAGAGCGTGCAAGCGCTCCTCCAAGCCGAGCGCATCGCGCCGCAGCTCATCCGGAACAAGCCCTTGATCCGCGAGACCGTCTCGGGCTTGTTGTCCCGCGCCAAGCAGAACTCGGCCGGGCGGGAACTGCGTGGCCTGGCCTACCGAATGGGGCTCGCCCCGACCGGGTGACTTTGCTTTTCGCGCAAACCTCTACGCCCGCCGACGCATAGCTTGCCGGGCGTGGTTGATCAAGTACTGAAGGTTTCACCAGCGCAGCCCGCCCGGTGCAGTGGCGATTTCCCGCTCATAGGCCACGCATCGGGGGTGGCGGAGTGACCTACGGCCGCATTCTCGTCAATGTCGTCGCGGACGCGGTAGCGATCGGGGTGGGGATCGGGTTCGCGTGGGTCATCCACATGCTGTTCCCGCACCACTGCCCGTGGCGGATCGGCCAGCGAGCGCGGCTGCGCCGCTGGTTTCGGCGACGCCGTCGCGCCGGGCGAGCGTGAGGGGGCGGGAATGCGCCGCGAACTACGCGAATTCCTCGTCCACCTTCGGCACCTGGTCAACGAGATCGGCGCCATCACGCTGGACCTGGCCAGCGACGACATGCCCTACGAACGGCAACTCGCCCTCGCCGACCGTCTCGTCACTCTCGGCCAGGAACTCCGTGCGATCGCCCGCACGTCGGACGCCGCCGTCATCGACGGTCAGATCATCGCCGGCCAACTCGACCACGAGGAACGTCCGTGACCACGACCCACCACGGAGACCTCCGCTCCGGGTGCCTCCCCAGCGACGCCGTGCTCCGTCACATCCCCGACCTCGCGCACCTCACGCCGCCCGCGGACCACTGGCAATGGTGGGCCGTCCCCGCAGCCTCGGGCGGCGGCACCGCCGTCGTCGGCATCTTGGTCAGCCCCGGACGCCTTCGCGCGCTCTACATCTACGGCACCCACGCCGCCGGCGCCGTCGAAGTCGACATCACCCAGCTTCCCTCACGCACAGTCCACCAGGTCCACGGCACACTCAGCCGTGTTCTCGCAGACGTGAGCGGCGGACCGCAGGGACCGACCACCTCCGCCGGCACCGTGCACCTCGCTTCCCAACCACACTCGCCAGCCCGCAGGTGACACGCGCCAGCTTTTCGTGCGGTGCGCGATACATTACGGCTCGTCCCGTCCAGCTCGACCGCAGAGGAGCCATGGCATGTCAAGCTCCACGGTTTGCACGCCACCATCGTCATGCGATCGAGTCAGTAGGGCGCCAGCGCCGGGGGTGGCTTCTTCGCGCATGCGGCTTACCTCCCGAGCGGCCGTCGTGGCATGGCCACCCCAGGGCAGGCCGTCTCGGTGCTTGGAAAGGGATGGGTGAAGTGGGTTACTACCGCGAGTCCGGGTTCGCCGCGCTTGGCGCCGGGAAACCACGGCGAGACGACCCACGCAATTGGTTGGTGTGGCACTTCACGCACCTGGACAATCTGCCGGCGATCGCGGCGTCTGGATTCCTCAACGCGGCGGCAAATCAGACCGCCAACGTCAGCGTGGCACTGAACGAGGTCAAGGCTCGCCGCAAAGCGATCCGGGTAGACCCGGACACAATGCCGTTAAGTTTGGGTGTTTGGGCAGGCCAGTAGGGGGGTGGCCGGGCCGGTATGGCGGATGTTCTGGTCGGTGGGGCGTTTGACCCGGTAGGAGTTGTGCCGGGCGCGTTTGACGGCG
>NZ_BJFL01000083.1 GCF_005405885.1 Gandjariella thermophila
CAAGAACTGGAAGATACTTGCCACCGGCTTTCGAGGGCGCCTCGCCGAGCTTCCGAATGTCATCCGAATCGTCACCGCACTGGAGTTCTACCGACTTGGCTGGTAAGGGCTCTGAATAACGCTCAAAGAGGACTGCGTTTTGGGCGACCGATTGGGAGTTCAAATGGGAATCCGGGGCCGAGCTCGGGCCGAGTTCGGTGCATCACGCTCGGCCTGGCGGGTGTTATCCGATACTAGAAGGATGGTAGTCTTCAATTATGAAGCTCGACCTACGTGGTCAGACGGTCACCGCGCAGGAATTCGGTTACACTCTGTCGCTTGCCACCAGTGGCGGATACGAAGTGCACATCGAGAAGGACTATTCTATTTGTTCGCCGCAGGGTGTGCGCAGCTTCTCGCCGGATCCGTCGAACGTCGATTCGGAGCAGGTGCGAGCGCTTGCCGAGCGCGACATCGTGTCCTTGGTGGCCGAGGAATCCGGCGTGCTCACGGTGGCCTTCCCCGACGGCATCAGCCTGCGGGGCGAGCCGAGCGATGCCTATGAGGCGTGGAATGTCACTGGCCCCGGCGGTATGAGAGTGGTGTGCATGCCGGGAGGCGAGTTGGCGAAATGGGGCGCGGAGCAGGAGTAATGCCTCGAGGGGCCACAGGTCGAGGCGGTAAGGGAACCTCAGTCCGTCAGCTTCTCCGCTATCAGCCCTCGCTGAGTGCGACCCGGTGGTGCCTCGTGCGCTCGTGCGCGGCGGCACGCTTCCGCCCGCCGCCGTCGCGATCCAGCCCTGGCGCGTGGTCTGGCAGTCCCTCGACATCACTGCCGGCGCCTGTGGGCCGCGTGGACGACCCACGACGGCGCCAGGCGTGGCTACTGAACAGCGGAAATTTGTTTGTACTATATTGTCGTAGTACGTTGTGGCCGTGAGCGAGGTGCCGGTCCGCGTGCTCAACCAGGACACCGCAGGTGTGCTGGCCAGGGTCAAACGTGGCGAAGAAATCGACATCACCGAGCGCGGTGTAGTCATCGCGCGCATCGTGCCGCCGGCGCCGCACCCGCTGGCGGACCGGGTCGCCGCCGGCAAGTTGCGCCCCCCAACAGCCGAAGGCCCGATACCCAGGCCACAGGGCCCGGTCCGAACCGACCACGAATCGGGCGAACTCGTGTCGCGAATGCGGGACGAGGATCGCTACTCATGATCTACCTCGACACGGCCCCGTTGATCAAGCTTATCCGCCGGGAATCGGAAAGTGACGAGTTGGCCGACTGGATCGAGCAGCGCCGCCCCTCCATGCTCGTATCCTCCACACTCGCCGAGGTGGAGGTGCCGCGAGCGCTCCGCCGAAGTGAGCCGGAGCTGCTGGCTGCCGTCCCAGCGGTCCTGCAACGGGTGGGGCTCTACGAGATCGACGAACTCGTCCGCGCGACGGCCGCCGCCTACCAGGACGCGAACCTGCGGTCGCCGAACGCCATCCACCTCGCCACGGCCCACGCCGCACTCGGCGCCGAGCTGACTGCCTTCGTGACCTACGACAAGCGACTGCTCGCGTCGGCTGAGGCCCTGGGCCTACCCGTGGCGCACCCGGGAGCCTGAGGCAGCGGCGCCGATGTTGAGGTCGTGCGTGGCCTGGTCTTCTTCGGCGGGCGTGATGGCCGATGGTGGCGGCACCTGGTGTTCGTTGAGGACGGTGAGAGCTGCCATCGTGACGATCCAACTCTGGCGCATCGCCTGGCAGTCCGTCGACATCGCCGCCGACGTCTGCCGTACACCTCTGGCCGAGCGCATCTCCGCCGCCTCCTTCCATCCACCCGTACTGGACGGACCAATGCCGCGCCCGGGCGGTCCCGTCCGAACACACCACGAGGCGGGCGAGCTGCTACGCGGCATGCGGGAGGAGGAGCGCCGTTGACCGGGTTCCTCGCGTCGAGTGGCCGCGGCCCGTCGCGCATGTCCTGGCGTGGTCGATCCGCGGCACCTGTGGACATGTCAGGAGAATGTGGCTACCTTTGGCGGTGAGAATGTGACCACAGGAGGCTGTCGTGGAGGTCGTGGGCATCCGGGCGCTGCGGGACGGGCTGAGCCGTCACTTGGCGGCCGTGCGTGAAGGGCACACGCTGACGGTCACCGACCACGGCCAGGTGATCGCCCGGATCGTGCCGGCGGGGCGACCGAGCGCGCTGGAACGTCTGATCGCCGAGGGGCGGGTCACCCCGGCCAGGCGGCGCAAGCGGCCTGCGCCGGAGCCGGTCAAGGCGTCCGGCATCGTCAGTGACCTCGTCGCGGACCAGCGTCGGTGATCGGTTACTTCGACACCTCGGCGTTCGTGCCGATGCTCGTTGAGGAGCCCAGCAGCGACCTCTGTCGGAGCTTGTGGAAGGACGCCGACGCCGTCGTTTCCACCCGGCTCCTCTACGTCGAGGCGGCAGCCGCGCTGGCGCAGGCACGGCGGCTTGGTCGGCTTGCCGAGCTGGAGCATCGGGCTGCGCTGCGGGTCCTCAATCGGCTGTGGGCAGAGGTGGAGATCGTAGAAGTGGATCACCTGCTGACGAGACGCGCCGCTGAGCTTGCGTACGCGTGCGCGCTGCGTGGGTATGACGCAGTGCACTGCGCCTCCGCCGAGCAGGTGGACGACGATGAACTGGTGGTCGTCAGCGGCGACCGGAAGTTGCTGGCGGCCTGTGCGGCGCTGGATATGGCTACGGCCGATATCAACGGAACCTGATCGGCCATCCCTACATCCGGCGCCCTCGGCCGACGTCGTGAAATGTCCCGCCCCCTTCCCACGATCAAACCAAGGTCACCGCTGGGAAGTGGGACAGAAGGGCGCCGGGTTGCCGTCCAAGGAGAGCGCGGTCGAGCTACCGCTGATCGAGCAACTGCGCGTGATGGGATGGACTCACCTCGCCGCGCTCACGGAGGACGGCCGGCCCACCGGGCGCGCGTCATTCCGGGAGACCATGCTGGAGGATCGGTTACGGGCCAAGCTGCGGGAGCTCAACACCGAGGATGGGCAGGTGTGGCTCGACGACCGGCGGCTCTCGCAGGCCGTGGCCGTCCTGCATCGCGCCATCGATCAGCTCCGCCGCTTGGGGGAGAAGCGGCATCCGAAGATCGACGTGCAGGTCAAGTCGTAGCGCCGGTCCAACGGCCACCATCGATCTTGACTCGGGCGTTAGGATCCTGTCCCTGGATGGTGAACAATCCTCAACCCTCAGAACCGACGTATCTGTTAACGGCAGATCCTGCGAGCAATCATAACTGTTTGTGAAGTCTGGGAGTGACGGATGGTGCGCGCCTGGACGGTCCGGGCCGGACGAGAAGGGGAGCGGGAATCGGTCGCTCTCGAAGAGGGGCTCGTCATCGCCGGATGGGAAGAGGTAAACCAAGATCTCTCCGAAATCCGGGACCGCGAACAGTTGCGGGCCCTGTTGCTGGACATCTATGAGGATTACAGCCCACAGGTCATCGCTAACTGGACTGGCCAACTCTGGCGGTTCCGGGAGGAGATAGCCATCGGCGACTTGGTGGTCATGCCGGTCACGCGTAGTGGCCGACGCCGGTTGGCGGTGGGTACCGTTACAGGTCCGTATCACTACCGCGCCACATCGGCGCCCGGCTTTCGGCACACGCGGCCGGTCGAATGGAAGCGCAGTGATATCGATCGTGACGCCGTCCAGCCCGACCTGCGCGACAGTATGGGGTCGCTGCTCACCGTGTTCGAGCTGAGTAGGAACAACGCCGCCCAGCGCATTAGCGCACTGGTGGAGCAGGGTGTCGATCCCGGGCCGTCTGAATCGACCGACGACCGCCCGTCGATAGCGTCCCCGCAGCTGCTTGAAGAACTCGTAGCACAGTCGCTTGACGATGGCGAGCCGGTCACCTTGACCGTCCGTGAACTACTCAGCATCTGGGGGCATACTCGACGCTGGCCCTCGGTGGTTCAGCAGATACACGGCGAACTGGAACAGCGGGGGCTATCGACGAAGCCGCCGTTCACCGACGGCAACATCAACAGCAAGATCACCATTGTGCCGGTTGGTACGGAGCCGAGCGCCGGCGTGCCGGTACCAAAGGTGACCGAGCTACCCGACGAACCTTCGCCGGAAGACAGGCCGGTCACTTGGCTGGTAAAGCAGCTCCCTTCCGCCGAGACCCAACTCGCCTGGGTGCGTCCGGACGACGAGCTGAGTACCGCGACGACCAGGATGGCGATCGACAATTTCTCGCAGCTTCCGGTTCTGGACGATGAGGGGCGACTGCTGGGAGCGGTGAGCTGGGAAAGTATCGGCATAGCCTACCTGTCCAACCGCGCACCCACCCTCGAGCACAATACCGCTAAGTTAAGACCGGAGAGAGCAATTTGATGGTTGGTGGCCCGGTGTGGCGGGTTCCGTGGTGGTGGGCTCGCTTGATGAGGTAGGCATTGTGTTTTCCTCGCTTGATCACGCGT
>NZ_BJFL01000084.1 GCF_005405885.1 Gandjariella thermophila
CGTTATCCACGGGTGCTGACGCGCTCTCATCAACGTCGTCGACGAGCACAGTTGATCACCTTCTGTCATCGTTGTTGCCCGGTTATCAGGGGGAATGCAACAACGAGAAGGAACGGTGTCCATGGCCTGTGGCCTGGCGGTGCGACCGGCTGGTGAGGGTCGCACCTGGACGGTGATCGACGCGTCGTATCGGACGGTCAGCCCGGTCGAGGAGTGGCTGGAAGCGCATCGGCACCTGTGGTCGCCGAACACGGTGCGCGGCTATGCCACGTCGCTGGCCCAGTGGTGGACGTTCCTGGAACAGCGCGACGAGGCCGACGGCTGGCAGGAGGTCGGCGTTCCGGCGGTGGCGGGATTCCTGTCCTGGCTGCGTAACGGCCGCACCGTCGAGCACGCGATCGGTGTGCTGCCCGAGCCGCCGTCACCAGAGACGCTGGAGGCTCGGTTGGCGGCACTGCTGTCGTTCTACCGGTGGCAGCACGCGGTCCACGACGTGCCCGTCGCCGACCGTCTGCTGCGGGGTGTCCCGCGGCGCCGGCCGGCCCGCGGGTTGTTGGCTCACCTGGACGCTCGGGACGCGCCGAAGCCGTCCTCGCTGGTGCGGGTGCGCCGGTCATCGCGGCGTCACGGCCGGCCGCCGGTGCTGCTGCCGGGCCAGATCCAGGCGGTCCTGGACGGCTGCGCTGTCGCGGACACCGCGGCCGGGGACTGGGTGGGCAACCTGCGGGACCGGTTGCTGTTCGCTGTTCTTGCTGAGACCGGCTGCCGGCTGGGCGAGGTGTTGGGCATGCGGATCAGCGACTTCGTGATGGGACGCGGTCAGACACCGTATGTCGAGGTTGTTCCGCGGGAGGACAACTCGAATGGGGCGCGAGTGAAGATGATGCGGCCCCGCCGGGTCTATGTCGGCGCCGACTTGGAGCGGCTGTTCGCCGACTACCTGACCCTGCTGGCCTGCCGCGCCACCGAACTGGGGCTGGCGCTGGCAGTCGACAGCCCACTGTTGGTGAATCTGTCCCGGCCGCCGCTGCTGGCCCCGCTGCGCGAGGGAACGGTCCGCGACAAGGTGAAGGCCTTGCGGCGCAAGGGAATCGGCCCGGCCGGGTGGTCACCGCACTGGTTCCGACACACGCACGCCACCGCACTGCTGTTGGCGGGAACGCCGGAGTGGGTGGTCGCCCGCCGGCTCGGCCACGCTCACGTCCAAACCACATTGGACCTCTACGGGTGGGTCCGGGGAGACGACGCGTTGCGGGCCGCGGCGAACTGGAAGACCTACATCTCGGCTTGGCAGGTGGACGATGGCCGGTGACCGCACCCGCGGCCTTCGCCCGGCCGGCGACGAGGACCCGGTCTGGCGGCTCTGGCGGGCGTTGCCCGAGCCCTGGCGGGGCGCGGTCATCGGTCCGGGCGTCGAGGGCTGGGAGAACATCACCGAGAACATCGACTACAAGCTCAACCTGACGGGGCTACCCGAGCTCATCCAGGCCGAGATGGCCTGGATGGCGCACTGGCAAGCCACCGACGGCACCCGCGCCTCGGTGCTGGCACTGAGCCAGTTGGCCAACATCCTGCGCCGGGCCATCCGCGACCACCACCCGTTCCCGCCCTCGCTCCGGCAGATGGACTGGGAGGCCGCCTCGGCGCTGCAGACCTGGTTCTACACCACCCGGTGGGGACGGTTTCCCTCTGCGGGAGTGCGGGCCCGGCTGCGAGTGGTCTTCCGGTTCGCCCGGACCGCGTTGATCGCGGCCTGCCACGAGGGACCCTGGTGGGAGCTGGACTACTGGCATCCCCGCTGCGACCCGCGGATCCCCCTGTCCAGCCGCGAGCCGATGGCCCACTACGGCTGCACGCTCACGCTGATCACCCACCCATGGCTGCGGGAGGCGGTGAAGTGGTGCCTGGGCACCCTGCTGGAGGCCGGCACACTGCGCTGGACCACGGTCAGCCAGGAGCGGCTGCGCTGCCTGCACCGCTTCGACCGGTGGCTGCAGATCGCCTTCGACAACCCACTCGACGTCCTGGGCGACCCGACCTCCGCCGCCGGTCAGGCGGCGGCGTTCCGTCGCTGGCTTGCCGACCCGGCCAACCGCTGCGACCCCGGCAAACCGCGCCGGATGGCCACCAAGGTCGCACCACGGCTGATCAACGACGACCTGCGGGCCGTCGGCGAACTGTTCGAATTCATGGCCGCTAACCACGACGAGGCTGGCCGCGTTCTCGGGCCTCTGGCGGCGCCCTGGGCGCGAGTCACCGCCGCCCACGCGGCCAGCTGGTTCCGGCAGGTCTCCCGGATCCCGCACGAACGCCTGCTCAACGACGAGCACTACGTCGACGACCGGGCGCTGGGCCAGATCACCGCCGCGCTCCCGCTGCTCGGTCTCCCGAAGGACCAGCAGATGCCCATCACCCGCAGCGACGGCCAGGCGGTCACGGCCGACGGCATGGACGACCCGCAGGCGATGCGGATGATCCTGCTGCAGATCCTGACCGGACGCCGTTCCAGCGAAATCCGCCTCTGCGACTTCGACTGCCTGTCCGCGCCCACCGACCGCGCCGTCGAGGCCGCCGAGGGCGAGGACATCGCCCGGTTCCGCTACGCCCAAAGCAAAATCGACATCGCGCCCGACACCATCCTCGTCGACTCCGAGGTCGTGGCGATCATCGAAGAACAGCAGCGGTGGGTTCGAGCGCGCCTGCCCGGCGTCGCACCGAAGCACCTGTTCGTCCAACTGCTGGGCAACCGCTCCGGCGTCAAACCCTACCCATCGGGCACCTACAACTGGCGACTGCGCGAGTTCAGCAGCCTGGTGCGGATCACCGACGGCAAGGAACGCCCGGTCCAACTCAGCCATACCCACCGGTTCCGGCACACCAAGCTGACCCGCCTGGCCGAACTCGGCCTGCCCATCCACGTCCTGCAGCGCTACGCCGGGCACGCCACCCCATCCATGTCGATGCATTACATCGCGCACCGCGAGGAGCACGCCGAGCAGGCATTCCTGGCCACCCGCAAGCTCAAAGCCGACGGCACCACCATCGTGTTCTCCCGCGACGACCACGACCGGCTGCACCTGTTCGACCGCGCCGACCGCTTCCTGCCGCACGGCTGGTGCCTACTGCCACCGCTGCAGACCTGCGACAAGGGCAACAGCTGCCTGACCTGCTCAGTCTTCGTCACCGACGACACCCACACCCAGACCCTGGCCCGCCAGTTGGAAGAGACCGAGGCGTTGATCCACCGAACCGCCACAGCGTTCCTGCAGCGGCACGGCCGGCCGATGCCCGACGACAACGTCTGGCTCGCCCAGCGGCACGCCGAGCGGGCAGCGCTCCAGCGTCTGCTCACGGCTCTTGAGGCCAAACCCGGCCGGGCCTGTCAAGGCGCCGGCTGCCCCACCACACCCGCCACCGGTCCCGTCCCCATCACCCTGCAGCGACCAGGAACCCCGCAGTGAGCACCACGCGCAACGAACGAATCGCGGTCCTGACCACCGCGGCCAAAGCGAAGTCTCAGGCCAAGACCACGGCCGCGGAACAGGCCATCCGCAGCCTGATCAAACGCGGTGAGCCGATCACGTTCCAAGCCGTCGCCCGCGCCGCGGACGTCTCCCACGCATTCCTCTACAACCATCCCCACCTCCGCAGCCGCATCGAGCACCTGCGCGCTCGCCACCGCCCCCAGCCGCAGACTCCGGACACCGGCGACACCGACAACAACCTGCTGCTCGCGCTCACCACGCAGATCGAACGCCTCAAGAAACAGCACCGCTCCGAAGTCCAAGCCCTCCGTGACGCCCTCGAACAAGCCCACGGCGAGAACCTCAACCTCCGCCGAGAACTCATCCGCCGCGGATGGACACCCAACAACGATCCATCGATCTCAACAACATCCTGACCAGGCAGAACAGATCATTTACGCAATAAAGCTGCGGATAACGGGCGG
>NZ_BJFL01000085.1 GCF_005405885.1 Gandjariella thermophila
TTCTTCGACCTCGCCGACGCGATCATCACAGTCCGTAGCCTCATCCGACGGGCCTGGACCACTCACCGCTGGGACACAAGACCCGCTCGACGCCCGTAACACTCACCAATCTGCGCGGCCTCTTACTCGGTGATGCGGACCTGGACGCCGGATGCGAGGCGTCTGTGCGATTCCTATCCTGCCGAGTCTGGTCCGGCTTGTCGGCAGGGACGTCTTCGAACAACGAGATAGGCCGGTCCGCACGGCCGGCAGCTCCGGGCGAGGCGTGGCGCACTTGCTGCCGCGGTGCGGCGTCCTCGCGCGGTGGGTCGAGCGCCCGTTTGGCGGCTGAGACGCGGAGCTTGCCCATGGCGGCGTCGCGCGTGTCGTCCACGCGGCGCTGCACGCCGGGCAGCATCCCGCGAACGCGACTGGCCAGGACCGCATCGCCACGAATCGTGCGCCAGACCTCGTGATCGGGTGGCAGGTTCGCCATCACCAGCGCATGTACCCGATCAAGCAGGTCTTCCCCCGCGGCATCCCGCCATGCCAACATCCGCGCAGTTGTCCACTCCGTCATCGATCACCTCGGTGCATTCCGGGACACACCCCTCGCAGGACGTGGGTCTCGATTTTTCTGGTCGATCTCGTTCCGATCCAAGCTGAGCACATGCTCATGCAGGCCCGAGACCCTGCCCGACCACCAGCGACGGCGTCTGGACGTGACCGGTCGACGGGGTGCGGGTGGCTCCCCTGGCCACGCGCGGGCCGGACGACCGGACCACCACCATCGGCGTCGCACCGCCAGCGCCTGGCGACCATCCCGGCGATACGCCCGCCACCAACTGCCCACCGAGCGCTCGCAGACCCGAAACACCTGCGCCGCCCGCCGATAACCGCTGACCTGCCCAGACTCCAACGCCGCCACCACCCGCAGCCGCAGCACCTCCCGCTGCGCCCGGGACAACCGACGTGCACCACCCTCACCCTCGACCACCCGTGATCATCATACCGGCAAGTGATCACTTTCGATTCAGTACGATTCTCCCGCTGGTTCGTTTTCGACCTCTGCGATTGCTTGTTTGATCGCTGCGGGACGCATCTGCCGCATAACCCCTAGTGAAAGTACGAGCACGGCGACGGCTGCCGCCAGGTAGACCGTGCGAACACTTGTCCAGTGGGCCAGTAGGCCGGCTGCGAGTGCACCGATTGGTATCGCCAGACCGAAGGACAGGAACTGGTTCACGCTCCCCACACGGCCGAGGTAGTTGCGAGGAACGAGTCGTTGCCGCAGAGAGATCATTTGTACGTTTGCCAGAATTCCGAGAAAGGCGTTGGATGCCAGCGCGGCACCCAGCATGACCGGTTGTCTCGTCCATGCCATCACGAAGAACAACGGACACGTCAGTGCGATGGCGGGCCACAATATGTATGGCACTCCGAGCCGATCGCCGATACGTGGTGAGAGCATCCCGCCGATGAACCCGCCCACGCCGCCAGCGGTGAGCAGCAGGCCATAGGCGTTTTTAGAAATACCAAGGTCGTCAACGGCGAGCAATACGAGAAGGGACTGGCTTGCGCTCTGGGTGAAATTGACCAGGGTGACCACGATTGCGAAAGAGCGGATCAAGGGGTGGCGCCATAGCCAACTGATTCCTGCTCGCACATCGTGCAGTAGAGACTTTCGTTTACCCTGCGGCTGGTGCGTTTCTTGATTCTTGACAGTGCCAACGAGCATAGAGCCAACAGCGAAGCTGATTGAGTCTGCGATGAATGGGACCATTCTACTGATCCCGAACAGCCAGCTTCCTATGGTTGGGCCGAGAAAGTTGGAGCCCACCATTCGGACGGTGAAAAGTCGGCTGTTGGCGCGCGAGAGGTGTTCGGCAGGAACGAGATCTGGTAGAAATCCCTGAGACGCGCTGTCGAAGAGTGTTTCGCCGATGCCGAGACCGACTGCGACAACGTATACCATGGTGAGTGTGTCGGCGTGTAGGAATATCAGTGCAGCTAGGGCGAGCACTACCGTTGCTCTCGCGGCGTCGACCACGATGATGAGGGTTCGACGTCGGTAGCGGTCGGCGATCGCACCGCTGAACAGGGCGACAAATATCCACGGCAGGCGGTTGGCAATTGCGACGCCACTTACGGCGACGGGGTCGGAGGTGATTGTCACGACCAGCAGCGGAAGGGCCGCTAGGCGTACGCCGTCACCCAGTGAAGACACTGCCGCCGACCCGAGTACGGCGTTGAAGTTGCGGTATTTTGACAAGGGTAGGTTCACAGCGGACGGGGACGTAGGCATCGTTGTGGTTCTCCTATCGCTAGCCATCGGGATGTCCATGGCCCCAAGCCTCGTTGCCATGGTCCGTGCCAAGTTCCGAGGTCGAGAAGATCGGTTAGGTCGTTGAGTATGACAGCACGAGGACGCTGTGTGGATCCGGCTGGGTCACGGAGTTCTAAGGCGACCAGTGCGTCGCGGCCATCGTGGCCGGCTGCGAGACATCTGCCATCCATGACTACCGTGCCCGGAGGTAAGGCTTCGTCGGGTGGTTCGTCCGCAGCGACCAGCAGGTCGCGGATGTGCGCGCCGGCGATTCCGGCGTGGCCTGTCTGAGGTTGTCCTTCTGTCCATGCCTGTCGCCGTTCTGTTGGCTTGGTGAGCAGCCTGTTGTGGTGGGCAAAGATGGTGGGCGTTCGCGGGTGTCCGTCCAAGTCGATGCCGCCTCCCCAGGCCGGGTCGAGCAGGCGTACGTGAGGCCATTTACGCAGGGTGCCACGACCTGTCAAACCGTTCATGATTGGTTCCAGGAACAGCTGTGAGAGGACTATTGGAGGGATGAGCCAGCAGGAAGAGTGATGGCGAGGCATGTTGGCCTTGGCAGGGGGTGCGCCGGTTGGCGCTCTGGCCAGTGGCCGGTTGGCAATGGCGAAGTCGGTCCAGCGGTTCTCGATGGTATGGGAGAGTGTGCTGGCGGATCCTCTGTCGATACGATATTCGATGGTTTGGCGCTCGTTGCCGAATTCGGCAAGCCACGGAAGCGTACGCATACAATCTGGATTTGGGATTTCTTCGATTGCCGATCGAATGTTCGTGACGGGCGCGCTGGATACTGTTGTATTTTTACGGCCGCGTGCTGCGTCGAGCACGGCTTGGGTGATGAGCGTGTTGAGGTCGACATGTTCGTCGGCGTGCACCAGTGCGGCGACACCGAGGCGCGACTGAACCACCACGCTCACCCTGGTTGCTTTGTACCGGTGCTCGTGATGCACTGTCGCGCCTCGTGCTATTATCTTTTTCTCGGTGTATGCGGTGAGTCGTAGCACTTCCCAAGAGTATGTCATTGTTTCTTCTCCAGCGTCACGCCGGCGAAGAGCATGGGTGGGCATAAGGTCGTCGACGGTAGGGGGTCACCGTGCTTGATGCAGACTCCGGTAGTCGCGGTGGCTGGCGGGAACTCGTGGCTGTCGAGGAATGTGCACTGAGTGCGCAGATCGTCGTGTCCGAAGACGATTCGAAAAGGGGGAACTCTTGTGCTCTTCGACGGTTGCACAAGTTCGGCGACCGCGACGTCTAACACGGCCCGGCCGTGGAAGTATTGCGCTCCGCGCACGAGGATGCAACGAACGAAATGATCCGGCAGGGTGATGTGTTCTGTCTTCCTGGGTGTGTCGATGGTGAGGTTTGGTAGCCGCGGCCTGGGGAGGTGGCCGTGCGGGCTGGCCCAGGCGTGCCCGCTGGCGGGGTCTGTTTGTGTTGATACTGCGATACGGTCGCGTATCGTCGACTGAACCACCCCGTCGTCTATCACGGCTTGGTGCTCGACTGCAATACCGCTAAGTTAGACGTCGTGGTGGTATTGTTGACGTGTGGCTCGCGCTGGTCAGATAAAGAATCCGGGTGACGGTCGGTCGACTGTCCGGTTGACCGACCGGATTTCGCTGGGTGTGT
>NZ_BJFL01000086.1 GCF_005405885.1 Gandjariella thermophila
GTCTTGTTGACTGAACTAAATTCGGCGTTTGTGCAGGTCATAAAGGTTTCCGGGCGGCGTGCCGATAGGCATGCGTGATCGTTTCTGGAGACCAGTCGCGGGATGTCGGCTCGTTGGTGGTGCCGCAGGTGGGCGCCTTGGTCGCGACCGACACCTGCGAGGAGCCATACCGGCTGCTCGATCCGTCGGGGACCGTGGTGGAGCCGGTTGCTGGGTTCTTGCTGGATCTGCAGGCGGCGGGACGGTCGGTGGCGACGCTGCGCTCGTACGGCATGGACCTGCTGCGCTGGTTTCGGTTTCTGTGGGCGGTCGGGGTGGCCTGGGACCGGGCGAGCCGGATCGAGGCGCGGGACTTCAGCCGGTGGCTGCAGTTGGCCGGTAAGCCGGCTCGGGTGCACTGGCGCCGCCGCGGACAGAGCGGGACGGGCATCGAGGACCGGACGAGCATGGCACCGTTGCCGGTGACGGTGAATCAGGTGACCGGAAAACCGTTGCCCGGAAAGAAATACGCGGCAACGACGATCGCTCACAGCGAGACCGTGCTGCGCGCGTTCTATGACTTCCAGGCCGAGATGTCCGCAGGCCCGGTCATCAATCCGTTCCCGCTGGCGCGGGCGCGCCGGGCCGGACGCGCGAACGCGCACCACAACCCGATGGAACCCTTCCGCAACGAGCGGACCGGGTTGTATCGGCCGCGGGTGCCGCGGCGGATCCCGCGCAGCATCCCGGACGAGGTGTTCAACGAGTTGTTCGCCCGCCTGCCGTCCCATCGTGACCGGGCGCTGGTGGCGTTCTTCGTCTCCACGGGCGCGCGGGCGGCGGAACTGCTGGGTGTCACGCAGGATGGGGTGGATCCGGGGATGCAGGTGATCAGCGTGGTACGCAAGGGCAGCCGCGCGGTGCAGCAACTGCCGGCCTCACCGGATGCGTTCGTTTGGTTGCGGCTCTACCAAGTCGAGTTGGAAGGCCGCGTTCCCCGCGGGCGTGGCCGACCGTTGTGGTGGACGTTGCGGCGTCCGCATCGGCCGCTGACCTATCACGCGCTGCACCGGATGTTCGAGCGGGTCAACGACACGCTGGGCGCGAACTGGACGCTGCACGACCTTCGGCACACCGCCGCCTATCGGATGGCCGAGGACCCGGCGCTTCCGCTGACCGACGTGCAGCACGTGCTCGGGCATGCTCACCTGACCACGACCCAGATCTACCTCACGCCCCGCCAGGATGACGTGATCCGCCGCGTGCTCGCCCACCACGCCGGCCAGACAGCCCGCAGGGCGGCCCAGGTCGAGCCGACGCCGGCACCGGGCTACCGCCCGGAAACGCTGGACGTGCTGTTCGGGCGACGACCATGACCACTGCCGCGTCCGCCCCGGTCGACCGGATTATCGACAATGACCTGCCAACAGCGGAGACGACGCCCCGGCCGTTGTCGGTCAACATCCAGGCGCTGCGGCGACGGTTCACCCCTCGCCCCGCAGAAGATGCCTGGCCGGCAACGACGCAGCCCCGGGAGCAGGTTCTCCAGCGGCTGCTGTCACAACCGTTTCAAGTGGACAGTCACACCAACGGTCATCAACGTCTGCAATCCCGCAGCCTGACACTGATCCTTGACTGGCTGGAGACGCTACCCGGCCAGACATGGCAGCAGCGCTGGCTGGCCAGCGGCTGCGACGGGCTCGGCGCGGCCTGGCAGTCCCGGATCGCGCAGTGGTTGGATGGCGGTGGAGAACGGTATCCCTTGGCGGGCAAGCACTCCGTGCTGCCGCCGGGAATGGCTCTGCTCATCGGTGGGGACGTGCTGCGCCCGACGATGGCGTGGTTTCTGTCCCAGCGGCTGGGCCGCAGCCTGATGCCGGTACTGGAACGAGCCCGCGACCCCGAGGGGTTCGCGCTGCTGCGCAAGATGTGCGCTACCGACCCGGGCATCTCCGAGGCCAACGGGAGAATGGCCCTCGGCCGGATCGGGGTGATGGTCGCGGCCAAGGGCGGGCTGGTCCGTGACGTCACCGTCGGCGACTGCGTCGAACTGCTGGACACCCAGGCCGCCGTCCAGAAACTCACCGGCGCTGGCATGGTCTGCTTCTATCGGCTGCTGCACACGATGGGCGTCTTTCCCACTGACGCGCCGCCGAGCATCCGGATGTTCCGCTCCGCAGGCCAGCTCACCTGCGATGAGCTGGTCGACCGTTACCGGATCACCTGCCGCCCCATCCGCAATCTGCTGGTGGAGTATCTGCGGGAACGACAGCCCGCGATGGACTACAGCAGCCTCAACCATCTCGCCTTTCTGCTCGCCGGACGATTCTGGGCCGACCTGGAACGACACCACCCCGGCATCGACAGCCTGCACCTGCCGGTCGAGGTCGCCGACGCGTGGAAACAACGACAACGGTTCAAGACCATCACGCTCACCGAGAACGGGACCCGCCGCATGGTGACCGCCCCGCGCCGCAACGTCGGTGACCTGCTGACCGCGGTCCGCGGGTTCTATCTCGATCTGGCCCAATGGGCCGTCGAAGACCCCGCCCGTTGGGCGCCGTGGGCAGTGCCATGCCCGATCCGCGCTATCGAACTGGTGGTGCACAGCAAGGAAAAGCGACACCGCAAGTCGCGGATGGACACTCGTACGCGCGAACGCCTTCCCGTCCTTCCTGTCCTGGTCCGCCATGTCGATGAGCACCGCAAGAAGGCAACAGTGCTCCTGCAGGCTGTCGCCGCGGCGCGTCCCGGTGACAGCGTGACGGTCGCGGACCAGACGCTGCAGCGGGCGGTGATGATCCGCTCTCCCAGCGGCAAGATCTTCGCCGACGACCCCACCGCCAGCACCCGACGCGACCTCAGCCAGGAAGAACACGAGGCGTTCTGGACCTGGGCCGCCGTCGAAGTGCTACGCCACACCGGCATCCGCATCGAGGAACTCACCGAGCTCACCCACCACAGTTTCGTGCAATACAAGCTGCCCACCACCGGCGAACTTGTCCCGCTGCTGCAGGTCGTCCCGTCCAAGACCGACGCCGAACGGCTGCTGCTGATCAGCCCGGAACTGGCCGACGTGCTCAGCGCCATCATCACCCGTATCCGCCTGGCCACCGGCGCGGTTCCCCTCGTCGCCGCCTACGACAAGCACGAGAAGATCTGGAACCCGCCGATGCCGCTGCTGTTCCAGTCCCGCTTCGGCACCGAGAACCGGCCCGTCACCGGCGCCACTATCCGCCGCCTGCTCAAGAAGGCCCTGACCGCGACCGGCCTCACCGACCCCGACGGTCAGCCCTTGGTGTTCACACCTCACGACTTCCGCCGGATGTTCATCACCGACGCCATCATGCAAGGGCTCCCACCCCACATCGCGCAGGTCATCTGCGGGCACCGCGACATCAACGTCACCATGGGCTACAAGGCCGTCTACCCCCACGAAGCGATCCAGGCCCACCGGGCCTTCCTCGACCGCCGCCGCGCCACCCGGCCCAGCGAGGAATACCGCACCCCCACCGCGCAGGAGTGGGACGCCTTCCTCGCACACTTCGAGAAACGCAAGGTCTCCCTCGGCACCTGCGGTCGCGCGTTCGGCACCCCGTGCATCCACGAACACGCCTGCGTCCGCTGTTCCATGCTCTGGCCCGACCCCGCCCAGAAACCCCGGCTGACCGAAATCCGCGACAACCTCATCGCCCGCATCGCCGAAGCCGAACGCGAGGGCTGGCTCGGCGAGGTCGAAGGACTCCGCATCAGCCTCGCCGCCGCCGAAAACAAACTCGCCCAGCTCCACCCAGACCCCGCACAACGCAGCCCCATCGAACTCGGCATCCCCACAGTCACAACCGACCACTGACGACACCGACCACAACCGAGCCGGCCCCGGAGGACCCAACCCCAACAAAGATCAAGTTCAGAGAA
>NZ_BJFL01000087.1 GCF_005405885.1 Gandjariella thermophila
CAGCGTGCTACGCCTCAACGGCGCCACCAACATCGCCCAAGCCCTCCGACATCAGGCCTGGGACCCACTCCGCCCCATCAACCTGCTACTGATCAGCTGAAGTGCGACTTTGCCGGGGCCGTGCCGCCTTCTCCGGGAGCCGAACCCGCTGGTCAGCCATCGTGTGCAAGCCGGCGCGCTCGGCCAGCCGCAGCACGGGAACCAGACCCGCAGACGACACGAGGTTCGGTTCATCGAATGTCACAGACACCGCAGCGGCGGTGTGGGATGCTCGCACCTCGTAGATGCCCTTCGCACTGGATCAGATGGAACCCTCAACAAGTCCCATCTTCCCAGGTCGGAGGGCATCTACCCCTCTACGACACCACCGCGCGCCGCAATACCACCGGTGGATCCAGGCTAAGCTGTCTGTTGCGAATCGGCGACGAGCGACACCGGAGGGCGGGGATGGCGGACGGTTTCCGTGTGGACCTGACCGCGCTGACGCAGGCGGCGGAGGGGGTCACCGGCACACTGGATGCGCTGGATGTCCGCCAGGTCAGCGACATCGATGGCGACAAGGGCGCGATCGGGCACGACCACCTGGCCGACACGCTGTCGGATTTCTGTGATCGCTGGCAGTTGGGCGTGCAGAACCTCGCCAAGGACGCGCAGGCCATCGCTGGCCAGTTGACCGAGAGCGTGGTCGCGTACCAGAAGGTCGAACAGGCCAACCACCGCCAGTTCACCGGCATTCTGGAGAACTCGACCAGCCCGGATCCGGCTGCGCACTGATGACAGCCGAACTCGGCCAGACCAACGACCCCAAAGCGCTCATTCCCGGCGATCCGGCTTCTGTGCAGGACATCGCCTTGTTGTTACGGACGTACGGCGATGCGCTGCATGAGGCCGGCGCCGGGCTGCAACGGATCGACACCACCGACGGGTGGAGCGGCCAGGCAGCCGACGCCTTCCGCGAGGTCTTCCACGGCCAGCCGAGCAAGTGGCTGGAGGCAGGCGACTGCTTCCATGAGGCAAGCCAGGCGATGGGCAGCTACGCCACCACGTTGACCTGGGCGCAAGCGCAAGCCCAGGAAGCCATTCAGCAGTGGAACGAGGCGCAGGCGGCCACCAAGGCCGCGCAGGAGCAGCACGCCCGGGACGTCGAACACGCGCATCGGGACGCCCAAGCCAGGACTGCCGCGGGAAATCCCACCGTGGCTCCTGATATTCCGTTCGTTGACCCGGGCGAAGCCAAGCGGCAGGCGGCGAAGGCCGTGCTCGACCGTGCCCGTGGCCAGTTGACGAGTGCGGGCAACACCGCCGGGCAGGCGATCGGCAAGGCCCGGGACAAGGCACCGCCGAAACCGAGTCTGCTGGACCGGCTCGGTGACACCCTCGGCGATGCGGCCAGTGACGCGTGGCACGGGGTGGAGAAGGTCGGCGCGGAGGCCATCAACGACCTGGCCTCGCTCGGTAACGCCGCTATCCATCATCCCGGTGACATTGCGGGCATGGTTGGCGGCTCGTTGCTGACCGTCGCCAGCGCCGCGGGCGAAGCCGGTGGGTTCGCGCTGGATGCCACGGGCGTGGGCTCGGTGGCGGGTGTCCCGCTCAACGCGGTATCGGCCGCGGGCATGGCGACTGGTGCGGGCATCGCGGGTGCCGCGGTGGCGAACATGGCGATGCACGCGGGCGGGGATGACCACGTCGAGCCGGTCAAGTCCGACAGCAGCAGCGGTAGTGGCGGTGGCGGCGACGCGGAGGCGCCATTCCCGCCGCCCAAGGAGATCAACGGTCTGAGCGAGCATGGCGAGGCGAGGATCATGGGTCGTGATGGCCACGGGGTCAGTGACGAGGCGATGCACGACGCGGTCAACAACCCGACGCGTGCACCGGAGTACCGTCCCGACCAGTACGGCGGTACGTATCGGTATAAGGGCAAGGACGCCGTCGTCGTCCTCAACGAGGAGGGGAAGGTCGTGACGGCGTGGGCGCGCGGCCGGGGCGGTTGGAGGAATCCGTGAGTAGTGTGATCGAGAGTCTTCCCGAGCGGTACCGTGCCGTCGTGGTCGAGATCGTCGGCCAGCGCGATCCCGCATTGCTCTCCTCCCTGACTACCCAGCAGCACCCCACCCAGCAGGAGCGAGAAGCCGTCGAGGACCTGCTCGCCGATGCGCTATCCGAGAACTTTGGGCCCGGTCATGCACCAACCGAGCGCGGGACGCTGATCGAACACACGATCGACGCGTTCCTCGAACGCTGGCCCATCGAAGCGGAGTGAACTCCTACCGGCGTGGGCGTGACCGGCCAGCAGACAATCAGCCAACACAGCAGGCTGCCCGGGTGTGGTCGCACCGACCAACTCGCCGTGCTCTCGGGTTCACGCGAACGCGATCTTGCCAGCGTGCCGATGGCTGAGACGCTGCGAACTCGCCGGATCGTCTCGCTGTAGGCCGTCGGCACTGCTGGTCGGTGTCCAGGATGGGTCCGGCGTTTCCGTACTGCCTGCACGGGTGACGGTTGGCGACGAGCTGGCGCGGCGCTCGCCCCAGAATGGGCACCAGTGCGCTAGCTCATCGCGTCGCTGGCGTCGGTCCTTGCCGATTGCTATCCGCCCCGCCAGTGCTGGTGCGGCTTATCGCCAGCAGGGCGAACCCGCTGACCACCATCAGGCCGTCGAGCGCCAGCGGACCCACGGCGGCCGCCAGCGGTCCGTACTGCCACGCCAGCAGGACATCCCGTACGTGTCCCGTAGGAAATGATCGCCGAGCCAAGCGCGACTGTGCCTGCACCACCGAAGCGGGCCAGTCCCCAGAGCACGCCGGTGGGCCAGCGGACGCGGCTCAGTGCCTCGACGGCGAGCATCAGCCCGATTGGCCACACGGCCGCTCCGACTTGCGGTGCAATTCCCGGGTACCACCGCACGGGTTCATGTGGTGCGGGTAGAGAGGCGTGCAGCACGTTCGCGGCGATCGACATCACCGAGCCGAACAGGAATCCCGCCCACGCGACCAGCCGACCGCCAGGCGGGAACCGCGTCGACACATCGGCGGAAGGCTGGTCGCCAGCGCTGGTGATGTGCCCAGAGCCGCGCGCCACTTCGGCGCCAGCTCTGGGCGAACCCTCGGTCGCCGAATCGTCGGCGGCACCCGGGGGGGGTGTGTGTAAGAACAACGGTGTAACTGTCCTAAGTGGAAGGTACACCTGTGACTGACGAGATCAAGCCCCAGACCGCGGTGACCGCGCCGGCGGTGGACGAGCAGGTGGTGGCTGAACTGGTGAAGCGGGCCACGGCCGATGGCGTGCCGGTCAGCGGGGAAGGCAGCCTACTCCAGCAGTTGACCAAGATCGTGCTCGAGTCGTCGCTGGAGAGTGAGATGGACGCCCACCTGGGCTACAGCAAGCACGACCCGGCCGGCCGCGACAACGGCAACTCCCGCAACGGCACGCGGTCCAAAACCGTGCTGACCGAGGCGGTCCGGTCCAGATCGCGGTACCGCGGGACCGGGATGCCTCGTTCCAGCCGCGGATCGTCCGCAAGCGGCAGCGCCGGCTGGACGGCGTTGACGGGATCGTGCTGTCGCTGTCGGCCAAGGGCCTGACCACCGGGGAGGTCTCCGCACACCTGGGCGAGGTGTACGGCGCGAGCGTGTCAAAGGACACGATCTCAGCCATCACCGATCGGGTGCTGGAGGGCATGGCCGAGTGGCAGAGCCGACCCCTGGACCCGGTCTACCCCCACGGCCCCGGCAAAGTCGCACTTCAGCTGATCAGTAGCAGGTTGATGGGGCGGAGTGGGTCCCAGGCCTGATGTCGGAGGGCTTGGGCGATGTTGGTGGCGCCGTTGAGGCGTAGCACGCTG
>NZ_BJFL01000088.1 GCF_005405885.1 Gandjariella thermophila
CAATAGATCTCCTTTTCGTCTTTCTTGCTGAATCGTGGGGGCGGGAGCCGCGAAACTGTCGCGCGGGCATCCGAGGCGGGGTCGGGCGCCGAAGGTGAACGGACTGCGAAATCGAGTGGAGCGGCGGGACAACGGGCGTGATATTCGCCACAGAACAGCGGCGCAGGATCGTGGGATCGTCCGAGTCGCAACCCGGGCGACCACGCCCCTATCGGCGGTCACGGGGCAACTGGCTGATCGCGGTACTCGCCGGGCTGACCGTGCTGCTCGGCATCGGCGTGATGGTGGTGCCGGTGGTCATCGACGATCCGGTGGTCAGCTGGCCGAAGGCGGGATCGGCGGCGATGTCGACGGTCGTGCCGCTGTCGCCGTACCGGCCGCTGAGCTTCGAGGCGACGGTGCCGTGCGCGACGCTCCGCGCGCTGGCCGGTAGTGGGGGGACGGCGCTTGCCACCTACCCCGGCGGCGGGCCGGGACTGTACGTCCGGGCGCAACAGGGCGGCGTGCGGTTCTGGGTTTCCGGGGTCGTCGTGCTGGACGAGCCGTTGCGGCCGGAGCCGTGCGTGTACCGGCTGCGGGCAGACTCCAACGGCGTCCGCGTGTGGCGCGACGGCACCGAACTGGTCAGTCGGCGTGACCTGCTGCCACCACAGGTCAGCGAGCTGTCCACGCAGGCGGACGGCCAGGCGTTGGCGGGCCTGGCGGTCACGCTGCACACCGACGCCCGCTACCAGTCCCGCCCGTCGGGGTTGAAGATCGCGTTACTGGTCGCGCACGTGCTGGCGCTGGCGAGCCTGCTCGTGCTGGCGTGGCGGCGCTGGCGCGGCAGGCAGTCCATGCGCGGCCTGCGCGTCCCACGACCGTCCGCTGCCGACGCCGTGATGCTGGCCGTCGCGGTGGCCTGGCTGTTTCTCGGGCCGGCCAACATGGACGACAGTTGGTACATGATGATGGCCCGAAATGCCGGGCAGGACGGATATATCGGCAATTTCGTCTACATGTTCAATGTCACCGAGAATCCGTTCGTCCTCAGCCAGTACGTGCTGCAGTTCTGGGGCGAACTCGGTGGCTGGTCGCTGTGGTGGATGCGCCTGGTGCCGACTATCTGCGGGCTGCTGACCTGGGTGCTGCTTCGCGTGCTGCTGGCCACGGTGCTGGGCCGCGCCGCCACGCTGCGCGCGGTGCCGTGGGCGCTGCTCGTCGCACATCTCGTCTGGTACCTGCCGTACGGCACGACGCTCCGCCCGGAGCCGTTCATCGTGCTGTGCGCGGCGGCCACCCTGGTGTTCGCCGAGGCCGCCGCGCTGCGGCACAGCATCGGCGCGTTCGCGGTGGCCGTGGTGTTCGCCGCGCTGGCGGTGACTTGCTCCCCGTCCGGGCTGGTCGCCGCCGCCCCGCTGGTGCTGAGCACGGTGTGGCTGGTGCCCGCGCTGCGCAGGCAGCCGTGGTCGGGTCGGGTGGCGGTGGCGTCGCTGCTCGCCGCCGCGGCGACCGTGGCGGTGCCGGTCGGCTTCGCCGACGCGACCCTCGGCGACGTCATCGAGGCGAGCCGGGTGCACGACTGGTACTACCTCTCGTTCGCCTGGTACGAGGAGTTCGTCCACTACAAGACCCTGCTCGACACCGCGGGCTGGGCCCGCCGGCTGCCGGTGCTGCTCACGCTGGCGATCGTGGTCGTGGTCGCCATCGCCAGCGGTCGCGGCGGGGTGGGCCGCGACCCGATCCGGCGGCTGGTCGTGGTCAGCACGATCACCAGCGCGCTGGCGTTGGCGCTGCTGTCGTTCAGCCCTACCAAGTGGGTCAACCACTTCCACGCGGTGGCGGCCGCGCCCACCGTGCTGCTGGCCGCGGCGCTGCTGCGGTCCCCGCTGCCGCGCCGTGCCGGTGCCGTGGTCACCAGCGTCAGCGTCCTCCTGGTGGTCGGTGCGGTGTCGCTGAGCTTCGCCGGGAGCAACTACTGGGTGCCGTTCACCGACGCGGGTCAGCGGTTCGGCCACCACCTGGACATCGACCCGATGACCAACAACATGGCCCCGCACTTCGGCCCGGTGTACCTGCGCAACCCGTTGCTGTGGATCGGGGTCGCGCTCGTCGCGTTCGGGTGGGCGAGATGGCGCCGGGGCAGCGGCAAGCTCGTCCGGCTGCTGCCGGACCGCGCGGTGCTGGCCTCGGCGTCGATCGGTTCGGTGCTGCTGATGGTGGCGTTGTTCGGGTATGCACCGATCGCGCAGGCGCCGGGTTGGACGGTGGCGCGTTCCGGGGTGCAGACGCTTTTCGGCCACGGCTGCGGGCTGGCCAGCGACGTCACGGTGAAGCTGCCGTCGCCGGGACAACTCGCCGCCCCCGCGACACGGGCCACGCTTACCGGTGACTTCGTCAACAGCCGGCCGGTGCCGATTCCGGGTGACCCGTGGCCGGCGCCCACCACGGTGTGGCACGACGACCAGCCGGACGGCGCGACCCCCGGCACCGGCGGGCTGACCACCGGCTGGTATCCGCTGCCGGCGTCGACCACCGCCACGCACGTCACGGTGCCGCTGGCCGGGCGGCTCGCCGGCCAGGACCTCCGGGTCCAGTTCGGACGCGGCGGTCAGGTCACCGGCGAGGAAACCCTCCAGCCGGACGTCCGCAGGCCGATCCGCGAGTGGCAGCAACTCTCCGTGCCGCTGCCCTCACCGCGCCCCGAGGCCGTGCGGGTGGTCGCTGTCGACCGGGTCACCGGGGCGGACAGCTGGATCGCCGTGGCCGAGCCGAAACTCACCGAACCGCGATCGGTCAACGAGGTGACCCGGGGCCAGCCGGTGCTGGCCAACCACATGATGACCGCGCTGTGGCCGTGCGTGGACCAGGTGGGCATCCGCAACGGCCTCACCGACACCCCGACCGTGCACCTCACCACGGACGAGAACCTGCCGACGGAGTGGCCCTACAACATCAGCAACGTGTCCTGGGGTGGGGCGTGGGCGGAAACCGCCGCCGAGTGGACGCAGGTCGATCTGGACGCCGACCTCCCCGGCGGCCCGCCACGACTGCCGTGGGGACACGTGTTCCTCATCCGCTACCGGTACCCGGTCGGACTGTTCGACGTGCACGTCGACCACGGCATGCGGTCCGGGCTGACCCGGCTGCCCACGCTCGCGAACAACGACTACCCGAGCATCACGCGGAACCCGGGTATGCGCGCATGACCGCGACCGCGGCACCTACCCTGTCGCCGTGGCTGATCTGGCGGGCTTCGCGCGGCTGGTGTCCCTCGACAATGGACTGTGCGTGGTGTCCACCCTGCGCGGGAACGGCACCATCCAGGCGTCGGTGGTGAACGCCGGCGTGCTGGACCATCCGGTGACCGGGACTCCGGTCGTGGGCTTCGTCGCCCGGGGCGGCGCCCGCAAGCTCGCCAACCTGCGGACCCGCCCGCAGGCCACGGTCGTGGCCCGGGTCGGATGGGAGTGGATGGCCGTCGAGGGCGCGGCCGAGCTGATCGGTCCCGACGACCCACGCGACGGCGTCGACGCCGAGGGCCTGCGCCTGCTGCTGCGGGACATCTTCACCGCGGCCGGCGGCACCCACGACGACTGGGACACCTACGAC
>NZ_BJFL01000089.1 GCF_005405885.1 Gandjariella thermophila
CAACCGCGTCGACAAGGTGGTCAAGGACAGGGCGAATCGGCGATGATGACGCGGCAGGCATGGTCCCTCGTGACGATCAAGGCGTAGGAAACCTTCATGATCATCACGAGGGCCGTGCCGCCCGAGCATCTCCACGGCGTGTCGCCACCAACATCACTGGTCACGCAGGTCTACAGACGACTTTGCCGGAGCCCTGCGGTGGCGGGTGCTCCAACACGTCACGGCCTGCCCACAAAAGATCGGCCCGATCGCGAAAGCGGCCCTGGTGCTGATCCAGTTCGAGCACCGGTATCTACCTCGCTGAGATTACCTCACTCACTCCGGCCCCCACGGCCGGACTCCATTGCGGCTGGAGAGGGCTGACAATCTGCGTCGGCGTGGTGGCATGTCCACGCCGACATCAGGGCCCTCAGAAATGGGCAGTAGTTGCGACAAATGGCCCAGAGAATCACGCTCTAGCGTGTCTCACGTGGGCCGATGCAGGGCTGCGACCAGCGCTGATCCACCTCACGAGCTGCCGCACGAGACATGCTCTTATGCCAGAGAGCGTGATCAGGTCGTCGCCGGTTCGCGCGGCGTTCCGGCGACGACACCAGGCTACCTTCAGTTGCTGGTCGGGCTTCTCACCAGCCACAGTGGACGGTCATGCGTCAGATGAACGTGCCTTTGTTGATAGCCGTCAGGAACGCCTGGAAGGTATCCCTTGGCACTGTGATGTGGCCGGCGCTGGGGTTCTTCGAGTCTCGGATGCCGACCACGGCGTCGCCGAAGGCGACCTCGACGCAGTTGGCGTCGTCGCCGCCGTAGCTGCGCTTCCGCCAGCCGAAGGCGATCTCGATGCAGTTGGTGTTGCTGCCGCTGTAGCTGCTCTTGCGCCATCGTGTCTGAAACTCGGTAGGCGCAACCATGCGTCCTCACTCTCGACCGGTACGACCCGCTCGGCCGGCGCATCGCCAAGCAACGCCTCGGCCCTGACGGAACCACCGTGGTCGAACAGGTCGACTTCGTCTGGGACGGCACCACGCTCGCCGAGCAGACCGCCTGGGAGCCGGGTGGTGCGCGCGTCACCACGTGGGAACACGACGGCCTCCGCCCGGCCACCCAGACCGAGCGGACCTGGTGGCGGGACGCCCCGCAAGCGTGGGTGGACGAGCGGTTCTACGCGATCGTGACCGACTTGGTCGGCACGCCCAGCGAACTCGTCGATGACCTCGGCGCCGTGGCCGGGCACGCCCGCAGCACGCTGTGGGGCACCACCACCTGGACCGGGGATAGCGCCGGCACGCCGTTGCGGTTCCCCGGCCAGTACCACGACCCCGAAACCGGGCTCAACTACAACTACTTCCGCTACTACGACCCGGAAACCGCCCGCTACGCCACCCTCGACCCCCTCGGCCTCGCGCCGTCCCCCAACCCCAACACCTACGTCCACAACCCGCACACCTGGACCGACCCCCTCGGTCTGTCGCCGTGCGATTCGCCTGGCCGAAATGCTGCCCTCAACCAGGCGAAGCGCGACTTGGGCATCCCGCGGTCGCAACACCCGGACGAGGTCAATCGTGTACCGATGACTGATCGGTGGGGCCATGCGATCCTGGGAGGCGACGGTAAACCGATTATGACTCGAGAGTATGTCTACACCCGCCCCGACGGCAGCAGGGTGATCATTCAAGATCATGGCGCAGGGCACAGCTTCGGTGAAGGAGGCGTAGGCGACCAGGGCCCGCACCTCAATGTTCGTCCTCCGGAGAACACAAGAACGGGCTCCGTTCCAGGGGCACGAGATCACTACCCGTTTGCGAGGTAACTGCATGGCCGCCTGGTTGGATCTTCTGGAAGACGCGGCGAGCGTACGATCCATCTACAACGACCAGTCGCCCGCACTCGATCCCATCCGCCTTCATGAGATTTCGTTGCACACCGACGGCGGGCGTGCAACCTTGCGTTTCGATTTGCCAGAATATCCGGAGAGTCCGCCCAAGAAGTGGCGACTGCAGGGTTTCAATACGGTCCAGGTCGAGCTTATGCTTATTGAGATTCGCGAGCTTTCGCTACGTGGGTGGAATAGCGCGATTGACGGAAGGATGTCACTGGCTCGCGAGTCGGACGGAGTGCGGGTGACGATGTCAACGGACTCGGTGCGTATAGACATCAAGGCGGCATGGGCGACGGTTGTCAAGGTTGCGGCCTATCTCTCCGAAGAGAAATAGGCAAGGAGGCGCCCGTCCTGCCCCGTCCGACACCGCTCTGTCCGTCGGCGGATTCCGGTGACAGCGGAAAACCTTACTGCCAATAGGCAATCGCGCTGGCCAGCGGGGAGCCGTACTGCGGCAAAGGGCGTCGTCCGGCGTCGCGCACGTGACGGTGCGCCGCGCCGTGGCGGAGTTGTCGAAGGCCGGCCGGCTGACCGTGGTCCACGGTCGCTGGGCCGTCGTCGCGAGGTGACACGGCAGCTTCGTCCGTGGACGAGGCGCAGGTCTGCCTGCAAGCGCTCGTGTTGCGTGATCGCGAGGCCCGAAGATAGTTTGATCTCTGCGAGCATCCCGGTGCCGACACCGTCAGGCGTAGATGCTCGCATGCAGGTCAGGGTCATCTTGTGCGATTCAGTGGAGGCTTGTTGATCTCGTCGAAGATCCCTCTTCCGGGGTTGCTCGCAACGTGCTACATTTCCGCAGGTCAAACCCACCGAATCAGCCGAGCCCTCACTCCGGCCCCCGCGGCCGGACTCCATTGCGGCGCGCATCTGCCAGGGCAGCCCGTCAAGGTCTGCGAGCTCACTCCGGCCCCCGCGGCCGGACTCCATTGCGGCGACCAACGCGACGGTTGCGGGTAGTCCATGAGGTCACCTCACTCCGGCCCCCGCGGCCGGACTCCATTGCGGCGGAAAGCCGTACCCCGCGTTTTGGGCCTGCCAGAACTCACTCCGGCCCCCGCGGCCGGACTCCATTGCGGCGTATTGGGTCGCGTGGTCAGCGGCCACGCTCCTGCTCACTCCGGCCCCCGCGGCCGGACTCCATTGCGGCAGGGCGAAGCCTGGCGAGCCCACGGCGTGCGGCCCGATGCTCACTCCGGCCCCCGCGGCCGGACTCCATTGCGGCATGCCGTCGATCTGGCGTTCCCCGCCGGACCACTGGCTCACTCCGGCCCCCGCGGCCGGACTCCATTGCGGCATGCGGTTCTCAGGGGGCGTTGTCGACTATTGTTGAGCGCGTGCCTCCGGCTTCCGCGGCAGGATCGGGCACCTGTGCGAGGGTGACTGATTCGGCGCCGTTGGTCGGATGCGGAATTCGCGGATTGCGTCTTCAGAGCGGCAGTGGAGATGGAGCGTTATTCAGGCCGGCTTGATCACCTCAAAGTAGGGCAACGACCCCGATCAGGTAAGATCGTTTTCCTACCACAGAACACGACTTACAGGCGGGGCCGTTGCGTTACCAGTCTACTACAG
>NZ_BJFL01000090.1 GCF_005405885.1 Gandjariella thermophila
CCAGGCCAGTGCGATGACCGGCGTCCCGGCTCGCAGGGCTTCGCCAAAGCTGGCAGCGCCAGCTTCGATGTAGTTCCGCGCGCAGGTGTAGACGAGCGCGCCCGCCTCGGCCAGCAGCCGCATCTTCGCGTCGCCGCCGACTTCTCCGACCAGGGTGACGTGCTCGGCGCCGAAATCCGCGCTGTGGGCCTCCACGTAACCACGGTCGAACACCGGCCCGGCGACGGTGATTTCACGTCCTGCGAGCGCGGCGGCCCGAATGGCCAGGTGCGGAGCCTTCTGCTGATCGATCCGTCCCATCCACAGCAGTGCACCGTTATCGCGCACGGGTAGCTCCTCTTCTCCCAATCCGAGATGCACCGCCAACTCCTCGAAGGGCCGATGCGCGGCGTAGCGCTCGCGCATCTGGCGCGAGTAGCAGTACAGCCGCGACCGCAAACCATCGAACGCATCCGGCTGGTGCTGGAAATACGGCCAATGCTGGAAGGTCGCTACGTCGGCATCCAGCGACTCCCACACCACCCGCCAAGCAGGAAGCGACGGATACTCGTGCCCGACTACCAACAGGTCATAGCCGGTGGCCCGCAGGCTGCGGGCCTCGCGCCCGTCTGGCCTCATACCCTCGATCCGAATGGGCCGCATCTCCCATTCATCAACCAGCTCCGATCGCCATTGCGGGCCAAGAAGATGCACCTCGGCCCCGGCGGCACGAGCGCCGACGGCCACCGCCCACAGCCACCGTTCGATCCCGCCGTACCCGGACGGCGGGAAGGCATAGTCCCCTGGGAAGTCGCAGATGCCGACCAGCATCGCGGTCAGGACTCGGGCGTGCCGTCCGCCGCTACTCGCCGGAACCCGGTGAACGGCACCAGGACCTCGGGGATCACCACCGAACCATCCTGCTGCTGGTTCTGCTCCAGCAGCGCGGCCAAGGTACGCCCAATCGGCAGACCCGATCCGTTCAACGTCGCGGCGAGCCCGCGCTGGCCGTCCTTCGACTTGGTGCGGATCGCCGCTCGACGGGCCTGGAATGTGCCGCAGTCGGAGCAGGAGCTGATCTCACGATAGGTGTTCTGGCTGGGCAGCCACACCTCGATGTCGTAGGTGAACGTGGCGGCAAAACCCAGATCCCCGGCGGCCAAGGCCACCACACGGTAGGCCAACCCAAGTTCCTTCAGGCACGCCTCGGCATGGCCGAGCATTTTCTCCAGCTCAGCGCGGGACTCCTCGGGGCGTACCACCCGAACCAGCTCCACCTTCGAGAACTGGTGCAGACGCAGAATGCCGCGCGTGTCCCGTCCATACGAGCCTGCCTCGGACCGGAAGCACGGCGTCCACGCGGTGTAGGCGTACGGCAGGTCTTCGGTGGGCAGGATCTCGTCGGCATGCAGGTTGGTCAGCGGAACCTCGGCCGTGGGGATCAAGAACAGTTCTCGATCGGCCACTCCGGTGCGGAACAGGTCTTCCTCGAACTTGGGCAACTGGCCGGTGCCGGTCATCGTGGTCCGGTTCACCAGGTTCGGAACGCTGATTTCCTGGTAGCCGTGGCGCCCGGTGTGCAGGTTCAGGAAGAACGTCGCCAGCGCGCGCTCCAGCACGGCTCCGGCTCCGCGTGCGACGCTGAACCGTGAGCCCGACAGCTTGGCCGCCCGGCTGAAGTCGAAGATGCCCATCGCTTCACCCAGGTCCACGTGGTCCCTGGGATCGAAGCTGAAGCTCGGTGGAGTGCCGTGCTTGCGGATCTCCACGTTGAACTCGTCGGAGAGACCGTCGGGCACGTCCTCGGCCGGGAAGTTCGGGATCGACAGCAGCGTCTCCCGCAGCTCTCCCTCGACCTTCTCCTGCTCTTCTTCCAGCTCGCGCACTTGATCCTTAAGTGCCCGTGCGCGCTCCTTCAGCTCGGTCGCGTCCCCACCGGCCTTGGCGGTCTTGCCCACCTCGGCGGCGACCCTCTTCGACTCCGCCCGCAACTCGTCCGCACTCTTGATCGAGGAGTTCCGGCGTGTGAACAGATCCTCAATCGTGGTCAAATCGAGCGTGTAGCCGCGCTTGGCCAAGGAGCGCACAGCGTCCTCGCCCAGGTCGAGCAGGATGCGGGCATCATGCATGAGTCGCCTCGTCTTCGTCTCTGCTTGCTGAAGCGTGTGCACTGACGGTAGCAAGACCATCGCGTGCCTCTCGCGGGAATACCCCCAGATCAACATGCCAGCCACGGCGCCGACGCGCCCCCTCGGCAAGGTCGCGAAGCAGCGTGTCGATCAGCGTACGGAGGTCAGCGTCCCCGATGACCAGCGGCGTCAGACAGCGCGCGGCGGGCAGAAACACGTCGGTCAACGGCTGATACGGATGGGACTGCGCCCATTGGACCACCGAGACGAGCAGACCGTGGGCAACGACCAGGCGCGGTCCGGGCCAGCCCAACGCGGCGCGCAGGCCGGTGAGCATCCGTACGATGCCCTCCGCCTGAGACTCCCGCGCACCCGGTGGCCGTACGCGGGGGCCGTGCTCCGCAAGCCAGCAGGCGTAAGCGAGGAAGGGATCGCCTTCGTAGACGCCGTAGTCCAGCTCGTTCAGCCGGGCATCGCGGTGTAGCTCGACCTGACAAGCCGTGATCAACTCGGCTGTGCGGACACAACGATCGAACGTGCTGGTCACACACGTCGCCACCGCATCGCTGGGAACCTTCGACCTCGCCTTCTGGCACGCCGCAACACCGTCGTCGGTCAACTGCACGTCCACCGCTGG
>NZ_BJFL01000091.1 GCF_005405885.1 Gandjariella thermophila
GACGACAACGGCGTGCAGACCCGTCGCGACCACGGCAACGGCGCCCACGTGCAGGGTTGGACGGTCCAGGGCGCCCAGTACAACCGCACCGCCCAATGCAATACCTGGACGGCCGCGGAGGACTGGGTGAGCTGAGCGCCGGGGATCGCCGGGTCGTCCGGCGGGCTACCCGGCGATCCCCGGGAGTACCGAGTTCAGCGCCGCCTGGACGTGGGTGCCGAGTTGGTGGGCGTCAACGGGTCGCAGGGTGATTTCCGGTTCGCCGCGGTGGGTTTCGGCGATGAGCAGGTACCGGCCGTCGTCGGCGTTGTCGAACCAGTGCAGCACCGGGGAACGCCGCCTGCGGCCCGTGGCGTCACGGTGGTTGGCGGCGATCTGCCCGGCACGCGGGTGAGCCGCGTCGAGGACGTCGCGGAACACCGCGATGTCGCGCTCGGACCTGCTGGGCCGCGGGCTGTTCGAGATCAGCACGCCGCCACCGGTATCGTCCGAAGTGGACCGCGTGGCACCGCCGAACGCGGACGCCGGCGCGGTCGCCGGGGGCCGGCGCCCGGCCGGCGCGGCCGGTAGCTCGCCGACGACCGCGGCCACCAGGCCGGAGGGGTGAATCTCGCGGAGGATCAGGTCACCGCCCGTGTGCTCGGACTCGCCCGGCAGTTGCAGGGCGAGCAGCGCGGCTGGCCCGGAGCGTGCGGCCAGTACCCGCATCGGGCTGTCGGCGTGCTCGTCGGGCAGCCACACGGAGTCGAGCCAAGCCTCCGCGCGTACCAGAAGCCGCAACGCCGCCTCCAGGTCGGCGTCCAGGCGCTCGCCGCGCAGCAGCCGCGCGGCGCGCAGTTCGTCGCGGACGCGGCCACGCAGAGCCAGACGCTCCACATCGGACCCGCCGTAGGAGCGCACCTCGATGGGAAACGGATAGTCGCCCAGCTTCAGGAATTCCCACAACTGGTCAACCTGGACGGCGGACAGCCGCCAGTGCACCGTGGTCGGCACCGGTCGCGTCCTCCGGTCAGCCTTCGCCGATGACCGGCGGCGCCGTCAGCGGAAGATCGCCGACGATGGCGTTGCCGTGCTCCTCGTCGACCAGGTAGCCGGCCGAGCGGTGCTCCCTGTCCTCCTCGCCCTTGCCACCGCGCCCGCCGGCACCCATCGGCCCGCCGCCCATACCGCCGGCCCCTGGCCGGCCCGCCGCACTTCCCGGGCGCGGCACGCCCTCCTCGGCCGCCATCGCGCCCGCGCCGGACCGCGCTCCCGGCCCGGACGGGCGCGAACCACCCGTGTCCCCGGAGCGGTAGCCGGCGCCACCGCCGAACCCGCGCGAGCCGCCGCCCGCGCCGCCGCCTCCACTGCCTCCGCCGCCTCCGGGGCCGAACCCTCCGGGGCCGAACGCCAAGCCGCCCGGACCGAACGCGTTGCCCGGGTTCGCCGGGCCGCCGCCAGCCGGTCCGAGATCGCCGATCGGCGACGGGGAGGGGCCGGCACCGGCCGGGGTCACCGAGCCGCCGCCGTACCCGCTCGGGCCGGTCGGGATCGGACCGCCCGATGGCTGCGGCGGCGGCCCGAATTGCTGCCCGCTTCCGGTGTGGCCGGTGGAGCCGGTGTGCCCGGTCGACCCGGACTGGCCTGGTCGGAACGGCGGACCCCCCGGCGTCGGTGGCGGACCCACCGGCGGCGGCACGGGCGGTGGCGGGTTGTTGGGTGGCGGCTGGGTCGGGTCGGTGGGCGCGGTGAACGCCGGCGTGCCCTGGTCGGCCTCCACATAGCCGGGCGTGTAGACCGAGTTCATCACCCGCACCGCGGCGGCCTTGGCGTTCTGCTGCTCCTGATGCTGCTGGTAGGCATCGGCGAAGCCCCCGACACCGCCGAGGGAGATGGTGCTCAACCCACCCACGATCGTGCGACGCCAGTTGAAGTCCGCCGGCTGCGGCACCGTCGCCTTCGCCTGGTCGGCCGCCGTGCCCGCGGCCTGAATCTGCGTCCCCGTCGCCTGCGCCGCGTTCCCGAAGTCGTTGCCCCAGGAGACGATCGACTGCGGCGCCGAGATCGCGTTCGCCGCCGCCTGCCCCGTCCAGTTCCCAGAAATCGCGCCCGTCACCGATCGGTGAAAGTCCTCGGTCGCGGTACTGAGATCCTTACCGAGGGTGACCCAGTCCCCACCGTGGCTGTTCAAGTCGCTGGTCGGAATCCCATTGACCATAGAGTGAATCTTGCCGTGATCCCACGAATCCCAGTTGGTCCGTTGGTTGATGGCCGGTGGATCGAAGCCGCCCCCGGCCTGCTGCGCAAACGTGGACGCCTGATGCCGTAGTTCGTTGCGGCGCTGGGTGTCCCGCTGCGTGGCATCCCTGGCGGCCTGCTGCTCGGCCCGCTCCTGAGACGGCTTCTTCATCCCCAACAGCGACGCGGCCCCGTCCTCCGCGTCGTGCCACCGGTCCTCCCACCACCCCATTCGAAACGCCCCCCTTTACCTCGGCAACCTCGGCTCAACCATCTGCGCGATCT
>NZ_BJFL01000092.1 GCF_005405885.1 Gandjariella thermophila
TGGACGCCGTCGCCGACGAACTCAACGACCGGCCCCGGCAGACTCTCGGCTGGCTCAAACCCACCGAAGTCCTCAACAAACTGCTGCTAGAAGCTGGTGGTGCACCCACTACTTGACACCGCCAGTCCATCCTTGGCTTTGGCAAGGGTAAGTCCAAACCTGGAATGATTTATCCACGTGCACCCAGTCTCACCCGAGCCGTTTGCGGGTTCGCTCTGGGTAGGGAGGCCGAGCTGCTGGAGTTCTTGCGGCTTCAGCAGAGTGCACGGGTCAACCGCGTCGATCGAGCCGCTGGAGGACGCACTCGCGGACGAGCCGGTGGTAGCGCTCGGCTGTCCAGACACCTCGCTGCCGCATCCTGTCAGAGCTAGCACCGTCGCGCCGCCTAACACCAAGTGGCGCACCCGACGAACCCACACGCTCACGCCTTCCCCTCGATCCCCTTGAAGGACCGGGCGTTGGCCTCCTCGGACCGTTGGTATGCCCGCCCGGCTTCCTCGTAGGTTTTGCCGAGGCTCCGCGTGATCTCGGAAGCCTTCTTGAGCACATCCCACGCCGAGTTCGGTCCACCGTGTGCCTTCAGCGCGAACTTCTCTGCCAGCGCGTTTCCCTCCTGACATCGCCGAAGTTGTGCCGTCGAGCGAGCTGGAACGCCCGCATGGCAAGGCTTTCGAGCCTATCGGCGTGGTCGTAGCAGGCTTGGGCGGCCTTGCGGGCGCTGTCGGGGTTGATGAAGAGCTGGCCACCGTCTACGGCGGCGCGGAGGTTGGCGGACTGCTGCTGGAGGTTCGCTAACCCAGCGGCGGACTGCATGAACCCATCGGCCATGGTCAACGTCCTCCCTCGGTGATCTGGCCGCCCCGTAGCGTAGCTGAGACGCCACGTGCCTGGTGGCCGGTTCCAAGAACCGGTCACCAGGCGGCAGAGACTCAGCGGTCGATCGTGCGGAGGAAGGTCCGCCACCGAGCCGGAGCGAAGCTCAGCGTCGGGCCGGTGGGGTTCTTGGAGTCGCGCACGGCTACCCGGGCAGGTGTGAAGGCCACCTCCACGCAGTTGGTGTCAGTGCCGCTGTGGCTGCTCTTGCGCCAGGTCGATCCGGACGTCTTGGGTGCCGCCATCACATGCTCCTAACGATCGCCCAGCTCGCGTGCCAGGCCGGCAATGAACTCGACCGATTCGCGCTGGTCAAGGGCGAGATTGGTGAGGCCCATGACCAGCTTCCGGTAGCTTTTCACGTCCCGCGGGTCGTCCAGGAAGAGGCTGGACGTGTGATTTTCCAGATGCACGATCGCTGGCGCACTGTCGAAGTCCAGTATCACGAAGGGGCCTTCGACCCCGGCGTGCGCACCGACCGACAGCGGTACCACGTGCAGACGAATATGCGGTCGGTTCGCCATCGTCACTAGGTGGTCCAACTGCTGACGCATGACGTCGGTGTCGCCCACCGGTCGTCGTAGGGCCTGCTCGTCGACGATGGCGACGAGGTGTGGCGGAAACTCGCGACTGAGGATGGACTTGCGAGCCAGCCGGGCGGCGACACGGCCCTCGATCAGGTCTTCGGGCACCTTGCCGCCGCGCATGACGGCGCGGGTGTACTCGGCCGTCTGTAACAGCCCCGGTACCAGCATGGACTCGAAGTTGGTGATGAGCTTGGCGTCGGCTTCGAAGCCGACGTAGGTGCGGAAGCGGGCCGACAGGGTGTCGCCGTAGGCGCGCTGCCACCAGCCGCGGTCGTTGGCCTGGCGGGCGAGGTCGAGTAACTCCTCGCGGCGGCCGCCGTGGACGCGATAGAGGGCGAGCAGCGCGGCCACGTCCTCGACCCGGGCACCGCGCCGGCCGTTCTCGATGCGGCTGATCTTGCTGGCCGACATGCCGACCTGGCGGCCGGCCTCGTCGCAGGTGAGCTTCCTTCCTTCCCGCAGTGTGCGAAGCTCGGTGCCGAGCTGGCGGCCCTTCACGGTGGGGTTGGGCTCTGGCATGGTGACCCCCCTGGGATGTGCGTGGTTGGCGCGAACGTTAGGGGGATGGCTCGGCGCCAGGTGAGCCTTGTCACCCAGAGGTGTGATTGCGTGCCAGGCTGGCATGGCGGGCGACTCATTCTCGGTGGGGCAGGGGTTCCCGCCGAGAAGGAGATGTTTCGTGATGGAAGCCCTCTCGCCGGCGCTGGTCGGCGTATTTTCCCGGCTGCGCAATGATTTGTACCGGTACCTGGACGGTGTCGAGGAACTTGCCCGGGAAGGGGAGGACGACGAATTCCTGCGCGGCGCGCGGGCGGACGTGGAGACGCTGGTCGGTTGCGTGCGGACGACAACGGCGTGCAGACCCGTCGCGACCACGGCAACGGCGCCCACGTGCAGGGTTGGACGGTCCAGGGCGCCCAGTACAACCGCACCGCCCAATGCAATACCTGGACGGCCGCGGAGGAC
>NZ_BJFL01000093.1 GCF_005405885.1 Gandjariella thermophila
CGGAGTCGGTGGGGGCGTTGCGGTCGTTGGCGGTGTTGCATGAGACCACGGCGGCGGTGATTTCGGGGCGGGCGTTGCGGGATTTGGCGACGCTGTCGCGGTTGCCGGGGGAGGTGCATCTGGTCGGCTCGCACGGCTCGGAGTTCGATGTGGGGTTCGTGCACGCGTTGGACGCGGGGGCGCGGGGGTTGTTGCGGCGGATCACCGAGGTGTTGGAGGGCTTGGTGGCGCCGGTGGCCGGGGCGGCGTTGGAGGTCAAGCCGGCGAGTGTGGCGGTGCATGTGCGTAATGCCGAGGCGGCGGATGCGGCGGGGTTGTTGGCGGCGGTGCGGTCGGGGCCGGCGTCCTGGGAGGGGGTGCAGGTCACCGAGGGCAAGGCGGTGATCGAGTTGGCGGTGGTGGCCACCGACAAGGGGCATGCGTTGGATGTGTTGCGGCATCAGGTGGGGGCCACGGCGGCGGTGTTTTTGGGTGACGATGTCACCGATGAGAAGGCGTTTGCCCGGCTGTCGGGCCCGGATGTGGGCATCAAGGTCGGTGACGGTGAGTCGCTGGCGGGGTTTCGGGTGGCCGACACCACGGATGTGGCCACGGTGTTGGCGTTTCTGCTGGAGGAGCGGCGTAACTGGTTGTACGGGGAGCAGGCCACCCCGATCGAGCGGTTGAGTCTGCTGGCCAACGAACGGTCGGTGGCGTTGGTGACCCCGGATGCCCGGTTGTGCTGGCTGTGCTACCCGGAGCCGGACTCGGCGGCGGTGTTCGCCGACCTGTTGGGTGGGCCTTCGGCGGGGCATTTCTCCATCCGCCCCGAGCATGGCGGCCTGCCGCTGGGGCAGCGGTATGTGCCGGGGACGATGACGGTGGAGACCCGCTGGTCGCGGCTGTTGGTCACCGACTACCTGGACCACGGGTTGCCGCCGCATCGCACCGACGTGGTGCGGGTGGTCACCGGCGCGGTCCCGATCGTGGTGGAGTTCGCGCCGCGGCCGGAGTTCGGGCAGGTGCCGGTGCGGCTGGTGCCCGAACCCGGCGGGTTGCGGGTGCTGGGCACCTCGGATCCGATGGTGCTGGCCTCCCCCGGCGTGGACTGGGAGATCACCTCCGACGGGGTGCACGAAACCGCCCGCGCCACCGTGGCGTTGGACCCGGCCTCGCCGCTGGTGCTGGAGTTGCGCTGCGGCACCGACACCCTGGAGGCCCACCCGCTGCTGGAGGCGCAGCGGCGGGGGCGGGCCACCCGGTACTGGACCGACTGGCTGGCCGAACTGCACCTGCCGACCACCGAACGCGAACTGGTGGCCCGCTCCGCGCTGACCCTGCGGGGGCTGTGCCACGCCGACACCGGCGCCATCCTCGCCGCCGCCACCACCAGCCTGCCCGAGGAGATCGGTGGGGTGCGTAACTGGGACTACCGCTACTGCTGGCTGCGGGATGCCGCGCTGACCGCGCACACCCTGGTGTCGTTGGGCTCCCACGCCGAGGCCGAGGCGTTTCTGAGCTGGCTGCACCGCGTTCTGGCCACCCTGCCCGGCCCGGAACGCCTGCACCCGCTCTACACCATCCACGGCACCACCCTGGGCCCCGAGGCCGTCATCGACACCCTCCCCGGCTATGCCGGCTCCCGCCCGGTGCGGGTGGGCAACCTCGCCAACCAACAGGTCCAACTCGACGTCTTCGGCCCCGTCGTCTCCCTGATCGCCGCCCTGGCCGAAGCCCGCGGCCACCTCGACGACGCCGACTGGCAACTGGTGCGCGCCATGTGCGAGGCCGTCGCCCGCCGCTGGCACGAACCCGACCACGGCATCTGGGAAGAACGCCACGCCCCCCGCCACCACGTCTACTCCAAGGTCCAATGCTGGGTCACCCTCGACCGCGCGATCACCCTCGCCGAAACCCACCACCGGCGCCTGGACCCCGCCTGGCCCGCCCTGCGCGAAACCATCGCCACCGACGTGCTCAAAAACGGCTGGAACGACGAGGTCCAATCCTTCACCACCGCCTACGACGGCACCGACCTCGACGCCGCCAGCCTGCACGTGGGCCTGTCCGGCCTGCTCGACCCCACCGATGAGCGCTTCCACGCCACCGTCACCGCCATCGAAGCCGAACTCCGCTCCGGCACCACCGTCTACCGCTACCGCCGCGACGACGGCCTGCCCGGCACCGAGGGCGGCTTCCACCTCTGCGCCACCTGGATGATCGAGGCCTACCTCCTCACCGGCCGCCGCACCGAAGCCGAAGAACTCTTCCAACACCTCATCAACACCGCCGGCCCCACCGGCCTGCTGCCCGAGGAATACGACCCCCTGGCCGAACGCTCCCTGGGCAACCACCCCCAGGCCTACTCCCACCTCGGCCTCATCCGCTGCGCCCAACTCCTGGAC
>NZ_BJFL01000094.1 GCF_005405885.1 Gandjariella thermophila
GTGAAGACCCGTCTCAAGCGGATGCAGTACCGCCCCGGCCTCATCGACGCCTTCATCACCGAGACCGGGCTGCTCCCCGCGACCAAGCCACCGTGACACCCCGGCCTTTCAACCTCAGTAGTGTCTCGCCGGGTCTGACGGCGAGATATCGACATCGGCGTTGAGGACAACCATGAGCGTTATTCAGGCCGGCTTGATCACCTCAAAGTAGGGCAACGACCCCGATCAGATAAGATCGTTTTCCTACCACAGAACACGACTTACAGGCGGGGCCGTTGCGTTACCAGTCTACTACAGGACTTGCTGCCGACCAGATCGAGGAGCTTGTTGCTCGCATTTGGCAGATCGTCTCCTGTAATAAAAAGCAAGTCTGGCCTCCGGTGGTGGGACTGTATCGCGCGAGGTTGTCCCGACGATCGTGGAAGTTTGAGGTGGCGGTCCCCCGCCTGATGCCTGCCGTGGGGTAGGTATTCGGGCGTCTGCCAGGACAACCCGAACAGCAAGGGGACCGCCGTGGGTAAGGATTACCAGAGAACCGGCACCGACTCGACCCGCCCGGCCGTGCCGGAGCGGGTCACCGTGGCACTGGACGAGATCGCCGTGGACGTGCGCGAGGGGCTGTTGGCCCTGGCCGTGGGCGCGGGCCTGCAGGTCATGCAGGCGATGATGGAGGCCGAGGTGGCCGCGACCTGCGGGCCGCGCGGTCAGCACGATCCGGACCGGGCCGCGGTGCGGCATGGCCGAGAGCGCGGCTCGGTGACCTTGGGTGGGCGACGAGTGCCCATTACCCGGCCTCGGGTGCGCACCGCCGACGGGTCGGCGGAGGTGCCGCTTTCCTCGTATGCGGCCTTCACCGGCACCGAGACACTCGGGCGGATGGCCATGGACCGGATGCTGGCCGGGTTGTCGACCCGCCGCTACGGCGTCGGTTTGGAGCCGGTCGGTGAGCAGGTCGAACAGTCCGCGACGGCGACGAGTAAGTCGGCGGTGTCGCGGCGGTTCGTCGCCGCCACGGAGACCGCCCTGGCCGAGCTGCTGGCCGCGGATCTGTCCGGGCTGGACTTGGTGGCGTTCCTCGTCGACGGGGTGCATTTCGCCGAGCACTGCTGCGTAGTCGCCCTGGGCATCGGCATTGACGGGACCAAGCACCCGTTAGCGCTGGTCGAGGGCTCGACGGAGAACGCGACCCTGGTGCGCGAGCTGATCGTGGGCCTGCGGGAGCGGGGCCTGGATGTCACCCGCCCCATTCTCGCGGTGATCGATGGGTCGAAGGCGCTGCACGCCGCGATCCGCGAGGTCTTCGACCATCCGGTGATCCAACGCTGCCAGCTCCACAAGATCCGCAACGTGCAGGACCGCCTCCCGGACAAGCTGCGCTCGGTGGTGGGCAAGCGGATGCGCGCCGCCTACCACGCCGACTCCGCGTTGACCGCCCAAGCCCAGCTCGAGGCGCTGGCAGGGGAGCTGCAGCGCACGCATCCCGGTGCGGCCGCCAGCCTGCGCGAGGGCCTGACCGAGACCCTGACCGTCCTACGGCTGCACGTCCCGCCCACGCTGGCGCGGACGGTGCGCTCCACCAATGCCATCGAGAGCATGATCGAGATCTGTCGTGACCACTCGCGCAACGTCAAGCGCTGGCAGGACGGGCAGATGGCGCTGCGCTGGTGTGCGGCCGGCATGCTCGAAGCCGGCAAGCAGTTCCGTCGCGTCAACGGCCACCTCCACCTCCCCGGCCTACGTGCAGCACTGGAACGGCATGTCGCGACCGAGAAAGTCGGTGACAGTCGGCATCATGAACCGGTGACCGCCGCCTGAGGATCACACCCGGGCCGCCACCGAAGTTCTACGAACGTCGGGACAACCTCGTATCGCGCTGTCGTACTCACCTTGGTATACGTCCGGCAGAATCTGAACCAGGCGGCTGTGGGCGACCTGTTCGGAGTCAGCCAGTCGACCGTATCAAGAGTTTATCGATCCATACTTCCGCTGATCGGGCAGGCGTTGTGCCTGCACGTTCCGAACCTCGAAGAGGCGATCCGCGGCCGACTCGTCCTGGTCGACGGAACCGATGTGCCCACCGGCAAC
>NZ_BJFL01000095.1 GCF_005405885.1 Gandjariella thermophila
CCCCGGCCCTCAGCGCGGTCGGCGACTGGGTGAAGGCCCACCTGAAGGACATCCACGCCGTCCTGTCCACCGTCTCCGCCATCGCCGGCCTGGTCGCCCTGGTCACCCCACCGCCGGTCGACGTCATCGCTCTCGGGGTGTCTGCTGTCGCCGGCGCCGGAGCCCTGGCCACCGACCTCGCCGACCCCCAGTTCCGCCATGGCATCGGTGAACTGCTGCACTGCCATTTCAACAAAGATTCGATGGGGGCGCTCATGACGGGCGTCGGCGACGCCGCCAGCCTGATTCCGGGCGCGAAGATCGGTGCAGCTGCCGCAACGGAGGCCATCAAGGGCGGCGATGTGGCGGCCAGGGTCGCCGATGTCGCGGTGTCCGCAGCGCATGAACCGGGACTTGTCGTCAAGGGATTGGGCAGGATACCGGGTGTGAGCAAGCTCGGCGAGGCAGTCACCTTCGGTGACAAGGTGCTCAGCGACACCATCCCGTCCGTCAAGGACGGAGAGCGCGTGCTCAACTCTCTTGACCGGCTCAACCTGATGTGGCGTGTCAAGGGCGTGGGATCGAGCCTCTATCACGATGCTAAGGAAGCGTTCTCATGACAGGCATTGTGGGTGCCCTGGACGCAGGTACGGGTGCCGCGGACATCCCGGTGTGGGTCGGCATCCCGACCGGTTACTTCACACTGCCGCTCGACGACGTTCCCGGCTACCTGGAACGTGCCGAGTCAGTGCTCACGGACGTGGCCGATGATGCGCAAAAGCCGCAGATCCGCGCCGTGATCGGCGTGTTGAGCGTGTTCCTCACCGATCTGGCCGCCAGCGGGGCGTTGTACTGCGGTATCGGACGTCACACCTCGCCCACCGACCAGACGGTGGTGACGTCCTCGCTCGTCGTTTCTTACCAGGAGTACCAAGGCACGCGGAACCCTCGACTGCTGCTCAACGACCTGCTTCAGGCCAAGGCCGACGCCGATGAGCGAGGCCAGGCGGATCTGGTCGAGGTGCTGGGCCGACCCACGCTCTTCTTCGAACGCTCTCGCCAGCTACCCACGCCGCAGATACCTGGCCAGCCGGCGGTGCCGGAGGGAGCGACGACCAGGGTCTACCAACTTGAGGCGTTCGTTCCCTCGGAGAAGGGTGACAAGTTGGCCGTCATCGAGCTTTCCACTCCATTCGAGACGCATGGTCCGGAATACCGCGCCATGGTCGTCCAGATGGCCGCGTCCGTGTCCTTCGAACCGCCGGCTCTACCTTCCGAGGCCCGCAGCAAGATCAGCCAACTGCTTGGGTGACCATGATCATCGATGTTCCCATCAGGCCGGGGGCCGCGCTGAGCGACCCGAAAACGCGACAGTTCGTCGAAGAAAATATAATTAACGCTACCTACGACTTCTCCGATCGCTACCGCAAGATTCCCGAGTTGGCATACAACAGAGAGGGTATCGTCAACGTCCTGGCGAACTTTCCGTGGCAGGAGTACGGCTACAAGAAGGGTCGTTGGCAACGGGAACCCATCTCGTGGGAGATTGACTTCCTGCCTTTTCGGGTCTGGGAGAAAGTCTACCGTGGTTTTCTTCTTACTGACATCGCCACGGGCGAGGAAATTTCCGAAGTTCGTGGCGCGGTCAGCTCGGTCATGCCACCGAGCGGGCGCTTGTTGTTCGCAGGGGACCCAAAGTATGCCGGCGTGATAAACACTATGCCCGATGGCGAACGACGCATCTATATCGTCGGATCCATACGCCTCGCGAGGAATCCCGAATCCGTCACCGAGATCGCACAACGGGCTAGTGAGCTGACCAAGACCATGGTGCCCGAGCGTCCACCGCAAGTGCAATTGTTCGATCTTCCCGCGAAGTATCTGAAGCGCCTGGGACCCTGGCTGGCCGACCATCCAGGCAAACCATCGCGCCGATCTTGACTTGACCGGTTTCCAAATTTAAGGACTGGGAGCGTTATTCAGAGCCCTTACCAGCCAAGTCGGTAGAACTCCAGTGCGGTGACGATTCGGATGACATTCGGAAGCTCGGCGAGGCGCCCTCGAAAGCCGGTGGCAAGTATCTTCCAGTTCTTG
>NZ_BJFL01000096.1 GCF_005405885.1 Gandjariella thermophila
CACGGCATCACGCTTGAACTCGTCGGTGAACCTCCGACGAGCCCGCTTCACCGTCGGTCGCTCTCCCACAGCGAACACTCTCTCCTGTCATCTGAGGTGTCCGGTCAACGGGGGGAGGTCCCCCGACCACCCGCCCGACCAGCCAACCGGGCGCCACAAGGAGCAACCACGCTTCGTTGGCAGCCACCGCCCCTACCGCAGAGAGCCACTCTCACGACACCGCTGACCGCCGAATCGCCACCCAGCCAACGCGAACACCACACCGCAGCAGCGACAGCTTGGTCGTCTCGCAAGGCGACAGCCGCAGGCGCACGCTGAACTCCCGTCAGGGGAGGAGGCGCCAGAGGATGAGCGAGGATCACCGCTCTCAACGACAGCGGCGACCTTATCGGTCCCGGTACCCCATCAAGATCGGGGAGCCGGAGATCATCGCGATGACCGATGAACAGCGGCAGGACGCGATCAGTGCCCTGTCGCGGCTGGAGGATTTCATGCGGTTTACGCAGTCACGCAAGGTTGAGCACGAGCGGGACGCTGATGACGGAGCGTAAGGTTCGTACAGTGCCTTGACCCGCCTGATCAACACTGGCAGGTGTTTTCGCAGGTCAGCTGGGATGACGGTGCCCCAACGGTGGGTCTGCTGTGCCCCCGGCGCGGCTCGTACAGCATCTACACGAAACCGTAGCCGCCGCGAACTGCAGGTTTCCGCCACCGTCGGCATCGTTCGCCGTCGCCGCCGTGCGGGCGGTGATGCGCGGTGAACCCTCACAAGGTCATCACTGGCTTGACGGCGTTGCAGGCTGACGGCCTGGCCTGCCCGGTCTGTGGCGCCAACTACCTGCGCGTCCGCGTTCCGTCGGTACCCGTCGGCCGTTCGGTGACCGGCTCCCAAGTGCACGCCTGTGTCGGGCGGTGCGCCGAGGTGGCCACGGCGGAACATCGACGCCGGCTGGCGCGGGGGTGGTAGGCGATGAGCGTCACCGCGTCGGCGCGGCGGGACCGCGCGCTGTGGGTGCAAGTGGTGTGCACGTTGTTGGTCGCGCTGGGCGCGGCGTACGCCTCGTATCGGCACGGGCGGGAGTTCGCGCTCCGGTTCGGCGCGGACCCCACGACTGCCTCGATCTGGCCGCTCATTGTTGACGGCCTGTTGACCACGGCGACGGTGGAGCTGTGGAAGCCTGGCCACCGCGCGGGCCGCTGGTCTGCCTGGGTGGCCTTCTCCTTTGGGGTGGTCCTGTCGCTATGTGCCAACATCGCCGCCGCGCCGGTGCTGAGCGTGTTCGCTGTGGCGGTCGCCGCGTGCCCGCCGCTGGCGCTGCTGCTGGCCGTCGAACTCCTTAACCGCGCGCTGAAGCGCCACCGTGCCGAGACCGCCAACGAGACCGGAAACGAGACGACCGAGACTGTCGAGACGGGCGAGACCGGTGACGAGACGACGTGGGCGGCGCGTCTCGCGGCGGTCTCGGACGAGTCCCGTCCGCCCGCGGAGCCGACCGCCCAGCAGAAGATGTGGGCCTACTACCAGACCGAGCGCGCCAAGGGCCGCCGGCCGACCGGCGCGGAGCTGGACCGGGTGTTCGCCACCAACAACTACGGCCGGCGGGTCCTGCGACGCTGGGAGAGGGCCGGACGAATACCCGCCAAGCGCACGGCTGGCCCATCGTGGCCGGTGGCCGTGAACACCGGGCACCCTCTGGCCGACGCGCCGTGAGCTGCCATGCGCTGACGACAGCGCCCGGTCGCCACTGGTCCCAGCCGCGGGGCCATGCAGCGCATACCCGAGGTGCGTAGTTCTGGGAGATCGCGGGAACCGGGTGAGCGCGTTGCCAATGCCGGGTACGTCTCGGTCGTTGGGGGCGTCCCGCTCTGCGAAGAGGAGGACCCGGGAAACGCGATGGTGAGTGTGAGCTTGACCCCGTAGCCCGGACACCTGACGTGAGGTGACCTTCGGTCACCGGGAAGGATGTCCATATGCCCGCACCACACCCGATCGAGTTCCGCCAGCGTGCCGTCGAGTTGGCCCGGCT
>NZ_BJFL01000097.1 GCF_005405885.1 Gandjariella thermophila
CTACGGCCAGCCTGGACCCCGACACCTTCTGCGCGCCTGCCCCCAGCAAGCCGGAAGCCGGGCAAAACAAGGGCTGCCCCACGCACCATCAAGGCTTGACCGGCCCCACCCCTTCATGGATGATCTGCGGAAACACCACTCCTGCAGGTCAGGGCGGAGCACTTCGCAGGCGTCTGGGGCCCTTCGATGCGGTTGGGCGCACACGGACGCTCCCATTTCGCTCCCACACCGCGCTCCCAGGCACGGCAGGGAAGGTCGTGGCTGGCCGGTACGCCGACTGGGCGCACCTGTGCGTCGTGATCGACACTGGGCGGGCCAAGCGGCCGTGTCTGTGTGTGGCTTGCGTTCCGGGACCGCCCTTGGGTGTTTGCCGCCGGCCGAAAGGGTGTTTTCGCTTCGCCAACGGTGACGAGGACGCGCTGGTCAGGGTCGAATGGCCTGGTGGCAGCACCGATGGACGTGACGTTCCTGCGTGATATCAAGCATGGCGGCCCTGCGGATCAGCCGACGGCGGTCGCGGCCGAGTTGGCCGCGTTCGTCGATGCGGCACAATCCGCGCTGTTGGTGGCCATCTACGACTTCCGGCTCTCCGACACCCTGGCCGCGCCGGTGGTGGCCGCGCTGACCGGGGCGGCACGCCGTGGGGTGCGGGTGCGGATCGCTTATGACGCAGGCAAGCCCAGCACGCAGCGGGTGGCGGCCTTCGCGGCGCTGGGCGCCGACCCTGCCCCGGTGGGCACGCAGCAGTGGCTGCAGCAGCAGTTCGCCCACACCGGTGTCGAGCTCAAGGCGATCGCCGCGCCGTCGGGCAAGCTGATGCACAACAAGTACGCAGTCCGCGACCCCGGCTCCGCCACGGCGGCGGTGTGGACCGGGTCGGCGAACTTCACCGATGCGGCGTGGTCGCGGCAGGAGAACAACATCCTGCGCATCATCAGCCCCGCACTGGCCGCGGTCTACGAGCGGGACTTTACCCAGCTGTGGTCCACCGGCGACATCATCGGCACCGGCGCCGGCGATCGAGGCGAGACCGACGTGAACAGTGCACGGGTGGATTGGGCGTTCGCCCCGGCCGAGGGACGCAGCATCGACGCCGATCTCGCCGGCCTGGTGCGCGCAGCGAGCGGACGTGTGGTGATCGCCTCGATGGTAATCACCTCCCATGGTGTGCTGGCCGCGCTGGCCGACGCCGTGGCGCGGGGCGTGCCGCTCGGTGGCATCTACGACGGCGGGGAGATGAGCCCGATCCTCGCCGAATAGCAGCGCAACCCGCGCGACGCGCAACTGGTCGACCAGTGGCACACGGTGTCCTCACGGCTGGTGGCCAAGCCCTCCGCCCCGTACTCGCCCGACGGGCCGCACGACTTCATGCACAACAAGGTCCTCGTCTGCGACCACACCGTCGCCACCGGCAGCTACAACTTCTCCACCAACGCCGAAGGCAACGCGGAAAACCAGCTCCACCTGCACGCACCCGAACTCGCCAACCAGTACGCCAGCTACATCGACACGCTGCTCACCACATACCGACACGCCTGACCGGCGACGAGTCGGCGATCAGGGTGAGGCCTCCCTTCATCGACGCCGTGCTGCACGTGGCCAGTGGCACCGTGAACCGCCGCCCAGGAACTGCCGGCCACCGCTACGTCTCGGCATCGTGGTTTCAACGCGCCTCGGCTCCTCCGCGTAGGTTCGAATCCCCGGCGGGGCACAGCACAGACGGTCCCGGCTCTGACCAGCGGTTTCCGGCTGGCCGGCTGGTGATCGACGGCAGCTTTGTCGTTCCCGAGCCGGGTGGGGGCGCTGATGGGTGCTTCTCGCGAGGCCGCGGTGCGGTTGGTCACGTTGATCACGGGAACAGTCATCGCGTTGACGTTCCTGTTCGGGTTCGGCAACGTCCTCAATTCTCTGAACTTGATCTTTGTTGGGGTTGGGTCCTCCGGGGCCGGCTCGGTTGTGGTCGGTGTCGTCAGTGGTCGGTTGTGACTGTGGGGATGCCGAGTTCGATGGGGCTGCGTTGTGCGGGG
>NZ_BJFL01000098.1 GCF_005405885.1 Gandjariella thermophila
GTCGAGTAGCCGGAGGGAGTCGCACCCTCCGGCCCTCGCAGATCCGTACGTGACAGTCTCCCGTCATACGGCTCTTGTCATCCTGTTCTCCAGGCGGTGCGGACCCATGCCCAATGGGCGAAGAGCCTGGGATGCTGGTTGGTGATGCGCCGCCAGCACGCCAGTGCCTTGTGGAAGGGTCGAAGCCGCTTGTATTTCTTGCGGATCCAGCGCAGCAGGTAGGCGTTGATGCGTGCCAGGAGGGGACACAGCGCGGAGCGGTAGAACGTCCCGTAGTACTGCATCCAGCCCCGAATGATCGGATTGATCTTCTTGGCGAGCTCGGCGAAGCTGTGCCTTGTTCTGCGGTGCAGTCGCCATCGGCGGACTTCCCCGCTGATCTTCTTCAGGGCGTCCTTGCTGATCGCGGGCAGGAAGTTGGTGAAGGTCTTGCCTGCCCTGGTGCGGGCCTTACGGGCGCGGAAGGTGAACCCGAGGAAGTCAAACGACGTGTGCTCATGCCAGCCACGCCGGTTGCCGTCCTTGCAGTACACCACCTTGGTCTTGTCGGGATGCAGGCGCAGCCCGACGTCGTCCATCCTCTTCGCGATCGCCGCCAGGACCTCTTGGGCCTGCTGGTGGCTGTCGCAGTGCACGACACCGTCGTCGGCGTAGCGTTCGAACGGCACGTCCGGGTACTGCCGGGCCATCCACGCGTCGAACGCGTAGTGCAGGAAGAGGTTCGCCAGCACGGGTGAGATCGCTGAACCTTGTGGTGTTCCGCGGTCTCGTTCAGCAAGGGTTCCGTCGGGCAGTTGCAGCGGCGCGGCCAGCCATCGCCGCACATACAGCACCACCCACGGCTGGTCGGTGTGAGCCGCCACCGCTTTGACCACGAGGTCCCAGGGCACGCTGTCGAAGAACTTGGCGACATCGAGGTCGATGACCCAGTCCTTGCGCCAGCAGCGCTGCCGACACGTGGCCACCGCGTCCAGGGCCGACCGACCCGGCCGGTAGCCGTAGGAGTCGGGATGAAAGATCGGTTCGACCTTCGCCTCCAGCCTGCGGGCCACCACCGTTTGGGCGATCCTGTCGGCGACGGTGGGCACCCCGAGCATGCGCGTGCCGCCACCGTGCGGTTTGGGGATCTCCACCGCTTTCACCGCCGGTGGGAAGTAGCTGCCCGAGGACATTCGGTTCCACACCCGGTAGAGATTGTTCTTCAGGTCGGACTCGAACTCCTCGATCGAGCAGCCATCCACTCCCGACCCACCCTTGTTGGCCTTCACTTGCCGATATGCCTCCCAGACCTCCCACTTCGAAATAGCAAACGGCTTGCCTGTCGATTTCAGTTCATTCACCCAGTTCCTCCCGGAAAAGATTCCGGTTGACTAAACGAATCAACCACGGATGACCCAACCCCTTCGCTCGGCCCCCATTACAGGAGTTTCATCACTACTACGAGTTGGTCCGCCAGCGCACCCCGCGACGGTACTCGGCCTCTCACCGTTTCCGCGGCTTGAGGATCTCCCTGTCGCAGCGCGTGTCTGGGCTGCTGTGTCGGGGTGCACCTTCCCACGTTCCCTGTGGAAGCAGCAGGCCAGGCTCACGTCGCCTCCATGCCGGTCACCGCCTGGCCAGTCAGCGGGCACCCGCCAGACTCGTCCCGAGAGCACAAGGACCCTACGGTTTCGATGACACCTGGAGTTAAATAACGACACGTCACCAGCGATCGTCTTCCTGACCCCCACCCGACGCCTCAACTGGCGCCTTTTAACACATCGCTCACCACGCACGGCCGTGACCGCCGCAGCATGTGCCGGTTTGAAGCCTCCCCCCGCAGGGCGACTCCGAAGGGCCATCAATCCTTCATCTCCCACAGAGCATCACTTCCAGAAACTCTGCCTACATCAAGTTCCTTTCCATGTTCGTGGCACACCTTG
>NZ_BJFL01000099.1 GCF_005405885.1 Gandjariella thermophila
CCCACCGTCGAAGAACTGCACGGTGCCGGCCGGCTCACCAGCGCCCCCGCCGGTGCAGGTCACGGTCGCGGTCAGCGTCACCGCCTGGTTCGGCGCGGCCGGGTTCGGGCTGCCGTTCACCGACACGTTCGTCGCGAGCGGGCGGAAACTGACGAACATCGCGTCGATGGGCGGGGTACCGGCGGCCGGGACGCCGCTGGTGTTGCCGGGGAAGGTGCCGTAGAACGTCGTGCCGACGGCTTTGAGCTGCTGGTAGTCGCCGAGGATGCGCTGGCGGGGGTCGCCGTTGTCGGTGACCGGCGACTGGAACGACTGTAGCGCCGTGTCGTTGAATGTGGCGCCGTGATCGGTGCTGCGGGCGAAATGGGCGGTGAAGATCGGGAATCCGGCCTGAGTGTTTCCGTCGTAGGTGTCGTACAGCACGCCGATCGATCCGTCCGTGGATACCGCGACGGACGGCAGCGCCGCGTTCGTCGCGGTGGAGACGTTCGTCGCGGGGCCGACGTTGAGACCACCGCTTCCGTTGCTGGTGAGTCGCCGGATCTTGATCTGGTTACCGCCGGCGACGTCCTGGCCGTACACCACGTAGACGTCGCCGTTGGTCGGGTCGACCGCCGCGTGGTCAACGCCGCCGAGCAGCGCGTTCACCGTGCCGAATTTGTACCCGGGCGCCTGGTCGCTGGGCACCGTGTCCACGGTCAACCCGTCGGGGTTGCCGTTGAGGGTCCAGGTGGCCCCGCCGTCGGTTGAGCGGTTGAGTTTGTAGGTGACGGTCTTGGGCTGGGTCGCGCCCGTGGACTGTTCGTACAGCGCATAGATCGTGCCGTTGCTCGGGTCGGTGGCCAGGCGCAGACCGGGGTTGGTCGCGAGCGGGTTCTCGGTGCCAGCCTTGTTGTCGACGGTGAAGTTCGGCGGCTGGGCCCCGTAGGAGGCGGCCACCCGCGCGTCCGGGCTGCCGGCGAAGTCGTCGTAGGCGACGTAGACGTTGTCCTGGCTGGCGGTCGTCGGGTCCCGGTTCACCAGCAGCCAGGGCTGGTCGGCATTGGTGCGGTTGCCGCTGGTCAGCTGTGCCGGGTTGCCCCTCCATTGCCAGGCTGCCGCACTGGCCGGATTCGCCGTCGAGCCGCTGACAACCTGTGCGGCGTTGGTGTTGGGGTCAAAAGTGAGGAAAGTACCGTAGAGTGTGCCGTCGCGTCCGTAGTCGACCGTCTGGTCGCAGGGACACAAAGCGGTGCCGCCAATGCCGGGCGGGGTAGGGATAGTATTCTCCTCTGTCCAGGTGTGCCCGGCGTCGGTAGAATACAGCAGGTCGGCGGCGCCACTGTTCCACTTGTTGTTGAACCGGGTAATCACGATCTGGTTCGGGTTGGCCGGATTCACCGCGATGGACGGTTCGTTTCCGCCGGTACTACTCGCCGAGGCGGTCGCGTCGGTGAGCAGGAAACCCGCGGGAAGGGCCCGCTGGCTTGGCGCACGACGCGGGCCGCTGCCCGGGTAGATCGTCCGGTCGGGAGGGGCGCTCTTGACGGAATCCGGCCCTGTGGTGATGACCGTGTCAGTTCTTGCCGGCTGGCCGTAGGCAGGCAATGTCACCATGGAGCGTTATTCAGAGCCCTTACCAGCCAAGTCGGTAGAACTCCAGTGCGGTGACGATTCGGATGACATTCGGAAGCTCGGCGAGGCGCCCTCGAAAGCCGGTGGCAAGTATCTTCCAGTTCTT
>NZ_BJFL01000100.1 GCF_005405885.1 Gandjariella thermophila
CAGCGTGCTACGCCTCAACGGCGCCACCAACATCGCCCAAGCCCTCCGACATCAGGCCTGGGACCCACTCCGCCCCATCAACCTGCTACTGATCAGCTGAAGTGCGACTTTGCCGGGGCCGTGGGGTGTTCCTCGCCTACGTCTCACCACGGGGGCGGGCGTTGATCGACCGGGAGCTGTACCTGCCGCGCTGCTGGACCGACGACCGGGGCCGGTGTGCCGCAGCCGGGATCGGCGAGGACGTGGAGTTCGCCACCAAGCCGCAGCTGGCGCAACACATGCTGGAGCGGCTGGTGTCCACCCACGGCCGGTCCGCGCTGTCCTGGTTCACCGCGGATGAGGTCTACGGGGACAACCCCGGCCTGCGCACCTGGCTGGACACCCAGCAGATCAACTACGTGATGGCGGTCTCCTGCCACACCCCGTTTGCCACGCCCACCGGGCCGAAGCGGGCCGACGAGCTGGCCGCGTGCGCACCCCAGCGGGGCTGGCAGCGGCTGTCGGCTGGCCGGGGCAGCAAGGGCCACCGGCTGTATGACTGGCTGCTCATCCAGCCCGGCACCGGTGCTCACCTGCTGCTGGTGCGCCGCTCGATCTCCAAGCCCGACGAGCTGGCCTACTACATCTGCCGCAGCAACCAGCCGGTGCCTCTGGCCGAGCTGGTCCGCGTCGCCGGAAGTCGCTGGGGCATCGAGGAAACCTTCCAGTTCGCCAAGAACGAGACCGGCCTGGACCACTACCAGGTCCGCCACTATCACGCCTGGTACCGGCACATCACCCTGTCCATGCTCGCCGCGGCATTCCTCGCCGTCACCGCCCACCAGCAGCGCACCCACGACCAAAAAGGGGCACCAGCGACGGCACCGAGCGTCTGATTCCCTTGTCCTGCAACGAAATCCGACGCCAATGGGCCATCCTGACCCGCCCGACCCACCCCCGGCCGCACACCGAGCACTGGTCACGATGGCGACGACGCCACCAAACCCGAGCCCGTCAAAGCCATTACCAGCGACAACGCCTCAAGCATCACACCCTGCGGCTGTCGTACCAGTGAGGCTTCGCCTCGGACCGCCCAGTGAGGGTGGTTGAGCTGGTGTTTTCGGTGCGGTGGGGCGCATCCTCGCATCCGTAGCCGGCCAGGCGGAGGCGGTCATGGGTGCGCATGCGGTGACGGTCAACGACGTCCTCGATGGTCATGTGGCCTTGGACATCCAGTGCCTGGATCGGATCTATCTCAACGCCTACGTCCCGAAGCTGCAGACCTCCGCCCAGGTGGTGGCGTTCCTGTCGGATCATCTGGGGTACCCGTTCCCGTCACCAGCACTGTTCAGGCAGCTCGGTGACCGGTTCCGTCGGGCGGTGGCCTCCTATGCCGAGGCCAATGACATCCCCTGGGTGCGTTTCGGCAAGAACGACGTCGGCAGCAAGCTCGAGGTGATGCGCCCGTACCTGGACCGTCAGGCCGCCACCGGCTGCTCAGGGGTCGCCGCGATCGGGGTGGCCCAGCAGTTCCAGCGGGTGTGGACCGCCTACGAACGCCAGACCTCCACCGGTGCGCCGCAGTGGTGGTTCACCAAAGCCGACCGGCGGGTGAGTGTCTACTACTTCTACCTGTGGGACATCGACTTCGGTCCGGCGTTTATCAAGGTCTGCACGTACTTTCCGTATCCGGCCAAGATTTGGATCAACGGGCATGAGTGGGCGAAACGCCAAGCC
>NZ_BJFL01000101.1 GCF_005405885.1 Gandjariella thermophila
TGACCGCGGACGACGTTGGACCCTCGGCCGAGGACGCACGGCTCTATGTGCGGCCGTCTCCCTCGGCGGACGCTGAGGTGGCAAACGGCCGGACGACGACGGGGAGGGCAGGCGCCATGGACGCTCGCGTCGTGCCCGTGGGAGGTCTGACCGCCGGGCAGGTCGAGGCGGCGCTGCGTGCGGCGACGGCGGCACCGTCGCTGCACAACAGCCAGCCGTGGCGGTTTCGCTGCACCTCGAGCGCCATTGAGCTGTATGCGGATCCCGCGCGTGCCGTCGCGGTGGCCGATCCCGACCACCGGGAGCTGCTTTTGGCCTGCGGCGCGGCACTGCTGAACCTGCGGCTGGCCATCCGGGCCATGGGGGTCTACCCGGACGTGCGCGGCTTCCCCGACCCGGCACGGCCGCACCTGCTGGCCATGGTGCGGCCGGCCGGCAGGCGTGCGGCCACGCCGGCGGACCGGGCACTGGCCGCGGCGGTGGCCCGCCGGCGCACCAACCGCCGCCCGTTCGTGCCGGCACCCGTTCCCGCGGCGGTGCGCAACCGGCTGCGCCGGGCCGCGGAGGCGGAGCGGTCCTGGCTGGCCATCCTGGACCGCACGCAGATGGCCGTGCTGCGCGCCCTGGTAGACCAGGCACACCGGGCGCAGCTCGCCGATGCACAGTTCGTGGCCGAGTGGCGGCACTGGACCGGCCGCGCCGACGACACCTGGGACGGCGTACCTGCCCGCAGCGCCGGGCCGGCGCCGGAGCCGCAGGACGAGTGGGTGTTGCGGGACTTCACCGCCGGTCGGGCGGCCCGCCGGGTGGCCGGCAAGGACTTCGAACCGGAGCCGCTGATCGTGGTCGTCGGCTCCTTCCAGGACGGGCGGGCCAGCCAGCTCCAGGTCGGGCAGGCGATGCAACGGGTGCTGCTGACCGCCACCGAGGAGGGGCTGGCCGCCTCGTTCTTGTCCCAGGTGGTGGAGGTGCCGCAGGCGCGCCGGGAGCTGCGGGCGCTGATCGGCGGTGGGCTGTGGCCGCAGACCGTCCTGCGCATCGGCTACGGCTCCCCGGTCCCCGCGACGCCGCGGCGACCGCTCGAGGATGTGCTGATGACCGCCGACCTCCGGCCCGTCGCGACCGGCCGGGTCGAATGAGTCCCGCCACAGGTCGGCCGGACCCGCGGCCTTCCCGCTGACCGGGGTCCTGTGCCATCCGGCGGGGTCGGCTCGGCGTTTCGCGCTTATTCGGCGGATGGCTGGCGTTGCGTACGTAGTTCGGTGGCCAGCACCGCGGCCTGGGTACGGCGTTCCATGCCGAGCTTGGTCAGCAGCCGGGAGACGTAGTTCTTCACCGTCTTCTCGGCCAGGAACATCCGAGCCGCGATCTGCCGGTTGGTCAGCCCCTCGCCGATGAGGTCCAGCAGGGTGCGTTCCTGCGCGGTCAGCCGGGGCAGCGGCCCGGACTCCTCGTCGCCGGCGCGTAGCCGGGCCATCAGCGCCGCGGCGGCCCGGTTGTCCAGCAGCGACTTGCCCGAGCCCACGGTGCGCACCGCGGAGACCAGTTCCATGCCCTTGATGTCCTTGATCACATACCCGCTCGCGCCGGCCAGGATCGCGTCCAGCATGGCCTGCTCGTCGGTGAACGAGGTCAGCATCAGGCAGGTCAGCTCGGGCAGCTTCGACCGCAGCTCGCGGCACAGCTCCACGCCGTTGCCATCCGGCAGG
>NZ_BJFL01000102.1 GCF_005405885.1 Gandjariella thermophila
CATCCGAATTTTGACCCCTTTGTCCGGTGATCCTGGCTCCTATCTGGGGAGTCAGGAGGGACGGAGAGGGTGTTGTCCGTGGAGGATTGGGCTGAGATCCGCCGGTTGCACCGGTCGGAGCGATTGCCGATCAAGGCGATCGCTCGCGTGTTGGGCGTCTCGCGGAACACGGTGCGCGCGGCGCTGGCCTCGGGCGGACCGCCGCGCTACCAGCGGCGGCGCGGGGGGTCGATCGTGGACGCGGTCGAGCCGCTGATCCGGGAGCTGTTGCGGGTGTATCCGCGGATGCCGGCGACGGTGATCGCCGAACGGATCGGGTGGACGCGGTCGATTCGAGTGTTGCGGGACCGGGTGGCCGAGCTGCGGCCGGTGTATCTGCCGCCGGACCCGGTCTCGCGGACGGCATATGCCGCCGGGGAGATCGCCCAGTGCGATCTGTGGTTCCCGCCGATTGCGCTTCCGGTGGGGTTCGGGCAGGTGCGCAAGCCGACCCAGTTGCCGGTGCTGACCATGGTGTGTGGGTACTCGCGGTGGCTGTCGGCGGTGCTGATCCCCACCCGGCGGGCCGAGGATCTGTTCGCCGGCTGGTGGCAGCTCATCCAGCAGTTGGGGGCGGTGCCGCGGGTGCTGGTCTGGGACGGCGAGGGCGCGGTCGGCCGGTGGCGCGGCGGCCGCAGCGAGCTGACCGGGGACTGTCAGGCGTTTCGGGGCACGCTGGGCGCGAAGGTGGTCATCTGCCGCCCGGCGGACCCGGAGGCCAAGGGCCTGATCGAACGGGCGCATGACTACCTGGAGCGGTCGTTTCTGCCCGGCCGGGCCTTCGCCTCGCCCGGGGAGTTCAACGCCCAACTGCAGGTATGGCTGGCGACGGCGAACACCCGCGCTCGGCGGGTGTTGGGCTGCGCCCCAACGGATCGGATCACCGCCGACACTGAGGCGATGCTGGCGCTGCCGCCCGTGGCGCCGGCCACCGGCTGGCGGGCGAGCATCCGCCTGCCTCGCGATCACTACATCCGCTTGGACGCCAACGACTACTCGGTGCACCCCAGCGTGATCGGACGCCGGGTGGAGGTCGCCGCGGACCTGGACCGGGTGCGCGTGTTCTGCGACGGGCGCCCGGTGGCCGACCACGCTCGCATCTGGGCCTGGCACCAAACCATCTCCGACCCCGACCACCTGGCCGCGGCAAAAGCCTTGCGGCGCGGGCGGATCGGGCTGCTGCGCCCCGCCGGTGAACCCGAGGTGGGGCAACGCTGCCTGGCCGACTACGACAGCGCGCTCGGTGTCACCGACCACCACGGCGGCGAGCACGCCGATGGCGGGGTGGCCTGATGCCTACCACCAGCAGGACCATCGTCACCGGCCGGGACATCGCCGCGGAGCTGGCCTACCTCACCCGCGCGCTCAAAGCACCCACCCTGCGCGCCAGCGTCCCCCGGCTGGCCCAGCGGGCCCGCAGCGAGTCCTGGACGCATGAGGAGTTCCTCGTCGCCTGCCTGCAACGCGAGGTCTCCGCCCGCGAAGCCCACGGCGGCGAAGGGCGCATCCGCGCCGCCCGCTTCCCCGCCCGCAAGTCGTTGGAAGAGTTCGACTTCGACCACGCCCGCGGGATCAAACGCGACGTGATCGCCCACCTGGGCACCCTGGACTTCGTGGCAGCCAAAGAAAACGTCGTCTTCCTCGGCCCGCCCGTTATCC
>NZ_BJFL01000103.1 GCF_005405885.1 Gandjariella thermophila
GAACCGGTTCCTCACCCGGGACCTGTACGAGGGCGCGTTCGCCGACACCCGGATGACCACCGATCCCTACACTGGCAACCGCTACGCCTTCGCCGGCGGCAACCCGCTGTCCAACATCGAACTCGACGGCCACGACTGGACCGACACCTGGCTCAACATCGCCACCGCACCCCTACCGCCTTCGCCGAGCCCCGACGCACCACCCCTGCCCTTGCCCACCAGCGGACCAACGGCGGCCGCCAGCACCGGCGCGAGCGGATCCAGCGGTGGTAGTGGTTCGGCCTCGGCTGTGAGCAGCGGCGTGCAGTCGCTTAGTGATGATCAGATCCTCCAGGCGTATGAGCGTGGGCAGGCGTGCCAACTCCTGTACGGGGCAGGTGGCGGACCTGCTCAGGACTGCCTGGGTCAGGTGCTGTCACCGAACTTCGACGCGTACAGGTCGCTTGATGCCGCCGAGGCGGGCGTGGGGCTTTTGGAGGCAATAGGCTACGGGGCCCAGTTGGCCACCTTGCCCCTCACCCTTTTCGAGGGCGGAGCCGGAATCGTAGAGGCGGCGAGCGCAGCACGAACCGGAGTCGCAGCCGCGGAACTCGGCGAGGCGGCAGCAGGGACGGTGTGGGATAGCATTAAGGCGACTCAATCAAATTATGCCGGCAGCGAGTTGCCGCGTTCTTTTGAGCTCACTGCTGGCGACACGCATGTTTGGGTACACCCGAATGCGACAGAGCATATTGCTGAATACCTTTCCGGCATGGCTCAGAACGGTGCTACGCGGATGCAAGTCGATATGGCTACTCAGGTTCAGCTCGAGAGTCTGCAGGCCGCAGTAGGCGAGGCGGCAAGAGATGGACTGGCCTATAATAAACTTATGAACGTCGGCGGCTGGGAGTTGATGTTTGGTGCACCGAGGGCTGAGGGTCAGCTTCCCGCGCTGTTCCATGCTCTATACACGGGATGATTTGGTGAGGCTTGTGATTCGAGTCATTGATTCAGTGGACTGTTCAGGGGCTATCGTGGAAAGCTGCGACCCTTGGATTCCTATGAAGGTCACTTGGGAGCCTCGATCTGGGGGAAGGCCGCTATACCTCAGGATTTCTGGATCGGGTGGGGGAGAGGCGGAGTTGAAGATTGATTCGGTCACAGGGATGCTTATGCAAGCGATCGTCATTCAAGCTCCTCCGCGGATCGAAACAACTAGCCAGATTCCGCGTTGTGTCGCAACGCGGTGCCAGTCGCCAGTTGTCGACCACTCCCTTTGGGGGTGGCAGGGTAGGTCAGAAGGCGTGATGCTCGACCAATCTATAGCCTCGACAATTGAAGATTTGGCCTTTGTTCGAGAAATGGATCGCATTGAGCTGATCCTCTCGAATCAAGAGTCGGAGCGATATTTGTACTGCGAGAACGTGGTAGTTGCCATTTCGGTCGATGGAAATTTGGTGGGCATTACGGCATTCTTGACGTAACTGACTTGAATCCTACACCTACGACCCGAACGGCAATCAGACCCAGGACGTCTCGGTCACCCAGAACGCCGACAACCATGCCGCCACGCTGAACCGCACCGCCACCAACACCTACACCCCGGCGGACAAGGTTC
>NZ_BJFL01000104.1 GCF_005405885.1 Gandjariella thermophila
CGCCTGGCCCGCAAAGGCATCGAATCCTCGACCAAGCTCGGCAGACACCGGTGGGTGATCGAGAGGACCATCGCCTGGCTGACCGGGTACCGCCGCCTCACCGTCCGCTACGAACGCAAAGCCACCCACTTCCTCGCCTTCCTCACCCTCGGCGCAGCCATCACCTGCTACAAGAAACTCGCCAAATGAGACACGCTCTAAGCCTCCAGATCAACAAGTGTCCACTAGAGCGCACAAGAGGCGCCTGACCTGCATGCGAGCGGTCACGCCTGGAGATGTGCGCACCGGACCGCTCGCAGAGATCAAACTATCTTCGGCCCAGGGTCCGGCAGACGACGGGGACGTCCCAGGCTGCGCACGCGGGCCGGAGAGGACGCCGGGCCGAGGTCGATCTCGACCACGCTGTCCTCGCCGAGGTCCATCACGTCGGTGACGGCGGACTCCAGTTCGGCGAGTTCGGCGACACTCAAATCGCACAGGAACACCGAGTACCGCGGTCGGTCGCCGTGGTCCTCCATGAGTGCGCAGACCCGGCGCAGGCGCTTCGGGTCCGCGATGTCGTAGGCCATCAGGTAGCGCCGCCTGGCCATCGGCTCACCTCGTGACCATCGGCGTGTACCGGGGTATCTCGCCGACCAGGATGGCGGCGAGCAGGCGGGCCTGGAGGTCGAGCACCCGCCGGTAGCTGATCTTGTAGGAGTTCATCACAAACCCGGCATGATCACGCGGTGGCCGCTCTACGTCACGCCGCCACGCCCAAGATCACGATGTCCGGCTGCCGTACTACTGCGTCAGTACTTCCCGAAAGGAACCGACCTGTCCGTCTACACCCAAGCCGAGCTTGACGCCGTCGCCGACAAACTCAACGATCGGCCTCGGCGGACTCTGGGCTGGCTCAAACCGACCGAGGTTCTCAACAAATTGCTGGGTGGAGTCATATGATCAGTGCACCACGCTCTTGATAGGATCGTAGCGCGATTAAGCGGGTTTGACAGGGAAAGGATTGGCGTCGCTGTGCGGGGTATAGAGCTGCGCCCAGAAGAACGAGAAACAATTTCTCGGGAGCTGGTAAAGGGTCGATCGTTACGGGCGATCGGTAGACTGCTCAGCCGGGATCATTCGGTGATTTCTCGGGAGGTTGGCAGGAACGGTGGACGGGCGGCGTATCGAGCGATATCCGCACAGCGTCGCGCGAACCAAACACGATCCCGACCGAAATCCCGGCTGCTGGAAACGAACCCGCGACTGCATGACGAAGTCAACAGCGGCTTAGCCAAGAAATGGTCACCACGGCAGATCAGCGATCGGTTGCGCGTCGATTTCCCGGAGGATGACACTGAGCCATTTTCATCCTGGGCTGGATGTGTTGGCGTGCAAGGCTTCTTGCTGATCACGGGTTGATGTGCACTGGCGCGTCGGCGCCTGGATGTGGCGAAGCCCCTGGTAGCAGAACTATCGATTAAGATCGCTCAGCAGATGCCAGGGGCTTCACGTGCTGTTCTACCGTGCCGCTCTGCCGTTGTCACATCGAACCCTGACCTTCGTGTCCGGCCTGGTCCGCGCTCACCGCAAGCGGCTCGGAT
>NZ_BJFL01000105.1 GCF_005405885.1 Gandjariella thermophila
CTTGTTGTTTAACCTCCGGGTGGCGCGGCCCGACCCCCGGGTGATCATGGATGAAGCCCTTGGTTGATCATTCCTCTTGCGCCAGATGGAAGATCACAACCAAGGGCTTCAGTTGATCAGTGTGCACGACACCGGCCAGGCCGGTGCACTCGGGCAGTTGTCCGAGTTCCGCGAGCGGTTCTACCACTGCCTGACCGGTCGGGCGGACGCGTTGTTCGAGCTCGCCGACGCGGTGCTGTGCGCCGGCGGGCCCGTGGCCAGCCTGGCCGAACTGTCCCTCACACCTGAGCATCGGCGTGGGCACGGCGCCGGCTACGACGCGATCAACCACGGCCGCGTCGAGATCGACCGGCTACGCACCACCCTGGCTGGGCTGCCCGTACCCCGTGCCGTGGACGGCCGGATCGGGCTGGCCGTGGATGTCTCGCACTGGCTGCGCCCGGACGCCGCGTGCAGCCCCGAGCGGCTGTTCTGCCACACCTACGCCCGCGGCAAGGGCCAAGCCCAGATGATCCCCGGCTGGCCCTACTCCTTCGTCGCGGCGTTGGAGACCGGGCGCACCTCCTGGACGGCGGTGCTGGATGCGGTGCGGCTCCGGCCTGCCGACGACGCCACCGCGGTCACCGCCGCCCAACTGCGCGAGGTCGTGGGCCGGATCATCCACGCCGGCCACTGGCAGCCCGGCGACCCGAGCATCCTGATCGCACTCGATGCCGGCTACGACGTGACCCGGCTGGCGTTCGTCCTGGCCGATCTGCCGATCGAGGTGGTGGGCAGGATCCGCTCGGATCGGGTGATGCTGCGGCCCGCACCGCCTCGACACCCCGGGCGCGCCGGGCGTCCGGCCAAACACGGCGGCGTGTTCGCCCTGGCCGACCCGGACAGTTGGCACACCCCTGACCACACCACCCACACCGACACCACCCGCTACGGGCACGCCCAAGCCCAGGCCTGGGACCGGCTGCACCCGCGCCTGACCCACCGCGGCCCCTGGCTGGACCATGACGGTGAGCTCCCCCTGGTCGAGGGCACCGTGATCCGCCTGCAGGTCGAGCACCTACCCGGCGAGCGGGACCCCAAGCCGGTGTGGCTGTGGTCCTCGGTCACCGCCGCCAGTGCGGCACTGATCGACCTGCTCTGGCAGGCGTTCCTGCGACGATTCGATCTCGAGCACACCTTCCGACTGTTCAAGCAGACCCTGGGCTGGACCCGCCCGAAGCTGCGCGCACCCGAATCGGCCGACCGTTGGACCTGGCTGGTCCTGATTGTCCACACCCAACTGCGGCTGGCCCGCCCTATCGCCGAGGACCATCGCCGTCCCTGGGAAAAACCAGTCACTGAGCCCCGCCGGCTGACCCCCGCCCGGGTCCGGCGGGGATTTCGCAACCTCCACGCGACGACCACCCGCCCGGCAACCGCCCCGAAACCCTCCCGGCCCGGTCCCGGACGCCCGCTCGGCTCGACCAACCGCCACCCGGCAACCCGTCACGAGGTCGGCAAGACCGTCAAACGCGACCTCACTCTCCAACAGCACCGCAACCGCACAGGTTAAAGATCAAG
>NZ_BJFL01000106.1 GCF_005405885.1 Gandjariella thermophila
CGCCGTCAAACGCGCCCGGCACAACTCCTACCGGGTCAAACGCCCCACCGACCAGAACATCCGCCATACCGGCCCGGCCACCCCCCTACTGGCCTGCCCAAACACCCAAACTTAACGGCATTGTGCCCTGATCCGTGTGGGAAGGCGCTGGCGATCGCGCAGATGGTTGAGCCGAGGTTGCCGAAATAACACGGGGGACTCATGAGTTGGTGGGAGGACCGGTGGCACGACGCGGAGGACGGGGCCGCGTCGCTGTTGGGGATGAAGAAGCCGTCCCAGGAGCGGGCCGAGCAGCAGGCCGCCAGGGATGCCACCCAGCGGGACACCCAGCGCCGCAACGAACTACGGCATCAGGCGTCCACACTGGCCCAGCAGGCCGGGGGCGGCTTCGACCCGCCGGCCATCAACCAACGGACCAACTGCGAATCCTCCGCACGATCGACCGCTGAGCCCCCGCTCGCCGGGTGGCTGGTTTCTCGGAACCGGCCACCCGGCGCGTTGCGTCTCAGCTACGCTACGGGTCAGCCTGATCACGAGGGAGGACGTTGACCATGGCTGAGGGGTTCACGCAGTCCGCCGCTGGGTTAGCCGGCCTCCAGCAGCAGTCCGTCAACCTCCGCGCCGCCGTCGACGGCGGCCAACTCTTCATCAACCCCGACAGCGCCCACAAGGCCGCCCAGGCCTGCCACGACTACGCCCAGCAGCTCAGGAAACTCGCAGGCAACGCACAGCAACTCAGCCGGCGGCAGAACTTCGGTGACTGCTCCGAGGGCAATGCGCTGGCGCAGAAGTTCGCGCTCAAGGCTCAGGGCGGACCCAACTCAGCGTGGGAAGTGCTGGACAAGGCAGCCGAGGTCGTGGAGAACCTGGCCAAGACCTACGAGGACGCCGGCCGGGCTTACCAGCACGCCGAGGAAAGCAACGCCCAGTCGTTCAAGGGAAAGGCATGAGTGTGCGGCATCGCGGACTGAGCCGGATCGCGCTGTGCGTGCTGTGCGTGCTGGCCGTGACAGGCTGCGGCGGTTCTGTCGGGGGGCAGCCGAATCCGACCATGAGCTCGTCGGCAGGTGCCGCCGGGGCCATCGACGCGGTCGACCCGTGCACCCTGCTGACACCCGAGGAACTGCGGCAACTCGACGTACCCACTCAGAGTGATCCGGCTAACGCCTCAGGTGAGACCGGATGCCAATGGACAGGGAAGAGACTATTCGTGACCCTTGCCAAGGCCCATGACAGGCTGGACTACTTCACCAAACGTCCAGGCCAGTATGTCAACCTCGCGGAAAACACCGTGAACGGTCGGCAGGGCGTGCATTTCCAGATCTCTCAGTCGAATACTGAATGCTCGCAGGTCATGGCCGTGGGGACAGGCTACGTCGTAGCTGCCGTGGGGTTCTTTGACCATAGCCCTGATCCGTGTGGGAAAGCGCTGAAGATCGCGCAGATGGTTGAGCCGAGGTTGCCGAGGTAAAGGGGGGCGTTTCGAATGGGGTGGTGGGAGGACCGGTGGCACGACGCGGAGGACGGGGCCGCGTCGCTGTTGGGGATGAAGAAGC
>NZ_BJFL01000107.1 GCF_005405885.1 Gandjariella thermophila
TCATCCATGAAGGGGTGGGGCCGGTCAAGCCTTGATGGTGCGTGGGGCAGCCCTTGTTTTGCCCGGCTTCCGGCTTGCTGGGGGCAGGCGCGCAGAAGGTGTCGGGGTCCAGGCTGGCCGTAGGCCACTCCGGCAGGAGCTTGGCCTGGACGCCGGCGCCGTGCGCGCGATCATGTTATGGGCCGGAAGGGGGTGCTCCTGGGTGGGGATTGTTCGGTTTGGTGGGTGGTCGCGTTCACCAGGTTCCGGGCGGTGCCGGAGGGCAGGTCGGAGGTTCGGCTGCCGGTCATCCATTCGCTGTGGGGGCATGGTGGGTTGCGACCGTGGCCGGGTGGGGTCAATCAGAGGGGCGGCCGCGCCATCCTGGTGGGGTGGGGGCCAGACCTGCGGCGAGCACGCACCCGGTCACCTCCGAACCGCTCACGCGGCGTCCCTGGCGGCTTGGTGCAGGGCGCGGATGTGCCCGTCGCGCAGGCCGTAGTAGACGAGGGTGAGCAGCTTGCGGGCCACGGCGACGGTGGCGGTGTTGCGGCCATGGCGGGCGGTGATCCCGGCGCGGGCGCGGACCAACCATCCTGCCCAGGCGGGAGTCTTCTGGGCGGCTTCGATGGCGGCCCAGCGGACCAGCGCCGAGCCCTGTTTGGTGATCGGGCCGCGACGCACCGTGGTGTCGGATTCGCGGTGGCGGGGAGTGAGCCCGGCCCAGGAGGTGAGGTGGCGTGCGGTCGGGAACCGGGCCACGTCGCCAATCTCGGCCACGAACACGGCCGCCAGGGTGGGGCCGACACCCGGGATGGTCTGCAGGGCCCGGTAGCCGGGGTGTGCGGCCAGCCGCCCGGAGACCAGGTGGGCGGCCACCTCGATTTCGAAGCCGAGGGCGTCGATGAGCCGGCACAGGCTGTTGACCCGGGCCCGGTAGGCACCATCCAGGGGTGCCTGAGCGAGTAGGGCCCGGCCGCGGACACCGAAGAGGTCACTGGCCGGCAGGTGCAGGCCCTGTTTGGCCAACACCGCGTGGACCGAGGCCTTCACCCCGGAGCGCAGCGCGACCAACTTGGCGCGGTGACGCACCAACTCCCGCAGTTCGCGGGTGGCTGGTGGGGCGATCCACGCCTCGGGCAGCCGACCCATCCGCAGCAGATCGGCCAGGTCGCTGGCGTCCCGGACGTCGTTTTTCACCCGTCGATAGCTGAATCCCTTGATCCCCAACGGGTGCGCCAGACGCACGTGGGCACCGGCCTCAGCCAACACGTCGGCTGCCCAGTACCACCCGTAAGTCGCTTCGAGCACCACCTGAGGGTGTGCGCCGGCCTTGACGATCTCGGCGGCCAGCGTGATGGGGTCATTGTCGATGCGGGCGACACCGAGCCGTTCGCCGGAGGCGGACTGCCGCACGATGACCGACCGGCGACGGTGCAGGTCGATGCCCACGACCTGCGTCGCGTCATACTCGGACACAAGGGGCCTCCTTCGTCGTGCGTTGACGTGAGAACCCGAGTGTCCGCTCGGGACCACGAGGGACGGAGGCCCCGCCCCTTCATGCCATCAG
>NZ_BJFL01000108.1 GCF_005405885.1 Gandjariella thermophila
GTTGCCGGTGGGCACATCGGTTCCGTCGACCAGGACGAGTCGGCCGCGGATCGCCTCTTCGAGGTTCGGAACGTGCAGGCACAACGCCTGCCCGATCAGCGGAAGTATGGATCGATAAACTCTCGATACGGTCGACTGGCTGACTCCGAACAGGTCGCCCACAGCCGCCTGGTTCAGATTCTGCCGGACGTATACCAAGGTGAGTACGACAGCGCGGTATAGTCCCACCACTGGAGGCCAGACTTGCTTTTTATTGCAGGAGGCGATCTGCCAAATGCGAGCAACAAGCTCCTCGATCTGGTCGGCAGCAAGTCCTGTAGTAGACTGGTAACGCAACGGCCCCGCCTGTAAGTCGTGTTCTGTGGTAGGAAAACGATCTTACCTGATCGGGGTCGTTGCCCTACTTTGAGGTGATCAAGCCGGCCTGAATAACGCTCAATAATCCTGCGAACGCCTCTTTTTTGACCATTCTTTGCGACCGTCCACTCATGGTAGTAGTCGGACTCCCTCAGAGGCAGTTTACCGTCCGAGTTCTGAAACTCGATACCCTCTCGGCCCGGAAACCTTACGTTGCCTCCTTCGGCCCGACCAATCGTCTCTTTAATCGTCGCTCGGGTGTCCTCGTCCAGGTTGCCGAGCCTTTCGTCAACCAGTTTTTCCGCGCTGAGATCGCCACCGACTTGATTTCCTACTCGGGTGGCTTCGGTGGCTTCGACGTTGGGATCGGGGGTGCTGCTGATGGCCATGGTGAGGCCGGCGGCGGCTTCGGCGACGCTGGCGATGGCGATGGAGCCGCCGAGGGCCGTAAGTAACTCACTGGCGATTGCTGCGATGCGGGCGGTGGCACGGCTGGCGACGAGTTCACCTCCGGCACCGGTGAACAGTGTGACCAATCCGCCGGTGAGCAGTTCCCCAATAGTGACCAGTGCGGCCGCGCCGAGCACCTCCAAGGCGACATCCTTGATCGCGTCGATCATCCGGTCGTGTGTCTGCTGGATCTTGTCGCTGTAGTCGGCGAGCGCCCTGCTGATGATGTCGAGAGTTCGTGGGAGAGCGGAGAGGATTGCCGAATCGGCTGTCCCGCCGACCCTGGTCCAGAACTCCTCCAGCGCGTCCAAGTCTTCGGAAGAGTTGTTGGCAGCCAGCGTCTTGAGGTGGTTGTGCAGGTCGGTGGCCATCTCCTCCAGCGACTGTTTCGCGGAGTCGAAGGCGCGGCTGAGCGTGTGGAGCTTGTCCCGATCACCACTGGGCCATTACCGCTGGAGCACGGCCGGCATCCAGGATTCGCCAGGCCCAATCAGCGTGGGCACGTCCGGTGCGCTGATCGCGTCGTTCGTGACCACGGGAGTCCACGCCGGCGGCCCGGCATGGCCGGGAGTCGACTCGGCGTCCGCCTGCCAATGGTTGACCGCCGAAGCCTCCAAGAGGCCGCGCAGATTGGTGAGTGTTACGGGCGTCGAGCGGGTCTTGTGTCCCAGCGGTGAGTGGTCCAGGCCCGTCGGATGAGGCTACGGACTGTGATGATCGCGTCGGCGAGGTCGAAGAA
>NZ_BJFL01000109.1 GCF_005405885.1 Gandjariella thermophila
CCCACGACCTGCGTCGCGTCATACTCGGACACAAGGGGCCTCCTTCGTCGTGCGTTGACGTGAGAACCCGAGTGTCCGCTCGGGACCACGAGGGACGGAGGCCCCGCCCCTTCATGCCATCAGGGCCTCACCCGACAGACACCGGGTGAGGCCTTGACCTTTGTTGCGGCCCGGGTGGTCTCAGTTGTGGTCTCAGTTGCGTCCTATTACGCCGGAACCAGCGCCCCGGCGGTCCCGTCGTTGCCGTCCGACTCATCGTCGGCCGTGCTCCCGATCCCGGCCTCTGGGAGCTTCCATAGCAGACCGCCGACCTGGTTGGCGATCCCCGCGCGGATCTCGTTGGGCACGTGGACGTAGCGGGTGAGCATGGACGTGGAGGACCAGCCCATCACGTCCATGATCGCCCGGTGGGGCACGTTGAGCACCAGCAGCACCGTCGCGGCCGTGTGCCGGGCATCGTGCAGGCGCGCGTCTCGAACGCCGGCCTCGGCTAGCAGTGCCTTCCACTCGTCGTGATCGGCGCGGGGATCAAGCGCCCTGCCGTTGGGCTGGGCGAAGATCCACCCGTTGTCCTGCCACAGGTTGCCGGCGGCCTTCTTCTCCTTGTCCTGGTTGCCCTTGTGCGCCTTCAGCGCTTCCAGCAGCGGGACCGGAACATGAACCGAGCGCTTACCGGCACGGGACTTCACCTGTGCGATCACCAGCCCTCCGCCGTGCCGCTGAGGGCAGGCCCGCGCATGGCCCGTGCAGCCCGGTGGGCACGGCGGTGGACACTTGCGCTGGTGCCGCTTGCATCCCTCCTTGCATGGCTCGGTCTTGTGGTGCGGCTTCGCGCACGCAGCGGGATCGTCGCAGCCGTGCCGCCAGGTGTGCCGCTGCAATGCTCGGCGGATCTTCAACGTCCCGGTGCGGGTGTCGAGGTCTGCCCACTTCAGGCCGAGTGCTTCACCCCGGCGCAGGCCGAGCGACAGCGCCAGGGCGAACCGGACGCCGTTCCGGCGGCCAGCGGCGGCGTTCAGGATGCGCTGCGCCTCCGCCACCGTGAACGGTTCGACCTCCGTTTCCACGACCGGCGGTGACTTGACCACTAGCACGGGTTCCTGGTGATCCGTTCCCGGCGCAGGGCCTCGTTCAGGGCAGTCCGCAGGGTGCGGTGAACCTGTTGGACGATCGAGGCGCTACGCCCTTCCCGCCGCAACTTCGCGTAGAGCCGTTCAACATGCTCCGGCTCTAGGCGGTCGAGCCGGTGTGCGCCGAGGCCCGGGATCAGATACAGCCGGACCGCGCCCTCGTAGTAGATGTAGGAGGCTTATTCACAGCGCATGAGATCGCACGTCCCCGGCGTGTCGACATAAACGGCGGCCCGTTTGTTGAGAGAATTGGGTTACCACACTCAGCTCTCACAAAAACGGACCGCCTAGCATGTATTATACCACCGGCCTTACCATCGAGCAGATCACCGACCTGTGCACGTTGGTCGACATGGACACCGTGGGCGAGCAGCGCAATTGGCCGCCAATCCTGGGCCTGTTCAAATCAGTGAC
>NZ_BJFL01000110.1 GCF_005405885.1 Gandjariella thermophila
CAATGCGGTTCAGATAAGGCATGTGTGCTGGTCAGCGTGGTGAGCTGACGAGGGTCGTGGTGACCGGTACGGTGCCCAGCCGTGACGTTGTCTGGGGTGGAGTCGCTGCCGCGGCCGCAGGGCCGGTTGACTGACCATATTGGCCTGGGGGTGTTGTCCGCCCGGTTCGACCGTGACCTGATCGAAGAGGTCCTCAACCGCACCGGGCGGCGGGAGAAACGCAGCCGGCGGCTGCCCGCCCACGTGATGATCCGCTATGTGATCGCGATGGGATTGTTCTTTGCCGAGTCCTACGACGAGGTGATGCGCCGGCTGGTCGGCAACCTGCGCAAGCTCGGTTCCTGGGCCGATGGCTGGCAGGTGCCCACCAAGTCGGCGATCACCCAGGCCCGCCAGCGGTTGGGACCCCAGCCGGTCAAGGCGTTGTTCGAGCGGGCGTGTGTGCCGCTGGCCACCTCCGCCACCAAGGGCGCCTGGCTGGCCGGGCGCCGGGTGATGGCGATCGACGCGACCAGCTTCGACGTGGCCGACACTCCGGACAATGTCGAGAGGTTCGGCAAGACCGGTTCGGGACCGAAGGCGTCGGCCTACCCGAAACTGCACGTCGCGGCGTTGGCCGAGTGCGGCAGCCACGCCATCGTCGGCGCGGTGCTGGGCTCGGTGCGTACCGGGGAACGCACCCTGGTCGCCGGCCTGACCGGCTGCGTCGGCCCCGGGATGCTGGTGCTGGCCGATGCCGGCCTGTACTCCTACGAGTTGTTCGGCCGGTTCGCCGCTACCGGCGCCGACCTGGCCTGGCGGATCGGCGCCTCGGTGTCGGTGGGGCACGTGCGGTGGCTGCCCGACGGCTCCTATCTGGCCCTGATCTACCGGTCCGGGCTGAGCGCCCAGCGGCGTGCCCGGCTGGCCGCACAGGCCCGCACCGGCCAGGACATCCCGGCTGACCTGGCCCGGCTGGTCCGCGTGGTCGAGTACACCGTCCCGGACCGCAACCCCGGCGGTGAGCTCATCGTCGTGATCACCACCGTGCTCGACCCGCACCAGCTCCCGGCGCTGGAGCTGGCCGAGGCGTACCACCAGCGCTGGGAGGAGGAATCCGCCCTGGACGAGATCAAGACCGACCTGCGCGGTCGCGGTGAGGTCCTGCGTTCCCAGACTCCTGAGCTGGTCGAACAACAGATGTGGGGACTGCTGCTGGCCCACTACGCCATCCGCGGCCTGCTGCTGGACGCCGCCGACCCCGCCGGCTACGACCCCGACCGCATGTCGTTCATCAAGGGGCTTCGCGTCATCCGCCGCCAGGTCACCGACCAGGCGGCCATTACCCCCTGAGCGCCTGAACGACGCTCTCCCGGACGCGATCACCGAAATCCGATCCCAGCCCAACCCGCCACGCCGCCACCGCACCTGCCCCCGCGCCGTCAAACGCGCCCGGCACAACTCCTACCGGGTCAAACGCCCCACCGACCAGAACATCCGCCATACCGGCCCGGCCACCCCCCTACTGGCCTGCCCAAACACCCAAACTTAACGGCATTG
>NZ_BJFL01000111.1 GCF_005405885.1 Gandjariella thermophila
ACGCGTGATCAAGCGAGGAAAACACAATGCCTACCTCATCAAGCGAGCCCACCACCACGGAACCCGCCACACCGGGCCACCAACCATCAAATTGCTCTCTCCGGTCTTAACTTAGCGGTATTGCGCCAGAGCTGGCTACGACGTCGAGCAGCGCCCGACCGTTCCTGGAGACAAGAATCCCGACTACCGTATCAACGGTCAGATCTTCGACTGTCTCGCGCCTACTACGGACAACATAAGGAACATTGCAAGCCGGATCGGCAGGAAGGTCGCCGCTCGACAGGCTGACCGTATCGTCCTCAACCTGTCCGATACGCCCGCCGACGTGGGAGCCATACGCGCCCAACTACACGACTGGCCGATTCCAGGACTCAAGGAGGTGATATCGATCGACAAGCAAGGTAACATACTCCATATCTACCCGTAAACTCTAATCACCTAGGCAATGGAGCACTTAGTTGGCAATCGTTTACTATCTGGATATGGCAACGCCGTTCACCGCAGAACAGGTGGCTCTAGAGCTATACGATTCTGCTCAGACTATCGGGCTGTTCGACGAATCTGTCACTGTTGAAAAAATACTCAAGGAGGGAGCGGTCACCAAGCTCTGGACTTGGATCAAAGTTACAGGAATCCAGCCTCAGCCCTGGAACGTGATAATCACCGATCTCGGCTTCACTCCAACGGTATCCGTGGCCTTCCGTCGCAACAACCAAGAGAAGACGTCCCAACAAGAGGACGACATGGTCAGAATCGTGGACCGCCTACTAGTCCGCGTTCCAGGCGATCTGGTGCTACACTGGGATTTCGAAGAGATCTGGCTGCTACGCCGCGGCGGCGAGTTGACTGTCAGCGAAGACGACGACATATGGCCACCGGAACGTCTGGCCGTATTGACCCAGCCCTACCATCGGGCCACCCACACCTTCTCCTAGCGATCTTTGGTCGCGGGCTTCTTCACATCTGTGTCAAGTTTGAGGCTGTCGTTGCCAGGTGTGCCCGATCGATGGAGTCCTTGACGTGCCGGTCGAGGGTGCGCAGCGCTTGTCGTAACTGGGGTGGGGCTTGGGGCGGGTCGGCAGCGGTGAGTGGGACCAGCAGCCGGTTGTAGACCTTGGTGTAGAACACCGCGATCCGGATGCCGTCGGCAGTGACGTGGTAGCGGTTGCTGTGCGGGAGGCGCCGGATGAGTCCGGCCAGCCGTAGCCGCCGCAGGTCGTAGGTCATCTGGTTGGGGCGGTAGTCGCTGCCGAGCAGCCCGGCGATCAGCACGCGAAGGTGCTTGTTGGTGAAGCCGGTCGCGGCGAGCAGCGTGGAACACAAGGCGCCGACCAGGGCCATGACCCGAGGATCGCCAAACCGCAGGGCCGGGGTCCTCCGCCCTTCCGCATCAACAGTGGGGTGCGCGATCGGGACCTCCCCCCGTTGACCGGACACCTCAGATGACAGGAGAGAGTGTTCGCTGTGGGAGAGCGACCGACGGTGAAGCGGGCTCGTCGGAGGTTCACCGACGAGTTCAAGCGTGATGCCGTGG
>NZ_BJFL01000112.1 GCF_005405885.1 Gandjariella thermophila
ACCCGCGACGAAGCCCGGCGTGAGATCTTTCGCTGGATCGAAACCTGGTACAACCGGCGGCGGCTGCACTCCGCCCTCGGCTATCTCACGCCCATCGAATGGGAGCATCACCAGCGCACAGACCGCCTGCTACCGTCCACCCAAGCCGCATAAGCCAGGCGTCCGGTCATCGGGGGGAACTCCACAGGACGGGTGGCGCTACACGCTGTGGGTCACCAACCGTCCCGAGACCACGAAGGGGTGGCTGGGGCAGTCGCAGTACATCGACGCCGCGCACCGGGTGCACGCGCGGGTGGAGGACTGCATCCGCACCGGCAAGGACACCGGCCTGGGCCGGTTCCCCTCGCACGACTTCGCGATCAACACCGCCTGGCTGACCGCATCCATGACCGCCGCCATCCTGCTCGCCTGGCTCAAGCTCCTCGCCCTGGACGGCCACCTGGCCACAGCCGAGCCCAAAACACTGCGCTACCGGATCCTGCACGCCGCGGCCCGGCTCGTCCGCGGCGGCCGGCGACGACGACTCAAAGTTCCCCGCACCTGGCCCTGGGCCAACCAGATCGTGAACGCATGGCAGCGCATCACCTCCCTGCCGCAAGCGCCCTAACCAGCACGAACCCGTCCCCGCGACCAAAGAAAGGACCCCGGGGCCTGTGGAACCCCCGGCTACCCGGCCCGACAGCCGGGCAACCACCACGCCCAGGCCACAAAAACCAGCCACACCACAACAAAACACAACCTCCCCACCCACTCACCGACCGCCGTGAAAAGTCAGGGTGAGGGAAAGCACTATTCTTCGGACCGTTGCTCCGTCGCCCAAACTCAGCTTCATTCTCGGCGGTGTCCGGGACATCGAGCATGAACCCGTCGATCGCCATCAACCGACGTGACCCCAGCCACGCCCCTTTCGTGCCCCGCCCCGCGACCGGAACCGCCACACGTTCGAACAACACACGCAACGGCTCCCACCCCAACCGCTGCCGAGCCTGCGTAATAGCCGACGTCGATGGAACCCGCCAATCATCACGCCAGGACTCCATCGACTTCAACGACCCCACAAGCTTAGAGCGTTATTCAGAGCCCTTACCAGCCAAGTCGGTAGAACTCCAGTGCGGTGACGATTCGGATGACATTCGGAAGCTCGGCGAGGCGCCCTCGAAAGCCGGTGGCAAGTATCTTCCAGTTCTTGACATGGGCGATGCATCGTTCGACGGCAGAGCGCAGTGAGGAGATCACCCTGTTGTTTGCCTTGTCGCCGATAGAGAGCTCGCCACCCTTGGGTTTCTTGCGAGGCGTGATTGCGTGAGTTCCCTGGTAGGCAGGGTCGGCGATGACTGGGACATCGGCCAGAAGATCTTCCCAGCCGCACTCAGTAAACGATTTTCGGTCATGCATTGCCCCAGGCAAGGGAGCGTTATTCAGAGCCCTTACCAGCCAAGTCGGTAGAACTCCAGTGCGGTGACGATTCGGATGACATTCGGAAGCTCGGCGAGGCGCCCTCGAAAGCCGGTGGCAAGTATCTTCCAGTTCTT
>NZ_BJFL01000113.1 GCF_005405885.1 Gandjariella thermophila
AGGGGGATTCCCAATGAAGTTGTCAAGTCATGGGGATGAGGCACCGTGAGTGGCTCAGGCTGCCGCGGTAGGGGGAACGGACTGGTAGAGGGCGCCGTCGCGCAGCATGGCCCACAGGACGTTCAGGCGGCGGCGTGCCAGGGCGAGGACGGCTTGGGTGTGTCGTTTGCCCTCGGCTCGTTTGCGGTCGTAGTAGGCCCGCGAGGCGGGGCAGCAGCGGATGCTGATCAGTGCGGAGAGGTAGCACACGCGCAGCAGGCGTCTGCTGTAGCGGCGGGGTCGGTGCAGGTTGCCGCTGACCCGGCCGGAGTCACGGGGCACGGGGGCCAGGCCGGCGACTCCGGCCAGCCGGTTGGGGCTGCCGAAGGCGGTCATGTCGCCGCCGGTGGTGGCGAGGAACTCGGCGGCGAGCAGGACACCGAAGCCGGGCAGGCTGAGGATCACGGGGGCGTGTTTGTGCTGGCGAAACCGGCTCTCGATCAAGGCGTCGATCTCGGTGATCTCCTCGTCGAGAGCCATCACCCCCTTCGCCAGCCGCGCGACCATTGCGGCGGCCAGATCCTGCCCGGTGACGGTGGTGTGTTGCGCGTTGGCCGCTTGCAGCGCGGCCTGGGCGACGGCGGTGGCGTTGCGGACCTTGCGGTGGCGCAGCCACGTTTCCAGCCGGTTGGCGCCGGTGCGACGCAGCGCTGCGGGGGTCTGGTAGCCGGTGAGCAGGACCAGAGCGGCTTTGGAGGTGCTGTAGTCGAAGGCGCGTTCCAGTGCCGGGAAGTACTCCAGCAACTGCGCCCGCAGCCGGTTGATGGTGCGGGTGCGGTCGGCGACCAGATCCGCGCGGCGTCCGGTCAGGATCCGCAGCTCGACGCTGATCGGGTCACCGGTGTGCACGACATGCAGGTCGCGGCGCATCCGGGCCTGGTCGGCGATCACGGCAGCGTCCTTGGCGTCGGTTTTGCCGTCCCCGCGGTACATCCCTGCCGCGTGGTGCACGGTGCGTCCGGGAATGTAGAGCAACCGCTGATCGTGATTGACCAGCAAGGCGATCAGCAGCGCGGCCCCGCCGGAGTTGAGGTCGACCGCCCAGGTCAGCTCACCGTCCCGCGCGCCGGCCAGCGCGGTCACGTCGCCGATCAGCTCCAACAGCGCGGTCTCGTCGTTGGCCACCCGCCGCGACAGCAGCCGCTTGCCATCAGCGTCGATCACCACGCAGTGGTGGTGGGCCTTGCCGGCATCGATGCCTGCCCACACTCCGGGCACGCGCGTCACCTTCCTGTTCGTCGGGTTCATCATCCCAGCGGACGACCGCGCCGTCGTTTCCTTACACAGCGATCGGTTCGCGCATCCCAATCAGCGGTCGGGTCGTCGTGGGATGCCGGGCGGCCAATCCCCCTGGGCCATCGCTGGCGGAGGCATGGAAGCCATACCCGGCACCCCTGGGTCGTCGGAACCCTACGACCGGCCCCGAGCGACACAGGAAGAAGGTAAGGA
>NZ_BJFL01000114.1 GCF_005405885.1 Gandjariella thermophila
GTTGCCGGTGGGCACATCGGTTCCGTCGACCAGGACGAGTCGGCCGCGGATCGCCTCTTCGAGGTTCGGAACGTGCAGGCACAACGCCTGCCCGATCAGCGGAAGTATGGATCGATAAACTCTTGATACGGTCGACTGGCTGACTCCGAACAGGTCGCCCACAGCCGCCTGGTTCAGATTCTGCCGGACGTATACCAAGGTGAGTACGACAGCGCGATACAGTCCCACCACCGGAGGCCAGACTTGCTTTTTATTACAGGAGACGATCTGCCAAATGCGAGCAACAAGCTCCTCGATCTGGTCGGCAGCAAGTCCTGTAGTAGACTGGTAACGCAACGGCCCCGCCTGTAAGTCGTGTTCTGTGGTAGGAAAACGATCTTACCTGATCGGGGTCGTTGCCCTACTTTGAGGTGATCAAGCCGGCCTGAATAACGCTCCGGATATATGGAAAGGGGTGGGGTGATGGAACCGAAATATCGCGAAGGTGGCAAGGTGCTGATTGGTCCCGACGGCAGATCGTGGCGCGAAGTCACCGGATGGCTTGAACCTGATGAGGTTGTCTCTCTTTCTCGATCTGGCACCATCATTGCGGTCGACGAATGCGCAGGTTGGTCATGGGATGTGCCGCTTGACGACAGCGTGTTGACTCGCGTAGTCAGCGCCGACATTTCTCATCGTCTGGCGCGGCGAAAGTACCCGGAGGCGGTTATCTTGGCGCCGTCTCTATGGCGAGAGTATGGTTCGGGAGAGCAACTGATTGTGCTAAGCGAGGAAACGCCGAAGAAAAAGGACGTTATCGAAGAGTTGCGGGGCGATTACGGTCGATCATAGATTTTGCGGCAAGTAGGGGTCCCGCTGCCGTGTCGTCTTCGGCCGCGGCGGCTGCGTCGTGCCGGCCGATCCCACGCTTTTCGGCCGTATTGGAGACGTCGTGCGCACCCTCGATGCGCGGGTACCCGAACACCTGCGGTACGAGCGTTCCGCGCTCGTCGGCGAAGACGCTCGTTGAATATGAGAAAAACTGGAGAGTCTCACCGAGCGTTATTCAGGCCGGCTTGATCACCTCAAAGTAGGGCAACGACCCCGATCAGGTAAGATCGTTTTCCTACCACAGAACACGACTTACAGGCGGGGCCGTTGCGTTACCAGTCTACTACAGGACTTGCTGCCGACCAGATCGAGGAGCTTGTTGCTCGCATTTGGCAGATCGTCTCCTGTAATAAAAAGCAAGTCTGGCCTCCGGTGGTGGGACTGTATCGCGCTGTCGTACTCACCTTGGTATACGTCCGGCAGAATCTGAACCAGGCGGCTGTGGGCGACCTGTTCGGAGTCAGCCAGTCGACCGTATCAAGAGTTTATCGATCCATACTTCCGCTGATCGGGCAGGCGTTGTGCCTGCACGTTCCGAACCTCGAAGAGGCGATCCGCGGCCGACTCGTCCTGGTCGACGGAACCGATGTGCCCACCGGCAAC
>NZ_BJFL01000115.1 GCF_005405885.1 Gandjariella thermophila
GTGTCCGGGTTGGTGCGGGGTTGGGGGATGCGGTAGGCGGGGACGACGCGGTCGGGCCCTGTGATGATGACTCTGGCGATGGGGGTTTCGATCAGGGCTTTGCGGATCTTGTCGCTGCCGGCGTTGATGACCTGGGTGACGTGGTCGGCGACCTGCGCCAGGGTGGCGGTGTCAGGCATGGTCGGTTCAGCGTCCAGCGCGGCGGCCAGTTCCTCGCGGCGGGCGGTGAGTTGCTTGCTGGTGGCCCGTAGCTCGCTGAGGCGTTGCCCGACCAGTTCGTCATCGAGCTTGCCGTTTTCGAACGCGGTGAGGTAGCGGTCGATCTTGCCGTTGGTCTCGGCGATCTTGGCTTCGACGGAGGCGAGTTCGGCTTGTTGGGTGGCGTGTCCGGTGCGGTGTTGGCGTTGGGCTTCGGTCACGGCGTCGGCGATGAGGGCGTGGTGGTCGCGGTAGAACCGCGTGAGCGCGCCGAGCACGGCGGTCTCGACGGCGTCGGCGTTGAGCCGGTGGCCGTCGCATTTGGTGCTGTCGTAGCGGGAGCGGTTGAAGCAGGTGTAGTAGCGGTAGACCTTGTTCTTGCCGTGCGCGCGGGTGCCGATCATGGCCTTGCCGCACTTGGGGCAGCGCATCAGCCCGGTGAGCTGGTAGTGCGAGCCGTTGGCGGCGCGGTGGGCGTGGTCCTCGCCGCGTTCGGCGAGGATGCGCTGGGCCTTGTCGAAGGTTTCGGTGTCGATCAGCGGGGTGTGGCAGTCGGGCACGGTGATCTCCCGGAAGGACAGTTCGCCGAGGTAGACCCGGTTGGCTAGGACGCGGAGGACTTGGTAGGGGGACCAGGTGCCGCCGGTGGTGGTGCGGTGGCCGCGGTCGTTGAGCACGCGGGCGACGACCTTGGAGCCGAGCCGGTCGTAGGTGTAGAGCCGGAAGATCAACCGCACGATCGGCGACTCCGCCGGGTGCGGGATGAGCCGGTGGCCGGGGTTGACGGTGTAGCCGGAGGGGCGCCGGCCGCCTTTCCACAGGCCCTTGGCGGCTTTGCGTTCCATGCCGGCGATGACGCGGTCGATGATGGTGTCGCGTTCGAACTGGGCGAACATGCCCAGCATCTGCACCAGCATCCGGCCCATCGGGGTGGAGGTGTCGAACGGCTCGGTGGCCGAGCGGAACACCACCCCGCAGGAGTCGAGTTCGTCGAGCATGGTGACCGTGTCGCGCAGGTTGCGGGAGAACCGGTCCACCCGGTAGACGAGCAGCACGTCGATCAGCCCGGCGCGGGCGGCGGCGAGTGCGCGTTGCAGGTCCTCGCGGTCGGTGGTGGCCCCGGAGGCGTCGTCGGAGAACCGCATCACGATCCGCCACCCCGGCTGGGAATCCACGTAGGACTTCAGGCGGTCGTCTTGGGCTTCGATCGAGTAGGGC
>NZ_BJFL01000116.1 GCF_005405885.1 Gandjariella thermophila
GCACGCGCTGTGGGCGTCAGACCGCCACCGTCCGGGTATCTCATGCCACCGGGATAGTCATCACAGGCAGCGACTGCACGTAAACACGCCGTGTCACCTCAGGATTTCAAGATCAGTAGCGACACCCCCGCAGGATCCCGGTGCCGGCCCTACGTGCTTCCGGTAACGGCCAGCCCATCCGATTGGCCCCCAGACGACGCGGACGGCACGCGATGACCACGTCCCCTATGCCCGGCAACACAACCGTGCACAGCTAACGAGGAAGGCAATCATGGCACCAGCACCGAGCCCAACACAGCTCGAATGCACCCTCGCCGAGCGCGGCCGACAGCGGCACCCGCTGGACGCGTTCGTGCCCGACCCCAGCGGCATCCCGCCGCTGTGTGGCGAGCCGCAGTTCGCGGCGATCCTGGAAAGCATGGTCGCGGACGAGGCGCCTCGGCTGTTCGCCATCGTGCAGGAATATGGCGAGCGTGTGGACGCCGAGATCGCCGCTTGGGGGATGGCCTTCGCCGACCACGCCGAGGTCGTCTCGGTCGACCGCAGGCTACGGATGAGCCTCCGTAAGCCGGAGACCGCGCTGCGCCTGTTCGGCTTCGGCAGCCACATTCGCGCCCGCCTGGTCTGGTTCAATCGGGACGCGTCCACACTCACCGCGGACCACGAGCCTTCGCCGCATGATCATCGAGGGTGATGCCATGTCCTGGCCTCGATCGCGTGCTGGCCGGGGCGGTGGGCACCCAGAACCGCAAAACGCCGACGGACTGCTCGGCGAGGACACCGCCGTTGCGCTCGATGACCTTGCGTGATGCCATGTTCTCGACATTGCAGGTGACGAGCGCGGGATCGATACCCAACCGATGCGCGAACGGCAGCGCCAGCGCCAGCATCCGCCTTGCGTGGCCGCGGCGGCGCTCCGCTGGGGCCACGTCGTAGCCAATGTGGCCGCCGATCTTCCGCAGCTGCGACGTGAGCCGGTGGCGGATGGAGATCCGGCCGAGGTAGTTCGAACCGTTGACGTACCACAGCAGAGTCTCCGGTACCCGCCCGGGCGGGCGAGGTGCGTCGGGATCGGCTTTTGCCGCCACTGCGCGGAGATAGGCGGGGAACTCGTTGGCTAGTTGCACGGGATCGAGGTCCCGGTAACGGCCTTCGGCGTGATAGTCAGCCAGGGCGCGGAGAAACGAGTCCCGAACCCGCTCGCAGGGAACGAACTCCATGCGGTCGATTCTTCAGTGACACGTCCGGCGGTTCCAACCGGTTTTCCGCTGAGGACCGGCTGCCAGGACAATGCGGTTCAGATAAGGCATGTGTGCTGGTCAGCGTGGTGAGCTGACGAGGGTCGTGGTGACCGGTACGGTGCCCAGCCGTGACGTTGTCTGGGGTGGAGTCGCTGCCGCGGCCGCAGGGC
>NZ_BJFL01000117.1 GCF_005405885.1 Gandjariella thermophila
GTCCACTACACTCCCCCGCGACGCAGGGTAGGCAGTTTTCCTACGGGGGTCCGCGTGGATCGATTAGTGGTCGACTTTGCGGCACTACAAGATGCCACCGATTCGCTCACAAGCCATATCGATGCCACCGAGGCAATGCTCAACCGGGTAGAACAGATCGTCAGGAAGCTGGAGTCCAGTTGGGAAGGCTCCGCTCACGACGGGTTCCACACAACGGTTGCCGAATGGTGCTCAACCGCCCGTGACCTACATACCCAGTTACGCCGAATTCGGGACTTCGTCGTCACGGCGCATCGCAACCACGCCAGCGCGGTACACACCAACATCGGCATCTGGCGGGTGTAACCATGGGCCGTGGACCCGACGGCGGGCCGGTCATTCCCGTCAAGATCGCGCCCTCGGACTTTCACCTCGTCGCCCAGGCATTCGTTGACGCGCAGAACGACCTCGAACGTATCCGCGCAGGACTGCTCAACGCACTCGACGCGGCCAACGGCGCGGCCGGCGCGTGCGATGGCGCGCACCAGTACCAGAGCGGCTGGGCGGCCGCCATGGACAGCATCGTCAACGACGGGTTCCATACCGCCTTCGACCTGCTGGGCGCCATCGGCAAGGGCATCGACGTATCCGCCCTCAACCACTGGACCGCCGACCAGAACAGCGTCCCCGGCCAGCCTGGCAGCCCACCGCCCTGGACTCCCGTGGCACCGCGCCCGTGGCCGTCCAACACCGACTTCGCGACCCTGACCGGCGACGCGCCCTGGTGGCTACCGGGCTTCCTGGAGAAATACGTTCCCACGGCGGACACCGACCGCATCGACACCGCCGCCGACGCGTGCCGCAGAGCAGCCGGCGCCATCCGTGACCTCGCGGCCCGGCTGCACGGCCGCCTGCAAGGACTGGTCAGCAACAACAGCTCGGCCGACGTCACCGAGCTTGAGCAGTTCTGGCAGCAGGCAGCAGGGCCCCAGTCAGTCCTCACCGGGTTACCCCAAGCACTCGACGACATCGGCAACAGTCTCATCGACTTCCGCGTCTGGAACGACGACACCCAGGACGCGATCAAGGACAAGATCAAGGCAGTCATCGACGGGCTCGGCGCCGCCGGTGCCGTTCTGGCCGTCGCCAGTGTGCTGACCGACGGAGCGCTCGACGCCGTCATCGCGGCCGTTATCGAAGGGCTCGAACTCCTCGGCATCGACGCCGCAGGCGCCCTGGTCGCCCCCATCGCCGAGGTGGCGGCCGCTGCCGAGACTGGGCTCCTGGCCGGCGGGGCGGTCGCGATCGCCAAGGGCATCCAACCCGCCATGCAGGCCGCCATCAGCGGCACCCCCAACCCCAACGTGGAAGGCGTCGACGCCACCAAGATCAGCGACGACCT
>NZ_BJFL01000118.1 GCF_005405885.1 Gandjariella thermophila
GCTCCTGGCCGGCGGGGCGGTCGCGATCGCCAAGGGCATCCAACCCGCCATGCAGGCCGCCATCAGCGGCACCCCCAACCCCAACGTGGAAGGCGTCGACGCCACCAAGATCAGCGACGACCTTGCTACGGGAACGATCGACCAGTCCGCATCCAGATTCGATCAAGACGAGCAAAAGATCGTCGAGCGGTTGGCCAAGGATGGACATAACGTAACAGCGTTGAAGCCGTCGACGGAACCGCGTGTCCGAACGCCAGACGCCCTCGTCGACGGTACACCAACCGAATTCAAAACGATCAAGACACAGACGCCCAGCAGCACCAAGATCATGCGAGTTCTGGACGACTCAGCACGCAACGGTGGACAAGCTCGCGAGATCATCCTAAATGCCGAGAACACACCGCTGACCAGAGAGGAAGCGCTTCAAGGGATCCAGAGGTTCCAGGGACTCGGCAAGAACTCGTACGATAAGATCGTCATCTGGGACGACGGCTGGACCGTTACCGGCCCATAGTCGCTACGGAAGGAGGCGCGATGGCGACCTATGTCCAGATCTTCCTGCGGCCGCTACAGGCGCGGTCCGTCCAATCAGTGGTGGATGAGGTAGGTCGCGCCGTGGGGACTCAACTCCTTGGCGACCCCGCACATCTGGAGAACTCCTACGTGGGGGTGCGCGATGGAACCTCGGTTGAACTCTTTGTCGACCATGGTTACGAAGATGATGACGACATGCCTTTTTCGAGCCATCCCTACATGCTTCGGTTCAGAACCCTTAAAAGAGACGTTGCCGACGCGCGCGCCTACATGGAAAGAACGTATGCAGCGCTGAAGAACACTGGGAACTATTCCATGTTCTCGACATACGATCTGCAAGATCTACTTCATGCTGACACCGTAGCAACATAGCCGGGAGCCATTCGTCGCCGAAACCTCGGCCACAATGCATAGAATGGTAGCTCGTACTATGAGCGTTATTCAGGCCGGCTTGATCACCTCAAAGTAGGGCAACGACCCCGATCAGGTAAGATCGAGGCTTATTCACAGCGCATGAGATCACACGTCCCCGGCGTGTCGACATAAACGGCGGCCCGTTTGTTGAGAGAATTGGGTTACCACACTCAGCTCTCACAAAAACGGACCGCCTAACATGTATTATACCACCGGCCTTACCATCGAGCAGATCACCGACCTGTGCACGTTGGTCGACATGGACACCGTGGGCGAGCAGCGCAATTGGCCGCCAATCCTGGGCCTGTTCAAATCAGTGAC
>NZ_BJFL01000119.1 GCF_005405885.1 Gandjariella thermophila
TGAGCTTGACCCCGTTCTCCGGACACGTTGGGTGTGGTGTCAGCCGCCGTGGTGAGGCGACGTCTGTCGTGTCTCAAACTGGATGGGGCTGAGCATTCCAATGCTGGAATGCCGTCGTTTCGGATTGTACCAGCATTCTATCCACTCGAAGATGGCATTGGCAAGCTCGTTGCGGGTTTTCCAGGCTCGGCGATCGAGCAGCTCCAGCTGCATCGAACCCCAGAACGACTCCATCATCGAATTGTCATAGCAGTCCCCAATCGACCCCATCGAACCGAGCAGTCCGGCGTCACGCAGTCGCTTACCGAACGCCCATGAAGTATATTGGGTTCCGTGGTCGCTGTGCAGGATTGTTGACCCGGCGGCGGGGTTGCGGCGCAGGATCGCCATGCCGAGGGCGTCGAGGACCAGGTCGGTGGTCTGCTGTTCCCCGATGGACCAGCCGATAATCCGCCGCGACCAGGCGTCCATCACGGCAGCGCAGTACACCTTTCCTTCACCCGTGGGGTGTTCGGTGATGTCGGTCAGCCACAGCGTGTTCGGTGCGTCGACGGTGAACTGGCGGTTGACCAGGTCGTCCTCGGTCGCCTCCCGGGCCGGGCCCCGCCGGTGTTTGCGCCGGTACACGCCCTGCAAGCCGGCCTGCCGCATCAACCGGGCCACCCGCTTGTGGTTGACGGCCTCACCCAGGCCGAGCACCAGCTCGGCGTGCACCCGGGGCCAGCCGTACGTCCCCCGCGATTCCTCGTGAATCTTCGTGATCACCTTGGTCAGTTCCTTGTTCCGCAGCGCACGCGGTGACTCCGGCCGGCCCAACCATTCATAATATCCGGACTTCGACACCTTCAACACCCGGCAGGCCACCGCGACCGGAATACCGTCCTCGGCGAGCTCACGGACCAGCCGGAAGACTACTTTGGGAGGACGTTCTCCCGTGCGAAATACGCCGCCGCACGCTTGAGGATCTCGTTCTCCAACTCCAGCTGCCGGTTACGGCGGCGCAGCTCGGCCAGCTCCTTCTTCTCCGCGCTGGTCAACCGTGCCGAGTTGCCACCCTCGTCGGCGTCGGCCTGGGCCATCCAATTCCGCAAACATGACTCGCTGATACCCAGGTCCTTGGCGATCTGCGCCACCGGCTTCTCGCCCAGCCGGGCCAACTCGACGGCACGCTGGCGGAACTCGATCGGGTGTGGTGCGGGCATATGGACATCCTTCCCGGTGACCGAAGGTCACCTCACGTCAGGTGTCCGGGCTACGGGGTCAAGCTCA
>NZ_BJFL01000120.1 GCF_005405885.1 Gandjariella thermophila
GTTGCCGGTGGGCACATCGGTTCCGTCGACCAGGACGAGTCGGCCGCGGATCGCCTCTTCGAGGTTCGGAACGTGCAGGCACAACGCCTGCCCGATCAGCGGAAGTATGGATCGATAAACTCTCGATACGGTCGACTGGCTGACTCCGAACAGGTCGCCCACAGCCGCCTGGTTCAGATTCTGCCGGACGTATACCAAGGTGAGTACGACAGCGCGGTATAGTCCCACCACTGGAGGCCAGACTTGCTTTTTATTGCAGGAGGCGATCTGCCAAATGCGAGCAACAAGCTCCTCGATCTGGTCGGCAGCAAGTCCTGTAGTAGACTGGTAACGCAACGGCCCCGCCTGTAAGTCGTGTTCTGTGGTAGGAAAACGATCTTACCTGATCGGGGTCGTTGCCCTACTTTGAGGTGATCAAGCCGGCCTGAATAACGCTCTGTGAAGAACTGCGTTTCGTCGTAGAAGTCGACATTTCCCTTTGGTGGCGCCCCGTAGGATACGTCCGGGTAGGCAAATGTGACGAAGACGCCATACATTAAGATTATTCACACGCGCCACTTCTACTACAAGGCGAGGCGGAGGTGACCAGAGTGCCTGCGTTCAGTTTCATCATTCAAAATCCGTACGGGCTGTGCACGGTCGCCCGAGTGGCCGTAGTTGCCAGGAATAGAACTGAAGCCGGGCGTATGATCAAAGCCCGCGGTCTCAAAGTGAACACACGGCGCGATGTCGACCCGTACTTTGATGATGACGACCGTTTCTTCGTGGAACACCGTGCAGACGCCATCTGGATCAACGATATGAAAGATCTAGAGGGTGGCTGGATGGCTCTCGATGAATTCCCCTTCGGTCGAACGAGTGATAGTTAGGGCAGAATGTGAGCGTTATTCAGGCCGGCTTGATCACCTCAAAGTAGGGCAACGACCCCGATCAGATAAGATCGTTTTCCTACCACAGAACACGACTTACAGGCGGGGCCGTTGCGTTACCAGTCTACTACAGGACTTGCTGCCGACCAGATCGAGGAGCTTGTTGCTCGCATTTGGCAGATCGCCTCCTGCAATAAAAAGCAAGTCTGGCCTCCGGTGGTGGGACTATATCGCGCTGTCGTACTCACCTTGGTATACGTCCGGCAGAATCTGAACCAGGCGGCTGTGGGCGACCTGTTCGGAGTCAGCCAGTCGACCGTATCGAGAGTTTATCGATCCATACTTCCGCTG
>NZ_BJFL01000121.1 GCF_005405885.1 Gandjariella thermophila
GTGGCGAGCTCTCTATCGGCGACAAGGCAAACAACAGGGTGATCTCCTCACTGCGCTCTGCCGTCGAACGATGCATCGCCCATGTCAAGAACTGGAAGATACTTGCCACCGGCTTTCGAGGGCACCTCGCCGAGCTTCCGAATGTCATCCGAATCGTCACCGCACTGGAGTTCTACCGACTTGGCTGGTAAGGGCTCTGAATAACGCTCTCAACATTGTGGGGTCGGCCAAGGTCGAGGTTGTCCACGATCAGTGCTTCGAAGAACCCGCGGGCATGCCGGGGTGCGTCGAACACGATGGTGCGGGAGGTCTCGATCTGGCGCATCGAGGTCTCCCACCAATAACCGGCATCGCGATCCTTCTGACCGAAGGGCAGGGGCAGCCGCGCGAGCCACCGTTGCACGAACACGTTGATGGTGCCCGCCCCCAACCGGTCACAGATCTCCTGCAGTCCTTGGGGGTCGTCGGTGGCGGCGAACCCGTTGGACAGTAGGCGGGCTGCGAGGTTCCGGGCGCGTCGGCCTGCATGGTCTCTGCTTTCCGTTGCCAGTGCGCCACCGCTTGGCGCTGGGTGGCCGCGATGGTTGGCATGCATCGCAACCGGGGTCCTCAGATGATGCTCTTCGATCAGGCTCTCAAGGTGGTCCAGTCGTTGGTGGCGACGGGGAAGCCCGAGTGGAGCCCTTGGGCTTGTCCGAGTCAGCCGCCACATCTGAAAACCTGGGCACGTATTGGGCACAGACTGCCGGCCGGCACCGGATCTGGCCGGACGGCGCCGGACACACGACAAAGCCTCCTGCCGGCGTAGGTGCTGGTGAGGGGGCTTGCGTAGCTGATCAGAGAGGGTGCACCCAACAAGGCATTATGCGAACCCAAACCTGCTGGTAGACGGCGTGAAGGTGTCCGTGGCGCCGGTTCATGCCAAGGTTCGGCGGCAGGGTTACCGACGACCGTGACGTAGGTCGTGAAAGCCGGGGGTTCACGAATTCGGCGGTGGGCGGTGAGTCTACGAGCGTTATTCAGGCCGGCTTGATCACCTCAAAGTAGGGCAACGACCCCGATCAGGTAAGATCGTTTTCCTCCCACAGAACACGACTTACAGGCGGGGCCGTTGCGTTACCAGTCTACTACAGGACTTGCTGCCGACCAGATCGAGGAGCTTGTTGCTCGCATTTGGCAGATCGTCTCCTGCAATAAAAAGCAAG
>NZ_BJFL01000122.1 GCF_005405885.1 Gandjariella thermophila
GTGGCGAGCTCTCTATCGGCGACAAGGCAAACAACAGGGTGATCTCCTCACTGCGCTCTGCCGTCGAACGATGCATCGCCCATGTCAAGAACTGGAAGATACTTGCCACCGGCTTTCGAGGGCGCCTCGCCGAGCTTCCGAATGTCATCCGAATCGTCACCACACTGGAGTTCTACCGACTTGGCTGGTAAGGGCTCTGAATAACGCTCCATGTTTTGCTGTCGAGTAGTTCCAGTTGCATCGTTCCCCAGAACGACTCCATCATCGAGTTATCGTAACAATCACCGACGGTTCCCATGGACGGCAAGATCCCGGCGGCTTCCAACCGTTTCCCGAACGCCCAGGCCGTGTACTGAGCACCGTGGTCTGAATGCAGAATCGTCCTTCCCGCCGCGGGTGCTCGTCGCAGTGTGGCCATCCCGAGGGCATCGATGACGAGTTCAGTGCGCATGTGCTCGGCGATCGACCAGCCGACGATCCGCCGCGAATACACATCCATCACCGCTGCGCAATACACCTTCCCCTCCAGAGTGGGATGTTCGGTGATGTCCGTCAGCCACAAGGCATCAGGCCGATCGGCAGCAAACGAACGGTTCACCAGGTCGGCAGCAGGCTGGTCAGCGGGGTTGACGACCGTGCAGCCGCGGCGTCGGCGCCGGTAGGCGCCCTGCAGTCCCGCGGCTCGCATCAGTCTCGCGACCCGCTTGTGATTGACCCACTCGCCGCGGCCCAGTGTTAATTCCGCGTGCACCCGCGGCCACCCATACGTACCGCGCGACTCTTCGTGAATCTCGTGGATCATTTTCGTCAGTTCCTTATCCCGCAGTGCCCGCGGTGATTCCGGGCGCCCCAGCCACTCGTAGTAGCCGGAGGTCGACACGTCTAGGACCCGGCAGGCCACCGCTACGGGTATCCCGTCGTCGGCGAGCTCACGGACCAGCCGGAACGCTACTTTGGGAGGACGTTGTCCCGTGCAAAGTAGGCCGCAGCTCGCTTGAGGATCTCATTTTCCATCTCAGAGCGTTATTCAGAGCCCTTACCAGCCAAGTCGGTAGAACTCCAGTGTGGTGACGATTCGGATGACATTCGGAAGCTCGGCGAGGCGCCCTCGAAAGCCGGTGGCAAGTATCTTCCAGTTCTTGACATGGGCGATGCATCGTTCGACGGCAGAGCGCAGTGAGGAGATCAT
>NZ_BJFL01000123.1 GCF_005405885.1 Gandjariella thermophila
CACTACTGAGGTTGAAAGGCCGGGGTGTCACGGTGGCTTGGTCGCGGGGAGCAGCCCGGTCTCGGTGATGAAGGCGTCGATGAGGCCGGGGCGGTACTGCATCCGCTTGAGACGGGTCTTCACCAGGGCGGCGAGCTCGTCGACGCTGCAGGCGGCGAGATTGCCCAGCCCGTGCTTGAGGTGGGCCCACACGCCCTCGACGGGGTTCAGCTCCGGCGCGTAGGTCGGGAACCGGAACACGGTCAGCCAACGACGATTGTCGATGAGCTGACGCATCACGGCGTCGTGGTGTGCGGTGAGGTTATCCCATACGAGCACGATCGGCCCGCCGAGTTGCTGGTGCGCGGCATCCAGCAGGGCGGCGTAATCGGCTTCGCGGAAGCCTTTGCGCTCCCCGCGACGCCCGTGATGGGTGATCGTCCGGTAGATCAGCCGGGTCCGTCGGCCGGGTTTGGTGGCGATCAGCCCGGCGATCGACACCCGACCCGAGCCCTTGCCGGAGACGGGCACGACGGGAGTACGGCCACGGCGGGACCAGGTGCGCGCCTTGGGCGGCCTCAACGACTGGCCGGCCTCGTCCTCGAAGACCAGCCACGCATCCTGGGCCCGCGCGGTCTTTCCGCCTCGGGCCAGGTCTTTCGTACCCAGGTGGCGATGGCGTCCTCGTCGCGCTCGGCGGCCCGATGCACCGGCACCTGCGGACTCCACCCGATCCGGTGCAGCAAGTACGACGTTCCGCGCGGCGTGTAGGACACGGAAAACAGCGTCTGGATCACCTGCGCGACGCGCGCGAGGGTCCAGCGCTGATCCTCGGTGAAGCCGTGGGCGGCCGGACCGGCGTCCAGTTCGGCCTGCAGCCGGGCAAGTTGCTGGTCATCCAACCGGCAGGGCGATCCGCCTGGTCCGTGGGATGCCAGCGCGTCGATCCCGCCGGATCTCCAGGCGCGATGCCAGGCATAGGCCGACTTCCGCGACACCCGTAAGCGTCTGGCCACCTCCGGCGGTACCACACCCGCGGCGAACATCCCGGCGGCATCGAAGCGGACCTGTTCCCGCTTCGCACGCGCTGTGGGCGTCAGACCGCCACCGTCCGGGTATCTCATGCCACCGGGATAGTCATCACAGGCAGCGACTGCACGTAAACACGCCGTGTCACCTCAGGATTTCAAGATCAGTAGCGAC
>NZ_BJFL01000124.1 GCF_005405885.1 Gandjariella thermophila
CAATACCGCTAAGTTAAGACCGGAGAGAGCAATTTGATGGTTGGTGGCCCGGTGTGGCGGGTTCCGTGGTGGTGGGCTCGCTTGATGAGGTAGGCATTGTGTTTTCCTCGCTTGATCACGCGTGGACACGTGCGATGTCGTCTGCGCTTGGTACGTCGTTCGTTGATTTCTGCGAGTGTTTCGGCTAACGCTTTCGTTCGGTCCTCAGGGGGAAAAGTCCGCCTGCGCAGTGATCTGGCGGCGGATAACCCGGAGGGAACGCATAAAGGAAAGCCGGTCAGGATCGACGTCGGCTTCGTCTGCCGCTCTGCACATCAAACGCCGAACACCATAATGGGCGAGCAGAAAGGCCCAGATTTCCTGGCGCACCATATCCGGCGACCGGGAACGCAGGACCCTGGCTGGGCCACGTTGATGAGTTTTGATCTCGTCGATGAGTCCTTCACATTCCCAGCGTTCATGGTAGGCGGTCGCCAACTCCGCAGCGGTAGCTTCGGCAGGATCGAGGATCGAGGTCAGCACACAGATCACCTCGTTGGTGCCGTTGCCTTCCCGGTCGGGAACCTGGTATTCGACAACACGAACCAGGCAGCCTTCCTCGGGATCGGTACCGCCACCCGCACGAGCCTGCTCGATCAACCCTCGCCGACGCCCATCGCGCACCTTCGCGTTGAAGATCATCGACGTGTAGGAGCCGTCCGGCAGCCACGCCAAGACCGGCAACTTGACGTTGGCGTTCACCCTCCACAGCAGGTCAGCTCCGGTGTCGCGGAACTCCTTCCACAGTGCATAGCTGTAGAAGCCCCGGTCAGCGGTCACCAGCATGTCCGATTCCACCGACTCCAGCAGCTCCACAGCCAGAGTCTGTTCACCACGCAGACAGCCGCCCAGCGCAGCATCCACGATCGCATGAGACCCGCACTCACCCAACGCCACGACCAAGACTTGAGGGAAAGCACTTTTCTTCGGACCGTTGCTCCGTCGCCCAAACTCAGCTTCATTCTCGGCGGTGTCCGGGACATCGAGCATGAACCCGTCGATCGCCATCAACCGACGTGACCCCAGCCACGCCCCTTTCGTGCCC
>NZ_BJFL01000125.1 GCF_005405885.1 Gandjariella thermophila
GTGGCGAGCTCTCTATCGGCGACAAGGCAAACAACAGGGTGATCTCCTCACTGCGCTCTGCCGTCGAACGATGCATCGCCCATGTCAAGAACTGGAAGATACTTGCCACCGGCTTTCGAGGGCACCTCGCCGAGCTTCCGAATGTCATCCGAATCGTCACCGCACTGGAGTTCTACCGACTTGGCTGGTAAGGGCTCTGAATAACGCTCGTCGGACGCAATCAGGAAAAGGACAGGATTTCGACCTACAGGCTTCCGTGGTCGACGCCCGTGCCCGTGGCCCCCGGAACATGCCGACGTGGCGTCGCCGGGCAAGAGTTCGTCATCGAGCGGCAGCATGATCGATTACTGGTATCGGTTTGTACTGCCTGCCCGTGTGACGCCTGGTCGCCTCACTGGGAATGGCCCGAGTAGCCTCCTCCCGGAGTTGTGTCAGCAGGCTACTCTCCGGGGAGTCGGCCCTAAGGAAGATGACGTGATACTGCAAACCAACCTGCTGGAATATTTCGACCGCTCGCGGGAAAAGCTTGATGAAACGCGAGAACGTTTGTTCGTTCACCTGTTTCAGCCGCTCGACACCATCGATAACGATCACATGACCGACCGGGTTTTCGATCCATTCGAGATCCGACATCCAGTCGGCCGCAGCGTGCCAATTCGTGACCGAGGACGGAAACTCGAAGACTTGCTCCAGTAGGCTGTACAGATCCGAATCACCCACAACCTGTCCGACACTGAACCGGCGAAAGTCCAGGCCGTCAAGCTTGGCTTGCTCCTCGATCTGCCGAAGTAGCGAAGGATCGACATTCACATGCAAGCCAGCCTGGTAGCCAAGCAGATCGACCATGCGCCTCTCAGTCATGGGTAGATCCTAACAAACGTTTCATAGTGATCGTCAGTGTAGTAGACGACGTCCGGATTCGCCCCATCACCACCTACAATGAGCGTTATTCAGAGCCCTTACCAGCCAAGTCGGTAGAACTCCAGTGCGGTGACGATTCGGATGACATTCGGAAGCTCGGCGAGGCGCCCTCGAAAGCCGGTGGCAAGTATCTTCCAGTTCTTG
>NZ_BJFL01000126.1 GCF_005405885.1 Gandjariella thermophila
CCGCTACCACGTCACTGCCGACGGCATCCGGATCGCGGTGTTCTACACCAAGGTCTACAACCGGCTGCTGGTCCCACTCACCGCTGCCGACCCGCCCCAAGCCCCACCCCAGTTACGACAAGCGCTGCGCACCCTCGACCGGCACGTCAAGGACTCCATCGATCGGGCACACCTGGCAACGACAGCCTCAAACTTGACACAGATGTGAAGAAGCCCGCGACCAAAGATCGCTAAGGATCAGGCGAGGGAACCAGGTCAGATAGCGTTGGTTGAGTTCGGCCATCGGCCCAGCGATCTGCTGCCATCTCGTGGTCTCGACAAGCATCTCCGCGCGTGCGCGCTCCTCGTCGGAGGCATCGGCCTTGGCGAGCTGACGCGCTGCGTCGACGTACTGCGGCACGCGGCCGAGATCGGGATCGTCGACAATGCGGTAACGGGCGATCTGCGACCAGGGCAGCCCAGTGACTGGGTCGATGCCGCCACCTGGCCGGGTCAGCCATGTCACGATGCGCTCGCGAGCTGCGTGGTACGTAGCCGCCAGTCTGCTACTCCGCTTGCGATCGGCGAGCACTTTGGCCACGGTCGCCAGTTCCTCCCAGAGTTGCTCGTCGCTGGGGGCACGGTTGGCGAGAGCAGTCAGGCGGCCGACCAGCCGGCCGCTCTCCTCACGTGGTAGGTCAGCGGGGCCGTTGACCATCAGCTCCTGTTGGAACTCCTCCACCTCGTCCTTGTCCACTGCCGGCTGGCCAGCCCGTAGAGCGGCGTCCCCCTCGCGCCACTCCTCAAGCGGAATCGCGCCCTTCCACGCCTGCTGACGCAGTTCGAGCAGGCGGTCGAGAACGTCGACCGGCCAGCCCCACAGTTCCTCCGCCGCGAGGGGAGTTCCCCCCCGATGACCGGACGCCTGGCTTATGCGGCTTGGGTGGACGGTAGCAGGCGGTCTGTGCGCTGGTGATGCTCCCATTCGATGGGCGTGAGATAGCCGAGGGCGGAGTGCAGCCGCCGCCGGTTGTACCAGGTTTCGATCCAGCGAAAGATCTCACGCCGGGCTTCGTCGCGGGT
>NZ_BJFL01000127.1 GCF_005405885.1 Gandjariella thermophila
GATGCAGTCCTCCACCCGCGCGTGCACCCGGTGCGCGGCGTCGATGTACTGCGACTGCCCCAGCCACCCCTTCGTGGTCTCGGGACGGTTGGTGACCCACAGCGTGTAGCGCCACCCGTCCTGGGTTTCGAACAGGGTCAGCTGCGCGCCGGGATGGGGACGTTCGCGGCGCACGAACACCCTCATCTTCTCCGGCCAGGCGGACAGTTGGTCGCCGCTTGGTCCCTGCCGCAGCAGCCCGGTCAGCTCGGCCACGTGGGCCTGCTCGACCCAGCAGCGCGGGTGCGCGCACCGAGCGTTGCCACAGGCATCGTCGGCGCGCCGCTCCCGCAACTGTCCACGTGGCCCGATCGCCTGCACCCACGCCTGCTGGGGGACCAGCCGGATCGCGGTCTTCTCCCGTTCGGTCAGGGCCCACCCGACCGAGTAGATGAGCTGATACCCGCGCCGGGACGCGAGCTTGTCCAGATGCGCGATGAGCTCGTGGCTGGCGCCGGCACCATCCACAGTGACCATCAGCTGCCGCCGAAACCGTTGTGGCAGCGCGGTGATCGCGGCATCGACGGTGACGATGTGGTCGTCGGCGGTGTTGCTGCCGGCAGAACCAGGGCGCAGCATCCACGCCAGCGGCTCACCCCCGGTGTTGTCGCAGTAGGCCTGCAGCGGGTGATGCCCGAACCCCTTGAAGTTCGCCTCCGCCTGCTCCTTGTCCGAATGCGCGTCAGTGACCGTCGCGTCGATGCGGACGCACGTCACCCCGTCCAGGGTCTTGTCCGCGATGCGCACCCCGGGCAGCATGCCGTGACGTGTCACGATCTGGTCCCACGCGTGACCGCGGGCAGTGTTCACCGCAGCGGTAATCTTCTTCGCCGTGCGGATGCCTCCAGCGGCGATCTCTTCCAGCGTCCGCCACGCGGTCGGCACCGACGCCACCGGCCCGAACAGTTCGGCCTGGTCACCCATCACCCGGAAATCGCTGATCGCCCGCGCCCCGTCGGCGATCGCGCAGGCCACATCCGCCATCACCCGGCCCCGGTCATGCACCAGCAACCGGGTGCC
>NZ_BJFL01000128.1 GCF_005405885.1 Gandjariella thermophila
TGAGCTTGACCCCGTAGCCCGGACACCTGACGTGAGGTGACCTTCGGTCACCGGGAAGGATGTCCGTATGCCCGCACCACACCCGATCGAGTTCCGCCAGCGTGCCGTCGAGTTGGCCCGGCTGGGCGAGAAGCCGGTGGCGCAGATCGCCAAGGACCTGGGTATCAGCGAGTCATGTTTGCGAAATTGGATGGCCCAGGCCGACGCCGACGAGGGTGGCAACTCGGCACGGTTGACCAGCGCGGAGAAGAAGGAGCTGGCCGAGCTGCGCCGCCGTAACCGGCAGCTGGAGTTGGAGAACGAGATCCTCAAGCGTGCGGCGGCTTATTTCGCGCGGGAGAACGTCCTCCCAAAGTAGTCTTCCGGCTGGTCCGTGAGCTCGCCGACGACGGTATTCCGGTCGCGGTGGCCTGCCGGGTGTTAAAGGTGTCGAAGTCCGGATATTATGAATGGTTGGGCCGGCCGGAATCACCGCGTGCGCTGCGGAACAAGGAACTGACCAAGGTGATCACGAAGATTCACGAGGAATCGCGGGGGACGTACGGCTGGCCCCGGGTGCACGCCGAGTTGGTGCTCGGCCTGGGTGAGGCCGTCAACCACAAGCGGGTGGCCCGGTTGATGCGGCAGGCTGGCTTGCAGGGCGTGTACCGGCGCGAACACCGGCGGGGCCCGGCCCGGGAGGCGACCGAGAACGATCTGGTCAACCGCCAGTTCACCGTGGACGCACCGAACACGCTGTGGCTGACCGACATCACCGAACACCCCACGGGTGAAGGAAAGGTGTACTGCGCTGCCGTGATGGATGCCTGGTCGCGGCGGATTATCGGCTGGTCCATCGGGGAACAGCAGACCACCGACCTGGTCCTCGACGCCCTCGGCATGGCGATTCTGCGCCGCAACCCGGCCGCCGGGTCAACAATCCTGCACAGTGACCACGGAACCCAATATACTTCATGGGCGTTCGGTAAGCGACTGCGTGACGCCGGACTGCTCGGTTCGATGGGGTCGATTGGGGACTGCTATGACAATTCGATGATGGAGTCGTTCTGGGGT
>NZ_BJFL01000129.1 GCF_005405885.1 Gandjariella thermophila
CAAGAACTGGAAGATACTTGCCACCGGCTTTCGAGGGCGCCTCGCCGAGCTTCCGAATGTCATCCGAATCGTCACCGCACTGGAGTTCTACCGACTTGGCTGGTAAGGGCTCTGAATAACGCTCATCGGCCAGAGTGGTTCCGTCGATGCCCGGGGCACCGTTGTTGCGGCGCACCGCGACCCACGCCCGCCACAAGACGTCCCTGCGATAGACCTTGTCTCGTAGCGCGTGAAATCGTCGTCCCGGATCGGCCTTGGCCGACCGGTACAGCGCATGCTGCAAGGCACGAACCGGATCCATCCTGGACCCCAGCGCGGTGGACCTAGCCTCTTCGGCACTCACCGGGCTCTCCTTCCCAACATCGCACGTGAACGAAGCAGCGGTCCTTCCCTCACCGGTGGTTATGTTGTCCGCCCGGCTCGATCAGTAATACGACCGCCTCCGACTCCCTCCCGGCACCCGATCCACTTCCCGGCTCCACACCGGTTATAGGACGAGCTGTCCACGCCACTCGCAGAGCGCTTCGGCCGGGGAGGGCCTCCCCAGTTCCCGCCGCCACCTTCTGAACGTTCCGCACCCTCTTACGCCGGGGAGTCCATCACGGCTGCCCTTCCAGGATCTTCACCGCTTCCATGGCCTTCACCGTGAACCGCCCGGTTCGGCTCTCCCTCAATGTCTAACGACGCGGCAGGTTTCGCTTCCGCTACGGACCGCTCAGTTGCTTCCCCCACAGGGCTTTCGACGCTGGGCTTCGACCCGGCCCGTTTCCAGACCAAGCCGCCAGCCTGCTACCGGGCCTCCTGGCAGCTACCCGGACCGGACTCACACCGGCAGGCGACGACGAGCTTCCGACCAAGTCATGACCGCTGGACGATCACCTCCTGATCGCTGGGCGCACCGGCTGTCGTATTAACAAGTACAAGGTCGCCAGCATCCCGACGTCCGCCGGCCGGGTGAGCGTGCGGGACAACACGCTGACGATCGTCGAGGACGGGCAGATCCACGCCGTGATGATCGAGGACGTCGGGCAGC
>NZ_BJFL01000130.1 GCF_005405885.1 Gandjariella thermophila
AAGAACTGGAAGATACTTGCCACCGGCTTTCGAGGGCGCCTCGCCGAGCTTCCGAATGTCATCCGAATCGTCACCGCACTGGAGTTCTACCGACTTGGCTGGTAAGGGCTCTGAATAACGCTCACAATATTGTGACTGTTATCACATTTGATACTCGGGGTCCCGTGGGTGCTTAGTGAGCTGCTAACTTCGACCTTGCCCGCTTGGTGACAATTCGAACAAGTGGAGGTGGATTATGAAGGCATTCCAGCCTGCATTTGAGGTCACCAATGTCGAGTCCATGCAGTGGAACCGCACCTCGCCCCTTTTTACGGGGAACGAGCCCACTGCTCGGGCTGCCGCGCCGCTTCCTGCGGAGGTCCTGGCTCGTGTGCAGGAGGCGGTCAAGCGCGAAGCCGCTTACGTCAAGCGGTAAGCCCACAACACTAGCTCGACATTAGTCGATATTCGGGGAGCGTCCAGCACCTTCCCGTGGTCTGCATAAAAAGTAGCTAGTCACAGCTGAGCGGGCATGGGGGTGTGCCCGACGCCCAAGCCGGGCACACCCCCGGCAACGCTCGCCGCAAGTATGTCAGCCTATCTCCGGGGGGCCGCGTGGTAGACCTCGTGCATGTCGATTTCAACTTAACCAATGCGTGTAATCTCGCCTGCACGCATTGCCACAGTGCATCAGGAACAGCGCTGCCAGAGGAACTGACGACTGATGAGATCCTAGAGGTCGTCCACGAATTGCACCGCCAAGGCGTGCTCAGCGTGGCGTTCGCCGGCGGCGAGCCCTTCATGCGCCAGGATATCGTCGCAATTCTCAGCGAGGCATGCAAGCTGGACGGCTGGCGGGTCTCGGTCATCACGAACGGATTGTTCTTCTCGGACACCCTGGTTGATCAACTGCGGGAAAACTGTCGGCGGTGTCAAGTAGTGGGTGCACCACCAGCTTCTAGCAGCAGTTTGTTGAGGACTTCGGTGGGTTTGAGCCAGCCGAGAGTCTGCCGGGGCCGGTCGTTGAGTTCGTCGGCGACGGCGTCCA
>NZ_BJFL01000131.1 GCF_005405885.1 Gandjariella thermophila
TGCGTGCTTCGGCCGCGGTGGGGTTGGGGCGTGCCGCGTCCTGGCTGTCCCGGGCGGCCGGGCGCGGGGACGGGGCCATCATCGGGGGCCGGGTCGCGCTGGCGGTGGACCCGGGCGTGCTGCGCCAGCTGGCCACCGGCCGGCGGGTGGCCCTGGTCACCGGCACCAACGGCAAGACCACCACCACCCACATGATCACCGCCGCGCTCCGCGCCCGCCACGGCAAGGTCGCCACCAACCACACCGGCGCCAACATGCCCGACGGACACACCGCCGCCCTCGCCGGCGACCTGGACGCCGCCCACGCCGTGCTCGAAGTCGACGAACTGCACCTGCACGCCGTGGCCGACCAGGTCACCCCCGAAGTGATCACCCTGCTCAACCTCTCCCGCGACCAACTCGACCGCGCCGAGGAAATCCGCAAGGTCGCCACCCGACTGGCCGCCGCCGTCACCGCCCACCCCCAGGCCACCGTGATCGCCAACGCCGACGACCCCAACATCGTGCTCGCCGGCACCGCCGCCACCCGCGTGGTCTGGGTGGCCGCCGGCGTGGCCTGGCGCGCCGACGCCACCGTCTGCCCCCGCTGCGCCCGCCTGCTCACCCTCGACGGCCAACAGTGGTGGTGCGACTGCGGCCTGACCCGCCCCACCCCCGCCTGGCAGGTCGACGCCGACGCCATCACCACCCCCGAGGGCACCCGCCTCCCCCTGACCCTGCAACTGCCCGGCACGGCCAACCGCGGCAACGCCGCCATCGCCGTGGCCACCGCCGCCGCCCTGGACTGCCCCCCGACCACCGCCCTGCCCGCCGTCCAGGCCCTCGCCGACATCCGCGGCCGCTACCGCACCGTCACCCTCGCCGGCCGCGCCGCCCGGCTGCTGCTGGCCAAAAACCCCGCCGGCTGGCAGGAAATGCTCTCCGTCATCGCCGACCACCAACGACCCCTGGTCATCGCGGTCAACGCCCGCGAGGCCGACGGGTTCGACACCTCCTGGCTGTGGGACGTGCGCTTCGAACTCCT